>NZ_LZJP01000089.1:0-496800 GCF_001667865.1 Mycobacterium mantenii | reverse complement strand
TCCCAAATCGGTGATCAGTCAAGCAACATCGCGCGGTTCGCCGTGTTGGCCGCTGGATGGCCGGTGACCATTCCGGGCACCACGGTCAACCGGGCCTGCGGATCGAGCCAGCAGGCAGTGGATTTCGCCGCCCAAGCGGTCGCCGCCGGCGCCTGCGACGTAATAGTAGCGGGTGGGGTGGAATCCATGAGCCGACTGCCGCTTGGCGTAACGCGGCAAAGTGGATTCCCATACGGCCCGAGGGTTATGCAGCGGTTTGACGATTTCTCGTTCAATCAGGGACTGTGCGCCGAGGCGGTGGCACGAAAGTGGGGATTGACGCGGGTCGATCTCGATGCCTACGCCGCAGCGTCGCATCAGCGGACCGCCGCGGCTATCGACTCCGGTGCATTCGACGCGCAAATCATCGTACTTTCCACGGAGACCGGAGAATTCGATACCGACGAGGGGTTGCGCCGTGGCACCAGCATCGAGACCCTCGGACAGCTCAAGCCGTTGTTCATCGAGGACGGGCTGATCCACGCCGGTAATTCGTCACAGATCTCCGACGGCGCCGCCGCCCTGCTGATCACCACCTCAGCCCGGGCACACGAGCTGGGGCTGCGACCGTGGGCCCGGATCCACACCGCGGTGCTGGCCGGCTCCGACCCAGTGACGATGTTGACCGCTCCGATTCCCGCGACCGCCAAAGCCCTTGCACGAGCTGGATTGTCGATGTCTGACATCGGCACCTTCGAGGTCAACGAGGCGTTCGCGTCGGTGGTCCTGGCCTGGTTGAAGGACACCGGGGCCAGCGAGCTGGTGACAAATCCCAGCGGCGGGGCGATCGCGCTGGGCCACCCGCTGGGGGCCTCGGGCGCTCGCCTGATGACCACGATGGTGCACCGCATGCGCCGCGACGGCATCCGCTTCGGCCTGCAGACGATGTGCGAGGGCGGCGGCATGGCGAACGCCACGATCGTGGAACTGCTGTGAGCCTCGTGTCGCGCGACGTGTTCGACGGCGATCAGGCCAACCCCACCACGGTGGCCGAGGTGCTGACGCTCAAAAACCTTCCGCGCGACCGCTTCCTGGCCTACCCGGTCAGCGGGCCCGACCGGCGCACCATCTATGGCGGTCAGGTCGCTGCCCAGGCCCTGCGCGCGGCGAGCCTCACTGTGCCCCAGGAGCGGATCGCCCACTCCATGCACGGATACTTCCTGGCCGCCGGCGACGCCAGCGCCCCACTGGAGTTGCGGGTGGTCCGTGACCGTGAAGGCGGCCGATACTCCGGCCGCCGTGTCACCGCGCATCAAGGCGAGCAGCTGATCTTCTCGATGGGGTGCTCGTTTTCCCGCCCGAAAGACGACGCCGCCGAATTCCAGGCCGCCCAGATCCCTGACGTGCAATCTCCGACCGAACTGGTCACTTACCAACTCAACGCGTCGCGTACCTTCGATCTGGAAGCCCGAGTTCCCGAGGACCCCGACCCCTGGTACCGCTGGCCGGCCCGGCTGTGGCTGCGCATCCGCGAACCCCTCAGTGACGATCCAAACATCAAGGCCTGCGGCGTGGTGTTCCTGTCGGATCTGTGCACGGGACTATCCCGGGCGCCGGAGATCGAACGGGTTGGATTGCTGCCCAGCATCGATCACGCGGTATGGCTACATCGCCAGGGAGATCCCAACGACTGGCTGCTGGTGGACCTCAACCCGCTGGCCACCTCGGGCGGGCGCGGTGTCTACCACGGACAGATCTATGACACGCACGGCACCCTGTTGGCCAGCCTGACCCAAGAATCACTTTTCGATGTCAGCCGGGGGGCGCAGTAGTCGATGGCACTCCCGCTGGACGGTGTTGTTGCCGTGGAACTTTCCGGGATCGGGCCCAGCCGGTACGCCGGCATGTTGCTGGCCGAACTGGGCGCCGAGGTAACTCTGGTGGGCCGTCCGGGTGAGGGCAGCCGGCGCGGGGACTCGGTGGTGGGTCGCGCTCGCCGGATCGTGACTGCCGACTTGAAGACGGAGCCTGGACGGAGCACAGTGCTCGGTCTGCTCGAGAAGGCCGACCTACTCATCGAGCCATACCGCCCCGGCGTCGCCGAGCGCCTCGGGATCGGCCCCGAGGCGTGCCTGCGACGCAATCCCGGCCTGATCTACGGCCGGATCACCGGGTGGGGACAGGACGGACCGCTATCGGGCGCGGCCGGGCATGACATCAACTACATCGCCATCACCGGGGTACTGCAAGCGATCGGCCGCGCCGACGGACCACCGCAACCTCCGCTGAACCTGGTCGGCGACTTCGGTGCCGGCACCATGTTCCTGCTGACCGGCATGCTGGCCGCACTTCACCAGCGCAACCGCACCGGCACCGGCGCGGTAATCGACGCATCGATCGTCGATGGCACATTGTCGCTAGCCGCATTCATCCTCGGTCTGCGCAACGAAGGCCAGTGGTCCGATGAACGAGGCACCAACTTGCTGGACACCGGTGCCCCGTACTACGACGTGTACCGCACCGCCGACGACAAGTGGATGGCGGTCGGGGCGATCGAACCGCAGTTCTTCGCCGAGCTGCTGCGTGGCTTGCAGATCGACGAAGCGCCGCCGCAGGACGACCGTCGTCGCTGGCCCCTGCTACGGGCGCTGATCGCCGACCGGTTCGGACAACGCACGCAGGACCAGTGGACGGCGCTGTTCTCCGCCACCGACGCATGCGTCGCGCCCGTACTCACCTTCGCCGAGGCCGCCCGCCACCCACACATCATGGCGCGCAGGGCGCTCACTGAGTCGGGCGGACAGCTCTTCCCCACTGCCGCGCCACGCATTTCGGTAACTGGTTGATGGGGACTGTGACCGTGGAGAATGCTCACAGAAGCACCAGTCGGCATAGGTCAGCGTTCGCGCTGACGGCTACCGCGCTGATAATCCTCATGCTCCTGCTCCTGTCGCAGTTGACCGCTGGGCCGGGCGATCGGATCGCGGCGACGCCGCCGCGTGGCGGCTATAAAGTCGGTGGCGCGATCTACGCCAATCCACCGTTCCTGGGATTTCACCACTGGCCACTGGTGGCCCAAATCGTCGTTTTTGTACAGGCTTTGGCGATCTACGGTTGGTATGCCGGACTGTCGTACCGGCAACGCCGATTCCATCCGGTCCTGATCATGTTGATCGTTGCAACGCTGATCTCACCGCTGTGTGATCCGCTGATTAGCTGGGCGGCGTTCACCGCTTATGACCCCCGCCTCTTGCACGTGCCGGAAAGTTGGCCGCTGTATGACATCGTGCCGACAGTCCAGCCGTTGGCATCACTGCCCGGCTATGCGATGTTCTTCGTGATGTCGGTGGTCCCGGGATCGCTCGTCCACAGCCGCCTCGCCCGCCGGGCCCGACCGGGCTCGCTGATCCGACGCCGGCCGATGACTACTTTGTTCCTCATCGTTGGCGCGGGTGCTGCGGTTTTCGACGTCGGCCAGGCGTGGGCCGCGACACGATTAGAGATCATCACGTACTCGCAGATCGGCGTGGCCGCCTTACGTCCGGGGTCAACGTGGCAGTCCAATCTGTTCTGGGAACCCGCGCTGTGCTTCGTCATGTTCGGGGTGGCGGCACTGTCGGTCTATACCGACGACGAGGGCAGCACCATTGCCAACCGCATCGGCCGCCTGAAGCACCGACCGCTGTTACGCGAATTCACAGCGTCATTCCTGGTGATCACGCTGGCCACCGCCCTATACACCGGAGCCTTCGCGCTTGTCCGGCTTTCAGGTACCGCGACCTCACCGGCCTGCCCTTGGCCGTATGCCGACACCGTCGTCTACGACCCGTATGGGCTCTACTCCGAGCATTGCCCTTCCTCCCCGCCGAACCTGCCGAACCCACAACTAACTACTAAATGAGTATCCTTTTAGGTTAGGATTGCGACATGCCGCGTGCACTCTCACCGGGCACGGTGGACGGAAAGGTTGAATCCGTCACCGCCAATACTCCTTTCGTCGCGGCCGACGACAACTTCCATACCCCACCCGATGACAACCCGTTCTGGGCCGAGACGACGTGGTGGTCGTTCAATGTGCCTGAACGCAGGCTTGGGGGCTGGTTGCACGCCACATTCAACACGAACCGCGGCACCGTGACCTGGCGGGTGTACGTCTGGGATCCCAGCGGCGCGCGGCCCGGTGATCTGCGGTACTTCCGCACGGCCACCGACGTGCCGGTCGCCGGTCTCACCCCCGACCTGCGCGACATTACCGTCCCGGGTGGCGGATTCAGCGTGCAGATGCTGCGTCCCCTGCGCGATTACCGCATCGAATTCTCTGATGACGGAGCGGATTTCGCAGTGCGTTTCACCTTCCAGGGTGTCCATGATCCGCGCCGCTACACACCCGGCGAGCCACCGTTCATGGAGCACACCCATTTCGACCAACTCGGCCATGTCACCGGCGAACTGATCCTGCTGGGCGAGCAGATCGACATCGACTGCTATTCCATACGGGACCGGTCTTGGGCGCCACGGGGCGGCCCACGACTGCCGCGCGATAAGTCCGCCGCCCAAACCATCGACAACTCCGAACGGGTCCGGCATCCGGGCGGCCCGCGCTGGCGTGAAATCGAGCGAGAACGAGGCAGGGGCCGAATCCAATACATCTTCGGCCATTCCGGTGCGCAGACCGGGTTCCTGGCATTCGTCCGGGTGGCCGATGGCGATGCTGCCGGCTTTTCACCACTGAACCACGGATGGATGCTGCGTGACGGGCGTTTCGAACTTCTAGACAAATCCGCCAGCCGCATGAAGAACTACCGCGATCCCGTCACCGGGTGGAGCTCACACATGGACGTGCACCTGACCGACGTGACCGGCCGAACGATGGACACCGAGGGCTTCACGGTGAGCCACATCTGCGAACGCGGCGGTGGCAGCACCGCATTGATGCGGTGGGACTTCGACGGCGAGATCGGCTGGGGCGAGGACCAGGACATCTGGCACCCAGAGCATTTCGCTCGCATGCTCGACGCGCTGCATGCAGTGCACTGACAAAGCTCAGCAGATCAGGAGAAAAGCAGTGACCCGACCGTTCGAAGGCGTACGTGTCATCGAGGTAGCGGCGTGGACGTTCGTCCCCGGCGCCGGTGCCATCTTGGCGGATCTGGGCGCCGACGTGATCAAGGTTGAGCCGCCCTCCGGCGACCCCCAGCGTGGCCTGCTCAATTCGATCAACGCCGACACGTCGCTGCCGAATCCCTTTCTGCAAGTGCCGAACCGGGGCAAACGCAGCATCACCTTGGATCTGTCGTGCCCCGCCGGCATCGCGACGCTGCGCCATCTGGTCAGCACCACAGACGTGTTCCTGACCAGTTATCTACCCAAGGTGCGCGCCAAACTCGGCATCGACCCTGAGGATCTGCGCGCCGGCCACGAACGTCTGATCTATGTGCGTGGCTCCGGCTGGGGCACCAAAGGTCCAATGGCTGATGCCGGCGGGTTCGACGCCGCTGCGGCCTGGTCGGCGGCGGGTATCCAGCACAAGCTCACCGCGCCCGGTGCCGCCGCCCCAGCCGCACAGCCCGCCGCGTTCTTCGATTTGCAGGGCTCCAGCGCGATCGCCGGTGCGGTCGCCATGGCGTTGTTCCGCCGGGAACGTACCGGCGAGGGTGGAGTGGTCGATGTCTCACTGTTGAACACCGGCATGTGGACCATGAGCCCTGATTTGGCTGCCAGCGCCGTCGGGGTCAGCGAATTGCCGCGCACCGATCGCCTAGAAGCGCCTAACCCGATCGTCAACAGCTACCGCACCGCCGACGACCGTTGGCTGAATTTGGTCTGCTTGCAGTCTGATCGGTTCTGGACCGAGTTATGTGAACTCATCGACCGACCGGAGCTTGCCAAAGACGAGCGCTTCTGCGATGCCGGGTCCCGCTTCGTCAATCGCGCCGCCTGCATCGCCGAACTGGACCAGACCTTCGGTTCCCGGACGGTGCAGGAATGGCGACAAGAACTCGCCGGTTTCTCCGGAGTCTGGTCGGCCGCAGTCACATTCGATGAGGTGCGCGACAGTGCTCAAGTCGCCGAGAACGGGTACCTGCCGACCGTCGCCGGTACCGACGACCGACCGTTTCGGCTGGTGGCCCCGCCCTATCAGTTCGACGGAATACCCAGCGTACCCGCCGGGCCCGCGCCCGAACTCGGTCAGCACACCGAGGAGGTTCTGTTGGAGAGCGGGCTGGACTGGGACAAGATCGGCGCCTTGCGCGATGAAGGTGCCCTGGGCTGATGTCAGACGTAGAGGTCGATGACTGTCTCGGTGGCCAGGCCACCCCACAGCATGTTGCGACCGGCCCGGCGCATGTGCGCGGCCCAGAACTCTCGGGCCCCGGGGCCGTCACCATCCTCAATGAGCCCGGCGAACTTGGTGAACGCGCGAATGGTCGCCTTGAACTGCTTCTCAATTTCGGCATGATTGCTCGCCGTAGCCATCACACGCTCCATGTGCCGCATGACCACCTCGCGCAACACCGCACCGATCAGGGTCACCGTATTGTTTCCGGCCCGCTCCAGGATCAGGTCGTGGAACCGGAACGTGGCCGCCGACCACTCCCCGAAGTCAGCCCGGTCGGTACCTTCATTGACCAGCACCGCCAGCGCGCCCGCAGCTGCCTTCAGGTCTGCAATATCCTCGGGCGTCGCACGCGCGGCCAGCATCTCGGCCGCGGCCGGCTCGAAGATTTTGCGGGCCTCGTACACGTCGGCCAGCGTCGTGCCCGACATCTGCAGCAGCAAACCGAAATTGCGTGCAGCCACACTGGTTTCCGGCGCGGACACCAACACACCCCCGCGAGAGCCGCGGCGGACCACGATCAGCGATTCACTTTCCAGGATGCGAAATGCCTCCCGCAACGTCGGCCGCGAAACGCCGAACTGCTTGACCAGTTCCACCTCCGTCGGCAGCGCATCACCTTTCTTGAGAACGCCGCGCACGATGCTGCTCCGCAGTTGGTCGGCGATGATCTCGGCGGTCTTCGGCGCTCGCACCAATTTCGTTGCCCCGTTAGGTCGATTCGTCGCAGCCATCTTGGCGTCCATTCCTCGTCGTCCACGGCGAACCCATTTGCATCCCGCCCGTACCCATTACCTAAATCATCTTACTCATTGCGGCCGTAATTTCGGACTACTGGGAGGAACACATGACCACCTACATTCCGCTGGCAATCCGCGGGCTGTTCATCGACGGCGCATGGACCGAGGGCACCGGGGACGAGAGCATCGCCGTGCTCAATCCCGCGACCGAGGAGACGATCGCCGAGGTGCCGCAGGCCACGCCGGCTGACATCGACAACGCGGTGACAGCAGCGCGCCGCGCATTCGACGAGGGCCCGTGGTCAACGATGCGCCCCGCCGAGCGGGCCCAGATCCTCGCGGCCATGGCCGACGAATTGACGCGCAGGCGAGCCGAGTTGGTAGAGCTGAACATCGCCGAGGCCGGATCGACACGGATGATCGCCGAAGCCTTACAGGTCGGCACGCCCATCGACCATTTCGCGGACATGGCGCACCGGGTGCTGCCACAGTTCGCCTTCGAGGAGCCGGTGGCCCCGATCATCGGCCACGGCATCGGCCAGGGCATGGTCGTGCGTGAGCCCTACGGCGTCGCGGCGCTGATCACCGCATTCAACTTCCCATTTCTGCTCAACCTCGCCAAGCTGGCGCCGGCGCTGGCCGCGGGGTGCACCGCCATTCTGAAGTCCTCCCCGTATACACCGTTGGAGGCGCTAATCCTGGGCGAAGTGGCCGAATCCGCCGGCCTTCCACCGGGGACGCTCAACATCGTGACCGGTGACGTCGCAGCCGGTGAGGCACTGACGCAACACCCAGGGGTGGATATCGTCAGCTTCACCGGATCAGACACCGTGGGCCGCAAGGTTTATGCGCAGGGCGCCGACACCATGAAGAAGGTGGTCCTGGAACTCGGCGGCAAATCGGCGAACATCATCCTCGACGACGCCGACCTAGACAAGGTCATGGAAAGCGTGCTGGCCGGGTTCATCACCCATGCCGGCCAGGGTTGCGCGCTGCTCACCCGCATCCTGATACATGAGTCCTTGCACGACGACCTGGTTGCCCGCATCGTGGGAACACTTGGCTTCATCACCGTGGGCGACCCGGCCGACCCGGCCACCATGATGGGCCCGCTGATCCGCGACGTGCAGCGGAACCGGGTGGAGGCGCTGATCGCGGCCGGCGTGGACGAAGGCGCGCAGATCGCCTACGGTGGCAGCCGCCCCGCCCACCTGGACCGCGGATTCTTCCTCGAGCCAACCCTGTTCGTCGGTGTCGAGAACAGTATGCGGATTGCCCAGGAGGAATTCTTTGGTCCAGTCGCGGTGGTGATCCCGTTCAGTGACGACGATGAGGCCGTGCGGATCGCCAACGATTCCCGCTATGGCCTGGCCGGTGGCGTCTGGTCCGGCGACGTCCAGCGCGCCGCCGCGCTCGCACGTCGGCTGCGCACCGGCATGGTGGTCGTCAACGGCGGAGGGGGTGGCCTCAATCCCGCAGCACCGTTCGGCGGCTACAAATACAGCGGCATCGGCCGGGAGTTCGGGCAGTACGGCTTGTCGGAGTTTCTGCAGCACAAAGCTCTTCAATGGCCGGTTGGCTAGGAAGGAAGGGAGCAAGCGTGCGCGCGATCGTGGACCACGAACGGTGTGAAGGGCACGGGCGGTGCTTCGCCGTCGCCCCTGCGCTCTTCGACGTTGATGATGACGGGTACAGCGCGATCGATGAGATCACCGTCCCGGCCGAGCTGGAAGATGATGCACGCGAAGGCGCCTCGGCGTGCCCCCGCGAGGCGATCCAACTGGTGGATTGAGCTGGTGGGCATGTTTTGCCGGCGCATCATCACCGCGATGGCCAGTGCGGTCGCTGTGATCGCGATGCTCACTGCGACCCCGGCGCACGCCGCCCCACAACCCATCCGGCCGCCGGACGCACCTCGCTATATCGATCACACCGAGTGGGTGTACCACGGTGACCGCGCCACGCTGCGCGTCTTCCCGACCTACGGGGGCTGGTTAGCCGCCGGGGTGTTCAGCAATGGCGCCCAAAATTATGACGCATGGGCCGAACTGCTGGAGAACGCGCCCGAGGCCAATACCCTGACGATGCAGAATCAGTTCTTCTGCTACTGGCAGCTGGCGTCGTTCACCAATCCCGGGAAGATAGGCAGCTGGAACCTTGAACCGTGGCGGCCCATCGTTTCCAACACGATCTTGCTCAACTCGGGTTGTAACCCAGGCGGTCCCGACGACGTACTCAACTGGTGATCGCCGCGAACTCCGGGGCGATCAAGTCACCAATCGCAGACCACGGAATTGTGATGACCCGCAGGCCGCGGCCAAATTGGCTGTCGGGGAAATGCAATTCGATGCCCGCGTTGGTCGGAATCCAGAACTGGAAATTGCGCTCCAGCGGTGCCATCGCAGGTCCGTATTCCGCCCATCCGCCCAGCGGGGCACTCGGGTAGGTGGTCGGCAGGATCTTCTTGGTCAGATCAGACAACCGCGCCAAACCGGCCTGCTTGTCGACGAACAGGTTGTCCCACACGATCTGAATCCCACTGCGGGAATCGAATACCCGCGTCGCCACGGTGTCCACTGGCATGTTCGGTAGCTGAACGGCGTTGTACTGCCCCAGGTACAGCGCCGAGATGGTCAGCGGCCGAAATGCCAACCTGCCCTGGGTGTGGAAAGCCCACGGCGAGGTCTTGCTGGAGCTGGCGACGTAGGTCCATACCTGTCCGTTGGCTTCGTCGTCGAGAATCTTATTGATGGCATCGGTGGTCTCGGGGTTTCCCCCGGCGATCTTCTCGTAGTTCACCGTCCAGTCGCCCAGCCCGTTCGGGCTGCCGCCGGCCAAGACGTCGGGCACGACCGTGTAGGTGACCCCATTCGAGACGTTGTCGGCAATAGCCCGGGATGCGGGACCGAGCGTCACCGCCGCCCCGACCGTGAACGCTACCGTGCAGAGGCGAAGTGATATAGCAATCAACCGCCTGAGGTTTCGGAACTTCGCAGCGGCGCCCGCGCCGTCGCGCCAACCAGTCAAGGTAGGTCCACCTTGCTCGCCAACCAGCGACCGCCGACTTTCTCCATCGTGAGGATGATCCGGTTGCGGTCCAACCGGGGCTGGGGGTTGAGCGAGTTGGTAACCGATTGGTCGAGGAACACCATGACTTCCACCTTGTGCGTGGTCGCCGATTTTATCCCTGACGCAATCACTTTGCCCTGGGCTCTGGCCTTACTGTCGATGAGTACCTGCTTGAGCTGGGAGCTGGACTGGCTGTACATGTCCTTGAACTCACCGGTTGCCCCGTTGAGGACCGCCGAGAAGTTCTGATCCAGGTTGGCGGCGTCGACACTGGTCAATACGATCGCGTACTGCTGCGCCACAGCGAGGGCCTGCTGAGCGGCTTCATCGATCTCGCGCTGCTTATGCAGTTGCCAGCCCATCGTCGCTGCGGCGGCCACCGCCACCACGAGCAGCGCGGTGCCGCAGGCGGCGACCACCGTGCGTCGCGACGTCCGCCGCAACATCCCGAGCCTGCGCCGGATGGAGTTTGACCCACCTTCCGGCGCAATAGAATCCGCAGCCTGCGTGCCGCCGTCTTCGTCCTCGGCATCGCTGACCGCGTTGGGTTCAGTCGCCTCGGCCACCTCGAATTCCCCGGCCAGTTCGGTCACGTCCGCGGCGTCAACGCGAGAATCGTCGGCCCCGGTACGGCTGTCGGCGGCCTGGGTCAGCAGTTGATCGGCTTTGATCATGGGCTAATTCCTTTCGAAACGGGTTCGCGTCAGGGACCGCTCGGCGCCGGCGGCAACGGCAGGTTGGGGCCCGCGTAAGGGATCGGAATGGTGTAGGGCCCCGTCGGTGTCGGGTCGGCCCGCTGCAACGGATTTGCGCCAGGCGGTGGTCCCGCGGTGTCGTCGCCGGGCGGGCGCGGAGCACTGCGGGCACCCCGAACGAGGTACTTGGGGTCGGGATTGGGGCAGTAGGTGTACAGGTAGGGGTCGGGACTGTCGGCGACCGACGGCGGCGAGTGAGGAAGGTTGAAATCACACGAATACCGTTGGTAGAGACTGACTGCACCCCAGACCCCGCCGTTATGGAAGGTGCTGCCCAAGGCTTCCAGCGCCGACCCCTTCCGGTACTGCGGGAAGAAGAATTCCTGCAACGCCGGGACCCGAAGATAGGTCAGCTGGGAGATGGTCGTCAGGTTCCCGAGTAACTGCACCATCGTGGGTGAGTTGTCGCCGATGACGTTGTCGATGCCGTGCATCGCATCGGGCCCGCGATCTAGCAGCTTGCGGTAGCCGCCGTCCATCTTTTCCGCGCCGCCCAAAATCGCGGAGAGATCCGTCGATGTCGCCGCCAAGCCGGGACTCACATCGCGCACCGTCGCGAGCACCACCTTGCTGTTGTTGAGCAGGCTGACGGTTTGCGGCAGCACCGAATCCAGCGTTGACACCAAAAGCGCACCACCGTCGAGGATGGCCGCAAGCTTCTGCGGTCCCTGGGGGCCCACCCTCAGTTCATTGAGGACAGCCTGCAACTTGGCGTTGTCCACCTGGCGCAGGGTACCGTCCAGATCGCCCAGCAGTGTCGCCAGCGTAACCGGTGTATGCGTTCTGTCACTGGATATTTCGGCGCCATTCGCGAGGTATGGACCGCCATTGCGGTTGGCCCGAAAATCGAGGTACTGCTCCCCCGCCGGTGACAGCGCCGACACCCGTACGTCGGCGTCGGCGGGAATCTGCGCCTCGGGGTCGATCGCCGCGAGGGCCACCACGCCCTGAGCGGTCAGGTCGACCGACCGAACACGTCCGACCGGCACCCCGCGCAGGGTGACATCCTGGCCCGGCAACAGACCACCCGTTTCAGCGAGGTGCACCCGGACCAGCTTGTCAGTTCTGGCCGGGTCGATCCGCAGTGTCACGAACAGCAGATAGGCCACGCCGAGGACCAACATCATCGCCAGCGCGCACGCCGAAAGGCCGAGTCGCTTGGCCCGCGCATATCCGACTGTGCTTTTGAACCACCGCCACGGGGTGTTCACGGCGTACCCCCATCCCCGGGTGAGCTAGTTGGCGGCGCTGCCGGCGACGGATTGGGCGCCGGGGTCAAGGCACCAGGGTTCGGGCCGATCAGATTCGGCGGGGGCACGTTTCCGGGCGGCGCGGCCGGCTGCCCCCAGAACTTGTTGCGAAGCTGCACCAGCTCGTACGTGATGCTGCCGACCATGTTGCGGAAATCTTCCCTGCCGGGTCCATGGCTTCCCGGATCGCCGGGATGGTGTAGGTCGGCCATCGATCCGATGGCCATGTCGGCCAGATCGATATCCACGTGCGCCGAGGTCGAGTCGGTCAGTTTGAGGAACGGACCAAACAGGGAATTGAATGTGGCCAGCGACGCGCCGGGGGCCAACGAAGCTTCGTTGAGTTCGGCCGACAACCGGTTCAGATCGGCCATCATGCTTCGTGTGCGCACACCACGTATCGACGGGAACTTAGCCAGCTGCAATGTAATTCGGTTCAGTCGCACCACCAGGTCGACGATGTGGTCGCTGTTGTCGGCCACCGTACCCAGCGCCGGGCCTGCCGCGGCGATCGCCTCATCGATGGACTGTTGACGCGCCGAAAGAGTCGCCGACAGATCACCGCTCTGGGTCAATGCGCGTTTGATCGCCGTCGACCGGTCCGACAAGCTCTGCACCAGACGGGTCGACGCGTCGAGAAACCGGCCCAGGTCCTCACCCTTACCACCAACGGCACGCCCCATCCCGTTGACCACATTGGTGAGGTTGCGGATCACGCCACCGTTGACGAGCACTGACGCGGTGGTAAGCACTTCTTCGACGGTGGCGGCGGATGCGGTGGAGTTCAGCGGGATGTCATCGCCCGGGTGCAGCACCGGCCCACCCACGGTGGCTGTGGCCGGCGGGGTGAGAGACACAAAAACGTCACCTAGCGGAGTAGCTGAACGGAGTTCGGCTTTGGTGCCGACCGGGATCTGGACGTCGGAGGCGATCCGCAGGGTCACGGCGGCCTGATAGTTATGCGCCGCCATGGATTCCACCTCGCCGACATCGGCACCGGACAGACGCACTTTGGCCTTGGCGGGAAGGTTGAGTGCGTCGGCGAACGTGGCGGTGATCGGATACGTCCGCGTTCCCGCCGACGGCGCGGGCAACGGGATTTGGCCGAGCCCCATCGAGCAGGAACTCAGTCCGAGAATGCCAATGCAGGCCACGGCCGTCAGGAGAATTTTTCTTGTTCTGTGGATCTGCTGCCTCATCGCGAGCTCAATCCCGCCAGTCCCTCGAGCATGCTGGTCGCACCGAAGTCGGGTCCAAAATCCTGGATGGTGCCGGTGGCACATCCGAGTTGCCGCATCCCCATCAGATTGCACAACTCTTTGGTGGCCTGGCCGTTGAGCTCGACCTTGTCCAGCACCGGGTGCGCCCTGATGGCGTGCTTGTTGGTGTCGATCATGTTGTAGACGTTGTCCAACAGCAGAGGGATCAGATCGAGTACCTCGGCCATCTCCCGCCGGTAGTCGGCGATTGCCCGGGTAACCGTCTCGGTATTGGCTGCGGTCGACTTCAAGGTATCTCGATTAGCGTCCAGCAGATCCGCTGTGCCCGAAAGGATCTGGTTGATCTGGGCGCCGGTGGATCCACTGCCGAGTCGCTCGTCCGCGAGTACGTCGCTGAGTTGATGTACCGCCGACCCGACTTCGCGGATCGTCTGGTCATTGTCTGCGGCGGCCTTCGTCAACCTGTCGAGGCTCGTGACGATAGTTGTGATCGCATCCCGGGTCGGCGCCCCGCGCTCCTGGCTCACCTTCAACGCTTGGGACAACTCGCCCAGCGCCGAACGGATCTTGGGGCCGTTTCCGCCCGTCATCGCCGCACTGACATCGAGCAGATCGGCGACGGGCCCCGACCCTCGGCCGTCGCCCTGCAGTTTGACGGCCAGCTTGTCGACCATCGCCAGCACCCGGTCGAACTCGACCGGTGTGCGCGTGCGAGCCAGACTGAGGATGTCATGGTCCGCCAAGGTCGGCCCGCCCTTGTAGACCGGGGTGAACTCTACATGGCGGTCGGTGAGGATGGACGTCGACACAGTCACCGCCTGTGCGTTGGCCGGGATCTTGACCCCGCCGTCGACGTGCATCGTGACTTCGACGTATTGCCCTTTGGCCAGGATCTTTTCGACCTTGCCGACCGGCATGCCCAGAATGGACACGGCGTTGCCTTCGTAGAGCCCGCTGGCACTGTCGAACTGCGCCACGATGGTCATCCCGCGATCCAACGCGACGAAAGCGCCACTCGCGCAGCCGCAGGCGCCGAGCACCATCGCGATGATGACGACCAGTTTGATGATCGGTAGCCGCGTCATTGACAGTCCTGGAAATAGTTCGGCAGCTTGTACTGCTTGGCCCGCCCACTGATGGCGCACATCCAGGAGTCGATGAGCGTGCCCCCAGTCGAGGTGAAGTCGAACTCGTTGCCGTTGCCGGTGGCATTGGTGAAATTCCGCAGTGGAACCGGCATGAGCTGCAACGTGTTCCGCAGCAGGGCGTCGTTCTTGCCGACCGACGACAGCATTCCGTTCAGGTTGGCCAGCAGTTCGTCGATCTGGTGCCGGTTTCCGACGAGAACGGGCTGCAGCTGATGCACGAGCTTGGTGGTAGCACCGATCAGCCGAACGATAAGTTCCTTGCGCGCAGCCAGATCTCCCAGCACGTCGTGGCCCTGGGCCAGCAGCAGACCCAGGCTGTGCTGCTGGTTGCCGAGCAGGTCGGAGACCTGCTGGGTGCTGCGGAGCAGTTCCCCGATTTCGTCGCGACGCGACGCGATCACCGATGACAGGTGCTGGATGTTCTCCAGCGCCTGAGGCAAAATTCGGGGTGCACCCTGCAGCTGCTCGGACAACGTCGTCATCGACTGGGCGATCTTTTCTGCGTCGACCGCTTCGAAAGTTGTGGTGGCGTCCTGCAGGGCCTTCTGCAGATCGTAGGGAACCTCGGTGTTGGACAGCGGGATTCGTCCCGCCACGAGATCACCCGCAGCCCCCGGCTGCATATCGACGTAGCGCGCCCCGAGCAGGGTGGTGAGCTTGATGGCCGCTCGGGTGCTCTTTCCCAGGTGCAGCCCCTTATCGATCTCCATGGTGACCGCCACGTGGTCACCGTCGAGTCGAAGCCCCTTGACGGTGCCGACCCGGACGCCTGCCACGGTCACCTGATCACCCGTGCTGAGACCGGCCGCCTGGGCGAAGTCGGCGACATAACTGCGCTGCCCGAGCCCGAGCTGGCCCAGGCCGATTGCGGCACCCAGAACTACCGCGATTACCAGCACCGTGATCACCCCCAGGCGCAGCTTGCGCTGCTCGCCCGTCGGCCTGATCAATAGTCGCGCGATCTTGTACATCGCACACTCACCGACACTTCGCACTGTGTTGAGCGACTCCGCCGGGTGTGGCCACCCCGACGATTTTGGCTATCAGACTGTCGATTCGGGGAAACTCGCTGATCGTCAGGTCGCACGCATACACATCGAGATAGGTCCCACTCTGACTGAACCTAGCCAAGCCCTTGAGCAGCAGCGGGACGTTGAAACCCATATAGGCGAATCCTTGTTTATCCTGCATGAAGTGCTTGGCAAATCCCGGGTCGCGATCGAGCCACTCCTGCAGATCGGGCTGTACGTCGCCGATGACATTGGCGAGCCGACTCCCCACTATCGAGGCCTGGTCCAGCGAATTGACGAATTCCTCACGGCGCACGCCGAACTCGTTGAACATCGACTTGGCCGAGGTGATGGTGCTCTCCAGGTCAGTGCGCCGTTGCGCCAACGAACCCAACACCGAATTCAGGTTCTTCAGTACCCCATCGAGTATCTGATCGGTACCCGAATAGGCATTGGCAAGCGTGGTGGTTTCGGAGATCAACGTGGTGACAGCGCCGGAATCACCCTGCATCGCACGCACGATCGCAGTGGTGAGATTGTCCACCTGCTTGGGATTCAGCAGCGCGAACAACGGCTCGAAACCGTTGAGTAGCTTCGAGATGTCGAAGGATGGCTCCGTACGCATGGCCGGAATGACGGCACCAGCAGAAAGCACACGCGGGTCGCTGAACTGGCCCAGCGACAATCCCACATAGCGCTGGCCGATAATGTTCTGGTAGTCGATGGATGCTTTGGTGTTCCCATACAGCACCTGATTGGACTCGACACGGAAGTCAACCCGGGCCAGGCTGCCGTCCAAGGCCACGTGATCGACCCGGCCGACTTTGACTCCCGCCATACGAACCTCGTCACCGACCTTGAGGCCCGACACATCGGTGAAGAGGGCGGCGTACGACTTGGTCGGAGCGTCGACCTTGCGCTGTAGCGTCACGAAAACGGTCCAGATCAGCGCGAAACAGATGACGAGGAAACCACAGAGACCGATCAGCGGACGACGATAGGACCTCATGGGTGCGCTCCCGCGGCCGGTCCGGGGTTGGGCGCCGTGGCTTCGGCCGGCAAGGGCGCCCCCGGTGGAGGTGCCGGTTGTGTCGGAGCGTCTGGGTCGGAGAAAACCTGTACGGTGTCGCCCCGCGCGATCGGCCCGAGCAACAGCTCTGACGCCGGATTGGTTCCGGGGCCCAGGATTTCACTCAACTGTGCGAGCTCCTCGGGGCTACCCACCGAACCCACGTTGCCTCCGACACCTCCGGCCAGTTGTGGCGCGACGGGGTAATTGCGTGGATCCAGCGTTCGCGGCAGCGCGGGGGGGTCTGCGGTCAAGGGTGCGGTCTGGCAACTGGGCCCCTCCATTTGGCCGTATCGCGGACAGTCCTGCCGGGTGTACATCCGGTTCGGGGTGAAGACCAAAAGGAACTTGCCCGCCGCGGAGTTGCGGTCAGCCCTCCACACTTCGCTGAAGAATTTGTTGACGACATCGTTGATGCGGGTCACCATGGGCGCGAATTCACCACCGCCGTCGGCGATCACACCAACTACCGGAGACAGTTGCGTGGTAATCACGATCAACCGATCGGTATTGTTCTCGAACGCCTCGCCCATCGTTCCGAAGGTGGTTTGGCCTGCGGACAAGAAGTTCGTCAGTGATTGGCGCTTTTCGGCAACGGTGCGCATCGGCACGACCGCGTGATGGAGCGCTTCGAGCAGATCCGGCGCGGTGGACTGCAGCCCGTGCAACGACGACGACAGCACGTGCAACGACGATTCGGTGCCGTCGTCGGCCATCACGGTGTTGAGCTGGTTGACGATGCGGTTCGCCCCGGCGCCCGCGCGGGAGAGCGCGTCACCGCGTCCCCTGGTCGCCTCGGCAACCGCTGCGAGAACTCCCACAGTGTCATCGGATCCGGGCCGACCGGCCGCTCCGAGCACCTCGCGCAGTTTGGTCAGCGCGGTCTGGAACTGGACGGTGGCCAGGCTCTCGTCCTGGACGATGTGCGAGCCGGGCCGCAAGCCCGCAGCCGGTCCGTTGTCGACCAACTGGATCGACGAGACCGCGAACACGTTGCTGGGCACTACGCGCGCAGTCACCGTGGCGGGGATGGCTTTGGCGAAGTGCGGGTTGATCCTCAAGGAGATCTCGTTGGCACGACCGTCGAGCGCCGGTGTCACCGTATCAACGGTTCCTACCAACGCACCGCGGAACTTGACGTCGGAGCCGCTGGGAAGCCCATCACCGACATTGCTCAGCATTGCGATTACCCTGACGCTGTCGGAGAACGTTCCTTGCGATTTGGCGATCGCCGCGGCGGCCAGCAACCCGGTCGCGATCAGTAATGCGGCACCGCGCACCAGCAGCCGGCCCGGCGAGATGGCCTTCGAGGCCGATTCGAGCGGTTGGACCATCGTCAACCCCCCAGCCTGGCAACAGATCCGATGCCCCAAAGGCCGATGGTGAGAAATAGATTGGCGATGATCATCACCGAGATGCTGGCCCGCATGGCACGACCCGCCGCGATGCCCACACCCTGTGGTCCGCCGGCCGCAAAGTAGCCGTAGTAACACTGGATCGTCGTGGTGATGATAACGAAAACAATCGCCTTAAAGACCGAGTACGCGATGTCAGAACCGGTCAGCACCAGCCGGAAATAATGGGTGAAGGAACCAGCCGAAAGGCCGCCCGCGACCGTGACGACGGTTTGCACCGCGGTGTAATTGATCACCAGGCACAGGATGTAGAGCGGGATGATCGCAATCGCCGAGGCCAACAGCCGCGTGGTAACCAAGTAGGGAATCGGCCGGATGGCAAGTGATTCCATCGCATCGACCTCTTCGGAGATGCGCATCGATCCCAGTTGCGCGGTGAACCGGCAGCCCGCCTGCGCAGCGAACGCCAGTGCGGCCATGATCGGCGCGAGCTCTCGGGTGGAGACCGTCGAAGACAGCAGCCCCGCGGCGGGTTCCATGCCCAGCAGGTGTAACGCCTGGTAGCCCTCGATGCCGACGATCGCGCCCGCGGTGCCGCCCAGCACGATGATCACCCACGCTGTGCCACCACCGACGACGATGGAGCCGTTCCCCCACGTGACGTCGGACAGGATGGTCAGAAACGCTTTGCGGTAACGCGTCAGTACCACCGGCACCATCGACACGGCGTAAACAAAAAAGGTCAGCATGTGACCCAGGCGGATACCGACGCCGGCGAAGGCGGTCGCGGCGGTCACCACTGGCCGGACACCCCGCGGGTAGTACGGCGCCGCCATTACAGCGCTGCCTTGGGAAACAACAGGACATACATCTCGGTGAAAACCACGTTGGTGATCATCAACAGCAGAATCGATGCCACTACGGTGGCATTGACCGAGTTCGCTACACCCGCCGGCCCACCCTTGGTGGTTAATCCTTTGTCGCAGGCCACGATCGCCACGATCGCCCCGAACACCACGGATTTGATCACGGTCAGGATGAGGTCTCCCACCGTCGCGAATGACGCAAACGTCGCGACGAAGCTGCCGGCGGCCCCATTCTGCACAAATGTGTTGAACAGATATCCGGCGAGAAAACCGATGAAACACACCAGGCCGGTGAGGGCCAAGCCCACCACCATCGCGGCGGCCAGGCGCGGCACCACAAGTCGGCGCACCGCCGAGATGCCCAGCACTTCAAGGGCATCGACCTCTTCGCGGATGGTGCGCGATCCGAGATCGGCGCAGATCGCAGAGCCCACGGCCGAAGCCATCAACAGGGCGGCGACCAGCGGTGCACCCTGCCGAATGACCGCGAGCCCACTGGCCGCGCCGGCCAGCGACGTCGCCCCCACCTGGCCCGCGAGCAGAGCGAATTGGATCTGCAGCGTCACCCCGATGGGGATTGCCACACACATGGTCGGCAGCATCGCGGTCGCGGCCATAAAGGCCCCTTGCTGCACGAACTCACCGAACGGGAACCGCCCCGTGGCGATGTCGGCAACCAGGTACCGCAGCGCGTTGACACCCAGGATGCACTGGCTTCCCACCGTTTCCAATGCGGCGATGGGGTGTCGGTCGACGTAGCCTCGGGTCCACTCACCGATCTCGCCAAGCGGCGACGGAGGCGGCGGGCTCCCGATAGAGCCGACGTTGCCGCCCACCACAGAGTCCGTTACCGCCATTGCGGTCGATCGCCCCCGGCTCCGCGTAGAGAGCCGAATCTCCGGGAAAAATTGTCGTTGGTTTGCTGCTCCTCGCGGTACCGGTTCGCAACGGTTTTGAGCAGGGCGATGCGCTCCTCGTGACGGCGCAACAGATTCGGATCCGAGCGGGTCTCGCGGCGTAGTCGATCCAGCTCTGCGGTCTCGGCGGACAACTCTTCGGAGAGCCGCGCCGCAACCTCGCCGAACGTCAGCAGGTCGTAGTCGTCGGATTCCGGCCGCTGCACGTCGGATTCGCAGTTACCTTGTCCGGACTCTGCGAAGGTCATCGCCGGTCGCCAAAATGCAGCAATTCGCGTGCGTTGAGTTCAACGATCCGATGAACATCGTCGTCGCCTACCTCGACCAGGTTCTCGGCAATCCGTTTGCGGCTGTTGGGCCAGTTCGAGTCCGAGTGCGGATAGTCGACTTCGATGAGAATTCTGTCGATGCCGATGGCCTCGCGGGAACTCACTCCGTGCACGTCGTCGATGAAGCAGCCCCAGATGTGCTTGCGAAATAAATCCGACGGGCGGTCTGTGCGGCTGATGTTCTGATACCACCGGTGCCGCTCCCAGGTGTAATCCAAACGCTCCAGCAGGTACGGGATCCACCCGATTCCGCCCTCGGACAACATGAATTTCAGATTGGGATGTCTCTGCAGCATCCCGGAGAACACCAGATCCGCGGTGCTCCACATGAGATTCGTCGAGAAGGTGGCGATCGCCACCGCGAACGGAGCGCTGTCCTGAGGGGATGGATTTGCGAACGAGAAACCTGGGACGTAGCCGCCGGATCCGAAGTGTAGGCATAGGGGAATGTCCCCGGCTTCCAACGCATCCCACAGCGGTTCCCAGTGCGTCGGATGGTGGAAGGACGGCAGGCCGAGCGGCACAGGACTGTCCGGGAAGGACACCGCCCTGGTACCGATCTGCGCTAGCCGCTCGACTTCGCTCGCGGCCAGTTGTGGATCCCAGGTGGGCAGAATTCCCAACGGAATCAACCGGTCTGGCGCCGAGGCGCACCACTCGTCGACCTGAAAGTCATTCCAGGCCCGTACACAGGCCAGAGCCAATTCCTTGTCCTTGGCGCGCTGGAATACCCCGCCACCGAAACCCGGGAATGACGGGAAGGACAGTGCGGCGTGCACACCGTCGATGTCCATGTCCTTGACCCGCTCGACCGGGTCGTAGCACCCGGGGATCATGTGGTCGTAGCGCACCGGCTCCATTCCATATTCCGAGGGTGGCTTGCCGGCGACGGCGTTAAGTCCTATCTGCGGATAAAGCTGCCCTTCATAGCGCCAAACGTGATGGCCCTCAGCAGTTTCGATGATTTTCGGGCCCTGCTCGCGATGGGCTTCGGATAGCCGGTCCTGCCACACCAGCGGATGTTCGATCACGTGGTCGTCAACCGAGATAATCTTCATCCAGTCCTGCAACGGCATTGTGTCTCCTTTGGTTTGGAAGCGGGTCAGCGAGGCAAGCCCAGCGCACGCTCGGCGATCACATTCCGCAGCACCTCGTTGGTCCCGCCGGCGATGGTGAATGCGCGGGCGTACATGAAGGCGTCCTGCCACCACCCGTCGTCGTGAACGTGCGCATCGCCCTGGATCCGCACCCCATCGTGCCCTTGCAGTTGAACGCCGAATTCATGAAGTGCAAGGTTGATTTCGCTGAACAGGATCTTCGACACGGGCGCGTCGGCCGCATCACCGGTGCCGTGCAGCGCCCGGCTCTCACCGAAGGCGGATACCAGCGAGTTCACGTGGACATCGGCTACGAAACCGCCGATCGTCTGGCGGACATCCTCGTGGTCAATAGCGGGGCGGCCGTCGCGTGTCACCGATCCGGCCAGCTTCGCGAGACGGTCGAGCGCGCCAAACAGCGACGCCCCGCTTCCCGCGCTGGACCGCTCGCGCGCCAGGCTGGCAGTAGTCACCGCCCAGCCCTGGTTGATTTCGCCGATCACCCGATCGGCGGGTATCCGCACCGCATCGAGAAACACCTCGTTGAAATCGGCGGTGCCCGTGATCTCGCGCAGCGGCCGCACCGAGACACCCGGCGTGGTCATATCCAAGGCGAACGCGGTGATACCTGCGTGTTTGGGGGCGTCGGGATCGGTTCTGGCTAACAGGTATCCCCAGTCTGCATGTTGACCGTTGGTGGTCCACACCTTCTGCCCGTCGACCACGAAGTGATCACCGTCACGGCGAGCCCGGGTCCGCAGGCCGGCCAGGTCGCTGCCTGCATCGGGCTCGCTGAACAACTGACACCAAATATGTTCCCCCGAACGGATCCGCTGCAGAAAGTAGTCTTTCTGCGCCGTACTGCCGGACGCGATGATCGCGGCGGCGGCCAGCAACCCGCCGCCGACCGGACCCGGCGCACCGACGCGGATCAGTTCGTCGGTGACCACCGACTCGTGCAAGGGGTGCGGGTCGGCGAGTCCGCCGTATTCGACCGGCCAGTGCACACCCAACAGGTGTCGCGCAAACAATATTTCAGTCCACTGCCGTAGAGCTGGCACGTCATGCGCGTCGGGTGCGCGAACGCCGGAGCGCTCATGACGTGGCGGCGCGTACTGTGCTGCCAACGTCCGGACGCGCTCCCGCAATGCGTCGAGTTCGGCATCTTGCGCGAGCTGCACGGTGTCCTCCCCCAGTTCACGACCAATAGTCCATTCAACTTAATCAGTATCCTGTATCTTCGGAGTCAGTTTTTCAATCCCCCCGCCCCGATTGCCCATCTCACCCGAGGAGCAGCCCGTGGATTTCGAGCTCACCGACGAGCAACGAGGGCTCGTCGACTCCACCCGTTCACTGCTTGCGACGAAGTTCCCGGTTTCTCGGGCGAGGGAGCTCATCGACGGCGAACGCGGATTCGACGCCGAACTGTGGCGGCACGGCGCCGAACTCGGCTGGCCGGCGCTGGCCATCGCCGAAAGTGACGGGGGACTGGGTCAGCAGGCCATCGATCTGGCACTGGTTGCGACCGAACTTGGCCGTGGCCTGGCCTGCACCCCTTTCATCCCCACGGTGGTCGCCGCGGACGCACTTGGGCGAGCGAGCTACGAACACGCACCAAAACTGCTACATGCGTTAGCCGAGGGATCCCTGATTGCGACTTGGGCTTTTGCCGAGTTCGGCCAGCCGTGGTCGGTCGACGCCAACAGCACTCAGGCACGTCGGCATGCCGACGGGTATCTGCTGCATGGGGCTAAGGTATCGGCGCAGGACGCCGATACGGCGGAAATCCTTCTCGTCGATGCCATCCTCGATGATTCGCCCGCTCGATTCACGGTGCCGACGTGCGCGCCGGGCGTGGAGATCCGACGGCAGCGGACCCTCGATGTCACGCGCAGCTACTGCGACGTCACGTTCGAGGAGGTCCCAGTCGCCGCGTCCGCCCTGGTGTTATCTGGCGACGCCGCACGCCATTCAATCGCCCGCACGATGCAGCTCAATACCGTACTGATGTGTGCCGAGCTTGTCGGGATCGGGCAGCGACTGCTGGCGATGACCATCGACTACGTAAAGGATCGGATCCAGTTCGGCCGGCCCGTGGGTCAGTTTCAGGCCGTCAAACACAAGTGTGCCGACATGAGAATGTGGGTCCAGGCCAGCACCGCGGCGACGTACCACGCCGCCATGGCACTCGATAGCGAGCATCCGAGCGCCGATCGGTCGGTCAGCAGCGCCAAGGCCTATGTTTCCGACGCCGTCAACCGGGTGGCCGGCAATGCCCTTCAGCTACACGGCGGCATCGGCTTCACCTGGGAACACGATTTACATCTGTATCTACGCCGGGCTCGGGTCAACTCGATGCTGTGCGGGGATGCGCGCCATCACCGAGAAGTGTTGTGCCAGTTGGTGGAGACAGCGTAGAAGCACGGGACTTTGATACCCACTGACAAGTGTCAAATCGTGTTGCCGCCCATAGCGGACGTTCCCGCAAGCTCGTCGAGAACCATCGCGGGCGGGCGGTGCGCTGGCAACGAGTGAGTGAAGGGGAGCGCCGCGTTGTCAATCGGCCTGTTAACGGTAGACAATCTTCGCTGCTACTGCGAGTCCAGCAGCCGATGAGTCACGGCTCAACTTGGATTCGAGGTCGCACGTTGCCGTTCGCTTCCGACCGAAACCGCAAGCCCGCAGCCGACTGGCGCCGCCTGTTGGGCTGAACTACGTAGGAAGATCGCTGACTCCCACATACTTCTCGATCAGTTCGCGCTTGTATAGCTTGCCGGCATCGGTCCTCGGCAATTGCGTCTCGAAATACAGCGACCGCGGACACTTGTAGTGCGCCATGCGATTTCGGAGCCATGCGATCAGTTCGTGGGCGAGCCCGTCGGACGCCTGAGTAGGATCGGCCAGTTGCACGACGGCCGTGACCGACTGGCCCATCACCGGATCGGGCACACCGAACACCGCCGCGTCAACCACTAGTGGGTGACTGATGAGAGCGTTTTCGGTCTCCTGCGGGTAGATGTTCACTCCGCCGGAGATGATCATGTGATTTCGGCGATCGGTGAGGTAAAGATAACCCTTTTCGTCAAGGTAGCCTACGTCGCCAACGGTGACCCAGCCTTCAGGACTTCGCCCCGCAGCCGTTCTTGCCGGGTCATTGAGGTACTCGAACGGATATCCGCCCTCGTAGTAGATTTCGCCGATTTGTCTCGGTCCAAGCTCGGTGCCCTCGTCATCGACGATGTGCGGTGTACCCAGCATCGGTTTGCCCACTGACCCTGGATGGGCAAGCCACTCATCGGCTCGAATGAACGAGATGCCCGCGCCTTCGGATGACCCGTAGTATTCGTCGACGATCGGCCCCCACCACTCGATCATCTGGCGTTTGATCTCCGGCGGACACGCAGCGGCGGCGTGGACGACGCGTCGCAGGCTCGACAGGTCGTAACGCATCCGGATCTCTTCGGGCAGCCGCAGCATCCGCACGAACATCGTCGGCACGAACTGGGCGTGCGTAACACCATGACGCTCTATGCAGTCGAGAGCCTCTTCGGCATCGAACTTCTCCATGAGAACCGTTGTCGCGCCGGTGGCTTGCGCTGCCATCGTCCACATGGCCGGCGCCGTGTGGTAGGTCGGGGCGGGGCTTAGGTAGACCGAGTCCTGGGTAACCCCGAGCGCCTCGAAGACTGGCGTCGATAGATTCGAAAGAGCGGAGCCGCGTGGCTTCAACGACCGCTTGATTCCCTTTGGGCGACCGGTGCTGCCGGCGGAGTACTGCAACAGCTGACCGTCGCGTTCGTCGGCGACCGGTGTCGAAGGCTCGGTCGCCACGCATTCGGGATAGCCCTGCCAGCCGCCGAGACCGTCGTCGGCAATCAGCGCGACGGGTGGTAGCCCGCCCGGAAGGTGTTTGGGCAGTTGACCGCAGACGTCTCGCATGGCCCGTGAGGAGATGATGGCCGTCGCCCCGCTGTCTGACAGTATGTAGGCGATCTCGGGGGGGCTCAGATGTGTGTTGACCAGCGTGTAGTACAGGCCGCTCCGCTTTGCCGCCCACATCGCGGCGTGAACGTGTTCGTTGTTCTCCATGAGCACTGCGACCGTGCCCCCGGCCCCCATGCCCGACCGTCGCAAAAAGTGGGCGAGCCTGTTGGCGCTGGCTTCCAGCTCCGCGAAGCTCACGACGGTGCCGGAAGGATGAAGGATCACAGCTGGTTTCGTCGAGCCTGCGTGGTCGCGCAGCTGCACAGGGGATCCTCGGCCGTGAACGGAACTGTGGATCACCGGGTCACGTCGTCGAATGTTTTTAGATAAGGCGAGATTTGCGGATTGGCTCTCCATCATGCGGTTGACCCCGCCCAAGGTTGATCCCAACGATCGACCGACGCCACCTCATTGAGTGGTTTGCGCCGCACCGGGTGGTGCCCGCCTTTGGGCCAGCCGACCGTAACCAGGGTCGCGATTTTCCAGTCGTCAGGAATTCCGACCATGGACCGCAGCTCGTCCTCGCAGGACCCGTGCCACAGGGTGATCGCCGCGCCCAGGCCTTGCGCACGCGCCGCAAGCAGAAAGTTCTGGACGGCGGGAAAGATCGACCCACCTTGCTGCAGTTCGGTGGTTCCCCGCTGCGGCTGGACACAGAACAGCACCAGCACAGGTGCCCCGCCACCGACGCTCATGTGCTCAGCCATCGTTCGCACAACTCGCGACTTGGGGTCGTCAGCCTCGTTCTCGGGCATCGAAAGCCGATAGAACTCGGTCATAACCTCCCATGTCTTGTGGGCTGCGGCTGTGATCACGTCACGCACACTGCTCGACCTCAGTACGACGAACTTCCACGGCTGCTGGTTGCCGCCAGACGGAGCCCAACTCGCCGCGCGCAGACAGGTGTCGATGGCCTCGTCCGACACAGGTCTGTCGCGATAGCGCCGCACCGCTGTTGCGGTGCGCATGACTTCCCACAGGTCGGCCGACGTCTGCGGGACCGCTTGCCCGTTCACGACTTCGCCGTCGCGGGTAGCACGCCCTGCCATGTTCCGCCGCGCATCGGACCCGTGACCAGAGGCAGATCGAGGGTGGACAGCAAACCAGTGGGGGCGGCCATCACGGCGGGGATGGCGTTGAGTTCGCGCATGACGGTCGCGTAGGTCAGTCCGCGCATGTTGTTCCCGCGGCCGTGCATCTCGATGTCGACGGTGTAGGTGGGCAGGCCGTCGACGATGACCCGGTATCCGCCGTGCGGGGAGGGATGCCGCGGCCAGTCCGGTGCGGAACCGGCGCCCATGCGGGTGACGTGTTCGAGCGTAACGCGTTCCTCGCCACCCACCATGCCGGCGAGCTTGAAACGCATTCCTCCCATGGTCCCCGGCTCGATCCAGCCCGACGCGACCTCGTATCGCTCTGTGGCCAACCACTTCTCGATAGATGTGTCGACGCGGTCGAGCGGGAGACCGACGCCGTCGGCGACCAGGTGGACGGTGGGCGCCCACAATGCGGCCAGGCGCTCTGGGTCGAAGAGCGGTGCCGGATGGTCGGGTGGATGTCCGAAGCCCATGAAATCGAACATGATGTCGGGTTGATTGATCGGGCCGTAGTCGAGAATCTCGAGCATGGTGATGCTGTCGACTCGACTACTGAAGCCTGTCATAGTCAGCGCGATCACGTCGTTCGCCCAGCCGGGGTCGACACCACTGTTGAAGAAGCTGGTGCCGCCCTCCATGCACGCCGCTTCGAGCAGTTCAACGGTCTCCTTGTCGGCCGCCGGTGGGTAGCACATGGGTACCAGCGAGGTGCACACCACATGCTTGCCCGCGCGCAGGCAGCGCGCGATGTCCTGGGCCGCATCGTGATAGCGATAGTCACCCGATGCGAAATACGCCACCACGTCCGCGTCAATCGACAGCGCCGCACAGATGTCGCGCGTGGCTATGACGCCCGTCGCAGGCATTCCGCACAGCTCCCCCGCATCCTGGCCGTCCTTGGCCTCGGCGTGCACTACGACGCCGGCAAGCTCGAGGCCTGGGTGCGCGATGAGGGCGCGCAACGCACCGATACCGACCTGGCCAGGACCCCACAGAATTACTCGCGGTCTCCGTTGACCTTCCGCCATCTGCACCCTTCCCGCCGTCATCGACCCCATCTGTGAGAACATCACTTCTCATATATTGATAACACCATTACCGAATGCAGACGAGAGAAGGGGCCAACGGTGAGCGAATACGAATTCTTGAAGTGGGAGACCTTCGACGACGGCATGATCATTCGGATCTCACTGAACCGCCCCGACCAGCGCAATGCCCAGAACCGCGGCATGCTGGTCGAACTCGATGACGCGTTTGCCCGCGCGGAGGCGGACGATACGGTCCGTGTCGTCATCCTCGCCGGCGAGGGCCCGATGTTCTCGTCCGGGCATGATATCGGCTCCAAACAGGCCCGCGCGGAGTTCAGCCCGGGCCCGGGCCAGCATCCGACGGTGACGATCCATGGCGGAACCCGCGACGGCGCGGAGAGAACCATGCTGCAGGAGTGGCACTACTTCTTCCAGAACAACCTGCGATGGCGCAACCTGCGCAAGATCACCATCGCCCAGGTGCACGGCGACGTCTTCTCGGCGGGGCTCATGCTGATCTGGGCGTGTGACCTCATCGTGGGTAGCGAGGAGGTGCGCTTCGCCGACGTGGTGGGCACCCGGTTGGGCATGTGCGGGATGGAATACTTCGGCCACCCATGGGAGTTCGGGCCGCGACGCACAAAAGAGCTCATGCTCACCGGTGACGCGATCGATATCGAAGAGGCCTACCGGATCGGGATGGTCAGCAAGATTTTCAAGCGCGACGAACTTGCCGGGCGCACCCTCGAGATGGCAAGGCGCATCGCAAAGGTCCCGACAATGGCGGCCCTGCTGATCAAGGAGTCGGTGAACCAATCCGTCGACAACATGGGCTTCTACAACTCGCTGCAATCGTGTTTCGCGCTCCACCAACTGAACCATTCCCACTGGGCGCAGATCCGTGAGGACAAGCTTCCCACCGCGGGTGAGGAGCAGGGGGTACCCAACTGGCGCAGCGCTCCCCCGGTGGCCCTGGCTGTCAAAGATCAGGTCCGGTCCGACGCGTGACCGGTGCCACTTCGTCAGCCCAGCCTGCGCCACAACCCATGGAGGTGACTATCCCCGGTCACCTCTTTGCCCAGCTACCGTTCTACGACGTCGTCGATACCGACCAGTCGGTCATCGTTGACCTGCAGAACCGACCGGACCTGGTGAACATTCGGGGCGCGCTGCAAGGTGGGCTGGTCGCCACGCTCATCGATGTGGCCGGCGGACGACTTGCGATCAAGTACGCGGGCGAGGGTAGCGGTGCGGGCACCGCCGACATGACCATCCATTTCCTGGCGCCGATCGTCGAGGGTCCGGCGCGCGCCACAGCCACGCTGGTCCGCGCCGGAAAGCGGATGATTGTTGTCGCCGTTGACGTTTCCGACGTCGGTCGAAACCGCCCTGCGGCACGAGCGACGCTCAGCTTCGCGATCCTGCCGCCGCGCGACCCCGTTCAGCCGGCGGCGGCACCGTAACGGGCGTCGGCCACGCGGTCCAACGCGACGGCAGGCTCGCCGAACACCATCGCCCAGCCACGCACCCGGCGGTAGTACAGCTGGATGTCGCCCTCCATACCGAACCCATATCCACCCTGAACGTGCAGGCTGCGCCGCGTTGCATCGCGCGCCGTCTCATAGGCGAATGCGAAGGCCATCGCAGCCAGTTCTCGAACGCGAGGCGGCTCATCGGCAAACGCGCAGGCCGCCTTGAACCCGAGCAACCGCGATCCGTCGGCGGCGGTGGCGCTGTCGGCCAGCGGGTGAGACACCGCCTGGAAGGTGCCGATCGCCGATCCGAAAGCGCGGCGTTGCTTGGCGTACTCGACACCGATTTCTACGGCCTTCTTGGCCGCGCCGGCCAACGCGACCGCGGTCAGCGCAAGCCATAGGTCAAGAGCGTCGGAGAACAGGTCGCGCGCCCTCGCCCCGTCGGCGAGCACAACGGGCTCTTTGTCAATGATGATGTCCGCCAGTGGCATTGACCCAAGGTTCCCCACCGCTACGCGGTTTTCCTCGACAGGCACCACCAGCAGCCGTCGCTCTGACATAGCGATCACATGATCGGCTACGGCCCCGCCGGGCACCATCCCCAGCTTGTTACCGCGTCCGGCGCGTGGCGCGAACGTAACCAGTTGCTCACCCGCGAGAACAGCACCTAACAGCTCGGCGCCCGATTCGCCGCACTCGGCCAGCAGTCGCGCGGCAACCTGTGCTTCGATGACCGGTGCCGACGCAATTGCGCGGCCGAACTGTTCGGCGATCAGCGCGAGTTCCAATTCGGATGCACCCCATCCGCCGGCAGCCTCGCCGACGGCCATCTGCACCGCCCCTGTCTCCTGCAGCGCCCTCCAGAGTCGGAGATCGAAGCCCGACGGTTCCGCGGCCCGGATTCGCTCGGTGGTCGACTCACGCGCAAACAGCGCGGCGAACGAATCCGCCAACTGTTTCTGTTCGCCCGTTAGGCTCAGGTCCACGATCATCGTCCAATCAAGCGCGGATATGGTTACTCTCAAAATTGAGATTAGCATTCCCGACCGTGCCGCCCTGGGCTGTATGCGACGACAGATTGGCAGACACACATGCACTTTCAGCTCGATGCAGATACCGTGACCTACCGCGACGGGATCCGCGCCCACCTCCATGATGTGCTGACTCCCGAATTCGAGGAACGCGTCTACCGTGGCGGCGTCGCCCACGACGACGGCTTCGCGAAAAGCCTGGTCGACAAGGGCTATTTCGCGCCGGCCTGGCCCGTCGAATTCGGGGGGCAGAACCGGGACGCATGGGATGACCAGGTCGTCAAAGAGGAGCTCATGCGTTTCGACGCGCCGGTGTACCTCTCCGAGACCACCAGAATGGTGGCGTCGATCATCCGCGAGGTCGGCACCCCGGCTCTGAAGGAACGCATCCTGGCCGGCGCGATCAGTGGGGAGATCACCATTGCCCTCGGCTTCACCGAACCCGAATGTGGATCGGACGTCGCGGCGGCCGCCACCAGGGCCGTGCGCGACGGCGACGAATGGGTGATCAATGGCTCCAAGATGTTCACCACCAACGGTCACATCGCCGACTTCGTGTTCCTGCTTGCGCGCACCAACCCGGACAAACCAAAACACAAGGGCCTGACAATGTTCCTGGTTCCGTGCGACTCCGATGGCTTTGCCGCGCAAGCCGTGTGGACCCTGTCCGGCGAACGCACCAACATAACCTTCTACAGCGATGTCCGGATTGGCGACGAGTGGCGGATTGGCGAAGTCGATGGCGGCTGGCAGGTGCTCGGCCTGTCGCTGCTTGACGAGCACGCATCCGGTTGGGGCCCGCATCTGATTCGACTGCTCGACCATGCCGAGCGTTGGGCCACCACAAGCCAACCCGACGATGGCTCACCACCAATCCTGCAAACCGATGTCCGGCGCCGGCTCGCCCGTGTGGCGATGGAGGCCGAAGTCTCGATGCTGTTGCAGCGACGGTGCGTGTGGATGCTCAAACAGGGCGACATGCCCGTGGCCGAGGGGCCGATGTCCAAGGTGTTCAGCACCGAGGCACTCGAACGCGCCAGCCAGGATGTGGTCGAACTCGTTGGCGCGGACGCCTTACGCAGCTACCTCGAGCCGTCCGCTCCCGAACGCGGGCGGTTTGACCACTCACTGCGATTCTCGCTGGGCACCACGATCTACGCGGGTACCAGCGAGGTCCAGCGCACCATCATCGCGCAGCGGGGGCTCGGCCTACCCCGTTAGTTTCTTGACCCTGCGCGCCGATGTCGCACGCGGTGTCGCCTTACGCGCGGGCCTGGCCTTGGCGTCGGAGGCGGGCGGCGTGACGGCCTGTTTGCACCAAGCCCACAACTGGTCCTCGGTCAGCTTCGACCCCTTGCCGCCCAGGTGGAAAACCCCAATCTGAGCGATCGCGGTGAGCGTGGTGTTCAGCAACGTGGTCAGCTGCGCGGGGGTCAGGTCTGTGCGTACCAGTCCGGCCCGAGCGCACGCGGTGATGATCTTGGTCAGCAGCTTCAGATGAGGCTCCCACACCTTTGCGAAGTCGTCCGGCCGCTCGATCTCGAGGCTCAGGTTGTAGATCGTCATAATCCGGCCGCCGACCGCTTCCGATGACTCAGCGCGGGACAGAACGCCCCGGCAGAAGGCCTCGAGTTGCTCCATCGGCCCGTCGGCCGCGGCGACATCTTGCCGGATGTCCTCGGTGAACTGACTCGTGACGTTCTCGTAGAGCGCCAACATGAGTTCTTCTTTACCGGCGAAGTGTTGGTAGAAGGCCCGCAGGCTCAGATTGGACCTGTCGATGAGCGTTTGGATCGTGAAGTCGGCTTTACCGGACTCCTCTACCAATTCGAGCGCGGTGGCCAGAAAGCGCGAACTGCGGGCGAGCGCACGCGCTCTGGCGGTGCTCAGCCGCCGCTCGATCGTGCGTTGCTGCCATGTGCCGGGCAGCTCGACCTCGGTATCGACCAATTCCAAGCCGGGTTCGGAGTTGGGACCGGCGGGCTTCTTCGTAGGCATAATGCGGCAAGGATACGCGTACGGCGCGGAAAATGCGTGATCTACCTACACGTGCATGTTGATTATCGCTGAACGTAAGCGCGTATTCCCGGGCTTTCCCCCCTCGCCCACCAACCACCGCCAACGGAGAGATCGGAGTCAAGGAAGGTCCCCGGAAACATTGGTGCGATCCCATACGGTACCGTGGAAACGGTCATTCTCATTCCGGATCAGTGTGCCGCAGATCGAAGCCGCAGACCGTTGTCGAAGGAGTGCAGCCTTGAGCGCAGATATCCTAATCGTCTCGCCGGACGACCATCTGGTGGAGCCGGCCGACTTGTGGACCAGCCGGCTGCCCGAGCGCTATCGCGACATCGGCCCGCGGATTATTCGCACCCGCGGGCGCATGGATCCCACCGTCACATCCGATGTCGCGTTCATCGAAGACGACGAGGGCCGCGACGCGGACATCTGGCACTACGAGGACGCGGTTATCCCGATCCCGCTCATCAGCGCGGCGGCCGGATATGAGCTCGACGAACTCACCACCGACCCGATCACCTACGACGAGATGCGCCCGGGCTGCTTCCGTCCGGCGGATCGGCTCGCCGACATGGATATTGCCGGCATCGAAGCTTCGGCGTGCTTCCCGAATACGCTCGTCCGCTTTTGCGGCCAGCGATTCCTGTATGGCAAGGACAAGGAGCTCGCCAAGCTCTGCGTGGAGGCGTACAACGACTTCCAGATCGACGAATGGGGTGGTAGCTCCAACGGCCGGCTGATCCCGCTTGGCATCATCCCCCTCTGGGACGTCGAACTCGCCGCGAAAGAGGTCGAAAGGGTGGCCGCTCGTGGGATGCGCGCAGTGTGCTTCTCCGAGCTGCCTTCTCGTCTCGACCTGCCGTCCATTCACAGCGGCTATTGGGACCCGTTCTTCGCGGCATGCGAGCGAAACCAGGTAGGGATCATGCTGCACATCGGATCGAGTTCGTCGCTCACCAAGTCCTCCCCCGACTCTCCGCACGTCGTGACGAGCGCACTGATGGCGGTCAATTGCACCATCGCCCTGGTCGATTGGCTGTTCTCCGGCAAGCTCATGCAGTTCCCCAACCTCAAGATCGCGTTCGCCGAGGCGCAAGCGGGCTGGATCCCCTACTACCTGCAACGCGTCGACGAGGTTTGGGAGGACAGGCGCGCATGGGGCGGCATCCACCCGCTCCTGACGGCGCCGCCGAGCAGCCAGGTGCCAGGTCGAGTGTGGTTCTCGACGTTCGGCGATCCCGTCGCGTTCCGCATCCTGGATCTGGTCGGTGAAGACCAGCTCATGTTCGAAACCGACTACCCGCATAACGACACGAACTGGCCGCACAGCACGGAGGTCGCCAACAAGGCGACGGAGGGTCTGGACGAGGCGACCAAGCGAAAGGTGCTGTCCACGAACGCGAAGACCTTCTTTGGGATGGTGTAGCGCGCCGGCCTATACGCTAACGCGCCTGCCAATGCGGCTTGCGCTTCTCGAGGAAGGCACGCGGCCCCTCGATGGCGTCCCTCGTCAGGGCAACCTTCATCCGGTAATTCTCGGCGAGCAGTTCGGCCTCGTAAATGGGCATCGTCAGTCCCTTGCGCACGGCCATCCGTGAACCCCGCACCGCCAGCGGCGCATTCGAGTTCACTACGTCGGCGGTCTCCCAGGCTCGCGTCATGAGGGCATCATGGGCGACCACTTCGGTGAAGACGCCCAAATCGTAAGCGCGCTGTGCGTCGAGTTGTTCGTGCTTGCCCATCAAGATCAGCCGCATCGCCACGGGTAGCGGCAGGATCCGGGCCAACCTGACCCCTTCACGCCCGGATGTCACGCCGATGCTGACATGCGGATCCATCAACGTCGCGCGCTCGGACGCGATGGTGATGTCCGCAGTGGTAACGAGGTCCATTCCCGCGCCACAGGCGATGCCGTTCACCGCGCAGATGATCGGTTTGGTCATTTGGAGCCATGGCGGCGTCGCCTCCTGTGGTGCATCCCACTGCCGCATCGAGCTGAGGATGGGCTCGCCCTGGTTATCGATCCCCGCCGCATTCTCCATGTCGTGGTCGGCGGCCTTGTTGACATCCGCTCCGACGCACAACGCACGGCCGGCACCGGTAATAATCACCGTCCAGATATCCTGCGAGCGTTCAATTTCCGCGTAAGCTACGCCTAGCTCCGCGATCATCTCGTCATTGATGGCGTTGAGCACCTCGGGGCGGTTGAGGGTCACACAGGCCGTATGCCCCCTGACCTCGACCTCGATCGTGTCGTAGTGTGTCACCTGGCCAGGGCCCTTCTCTCAATTTTTTTGTGGAGTAACATTTTTCACTCGGCAGTTGCGGCGACTCGGGCGGCGGGGTGAATGCCCAAGATGTCGTGGAACCGTTCGCAGTACCGAGGCCAGACATCCGGATTCAGCAAGCGTGGCGGCTTACGGCCATCGAAGATGGTCTGCCATTGCGTCGCGGTCGCCACAGCGATGTCGCGCGCTGCTTCCACGGTGATGCCCGCGGTGTGCGGTGTTGCGACGACGTTGTCGAGTTGCAGCAGCGGGTTGTCCTGGCGGGGCGGCTCCTCGTGGAACACATCGAGGCCCGCTCCGGCGAGCCGACCGCTGACGAGCGCATCGAGCAGTGCTGCCTCGTCATGGACCGGCCCGCGCGCCGTGGTGATGAAAAAGGCGGTCGGCTTCATCGCGGCGAATTGCGCTTTGCCGATGAGCCCGTGGGTCTCGCTGGTGAGGGGGCAGGTCACCTGTACGAAGTCCGAGCTCTCGACCAACTCGGCGAGCGTCACCTGCCGCACGCCGCGTGCCCTCGCGGTCGCTTCGTCGAGGTACGGATCGAAGACCAGCACCTCCATGCCGAATGGCGCGCACAACTCGACGAGGCGCCCGCCTATGGCACCGAGCCCGATGACCCCGAGCGTCTTGCCGAGCAGCTGACTTCCGCGCAAGGCCAGCCGATCGCCGAGCGGACCGCTGCGCAGCGCCCGGTCTGAGACGGTGATCTTCTTGGCGAGGTCGAGCATGAATCCCAGGGCGTGCTCTGCTACTGCCTCCGCGCCTGGACCCGAGTTGTTGCACACCGCGATTCCCGCACGGGTGCACGCATCGACGTCGATGACGTCATACCCGGCGCCCGCCGAACAAACTGCAAGCAGGAGCGGGCAGCGCGCGATCAACGCCTCCCCGGCCAGCCACTGTGCGCCATCGGCGACGGACGCGACGTCGGTACGGGTGGCGACTTGATAGCCGTGTGCGGATCCCAGTGCCGCCCAACCTCGTTCGGCAGGCGCGCTCAGATCGAGTTGGACGACGTCGATGCCGGACAGTTCGAGGATGTGGCCTGCGGCCGGGTCAGTCCACCGTTCGACGACCAACCGCGGTCGCGGCACGTCGATCATCGGCGTTGTGCGCCTTTCCCGCCGGCGGTCACGGCCTCGCCTTCGGTTTGGCCTGGGCCGCCTTGAACATGTCCGCCAGCGCGGTGTCGACGTTGCGGTAGTCGTTGCGCGCGATCGCGCCGTCGCGCCCGGGAACCACGTCGTATCCCAACCGCAGGTCCTTGTTCTCCATGTGGAAATACTCACGGCCGATTGGCAGACGACGATCTTGGCGCGGTACCTCCATCCAGGCTCGCAGGAAGCAGCGGGCCTTCTTGGGGTCGTTGCTGCTGACGAAATCGGATCGGGAGTGGCACATGGCGAAGTTGTTGGCCACGGCGGCCTCCCCCGATTCCAAGCGGAATTCGACCTGTTGGTCGACGAGTATGTTGCGGAGCAACTCGACGGCCTCTTCTTGCTTCGGGGTGAATTCGCGGCCAAGGGTCTTCATGGCCGGCAGGATGCTGCTGTAGGTGAAGTTGATGCAGATCCGCCCGTCGATCTGGGAGAAGATCGGGACGTCATAGGGCGTCACATCGGGCTGATCATCGGGCTGCTCGCTGCGTCGGTGATGCGGAAAGCCTTGGTAAAGAACGTCGAGCAGATCCGGACGTTCGGCCAGGATCCGATTGTGCGCCGCGGGTCCGCTCGCGAATTGACTCTCCCCGCCCTGGGCCGCCGGGTACACGCACAGCAGCGACAAGATGTCGGCGGCGTCGTTGTGCATGGCCAGCTCGGCGCGAGACTTCGTGCCGCGAGCGGGTTGCACTCCGCCGGGCAAGATCTCTTCCTGCACGCGCACCATGCGGTGGCCGAAGGAGTTGTTCGACACCAGATAGCCGAGATGCGTGCAGAATGCCCAGTAGATGCGTTCGAGGTCTTCAATCGAATGCTGCTCGACCGGAAAGCCACGCACGCAAGCCAGTCCCTTGCCGAACATCAGATCCTGGTAGAGCCGTGCCAGGTCGTCGTCGAGGTCTGGGTGCCGAGCGTCGTCTGGCGTGATGTCGTCCCGGTCCTTCTTCGCGGTCTTGGCCAGGATCGATTCCAGCGCAGCCACATTGCGGGCGGATAGATCGAAGGCGAAGTCTTCCTTACTCGTGAAGTCCGCGCCGGTCCACGCCATTGGGTCGGTGACGCGTTCGGTGTAGATGGCTGTCGGCATCCGGTCCTCCTGTTGGGTTGGCGTCGCTTCGGCTACTCATGTCATTGGTCACGTCGGGCATCGCGGCGGTTCTGCAGTCCGCGAAGCGCTTGCGCACGCAATGTGGCCGCCTCGGTCATCATCCCGATGTCAGTGCCCGCCGAGACAAATCGCAATCCCAGTCCCACGAATCGATTCAGCAGGTCAAGTGACTTTATTCCGGCGATGCCGAGCGCCACACCGTGACTACGACAAGCCGCCGCGACCGATTCTACTGCACGATGGAAATGCTCATTCTCATACTGTCCGTGGATGCCCATTTCGGCGGTCAGATCGCTCGGTCCGATGAGGATCATGTCGATGCCGCCGACGGAGGCGATAGAGGCGGACGCTTCGACCGCCTCCGGGGTCTCGATCATCACCGCCACGACCGTGCGCCGCTCGAGAAATTCCGCCAATTGCGGCGCTCCTCGCGGGGTGTATCCGCTGACCGCATTGGGACCCGAAATGGACCGATTTCCGATCGGCGGAAACCGCGCAGCCTGGACGACTCGTTCCGCTTCCTCCTTCGAATCAACATGCGGCACAATGACTCCCACGGCGCCACCATCCAGCACCCTCGCAATGACGCTGGGATCGTGCGACGGCACCCGCACCAGGCCGGAGATCCCCGCCCCAAGCGCGCTCACGCAGAGCATCTGCGCCGCCTCCAAAGACGTCGATGTGTGCTCGAGATCGATGTAGACGGCGTCGTAGCCACATGCCGCCGCGACCCCCGGGACGTCAGGGGTGCGCGAATTGAGCAGCGCGAGGCACAGCACAAGCGCATCGCCCCGCAACGCGTCGCGCAGCGCTGTCGTCATAGGCTCACGGTAGCGGACCGAGAATAACGTTTCCACAATATCGTCAACGGCCATTATCGGCTGCGGCCGCGATGTGATAACCATTAGCTATGCCGTCGAACCGCGTCGCCATCGTGGGCGCCGCCCTGTCCGACTGCGGCCGGGTGCCCGACAAGACCGCCATGGCGCTGATGGCGCAGTCGTCGCGGCGGGCGGTCGCCGACGCCGGCCTGACGAAGGGGGACATCGATGGTTTCGGCGGGCACGGAGCGTTGCTTCCCCCGGTAGAAGCCAGCGAGTACCTCGGTCTACGACCGACCTGGGTGGATGCGACCAATGTCGGCGGATCCTCGTGGGAAGTGATGGCCGGGCATGCGGCCGCCGCGATCGCGGCGGGGGAAATCGAGGTCGCTCTGTTGACCTACGCCTCGACCGCGCGCTCCGACGTCAAGCGACGGGTGCGCGCCTCAGCTGCCGCGATGGGCACCGGCGGCGCGCTGCAGTACGAGGCGCCCTACGGCGCGACACTGATTGCCAAGTACGCCATGGCGGCCAGGCGCCACATGATCGAATTCGGCACCACCGTCGACCAACTGGCCGAAGTCGCAGTCGCGGCCCACGAGTGGGCGTCCATGAACGAGAACGCGTTTGAGCGCGAGCGCATCACCGCGGCCGATGTCGCTGCCGCACCCATGTTGGCCGACCCGTTCACCTCCAAGCATGTGTGCCTACGCACGGATGGTGGCGGTGCCGTTGTGCTTGCCAACGAGCGCGTCGCCAGAGACTGTGCAAAGGAGCCGGTTTGGATCCTCGGCGCGGCTGACGCGACGTCGCACGTAAGCATGAGCCAATGGACCGATTTCACGACATCGGCGGCGGCCCGCTCGGGCCCACCTGCATTCGCGCGTGCCGGCGTCAGCCCGGCCGATATCGATGTGTGCCAGCTCTACGACTCGTTCACCTCCACCGTCCTGCTGACCGTGGAAGACCTCGGCTTCTGCGCCAAGGGCGAAGGGGGGCCCTTCATCGAGTCCGGAGCGCTTCGCCCGGGCGGGGCGCTCCCGACCAACACCGACGGCGGCGGCCTGGCCTCATGTCACCCCGGCATGCGAGGAATGTTCCTCATGGTGGAGGCGGTGCGGCAGTTGCGGGGGGAATGCGGACAACGCCAGGTCGACGAGGCCAGGCTGGCATGCGTCCACGCAATGGGTGGGTTCTTCACCCACAGCGCCACAATGATTCTCGGGAGGCAGTAATGACGGCTCCTGATCGGCCCACAATCGACGCTGACAGCCAAGCGTGGTGGTCGGCCACCCAGGACCGCCGGCTGATGGTGAACACCTGCCGGTCCTGCGGTCGAACATCGCTGTACGCCCGGCCGTTCTGTCCGCACTGTTGGCATGATGACGTCGAGTTGACGCAGGCCACCGGTCGCGCGCGGCTCTACACATGGAGCGTCATCCACCAAAATGCCGCGCCTTTCGACGTGCGCACACCGTACGTGCTGGCGATGGTGGACCTCGAGGAGGGACCGCGGCTGATGACGGTCGTGGAGAACTGTAGCGTCGAACATCTGTGCGCTGACCTGGAATTGGTGGTTGCCTTCCGCGACGACGAAGACGGATTCGTCGTCCCGGTCTTCCATCCTGCCGGCTAAATTTCGGCGGCGGGACATTTCATCCGACAGTGACGAGACGATCGGCAAGCAACCGCCGCCGCCCAGCCGACCCCACACCGAGTTTGGTGCGGTCGACCTTGCCGTTGGCATTGACAGGAAGCGGCTCGTCCCACAACACCAACTCTTCAGGCAGCTTGTATTTCGGCAGGCCCTCCCCGACGAGGGCACGGGCCACTTCGGGGAGCGAAATCACCATGCCGGGTTCGAGCACGACGGCCATGGCCAATCGCTCGCCGGTGGTGGTGTCGGGCACGGAGTAGGCGGCACACTCGCGCACGCCATGCATTCGCGAAACCGCCTCCTCCACTTCGGCGGCCGGGATCTTCAGCCCGTTGCGAATCACGATGTCCTTGATCCGGCCGACGATCCGAACCCGGCCGTTGACCACATCTGCGACATCTCCGGTGCGGAACCACTCGCCCTCGAACGCGGCTTCGTCGTCCTCGGCATCGGTGTAGCCGAGAAATGTGTGCGGACCCTTGATGCAGCACTCGGTGGGTTCGGCAACGGACCCCACCCGCACCTCGACCTCGCCGAGCGCCACACCGTCGTCGGCATGCCGTACGTCTCGGGGTTCGGCGCGGAGGCCTGAGGTGCTAACCGGGATCTCCGAGGATCCGTAGGCGCGCATGACGACGATCCCGAAATCGTCTTCGATGCGCTCGACGATCCGCCGGTCCAGCATCGTGCCACCCAGATACGCCGCACGTAACGGCACGGCAGCACGGCGTGCCACGGCCTCGTCGAGCATCCGGTCCAGCAGCCGGTCCGGGCCTCCGTACCAGGTGGCACCGGAACTGACCAGCAGGTCGCAGGTGGCCGACGGATCCCAGCGATCTTCAAGAATCACTGGTATCGCCAGCATCGGACCGATGAACAGCGCTTGCAACACCCCGGTGACCGATGCGAGCGGACTGATCAAAAAGATCCGGTCGTCCGGACTGAGGCCCGCGGCGGCAATGTAATTCACCGAAGCCTTGGCCAATGTGCTCAGCGAGTGGATCACGCCCTTGGGCCGAGAGGTTGTACCCGAGGTATAAAGCACAAAGCTCGGCTCATCAGCCGATCGCACCGAACGTAAGGGTTCAGCGGCACCGCCGGGGTCATCGTGACCGAGGTCAAGCCAATGACACCGCCCGGACAGTTCCGGCCCAGTGATTCGCGGCCAGTTCGGCGCCGCACCGAATCGCGCATCCGTGCGTGTGAAGATATCGGCGATGTGCGCGGCCCCCGCGCTACGGGGCACAAGCAGAACCACCGCGTCGACTCGCAGCGCCGCATGGACCGCCACCACCGAGTCCACGTCGTTACCGACTACCAGGACGACCGCGCGGCCCCGGCCAAGGCCGGCATCGACCATCACGTGGGCGGCCGCATCGACGCGATTGTCCAGTTCAGCGTAGGTCAGCTCGCCGCCGCGATAGGCCACGGCGAGCCGGGTGGGGTGCCGCGAGGCGGCGGATCGCACCACGTCGATCGGCTCTGCCGCCCAGAAACCGGCCGCACGGTAGCGGGTCCGCATTCTTTCGGCTCGCTGGTGCGCATGCCGTAGCCACTCGGTCGGGCCAGCCATGAAATGTCCTCCGATGCAAATGTCTGCTCTCGATTAGGTAAATGTAGCCTCTCCCCATGCATTCAATGACTTTCGACAACCAGGTAGCCATTGTCACCGGGGCCGGCGGAGGACTCGGCCGCTGCCATGCCCTCGAGCTGGCCCGGCGCGGTGCCCGGGTCGTGGTGAACGACCTGGGCAGCTCGGTGGACGGCAGCGGAGCGTCGACGTCGGCGGCCCAAGCCGTGGTGGACGAGATCACCGCGGACGGGGGCACCGCGATCGCCAACGGCGACTCGGTGGCCACCGAGGAGGGCGGTGCGGCAATTGTGGCGGCCGCGATGGATGCTTTCGGCCAAGTCGATGTGCTGGTCAACAACGCGGGAATTCTTCGCGACGCCGCGTTCAAGAACATGACAGCAGACCAAGTCGACGCCGTCATTGCCGTGCACCTCTCCGGCGCGTTCAATGTCACTCGGGCAGTATGGCCGGTAATGCGGGAGCGGAATTACGGACGGATCGTCCAAACTACCTCCGGTACTGGACTTTTCGGAAATTTCGGTCAGGCTAATTACGGCGCCGCCAAGATGGGCCTGATCGGCATGATGCACGTTCTCGCCATCGAAGGCGCCCGCAACGGCATCGCCGTCAACGCCATCGCCCCCATCGCGCGGACCCGGATGACCGAGACCATCATGGGCGAAGCCGGTAAGAGTATGCACCCTGAGCTTGTCACCCCCGTTGTCGTCTATCTGTGTCATCGGTCCTGCGACCGCACCGCACACATCTACTCGGTGGGAGCGGGCAAAGTGTCACGGGTGTTCATCGGCGTCACCAAGGGAGTCGAGGACACATCGCTGACTGCGGAGTCGGTGGCATCGTCGATCGACGAGATCGACGACACCGCCACGTTCACCATTCGCGGCGGACCCACAACAGGTTGAAGCCCGGGAGTCAGCGACCGAGGAATTTGGGCTTGCGGCGTTCGGTGAAGGACGCAAGGCCTTCTTGCAGGTCCGCGGTGCGCGACACCACCTCCTGGGCCCAGGCCTCCTGCTCGAACGCGCGTTGCCGATCCGACTCCGACGACACCGACAACAGTCGCTTGGTCAGCGTCAGCATCACCGTCGGTCCCGCGGCCAGGCGCCCCGCCAGCTCCTCGGCGACCGCGTCGGTGTCGTGCGGGGCGGTCAAGCGATTGACAAGTCCGAGCCTTTCGCACGCGGTCGCGTCGACCGGCTCACCGAGCATCAGCAGTTCGGTCGCTTTGCGCAGGCCCACGATTCTCGTCAGAAGGTGGATGGCACCGGAATCCGGTAGGATTCCGCGATGCACGAATGCCTCGACAAGCGTTGCCTCCGTTGACATAACGACTAGGTCGCACGCCAGAACCAGGCTCGCGCCAGCCCCGGCTGCTGTGCCCTTGACCGCCGCGATCACCGGTTTGTCGCAGTCGAGAATAGAGGTGACCAGGCGCTGCCAGCCTCGCTGAAGCATCCGCGCGATGTCACCTGGACGCTTCTGCACCGGCTCGACGGTGGCCCCGTCGCCCGCCGGTTGCGGCGCCAGCCCAGCCCCGGCGCAGAAGTGCCGGGTGCCACTGGCGGTCAAGAGCACCGAGCGTACGGCTGGGTTGTCATTGGCTTGCGCGAAGGCCTCGGTCAATGCGTCACGCGCCAACGGCGACAACGAGTTTCCCACATCAGGACGATCTATTGTCACGCGCGCGACGCCGTCATCGCCGATCGCACACACGATTCCGGAGGCTTCATCTGACATCTCGTTCACCCCTGCGTTAACGGCGTTTCCGTTTTTCGGGTATCTTAATTTCCACCTCGTCCCGACTACGACGCGGGCCACAACAGGAGGCAATCCAATGGGGCAGACCGGCCTGATCACCGACGAGGGATTGGCCAGGTTGCGGGCTACCATCGGCATCGCCGTCCCCCATACCCAGCCCCCGCACTACTACCGCCCCAACGAAGACACATTCCGTCACGTCGCCGAAAGTTACGGTGACGCCAACCCGTTATGGGTCGATCCGGAATACGCCGCGAAGTCCGTATGGGGAGAGTCTGTGGCCCCACCTGCCCTCGTCGGCGGCGACACGTTGATCGGGGAGGACGAGGTCACGACGCTGTCGGATCAGGACCGCGCACTGACCAAGGGCGATCCACTGCGCGGGGTACACGCCTTCTACGCCTCGTCGGCTCGGGAGTGGTGGGCGCCGCTGCGCGCCAACCACCGCGTGTTCCGGCGCAACGCACTGGTGGCCGCGCTGGACAAGAGCAGCGAGTTCGCCGACCGCGCCGTCCACGAGTGGTCCGCCCAAGTCTTTCGCGACGACGAGGGCACGATCTTGGGCGGCCAGTACCGCAACATGATTCGAACCGAACGCAGCAAGGCACGGGACCGAAAGAAGTACGACGCCGTCGAGCTCAAGACGTGGACCGCCGACGAGATCGCAGAACTCGACGAACGCTATGCGCGCGAAGCTCCGCGCGGCGCCGTCCCGCGGTGGTGGGAGGACGTCAACGAGGGCGACGAAGTGGGACCGCTGACGAAGGGCCCGCTGACGGTCACCGACATGGTCTGCTGGCACGTCGGCATGGGCACCGGCATGTACGGTGTGCGTCCGCTGAGGTTGGCATGGCGCAATCGCCAGCGCATCCCGCGGTTTTACACACCCAACGAATATGGAGTCCCCGATGCCCAGCAGCGGGTGCACTGGGAGCCCGGCGCCGCGCGCAATGCGGGCAATCCCACCACGTTCGACTATGGCCGCATGCGCGAGACGTGGCTGATCCACTTGTGCACGGACTGGATGGGCGACGATGCCTGGCTGTGGAAGCTGGACTGTGAGTTTCGTCTGTTCAACTACGTGGGCGACGCCCACACCATCACCGGCACCGTGGTCCGCAAGTATCTCGCTGAAAGCGAACGGCCCGCTGTCGACCTCGATCTCGCCGCGACCAACCACCGCGACCAGATCACCGCACCCGGCCATGCCACCATCCTGTTGCCCAGCCGCGACCGAGGGCCCGTGCGCCTCCCCGACCCGCCGGGCGGTGCGGCCAGCCTGAGCGAGCTGCTGACCGCGGTGACGGAACAGTTCGCCGAGCGCTGAGCACATGAGTTACCGCAGTGTCCCTGGCCTCCTGGCCGAACAGCAGGGCCCGATCCTGCAGCTGACTCTCGACCGCGCTGACCGGCGTAATGCCATCAACGACGTCATGCTCGACGCGATGATCGGCCACCTGGCCGATGCCGGCATCGACGAATCGGTGCGGGTCATCAGGATCGACGCCAACGGACCGAACTTCTGCGCGGGCGCGGACTTGATCGCCAACAACACAAAGTCCGAGCGGAAACCACGCGTGGGAAGCACACAGCGCCGCCTACCGAACAAGGCAAATCGGCTGATTCCGTTGATGCTGGAGACGCAAGTGCCCATTGTCACCGTGGTCCGCGGTTGGGCGACCGGTCTGGGCTTCCACATTGCGCTGGCTTCAGACTTCTGCGTCGCCGCCGACGATGCCCGGTTCTGGGAGCCATTCATGGCCCGCGGCTTCACCCCCGACAGCGGGGCGGCCTGGTTACTGCCACGGCTCCTCGGATTGGTACGCACCAGACAACTGCTGATGCTGGGCCAGGAAATCAGCGGAGCCACCGCTGCCGAGTGGGGCATCGTCCATGGCTCCTGCGCCTCCGATGGCTTGACCTCTGTTGCGGAGCAACTCGTCCGGCAACTCGGTGAGGCGCCCACCGTTTCACTCGGGCTCACCAAGTGGCTGTTACACAGCGGCAACGGACTCGATCTTGACCGCCACCTTCAGAACGAGGCGCTGGCACTCGAATTGTCCAGCCGCAGCGAGGATTTCAAGGAAGGACTGGCGGCCTTCCGCGACAAACGCGACGCAGAATTCAAGGGCCGTTAAGACATATTGAAAAGACCATGACACAACTACCGATCACCCAAGACACACCGGTCGACCAAGCGATCGCGGTGGTGCGGCGATGGATCGACGCCGAGGTCCCTGCCGCCTGGCGCTCGGCCGCGGCCGAGGGACCTGCGGCGCTACGGGCTGCCCGCACCCCGGCCGAATACCGCCGGTGGTATCCGAAATTCGCACGGACCGGTCTGGTGGCGCCCACGTGGCTTCCCGACCACGGTGGCCTCGGCATCGGCAATGACGTTGCGCGCGCCATCGAGAGCGTGCTTGCGCCGCTGCGCCTCTCGCGGCTCAACCCGCTGGGTCTCAACAACGCTGCCGCCGCCCTGTTCAGTCACGGCACCGAGGAGCAACGCCGACGGTTCCTCCCGCCGATCGTGCGAAACGAGGAGAAGTGGTGCCAGTTGTTCAGCGAGCCGGGCGCGGGCTCGGATCTCGCATCGCTCGCCACCCGGGCCGTACGGGACGGTTCCGGAGAAGACGCAGACTGGGTGGTCTCCGGCCAGAAGGTCTGGACCACATGGGCCGACGAGGCTGATTTTGCGATCCTGTTGGCGCGGACGGATCCCGACCAACCCAAGCACAAGGGCATTACCTACTTCCTGCTTGACATGCACCAGCCGGGCGTCGAGGTACGGCCGCTGCGCCAGATCACCGGTGAAGCCGAATTCAACGAGGTCTTCCTCGATGGAGCGCGAGTGCCCGATACCCACCGCGTCGGAGAGATCAACGACGGCTGGCGTGTTAGTGCCTCGACGTTGTCCAGTGAGCGGCAGATGGTGTCAGGTTCGGGGTCGGGTGGCATGGGCCGTCTCGGCGGCTCCAGTTCCGAACGCCTGATCACCCTGGCCAGGGAGACCGGACGGTGGGCTGATCCCGTCATCCGGAACAAAGTCATGCACCTGTGGGCGCAGGAGCAGGTCCGGGGATGGACGAACGCTCGGGTGCGCGCGGCTTTATCGGCCGGTCAGTCGCCGGGAGCGGCCTCGTCGATCGGAAAGGTGCACCAGGCCACGCTAAACCAGCAGATCCAAGACCTCATGGTCGATCTGCTGGGTACGGATGCGATCGCGTGGCCGGCCACCGACGATCCGGACTTGCTGCCCCGGGATGTCCAGGGCATGATGCGCAGCCTCGCCAACGGCACCGAGGGCGGCACCACCGACATCAACAAGAACATCCTCGGCGAGCGCGTCCTCGGGTTGCCAAAGGAGCCTGACCCATGGAAAGGCAAGCCCTGGAAAGACATTCCCCGTTCATGAGCGACTACGAACGTTTGATCGTCTCCAAGTCCGACGGGATCGGCTGGCTGATTCTCAACAGGCCCGACGCCGGCAACGCGTTCGACGCGGTGATGCTCGACGAACTCGAAGCCGCGTGGGCGCAATTGGATGGCGATCCCGATGTCAAGGTCATCGTCAACGCCGCCAACGGCAAGGCGTTCTGCACCGGAATGGACGTGGTCCAGGTCGCGCGGGACAAGGCGGCCATGCGACGCCACTCCCGCCGGACCAGAGACGCTGAGCTGAAAATCTCGTCCTGGCATTGCGACGTCTGGAAGCCCGTGATCGCAGCGGTCAACGGGGTGTGCGCGGGCGGCGGTCTGCATCTGGTGGCCGACGCCGACATCGTGATCGCGGCCGAGGATGCGTCGTTCGTCGATCCCCACGTGTCGATCGGCCAGGCGGTCGCCTACGAGGCCATCACGCTACTGCGCAAGTCCCCGATGGAGGCGATCACCCGGCTGACGTTGAGCGGCAAGGGTGAACGCCTCTCAGCGCAGCGCGCCTACGAGTTGGGCATCCTGTCCGAAGTGGTACCCGCCGACCGGCTTCACGCAGCAGCGGAGCGCCTCGCCGCCGCGATCGCAACCAATTCGCCGACCGCGATGCGCGCCACCAAGAAAGCGTTGTGGCATTCGTTAGAGGTCGGCATGACCCAGGCGCGCAACGATGCCGCCGATGAGATCTGGCGGCTGCGCAACCACCCCGACCATGCAGAGGGTGCGCGGGCCTGGCGCGAAAAGCGCGCCCCGCGGTGGCAGCCGCTCGCGGATGCAGCGGAGGTGCCATGACATACCGGAGACTCATCGTCGAGCGGCGCGGTCCCGTCGGTTGGATCATCAATGACCGGCCGGACCGTCTCAACGCCTACGACGCCGTAATGCGCGAGGAATTCCCCAGGGCCTGGGCGGAATTGAACACCAACCCCGATGTCCGCGTCATCGTGCATACCGGTAACGGCCGAGCCTTCCAGGTCGGGGCTGACGTCGACGATCTCGACGGCGAGGCGGTGCTGCAGTTCCAGGAGACCATGCGCACCATGGATCTCAAGCTGAGCGCCTGGCACTGCAACGTCGAGAAGCCGGTTATCACTGCCGTCAATGGGGTTTGCGCGGGCGGCGGGTTGCACTGGGTGGCCGATGCCGACATCGTCATCGCGTCATCGGACGCGAGCTTCGTGGATCCCCACGTATCCATCGGTCAGGTCAGTGCTTTGGAGACCATCGCGCTGATGCGCAAGATGCCCGCCGAGGCCGTGCTGCGGATGGCGTTAGTAGGCAGCCACGAACGGCTCAGTGCCCAGCGTGCATACGAGCTCGGCATGATCAGCCAGGTCGTCGACCCACCCGGTCAACTGCGCGCGATAGCCCAGGAGCTCGCCGAGAAAATCGCCAAGAACTCGCCCGCGGCGATGCGCGCCACCAAGCGGGCGCTGTGGGGTGCACTTGAATACGGTCTCACCGATGCGTGCCGCGAGGGCGCGAAGCACCTGACGTCGATGTGGGGACACCCGGATCAGAACGAGGGCCCCCTTGCCTTTGCGGACAAGCGAACTCCGAATTGGGCTCCGCTCGAGGCTGATTCATGAGTCTCGCCGAGCTGCTGGGCGGCCTGCCCGACGTCGCGGTGCATACGCTCGGTGTCGATGTGTCGCGCGATGAGCTGGCCGCCAGTGCGGAACGGCTCAGCGCACTGCTCAGCGGCAGCGGACTGACCAACGGTCAAGTCGTCGCCGCGATGCTGCCAAACGACGCCACCACCGTCGCCGCGCTGTTCGGCACGTGGCGCGCCGGCGGCGTGTACACGCCCTTGAATCCCAGGGCAGCCGACGCCGAGATCGTGACCCAACTCGAGACCCTGCGTCCCGTGGCTATCATCACGACTCCGGAACTCGCCGAACGCTTCACGCCGTTCGGGTTGCCCGTTGTGCACGCCAAGGACCTGTCGTGGTCGATCACCGCCGGCACGCAGCACCCTGCCGATCCGCGCCAGTACGACGCTGACGTGGCCCTACTGCAGTTCACGTCGGGCACCACGGGTCCGCCAAAGCCGGTACCACTTCGGCACACAACGGTGCTCGACCTGATCGACCGTCTGCTGACGAAACTCCGTGGGACGAAACCGGCTACAGATACGCCGAAGCGCCCGCCGATGCCCAACCTTGTGCCGCTGTCGTTGTCGCTGTGGGCCGGTATCTACCAGGTGCTGTTCGCCTTCCGGGCGGGTTCGGGTGTGGTACTGATGGACCGTTTTGCCCCAGCGGACTTTGCGGCGCTGGTCCAGCGCCACCGACTCCGTTCCACGGTGCTACCGCCCGCCGCGCTCACGATGGTGTTGCACGATGACTCCGTCACGGACTTATCGCCGTTGAAGATCGTGCGTTCGATCACTGCGCCGCTGTCACCAGTGCAGGCGGGCCGGTTCCGAGACAAATTCGGCGTGCTCGTGCTGAACTCCTACGGCCAGACAGAACTCGGCGGCGAGGTGGTGGGCTGGTCCGCCGCCGACGCCCGCGAGTGGGGCGAAACCAAACTCGGTTCCGTCGGGCGACCCCTGCCTGGCATCGACGTCACAATCGTCCACGACGAGGTGATGGTCCGCACGCCCACGACTGCCGCCCGAAAGATCGACGCAGCCTTTCTGGACCGACTCACCGACGACGGCTGGTTCCACACGGGCGATCTCGGATGGCTTGATGACGATGGCTTCCTATGGCTCGACGGCCGGGTGTCGGACATGATCAATCGTGGTGGCCTGAAGGTGTTTCCGGGCACGGTTGAGGAGGTCCTGCTGGCGGCCGAAGGCGTGCGCGATGCCGCCGTCGTGGGCGTACCCGATGAGCGGCTTGGAGAAGTGCCGTGGGCATTCGTGGTAAAGGGAGATGATTCGGTCTCCGAAGACGGTCTCGTGTCGTGGTGCCGGGAGCGCCTGACCCCCTACCGCGTTCCGGTACGGATCGTGTTCATCGAACAGCTACCTCGAAATGAAGTCGGCAAGGTGGTCAAACGCGACCTCGCCGCACGCGCAGACGCCTGACCCTCTCCCCTCACCAGATCCACCACCGGAAACGCTTGTTCTCAATACCGAGAGTGGTGTTAACGTTTGTTTGCAAGTCATGGCTTTCGATAGGAGGGGCCCATGTGGCAGGAACTGGTCCGAATAGCGGTGACCTGGGTAGTGATGTGCGGGCTAGTCGCCTTCTTCTACTGGATGCTGGCCAACATCGGCACGTTCTGATAAGCGCAGGAGACACGGTGGACGATCAGGATCGACGACGGAAGCGCGGCCTGATCGCGTTTCAGATCTTCATCTACGGACTACTGATCGCGATGTTCGCGATCCAACTCCAGATGTATTTGACCAGGGATTGGTGATCAATGATGGCTCCAAGCCAATCGCTCACCCTGGACGAACATGGGACGCAAACGCGAGATGTGCAACGGCGCGCGGATCGATGGTGCATCGCAGGTACCGCACTCATGGGCACTCTCGTTCTCGGCATAGTCGGCCTGCCGCTGTTTTGCCGTGGTATCTATCTGTTGAGAAAGGCGCAGCGCGAGGGCTTATCGGTCCGGCCGATGATGGTCACGCTCATCGGATACGTAATCATCCTCGACGCCGCGCTCAACAGCATCGGCTGGGCGCTCGATCTATTCGCCAACCACGCCCTGATCACCCGCACGGTCTTCACCGCATGGGGCAACCTGATCGACGCCGGCTACTTTTGGCACTACAACGAACTTTGGATCGGCGGAGCCAGTGCACCCGGAGAGAAGGCCTGGGTCCTGGTCTGCGTTTTGATCGTGTTCCCCATGCGCATCGCCGCGGCCATCGGTCTGCTTCAAATGAAGCGGTGGGGTCACCAATGGACGATCGTGACGTGTTGGTTCGGAGTGGTCGTGTGGACGGGCTACATCTTCAACATGACGATGTACGCCGACGTTCGCTATGCGGCAGTCGGGCTACCGGTACTCGGATGGTGGGCGTTCAACATCTTCTACGTGACGCCGTTCCTCGCCATTCCCTATCTGCACACCGTCAACCGAGAGATCTTCACCGACTAGCACCGCCAGAAAGGACCGTCGTGTCTGACTCGACTGTAGAGCATGAGGATTCGGTTGAATCGTTGTCGGCCGGAACCACCCCGACGTGGGCGCGAATGCACAAATGGCTCAAACGCGGGCTGTACGTCTGCCTGTTCGGGCTGGTCATCGAGGGCTCGCTGACGGTCCCGGTGATCGCGGTCTGGTATGGCTGGCCCACGCTCTCACTGACCGAGATTTGCAGCGAGCTCATGAAGGTGCGATTCTCCAACGACAGTCTCGAATGTCAACAGCCCTACCCGATCGGCGGCCCTCCCTTCGGGGGAGCTCCTGAAGCCGCCGGCCAACATACGGCTCGCGACGACTGGGGCATCCAGCCAAAGCCTCGATACGTACGCATCGGGTTCCGGGAACTGGTGAAGATTCACGACGAACGCATAGCGCGCCAATCAGGTCGGTGACGTCGTCTTGTCCGCAGTCGTATTGGGCCCGGCCGACGGGCTGTCGCGCGGGCTGGCGGACAAACTCCGCGGGACCGTCGCGGAGCCGGAACAGGCGCTGCCGCCGCACATCACCAGCGCGGTCGTCGTCGCCGGTACCCATCCTCCCCCGCGGCTCGCCGATGCGGCCACCCTCAGTGGCGCAGATTGGGATCGCACAGTGGATGGGATGATGTGGTCCGCGCTTGCCGCACTCCAACGGGCACGGTCCGCGTTCAACTCCGACGGCGGACGAATCGTTGTTGTCGTGCCGACAATCGGCATGGCCGGCGCGGCCCAGCTCCTGGCATACACCACCGCGCTAGAAGGCATCAGGGCGATGGCCAAATCCGCGGCGCGCCAATGGCAGCCCGAGGGGGTGCCCGTCAACCTCGTCGCAGCGCCGCTGCGCTTGTTCGCCCCCTCAGTGGATGCCTCTGCTGCGCACCTCGCCGCGGCTGTGGTCCAGGACGACTCAACACTTCTCCATTCGGTCGCCGAGGCGGTGGCTTTCCTCCTGCGCCCAGACCTGCACCACTTGCTGGGGGAGACGATCGTCGTTGACGGGGGATCGGTGATGCTGCCGTGACCCTCCAGGGACTCACCGCGCTGGTGACCGGTTCGGGCGCCGGCGTTGGCCGTGGCATCGCTTTGGCTCTCGCCGCGGCCGGAGCACACGTCGTCGTTGCCACCCGGTCCGAGACCGGGTTGGCCGTCGCCGATGAAATCGCCGGGCGGGGGCATGCTGCGACGTGGGCGCGATGCGATGTGACCGATAGTGACGCGGTCGCCGCAGCGATCGGTACGTCCCTGGCGGCCACCGGGCGACTAGATGCGGTGGTACACAACGCCACGAGCAATGCCTCCAGCCAGCCGCACCAACTCGCTCATGTCGATCGTGCGCTTTGGGTCGACCACTACTCGGTGTCACTGCGTGGAGCCCACCGCTGCGCAGCTTCCGCGTTCCCCGCTCTGAAGGAGCGAGGCGGAACATTCCTCGTTATGACCTCACCCGCCGGCATCGAAGGCAGCGCGACACTGCCCCTTTACGCCACGATGAAGGGGGCGTTGCGCGGCTTCGCCAAGAGCCTCGCCCGGGAATGGGCCCCTCATAACATCACCGTGAATGCGGTTTCCCCGCTCGCCTATTCGCCTGCGATGACCGCCGCGATTGAAGCTGACCCGGCGATGGAGAGCCGACTATCGCGGCGGGTGCCGCTAGGACGGATCGGTGATCCCGAACGCGACATCGGGGCTGCCGTCGCGTTTCTGGTCGGCCCCGCTGCCCGCTACATCACCGGGCAGACCCTGGGCGTCGACGGCGGACATTTCATGAATCTCTAGACCTGACGGCTGTCGGATACAGTCTTTTGCTAATGTGAGAATCAATATTCTCAAGCATGTTGGAGGCGCTCGTGAGCGACGAGAAAGCGTTCGAGGTCTGGGACGCCGACAATCACATGTACGAGACCATCGACGCGTACACGCGATACCTGCCGAAAAAATATTCCGAGGCACTGAAGTTCGTCGACGTCAATGGCCGGCAAAAGCTTCAGGTGCTCGGCGTTATCACCGAGACCATTCCGAACCCAACCTACGAGGTGATCCCCACCCCGGGTGCGTGGGCGGACTACTACCGCGGGATCAACCCGGACGGCAAGTCGCTGCGAGAACTCGCCGAGCCGATCCGCTGCCCAGATGAGTTCCGGCGCCCCGACCTGCGCCTGGCACTGATGGACCGGCAGGGTGTCGACGGAGCGGTAATGTTCCCGACCACAGCGGGCATGCTCGAGGAACGGACAAAGTCCGATACCGAGCTGACCCATGCGGTCACCCACGCCTTCAACCGCTGGCTGCTCGACGAATGGACGTTCAACTATCAGAACCGAATCTTCGCGGTCCCGGCGATCTCCCTCAACGATCCCGCGAAGGGAGTCCAAGAGCTCGAGTGGTGCCTGGAGAACGCGGCTAAGACGGTGCTGATCCGGCCGGCGCCGGTGCCCCGGGAGGACGGCACCTCGCGTTCAGCCGCCCTACCCGAGTTCGACGACTTCTGGCGACTGGTCGAGTCGTCGGGAATCTCGGTGCAGATGCACAACTCCGACGCCGGCTACGATCGCTACCTGTCCGATTGGGAAGGCGGCAACGAATTCCAGGGTTTCCAGCTGACGAAGTTCCGGGGATTCATCTACGAAGAGAGCCGCCATATTTTCGACACGCTCGCGGCGTTCATCGCGCACGGCGTGTTCGAGCGGTTTCCTGGCCTGCGTATCGGTGTGGTCGAGAATGGCGGGTCGTGGGCTCAACGCCTGATGGACGTATTCGACCGGGTGTACCGCAAAAAGCCGCGGGAGTTCAGCGAACACCCCTGTGAAGTCTTCCGTAGGCATGTGTGGGTCAACCCATTTCACGAGGAGGACATGTCGCACCTCATAGACATCCTTGGTGCGAATCGCGTGATGTTCGGCTCGGACTTTCCGCATCCCGAGGGATTGGCCGCCCCTGCGGACTTCGTCAAGGAGCTCGAGAACCTTCCGGCGGCCACCACGGCACGAGTGATGGGCGGCAACCTCAAGGAGCTGATCGGCCTCTAGGCGAGTTCGACGAAGCGCTTCAGATACGGCCACGCGACATCGGGCGGGATGCCGCCACACAACGGGGAGATGTTGAACATCTCTCCGCCCGCGACGCGCTGCCGCGCTTCGTCGACCGACAGGATCACATGAGTGGACCCCGCGGCACGCAATTCCTCGACGGTCTTCGCGGGGGTGATGTTGGCCGACACCGCGTTGGCGGGGTTCCACTCCGCATATGCCATCGCATCGTGGAGCAGATACTTTCCGATCTCGTCCCATGCGGCGTCGACATCTTCTGCGACGAAACAATTTGTGGTGGCGTCACGTTCGGGCAGCAACATGAACCCCGGCTCGAACCCGTTCTCACGGCTTGCCCGTTCGTACGCCTCCTTCATTCCCGGTACCACACCGTTCGCGAGCAAACCGAGGCCATTGCGCCCGGCCCGCCTCGCGGCGGCCAGGCTGGCCCCGCCCCACATCATCACGGGCCCGCCCGGCGTACGCGGTCGGGGCGTCACCTTCATCCGTCTGCCGTCGTGTTCGACCTCTTCGCCGGCCAGCAATCTACGCAGAATCTTGAGTTTCTCGTCGGCCAGTCGCCCGCGCTCCGACAACGACACGCCGAAGTGGTCGAACTCCACCGCGCGGTAGCCGATCCCGAACACGTAGCTTACGCGACCCGCGCTGATGTGGTCCAAGACCGACATGTCCTCGGCGAGGCGGGCGGGGTCGCAGAACGGAAGGATGACGACCAGGTTCAACATCAGCTGTTCGGTGCGGGCGGCGATCGCCGCTCCCAGAATCAGCGGTGCGGGCAGGTACCCGTCGTCGGCGCAGTGGTGCTCGCAGAGCACTACTGCCACACAGCCACGTGTTTCCGCCCACGCGGCCATCTCGCTCGCTGCGGCGTACAGGTCTGTCGGATGGGCACCGATGGACGGTGCCCGCATGTCGAACCGCAGTGTGAACGTCATATGTTGTTGTCCTCCCGCTGATCTGGCGTGGACCAAGCATCACGGACGCCCGAAGCGGGCCCGTAGTTCGGTCTTGAGCACCTTGCCGGTGAGGTTGCGAGGTAGCGCATCCACGATTTCGAGTCGTTCGGGCGTCTTGTGTTTGCTCAAGCCACGGGCTTGACAGTGTTCGAATACCGACGAAAGCGTCACCATCGCACCCTGGTGCGCAACGATGACAGCGCAAACACGTTCTCCGGTACGGGAATCCGGTATACCTATGACCGCGACATCGGCGACTGCCGGGTGGCTGGCCAGCGCTTCTTCGACTTCCAGTGCTGAGATGTTCTCCGCGTTGCGGATGATCGCATCCTTGATTCGGCCAGTGACGACGACGTGCCCGTCGGCGTCGATAAGCCCGCGGTCACCGGTCCGGAACCAACCCTCCGCATCAAACGCATTGGCATCCAACGATTCATCGACATACCCAAGGAAGCACTGCGGCCCTTTGAGTCGCAGCTCCCCCACTTCACCTATACCGACCTCGCGTTCCGCATCGTCGACCACCCGCACTGACACGCCGGGCACCGGAAGTCCGACGGTTCGGTCGAGGAGTTCAGGTGCAGCGTCCGGCGTTTGGGAAGTGGCGACCGGAAACTCGGTCAAACCCCAGGAATTGGCCGCACCATTGACCGAAAACGTCTCCCGCAGTTGGCGTCCCAACTCGGCAGTGATCGGCGCGCCCCCGCCGACGCAGCCCCGCAGATCGGGAAAGAGCGGCTCGGCGCCGTGCGCGCGCTGCGCGGCCATGAAGGCGACGAAGAAGGGGGTGGCGCTGCCCAACAGAGTCGGCCGATGCGCCGCGATGGCGACGGGCGTTTGAGCGGGGTCGAAACTATCGAACAGCACCAATCGCATGCCGGTATGCAGGCCCGCCGCGAGCATGGCCGCTCCGCCGATGTGCGAGACCGGAAAAGCGATCGGGTTGACGTCGCTGTTGGAAGCCCCGACGATCCCGATGACCCCCGCCGAGCCGGCGATGACCGAGCGGTCGCAGTGCCGCGCGCCTTTCGGTGCCGCCGTCGTGCCCGACGAATAGTAGATCCAGCGCGGGTCCTCGCCGCTGCTCGGCGGCGGAGGCAGCACGGCCGGATCTCCAGCGGGCAGCCGAAGCCGGTCGGTGATGGGCACGTCGTGGTCGATGACCACGACAGACATGGGCCGTTCGTCGGCGAGCTGATTCGCGAGGGCGCTGTGGTCGAAGTTGCGCCACCATCCCGGAACGATGATGACTTCGGTCGCGAGTTGCGTTGTCACAAAACGCAGTTCACTCTCTCGCCAGATCGGCAGCACTGGGTTCTGGATCGCACCGAGACGCGTCAGCGCCACCATGACAACCATCGTCTCCAGCGTGGTCGGCAGTTGCCACGACACCACCGTGCCGGCGCCGATCCCCCACTGCGCCAGCGCCGCTGCACACGTCAGTGCGGATTCCCGCAGCTGTGCGCAGGACAGGCGGCGCCCATAGTCGTCGGCGAGGACCACTCGGTCAGGGTGCGCTCGAGCGGCGGTCTCAACCAGAGACCAGTAGGTCTGCGGCGAGGGTTGTAGCGTCACCGGCTCGGCAACCGCAGTCGGCGCTTGGCGAGGATGTTGCGCATCATCTCCGAGCTGCCACCCGATATCGTGTAGGCGCGCGACCAGAGCCAGCATTCGCGCAACCGCTGTTTGGCCCTGGCCACATCGGGCTCCGAGGCCCCGGCGCCCGGCGTAGCCGCCGCCAGCTCCGCGCCGTACGCCGCCACCAGGTGATATGTCTCGGCGAAGCTCAGCTTCGCGATCGAGCCGTCACCTGGTTGCTCGTCGCCCGTCGTCAGCCGCTCCACGTGATCGTCGATGAACGCCTTGGCCACTTCGACCTCCACCGCCAACTCGGCGACCCGCTGGCGGACGTCGCCGGACTCCAACGCGGGTGCGCCGTCGATGTGCGCGTGTCGGGCCACGATGACCAGATCATCGATCAACAATTCGAGCAGGACGACGTTCCCGCCGATGCCGAATCGTTCAAAGTCCAGGCCCGCCATGATGATCGACCAGCCTTGGCCCACCTCGCCGACCACACTCTCGGGACCCAGCCTGACGCCGGTAAGAAACACCTCATTGACCTCGATCGCATCACCGATGGTGCGGATGGGACGAACCTCCACACCATCCGCCGATAGCGGCACGATGAAGACCGACAGGCCGTGATGACGGGTCGACGTGGGATCGGTGCGGATCAGGGCAAGCCCCATGTCGGCCCAGTGGCCGTCGGTGATCCAGGTCTTCTGCCCGTCGATCAACCAGCCGCCATCGTCCTGCCGCGCACCGCGACTGCGTACCCCGGCGATGTCGCTGCCGGCGTCGGGCTCGCTCAGTAGCTGACACCAGACATGATCACTGCGCCGGATCGGGGGCAGCAGCGTTCGCTTCTGCTCCTCGGATCCGAAGTGCAGGAGCACGTGGGCCGCGAGGTTCACCTGGTCCACCGGCCGTGGTGCGCGGGCGCGCAGAATCTCCTCGCTCACGATGCGGTCGTGCAGCGGGTGATAGTCGCTGCGGCCGCCGTATTCGACCGGCCAGTCCGCGCCGGCGAACCCCGCCTCGAACAGGCCGGCAAACCAAGCGCGCAGCAGGGATTCCTGCTCAGCCGTCTCGGGCGCCCGGTGGCCTTCTCGCGCCTCGATCGCCGGTGCGTGTTCGGCGATATGCGTCCTGACCCGACTTCTGAACTCCGCCAGCTGCGCTTCGGTGGGCCGGTTCCCGAAATCGGTCACCAGCCGGACACCTCAGCCAGCAGGGCCCGACTCGACCGTGCCGTACCCATCAGGTGACCGTTGCTGAAGACGCGACGGAGTTCGTAGTGCAGTGGGTACTCCCAGGTGAATCCGATGCCGCCGGACAGTTGCATGCACTCGTCGATGGCGCCTGTCGCTTTCGCCGCTACGAACGCGTGCGCCGCCGCCGTCAGCACGGTCGCCCTTTCGTCGGCGGAGGCGATTGCGCGCGCTGCCCTCAAGACGGCAGCGCGGGCTTTGACCTCGAAAACCAACAGCTCGACGAGCCGGTGCTGAATCGCCTGGAAGCTTGCGATGGGTGCCCCGAATGCCGCTCGCTCCCGAAGGTATGCCGTCAGTCGTTCGAAGGTCATCGACACGGCGCCAACGGAATCGGCGGCCACGAGCAGCCGGGCAACCGCGGACAACTGCTCGGCCCGTTCCGGCGATCCGATCAAGACGCTGGGCGCGTCCATCAGGTCAACGTGCCATACCGTCCTGGTGACGTCCAACAGATCACCGTCCGGGCTGAACCGCGCCGGCTCCAGGTCGCCGACCAGCCGAATGCCGGTGCGGTCCAGCATGATCACGATGTCTATGTCGTCTCGGATGACCCGTATGGGATCGTCGATGACGGCAAAGCCCGCCGTCGCTCTGCCGGCAAGTAACCCGGGCAGCACCTGTTGCCCGACCTCGTGGGGCGCAACGGCCAGTGCCGCCGCGGCCATCGTGGTTCCGAACCACGCAGACCTGTCGTGCGCTCGTCCGAGTTCCTCGGCCACGACGCATGTCTCGACCGGACGCCATCCGGCGCCGCCCATCGCCTCATCGACGAGCAGCCCGGTCCAGTCCATCGCCGCGAGGTCCGTGACCGATTCCTTCTCGCCACGTTCGGCCAGGAACTCGCGGGCTGACGCCCTCAGCAATTCGAGGTCGACGTCGTCATCTGGCATCGGGCTGTCAGCTCCGGGAGAGCAGTTGCGCGGCGTTGTCGCGCATGATCCGCTTCTTGGCGGCATCATCCAGGGGGTCAAGCAGTTTGACGAAGTCGGCGGGCTCGGCCATGCCTTCGGCATGCGGATAATCCGAGCCCATTACCAGGCAATCGTCGTATCCCATGGCAGCGACGATCGCTGGGATGTCGTCCTCCGGGTACGGCACGACACGAACGTGACGGCGAAAGATCGCCGACGGCCGCTCGGTCAGCTTCCCGCCGATCCACGGACCGTTTCGGCCCATGCCACGGCTTTTGTCCATGTGCCGCACAAAGAACGGCACCCATTCCGCCCCGTGCTCGGCCACGAGAACGTTGAGCCCCGGAAACCGACCGAAGAGGTTGTCGAAGACGAGCGCGGACAACGTCTCCTCGATCGGCCGTTGGCCGTAGATGTTCATCCATTGCCATGCCGACATGTGCCAAGAAGCGGGGTCGGAGTTTTGTCCCCAGGCAGGCGAAATCGCGTTGAAGTACCAGAACGGCATGATGTGGAACACCAGGATGCAGCCGGCCTCCTGCAGGCGTGCGTAAATCGGGTCGAAGTACGGGTCGCCGGGTGACCGACCGTACGCCGGCCCGGTCGGCAGCAGCACGAACTTCGCTCCCTGCGCGATGATCGCTTCCGTCTCTGCGATCGCAGAGTCTAAGTCGCGCAACGACATCAGCGCTGTGGCGAAGATTTTCTCGTCGTAGTTGAAACCCCACTCTTCGTCGAACCATCGGTTGAACGAGCGCAGGTTGGCATACAGTGCCGCCGTGTCATCGACGTAATGTTCAGCGGCCAGGGCCATGCCGCTCGGATAGATGACCATGCGCTCGATGTTCTGGTCGGCCATGACAGTCAGGCGGGCAGCACGCTCGATGAACTCCGGTTGCATGGGTTGCGGCTCGTAGGACTCCTCGGGGTTGCCCGATCCCATTTGCTTGAGCATCTCCTTGAGCGAGCCGGGCCGGTAAGCGACATCGAGACCCAGACCCCCTTCGCTGTTGAAGGTGGCGACGCGTCGCCCGGCAAGGATCACCTCAACGCCATCCGCCCCGCGCACGGTGGTGATCGCCCGGTCCCGAAACTTCTCCGGCAGATAACGGGTGAACGCGTCTCGCGTCTCGTAACAGTGGGTATCGCAGTCAATAATGCCGTAATCGAGTTTCGTCGCCACCACGTCGCTCCTTCAGACGAGAATGCTTATTCTCTATTTTCAAAAAACATACTATCCTGATCCGGCAATGGCTAACTCGGGCGGGATGGCCGAGGGGCGTTGAGTTGGCGGCGCCGGCTCGGCCGCGAACGTGCAGAGGAACACATGACGCCATCAATGTCGCTGACCGACAACGTGATCGGTGACCCTGAATGACCCTTTGGATCGCGGCGCAGGTCAAGCACATTGCCGCCGTAGCCGGGTCGCGGCCTGGCCGAGGGGGCATGCATGCCGACGACTGAGGTCGACGACCTGCGCAGCGTTGTACGCGACTACCTCACCGTGACGTCGCCCAGCCAGACCGTTCGCGAGCTGATGGCGACGGACACCGGCTACGACGAGGCGTCCTGGCGGCAGATGGCCCGCGAGTTGGGCCTGCACGGCATCGCCGTTCCCGAGCAGTGGGGTGGGGCGGGCGCTGGCGTAACCGAACTGGCGGTGGTCTTTGAGGAAATGGGACGCGCGTTGTTGTGTTCGCCGTTTTTCGCCACCGTGGCGCTGGCGACACAGGCCATCCTCGCCAGCGGCGACGACGCGGCGGCAGAACGGTTCGTCCCCGGGTTCATCGACGGCTCCACCACCGCGACGCTGATCCTCAACGGCCGCCTCGACCCTTGGGACCCCGCCGCCGTGACGTTGAGGGCTGGCCGCGACGGCACCGGCTACCGGATTCACGGCGAGGCAGCGCTCGTGATCGATGGCCACACCGCGGACGTCGTTCTCGCGGCGGCCGGCACAGACGCCGGCGTCTCGTTGTTCGCGATACGTGCCGACTCGGATGGGGTTCGCCGTACGCCGCTGGCCGTCCTTGATCGCACCCGCAAGGTAGCCCGGATGGAGTTCGACGGTGCGCAAGCCGAGGTTATCGGCACGCCCGGTGGCGCCGCGAACTTTCTCGCTCGCACCTCGGATCTCGCCATCATCGCGCTGACGGCCGAACAGGTCGGCGCGGCGCAACGCTGCCTCGACATGGCCGTGGACTACGCCAAGAATCGAATTCAGTTCGGTCGACCGATCGGCAGCTTCCAAGCGGTGAAGCATCGGTGCGCTGACATGTTGATCCAGGTGGAGGGTGCACGTTCGGCCGAATCACATGCGGCCGAGGTGGCGGACACCGATGATCTGCCGGCTGCCGCGTCGGTCGCGAAAATGGTGTGTTCCGAAGCGCTCCACCAGGTCGCGCTTGACAACATGCGCATCCACGGCGGCATCGGCTTCACCTGGGAGCACGATGCCCACTTGTTCGTCCGACGCGCCAAGGCCGCCCAGTTGATCTTCGGCGACCCCGACTACCACGCCCAGCGCCTGGCCGCACTCGTCTCCAAGTGAAAGGACCCCCGTGACCGTTTCCTTCTCCCTCGAACTGCCCACCCAGCGTGTCGAGGCTGTCGACGAGTTCGTCACCGCTGAAGCCATCGCCGACATCGCACGAGTGGCCGAGGCAAGCGGATTCGCGGCAGTCCACGTCACCGACCATCCCGCGCCCGACGCGAAGTGGCTCGACCACGGCGGCCACCACGCCCTTGATCCATTCGTCGCGCTGGCGTTCGCCGCCGCCGCAACGACCGAAGTCAAGCTGCTTACCAATGTCTACATCGCCGCCTATCGCAACCCGTTTCTCGGCGCCAAATCGATCCAAAGCCTGGCGGTGCTGTCGAAAGGGCGCCTGATCCTCGGGACCGCTGCGGGATACCTGAAGCCCGAATTCAAAGCCCTCGGCATTGATTTCGAAAATCGCGGTGCTCTCCTCGACGAGGCACTCGACGTGCTGGACAAGGTGCTCACCGGCGAGGACATCGCCTACGAAGGAGCCTCGTTCGCCTCGCGAGGTGTTCGGCTGCGCCCGCTGCCGCCGACTCCCCCACCGGTGTGGGTGGGAGGAAACAGCAAGCCGGCCGTTCGCCGGGCGGTATCGCGCGCTCAGGGTTGGGCGCCGTTCAATACCTTCGGTTACGCCACGGCGTCGCGTACCGCGGAGATTTCGACGATCGACGAACTGGAGCTTGCTATCAAATGGGCCAAGCGGTATGCCGCCGAAATTGGCCGCACCGCACCGCTCGACATCTGCTTCTCTGCGGGAAATCTATTGGACGACAACAGATCAAACGACGAACGTCACGCGGCCATCGATAGGCTGAAGGCTGCCGGAGTCACGTGGCTCACCATCGCGCCACCCGGGGCCGACAGGGCCGAGGTCCTGGACCATTCGCGCGCTTTCGCCAAGGAGTTCATCACGGCGTGACGCGTCCTCAGGCCATCAAGCTGTCGGCCGCGAACGCGTCCACGTTGATCCGGCGATGGGCGAACAGCCACCGACCGTTCACGGGTACGAGTACGTCACGGTAGCGGCCCCAGTGGTCGAGTCCAACGTCAGTGTGGACGGCGAAGTAGCTGCTGACCTCGACCCTGCCGCGGGTCACCGCCCCGAACCGGATGCTGGAGACGTGGTGGCGGACGTGCGTCGGCGCATGCCGCGCCGGGTGCGGCGGCCGCGTCACTGCCGCGCCGAGACCCGCCTCGATCTCTGCGGGTCCTGTCAAAGGTTCGGCACCTCCGGTAAATTCCAAGACCCCCTCGTCGCAGAAGCATGCCGCCAGCGCGCCAAGATCGAATCGGTCGCTGGCGGCGGTGTAGTCGGCCAACGTCTGCCGCACTGCCTCCCGCACCTCAAGCTCCCAAAGCTCCATCCGGCCTCCTCATGAAACTCATGCCCCGACACACGATAACGTGTATTCTCATGCCTCAACCTAACCTGCAGGACTTGCTCGATCCCGCCACCACAGCCCTGGTGACCCAGGAATGCCAGGGCGGGGTGATAGGGCCCCAGGCCGGCCTTCCGTTACTCGCCGAAGAGGCACGTCGCGAGGCCATTCCCAACATCGCCAGACTGCTTGATGCCGCCCGGGCCGCTGGTGTCACGGTCGTGCACTGCCTCATCGAGAAGCGCCCCGACAACCGTGGGTCGAATACCAACGCTCGGCTGTTCGCGGCGGGGAAGTCATTCGCGGCCGACTTGACTCCCGGCAGTCCCGGTGCGTCGGTTCTGCCAGACCTTGGTTCAGTGCCCAGCGACCTCGTGCTCACTCGAACCCATGGCGTCGGGCCGATGACCGGTACCGATCTCGACGCCGTGCTGCGAAATCTGAGCATCAAAACCATTGTAGGTGTAGGCGTTTCGGTGAACATTGCTATTACTAACTTCGTGATGGACGCGGTGAATCGTAGCTATCAATTTGTGTTGCCGCGCGACGCGGTCAGTGGGTATCCGAGGGAGTATGCCGAGTCCGTCATCGACAACACGTTGACACTGCTCGCCACAGTGACCACAACCGATGCCGTGGTCGACGCATGGAGGGCGTTCCACACACCCTGACCCGATCTGGATGTTGCGATACGATGGTGATAACGTCATTCTCGCATAGCGTAAATGGTCATATTCGCTGCTCAGGAGGAAAGTTCAATGCCTTCCCGTTCATTGCCGTACCCGGTTTTCGACATCGACAACCACATGTACGAGACGACGGACGCGCTCACGAAGTACCTGCCGAAGGAGCACCGCGGCAAGGTCGGTTACGTCGAGGTCAATGGCCGGCCAAAGCTCGTCGTCAAGGACCACATCAGCCACATGATCCCCAACCCGACGTTTGCGCGGGTCGCCAGGCCGGGCAGCGCCGAGGATTACTTCCTCGGCAACAACCCCGAGGGCCTCAACTTTCGCGAGTTCATCGGCGAGGCAATGGATGTCATTCCTGCCTACCAAGCACCCGCTCCCCGACTGGAGCTGATGGACGAATTGGGCATCGACCAGTGCGTGATGTACCCGACCCTCGCCAGCCTCATCGAGGAGCGCACCACCGACGACGTCATCCTCACGCACGCGATCATTCATGCGCTCAACGAGTGGATGCTCGAGCACTGGACGTTCAACTACCACGATCGGATCTTCGCGACGCCTGTCATCTGCCTGCCGCTGGTGGACGAAGCCATCAGGGAATTGCACTGGTGCCTGGAACATGGCATGAAGACATTCCTGGTGCGGCCCGCACCGGTGCCCAGCCGTTTCGGCGGTTCACGCTCGATGGGCCTGCCTGAGTTCGACCCGTTCTGGGCGGAGGTCGTGAACGCCGGCATCCCGGTCACCATGCATGCCTCGGACAGCGGCTACCAAAAGCACCTCATGGAGTGGGAGGGCGGCGACGAGTACCTGTCGTTCAAGCCGAGTGCGCTGCGCGAGGTCGTAATGGGCCACCGCGCCATCGAGGACACCCTGGCCGCGATGATCTGCCATGGCGCGCTGTCGCGTTTCCCGGATTTGAAGATCCTCTGCGTCGAGAACGGCAGCGGCTGGGTGCGCAATCTGCTCGAGCAGCTCAACACCGCGTACAAGATCATGCCCAAGGAGTTCGACGAGCATCCCGTCGAGGTGTTCAAGCGCAACATCTACATCCACCCGTTCCTCGAGGACGATGTCAAGGGAATCATCGACATCATGGGCGAGGATCACGTCATGTTCGGCTCCGATTTCCCTCATCCCGAGGGCATCGGTGACCCGCTGAGCTTTGTCGACCGGTTGGACGGCGTCTCGGAATCGGTCAAGGCGAAGATTATGGGCGGCAACGCTATTGAGCAGTTGGGGCTCAAGGTCCCGGCATGACCCAAGCACCCACTGCTGCGAAGGTGTACGACGGGATCGCCGACTTCGAGGCTCACGTCGGCGAGCACCTTGGTTACAGCGACTGGCGTCAGGTCACTCAGAAGGAAATCGATCTGTTCGCCGAGGCCACCGGCGACCACCAGTGGATTCATGTCGACCCGGTGAAGGCGGCCGCGGGCCCCTACGGCAAGACCATCGCACACGGTTATTTGACGTTGTCCCTGGTACCCATTCTCGTACAACAGATTTACCGGGTAACCGGGCTGGCGATGCAGGTGAACTACGGCTCGGACAAGTTGCGGTTCCCCGCGCCGGTACCGGTCGACTCGCGTATCCGGGCCGGAGCTGAGCTGCTGAAGGTGGAGCGTAACGACAAGGGAGGCCGGGCGACGGTTCGGGTGACCGTCGAGGTCGAGGGAAGTGACCGCCCGGCATGCGTCGTCGACACTATCGCCGCGATGGTCGACGCCTGACGAAACCTCGTGGAGGCATACCCGCACAGGAATCGCCGACTACGCGTTCAGCACGCGATGTCCTATGACCCGTTGTTCTCGCAGTTCGGCAATCCCGCGTTCGGAGAGCCCAAGCCCTCCCAGCACCTCGGCGTTGTGCTGCCCAAGTGTCGGGGCGGCGGCCCTGTGCTGGCATGCGGGCCCGGGCGCGATGCGAAATGGCCAGCCGGGAAACCTTTGTCGGCCAGTGATCGGATGGTCCAGATCTTGATAGAAGCCGCGCGCGTCGAGCTGCTCGATGTCATACATCTGATCGGCCCTCAGTAGTCGCTCGGCCGGCACGCCCTGCCGGTCGAGCGCTGCCACGACTTCGTCCGCGGGTTGCCTTCCTGTCCAATTCGCCAGTATTTCGTCGAATTCATCGTGGTTTTCGCGACGCGCTTCTGCAGTCGCAAACCTCGGGTCGTCGCGCAGGTCGGCGCGATCAATGACGTCTAGTACCGCAAGCCAATCATCGTCATCACGCACCGAGAGCGCGACCCACTCGTCGACGTTGCTGGTCGGATAGACGCCCTGGGCGTATTCGCGGTGGCGGTTTCCCTCGCGCGGGCGAACCGATCCCGTCAACGAGTACTCGATGACAGGTTCGGCGGTCACCGCCGCGCCGACCTCGATTTGTGCGGCCTCGATCAGCTGTCCCTCACCGGTGGACCGCCTGTGTTCGAGCGCAGCCAGCAGCGCAACGCATGCGTGCACGCCTGCGATCGGGTCGGCGGGCCCTTGGAGATTGCACGGCGGACCGTCGGCAAACCCGGTCGTGGCGGACATACCTGACACCTGTTCGATGTTCAGCGCCCAGCCCACGTAGTCGCGCCACGGACCCTCCAGCCCGAAGCCGGGCATCCGCACCATGATCACTCCGGGATTGATGCGCGCGATGGAGTCGTAGTCCAGCCCGAACTGCTCGACCACGCGCGGCGAGAAGTTCTCCACCACCACGTCGGCTTCAGCGGCCAGTCGTAGCGCCAGCTCTCGACCGGCGGCAGAGGTGAGATCCAGCGTGATGTCGCGTTTATTGAGATTGGTTCCCTGCCAAAGCGGCCCACGCTCGTACCAATCGTCGCCCTCACGCAGTAACGCACCCGAGTAGCGATGTCCGTCTGGGCGCTGAATGGATTCGACCTTGATCACGTCAGCCCCGAACGCACCGAGGTAGCACGTCAGGTAGGCACCCGCCCAGAAGGTACTCAAGTCGAACACCTTCAGGCCGGCGAACGGCGAAGCGACGTCCGGGATGTCGTCCTCCCTGCGGGGTGCGCCGCGCTCGCTCCACGCGACCTTGACATCTGTGCGGATCGCGGGAGCAGGCAATGGCGGCCGGACCGGTGTCTTGGAAAGCCGGAACGGCGCTCCCGGTCTGGTGAATCGCCATGCTTCGGTAGCCGACTCGACGAAAAATACTCGCTCCGCGTACTGCGGACACTCCAGGATGGTGTCACCTTCGGTGATCGGCGCCGCCGGTATCCGCATCGCCTGACTCAACTCGACCAGTTCGGCAACGGACATCGATTCGAGGAAGGGCTGGGCTTTGGCGAAGAACTCGTCGCGCTCGGGCCCGCCGAGCATGATCGCGAGCTGATGGTCGCCGAACTCGGGCAGCCCGACCATTGCGCACACGTCCAGCCAGTGCTGGCCGGTCAGGCAATTGATTCCGATCCAGCCATCGGCCGCATGGACGATCCCCAACATCGGTGCGGCTTTGGAATTGGTCGGCAGCCCGAGACTTTTCAAGCGCGCAGCCATCAGCATGGGATAGGGCAACGTCGACAGCAGAGATTCGAACATCGAGACGTCCACCTCGACTGGTCGGTTCGTTTCGGCTCTGGCGATGCGTAGTGCCGTCAGCGCGCCGAGGGCCGCATATCCACCGGCGATGTACTCCGGGATCCGGGCACCGGCCTGTACCGGCGCTCGGCCGGGCTCACGCAGGTTGATCCAGCCCGCCGCCGCCTGCAGGGTCAGCGGAGTCGTGACCCGGTCGCGCAGCGGCCCCTGCTGACCGAAGCTCGAGATTCGGACCACGACGAGATTTGGGTTGATCTGCCCGAGGGTGTCCGCATCTAGACCCCACTCCCGACGCTGAGGCCCGCCTACCGGTAGGTCTTCGACAAGAACATCGGCCTGCGCGATGATGGCGCGCGCGGCCGCGCTGTCGCCTTCTTGTGCGAAATCAAGTGTGGTGCCTAGCTTTCCGGCATTCAAGTACTCAAACAGCCCACTTCGCTCGGGGTGAGGGATCCCTGACGGGAACGGACCCCAGCGACGCAGCGGGTCACCCGAAGGCGGCTCGATCTTGCACACCTCCGCGCCAAGATCCACGAGTAGCTTCGTGCAATAGGGGCCCGCGATCTCGGATGCCAGCTCGACAACGCGCAGGCCCGTAAGAGGCCGGTTCACGCGGGTATCCCGATGGCCTTGGGCTCCATGTAGGCCCGCAACCCCATCACGCCCCCCTCCCGACCGATTCCGCTCTGCTTGAAACCCCCGAACGGGGCGTCTCCGGGAATCGTGCCGTTGATCGATACCTGTCCGGTCCTGATCCGGCGGGCGATGGCCACCGCACGATCGACGTCGCTGCCCCACACCGCGCCACCGAGGCCGTAGGACGAATTGTTGGCGATGGCCACCGCATCGTCGTCGTCGCGATACCGCAACACGGTCAGCACGGGACCGAACACCTCCTCCTGCGCGATGTACGAATCGGCCGATGAATCGGTGAGTATCGTTGGTTCGAAGTAGAAACCGCTGCTCAGATGCTTCGGACGACCTCCGCCGGCCACGACGATTGCACCATCGGATTCAGCGCGTCTGACGAATCCCTCGACTCGGTCGAGATGCTCGCGACTGATCAACGGTCCCATGGTGACCGAGGGATCGACCGGATCGCCGATCACGACCTTGCGGGACAGCTCGGCGAGCCGGTCCACCACCTCGTCGTGGATCGAATCCGGCAGCAGCAACCTGCTGTTGAGAATGCACGCTTGACCGGCATGCATCGTGCATCCCTCGAACAACAGCTGCTCCAACAGTTCGTCGCTGACGTCGATGTCGGGAAGCAGGATGGTCGCCGACTTGCCTCCGCATTCCAGCAGAACGCGTTTCATCGTGGTGGCCGCGCCCGCCATGACATCGCGGCCGACGGCGGAGCTGCCGGTGAAGCTCACCATGTCGACCCTGGGATCCAGTGTCAGGCTCCTGCTGGCCTCGACGCCGGTCGGCGTGACCACATTGACGACGCCGGGTGGAATGTCGGTGTCCTCGTCGATGATTCGCGCCAGGGCCAGCCCGGCCAGCGGGGTCAGTGGTGAAGGCTTGAGCACGAGCGTATTACCTGCCGCGAGTGCTGCGCCCAGCTTCATGACGTTGAGAGTGTGCGGGAAGTTCCACGGCGTCATGGCCGCCACCACGCCGAGCGGTTCGTAGCGCAGCAGCGTGGTGCCCGCGGCGCCCCACGCATCCATCGGCGCCTCGGCGGGCTCCGTGGCGAGCTCGGCGGCATGGCCGACCATGAACGCTGGCCCGTCGACATGGATCAGCCGTTCGTTTGCCGAACACCCCCACTCGGACTGGGCTAGGGCGTAGATCTGCTCGCCTTTGGCCAGGAGTGCATCGCTGAGCTGTTGCAGGCACCTGGCACGTTCCGAGGGCTCGGCCGCGGGCCAGGGGCCCGTGTCGAAAGCGGACCTCGCCGCTGCAACCGCCTGCTGGACCTGAACCACGCTCGCATCGGGCGCCGTTTCGATCACGGCCTCGGTTGCCGGGTTGACGACGTCGTAGCGCCCGCTGTCCGGCTCGACCCATTGGCCGTCGATGTAATGCCCGTAAGCGCCGAGGAGGGAATGCGACCCAGCCATGACCTGCCTTCCTACCGCATGATCGTGGCGCGGCAAGGGCGACACCACCGAGAAAACTTACATACTCAGACTGTGTGTACACCGGCAGCCGCAATGCCGTCAACGAGCAATTCGCCAGACTTTTGGCCCAAAATACCGTGATTGACAGATACATCAGCTCTGCTGTAGACAGCTTGAGAACGGACATTCTTAATTGATATGTCCGACTAAGCCCTCAGTGTCAAGGAAGGCATGCTGTGCCCACTACCACCGTTCCCTTGCACTCACCGGACTTCTACGCCGGCGACCCCTATCCGATCTACCGGGAACTCCGGAACACAACGCCGGTCGTGTGGAACGACGTGACCAACTTCTGGGCGTTGTTGAAGTACGAGGATGTCCGTTTCGTTTCGGGACATCCGCTGACGTTCTCGTCAATGAAGGGCATCTCGATCCCGGATCCGGAGCAACCTGAACCTGTCCAGGAAGGAAACCTGATCTTTACCGATCCCCCGCGACACCGGCAGCTACGCAAGCTCATCAACTCCGGCTTCACCCGCCGACAGGTGCAACTGCTCGAACCCAAAGTGCGCGAGATCGTGAAGGGGATCGTGGATGGTGTCGACCCCTCGCGGGAGTACGAATTCGCCGAGGAGATTGCCGCACCTCTTCCCACCCGGATGATCGCGGAAATGCTCGGTGCCCCGCCCGAAGACTGGGAGCAATTCCGCGCCTGGTCGGACGCAGCGGTTGGCACTGCCGACCCGGACATCGAACTGGACTCGATGGTCGCACTGGGCGAACTCTACGAATACTTCACCAAGCTCATCGCCGCGCGGCGCTCCGGCGAGGTCACCGGTCAGGACGACCTGCTGAGCATCCTGGCCGCGGCCGAGGTCGACGGCGAGCGCCTCACCGACGCGGATCTGCTCAACTTCTCCTTCTTGCTGTTGGTCGCCGGCAACGAAACCACCCGCAACCTCATTGCATTGGGCACGCTGGCGCTGATCGACCATCCCGAGCAGTTCGCGCTGCTGCGATCGGACCCGTCGTTGCTGCCCTGCGCGGTCGAGGAAATGCTGCGATTCACCAGCCCGGTCACGCACATGGCCCGGCAAGCCACCGAGGACGTCGAGATCCGCGGCCAGCAGATCAAGGCCGGGGACACCGTGGTGATGCTCTACGGCGCCGCCAATCGCGACGAAGAAATCTTCGGGCCTACCTGCGAGGAATTCGATATCACCCGTAACCCCAACCCGCACATCGCATTCGGGGCCGGCGAGCATGCTTGCCTGGGCGCCCAGCTCGCCCGCCTGGAAGCCAGGGTGATGTTTGAGGTGCTGCTGGGCGCCTACCCGACGATCGAGCTCACCGGTGACGTGTCACGACTTCGCGCCACCATGGTGCCCGGCGTGAAACGCATGCCGATCCGACTGGGAGCGGGCAGCTGATGGACTTCGACTACACGCCTGAACAGGAACAACTCCGCAAGGACTACCGGACCCGCCTCGAGGCGGTGATGACCCCGGAGCGCCGGGCTGCGGTCGCAAACCTCATGGAGGGTGGTGCCGCGGTGACCGAGTGCAGGCGCGCGCTCGGCGAGGCCGGACTGCTCGGGGTCGCCTGGCCGGTGGAATACGGTGGCGGCGGACTGACCGCGCTGGAGCAGTACATTTTCGCGGAGGAGGCCCGCCGGGTCAACGCGCCGTTGCCGTTCGTCACTCTCAATACGGTGGGCCCCACGCTGATTCAGTACGGAACCGACGAGCAGAAGGCCAAGTTCCTCCCCGCGATTCTCAAGGGCACCGTTGATTTCGCAATCGGCTACTCCGAGCCCGGTGCCGGAAGCGATTTAGCTTCTCTGCGTACCACAGCGGTACGCGACGGCGACGAGTTCGTCATCAACGGTTCGAAGATGTTCACCAGCGGCGCCGAGTTCGCCGACTACATCTGGCTGGCGGCACGTACCGACCCAACTGCCAAGAAGCACAAAGGAATCACCCTATTCATCGTGCCGACCGACACGCCGGGGTTCTCCTGGAAGCCGCTGCACACCATGCCGGGCGTATCCACGTACTACACCTTCTATGACGACGTCCGGGTCCCCGAGAGCGCCATCGTGCTGGGCGAGAACCAGGGTTGGACCCTGGTGACCAACCAGCTCAACCTGGAACGCGCCGCCATGGGCAATCTTGGTGCACTCGAGCCGCTCTTCCGCAAGACCCTGAAGTGGGCGTCGACGACACCGCTTGACGACGGCATGGTCATCGACCAGCCGTGGGTTCAGCAGGCCCTGGCGCGGGTGGAAGCGCAGGTCGCGGCCTACCGACTGCTGAACCTGCGCGTGAACGCGACGATGGGCACCGGTGCCCTCGGGATGGGAGAGGCTTCGGCTGCCAAGGTTTTCGGCACCGAGCTCACCCAACAGGTCGCCCGCGAACTGCTCGACGTTGTGGGGCAGGCCGGTGTGCGCAAGGACTCGGCGGCCCCACTCACGGGCGAGCTGGAAAGCGCATACCGCTTCGCGGTCATCAACACGTTCGGCGGCGGAGCCAACGAGCTCCAACGCGACATCATCGCCATGGCCGGTCTCGGGATGCCGCGCGCACCCCGGGACATGCGGGCCAGCGCATCCTGAAAGGAGCATCCACACCCGTGACCGAGACCAAGAAGGACCCGCTGCGCGAACGCCTCGATGCGCTGATCGGGACGCCCACCGACGGAGTCGGCAAGCCCTCCCGCGCCCCTGATCCGGTGAATGCCGCGATGATCCGGCATTGGGCGTACGCGTTGGATGACATGAATCCCGCCTACCTCGATCCTGAGTTCGCGGAGCAGTCCCGCTACGGTGCCCTGGTTTCCCCGCCGGTGATGCTGCAGAGCTGGACGATGCCTCCACCCAAGCTCGCCGGCATCCATGAACGCGGCGGCGTCCCAATCGAGATCAAGACGAATCCGCTGCAATTCCTCGCCGACGCGGGCTATACGGGCATCATCGCGACGAACTCGGAGTTCGAGATCGAACGCTATCCCCGCGTCGGTGACGAGATCACCGGTGAGACGGTTTTCGAGGCGATTTCCGATGAGAAGAAGACGGCGATGGGTAACGGTTACTTCGTCACCTGGATCACGACCTACCGCGATCAGAACGGCGAAGTGATCGGCCGCCAGCGGTTCCGCACGCTGCGATTCAAGACGGGAAGCTGATGGCGACCAGACTCGCTCCGTCGATCAGCCCCGACACCGAATTTTTCTGGGCGGGGCTCAAGGACCATAAGCTGCTGATTCAGCGGTGCGCAGACTGCGAGACGTTGCGGGTTCCGCCTCGCCCCATGTGCGGCAACTGCCAGTCACTCAACTGGGATTCTGTCGAATCGACCGGGCGCGGAACCGTTTACAGCTTTGTAATGCCGCAGTATCCCCCGCTGCCGTTCCTCCAGTACCCATACGTGGTCGCCCTGATCGAGCTCGACGAAGGCGTACGCATTGTGTCGAACCTGTGCGATATCGAGCCCGCCGCCATCGAGGTCGGGCTGCCTGTCGAGGTCTTTTACGAGAAGTTCGAAGCCATCCCGAGCGGTGACGAGCTGGTGTTGCACCAGTTCCGGCCTGCGCACTGACAGACGAGGCATGACGCGAACATGGATTTCTCCTTCACCGAAGAACAAGAGACGGTCGGCAAGGTCGCCCGCCAGCTCTTCGAGCACCGCTGCACCACCGAGCATCTCACTGATCTCGAATCGGGCGATGTTCGCTACGACCCAGAGCTGTGGCGCGAGCTGGCATCGTCGGACCTGCTGGGTATCGCGCTGCCCGAGTCCGTCGGCGGGAGCGGCGGCGGATTCTTGGAACTCGGCGTGCTGCTCGCCGAGGCCGGCTGGAGCGTCGCGCCGGTTCCTGTCTATGCGACCCTCCTACTCGGCGCGGATACCATTGCACGCCACGGGGACTCGGCTATTCAGGAGCGGTACCTGCCGAAAGTCGTGGCCGGCAGTGCGATCCTGACAGCTGCACTTGCCGAACCGGGCAACTCCGATCCGACGGCGCCACGCACGACCGCGCGCGACGGCGGCGACGCCTGGGTCTTGGACGGCAGCAAGGAACTCGTACCCGCGGCGCAGCTTGCCGACGCCATCGTGGTTTCGGCCCAGGCCGACGACGGCCCGGCCCTTTTTGTCGTCGAGACTGCGACGAACGGCCTCACGGTCACGCCCGCAAGCACTACCAACGCTGAGCCCTACGCCGACGTCGAACTCGCCGCTGCCCTCGGCCACCGGCTGAACGGGCCCGGCGCCGCGGACGCGGTCGGCTCGCTGTACACCAGGGCCTTGATCGGGCTGTGCGCGCTACAGGTCGGCGTGACCGAGCGAGCCCTGAAGATCGCCGCTTCCTACACCAGCGAACGCGAGCAGTTCGGCAGGCCGATCGGCTCGTTCCAGGCCGTACAGCAACGACTGGCAGACGCGTTCATCGACGTCGAGGCGATCCGCTGGACCACCTGGCATGCTGCTTGGCTGATTGCCGAGGGCCGGCCGGCGAGCCGCGAAGCGGCGATCGCCAAGTTCTGGGCGGCTGAAGCCGGAGCGCGGGTCGTCGCGTCCGCTCAGCAAGTCCACGGCGGCATGGGCATCGACGTCACCTATCCACTGCACCGTTATTTCCTGTGGGCCAAGCAGATCGAGCTTTCGCTCGGCTCGGCCTCCCAACAACTCGCCCGCCTCGGCGCCGCATACCCGGAAGGAATCAAATGACCTCCACCGTCGACCGCACCGCCACGCTGGCATGGAACTCCGTCAACGTCGGCGACGAAGTCACCCCGCTGGAAGTTCCGGTGACCACCACGCTGATCGTCGCCGGCGCCATCGCCTCTCGTGACTACATGCCGGTGCACCACGACCGGGATTTCGCGAATTCCCAAGGGTCCAAGGACATCTTCCTGAACATCCTCACGACCAACGGTCTGTGCGTGAAATTCCTGCACGACTGGGCGGGCCCGGAGGCGATGATCAAGAGACTTTCCATCCGCCTCGGAGTACCGGCATACCCGAACGATCCGCTGCGCTTCACGGGTTCCGTCACGGACACGTCCAAGACCGACGGCGAAGGACGTGTCGAGGTCACCTTCAAGGGCACCAACAGCCTTGGCGACCACGTCTCCGGGACCGCATTGCTCAGCCTGCTCCTAGGTGTGGATGCATGAGCGACGGCAGGGACGGTATTGGCGGCCGAGCCGCCCTGGTCGGGATCGGCCAGACCGAGTTCTCCAAGGAATCGGGTCGCACCGAGATGCAGCTCGCCTGTGAGTCGGTCATCGCCGCGATCCGCGACGCCGGCCTGCGGCCCGCCGACATCGACGGCATGGTGACCTTCAGCGTCGACGAGAACGAGGAGATTGAGGTCGCCCGGAATGTCGGCATCCGCGACCTGACGTTTTTCACCCGGGTCCCGCACGGTGGTGGGGCGGCCGCGGGCACGGTGATGCAGGCCGCGATGGCGGTCGCGACGGGAGCGGCGGAAGCGGTCGTGTGCTACCGCGCGTTCAACGAGCGCTCCGGCTTCCGTTTCGGCGGGGCCGGCCGCCAGCCGGGGGTAACACCGCTGTGGATGGCGCCCTATGCGCCCTTCGGGTTCATGACACCGGCCGCCTGGGTCGCCTTGCACGCCCAGCGCTACATGACGACCTATGGGGTGACAAACGCCGATTTCGGGAAGATCTCGGTCATCGACCGCAAGCACGCCGCGAAGAACCCCGACGCCTGGTTCTACGGTAAGCCGATAACGCTTGAGCAGCATCAGCAATCGCGCTGGATCATCGAGCCGGTGCTGCGGCTGCTCGACTGCTGTCAGGAAAGCGACGGCGGCGTTGCGATGGTGGTGACGAGCCTCGAGCGAGCCCGGGACTTGCCCAAGCCGCCCGCCGTCATCACGGCCGCCGCTCAGGGCGCCGCCTACGACGGCGAGGTGATGACGAGTTACTACCGCGAGGAGATCACCGGGCTGCCCGAGATGGGTGTCGTCGGCGACAAGTTATGGCGGAATTCCGGTCTTAAACCGCAGGATATTTCGACCGCGTTCCTCTATGACCACTTCACGCCTTTCGTCTTCACCCAACTCGAAGAACTCGGATTCTGCGGTCGCGGGGAAGCCAAGGACTTCGTCTCGGTCGAGGAGTTGTCGCTGGGCGGACGCATGCCCATCAACACCAACGGCGGACTGCTCGGCGAGGCCTATATTCACGGCATGAACGGAATCACCGAGGGTGTCCGTCAGGTGCGCGGCACCTCGCACAATCAGGTGGACAACGTCGAACACGTGCTGATCACATCGGGTACCGGCGTTCCGACGAGCGGTCTGATCCTCGCGCCCGATCACTGATCAGGGAAGCCGGTAATCCAGATGACGCACGCGACGGCCGTCGACACACGGGAGATGCTCATCTCGGCCGCCTTCGCCTGCTTCCGAACGCAAGGGCTGCGGAAAACGACGATCGTCGACATAGCACGCGCCGCGGACGTGTCCAGAAGCACGTTCTACGAGTATTTCCGGGACAAGGAGACGATCGTCGAGGCTTGCGCGGAGGCAGCGTCTCAGAGCTTCTACCGCAGGCTGGCCAAGGCGATCGACCGCCACGGCGGCAGCACCCTCGAGGAGAAGCTGTCCCGGGCAGGTGTTTTCGTCGCTCAGGCCCGCCGGGTGGTCGAGCCCGAGTCGTATTTCGACCAAGAACAGGTCAATGTGATGTTGACCAAGAACGCGTCCACCCTACTGCGGGAATGCAGCGAATTCCTCGCGCCGTACGTCTCCGCCGCCAAGCTCACCGGCGAGGTGCGAAGTGACCTGAACATTCAGGTCGCAACCGAATGGTTCGCACGAATGCTGTTCTCACTCTTTACCACTCCCTCGCCATATCTCGACATGGGCGACGACGACGCGGTAGCCGATTTCGTCCGCGCGCATGTCGTGCGGGGATTCCTCGACGACCGGCGCAAGAGTCGTGGGACGTCTCCGGCGGATCGCCGGACCGGTCTATCGGCCGATGAGCCGACCCGACGTCAGCCGACGATGCTCCCTTCACGCAGGAAGTTGACGGTGTAGTCCTGGTAGGTCAGGCCGTTGCGGTCGAGGCCGATGAGGTCGAGAAAGGGATACCACTCCGCTGAATCGACGAACCAGTCCCAGCGAGTTATCTGGCCCTCCTCGTTGATCCAGACGTAATCCCATTCGTGGAGTCTGAGCACCGTCCCGTCGCTCTGCGTTCCCGCATAGGTGTCGCGAACCGCAAACCCCCACTCGGCGGCCCTGCAGTCGAACGGGGTGACGATTCGAAAGTCGGGCATGTGCTTCCACCACATGCGGAATTCGCACGTCAGCATGTCGCCGTCAGGCGCATAGGCCCGCATGGCTGCGAGGACCTCTTCCGACGCGAGGTCGGCCATCAAATGCTCGGTGCCGCCGTTGAATAAGGGGCACATCATGACGGCGTCCGGAGCGTAGACCCACTCCCCGCCGTAGGTGATCTTCCCGGTCTCCGGAGCAGTCGCGTAAGTCTCCCATTTCGCGTGAGCGATCCTGCGGTGCCGAGCCACCCGATCGGACATCATGCTCCCACCTCCTCGAAAAGCGATGGTGTTATCTGCCGGCTTGCAAACACAACTCAGCGCCTTCTGCGCACTGGCACATTGGACCACCCACAAACATTGGACATTGACACCCGCCGCAACCCGCTGCGGTCGACGTCGTATTCAGGGAGCAGATCGAGCAGCGCTTCCAGTGCGACACGGCTCTCCATCCTCGCCAGCGCCGCCCCCAAACAGCTATGCACGCCGTACCCGAACGCGAGATTGAAACCCATCTTGCGCTCCCTGTCGATGTCCAGTCGATCGGGATCGGGGAACATCCGCTCGTCGCGCGTCGCTGAGCCTGTGACGAGCAAGACGGCGCTGCCATCGGGAATTACAGTGCCGTGCAACATCACATCCCGAGTGGCGGTGCGAACCTGGTACTGTGACGGCGCCTCATAGCGCAACAACTCTTCGATCGCTGCGGGAATCTTGCTGCGGTCCTCCTGCAACTTCTGCCATTGGTCGGGAAAATCGGCGAAAGCGACCATGGCGTTGCCGACCAGCTTGGTGACGGTCTCTGCGCCGGCTCCCCCGAGCATCGTCGCGAAACCGGTGATATCCACGTCGGTGAGCTTCTCCACCTGTCCGTCTCGTTCGATCTCCGTCTCGATGAGCCGGCTGATCATGTCGTCGCGCGGATCTGCACGGCGCTTCTGCACCAGGTTGTAGTAATAGATCCCGGTCTTCGTCGAGGCTTCGAAACCTTCTGCTGTGGTGGCGATCTCACCTGGGCGGCGTTCGAGCAGCAGATCTAGCCAGAGCCGGATCTGATCACGGTCCTGCTTCGGAACTCCAAGCATGGTGGTGATGACCTCGTTCGGAAACAGGGCCGAGAAGTCGGCGACCACGTCGAAAGAGGACGGGTCGAGTGCATGGATACGCTCGTAAACCTTCTCGCGCACCATGTCTTCCAGCGCGGCGATGGCCCGGGGGGTGAACACACTGCTCACCAGCCTGCGCATTTTCTGGTGTTCGGGTGGATCCATCGAAATGATCACCTTGGGCACCGGCAGTGCATCGTCATGGGCCTGCACCATGTCCAGCGTGGCGCCCTTGGCAGAAGAGAAGGTTTCGTGGTCCTTCGTGGCGGGCGCCACGTCGTCGTAGCGAGTCAGGGCCCAGAAGTCCCACTTTGCGTTGTAATAGACGGGGGCCTCATCGCGCAGGCGCCGATAGGTGTCGAACGCCCCATTGAAGAAGTCGTCCGAAAACGGGTCGAAGTCAACAGGGTCACTGACACCAACTTGCGACGGCATGACGTTCATAGAATCGCTCCGGTTTCCTTGTAGCTCGCAATGGTGTCCCAATCCAAGCCCGCCTCCATCAACACTTCTTCGGTGTGCTGGCCGTGTTCGGGCGCGCCCGCCGGGACAACGGGCCTTTCGTCGAACTGGACGGGGTTGGTGGGCAGCGAGCATGCCGACCCGTTCATCGTGGTGGTTTTCGCGACATAGCCGTTCGCGATGACGGCCGGATCATGGCAGAGCTCGCCGGGCGTCTGCACAATTCCCCACGCACCGGAGATAGCGGCCAGCTGCTGACGCCATTCGGCGAGTGTGCGTTGAGCAAACACATCATCCATGAGAGAGATGAGTTCCGTTCGGTTGGCGAATCGCGCTGCGGGATCAGCGAATCGCTCATCATGGATCAAGTCGGGTAAACCAATTGCACGCATCGCTTCCGCGTAGAACTTGTCTAATTGCAGCATCATCAGCTGGACATAGCGCCCGTCCTTGGTGCGGTAGGTCCCCACCAATGGGTTGGGCGCGTCGGCGTGGCTGTAATTCGGGATCGAGCTGCCGCCGTGGATTTGGCTCACGGCGACGTCGGGACTGAGGTTCCACGCCGCCAGGCCGAGCAGGGAGACATCCACAACGGTTCCGTGACCGGTGGTCGCCTTCTTGTACAAGGCCGCCGCGATCCCACCGGCGATCGCCATGCCACCGAGTAGATCTCCGAAGGCCGGCCGCGACCGCACCGGCTCGGCGTCGCCTTCGGTAAGCACGGAGGCTATGCCACCGCGAGCCCAGTAGGAGACGCCGTCGTAGCCCGGCTTGTCCGCGTCGGGCCCCTTGGGTCCGTGGCCCGACCCGCGCACGTACACGATGCCCGGATTCGCGGCTTTGATGTCGTCGACGTCGATGCCCATCTTCTTGCGGCGGCTCGGTAGGTAGCTGGTCAGAAAGACGTCGCACGTCGCGGCTAGCTTGCGGATGACGTCCTGACCGCCTGGAGTGCTCAGATCCACACCGATTGACTTCTTCCCCCGATTCGGTATCTCGATCATGTAGTTGACCGTTCCACCACCCTCATCCACGATGCCCATCGTGACCAATCCACGCTGCGGGTCACCGCCTTCGCGCGGCTCCACCTTGATAACCTCCGCTCCCCACTCCGCCAACACGGCACCTGCCGACGGCACGAAGGTCCACGCGGCGACCTCGAGCACGCGGACGCCGCTGAGCACTTTGTCGACGGAAATGACGGCCTCCATTGGTCGCAGTGGTAGAGGTGCGAGCGCACCGGTAGGCTTGCAACGGCGGAAACGCCTGCTTGCATTATGCGAGAATGGCAGTTTCGGCACGATTTGTAAACTGCGGCGACGCTGGGAGCGGTCGGCAGCAAATCCTAGGGACGCGCCGACAGCCGCTCGGGCAGCGCAGGGTCTCCTTCGGCCCAGAAGGCCCGCCACGTCGGCATCCGCTGGGGCATGGCCGCGCGCAACCGGACGTCGGCCGGCCAGCGCATGAACTCCGGCCCCGGCCGCTCCGTCACATCGACTGAATACCAGGGATGCTCCCGTCGCTTGACGAAGCACCACTGACCGTCGCGACGCTCATAGACGTCGTCATAGCGCATCGCGATCACGTACCACCCGTCCCCGTCCTCGTGTTCGGCGCGGCAGTACACCGAACCCATCGCGTTATCGGCGTCGACGAAATCGAAGTGGTGACCGCAGATCAGATGGATGCTGCGGTAAAACCGCCGGAGCACCCGGTCGTACCAACGCTTCAGTGCCTCCCTGCCCATTCCCTCCGCGCCTGCGTCGACATCGTCGACGAACAACCCCACCAGGGCGTCGAGATCGCGGACATCGAGGGCCATGGCATATCGGCTGGGCAGTTGGCTGATCGCGACACTCGACTCCACCCGGTCCAAGCGATCGACCGAGGCCCGACTCCCTACTTCTGTGGCCATGCTGGAAGTGTAGGCGGAAAGGGCGGAATGAGAACCGCTGTTCTCGTTTTCAGCAAATCCTACTATCCTGCGCTTATGCCCTTCCCGAACCTCTTGCCCACAATTCCTGCTCTGGTGCGGTCCTGCGCAGCGCGTTTCGGGGACAAGCCGTTCCTCATCGTGGACGGGCAGGAATTGACTTATCGCGACCTGGATCGCCGCTCTGCCGCGCTGGCGATTGCCCTGTTGGCGGAGGGTATTGGCAAGGGCGATCACGTAGGAATCTTGATGCCGAACAGCGTCGATTGGGCATTGGCCTGGTTTGCCACCACACGAATCGGTGCGGTCGCTGTCCCACTGAACACCTTTTACCAAGCCTCCGAACTCGGCTGGACCGCACGCCATGCTGACCTGCGCGCAATCTTGGCGTGGTCGCAGTTCCGCAACCACGACTTCGTCGCTCGTTTGCAGGAAGCGTTGCCGGGATTGGCAGATCAACGCGCGCCGGGTCGCATCGCCGTACGAAAGGCACCATTTCTGCGGACCGTTGCGGTATGGGGCCCATCCGATCAGGCCTGGACGACAACGATCAACAACGATAGCGTCGTGTCGCCAGGCGACGCCGACTTCCTGGTCGACGCTGAATTGTGCGTGACGCCGGCCGATGACGTGACGATCATCTACACCTCCGGGAGTACCGGGGATCCGAAGGGGCCCGTCCATACCCACGGCGCGTTGGTCCGCCATACCTACAACCTCACTTTCACCTATGGTGTCACCCACGATGACGTGATGTTCACTGCCATGCCCTTCTTCTGGGTGGGAGGTTTGATCACCGGATTGCATGCCGTGATCCACCACGGCGCAACGCTGGTCACCCAGCCGGCATTCGACGCCGCCGAGGCATTGGAACTCATTGAGCGCCACCGCGCGACAATTGCGCTGGGCTGGCCGCAGCAGGGCAAGACACTGGCCGAACATCCCGAATTCTCCGCCTGCGATTTGAGCTCCGTGCAGCGAACCAGCATGCCCGCCATGGTGCCCCCCGAACGTCGCCCGAAGGGCCCCAATGCCTTGGGGATGACCGAACTGTGTGGCAATCACATTGGGGTAGACCCGTATGTGCCACAGCCACCCGATCGGTGCGAAACCGGCGGCGTGTCCATCGAAGGGCTGCACCATTTGCTCGTCGACTCCGAGACAGGGCAGCCGGCGCCCGTAGGCACCCCCGGTGAGATCTGGGTCCGCGGGTACTCGTTGATGCAACGCCTGCACAAGCGAGAACGTGAGGAAGTGTTCACCCCCGACGGCTACTACCGGACGGGTGACTGTGGCGTCGAGTATGAGGACGGCTGGATCAAGTTCGTTGGGCGGCTGGGCGATCTGATCAAGACCGGTGGCGGCACCAACGTCACACCCAGCGAAGTAGAGCTGGCGCTCGCCGACTGCGATGGTGTGCTCGAGGCGTACGTGGTTGGCGCCGAGAGCGATGGCGGCACGGTGGTCGCCGCGGCCGTGGTACCCCGGGGCGACTCGACGCTCGACGGTGAGTCTCTGCGGACGCAACTGCGTGGCAAGCTGTCGGCGTACAAGGTGCCGAAGTTCATTTGGGTCACTGCGAAGCAGGATCTTCCCTTCACTGCGACCGGAAAGGTCAAGAAGTCCGCACTGGCACAGCGGCTGAGCGGACTGCTCGCTACCGCTGAGGAGTAAGCGGTCGCCCATCGGGCATGTTGGTGCTCATCAGAGTCAAAGGAATACCGAACAGCGGTTCGAGCTTGACCTCGGTCAACTCGAATCCGTCGCCCTCATGTCGCTGCCGGAAGTCGGATTTAGCTCCGTATCGCGCAGCAACATGTTCGCTTGCAACACAATCGGCGGTACGCACGACGACGGAGAACAGACCGTCGCCGTTGCGGGACAAAAAACTCACCGCCGTACCCGTGTCGAGTCCGAGATGCGAACGACTCTACGAGGACCAAAGGAGTATTTCCCATTATTGAGAGCATTCATTCTCGTTAGGGTAGATTCGCGCTGCGTATCCATATTCTGCGCAGAGAGGCGCTTTGTGGCACTTGAACAATTCGAGCTGGATGGTCAGGTCGCTATCGTCACCGGGGCCGGACGCGGCGTCGGCGAAGGCATCGCCAAGGTGCTCGCAGAGGCGGGCGCAACGGTGGTCGGTACGGCACGGACGTCGTCTGAGGTGGAACAGACGATTAAGGAAATCGAAGAAGCGGGCGGTACAGGCCGTGCACTCACCGCCGACGCGCTCAAACGCTCCGACAGCGAACGCGTAGTGCAGACGGCGGTCGACGAGTTCGGCCGTATCGACATCCTGGTCAACAATGTTGGTTTCGCGACCTATGGCCCGTTCCTGAACCTGACCGACGACAACCTTCGACAGACGTTCGACTACTGCGTCACCTCTGCGTTCATCATGAGCCAGCTCGCGGTGCCACACATGCTGAAGGTGGGGCGAGGCTCCATCGTCAACATCTCCTCTGGGGCGGGCCGATTCGGCATCCGTGGATTGTTGCCCTACTCCGTGGCCAAGGGCGGGCTGGAAGCGCTGACCCGAGCCATGGCACAGGAGCTGGCCCCCAAGATCCGCGTGAATGCCATCGCCCTGGGTGCGTTCATGACCACCGGGCTTCGGTCGAGTTTCGATCTGATGCCGGGCTCCGAGGAAAAGTTGAAGGAGCTCACGCCGCTGCATCGTATCGGTGACGTCGCGGACCTCGGCCGGTTGACGGTGTATCTGTCCACCCGCGACTGCTATGCCACCAATTCGACCTTCGTCGTCGACGGTGGCCTGCAAGGGCCGAACTCATCGCTGCCAATCCCCGATCTGTAGCCAGCAGCACCCAACGAAGGAGCGATGACCTTGACCGACAAAGCGTTACGCATAGCAGTGATATCTACCGGCGGCGTGGGCTGCATCGCGCTGGAAGCGATCAACCGCCGGGCACACCTCGACCTGGTCGGGGTCTGGGTACACAGCCCGGAAAAGACCGGCCGCGATGCCGGTGAGGTCGTCGGGCTCGGCCCCATCGGTGTGACGACGACCGCCGATCTCGATGAGATCATCAAGCTCGAACCCGACTGCGCCATCTACACGGCCACCAGCCCTGACATGGATGCGGCCGCGGTCCGCGATTACATCCGTCTGCTGAACGCGGGGATCAATGTGGTCACCACCAACACGCCGGGAATGATGTTCCCGGACAGGTGGATTCCCGATTTGGCGGATCAGGTTCGCGCCGCGGCGCTTGCAGGCGGCGTGACGATATACACCTCGGGCATCGAGCCGGGGTTTGCCGGTGACCAGTTCCCCGTCATACTTTCGACCCTGTCCAACACCATCCGCTCGATCCGCGCGCAGGAGATCTTCGATTACTCGGCCTACCCCAACGAGTACCTCATGTTCGATGCGATGGGCTTCGGTCGTCCGCTGGACTTCACGCCGCTCCTGGAGCTCGAGGGCGCCCAGCAGTTCGCCTGGGGACCCCCGATCGGCCTGGTGGCGCGCGCACTCGGTGTCGAACTCGACAAGGTCACCGAGAGCTACGAGCGCGTCATCACCCCACGGGACCTGCATGTCGCGTGCGGTTTGATTCCCGCCGGGACCTGCGGGGCGGTGCGGGCCGAGACCACCGGCGTCGTTGACGGCCATCCTGTCATCACCATCGAACACATCAATCGCATGGCGCCCGACCTGGCACCCGAGTGGGCCTCGGCCCCCCACGGCACCTACCGAATCGTCATCGAGGGCGAGCCATACATTCACTGCGATCTTCGGTTCGGCACCGAGGGCACCGCGGCTTCGGCGAATGACAACGCCATGGAAGCAACGGCCATGCGCGTGGTCAACGCCATTCCTTACGTGGTCGATGCGGCTCCCGGTATCGCGACATCACTGGAACTACCGATCACCGCTCCCCGCAACGCATTCGACTTCGGCTAGACGGTGAACATCGGGCCGCGAGGAGCGCCCCTGACCTCGTTGCCGCCGTCGCAATCTCCGTCGACGTGGGAGTCGCCCAGGCTTAGCAGCACCGCACTCAGCTCGGCCGGACGGGCGAAGAAAGGTGAGTGGCCGCCGTCTAGCTCGATGACGCGTGCGCCAATCCTGCCGACCGCATTGCGGCGAGCCCACGACGCCCCCACGGCGCGGTCGTCCCGCATCAACACGTAGGTCGAGCGGGTCTCGGGCCAATGATCTATCGGACAACGTTCGGTGAACACAGTGAACGATTGATGCCGCAGATCGTCGAAAGCCCGGCGCGCCAGGACTTCCGGGCAGTCATGATAGAAACCCGCTAGCACCGACTCCCAGGTGAGCCCGAACGGTCCGGCACCTTGTTCCTGCGGCTCTGGAAACGTGATCGCGTCGGGATTGGCGGCCAGGTGGTCAACGAATGACTGGCCGGGCACGGGTAGCAGGCTGGCCACGAAGACGATCTGGTGCACCGGGTGCAGCGTGGCGAGGACGGGTGCGCACAACCCCGAGATCGAGTGCGCGACAACGACGACTCCCTCGGACGCGGGGCCGCCCTCGACCCCTTTGATCGCGTCGATTGCCGCCTGCGCCCATTCCAGCGCCCCGGCCGAGTCGTCATCGACCGGCAGATCCGGTGCGACCACGCGATGACCCCGCTGCGCGAGCTGTGCGGCGATCGCATCCCAGCAGGAGCCAAAATGCATGCCGCCGTGCAGTAGGGCGAAGAGGGTCAACGTAGGGTTCGCGAGAGTCGGCTGACGATTTCGGGTCCGGCCAGCGGCCGTTCGATGACGCCGGGGGGCGCGGCCACCACGCGGGGAATGGCGTTGACCGCGGCCATCGCGGTGGCGGTGATTCCCGGATTGACGCGGTCTCCGCTGGACTGTTCGAGGTAGAGCTCCAGGGTCATGCTGGGATCGCCTTCGACACGAAACACCATCCCGCCCTGCCCCTCTCGGGAGGGCTTCGGCCACCGTTCGGGCCAAGGGGTCGAGCTCACCGTCGCGAAATATTGGACTGACACCACTTTCCGGTCGCTCACCACTCCGGAGAGCTGCCAGCGATGCCCGCAAATCGTTCCCGACGGCACCACGCCGACGGCGGTCGATAGGTCGGCTGGTGCTAACAGCGTCTCCCAGTCCAGATCGACGCGATCCAGTTCAATGCCAAGTAGCTCCGCGAGGTAGCGCACGACCGTCTCCCAATCATGATTTACCTTGCCCGAAGCTATCCTGGCGGGAACGTGGCCGTCCGGCTTGCCGAAGCCCATCGATTCATGCAACACATCCCAGATTGGATAGGACCTATCCAAGTCGACCGCATACTCGTCCATTCGGTACGAATTCACCGTACCCGCCCCGGAGAGAAGTGCGGTAGGAAGGTTGAGGCTTATGAAGCCGGGCTCACTTCCGGTGGCGTAGAACGTCGATCTTCCCTTAGCGGTGGCTAAATCGAGCGCGGCGCGCCAATGCTGCGGTGCGGCGGGCGGGTAGACCATCGGAATCGTCGATATCGTAACGACGTTGATCCCCGACTCCAGCAGCGCCGCAATATCCGCGATCGCCTCATCTTCGCGCCGCACCGCCGTTGCACAGTAAGTCACGCAATCAGGTTTCAGCGCAATGACTTCGCCCATGTCGCCTGTCGCCGTCACGCCAACATCAGTTACGCCGCAGAGCCGGCCCGCGTCTATGCCAACCTTGTCTGCGGTGGAAACCCTCACACCGACCAACTCCAGTGCAGGGTCGAGAATCGTGGCCCGCAGCGCTTCTCTGCCCGTGAGCCCAGTCCCGACGTGCACGACACGATAGCGGGCGGAGGCGTTATCAGTCATCAACGCTCCCTTCGGTTGAATGTCAAGCGGCCCGGTAAATTCGAACGAAGTGGCTCACTTGTAGAACGGTCCCGGTTTACCGGCTTCCTCGAGATGCCCGTATGGGTCGTACACCTTGACGTTCGGATACGGGTTCTGCTCATATGCGGGTTTGGACACCCCCGCCGCCCGCAGCCCGGAGAGCACCGCGAGCGGCACCCCGAACGATACGAGACCGACCAGAAGCGAAATGAGGAGCTGTCGCGTCAGCGTGACCCGGTTGCGGCCAGGTCGGGCTGGAAGCCGGCGGACGATCCGGTTGATCAGCACCAACTCGTCGCCCTCGGCACGGACGCACATGACGGACACCATCGCGAAGATGAGGGAGTCATACACCGCCATGACGAGCGGAAGACGGATGTGGCCGATCTGCAACGTCGGCCCGACCGCCTCGGTGTAGTAGAAGATGCCAACCCTCATCCAGGCAAACTGGACAATTCCGTTGAGCGGTATGGCAATGACGAAGGCGCCGAGGAAGACTGCGGCGAGTCGATGGCGCGCAAGCCACCTGGTGCGCCGGAACAGTGGGTCCAACAGCCGGTCATGCAGTTGCAGCACCACCAGCCCGTTGAGGAGATAGTAGGCCGCATAACCGCCCAGGAACGACAAGGCGGGTTCGAGGTTCGGTGAGATGTTCACGTACGGCCACGACAGCGGGAAGTGCAGCATGCGCGGGTCGAAGACCGCGAATGTCGCCCAGTTGGCCAATGGATCCAGCGCTCCGGTGATCAGGCCCGCGAACGCGATCACCACCGCCCAGTGCACCCCGCGCTGTCGCACGGAGAGCCACACCAGCGTTCCGACCAGACCGATCGCCATCGGAATGGAGCTGAGCGCGACCGCCAGCGGCCAGTTGTCGAATCCGAGGAACGGCGGATACGGCGCCGGACCGGGGTGCGTGTTGGTGATCCGGGGGTCCCCGTGAGTACCCGATTGCATGGTTGCGACGATCACCACCGCGAAGATCAGGTAGGCGAAGAAGAATAGCGCCCACCCGATTTTGGATCGGGAACCGCCCGCGTCGATCGGCTCGACGGAAGCCGAATCGGTCTTGGAGTCAACGGTATTCGCCATGTCAGAGCCGCGCCGGCAGCGAGGCCCAGCCTCGCACGCTGGTGGTGTGCGCATGTGTGGCCTTCTCGTAGTCGACCTCCCAGTCCGGCCAACGGGACAGCACCTCTTCGAGCGCCACCCGCGCCTGCACCCGGGCGAGGGCCGCACCGAGACAGAAATGGATGCCGTGCCCGAAGGACAGATGGGTCGCTGCCTTGCGGTGGATGTCGAACCGGTCCGCGTCCGGGAACTGGCGCTCGTCGCGATTCGCCGACCCGTTCAGGAGCAGCATCACCGACCCTTCGGCAACCTGTTGCCCGTGGTGCTCTACGTCGGAGGCGACGTAGCGCGCCTGCACCGGTGATGGAGCCTCGTACCGTAGAACCTCTTCGACCGCGCCAGGTATCAGGCTGAAATCACCCGCAAGCTCGCGACGTTGATCCGGGTGGTCGGACAATAGCGCCCCGGCGAACCCGATCAACCGCGTCGTGGTTTCGTTGCCCGCACCCGCGACGGTGCCGGTATAGGTCAGCACTTCGGTGCGTGTGAGTCGGCGGCGTGTACCGTCCGCCTCCTCGACCTCGGCGTTGACCAGCTCGGTCATCAGATCATCGGCCGGGTGGTCGTACCGCCAGTCGATGAACTCTTCGAGTAGGCCAGATTGGCGCGTCATCATGTCCTCTGCGACCTGCTGGGGCGCAGCCTGTTTCAGTTCGAGAAGTTTGTCGGTGTTGCGTCGGATCGAGGCTTGGCTCTCTTCCGGGATCCCCAGCAGGTAGCCGATGGTTCGCATCGGCATCAAGGCGCCAAGGTCTGCAATGAAATCGAAGGTGTCTTGTCCGGTCAGCGCGTCGAGCGCATGGCGGCAGAACTCTCGTGCCAGCGGCTCGATCGCTGCCATTCGGCGCGGCGTGAACACTCCCGACAACAGCCGGCGATGCAGATCGTGGATCGGTGGGTCCTCGAACAGAATCACCCCTGGGGGTATTTCGACCCCATTGAGGATCACCTCGATGATGGTGCCCCTACCCGACCGGTAATCTCTCCAATTGATCAGCTCGCGTGCGACGTCTTCATAGCGGCTCAGGGCATAGAAGCCATACTTCTCGTTGTGGTATAGCGGCGCCGTATCGCGAAGTTGCTTCCAAACGGGGTAAGGGTCGTCGTCGATTTCGAAATCGAACGGGTCATAGTACGGTTCGGTGCCCACGGTATGCGCCACCCGGCCGTCCTTCCTTCCAGGCGCCGAGAATCATCCTCGACCGGTCGAGAATATGCATTATCGCAACGATCAGACAAGCTTTGACGTGGACGTGCCGAACGTTGGCCGGCCTCCCGCGCACTGCCGCCGTTGGCTTCGACAGCGGTCTAAGTTGCGTCCGCGTGCCGCGTTCGTCGCGATACCACGCTGCGGAGGCGACCAGCGCCCACAGTTGGGTGCGCCGCCGGACACCCTGAGCGGCCAACGGACTCTTGGCAATAGCACGCATCTGCGCTCTGCCGCGGAATCCTGGAAGCAACCCCACGGAATCGACAGCACCCAAGTGAGAATATTAATTCTCACATGCGAGAATGATGTGGACGTCGGAGCAGAGGAGGCAGCCTATGGGCGACCGGCACGCCAGCATCGCGGGGACACGAATGCTGATCATCGGGGCGTCGTCGGGCATCGGACAGGCGTTAGCCATTGCCGCCCACACCAGGGGCGCCGCCGTGGCACTCGCCGCGAGGCGGATCGACCTCCTGTCTGAACTGGCCGATCGACTTGGCGGAACGTCGCACGAGCTCGACGTATCCGATCCGCGCGCCATCGAATCCGTGATCAGCGACGTTGCCAACAAGTTCGGCAAGCTCGACGCAGTGGTATTCACCAGCGCCGTCGTGCCGTTCGCGTTGATCGAAGAGACCGATGTGGAAACATGGCTCCACTCTTACGCAGTCAACGCCGTTGGGGCCTCCCACGTACTGCGTACTGCCCTCCCGCACTTGGCCGACGACGCCACGATCGTCGTGGCGTCGAGCCACGATGTCGGCCGGCCCCGCGCGGGCGTTTCGGCCTACCATGCGAGCAAGGCGGCGCTCGACGAGATACTGCGGTCCTGGAGGGCCGAACATCCCGAGATTGCCGTGATCCGGGTCAGCGTTGGCCCGACCTGTGACACCGAGATCTTACGCGGGGCCGATCGCGACCTGCTGGCCGATTTATATCGGGCCTGGGCGCGTGGCGGCCAGATCCCGGAGGAGATGTCTACGGTCGAGGACGTGGCCAACACCATGCTTTCCCTTATCGCGATTTCACGCGCCAACCCCACAGTGGTCAGCGAGATCGTTCACCTTGCACCTCGAATCGTTAAGGGTCAGTAGCCTTCAGCGGCAGCTCCGATTGAAAGGACGACTCAATGGATCTGGGTTTCGATGGCGCAACCGCGGTGGTCACCGGAGGCAGCAAGGGGATGGGGCTGGCGATCGCCGAGACTCTCGGAGCCGAGGGCGCTTCGGTGGCCATCATGGCGCGCGGCGCGACTGCGTTGGACTCGGCTGCGAGGCGGATCCGCCGTGCGGGCGCTCCCGAAGTGCTGACGATCAGCGTCGATATGTCCGATGCCGCATCCATCGCATCGGGGTTCGCGGCCGTTGGTCATGCCTGGGACAGCCTGAATGTCCTAGTGCACACCGTCGGCCCGAACGCAGGCGCATTCGAGGATCTCAGCGACGAAGACTGGCACGCTGCATTCGATCTCGGCACACTCTCCGCCGTGCGCTCGGTGCGGGCCGCTCTGCCGATGCTGCGATCGGCCAACTGGGCCCGCATCGTCACCCTCTCGGCGCACTCCATCCAGCGCCAGAGCCCACGCCTGGTCGCCTACACGGCAGCCAAATCGGCGCTTTCCAGCTTCACCAAGAACCTGTCTAAAAGCCTTGGTGTCGAGGGCATCTTGGTGAACTGCGTTTGCCCCGGCACCATCGTGACGGCTAGTTTCACCGAGATTCTGCGGGAAGCGCTGGCGGCGGACGGGCTGGACTCGTCGGATCCGAAGCACGTGATGACGTGGGTGGATAGAACCTACGGGCATCCCTGTGACATCGGTCGCGCCGGGCTGCCCGAAGAGATCGCCTCCGCGACCACATATCTCGCGTCACGGCGAAACGGTTACGTGACGGGGGCGACCATCAATGTCGACGGCGGATCGGACTTCATCTGACGCGCTTTCGAGAAGAACAATTGCCGCCGCGAACAGACTGAAGAATCTAGCAGCGGCTTGAAGGGAGTTAAGAATTCACCCGCTGTGGGCGGTGGCTGCGAGCATCCTTGGCAATGGCCCGGATCTGCCGCTGATACGCAGCCATACGGGTTTCGGTGATGGGCCCATCGTCTTCGCAGACTGACGCGATTAGGCGCGGCCGAATACCGGCAGGCAGCGTCGCCAGGCCGGTGGGCCGGACTGGCGACGTAGGCGTTTCGATCAGGAATCGGCTTGCGGCTCAACAGGAGCCGGCGCGAAAGCATGCTCCATTTCATCGAAAATGCTGCCGGGCACGAATATCTCCGACGGGTCGAGGATGCGGTCGAGGTTGGCGGCCACGTCCTCGGCGTCAAGGGCGCCGTCGGCGCCGAGCCAGCCACGCGTCACACCGATCTGCAGCGCGGCCACCCGACCACGGAAAGCGCTGAGAACCCTGTGTGTCAACGCGCAGTGCTCGCTGGCCAGGTAGGCAACCACCGGTGCCACTTGATCGAGCCGCAACGTCTCCAGGAACGCCCGCGCGTCGGCCGTGCGGCCGGCCTCCCCCATCAGCGCCATTGCCATTCGCGTGTCGCCCATCGGCATGATGGCGTTGGCGCGTATCCCGTGCGCCGCACCCTCGAGCGCCGTGACGTTCATCAATCCGAGCATCGCCGTCTTCGCCGTGGCGTATCCCGTCAATCCCGGCTGCCCGAAAACCCCCGCTGCGGAGGAAACGAACACCAACCGGCCGTATCCGGCGTCGCGCATCACCGAGAAACCCGGGCGGACAACATGAAAGGCGGCCAACACGTGATGGCGCAGCAGCGCCTCGAAGCGTTCTGTCGGCCAGTCCGGGAACGGGTCGTCGTGGATGATGCCGGCGTTGGCGACAATCGCGTCTAACCGCCCGAACTCCGCGACGGCGAGGTCGACCGCGGCACGCCCCCCTTGTTCGGTGCTGGCGTCCAAGGCGCACGCCACCGCCCGTCCACCCGCGGCGCGGATAGCCGCGGCGACGTCCTCGGCCGGGCCCGGATCGCCGCCGCTTCCGTCGGTTTCGACACCGCTGTCGTGGACCACCACGGCGGCTCCGCGGCGGGCCAATTCATGGCAGTACGCCTCGCCCAGACCGCGGGCGCCGCCGGTGACCAGGACGACCCGATCGTCAAAGGTAATCATTTTGGCTCCGGCCGCCCTGGACCTCCGGGTTCGGCACCGCATGGCCCAGCGCGGTGACGATGCCGGGCGGCGCAATGGGAGCGGAGCAACCCTGGGAAAACGTCATCAGCCGAGCCCACGCGCCAAGGCGAACATGGCCGTGGCCGCGTCGAGCAGCTCCGGTGTCAGCATGTTTCCGGTGTATTCGACCCAGCACCAGCTTCGCGCCGGCCGCACCCCCGACGAGGCGCTTGTCACCGAACCGAAGACGTGCAGCGGGCTCCCGCTCGATTCGAAGGCGAAGGTGTAAGAATCGGCGCCGATGGCCGCGTCGAGCGTGGTCATCCTTCCGGACTCGTTGAAGGTCGGCTGCGCAGCGATGTCCTTATGAACCGTCGTGACACCGTCTTTGAGCTGATAGCCCGGGCCGAAGGCCACGCCTTCGCGACCTTGCCAGAAACTGCCACCGCCCAACTGCCCATCGCCGAGCTCATGCAGCCAGGACACCCACATACCTTGCAGGTGACGGGCGATGGGGAGCTCGGTGTACACCTTTCCCGGCGGTCCGTACGCGAAGTCCTGGTGTGCGTAGCCCGAAACCTCGACGCCATCGACCTTGCCGGTGGCGTACATCAGCTCATGGCGGTAGTAGACGTCGTCATCGATGCCTTGCTGCGTGGGCACGAATGTGAGGACGATATCGCTGACCGTCCGACCATGTAACTCCCATCGGTTACTGGCATCGTGCCAGTGAAACCCGTCGGCGTCACGCGCGATTCGCCCGCTGGGATACAGCAGTTGCACAGTCGCGCCGTCGTCGACGTATTGCAGCGGCTCGAACCAGTCGAGCGTCGAGTACTCGGTGTAGAGGTGGGGTGCTTCGATGTCGATGTTCTTCGGCAGCGAGCGAAATCCGCACACCGGAGAGACGACATGGGTCATTCCGGCGACGAAGTCGTCGCATCCACGCACCCCCCAATAGCTCTGCCCGGATGCGTCGGCAACGACTGCCCCCAGCCAGATGCCCGACAGTCCCATGCCCGGTGTGGGAACCCATTCACGTCGGTAATGGGCGAGGGATGGGGTCTGCCGAATGACTTCGAAATCAATCGATTTGAGCACTCAATCCTCCTCGCCGGGATGTGACGCCGGTACGACACCGCGCTCGGTCCAGTGCGCGACGAACGGGGTGATGGTCGACAGGTCATAGAGCCCAGGCTCAGCCGCGATCACGGCGGGGATCGCGTTGATGGCATGCATGGCGGTGGCCAGGCAGCCCTGCTCGGCGTGGTCTTCCTCGTGGGAGCCGATCACGAGACGAAAACTCATGTTGGGCTTGCCTTCGAAGGTCACCTGATAGCCAATCTCCGACGGCCACTCCGGGGCCAGATCGTCGGCCATTCGGGTGAGATGTTCGACGGCGAGTGTGGTTTCGCCGCAGTCGACCACGACGCCAAAACGCATCGCCCCCACGGTGTCTGCGGGGATGTCCCCCGCAGCTACCGTCAGGGCCCTCGGGGTCGTCACGACTTCGCGGAACCCCTCGACGGACCGAATCTCGAGCCCGAGGGCCTGCGCGAGAACCGTCGCGCTGCCGATCCATGCGCTCGCCGCGTAGTCCGTGTTGGTCAGCAACGGGGTGTTGTCATCCGGCGCGTGGCCGAAGCCCATCGCGTTGAAAATCAAATCGTGGCTCGCGTAGGTCGAGTAGTTCAGCACCTCCCGCACGGTGATCCGGTCGGTGCGTTCGGTGAGCCGGGACAGGATCGGCGCCAGCGACTCGCCGACGAAGCCCGGGTATAGGCCGAGCCCGAGAAAGGACGAACCTCCTGCACGACAGGCCTTTTCAATCCCTTCGGCCAGCGATTCGTGTAGCGAGCGGGGATGGACGAACCGGCTACCGGTGGCCACCACGTTCTTGCCCGACGCGAGCAGATCGCAGACGTCGGCGAAGCAGCCGGGCGTATCGGTCTCCACCTTGCCCATGTAGAGCACCACATCGGCATCGGTACCGATGAGGGCGTCGCGATCGGCAGAAGCCAGTACTCCCGCCCCGGCGACCCCGCACAGGGTGCCCGCGTCAAGCCCGGCTTTCGCCGGGTCGTACACGCGCACGCCGACCAGTTCCAGGTCCCGCCGGGTCAAGACGTGCCGCAATGACATGGTGCCGGTCACCCCGGTGGCCCACTGGATCACGCGAGTCATGTCAGGCAATCTCCTCTAATCCCAAACCACGTGGAGACGCGGTGGCGAGCGGAACATCGTGCCTGTCACGTAGGGAGCCGGGGCGTCGGGGTCGAGCCGCATCCCGGGCAGCTCGTCGAGCAGCGCGTTGAAGATCTTGGTGCTCTCCAGCCGTGCCAGGTGCATTCCCAGGCAGACGTGCGCACCGTGACCAAACCCGATGTGCGGCTTGCGCTCCCGGAAGATGTCGAAGGACTCGGCGTCCTCCCATCGCGTCTCGTCATGGTTGGCGCTGCCCAGATTCACCATCATCGTCGAGCCCTTCGGGAGGTGCAGCCCGAAGAAGTCGGTGTCGGTGCTCACCTCACGGATGAAGTTCAGCAGCGGCGTCTCCCACCGGATGCCCTCCTCGATCGCCTGCGGCAACAGGCCGCGGTCGGCGCGCACCGCATCAAGCTGGTCGGTGTGGGTCAACAGAGCCAACGCGAGGCTGGCGGTCGATCGCGACGTGGTCTCCGCCCCCGCGGGCAGGAGATTCCGCATGAACCCGTATATCTGCTCGTCCGACATCTTCACACCGTCGATCTCGGCCTGCGACAGGATGGTCACCATGTCATCCTTCGGCGACTTGCGCCGGTCGGCGAGGACGCCGATGAAGTACTCCTTCATCTCCGCCGACGCCTTCATCGCCGTTTCCATATCGGCGCGAAAGCCCAGCAGGTCGATGGCCAGCCGGTGAAACTCGCCGATATCGGACTCGGGCAACCCGAGCAGAGCGGCGATGATCCGCACCGGGATCGGCATGAACACCGCGTCGACCAGGTCGACCCGCTTCTTGTCGCGGAACTTCGCGATCGTGCGATCCACGAGAGGTCCGACGAGTTCGGTGTCCCAACGCCTCATCGAGGATCTGGCGAAAGCGAATTCGTGCAATCGGCGGTAGGTGGCGTGCTCGGGCTCCTGCATTTCCAAGATTGTCGGGCCCTGCAGCGGCCGCACCATGTCCTCGTAGATCCGGGTGCTGAACGTGGTGTTGTCGGTGAAAACGGCCTTGACGGCATCGAACGAGTACGCCGTAAACGTCTTCTTACCGTCCGGTCCGTCCTCGGGGACGCCCATCTCCGGCCAGCCGGGGTGGACCGCGGCTTTCGTGCGCAGCTCGCGCAGCAGCGGATAGGGTGTCGCGTCGCCGTCGGCGCCCATTCCGGCGTTGAACTTCTCCTGCGCCTCGCGGATGCGCTGCTCGATGTCGTCAGTAACCGTCGGCTCCGCCACGTGCCACCTCTTGTGGTTCGATCAACCTACATACTGTCGGTTGCAAACCTACATGATGTAGGTTGTACCAACCAGAACCAAGCAACCGCGAAAGCACAACCTGGAGCATTCGATTGGCTACTCGTGTCGTGCAATGGGCCACCGGCGCCGTCGGTCGGGCCGCGCTGCAGGAGCTGATTGAGAATCCTGATTATCACCTAGTGGGTGTGCTGGTGTACGACCCGGCGAAGACGGGCGTCGACGCGGGCGCTCTGTGCGGGCTACCGCCAACGACGGGCGTAATCGCCACGGCGGACAAAGACGAGATCATCGCCTTGGGCGCCGAGGTCGTCGTGCACGCGGCCAGCAAGGCTCACGCCGTCGAGACGAACGCCGAGGACATCTGCCGGCTGCTTGCGGCGGGCAGCACCGTCATCACCACGACGTCGTACAACCACCTGCCCACCTACGGGGCGGAAACCGCGTCGGCGTTCGTCGATGCCTGCCGGCAAGGTGGGTCGCGGTTCCACGCCGCGGGCGAGAATCCCGGGTTCATGTTCGAGCGACTCGTCGCGACGGTGACGGGACTGAGTAAGACCATCGACCGGATCGACCTCTACGAGGCCACCGATGTTTCAGCCGTCGACAGTCGGCCGATGCTCGTCGACCTCATGGGCATGGGCAGGGCGCCGGAAGATGTCAGCATCGACTCCCCGATCATCAAGAAGCTCGACACGGCCTATCGCCAAGCGCTCAATGCCACGGCCGACGTCTTGGGGATCACCCTGTCGCACATCGACGTGGCGGTCGACGCCACCACGCTGCCCCACGACATCGAGGTCCTCGCCGGCACTATTGAGGCCGGAACGGTTGTCGGTCAGCGGTTTTCGTGGACCGGGCACTTTTCTGGGCGTCCACTGCTGGCCATTCACGAGGAGTGGGTCCTCACCCGCGACCTGCCGCAGTGGGGCATGGCGCCGCTGGCGCCCGGCGAGAAGGCGCCCCTGATCCGCGCGCTCATCAAAGGCGAGCCGAGCTTCGAACTCCAGCTCGACGTCGGATTTGATGGCGCGACGCCGGCGGGTCAGCACGCCCAGCCCGGTCACCTGATGATTGCGATGGGTGCGGTTCGCGCCATCCCCTACGTCCTCGCTCAACCGCCCGGCATCGTGACCGCACCGGTGTTCGGCGCGATCCAACTTGGCTCGCCGAACGCGGCGGATGTGGACGAAAAGTAGGCACATTCCATACACGCTCGACGCGCGCCAGATGGCACTAGCTTGACCTTGGAGCTACCGCGCGTGCGATGTGGTCGCTGGGCGCCCCATGGAAGACGTGCGCGCTGCCGTCGGGCAGCACCCGCCGGGCCACCAGATAATCGGAACCCATCCAGCCCTGTCGAATAAACCGGCCGAACCGCAGGAACGTTCCCGGGGCACCGCTGGCAGACGGGACGAGCTTCACCTGCTCCATCCCGTTCTTCACGCCCTCTCCCGTCAGGGGGCGCGCCGCGGCGAGGCCGCGCACGATCACCGTGGCCGCGTCGGCGGACAGGCCCGGCATCGAGTGTCCGGGCCGCCGGCCGTACCGGGCCTCGAACCGGTCGAGGAAGGCCTGTCCGACGGTGTTGCGCTCGTCGTAGCTGTCCAGGCCGATCCAGCCAGACAGGTGGCGCCTCCATTCCGCGTTGATGTGCGCCATTTCGAAGGCCGTCGTCGTGTACCGCGGCGGATCCCAGCCCGCGCCCAGCAGCGCATCGGTGAAGCCCCACAAGCCGTGACCGAACCCGACGTGCACCAGCGCGTCGGGTTCGGCTGCGCGCAACGCGGCGACCGCCTCTGACTTGTCGGCTTCCACTTGCGGAATCGCCACGGTCGCAACGACCTTCAGGCCCGCCGCGTCGTAGGCTCGCTGAGCGAAGGTAAGATATTCCTTACCGATCAGCGACGACTCGTAAGCAATGGCGATCCGCGATCGACCATCACCGATCATCACCGCGGCCAGCATCACCGGTTCCTCGGCCATCGAGCCGTTGTTCAGCGCGAAGCACCAATCGCCGAGCGCGCCCTCCGACCCCGAGAGGGTCACGATCGGAACCCGTGCGGTCGTCTCGACGTGGGAACGCAGCGGCACCACATTGTCCGATACCCACGGCCCGTAGATGGCCAAGCAACCCTCCGCGACGAGCTCGTCGAATGCTCGCTCAACCGCAAGGTAGGTACCGTTGGGCAGGCCAACCACATTGCGCGTCACCAGCTCGATCGGTCGATCAAGCAGGCCCGAGGAAAGCGCTTCGTCCATCACCAGCCGCAGTGCGTCGACACTGTCGTTGTCGGTGTCGCCGCTGGTCGGATAATCGTTGAGCAATCCGACTTTCAGGGGAGCGACCGAACCATATGCGCGAACCTCGTCGTCTGCCATAGCGGCAACATACCGGATGAATGTTGTCGACTCCCTACCGTACGAAAACAATCATTTACAAAAACCGCATAGCGCAGTTTCGACGTGTTAGCTTCGCGTATGGGCCGCGCGAAGGAGACACCATGACACTCGCATCGCCGCTCGAAGCCAGCGCGCCACCGGCCGAGAAGAAGTATCGCGTGATCCAGTGGGGCATGGGCAATGTGGGCACGCTGGCGCTACGCCACTTCGCACACAACCCCCTGTACGAAGTGGTCGGGGTGCTCTGCAATCGCCCCGAGAAGGTCGGTAGGGACGCAGGCGAGCTCGTCGGAGTAGCGCCAATCGGCGTGCTCGCAACCACCGACAAGGCCGCCCTCGAGGCCGCCGACGCCGACTGCGTGTTCTACGCGCCGCTGTGGTCGGACGTCGACGAGATCTGCCGCCTGCTCCGCGGCGGAAAGAGCGTCGTCGCCTCCGGTGGTGCGTGGTGGCATCGGACCGAAAGCAACAGCGCGGACATCGACAAGATCGAAGCGGCGTGCCAAGACGGCGGCACATCGTTCCACGGAGGCGGCATCCACCCCGGATACGCCGCCGATCTGCTCGTCCTGACGCTGGCCCGCATCGTCGGCAAAACCGATCACATCCACGTCTACGAGGCGGTGAACTTCAACAAGGACACCCTGAAGTATTTGGACGAGATGGGTTTCGGAAAAACCCCGACCGAATTCGCGAAAGGCAATCTGTTCCAAGACGCGTGGTCGTTGTTCGCGCAGTCGCTGACGATGGTCGTCGAAGGGCTGGGCAAAACCGTGGAGAAGTTCACGACGGACGTGCAGTTGGGCACGGCCACCCGCGATATCCGCTATGAGGGAACCCCGGATATGGACATGCCCGGGCTCAAAGGTGTGATCAAGAAGGGCACCGTCGCATCCCAGCATCACCTATGGACGGCATGGGTGGACGGCAGGCCATTCATCACCCTGCACGAGCTCTACTCGTTCATCGAGCACGACGCCATCGATCCGAAGCCTGATTGGGAGCCGTACTACCACTACCGCGTCGTGATTGACGGCGACCCAGGCACCGAGCTGATCCTGCGGGGCAGCCAGCAGGCACGAGATCAGGCGAAGCCGGGCTACATCGGCTACGCCTGGACCGCGATGGAACCAGTGAATGCCATTCCCGCCATTTGTGATGCCCCGCCGGGTTTCAAGTCCCATGCCGAGCTTGGGCTCATGACCGTGCGCGGGATTGTGCGCTGACGACGTTTCGGCCGGGCACTCAACATACAGACCGAATGTTGCTACCATCGTCGACATGGCCAAGCGTGGTGGTGCGGACGACGATCGGCGCGCCCGCGGCGAGCAGACCCGGCGCGACCTGATCGATGCGGGTCGGGCTCTGTTCGTGGAACAGGGATATTTCAATACGAGCATCGGCGACCTCGTGACGAAGTCGGGTGTCGGCACCCGCGGCGCCTTCTACCACCACTTCAAGGACAAAGCAGAGCTGTTTCGCGCCGTGTTCGAAGATGTCGAGAATGACCTCACGCTTCGGTCCATTGCCGCTCCCCCGCCGGGAGCGGACCCGTGGGAGCGGCTCACGAGGGGTCTGCACGGGTTTCTCGAAGCGGCACAGGAACCCGAAGTGCAGCGGGTGATGCTCGTCGACGGACCGGTGGTTCTGGGCTGGCAGACCCTGCGCAAGATCCAGGAGGGCAACAGCATTGCCCTCATCAACGACGTGGTCCGCGAGGCGATCGCAGCCGGCATCATCGACGACCAACCCGTCGGGGAGCTGACGCACATGCTCGTCGCCGCGCTCGAGGAGGCCTCGCTTCTGGTAGTACATGCCGCAAATCCCACCGCGGCGCGGCGCCGCGCCGCCAAAGTCCTCGATCGGCTCCTGCTCTCCTTTGCCGTCGAACCCCGAAAAGTGCTGCGGCGGTAGCCATTTAGATCCAAGTCCGTGGCCGAACGCCGCCCTATTGGAAATGTACATTTCCGCAATTGAATATAGTCCCTCTACAACCTGATAGCCTCGCTCTTGACCAGTGCGCAAGGAGACCCATGCAGCCCGAACACATGATCCTGGTGAGCGTCGACGACCATCTCGTCGAGCCGCCGAACCTGTTCGAAGGCAGGCTCGCAAGCAGGTACGCGGACGAAGCGCCGCGAGTGATCCGCCGGCCCGACGGCTCGGAGGTTTGGACGTTCAACGACGCGATCATCCCCAACATCGGCCTCAACGCGGTGGCGGGCCGCCCGCGCGAGGAGTACGGCATCGAACCCACTGCCTTCGATGAGATGCGGCCGGGGTGCTACGACATTCATGAGCGGATCAAGGACATGGACGCCGGCGGCGTGCTCGGGTCGATGTGCTTCCCGTCCTTCCCCGGCTTCGCGGGCCGGCTGTTCGCCACGCACCCCGACAAGGACCTCGCACTCGCCGTCACCCAGGCGTACAACGACTGGCACATCGACGATTGGTGTGGGTCGTATCCCGGACGCTTCCTGCCAATGGGATTACCCGTGCTGTGGGATCCGGAGCTGTGCGCCAAGGAGATCCGTCGCAATGCCGAGAAGGGTTGCCACTCGGTGACCTTCACCGAGAACCCCGCTACCCTTGGCTTCCCGAGCTTCCACGACGAGTACTGGGATCCGATGTGGCGGGCACTGTCGGACACCAACACGGTGCTATCGGTCCACCTGGGATCGTCGGGCAAGATCACAATGACCGCCGAGAACGCCCCGATCGACGTGATGATCACGCTGCAGCCGATGAATGTCTGCTCTGCGGCCGCAGACCTGCTGTGGTCGCGAGTCATCAAGGAGTTCCCCGACGTCCGATTCGCCCTCTCCGAGGGCGGGACCGGGTGGATCCCATACTTCGTGGACCGGCTCGACCGGACCTACGAAATGCATCATCTGTGGACCGGCCAAGACTTCGGCGACAAACTGCCGAGCGAAGTCTTCCGGGAGCGCTTCCTGACCTGCTTCATAGCCGATCCGATCGGGGTCAAACTGCGACACGACGTGGGGATCGACAACATCGCCTGGGAGTGCGACTATCCGCATTCCGACTCGTCCTGGCCCGCGGCGGCCGAGGAACTCGCCCTTGTCATGAACGGGCTGCCCGACGACGAAATCAACAAGATCACCTTCGAAAACGCCTGTCGGTGGTACTCGTTCGACCCGTTCGAACACCGCACCCGCGAGCAGTGCACGGTGGGCGCCCTGCGCGCCGAAGTCGGCGACCACGACGTCTCGATCCACAGCTTCGACCACGGCCGTTTCGAACGCACCGCGGGCGCGACCCTCGGCTCCGTGAGCGCCAAGCTCGATGTCTGACAACGGAGATCGACCCCTGCGGGTCGCGGTCGTCGGTGCCTCAGCAGGTCTCGGCCGATGCATTGGCACCGGGCTCGCCCAGCGGGGCGCCCACGTCGCCCTGCTTGCTCGTCGATACGACAGGTTGGTCGACGCGGCCAAGGATGCCGGCAACGATGCGGTGCCAGTCGCCTGCGACGTCACTATCGCCGACAACTGCCAGAAGGCGATCGCCGAGGTGGTCGGCGCGCTCGGCGGTCTGGACGCCCTGGTGTACACGACCGGCATGGGAGTGCTGGCACCACTGCGCGAGGTGACCGCAGAACAGTGGGCGCAGTTGTTCGCCACGAATGTCACCGGGGCCTCGCTGGTCAACGCGGCCGCGGCGCCGCACCTGGCGGCAGCGGCGGGCTCGGCCGTGTACCTGTCGTCGCTGAGCGCGTCCTACACGACGCCATGGCCGATGCTCGGCGCATATGCGGTTACCAAGAGCGCCCTGGACAAGCTCGTCGAGGCCTGGCGCATCGAACATCCGGAGATCGGATTCACCCGTCTCGCCGTGGGTGACAGTCTGGGCGGCACCGGCGATGCGCAAACCGAGTTCAACAAGAGCTGGGATCCGGATGCACTGGAAACGGCCATCAGGTACTGGATGGACAACAAGTACATGGTGGGCGGTCTCGTTGACGCGGCGCACCTGACCGACGTCGTGAATTCCGTGATCCGCTGCGGCAAAAGCAGTTTCATTCCCTACCTGACATTGGCCCCACGCGCCTCCGACGCGGTGAAGGAACTCCGGCAATGGTGAATCACGAATCGCGAATGCTCATCGACGGCAAGCTCGTCGAGTCCGAGACCGGGAGGCAGTTCGACAACATCAACCCGGCGACCGAAGAGGTCCTTGGCGCTACCTGTGATGGGACCCGCGCCGACATGGAACGCGCCATCGCCGCGGCCCGGAATGCGTTCGACAACACCGAGTGGTCACGCGACGGTGATGCGCGTGCCGCCGGCCTGCGCCAATTGCAGGCGGCGCTCGAAGCCGAACGCGAGGACCTGCGCGCCGAACTCATCGCCGAGGTGGGCTGCCCCGTGCTGTCCACCTACGGACCGCAGCTCGACGTACCCCTGAGGGAGGCGCTCACCTGGCCCGCGGACATGATCGGCGAGTTCGCCTGGAGGCGTTCGCTTCCCGACAAGGACGCGTTCGGCATGGGCAGCCTGACCACCCGGGAGGTCTGGAAGGAGCCCGTCGGCGTTGTCGGGGTCATCACCCCGTGGAACTTCCCTTTGGAGATCATCCTCAACAAGATCGGCCCCATCCTGGCGATGGGCAACACCTGCGTGCTCAAGCCTGCCCCGGATACGCCCTGGAACGCCACCAGGATCGGCTGCATCATCGCCGAACACACCGACATCCCACCCGGCGTTATCAACATCGTGCCCTCTTCTGATCACCTTGTCGGGGAGGTGATTTCGATGTCACCATTGGTCGACATGGTGGCGTTCACCGGATCGACGGTCACCGGTCGGCGCATCATGGCCGCCGCTGCCGAGACCGTGAAACCCACCTTCCTGGAACTCGGCGGCAAGTCCGTGTACCTCGTCCTCGACGAGGACGGTGACCTCGGCGGCGCGGTTGGCGGCAGCGCGTTCATCTGCATGCATGCCGGGCAGGGCTGCGCAATGCCCACCCGCCTGCTGGTACCCAATTCGCGCTACGACGAAGCGGTCGAGATCGTCAAGGCCGCGATGGAAAAGAACAAATACGGCGACCCCACCGATCCCTCGGTACTTCAAGGGCCCCTGGTGTCCAAGAAGCAGCACGAACGGGTCCTCGGCTACATCGAAAAGGGCAAGCAGGAAGGCGCCCGGCTAGTCACCGGCGGCGGCGTCCCCAAGCACCTGCCGAAGGGCTACTTCGTGGAGCCGACGGTGTTCGCGAATGTCGACAACAAGATGACCATCGCGCAGGAGGAGATCTTCGGACCTGTGCTGTCAGTCATCGGATTCGACGGCGACGACGACGCGGTGCGGATCGCCAACGAGTCGATCTATGGCCTTTCGGGCGTGGTCTTCGCCAACGACCTCGACCGGGCGAAGTCGGTGGCCAGCCGGATCAGAACCGGCACCCTCGGCATCAACGGCGGACTCTGGTACGGCGCCGACGCGCCGTTCGGGGGCTACAAGCAGTCCGGCATCGGCCGGCAGTGCGGCATCGAGGGGCTCGAGATCTTCACCGAGACAAAGACTGTCGGCTGGCCGGCTTCCTGACCGGCGTCCTCTCCAACGAAAGAGAAGCAATGAGGTCCAAAGCAGCGGTGTTGCGCGGTGTCGGTGTGGACTGGGAAGTGACCGAAGTAGAGCTCGACCCGCCGCACGCAGGCGAAGTGCTGGTCAAGATGGCCTATGCGGGGATCTGCCACTCCGACGAGCACTTCTACACCGGCGACAGCGTGCCGACCGCGGAGATGGAAGAGATGATGCGGGCGGCCGGGCTTCCGGTCCCCGAATGGTTTCCCATGCTCGGCGGACACGAGGGCTCGGGGATCGTCGAAACGGTTGGCCCTGAGGTGAAGACGCTGAAACCCGGTGATCACGTCGCCATCTCGTTTCTACCCGCTTGCGGCAATTGCCGATGGTGTACCAGCGGCTACACCTACCTGTGCGATATCGGTGCCGACATCTACAGCAAGGCGATGACCACCGACGGCACCCGACGTCGCCACCTCGGCGGCGAAGACCTCATGGCGATGATGCAGGTCGGTACGTTCTCCGAGTATGTGGTGGCGTCCGAACGCTCGCTGGTCAAAGTCCATGACTGGATTCCCCTGGAGGCTGCCTCACTGGTGTCCTGCGGTGTGACAACGGGATTCGGCTCGGGCTCGGTGGCAGCAGGTACCCAGGCGGGCGACACCGTCGTCGTGATCGGCGTCGGCGGAATCGGCATGAACGCCGTGCAGGGCGCGAAGGTCGCCGGCGCCAAGCAGATCGTCGCCGTCGACCCGAACGAGTTCAAACGGTCGGTCGCGCCGACATTCGGCGCCACCCATACCGCCACCGATACCGGTTCCGCGCTGGAACTGGTCAAGGAGATCACCTGGGGTGTGATGGCCGACCGGGTCGTTCTGACTCCCGGGGTTGTTCCTGCGGACATGGTGATGATGGCGATGATGTTGTTGCGCAAGGGCGGAACCTGCGTGCTGACCGGGATGCCGAAGATCACCGATCTGATGGTGCCGATGGTCCTCACCGACATGGTCAGCTCGTGCAAGACCTTCAAGGGTGTGCTCTACGGCGAGATGAACCCCCGCGAAGCCATGCCCAAGCTGCTATCGATGTACGAGGCAGGCCTGATCAAGCTCGACGAGTTGGTCACGCAGAAGTACAAGCTCGACGACATCAACGAGGCCATGAAAGACCTTCGCGCCGGCAACAACATCCGCGGCGTCATCGCCTTCGAGTGACGGCGTGCGTCACGTGACTCGTTGCAGCAAAGGTGCCGCGATCCGCGGGGAGCCTCGGACCTCGGTTAAGACACGAGCTCGATGGTCGCATCCGAGCCCACTCAAGTCTGATCTACCGGGGACTACGCCAGCGGGGTAACCACGGCCGAGCGAAAGGGTGACGCGATGAGCATGCCTGACATGGACGCTCAAGGACCCTTCCGTATAGATCCGGCCGATGCCGTATGGGCGCTCGTGCGCGAGTTGATCGAACAACAACACTCAGTCGTCCAATTAGAGCAAACGCTCGCCGCGATCAAAGCCGACCATGCGGACGACTTCGACGAGGTAGTCAGCCTCACCTGTGACCTGAAGAACCTCAGTGATCTAGCCGCCCTGAGACGGCTGTGGTACTCCAGAGGGCTACCCGGCATGCTCGCAAAACTCGCGGTGGCCCTGGAGGCACATGAAACATTCGGCGATCATGCGGTGACCATCGACGACCCTGTCGACGCCGAACTGTGGAGAAGCAAATACCGTGTCGCCGTTGATGACCTGACCGTCACCCTAGCCCCAAACGCACACGACGCCGGTGAGCCTAGACCCTGGTAAGGCCCCTCCCTCGCTCAGTTTTCTGCTTCGCACAGAGTTCTAACGGGATTTTCGACGATGGTGAGCGGAAAGCTACGACGCGCGCAAACCTGCCATTGACCAATGTCACCATTTGGTGTTGACTTCGTCGTATGACGGACGACGTTCCGGCTCGTGGGTCGTTGCGATCCCGCGGCGCGGCGGCGGTAAGTACGTACACCCTTCGGCCGATCACCAGCGTGATCCCGCCCGAACGGGCCTGGGGGCTGTGGGTATCGCGCCAGATCGTCGCCAGGATCATGGGGACGTTCGGTCCCACGCTCGCGGGAACCCGCGTGGAATCGGTAGACGTCAGGCTGCCCGACGGTCGCCGCGTCAAGGGTGAGTGGGTCTATGGGCCGCGAACGCCGACAAGCGAGTTCAAACGCTCATCAATGAGCGATGGTGCGATCTACTACGTGCACGGCAGCGGGTACGCCGTGTGCTCGCCAAAGACGCACCGCCGCTTGACATCCTGGCTGTCAGCTTTGACCGGGCTTCCCGTCTTCTGCGTCGACTACCGACTTGCACCCCGCCATCGCTTCCCCACAGCGGCCGACGACGTCCGCGCGGGCTGGGACTGGCTGGTCAACACCTGTGGCGTGCCGCCCAAACGAATTGTGATCGCCGGTGACTCGGCGGGCGGACACCTGTCGGTCGATATGCTGCTGCAGCCCGACATCGATCACCCCGCCGCACAGGTGTTGCTCTCCCCGCTGTACGACCTCACGTTCGAGTTGTCGCTCGCGCGCGAACAGATACGCCCCGATCCCGCCACCCGGGCGGCAAGCGCGGTCCGCCTGGTCGGCCTGTACCACAACGGCGTCGACCTCACCCACCAACGGTTGACGCTCGACGTCGCCGGCGGCCCCGCGCTTCCCCCCACCCTGATCCAGGCCGGTGGAGCCGAGATGCTGCAAGAGGATGCACGCCAGCTCGCCACCGACATCCAAACCGCCGGTGGCAGATGCGAATTGCAGATCTGGCCCCATCAGGTGCACGTCTTCCAGGCGCTGCCACGCATCACGCCCGAGGCCGCCAAGGCGATGGCCTACGTCGCGCGATTCATCGCCCACGCACTGCAGGATGCGCGCACCGTCACCGAGGAGGCGCACTGACCATGCTCGGACCCATAGACAGACTGCTGAGCCGCTCGAGGACCAGCCGCGGCGCCTCGGCGGTGGTGACCGGCGCCGGCAGCGGCATCGGCGCCGCCTTCGCCGTCGAACTGGGCAAGCGCGGCGGCAAGGTCGTATGCAGTGACATCGACCAAGCCGCCGCCAAGCGGACGGCCGACACGATCACCGAGCGGGGCGCCGACGCGGTGGCAATCCGCTGTGACGTCTCGCGATTCGAGGACGTGCAGGCGCTGGCCGAACAGTCGCAGTCCTGGTTCGGGGCGGCACCCACCCTGGTGATCAACAATGCCGGCGTCGGCGCGGGCGGCGCGGCCATCGGTGACGCACCGCTGGACGATTGGCGTTGGACCCTGGGCATCAACCTGTGGGGTCCCATCCACGGGTGCCACGTGTTCACCCCGATCCTGCGCGACGCCGAGCCGACACACTCGCCGCGGGGCATCATCAATGTGGCCTCGGCGGCGGCGTTCGGCGCGGCTCCCGGCATGGCCGCCTACAACGTCAGCAAGGCCGGGGTGCTCTCACTCTCGGAGACCCTGGCCGCCGAATTGGCGGGCACACAGGTGAAAGTCACCGTGCTGTGCCCGACCTTCGTCAAGACCAACATCCTCGAGTCCGGCCGCATCAGCGAGCAATCGAGCGAACTGGCCGCGAAACTGATGCGCTGGACGGGTTTATCCGCGGAGAAGGTCGCGCGGGCCTGCTTGGACACACACGACCGCGGCGACCTGTACTGCATGCCGCAGTTCGACGCCAAGATCGGCTGGAACATCAAACGCCTTGCCCCACAGACCTACACACGTGCGGCCGGGCTGGTGTCCCGGATCAACCTGCCCTGATCCACCCGACGAAGAGGAGCTTGCGATGGCCATCGACATGGAAGCCATGCTCGCCAAGATCAAAGACCGGCAGTGGGCGCTCGCCGACATCGATTGGGATGCGCCCGGCGCCGAAATGATCAGTGATGAACAGCGGCCACAGCTCAAGGCGTTCATGGCCGACCTGTGCTGGATCGAGAACATCGGCGCCAGGGGCTTCGCGGCGCTGGCGAAGAAGGCACCCACACCGACCATCGCCGAGATCTACCGCTACTTCCACGCCGAGGAGCAGCGCCACGCCAACGCCGAACTGGCGCTGATGAAGCGCTGGGGCATGCTCACCGAAGGTGAGATTCCCGAGCCGAACGTGAACATCCGGCTGGCGATCGACTGGTTGGACCGCTGGGCCGACGACATGCCGCTGTCTCTGCTGGGCACGGTCATTCCGATGCTCGAAGTCGCACTGGACGGCGCCCTGTTGAAATTCCTCCTCGACGAGGTGCACGACCCCATCTGCCACCAGGTTTTCGAGAAGATCAACAATGACGAATCACGCCACCTGGTCGTCGATTTCGAAGTCCTGGACATGATCGGGCACGCGAAAATCCGACGATTGCTGATCGACTTCGTCGGTCACAATGCCACTCCGGGGCTCATCATCGGTGCGATCATGGGCGCACCGCTGATCAACAGGATCCGCAACGAGATCACCGCCATGGGCATGGAGCCAGAGCGGCTTTACCGGGCCGTGAAACGATTCAAAGAGCTTGGTGATCGCGGCGAACGTACAAGGCGGGTACCGACTTATCGTTTCCTGAGGCGCTACGCGGGAGTGGTCACAAATCCACGCCATCCGTACCACTTGCTGGCGAATTCGATGGTATGGCTTTCCGACCGGTATCCGCGGCCCCTGCTTCCGTCGGTACCGACTTGGGTTGGAGAACTCACCCACGAGCCGGCGGCGTGACCATGGTGAACAACCGCGCCCACGCGGCGCTGATCGTCGGAGCCGGCTTCACCGGGCTCGGGGCGGCAATTCGGTTGGCCGAGGCCGGAGTTGACGACATCGTGATGCTGGAACGTGCCGACCGTGTCGGCGGGACCTGGCGCGACACCACGTATCCCGGTGCCAGCTGCGACGTCCCGTCACTGCTGTACTCGTACTCCTTCGTCAAGAACCCGGCGTGGTCACGCACCTACTCGCCCGCCCCCGAAATTCATCGTCACCTCGAGGACATGGCAGACATGTTCGACATCCGCAGCCGCATCAAGTTCGGCCATGCCGTCAAAGACTTGACCTTCGATGGGGAAGCCGGCGTCTGGACCGCGACCACCAAGAACCGCAAGAAGTTTCGCGCCCGCACCGTCGTGCTGGCTTCCGGTCCGCTGTCCGATGTCAGCTTCCCCGAGATCCGGGGCCTGGACAGCTACCGCGGACACAAGATTCACAGCGCGCGCTGGGACCACGACTACGACTTCACCGGCAAGCGCGTCGCGGTCATCGGCACGGGGGCCAGCGCGATCCAGGTCATCCCCGAGCTGGTCAAGCGGGCCGGGTTCGTCAAGGTGTTCCAGCGCACACCGTGCTGGGTGCTGCCACGCATAGACGTCGCCACCCCGCCGGCCGTGCAATCGCTGTTCGCCAAAATCCCTGCCACCCAACAACTTGCGCGCCAGGCGCTGTATTGGGGCCACGAAGCCAGCGCCACGGCGCTGGTCTGGGACACGCCGCTGACCTCGCTGGTCGCCCGGCTGGGGCGGGCGCACCTGCGCGCCCAGGTGAAAGATCCGTGGTTGCGGCGTCAGCTGACGCCGGACTTCCGGCCGGGGTGCAAACGCATGCTGGTCTCCAGCGACTACTACCCCGCGCTGCAACGCGACAACTGCAAGCTCATCGACTGGCCGATCGCCACATTGAGTCCGGTCGGCATTCGCACCAGTGACGGCATCGAACACCATCTCGACTGCATCGTGTTCGCCACCGGTTACGACGTGCACCTGACCGGTCCGCCCTTCGGAGTCACCGGACTCGGCGGCCGTTCGCTGGCCGCCGAATGGGCCGACGGTGCACAGGCTTACAAGAGCATCAACGTGCACGGGTATCCGAACCTGTTCGTCATGACCGGGCCCAACTCCGGACCGGGGCACAACTCCCTGCTGGTCTACATCGAGGGCCAACTGGACTATGCGGTGCGTGGCATCACCACCGTCCTCAACAACGACCTGCGCTACCTGGATGTGCGCGAGGAGGTCCAGCGTCGCCACAACGAGGACATTCAACGCCGGCTCACCAAGACGACCTGGATGTCGGGGTGCCGCAGTTGGTATCTCACCAAGGACGGATTCAACGGCTCGATGTATCCCGGTTTCGCCACGCAGTATCTTCGCCAGATGAGGGATTTCCGGTACGAGGACTACCAGGCGGTGGCGCGCCACGCCCAGACGCGGGCCACCGCGTCCGTCTGAGATGCCGCACTGAGATGGCCACCGAGCGCGCATCGCGGCCCGAACCCGGCACCATAGCCAGCGTGCTGCACAATGTGCGGCGAGCACCCAAACGCGTTCGGCGCCAATCGCGGGAGTACCGCCAGCTCATCGAGGGCGCGGTGTCGCAGCTTTTCGACGCGGCGGCCCGGCACCCGCACGGCGCCGCGAACTCCGGCGAGTACCGGATCGACGACCTGGCCCGGCTGGCCGGCACCACCACCCGCAACATCCGCGTCTACCGCGACCGCGGACTGCTACCACCCCCACTGCGGGTCGGCCGGATCGCGTTGTTCAACGACACCCACCTGACCCGGCTGCGGCTCATCACCTCGATGCTCGACCGCGGCTACAACATCGCGCACGTGCGCGAAATGCTCGGCGCCTGGGAGGAAGGCAAGAACCTGGGTGACGTGCTGGGCCTGGAAACGGCCATCGCGGGCACCTGGACCACCGAGAAGCCCGAGACGATGTCGCTGGCCGACGCGCAAAAACTCGTCGACGACGCGCAAGCGTTCGACCGCCTGGTCGCGCTCCAGGTGATCCGGCTCGATGGGACGCAGGCCACCATCACCCGCCCGAAACTCATCGAAGCATTCAACGAAATCCGTGGCTACGGCGTCAAATTCGACAAGCTTATCGATCTCCACGAGCAGATCGTCCCAGAGATCGACAAGATCAGCGACATGCTGGTGCGCGCCGGGGCCGAGCACGTGCTGGACCGCATCAAGCCCGGCGAACCGCTGCCGGCCGATGCCGAGATCGCCGAGCTGATCACCATGCTGGTGCGCTTCCGCACTCAGGCGGTGGCGACCGTCACCGCCACGCTCGCCTCGTCCATCGAATCCAACATCGAGTCGCTGGTCGGTCGGATATTGGCCGACTATCTCGAATCGGGCTCTTCGGCCTGAGCCTGCGGCGCACGACCCCTGGGTCGTGCGACCGCCAACTCAGACGTTCGGGCTTTGCTAAACGGTGACGACGACGCAGGTTGGGCAGGTAATTGTGCCCGTACAGGCCGCAGCCATCGGGTAAGCGAGGGCGAGCATCATGGCAACGATGACTTTGGACTTGAGGCCAGACACGAATCCTCCATCGGGTTGAAGTTGGACATATCCTACGCCCGGCGCCACCAAAAAGCTTGGTAGTGACCGATATTCGGTCACCCGAAGGTCTCGCCAAGACCACCCCAAGGTCTGACCGAGACCACCCGAGGGTCTCATCAAGGGCACCCGAAGGTTTCGTCGAAACCACCCGAGGGGTCTCATCAAGAAACATAGCCGCCATCAGTGTTTGCTCAGCGTTAACGTTCCCTTAGTCTGGAGCACTTTGCTGGCGGTGATTTTTTCGGTCTTGCGCGCCTCACGCTCAAGATAGCGCTGTTTGGATTCGTCGAACTTCTCCGAGGCATCCTCGAGTTCCTTGACAAGCAGCGCGAGATCGTCGCGCATCCCGGCGGCCTCGCCGGTGAGGTCTTCGCGTTCGAAGATCCGCCACTTCTTCAGTACCGGCATGACCACTTCTTCGAGATGGATCCGCGGGTCGTAGACGCCGCCGACGGCGATGACCACCGCCTTGCGACGGAACTCTGGGACCGTATATCCGGGCATCTTGAAATTGCGCAGGATCCGGTGCACCGACCTCATCGCCTGATTGGGGGCAATGTCCAGGCCGGCGGCGCTGATGTCCCGGTAGAAGAGCATGTGCAGGTTCTCGTCGTGCGACACCCTGGCCATCAACTGCTCGGCGATCGGGTCGTTGCTGACCTTGCCCGTGTTGCGGTGCGAGACGCGGGTGGCGAGTTCCTGGAACGAGACATACATGACCGAGTCGAACAGACTCTCAGCGAACATATCGCCCTGCTGATTCTGGCCGGGACTGAAGCCCCTCGTCATTTGCTCCAGGCGCAGCTTCTCCAGCTCCACCGGGTCGACGGCGCGGGTGACCACCAGGTAGTCGCGCAACGCCGTGCTGTGCCTGGCCTCCTCCGCGGTCCACCGGTTCACCCACTGGCCCCACGGACCGTCCATGCTGAAGTTCATCGCGATCTCGCGGTGATACGACGGCAGATTGTCTTCGGTCAGCAGATTTTGGACCATCGCCACCTGTGCGACGTCGGGCAGCTTGGCCTGCCCCGGCTCCCAGCCCTGACCGGACGGCCCGTAGAAGTTTTTGCCGTCCGACCAGGGAACATAGTCGTGCGGGTTCCACTCTTTGAACATCGACAGGTGACGATTGAGCAAGCCCTCAACCACCGGCTCGAGCTCGTGAAGTAGCTGCAGGTTAGTCAGTGCCTTGGGCACGGAGCCCTCCCAGTTATCTGTGACAATCGGTTATGCGCAATGTATCTGTGTCATGCGGTTACACGAAGATGACATACCGGGGAACGAGGTAAATAGGGCCGAAAGTCCCTACGGCACCAACCGTGACACGGAAAACACCGGAGCGGCCTGGTACCACGACCGCCGCGCAGGAGGAGCGATTAAAAGCTATTGACGCGCAATCAGATACGGCGCCAGCGTGGACAGCTTCTCGCAGGTCTCTTCGAATTCGCGCTCGGGAGTGGACTCTTCGATGATGCCCGCACCGGCCCGCAGCCACGTCTTGCCGTCACGTTCGTAAGCCGCCCGTAGCGTAAGCGCCGCATCCAGCCCACCGTCGGCCGAAATCATCACGACCGCACCCGAATACAGCCCGCGCGGCCCCTCATCGAGGCGCATGATCGCTTCAACGCCACCGGCTTTCGGTATTCCCGACGCGGTTACCGCCGGGAAAAGCGCTTCCAGCGCGTCCATCCGGTCGTTCGAGGTCCCCAGCCGACCGCTGACCGTGGAGCCGAGGTGCTGCACGCTCCCCCGTTCCCGCACTGTCATGAAGTCGGTGACGACGGCGGTGCCCGGCTCAGCGATCTCTATCATTTCCTGCAGCGAGCTTCGCACCGAAATCGCGTGCTCGACAATCTCTTTGGAATTGGACTCCAGGTCGTCGCGGGCCTGGCGGTCACGCGCCTCGCCACGGCCGAGTGCGCGGGTGCCCGCCAGCGGTTCGGTCACCACGATGCCATCGCGATGCACGGCCGCGACCAGTTCGGGGCTGTAGCCCACCGCGCGAATCCCGCCTAGCCGCAACAGGAACGACCTCACCGGGTTGTTGTGGCGACGGGCCAGCCGGTAGGTGGACGGAAAGTCGAGCGGGAAGGGCACTTCCAGGGACCGGGAAAGAATGACCTTGTGGTAGCGGCCCGCGGCTATCTCGCTGACGGCGGCCGCCACCCGATCGCGGTAGGCGGACGGGTCGGCGACGACATCGACCGCCGAGGCGGCGCGCACGTCGGGCACACCGGCGCCGAGCACGTCCAGGACTTCGTCGCGGTGGCCGGCCGAGGTGCCGTACAGGCGGACCGCCTTTCGGGTCACCACGATGCGGCCGTGTGGCCAAAACACCCGGGCCAGCGGAGTTCCCGGCGCCAGCCGCTGCTGCAGCCCGTAGCGATAGACGCCGAATTCGAAGGCGATCCAACCGAAGAGCTGGTCGGTTTCCAGCAAGAGCCGGTCGATGGCCTCACCGAGAACCGGCCCGGGCCTGCCCGACCACCGCTGGCTTTGAGTCAGGCCGTCGCGGATCACGCGCAGCTCGTCGCTGTCCAGCTCGATCAGCGCGTGCACCCCGGTGGCCAGCACCCATTCACCGCCACGCTCGTAGAGCAGATACTCGTCCCCGACGCGCTCGGATAGAACCACGGCCAGCTCGGCTGCCAGGTCCGCCGGGTCGATATGCACGGGGAGCGGAATCGACGGCGACTCAGAGCCGGCGGAACTTGTCTCGACGCTGACCTCGGTCACGGTTAGTAAATGTAGCCTAACCTATGTTCTCGCGCGCAACCGCTCCCGCCAACCGACTCCTCGTGTGGCGCGTTCAGCTAAAACTCCCACGGAGTTAAAGCGCCGGCCGGCTCGGGCGGTAACCGCCGACGAGTTCCGGCGCGCCGGCGTCGCCCACCTGTTCGCCCAGCTAGACCGGGGTGAGATCCGCATCCGGGGCGCGGATTCCGTCGCCGGCTTTCAAGATCGCCACTCCAAAGGTTTCCCAACCGTTTACGTCGCGGTCGCACAACAAGCGACTGCGGCAGCGACACTTTCCCTAGCGCCCACTTGCTTCGCGCCCCCCCACCCGCCGGATTGGAGGATCACGGTGTTCATAATCCGGCTTTTCAACGGCGAGGAAGTGCACGCGAGCGAAGGCGACGAACTCGAAATCAATCAGCAGACCGGAGTGCTTTCGGTTTCCCGCGTCGACGGTTTCGAGGAAATCACAACGCATTACTCGCCGTCGGCCTGGCTGTCGGTAACGCACCGTAAAAAGGGAGCCGGGGTTAGGCCCTCGCTGATCGCGTCGGCGCGCTGACCAATATTGACTCCACAGTAAACACACAGCATATTCACACCAAACTGTCGCCGCCCTCGGCCCGCGCAAATACGGGATCCCGCTCGACGCGCACCGCCCTGACCAGCAGGTTTACCGCCCACTAGCCGCCGAAAAGGCGCCCGCTTCCCTGTGTGTGTTCAAGTGGCGGCAAGTCAACGGCGGCGATAAATTCTTCACGGTCGGTCGGGATGTTTCGTGGTTGCTCCGCTTGCGGACGGTGCCTCCCCTGATCAGCGCCCTATTTGACGGAGGCATCGATGCTGCAAGAGTTCTGGCACAACTTCACCCACAACTTGTTCAAGCCACTTCTACTGTTCTTTTACTTCGGATTTTTGATTCCCATCCTGAAGGTGCGATTCGAATTCCCCTACGTCATTTATCAGGGATTGACGATGTACCTGCTGCTGGCCATCGGCTGGCACGGCGGGGAAGAGCTCGCGCAGGTCAGCGCGTCCAGCGTCGGCGCCATCGTGGGATTCATGGTCCTGGGCTTCGTGCTGAACTGTGCGATCGGCGGCCTGGCCTACCTCGGCCTCAGCCGCCTGAAATCGCTTCGCAAAGTCGACCGCGCGACGGTCGCCGGCTATTACGGGTCGGACTCGGCGGGTACCTTCGCCACCTGCGTGGCCGTCCTGGCCGCGGTGAACATCGCCTTCAACGCGTACATGCCGGTGATGCTGGCCGTGATGGAGATCCCGGGCTGTTTGGTGGCGCTGTATTTCGTGGCCCGACTGCGCCACCGCGGCATGGACTCCGCCGGCTACATGCCCGACGAGGTCGGCTACACGCCGCCGGTCAAGGTCGGGGTGGGCCCCGGCACCGCCGCGCGCCCGCCGCGCGGCCAGAGCCTGGAGAGCCAGGAGGAAGCGGCCATCGAGCAGGAGCTGGAACTTTCGCTGGAAAAGATGGAGCACCCGGATTGGGACGACCAGATCCCGGCGAGCACCAAGGGCAAGAAGGTGCCGATCTTCTCCCGGGAGCTGTTTCAGGAGGTCTTCCTCAATCCCGGCCTTGTGCTTTTGATGGGCGGCATCATCATCGGCCTCGTCAGCGGACTGCAGGGGCAGAAAGTCGTCGCCGACGACGACAAATTCTTCGTGTTGGCTTTCCAGGGCGTGCTGTGTCTGTTCCTGCTCGAGATGGGGATGACGGCGTCGCGCAAGTTGAAGGACCTTCGCACGGCGGGTCCGGGTTTCATCGTCTTCGGCCTGGTGGCGCCGAATGTCTTTGCGACACTTGGCATCTTCGTCGCCTGCAGCTACGCAGCGCTGACCCACACCGATTTCAAGACCGGAACCTACGTCTTGTTCGCGGTCCTGTGCGGTGCTGCGTCCTACATCGCCGTCCCGGCGGTGCAGCGCCTGGCGATCCCCGAGGCGAGCCCGACGCTGCCGCTGGCCGCCTCCCTGGGCCTGACGTTCTCCTACAACGTCACCATCGGGATCCCGCTCTACATCGAGATCGCCCGCCTCTTTGAGCATTGGTTCGGGGTTTGACCACGCGGTAAACGCCGCTACCCCAATAGCGTTCGCACCACGGCGTCGGCCAGCAGCCGTCCGCGCGGAGTCAGGACAAGCCTGTCGCCGTCGGCGACCAGCAACCCGTCGGCGACTAGGCCCCCGGCGCGTTCGCGCTCGCTAGCACTCAGCAACGCGACCGGGAGCCCTTGGCGCAAACGGGTTTTCAACAGCACGTCCTCGGTGTGTGAGGCCTCGGCGTCGAGTTGCTCGAATCCGGCTATCGGCAGCGCCGCGGCACTCAACCTCTCCGCATAAGCGTTGGGATGCTTGACATTCCACCAGCGCGTCGAACCGACGTAGCCATGCGCTCCCGGCCCAGCGCCCCACCACTGGCCGCCGTCCCAGTAGCCGAGATTGTGCCGGCATTCACCGCCCGGCCGCGCCCAGTTGGACACCTCGTACCACGACATCCCGGCCTGCGACAGCCGCGCGTCCACCAATTCGTAGCGATGGGCCAGCACGTCGTCGTCGGGTGCGGGCAGTTCGCCGCGGCGCACCCGGCGGGCCAGTGCGGTGCCTTCCTCGACCACCAGCGCATAGGCGGACACGTGATCCACACCGGTCTCGATCGCCGTGTCGACCGAGCACAACAGGTCCTCGTCGGACTCCCCCGGCGTGCCGTAGATCAAGTCAAGGCTGACGTGCTCGAATCCCGCGGCCAGCGCCTCGCGGGCGGCGGCCGCGGACCGGTTCGGTGTGTGGATGCGGTCGAGGACCCCCAGCACCCTCGGCGCCACCGACTGCATGCCCAGCGACACCCGGGTGTAGCCGGCCGCCCGGATGGCGTCGAAGAAGTCCGGCCACGCCGATTCGGGGTTGGCCTCGGTGGTGATCTCGGCGTCGGGCGCCAGCGTGAAGTGCTGGCGCACCATGTTGAGCAGGGTGGCCATCCGCGGACCCCCCAGCAGTGAGGGCGTTCCGCCACCGACGAACACGGTATCCACCGGCGGCGCCTGCAGCCTCGCGGCCGCGAGTTCCAGTTCCGCGCCCAGCGCGCTGAGCCAGGCGTCCGGATTGACGCCCCCCAGCTCGGCCGGGGTATAGGTGTTGAAGTCGCAGTAGCCGCAACGCGTTATGCAGAACGGGACGTGCACGTAAATGCCAAACGGCTGCCCGGCGACCGCCCGGATGTCGGGCAGGTCGAGGGGTTCCTCGCGAATGGCCATGCCACATGATCCCACGGCGAACCGGGCGCCCCGGGGCCGTCGACCACCCGGGACGACGACCGGCCGGGCACGCGACGTCGCATGAACTCCCAAGCCTTTGCGAGTGGGATCTCCCAGCCTCGATCGGTAGTTTTAATCACCGTGAGCCAAGATTTGACCTGCTCGCACGGCCCTTCGGCGACCATGGCACAATGGGGTCGTGACCGTCGACCAGCCCAGCCCGCACATTGTGCTCGTGGCGCGGCGGCACATTGATCTCAAGCGCGTTTGCAGCTGTATCTGTCTGCCTTGACGTGGTAGACCCAGGCCCCCTGCGTCTCCAGCTGGCCGAAGGTTCCGCGCCGCTCAAATGTCGGTGAACTGTGCTGGCCGCGCTGGCGATCTTTTTAAAGGAGAAAACTTCCGATGACCACCGCCCGACCCGCGAAGGCCCGTAACGAGGGCCAATGGGCACTGGGAAATCGTGAGCCGCTGAACCCGAACGAGGAGATGAAGCAGGCCGGCGCCCCGCTGGACGTGCGGGACCGCATCCTGAACACCTACGCCAGGGACGGCTTCGACAGCATCGACAAGAGCGACCTGCGTGGGCGTTTCCGCTGGTGGGGCCTGTACACCCAGCGTGAACAGGGCTACGACGGCACGTATACCGGCGACGACAACGCCGAGCTGCTGGAAGCCAAATACTTCATGATGCGGGTGCGTTGCGACGGCGGCGCTCTGTCCGCGGCGGCGCTGCGCACCGTGGGCCGGATTTCCACCGAATTCGCCCGCGACACCGCCGACATCACCGACCGGGAAAACGTGCAGTACCACTGGATCGAGGTGGAGAACGTCCCCGAGATCTGGCGCCGGCTGGCCGAGGTCGGGCTGCAGACCGCCGAGGCGTGCGGCGACTGCCCCCGCGTGATCCTGGGCTCGCCGCTGGCGGGTGAGTCCCTCGACGAGGTGCTCGACCCGACCTGGGCGATCGACGAGATCGTGCGCCGCTACATCGGTCAGCCCGACTTCGCCGACCTGCCACGCAAGTACAAGACCGCGATCTCGGGCCTGCAGGATGTGGTGCACGAGGTCAACGACGTCGCGTTCATCGGCGTCAACCACCCCGAGCACGGCCCCGGGCTGGACCTGTGGGTCGGGGGCGGGTTGTCGACCAACCCGATGCTGGGCCAGCGGGTCGGCGCCTGGGTGCCACTCGACGACGTGCCCGAGGTGTGGCACGCGGTGACCTCGGTCTTCCGCGATTACGGCTACCGACGCCTGCGCGCCAAGGCGCGGCTGAAGTTCCTGATCAAGGACTGGGGCATCGAAAAATTCCGTGCGGTTCTCGAGACCGAGTACCTCAAGCGTCCGCTGATCGACGGCCCGGCACCCGAGCCGCTGAAGCATCCGATCGACCACGTCGGGGTGCAGCGGCTCAAGAACGGCCTCAACGCGGTAGGCGTCGCCTCGATCGCGGGTCGGGTGTCGGGCACCATCCTCACCGCGGTGGCCGACCTGGCCGAGCGGGCCGGCTCGGACCGGATTCGGCTCACCCCCTACCAGAAGCTGGTCGTCCTCGACGTGCCCGATGACAAGCTCGACGAACTGATTGCGGGCCTCGACGCGCTCGGCCTGCAGTCACGGCCGTCGCAGTGGCGCCGAAACCTGATGGCGTGCACCGGGATTGAGTTCTGCAAGTTGTCGTTCGCCGAAACCCGGGTCAAGGCACAATCTTTGGTTCCCGAGCTGGAACGCCGGCTCGCGGACATCAATCAGCAGCTCGACGTGCCCATCACCGTCAACATCAACGGCTGTCCCAATTCGTGCGCCCGCATCCAGGTCGCCGACATCGGGCTCAAGGGCCAGATGGTCGACGACGGGGAGGGCGGCTCGGTCGAGGGTTTCCAGGTTCACCTGGGCGGCAGCTTGGGCCTGGACAGCGGCTTCGGGCGAAAACTGCGTCAGCACAAGGTCACCAGCGACGAGCTCGGCGACTACATCGAGCGGGTCACACGCAACTACCTGAAATATCGCGGCGAGGGTGAACGTTTCGCACAGTGGGCTATGAGGGCAGACGAGGACGATTTGCGATGAGCGAACGAACGACCAAACTTTCGGAGGCCGAACTGCGCGCGCTTGCCGCCCGCGGCGCGGCCGAGCTCGAAGGTGCCAGCGCCGCCGAGGTGTTGCGGTGGACCGACGAAACCTTCGGCGGCATCAACGGGCCGCGCGGCTGGGCTACCTGCAACTACGTGGTGGCCTCCAGCATGCAGGAGGCGGTGTTGATCGATCTGGCGGCCAAGGCACGCCCGGGTGTGCCGGTGGTGTTCTTGGACACCGGTTATCACTTCGTGGAGACCATCGGCACCCGGGACGCGATCGAGTCGGTGTATGACATTCGGGTGCTCAATGTCACCCCCGAGCAGAGCGTCGCCGAGCAGGACAAACTGCTGGGCAAGGATCTGTTCGCGCGGGATCCCGGTGAGTGCTGCCGGCGGCGCAAGGTCGAGCCGCTGGGCAAGACGCTGCGCGGATATTCGGCGTGGGTGACCGGGCTGCGCCGGGGCGAGACCGCCGCGCGCGCCAACGCCCCGGTGGTCGGCTTCGACGAAGGCTTCAAGCTGGTGAAGGTCAACCCGCTGGTCGAATGGTCCGACGAGGACGTCCAGAATTACATCGACGAGAACGGCGTGCTGGTCAATCCGCTTATGTACGACGGTTATTCATCGATCGGTTGCGCCCCCTGCACGGCCAAGCCGCTGGCGGGCGCCGACCCGCGCAGCGGACGCTGGCAGGGACGGGCCAAGACCGAATGCGGTTTGCACGCGTCGTAGCGCGCGACAGGACCGATCCGGCGGTCACGCCGACGTCAGCGTGGTCTCATCCTCGTCGGCCTCGCGACTGGCGTCCGTCGCGCCGGGGGTGATGGGCGGCACCCGGGTGGCACGCACGTAGACGGTGTCCCCCTCGCGTAGCGCGAGCGCTTCGGCGTCACCGCGCGTGATCTGGGCGGTGAAGAATCCGCCGGTCGCGGCGCTGGTCAACTCCACCCGGACCTCGAAGCCCAGCTTCACCACCCGGTCGACGACGGCCCGTGCCACGCCCGTGGACTCGGCGGTGCCGTCTTCGGCGGCCACCGCCATCTCGGGGGTACGCCCCACCCGGATGTCGTGCGGCCGCACCAGCGTGCCGTTCAGGGTGGACACCGCACCGAGGAACGACATCACGAACGCGTTCGCCGGGGCATCGTAAACGTCCGTCGGGGAGCCGATCTGCTCGATGCGGCCATGGTTGAGCACCGCGATCCGATCGGCGACGTCCAACGCCTCCGCCTGATCGTGGGTGACCAGAACCGTGGTCACGTGCACCTCGTCGTGCAGGCGGCGCAACCACGCTCGCAGATCCTCGCGCACCTTGGCGTCCAGCGCGCCGAACGGCTCATCGAGCAGCAGCACCTGCGGGTCGACCGCCAGCGCCCGCGCCAGCGCCATCCGCTGTCGCTGACCACCGGACAGCTGGTTGGGATAGCGGCCCTGAAAACCGCTCAGCCCCACCACTTCGAGCAGATTGTCGACTTTGGCATTGACCTCGGCTTTGGGACGTTTGCGAACCTTGAGCCCGAAGGCCACGTTGTCGCGGACCGTCAGGTGCTTGAACGCCGCGTAGTGCTGGAACACAAACCCGATGCCGCGGCGCTGCGGCGGCACGCGGGTCACGTCGCGTCCGTAGATGGTGACGGTTCCGGTGTCGGGTTGGTCGAGGCCGGCGATGGTGCGCAGCAGGGTCGATTTGCCCGAGCCGCTGGGCCCCAGCAATGCCGTCAGCGAGCCGGTGGGGACGACGAAGTCCACATGGTCGAGCGCGACGAAGTCGCCATAACGCTTGTTGGCGTCGCGCACGATGATGGCGAGGTCGCCCCGGTTGGCGTTTGTCACGGTCATTCCCCTCGTCAGGCCTGTCGCGCCGCTCGTGCGCGGCGCGCGTCGAGCACCACCTGGAAAACCAGCACCAGCACGGCAACTCCCATCAGCAGCGTCGACAGCGCGTAGGCGCCGTATTCCGCACCGCGGTTGTACCGGTCGGAGACAAGCAACGTCAGCGTCTGTGACTTCCCCGGCAGGTTCGACGACACCATCAGCACGGCACCGTATTCCCCCAGGGTACGTGCGATGGTCAACACGATGCCGTAGGTCAGACCCCACCGGATGGACGGCAGGGTGATCCGCCAAAAGGTCTGCCACCAGCCCGAACCCAGGGTGGCGGCGGCCTCCTCCTGGTCGGTTCCCAGCTCATGCAGCACCGGCTCCACTTCGCGGACCACGAACGGCAGCGTGACGAAGATGCTGGCCAGCACGATTCCCGGCAGGCCGAAGATGATCTTGAACCCGAGGTCTTTTTCCACGAACCCGAGCGCACCGGCCGACCCCCACAACACGATCAACGCGACGCCCACGATGACGGGCGAAACCGCGAACGGCAGGTCGATGACCGCCTGCAGCACGCCCTTGCCGCGAAACCTGTTGCGCGCGAGGACCAATGCGGTTGGGATACCGAAGATGACGTTGAGGGGCACCACGACGGCCACCACCAGCAGCGTCAGATTCAGCGCAGAGATCGCCGCGGGGGTGCTCACCCAGGCGTAGAACTGACCGAGCCCGGGTTGAAACGTTCGCCACAGAATCAACGTCACCGGGACGACGAGCAGCACGAAGATGTATCCGAGCGCGATGAATCGCAACCAATAGCGGACCCCCGCAGACGATGTCATGCGGACAGTTCCTCTCGTTTGGCCGCGTGTCCGCCCACGATTCGCAAGATGAGCAGCACCACGAACGAAATCGCCAACAGCACAATCGATATCGCCGCGGCACCGGTGCGGTCGTCGTTCTCGATCAAGGTTCGTATCCACTGCGACGACACTTCGGTCTTGCCCGGCACCGCACCACCGATGAGCACCACGGATCCGAATTCGCCGATCGCCCGCGAGAACGCCAGGCCCGCACCGGATAGCAACGCGGGCAACAGCGACGGCAGCACTACGGAGGTGAAGATCTTCGGGCCGCTGGCGCCCAGCGACGCCGCGGCCTCCTCGGTTTCGCGATCCAATTCCAGCAGCACCGGCTGCACGGCCCGCACCACGAACGGCAGCGTGACGAAGGCCAGCGCCACCGCCACACCCCACGAGGTGTGCTGCAGGTGCAGACCGACCGGGCTGTTGTTGCCGTACAAGGCCAGCATCACCAGGCTGGCGACGATGGTCGGCAGCGCGAACGGCAGATCGATGATCGCGTCGACGAGGCGCTTGCCCGGAAAGTCGTCGCGCACCAGCACCCACGCGATCACCAGGCCGAAAATCAGGTTGAGCACCGTGACCCCGGCCGAGATCGTCAGGGTCACCCGGAACGACTCCAGCGCGGCATTCGAGGAGACCGCGAGCCAGAACGCGTGCCAGCCGCCGCCCGCGGCCTGCCAGGCGATCGCCGCCAGCGGCAGCAACACGATCACCGACAGCCACACCGTGGCCGCGCCGACCCGCAGGGCGGTGGTCCCGCGACCACGCCCGGGAAGCGGTGGCACGTCACCGCTGAGCTCGGGCCGGATCGCCAGCGGGTCCGGCGTGATGGCCGTCATCCGGTGGCCTTCGTGTAGATCTTGGTGATGCTGCCGGTCGTCTTGTCGAACAACTGCGGATCCGCCGTGCTCCAGCCACCCAGCTCGGCGATGGTCCACAGTTTCGCCGGCACCGGGTACTGGTTTCGGAATTCGGCGGCGACGGCGGGATCGACCGGGCGGAAACCGGCCTGCGCCCAAACCTTTTGGGCCGCAGCCGTGTACTGGAAGTTCTTGAAGGCGACCGCGGCATCCAGGTGCGGGCTGGTGTTCACCACCGCCACCGGATTGTCGATCTTGAAGGTCTGCGGCAAGTTGATGTGTTCGACCGGTTTTCCCGCTCGCTCGGTGGCAATGGCCTCGTTCTCGTAGCTGATCAACACGTCGCCGCTGCCCTGCACGAAGACATCGGTGGCCTCCCGCCCCGATCCGGGGCGCAATTTGACGTGTTCGGTCACCAACTTCTTGATGAATTCAACACCGGCGTCGCTGTGGGCACCGCCTTCGCTCTTGACGGCGTACGGCGCGAGCAGGTTCCATTTGGCCGATCCGGAACTCAGCGGGCTGGGGGTGATGACCTCTACTCCGGGCCGCAGCAGGTCATCCCAATCCCTGATGTTCTTCGGATTGCCCTTGCGCACCACCAGCGTTACCACCGAGCCGAACGGAATTCCCTTGGTGGCGTCGGCATTCCAGTCCTTGGAAACCTTGCCGGCCTTGACCAGCCGAGCGATGTCGGGTTCGACGGAGAAGTTCACCACATCGGCTGGCTTGCCGTCGACGACACCGCGGGATTGATCACCGGAAGCCCCGTAGGAGGTGACCACCTGCACGCCCTTGCCCTCGTCGGAGGCATTGAACGCCGGAATTATCTTGCTCCACCCCGGTTCTGGGACCGAGTAGGCGACCAGAGTGATGCTGGTGCGGGCGTTGGGCAGCCCGCCGCCACCGACGGCGTCACTGGCGCCACCGTGGCATCCGGCGACGACGCCGGCAATCAGGGCAAGGGCAAGGACGGGCCGCCAGCGCGATGCGGTCCTGATGTCCATTGAGGGCCTTCCGATGCGAAACGTATGGGATTGCGGTCCCGTTTCTGCGGAAGGGCACCTAGAACCTCAGGAGAATTCGAAAACTCCAGACCAGACCGCGCACGGGTTTGGGAGTCAGCGACAACAGTGCACGAAGGCATAGCACCCCGGAATGCCGATTGCCATGCGCATGGCGGGAAGCCTAACAGGAATTGACGTTGCCGCCACCGCGACGGTGGCTGGGCAACCGGCCCGCGTGCGTTAGCGGTGCATCAAATGGGTGACCAACCAGGTGACGACCACCAGCGCCACCAGGATGCCGAGCACCAGCGTCACGTGCGACCGAGGCATGCGCGTTACCCGGGCGTCCCGTCGGCGTTACGGGCACGGCGCATCAGCTTGATGCCCCTGCCGAGCAGGCCATCCAGCACGGCGGCCGTGGCATAGGCCACCGCCAGCACGATCGGCATCACCACCATGGCCTGCAGCACGAAGGGCAACCCGGAAAGCCACAGCTCGTTGCCGTCCCACCAATTGAGGAACGCGTTCACGAGGCTCACCCTATTCGGCCTGGCTGCCGAAGACCAATGTGCGGCGCGCAACGCCGCGGTTGGCGAAACGTTGGACGCGGGATCGCTGAGCAGCGATGATGTCCAGATGGTTTTGCATGCCCAGCCCGAAGACCAACCGGCCGACCCGGACGAAGCCATGCCCGAGGACGCGTTCGAAGCTGCTCCCGCAACGACGATGTCGTCGTCCATCGACCTGCGCACGCCCGGACCGCTTGCTCCCAGCGCAGCCCTGCGGAACCCCTTCCCGCCGATCGCCGACTACGCGTTCCTGTCGGACTGGGAAACCACCTGCCTGATCTCGCCGGCCGGATCGGTGGAATGGCTGTGCGTGCCCCGGCCGGACTCCCCCAGCGTGTTCGGCGCGATCCTGGACCGCAGCGCCGGCCATTTCCGGCTCGGTCCCTACGGGGTCTCGGTGCCCTCGGCCCGCCGCTACCTGCCCGGCAGCCTCATCATGGAAACCACCTGGCAGACCCACACCGGGTGGCTGATCGTGCGCGACGCGCTGGTCATGGGCCCCTGGCATGATCTCGAACGGCGATCACGGACGCACCGCCGCACCCCGATGGACTGGGATGCCGAGCACATCCTGCTGCGGACGGTGCGCTGCGTCAGCGGCACCGTCGAACTGATGATGAGCTGCGAACCGGCGTTCGACTACCACCGCGTCGGCGCCAGCTGGGAGTACTCCGCGAACGCGTACGGCGAGGCCGTCGCACGCGCCACCAGGGAACCCGACGCCCACCCGACGCTGCGGCTCACCAGCAACCTGCGGATCGGGCTGGAAGGCCGGGAGGCACGCGCGCGCACCCGGATGAAAGAGGGCGACGACGTGTTCGTCGCGCTGAGCTGGACCAAGCACCCGGCGCCGCAGACCTACCAGGAAGCCGCCGACAAGATGTGGCAGACCACCGAGTGCTGGCGGCAGTGGATCAACATCGGCAACTTCCCCGACCACCCGTGGCGGGCATACCTGCAGCGCAGCGCGCTGACGTTGAAGGGCCTGACCTACTCGCCCACCGGTGCGCTGCTGGCGGCCAGCACCACGTCGCTGCCGGAAACACCGCAGGGCGAACGCAACTGGGACTACCGCTACGCGTGGGTGCGCGACTCCACGTTCGCGCTGTGGGGCCTGTACACGCTCGGACTGGACCGCGAGGCCGACGACTTCTTCGCCTTCATCGCCGACGTCTCCGGCGCCAACCACAACGAGCGGCACCCGCTGCAGGTCATGTACGGCGTGGGCGGCGAACGCAGTCTGGTCGAAGAAGAGCTGCACCACCTGTCCGGCTACGACCACGCCCGCCCGGTACGCATCGGCAACGGCGCCTACGACCAGATCCAGCACGACATCTGGGGCTCCATCCTGGACTCCTTCTACCTGCACGCCAAGTCCCGCGAGCAAGTCCCGGAGACGTTGTGGCCGGTGCTGAAAAAGCAGGTGGAAGAGGCGATCAAGCACTGGCGCGAGCCGGACCGCGGGATCTGGGAGGTGCGCGGGGAACCGCAGCACTTCACGTCGTCGAAGGTGATGTGCTGGGTGGCGCTCGACCGCGGCGCCAAGCTGGCCCAGCGGCAGGGCGAGAAGAGCTACGCCCAGCAGTGGCGGGCGATCGCCGAGGAGATCAAGGACGACATCCTGCAGCACGGCGTGGACTCCCGCGGCGTCTTCACCCAGCGCTACGGCAGCGACGCGCTGGACGCCTCGCTGCTGTTGGTGGTGCTGACCCGGTTCCTGCCGCCGGATGACCCGCGGGTGCGCAACACCGTTTTGGCGATCGCCGACGAACTCACCCAGGAGGGCCTGGTGCTGCGCTACCGGGTCGAGGAGACCGACGACGGGCTGTCCGGCGAGGAGGGCACCTTCACGATCTGCTCGTTCTGGCTGGTCTCGGCGCTGGTCGAGATCGGCGAGGTGCGGCGCGCCAAACGCCTGTGCGAGCGGCTGCTGTCCTACGCCAGCCCGCTGCACCTCTACGCCGAGGAGATCGAACCGCGCACCGGCCGGCAGCTGGGCAACTTCCCGCAGGCGTTCACCCACCTGGCGCTGATCAACGCGGTGGTCCACGTCATCCGCGCCGAAGAGGAAGCCGACGGCTCCGGGATGTTCCAGCCCGCCAACGCGCCGATGTAGTGGTGATCGCAGTCGTGTCGGGCGCCAAACGCGTTGTGCGACACCGTAAGCGCCGCAGCTCCCGCCTAGCGTAGCGCTCCGATCTTGTCCCGCATGACCTGCGCGATATCGAGGGCGCTGGCGTCGACATCGCCTAGTTGCCGGGGCGACCGGTTCGGCATGCTCCCAAAGTCGACCTCGACTTCGATGAGGCAGTTGTCCCGCACACCGATGGCCCGCCCGACCGGCAGGGATTCGTCGAAAAGCGGGTTCGGCGAGTCCAATTCGATCGACGTCGTCGCCGCGAGAACCGAAGCCTCAACATGCACTTCGTTCACCTTCGCCTTCAGCCTGAACGCCCCACCGGTCAGTGGAACCGTCTTGCCCGCACAGCGTTGCCATTGCCTGGTAAACGTCACGAACAGCGCCCCGGCGTCGTTGGGCGTCGGCAAATCGACCACCCCCTCTTTGACCCTGACCACCGCGGCGGTCGTGGACTCGGGCCGCCACGTCTCCTGCGCGACGTCTCTGACGTTCCGGTATCGGTAGGCGCTTTGCTGCAGCATCACCGCGACTTCGATGCAGTCGTCGGGCGAGCCCGACCTGTCCCCCTGCAGCGACTCGGGGCCCGCGAAACTCGGCGGGAATCCGGGATCAATGTTCAGCGGCTGCTTGACAATTCGCGAAAGTGCACTCTTGCCGAGCAGCACCCGCTTGATGGTCGATCCGCTGAGCGATCGCGGCGCGGCGCCGGGTGCCGGCCGCGCCGTGCCGTCGACCGCGACGGAGCAGCCCGAGACCAGCATCACGATGACCATCAGGGCACCGATGCGCCGGGAGTCTCTCGTACCGGTCATCACGCTTCTTGCCGCGCCTCCAGATCCGCTAGCTCGCTCGTTACCGCCTTAACCGGACTTTACGTTCGCCGGCGAGGGGCACACCGCATGCCACACCGAGGACACAGCGCAACGTCAGGCATGTCCCAGGTTCCGATGGTGAGGCCGTGTCAGGTCAGGGTGCTGAGTTTGTCGAGTACCGCGTGCGCGATGTCGATGGCGCTGGTATTGATGTCGCCGGTCCCCTCGTCTCCCGGGTAGGAGGTGGGAACGAAGCTGACCATGACCTCGACCAGGCAATTCCCCCGCACGCCCAGGGCCCGGGCTTCGGGGATGGTCGTCAACATCGAGTGGGGGCCCGAACCCATCGAGACTGTTGCCGCGACAACCGAATCCGTGACGCGTACGTCGGATAGGGCGTTCTGGCCGTAGACATCGACGGGCGGCGTCGTCACTGTGGTGCCATCGCAGTGCCGCCACTGTGAAGCGAACGTGGCGAACAACGCGTTGGCGTCTGCGGCCGACCGCAACGCGACGATGCCCTCGTCGACGTTGTCGACCTTCACGGAAGTACCGTTGTGGTCCCACATTTCACTGACCGTGTTTTGGATCGGCGCGGAGCGATAGGGCCCCCGCTGCATCATGTGGACCACGCCGAGGCAATCGGCGGACTGCGCGTTCTCCCACGCGCTTCCCAATTTGTCGCTGCCGCCGAACTCCGAGAATTTGGGGGCGGTCTGGAAAGGCTGGTTGAGCATCTTCGCCAGCCCGGCGCCATCGATCAAGGCTCGCTTGATGATTGGGCCCGTCAGCGCGTGCGGCACCGAGCTCGGCGCCGGTCCCGCCTTGCCACCGGTCGTTGCGGTGCACCCGCTCGCCAGCACCACCAGGGCGACCAGCGAGCACCAGCGGCTTGTCACTTCTGTCGATTGTCCCGTCAGCCCAGCGCGCTGACTTTGTCCATCAGCGCGTGCGCGATGTCGATGGCGCTGGAGTTGATGTCGGCCGATCCCGGATCGGAGGACCGTCGCCCGCCGAAGAACACCACCTGGACCTCGACGAGGCAGTTCGACCGGATACCGATGGCTCGCGCCTGCGGGGTGGGCCGCAGGGGCGGCATGTTGGGCAGTATCGATGTCGCCGTCTTGGTCGCCGCGATGGTGGAAGCCGTGACGCGGACATCGCTGATGACGTTCGTGGTGCTGATCGGGCCGCTTTGTTCCGACGTCGTCATGCCGTTGCACTGCTGCCATTGCCCGGAGAACTGCGCGAACAACGCCTGGGCCTGCGACGGCGAGGAGAGCGAGACCACGCCCTCCTCGACCGTGATCACCTGCGCCGGTTCGCCGTTGTTCCACCACGACTCCGACGCAACGTCTTTGACGTCGGCGGACCCGTACACGTCCTTCTGCAGCATCGCCGTCACACCCAGGCAACCGGCCTGCGACATCGATCGCTTGACGTCGTAAAGCGTTTCGGGTCCGCCGAATTCGGCCGGATCCCGCGCCACGAAGGTCTGATCGAGCATCCGCGACAGCGTCGCGCCGTCGAGGAGCACCTGTTTGACCGTTGCGCCGCTGATCGGCCGCGGCTTCAGGTTCGGCGCCGGCTTCGCCGTGCCGGTCACGACCCCGCCGCAGCCCGTCGCCACGGCGGCGACCGCCATCAGTGCCGTCGCCGCGCCCAGTATCCGCATGGCTACTTCTTGCCCTTGTCCCCCGCGGCGTCGGCGGACAGCGCCGCGACGAACGCCTCCTGCGGCACATCGACGCGACCGATGGTCTTCATCCGCTTCTTGCCTTCCTTCTGCTTTTCCAGAAGCTTGCGTTTACGGGTGATGTCGCCGCCGTAGCACTTGGACAACACATCCTTGCGGATTGCGCGAATATTCTCGCGCGCAATAATTTTCGATCCGATGGCCGCCTGGACGGGCACCTCGAACTGCTGGCGCGGGATCAGCTCTTTGAGCTTGGTGGTCATCTTGTTGCCGTACGCCGAGGCCCCGTCTTTGTGGACGATCGCGCTGAACGCGTCGACGGCCTCGCCCTGCAACAGGATGTCGACCTTGACCAGTTGCGCCTCTTGCTCGCCGGCCTCCTCGTAGTCGAGGCTGGCGTAGCCGCGGGTGCGCGACTTGAGCGAGTCGAAGAAGTCGAAGATGATCTCGCCCAGCGGCATGGTGTAGCGCAGCTCGACCCGTTCGGGTGACAGATAATCCATTCCCCCGAGCTCGCCGCGGCGCGACTGGCACAGTTCCATGATGGTGCCGATGAATTCGCTCGGCGCGATGATCGTGGTCTTGACCACCGGCTCGTAGACCTCGCGGATCTTGCCTTCCGGCCAGTCCGACGGGTTGGTCACCCGGATCTCGGTGTTGTCCTCTTTGATCACGCGATAGACGACGTTGGGCGACGTCGAAATCAGGTCCAGGTTGAACTCGCGCTCCAGGCGCTCCCGGGTGATCTCCATGTGCAGCAGACCCAAGAAGCCGCAACGGAATCCGAAGCCCAGCGCCACCGAGGTCTCCGGCTCGTAGGTCAGGGCCGCGTCGTTGAGTTGCAGCCTGTCCAGGGCGTCGCGCAGATCCGGGTAGTCGGAACCGTCCACCGGATACAGACCCGAGTAGACCATCGGCTTGGGTTCGCGGTACCCGGTCAGCGCCTCGGTGGCACCGCGGCGGGCGGTCGTCACGGTGTCACCCACCTTGGATTGGCGCACGTCCTTGACGCCGGTGATCAGGTAACCCACCTCGCCCACGCCCAGGCCGTCGCTGGCCTTCGGTTCGGGCGAAACGATGCCCACCTCGAGCAGTTCGTGGGTGGCGCCGGTGGACATCATCGCGATGCGCTCGCGCGGGGTGATCTTGCCGTCGACCACCCGGACGTAGGTCACCACCCCTCGGTAGATGTCGTAGACCGAGTCGAAGATCATCGCCCGCAGCGGGGCGTCGGCCTGGCCTTGCGGGGGCGGCACCTCACGCACCACGTGATCGAGCAGGTCGGCCACGCCCTCACCGGTCTTGCCGGAGACGCGCAATACGTCGCCCGGCTCGCAGCCGATGATGTGGGCGATCTCGGCGGCGTAGCGGTCGGGGTCGGCGGCGGGCAGGTCGATCTTGTTCAGCACCGGGATGATGTGCAGGTCGCGGTCCAGCGCCAGGTAGAGGTTGGCCAGCGTCTGCGCCTCGATACCCTGCGCGGCGTCGACCAGCAGCACCGCGCCCTCGCACGCCTCCAGCGCGCGCGACACCTCGTAGGTGAAGTCGACGTGGCCCGGGGTGTCGATCAGGTGCAGCACGTATTCGGTGTCGCCGACTTTCCACGGCAGGCGCACGTTCTGCGCCTTGATGGTGATCCCGCGCTCGCGCTCGATGTCCATCCGGTCCAGGTACTGGGCCCGCATCGACCGCTCGTCGACGACGCCGGTGAGCTGGAGCATCCGGTCGGCCAGCGTGGACTTCCCGTGGTCGATGTGGGCGATGATGCAGAAATTCCGAATCTGCGCCGGCGCAGTGAAGGTCTTGTCGGCGAAACTGCTGATGGGAATCTCCTGGTGCGTGCAAGCTTGACGGGGCGCGTCGCGGCCTTTCCGGGGCGGTTCGCGGGTATGTCCAGCGTATCCAGACAGGGCCGTCTGGACCTACTTGGACACAATCGCACCCCGCCGCTCGCGTCTATGCTGCGAATATGGCGTCTCCCCGCAAATCCCAGTGGAAGACGTTTCAGCGGTTCGCCGAGAATCTGGTGTTCAACGGCGCTCCGCGCCTGGTCCGGCAGGTGCAGAATTCCCAGACCGTGCTGCGCGAACTGCAGCAGGCCGTGCGGATCACCGCGAACGTCATCGCCGCGGTGGCGCCGCCGCCTGCCGACGCGCCCGTCAGCGGCCGGCCGGTGACCAACGCCAGCCTCCCGACCGCGCAACGCGCCCGCAGGCTGGTGTATGCGCCGAGCCTGGACGGCCGCGCCGATCCCGGCGAGATCGTCTGGACGTGGGTGGTCTACGAGGACGATCCCACCCAGGGCAAGGATCGTCCCGTCCTGGTCGTGGGGCGCGACCGCAGCGTCCTGCTGGGGTTGATGGTGTCCAGCCAGGAGCGGCACGCCGCCGACCCCGACTGGGTCGGAATCGGTTCTGGCTCATGGGACTACGAGGGCAGGCAAAGCTGGGTCAGGCTGGACCGGGTGCTCGACGTCCCCGAAGAGGGCATCCGCCGCGAGGGCGCCATTCTGGATCGCGAGATCTTCGACGTGGTGGCCGCCCGGTTGCGCGCCGACTACTCCTGGCGCTAGTGCGTCGGCGATGGGGCCGATCAGCCCTGGGTGATGTAAGACTGCAGCTGCTGCTGCTCGGCCTCGAGTTCTTCCATCCGGGTCTTCACCACGTCACCGATGCTGACGATGCCGATCAGCTTCTTCCCGTCCAGCACCGGTACGTGCCGCACCCGGTTCTTGGTCATCAACACGCTGATCGCGTCGACCTCGTCGGTCTTGGTGCACGTGGCCAGCATGGACGTCATGATCTTGGACACCGGCCGAGACAACACGCTGGCGCCATGAGTGTGCAGCTGGCGCACCACGTCGCGCTCCGACACGATGCCGACCACCCCTTCGTCGCCGACCACGACCATCGCGCCGATGTTCTGGTCGCTCAGCCCCGCTAGCAGCTCGCGAACCGTCGCATCCGGGTTGATGGTCACCACCGCCGCGCCCTTGTTCCGCAAGACGTCCGCTATCCGCATCGAGGCCTCCAGCCGGTTTGTGATCCGCTTCACATCAGGCTACGGCTAACTCGCGCGGCGGAAAAGCCACTAACAGAACCTGCAAACAGATCGTGTCCATTCGGTGAATGCCGCGCCGATCGGCCGATTGAGCCACTACGCGCACCGCGGGCTTGCAAGATAGGGCCATGATCGAGGTCACGCTGCTGGGAACCGGAAGTCCGATCCCCGACCCGAACCGCGCCGGGCCGTCAACTCTGGTGCGCGCCGGTGGGCAGGTGTTCCTGGTCGATTGCGGGCGTGGCGTGCTGCAGCGCGCGGCCGCGGTCGGCGTGGGCGCCGCCGGACTGTCGGCGTTGCTGCTCACCCACCTGCACAGCGACCACATCGGCGACCTCGGCGACGTCCTCATCACGCGCTGGATCAGCACCTTTACCCCCGATCCGGCGCCCCTCCCCATCATCGGACCGCCCGGCACCGCCGAGGCGGTCGCCGCCACGCTGAACGCGTTCCGCCACGACATCGGCTACCGGATCGCCCATCACAGCGACATCAACGAGCCGCCGGCGGTGGACGTCCACGAATACACCGAAGGCGCCGTCTGGGACCGCGACGACGTGGCCATCCGGGTGGCCCCCACCGATCACCGGCCGGTGGCCCCGACCATCGGATTCCGCGTCGACTACCAGGGCGCCTCGGTGGTGCTCGCCGGTGACAGCGTCCCGTGTGCAGGCCTGGACGAGCTGGCGGCGGGCGCCGGCGCGCTGGTGCACACCGTGATCCGCAAGGACATCGTCGCCACCATCCCCCAGCAGCGGCTGCAGGACATCTGCGATTACCACTCGTCAGTGCAGGAAGCCGCCGCGACCGCGGCCCGCGCGGGGGTGGGCACCCTGGTCATGACGCACTACGTGCCGGCGCTGGTGCCCGGTCAGGAAGAACAGTGGCGGGGCCTGGCAGCCGCGGAGTTCGGCGGTCGCATCGAACTCGGCGACGACCTGCTCCGCGTTCAGGTCGACGCGCCCTCGTGACGGCCATCGGCCACCGCTCCCCGGGCCGCCGAACCCCGACGGGTCGCATGCGTTAGGGCCACGCCCGCCACCATCAGCCAGGTCAGCGCCAGGACCCGGGCGATCGGCAAGATGACGCCCAGCGCCGGCCAGATCAGCACCACCGTGGTCAGTTCGGCGAGGGCGGCCGTCGCCAGACCGAGCCGGGCGATCGGTCCGGGCAGCAATCTCTTGCCGGGCGCCGCGAGGGCGCCGACCAGCACGCCCAAGGCCACCAGGTGCCCCGGGCCGCCGGTGAGGAAGACCAGCAGGTAGAGCGCCCTGACAAGCGCCGCGTTCGCGGCGACGTCCGGCATCGACAACGACCAGCCCAGCAGTCCGGCCAGACCGAGCGCACCGGCCGCCAACGTGCCGCCCGTCAGCGCGATCGCGGCTGCCCCGGCGCCGGCCCCGAGCTGGCGCAACCGCGCGCCGGCCAGCGCCGCGTAGAGCGCCAACGGCACCGAGGACGCGAACGTCGCGACGGCGATGACGCGCACCGCCCCCGGCTGGGCGCGGACATAGACCGTGACGGCGCCCGCCGGGCCGTACGGCAACGGCATGATCCCGCCTACGGCCACCCCGAGCGAGATGCCACCGATGAGCAGCCCGATGCAAAGCAGGGCCAGCGCCGCGAGCGGCGACCCGCCATGCCCGGGCCGGTTCCCCTCGAGCCGAGCCGCGCCTACGGCCGAATCAGTCATCCCTGCAACGGTATCCCCGGGTCGGTTCACAGCCGGCGACGCGCGCCCGGCTAGGCGAGCCGGGTCACCTCGACGATCACGTCGAGGTCGGTGGCGCCCTCCCCGGAGTAGATGCCCTTCAACGGGGAGACGTCGGCGTAGTCGCGGCCCGCACCGACACCGACGTACTGCTCGGTGATCTCGGTGCCGTTGGTGGGGTCATAGCTCCGCCACGCGCCCGTCCACGCCTCGATCCAGGCGTGGCTTCGCCCGTCCACGGTGTCCCCGACGACCGCGTCACGATCGGGATGCAGGTACCCCGAGACGTAATGCGCGGGAATTCCCATGCTGCGCAACAACATCAGCGACAAATGCACGAAGTCCTGGCAGACGCCCTTGCCCGCCTTGAGCGCGTCGAGCCCAGACGAGTGCACACTGGTGGTTCCCGGCAGGTATTGCAGTTCGTCGCGCACCCAATCCGCCGCGGCGACAACGGCTTCGGCCGGTTCGTGGGTCTTACTGATCTTCTTGCCCACCGAGGCCACCCGCTTGCTGGCCGGCGTGTGATCGGTGGGGCGCAGCAAGTCGTCGTAGCGATCGATCACCGCCTCCGATTGCAGGTCGCTCCAGCCCGCCTCCGTCGAAAGTGGCTCGGCCCGTTCGGTTTCGACGACCGAGGATGACATCACCGTGAGATCGGTGTGGGGAGCGTGCAGGTCGAACGCCGTGACCGCGGTACCCCAGTAGTCGATGTAGCGGTAGGACCGGGTCGCCGGGATGGTTTCGACGCGGTTGAGGATGACGTTCTGCCGGGTGTTCGACCGCGGGGTCAGCCGGGCTTCGTTGTAGGAGGCCGTCACCGGTGACTGGTAGGCGTATCCCGTGGTGTGCACCACCCGCAGCCGCCACATCAGCCGTCCCCTTTCCTGCCGACCAGCCGGGCGCGCTGGCCCGCGTCCGACCACGCTACCCAGGGCGTCACGTGGAAGTACTGCAGCGCCAACGCTTCTCCGACGTCTCGGCAGGTTCGCTGCAGCCCCGCCAGACGGCTCTCCAACGATTCCAGCAGCACGCCGGGCTGGACGAACTCCAGTTCGCTGCGAGCCTGACCGAGCAACCGCTGCGTCTCGGCGGTGGCCCCGATCCGGCTCTGCCGGTTGCGGACCAGTTCGTCGAGGTTGTGCTCGGCCAGTCGCAGGGAATAGAACACCGAACGCGGAAACAGCCGGTCCAGCAACATGAATTCGACCACTCGACCGGCGTCCAGCACGCCGCGATAGGTGCGCAGGTACGTATCGTGCGCACCCGCCGAGCGCAACAACGTCACCCACGCCGGGGACGAGGCGCTGTCGCCCACCCGCGACAGCAACAGCCGCACCGTCATGTCGACCCGTTCGATCGCCCGGCCCAGCACCATGAACCGGTAGCCGTCGTCGCGGGACAACGTCGAGTCGGCCAGGCCGGCGAACATTGCCGCGCGCCGTTCGATGAACGACAAGAAATCATGTGGCCCAAGGCGTTTGGCGGCCCGCTCGCGTTCGGGCAAGGCGTGGTAGGTGGTGTTGAGGCACTCCCATATCTCGCTGGAGGTCACCTCGCGGGCCGACTTGGCGTTCTCCCGCGCCGCGGTGATGGCGTCGACGATCGAGGAGCCACCCTGGGTGTTGGTGCCGTAGGCCACCAGGTCGGTCAACGACCACACGTCCAGGTCGTGATTCGGCGGGTCGATGCCGAGCACCCGCAGCAGCAGCCGCGAAGCGTGGTCGGGGTCGACGCTGGAGTCCTCGAGCAATTGGTGCAGCGCCACATCCAGGATGCGGGCGGTGTCATCGGCGCGCTCGACGTAGCGGCCGATCCAGTAGAGCGCCTCGGCGTTACGTGCCAGCATCATGCACCGCCCTTTGTTGTTGCCGTTGCTGTTGTTGTTGTCGCCTTCCGCGCCGGGGCTGTTCGGTGGGCTGCGCCTGCTGAGATGTCAGCCGCGGCGCGTCGTCGAGCAACGGGTCCGGCATCGAGGCGGGCAGCGAGCGCACCACCTCCGCCGCCTCGAGCTCGTGATCGCCGGCCGACGCCCGCGACGCCAGCACCCAGGTGTCCTTGGAGCCGCCACCCTGGCTGGAGTTGACCACCCGCGACCCCTCGACCAGGGCCACCCGGGTCAGCCCGCCGGGCAGCACCCATACGTCGTCGCCGTCGTTGACCGCGAACGGCCGCAGATCCACGTAGCGGGGTGCCAGGGTGTTGCCGATCTGAGTCGGCACCGTCGAAAGCTCCATCATCGGCTGTGCGATCCAGCTCCGCGGATCGTCGCGCACCTTCTTGGCCGCCGCGGCCAACTCTTTCTCGGAGGCATCCGGTCCGAACACGATGCCGTAACCCCCGGACCCCTCGACCGGCTTGAGGACCAACTCGTCGATGCGGTCCAGCACTTCCTCGCGTTCGTCGTCGAGCCAGCAGCGCAGCGTGTCCACGTTGGCCAGCAGCGGCTTCTCGCCCAGGTAGTACTCGATCATCGTGGGCACGTAGGTGTAGACGAGTTTGTCGTCGCCGACGCCGTTGCCGATCGCGCTGGAGATGGACACGTTGCCCGCGCGGGCGGCATTGACCAGCCCGGCCACTCCCAGCACCGAGTCGGCACGGAACTGCAGCGGGTCCAGGAAGGCGTCATCGATGCGCCGGTAGATGACGTCGACCTGACGCTCGCCCTCGGTGGTGCGCATGTACACCTGGTTGTCGCGGCAGAACAGGTCGCGCCCCTCGACCAGCTCGACCCCCATCTGGCGGGCCAGCAGCGAATGTTCGAAATACGCCGAGTTGTAGACGCCCGGGGTCAGCACCACCACCGTGGGGTCGGCCTCGTTGGTGGCCGCGGAGTTGCGCAGCGCCCGCAGCAGGTGCGAGGCGTAGTCGTCGACCGCGCGCACCCGGTGGGTGGCGAACAGGTTGGGGAAGACGCGTGCCATGGTGCGCCGGTTCTCCATGACGTAGGACACACCCGACGGCGAGCGCAGGTTGTCCTCGAGGACCCGCCACGTGCCCTTGTCGTCGCGGATCAAGTCGATGCCGGCGACGTGGATCCGCACGCCGTTGGGCGGGACGATGCCCATCGCCTGACGGTGGAAGTGCTCACAAGAGGTGATCAGGCGGCGTGGGATGACCCCGTCGTTGAGAATCTCCTGGTCACCGTAGATGTCGTCGAGGTACATCTCGAGCGCCTTGACCCGTTGGGTGATGCCGCGCTCCAGCCGGGTCCACTCGGCGGCCGAGATGACCCGCGGCACCAGGTCCAGCGGGAAGGGCCGCTCCTGGCCCGACAGGGAGAAGGTGATCCCCTGGTCGAGGAAGGCGCGGGATAGGGCTTCGGCGCGAGCTTTGAGCTCCGAGGCGTCCGATGGCGCGAGCTCGGCGTAAATGCCCTTGTAGGGGCCGCGGACAGCGCCCTGGGCGTCGAACATCTCGTCGAACGCCATCTCGTAGGCGTCCGACGACACGTTGTATCCGCCGAAGATGCGCTCAGAACGCACAGCGCGAAAACCCCGCTTGGTCTCGTCAAGCTGGTTGGTAAGACTCACTGTTCAGATGCTGCCTCAAGTCGACGTTCTGGCAGCCCACGTGTTCCCATTTTGGGAGAAAACGTAACTCACTGATAACCTGGGCAGTCGCTGTGTGGTGATTAACCGGCGCCCAACAAAACGTCTCATCGAAGAAGGAACTCCAGCGTGGCCAACATCAAGTCGCAGCAGAAGCGCAACAAGACCAACGAGCGCGCTCGCCTGCGCAACAAGTCGGTGAAGTCGTCGCTGCGTACCGCCGTCCGCGCGTTCCGTGAGGCCGCCCATGCCGGCGACAAGGAGAAGGCCGCCGAGTTGCTGGTGTCGACCAACCGCAAGCTGGACAAGGCGGCCAGCAAGGGCGTGATCCACAAGAACCAGGCGGCGAACAAGAAGTCGGCGCTGGCGCAGGCCCTCAACAAGATCTGAGGCCTTCCCGGCCGACAAAGCGCCGCTCTAGTGGCTGCGCTGGGCCGCTAGCTCGGCAACCTGTCTGACCGCGGATTCCAGGGCGTAGTCGGCGTCCACCACCGCTCCTTTGACGTTCGCGTTGAGCGCGGCCACCACCCTCATCGCCGACGCCACCGAGTCACGCGACCAACGCCGGGCCTGCTTCTGGGCCTTCTGCACCCGCCAGGGCGGCATCCCGAGCTGTGACGCCAGCCGGTAGGGATCGCCCGACAGCGGCCCGACCCGGCCGATCGTGTGGATCGCTTCGGCCAGCGCATCCGCCAACACCACCCGCGGCTCCCCCCGCATCATCGCCCACCGCAACGCCTCGGCGGCTCCTTCGATGTCTCCGGCCACCGCCTTGTCCGCGATGTCGAAGCCCTTCACCTCGGCTCTGCCGCTGTGATAGCGACGCACCGCGGCGGCGTCGACCACCCCGCCGGTGTCGGCGACCAACTGGGAGCAGGCGGAAGCCAACTCCCGCAGATCGGAACCCACCGAGTCCAGCATCGCGGTCACCGTCTCCTCGTCAGCCTTGACCCGCAGGCCGCGAAACTCCTTGCGGACGAAATCGACGCGCTCGCTGAGCTTGGTGATCCGAGCGCATGTATGCACCACGGCGCCGAGGGACTGCAGCTCGGTGGCCAGCGCCTTGGCCCGGCCGCCGCCCGAGTGCACCACGACCAGCACCACACCCGTCGGCATGTCGCTCGCGGCCGAGACAATCACTGCGGCAGCGTCTTTGCCCGCTTCGCCGGCGGCCTCCAGCACGACGATGCGCTCGTCGGCGAACAGTGACGGACTCAGCAGCTCGGCGAGCTCGTAGGTACTGACGTCGCCGGCCCGCATCCGGTTGACCGGAACGTCTGCGTTCTTCGAGGCGCCGGCCTTATTCCGCGCCGACCGCAGCACCTCGGCCACGGCCCGCTCGACCAACAGTTCCTCGTCTCCCAGGACCAGGTGCAACGGCGAAAGCTCGCTCACCCCACGATGGTGTCACGACCCACCGACCACGCCGACCGGGGATCCAACAGCCGACGAACCGCCTATCCCAACCCGGACAGCGCCCAGGCCACCCCGGCCAGCGCCGCCACCCCCGCCCCGACGCGGAAGGGTCGCCACCGCCACAGCACCACCGCCAGCACCGTGACACCGCCGACGATCACCGTGCCGGGCATACCGTCCGGGACCGGCAGGGTGGCGCCGGGCATGGTGGCCGCCCAGTGGGCGATGCCGTCCACCCACCACAACTCCGGGCCGGTGAACCGGATCAGCAGCCGCGCGGCGGCAGGCCATATCGCGCAGAGCGCGGCCGCCGCGGTGCCCAGCACCGTGATTGGCGCGATGACGGCGGCCACGACGAGATTCGCGAGAGCGGCGACCACGCTGAATCGGCCGGAGATCGCCGCAACCAGAGGCGCGGTCACCGCCTGCGCGGCCCAGGCGACGGCCAGCGCGTCGGCCAGCGGCTTAGGCCACCCCTTACCCACCAGGCGCCGCGACCAGACCGGCGCGATGACGATCAGCGCGGCGGTGGCCACCACCGACAGCGCGAACCCCACGTCGACGGCCAGCGCGGGGGCGACGGCCAGCAACACCAGCACGGTGGCGGCGAGCGCCGGAATGGCTTGCCGCCGACGCGAAAACAGCATTCCCGCCAGCGCGATGGCGCCCATCACCGCCGCCCGCACCACGCTTGCCGTCGGCTGCACGACGATGACGAAGGCCACCAGCGCCAGTGCGGCGAGCACGACGGCCGCGCGGGGACCGATCAGTCGGGCCGAAAACAGCACGGCGGCACACACGATCGTGACGTTGGCACCGGATACGGCCATCAGGTGTGTCATGCCGGCCGCACGAAAGTCGCGGCTGGTTTCGCTCGGCACCGCCGAGGTATCACCGAGCACCAGCGCGGGCAGCAGCACGGCCTGCTCGCCGGGCAGCGTGTCGCGCACGGCGGCCGCGAATCGGCCGCGGACGCCCTGCGCGGCCCGCTGCACGGCGCCCGCGGTACCCGCGGTCGGCGGGCCCGACGCGTTGAGCACCGCGACGGTCAGGTCGCGACGGGTGGGACGGGTGATCCGCGCGGTGAATTGCACCGGCTGCCCCACCAGCACGGCGCCGAAGTCCGAGGCCCGCGCGAAAACGACGACCCGGCCCGATATTTCCGCCGCCCGCAGGCGCTGCAGGGTGGCCCGAAACATCAACCGGCCGCTGCCCAGCGACACCGGGCTCTCGCTGGGGGTGACCGTGACCGGAGCGCTCGATCCGAAGGTGGCGGTGATCGGGTGGTGACCGACCGCATCGGTGCGCAGCGCAACGGCGAAGCCGTATCCCGCCCCGACCACACCGATCGCTGCGAGGCCGGCGCTGAACGCCAGCAGCCGCGCATCCCGGTCGGGCCGGCGTACCGCGCGCCACGCCAGTGCACCGGACGCGGCGATCAACGCGACGCAGCACCAGGCGAGGATCCGGCCGGACGACCACCAGATCCCCCCGGCCGTCACCGCCCAACACGTCAACGCGGCCGGCACCAGCCGCACATCGACGCGCCCGGATGGCGCACCGCCCGGCCCGGGATGAACCACCGGGGTCAGACACGGACCAGGGCGCGCAGCTTCTCCAACCGCGCCGGGCCGATGCCCTCGACATCGGCGAGCTGGTCGACGCTGGTGAATCTCCCGTTTTCCTGCCGCCACGCCACGATCGCGGCGGCGGTCACCGGCCCCACGCCGGGCAGGGCGTCGAGTTCCTGAACGGTCGCGGTGTTCAGGTCGACCGCCTGGCCGGGCTTCGGCTTGACCGACCCCGACCCCGGTGGCGGCGCCTTCGACGTCGGTGCCGTTGCGGTGGCCACCGAGCTGCCCAGCGCCGCCGGCTGTCCCGGAACGGGAGCGAGCCCGACCACGATCTGTTCTCCGTCATCGACCGGACGGGCCATGTTCAGTCCTATGGTGTCCGCGCCGTTCACCGCACCGCCGGCGGCCTGCAGCGCATCGGCGATGCGCGCGCCCGGGGCCAGGGTCACCAGGCCGGGGGTGTGCACCAGACCGACCACACTGACCACCAGCGGGCGGTCGGGGGTCGGCGGCGCGGCACCCGGACTCCCCGACGATCTGGGGCCGGCCGTCGACGCCTTCTCCACCGGTGGCAGCTTGGCCGACATCACCGGCGCCGGCCGGTCGCGCAGCAACGTGAACACCGTGACCAGCACCGCCAGCGCGGCCACGATCGCCAGCCCGATGGCGCCGGCGCGTCCGGGGTCGGCGCGCACCCTGGCCACCCAACCCCGGTCCTGCGACGCGTCGGGAAGCCACCGCGGCAGCAGCGAATTCTGGTCGTCGTCGGGGGATTCCTCCGTCGAGGCCGAGCCGGCGTCCTCGGGCCCGGTCTCCGGTTCTGCGTTGAGCCGTCGCTGCAGGCGCTCCGCTGGAAGTTCTGTTCGCATGGGCCGACGGTAGGTCCGCGCCGCCAGAACGGCACCGCTCAACGGGGCCGCCGGGCCGATCTGTGGATTAACCCGAGGCTGTGCACGGGCCGCCCGAGGGATGGGTCAAGATGGAAGTCGAGCGAACGACCACCATCGCCGGAAACAGCTCTCGGCGGCGGGTCGCCACGGTCACCGGAGAAACGACAGGAGGCTGCCATGCAACTGGCGCTCACGCCCGAGGAAGCCGCGTTCCGCGACGAACTTCGCAGCATCTACACGACCAAGATTCCGGAGGAGATGCGCGAGCGGGTGCGCCGCGGCTCGGCGGAAGTGAACCACGAGGACATCGTCGCCAGCCACAAGATCCTGCACGAGCACGGCCTGGCGGTACCGAACTGGCCGGTCGAGTGGGGCGGCAAGGACTGGACGCCGACCCAGCATCAGATCTGGGCCGACGAGATGCAGCTGGCCTGCGTCCCGGAGCCGCTGAACTTCAACACGAAGATGGTGGGCCCGGTGATCGCCGAATTCGGTTCGGAGGAGGTAAAAAAGCGCTTCCTGCCCCCGACGGCCAGCCTCGACATCTGGTGGTGCCAGGGGTTCTCCGAGCCCGAGGCGGGGTCGGACCTGGCGTCGCTGCGCACCACCGCGGTCCGCGACGGCGACGACTACGTCGTCAACGGCCAGAAGACCTGGACCACGCTGGGCCAGTACGCGGACTGGATTTTCTGCCTGGTCCGCACCGACCCGCAGGCACCCAAGCGGCAGGCCGGCATCTCGTTCCTGCTGTTCGAGATGAAGACGCCGGGCGTCACCCTGCGGCCCATCAAGACGATCGACGGCGGCCACGAGATCAACGAGGTCTTCTTCGAAGACGTCCGGGTGCCCGCCAATCAGCTTGTCGGAGAAGAGAATCAGGGCTGGACGTACGCGAAATTCCTGCTCGGCAACGAGCGCACCGGCATCGCCGGGGTGGGGCGGACCAAGGTGCGCCTCGCCGAGGTGAAGAAACACGCCGCGGCCACCGGGGTGCTGAACGACCCGCTGTTCGCGGCGCGGCTGGCCGAGGCCGAAAACGAGCTGCTGGCACTGGAACTCACGCAGTCGCGAGTGGTCACCGACTCCGCCGACGGGCAGCCCAACCCGGCGTCGTCGGTGCTCAAGCTGCGCGGCAGCCAGCTGCAGCAGGCCGCCACCGAACTGCTCGTCGAGGTCGCCGGGCCGGATGCGCTGCCGGCCGACGGCGAAGACATCGCATCGCCGTCGTGGGCGCAACACTCTGCCCCGCACTACCTCAACTACCGCAAGACGTCGATCTACGGCGGTAGCAGCGAGGTGCAGCGCAACATCATCGCGTCGACGATTCTGGGATTGTGAGGCAGTCATGGACTTTCAGCTGAGCGACGAGCAGGCCTTGCTCCGCGACACCACCCGCGATTTGTTGTCGCGAAGCTATGACCCGGAGAGCCGCAACAAGGTCATCGGCTCCGATCTCGGCTGGAGCCGCGAGGTCTGGAACCAGCTCGCCGACACGGGAATCCTCGGTCTGGGTTTCGAGCCGGAGGAGTCCGGCCAGATCGAGATCATGGTGGTGCTCAACGAGATCGGACGTCGGCTGGCCCCCGAACCGGTGCTGCACGCCGCGCTGGGGCCCGGCGCGCTGATCGCGGAGCTGGGCAGCGCGGAACAGAAGCAACTGCTCGACGAGGTCGCGGGCGGACAACGGCTGCTGGCGTTCGCCCACCTCGAGCCGGGTCAGCGTGACCCATCCGCCGAGGTGGGCACCAAGGCTGCGCAGCAAGGTGATTCGTGGTCACTGAGCGGCCGGAAGAACCCGGTGCTCGCCGGGGACTGCGCCGACACCTTGGTGGTCAGCGCCGCCCTGCCCAGCGGCGGCACCGGTTTGTTCCTGGTCGATGCGGCATCGGTGACACGGCACCCGTACCGGACGTTCGACGGACAGCGCGGCGCCCAGATCGACCTGGACTCCACACCCGCCGAGCCACTGGGCGAGGCGGTCGACGCGTCGGGCGCCATCCGCGGCGCCATCGTGCGCATCCAGTCGGCGTTGTGCGCCGAGGCGCTGGGCGCGATGGAGGAATCGCTGCGCCTGACCACCGATTACCTCAAGACACGCAAGCAGTTTGGCGTCACGCTCAACAAATTCCAGGCGCTCACGCAGCGCGCCGCCGACATGTACGTGTCGCTGGAATTGGCGCGCAGCATGACGCTGTACGCGGCCATGTCGATCGCCGACGGCAACATCGACCCGGTGATCGCATCACGGGCCAAGCTGCAGATCGGCCGGTCGGGCCGGCACATCGCGCAGGAGTCGGTCCAAATGCACGGCGGGATCGGCGTGACCGCGGAATACCCCGTCAGCCACTACGCCGCCCGGCTCACCGCCATCGAACACACGCTGGGCACCTCGGGTGAGCACCTGCACAACCTGATCGACCACCTCGGCGACTACGACCTGGCCCGCCTCTAAGGCATGGCCGAATTATCCGACGGGGTTGTCGAATTCCTGTCAGCCGGCACCCGCACCGGGATGCTGGGGTACGTCGCCGCGGATGGCAGACCGCTGGTCGCCCCGGTGTGGTTCGTCGTCGACTTCGGACCAGACGGTGCGCAGTTGGCGTTCAACACCGGGCGCGACACGTCGAAAGGTCGTGCCCTGGCGCGTGATTCGCGGGTCGTGATCTGTGTGGACGACCCGCACCCGCCCTACTCGTTCGTGCAGGTACAGGGTGTCGCGACGGTGACGGAGGACCCGCACGACGTGCTGGACATCGCGACCCGCACGGGCGGTCGGTACATGGGCGCCGAGCGCGCCGAGGAGTTCGGTCGCCGCAACTCCGCCCCCGGCGAACTGGTGGTGCGGGTCCGCCCGACCAAGGTCGTCACCGGATTCGACATCAGCGCCTGAATCAGCTCGACTCCGGCGCCACAACCGATTCCGCCTCTGCCGACTCCGCGTCCGCGTCGGGCAGCTGGCCCACGAGGTATTCGGCGAGCCCGCCGATGGTCGGATAGTCGAACACCGCCGTCGCGTTGATCGTGAACGCGCCGCCGAACTGACTGTGCAGCCGGTTGCGAAGCTCGATCGCCATCAGCGAATCCGTACCCAGGTCCAGGAATCGACTGCTCGCGGCGGGCGGTTGCGCCAGTCGCAGGAAGTTCTGCACTTCGCGCTGCAGGAATTCCGTCACGAAACCGGCGCGCTGCGGCACCGGAATCTCCTGCAGCTGCTTGAGCAACTCACTGTCGCCGGTCACCTCTCCCACGGCGCTCGGCAGCACCAGGTCGAGGATCGGTGGCCGCGAGCTGCCCAGCACCTTGGCCGCACGCTGCCAGTTCGCCTTGATGACGGTGGCCTGGCCGGTGCCGTTGGCGACGACCTCGGCGAGGGCCGCCAGCGCCGCCGAAGGTTCCAGCGGAATCAGGCCCTGCGCAGCGATATTGGCGGTGGCGGCCTCCGAGGAGGCCATGCCGCCCTGGGCCCACGGACCGAAGTTGACTCCCGTGGCGGGCAGACCTTGCGCCCGTCGCCGCGCGACCAGACCGTCGAGCAGCGCGTTGGCCGTCGCATAGTTGGACTGCCCGGGTGAACCGAACAGGCTGGACACCGAGGAGGACACGATGAAGAAGTCCAGCTCGTCGTCTTTCGTCAACCTGTCCAGGTGGCAGGCACCAAACGCCTTGGGCGCCAGAGTTGTTCGGAACCGCTCCGGATTCTGTTGTGACAGCAGAGCGTCGTCGAGCACGCCCGCCAGATGTGCCACACCGGCCAGCGGGGGCAGCTCCGCGCGGATTCGCTCCAACAGCCGCGCAACCTCGGCCTGGACGCCCACGTCGGCGGCGAAGACGTGAATGCGCGTCTTGTAGCGTTCGGCGATGTCCTCGATCACGCGTTGAGCGTCCGCGTCGGGTGCGCGCCGGCTGGTCAGCACGATGTCACCGGCGCCGAGTTGCGCCAGATACGACGCCGTGTGCAGCCCGATGGCGCCGAGGCCGCCGGTGATCAGGTAGCTCCGATCGGCCCGCGGCTGAAGCGGATTCGGCATCTGCACCACGATCTTTCCGATGTGGCGCGCCTGCTGCATGCGGCGGAACGCGGCCCGGGCCTCGGTCAGCGGGTAGATCTCGGCGGGCAGCGGTGTCCACTCGCCGTTGGCCAACCCTTCTGACACCTCGGTCAGCAGACCCCGAATGCGTTCGGGCTCTTGGAAGGTCACCGTGTCCAGTGCCACGATCTCGTAGGCGATGTCGGGACGGGCCTCCGCCATCTGCTCGGGCGTCCAGATGTCGCGTTTGGCGATCTCGGCGAAGCGGCCGTTCTGGGCGGTGGCCCGCACGGTCGCCTCGAGGAATCCCTCACTGGTCAGGCTGTTGAGCACCACATCGACGCCCGCACCGTCGGTATCGGCCAGGATTTGGTCGGCGAAATCCGTTGTGCGCGAGTCGTACACGTACTCGACACCCAGCTTGCGCAGCGTCGCGCGTTTGAAGGTGCTCGCCGTGGCGAAGACCGTGGCACCGCACTGCTGTGCCATCTGGATCGCCGCCAGGCCGACACCGCCGCTGGCGGCGTGGATGAGCACCCGCTCGCCGGGCTTCAGCTGCGCCCAGTCGAACGCGAGCCGAACCGTCAACGCCGCGGCGGGAATCGTTGCCGCGTCGACCGCACTCACGCGAGGGGGGATCGGCGCCAGGAGCTGGGCAGGCACGTTGAACCGGCTGGAGAACGCGCCCTGCATGAAGCCGTAGACCCGCTGGCCCACCTCGACTCCGGTGACACTCTCACCCAATTGGGTGACCACGCCGGCGAAGTCGCCACCGATCGGTCCGGGGTCGCCAGGGTAGAGGTCGAGGACGTTGAGCACATCGCGGAAGTTGAGGCCCGCGGCCTCCACCCGCACCTGCACGTAGCCCTGGTCCGGTGCCGGCACGTCGACTTCGGTCAGCCGCAGGTTGTCGATCGCGCCGCGTTCGGTGGGCGCCAACGCGTAGTCACCTGTGCGCGGCACCGTGAGATGACCGCTACGCGCCCATGGCAACAACCGGGAGGCCAACAGCTTTCCTTGCCGCACCGCGAGTTCCGGTTCGTCGACCGGGGTGGCCAACAGGTCGGCCAGCGCCTGCACGGCCTCCGGCGACCCGTCGCAATCGACCAACTTGGCCCGCAGCGCGGGTTCCTCGTTGATCGTGGTGCGCCCGAATCCCCACAGCGCCGCCTGCACCGGATCGACCGGCTCGCCGGATTCGCATGCCACGGCCCGCTCGGTGACGATCCACAATCCGCCGGGCAGTTTCACCTCGCCGCCCTGCGCCGCGTGCACGGCGCCGAGCAGATTGGCGATCTCCGCCTCGAGCCGCGCGGCGACATCGGCGCTCGACTCATCGCCGTTCGGTCCGCTGCTGTGCCAGACGACACCCGAGAACGGCAGCCCGCACTCCGCCGCCTCGCCGAGCAACTGCCCCAAGGGCTCCGAACCGACCGCCCGGTCGAACGAGATGGCGCCCGGCACCTTGGCGGCCAGTTCGTCGAATCCGGCGATCAGCCAGGTGCCGCTGACCTGTCCGGCCTCGTCTCCCGAGGGCGGCGGCGGCACCTCGTGCCAGCCGAGCGTGTAGAGCAGCCGGGTGGCGTCACCACCCAGGCCGCGCAGCAGTGCCTCGCGGGGTGCGCGCTTGACCGTGAACTCGCGGATGCCACCCAGCTGATGGCCGTCCCGATCGACGAAATCGAGGTCGAAGACCTGGGTTTCGCTGTTGAGTTCACTGTTGTGCCACTTTGCGCGGCAGTAGAACCGCCGCGGCATCTTCTCGCGCAGGGTCACCTGCCCGTAGCGCAACGGCAAGAACAGGTCGTTGACGCCCTGCTCGGCCGCCAGCAGTGCCGGGAACGCGGGGAAGGCGACACCGGTGCACAGGTCCATCAGCACCGGGTGCATCGGCTCGCTGCCGAGTTGTTCGGCAAGTTCCTCGCCGACCAGGATGTCGCCGATCGCCTCGCCCTCGCCGAGCCACACCGACTTCAGCGAACCGGACCAGGTCGGCCCCCAGGCCAGTTCCAAATCGGCGAAGGTCTCGAACAACTCCTGTGGCCGCATGCGGTTCAGTCGCTCGATCGCTTCGTCGACCGGAACCGCCTCCGCGGACACCGGTTCGGCGTCGACGCCCGGCACGACGGTGCCCTCGGCATTCAACGACCATTCGGCGTCGCGCTCACCGTACGGCCGGCTGTGCACCTGGAAGGTGGACTCTCGGCCGTCCTGCGACGGATGCAAGGTCAGCTGCACCTCGCGAGAACTCTTCTCGGGCAGGATGATCGGTTCGTAGAAGAAGACGTCCCTCGCCCGTGCCGGAGTACCGACTGCGGCCAACGCCATTGCCGCGTACGTCGCCCCGGGGACGACGACGGTGCCGTAGATGACGTGATCGGACAACCACGGCTGCGATTTGACGGACAGCCTGCTCGTGTAGACGGAGTCGCCCGAGGCGAGGTCTTTACCGTTGCCGAGGATTCCCGATACCGCCGGACCGACCCCTCCCTCCATGGCGATACCAGACGTCTTGGGCCAGAAGCGGCGGCGCTGGAACGGATAGGTGGGCAGTTCAATGGTGCGGCGTGGCTGACCCTGCAGCGCAACGAAATCGGGGCGATGGCCACCGACGTAGGCCGCTGCCAGCGCGTCGGCGATCTGGCGCCGATCGCCGACGCCCTTCCGCAGCGAGACGATCGCCCGCGGAGCGGCCAGGTGCTCCGGCCAGACCTGCACCGCGGCGCCGGTCAGTACCGGCTGCGGCCCGATCTCCATCAGCACCGTGCAGCCCAGCGCCGCCACCGTGCGCACACTTTCGGCGAACTGCACCGGCTGTCGGGAGTGCCGCCGCCAGTACTGAGCGTCGAGTGGTGTCTGCGCCGTGAGCACGGCCCCGGTGCGGTTGCAGACCAGCGGCATCGTGGGGGCGGCAAACTGCATTTGCGCGGCGTACGACTCGAATTCGTCGAGCACCGGATCCAGCAGTTCCGAGTGGAAGGCGTGGCTGGTTTGCAGCCAGGTGCAGCGGATCGCCTCGTCACCGAACCTTGCGACGATCTGCTCCAGATCCTCACCCGGACCCGACAGCACGGTGTTGGGCCCGTTATAGGCGCCGACCGACACTCGCGGAAATTCGCCGGCAACCGCCTCGACATGCTTGGCGTCGGCGAACACCGCCACCATCCGCCCACCCTCGGGCAGGCTGCCGAACATCCGGCCGCGCTCGGCCATCAGCCGGGCGCCGTCCTCGAGGCTGAACACACCGGCCACACACGCCGCCGCATATTGGCCCACACTGTGCCCCAGCACCACATCGGGTTCGATCCCCCACGACTGCCACAGGCGGGCCAGTCCCATCTCGACGGCGAAAAGTGCCGGCTGCGCATACGACGTGTGCCGCAGCCTTTCTCCGGCTTCGCCACCGGTTTCGCGATCGGTGGCGAACAACACCTCCAGCAACGGAAGCGGGAGTATGTCACCGACCGCGTCCGCACACCGTGTCACCGTATCGGCGAAAACCGGTTCGGTGTCGAACAATTCACGTGCCATCCCCGGGTACTGGCTGCCCTGGCCGGTGAACAACCATGCCGTCGTCGGGTGGTGGGTGTGCTCACCACGAACGACACCGGGCCGCAGGCGGTTCTCGGCCAATTCGGCCAGGGCCTCGCGGGCACCCTCGACCGAATCCACGACCAGCGCGGCCCGATGTTCGAAGTGCGAACGACCCGTCCCGGCGGTGCGGCATACCTCGGCGAGGTCCACATCCGGGTGGGCGCTGAGCCAGGCCTCATACCGTTTCGTCAACGCCGCCAGCGCTTCCGGTGACCGCGCGGACAGCGCCAGCACCCAGGCCTGTTCAGGCCGGGCCCCCGGCGCCGACTCTGTCGCGACGTCGCCGCGGTGTCCGTCGGCGGATGCGGCTCGCGCCGGCGCCTCCTCGACCAGCACATGCGCGTTCGTGCCGGTGAATCCGAAGGAGCTCACGCCGGCGCGCCGAGGCCTGCCGTTGGCATGCCACGGCCTCGCCTGGTCCACCACCCGCACCGGCAGCGAATCCCATGGGATGTGCGGTGACGGCTCCTCGAAGTGCAGGCTCGGCGGCAGCACCTCGTGCTGCAGCGACAACACGACCTTGATCAAACCCGCTGCGCCCGAGGCCGATTCGGTGTGTCCGATGTTGGTCTTCACCGACCCCATCAGCAACGGCCGGTCGGCGTCGCGCTTCGCGCCGTAGGCGGCCGCGGCCGCCTGCACCTCGATCGGGTCACCCAGCGGGGTGCCCGTCCCGTGCGCCTCGAGGTAGTCGACGTCCGCGCCGGCCAGACCGGCGCGAGCCAGCGCCGTCCCGATCAGGCGTTGCTGCGCACCACCATTGGGCACGGTCAACCCACTGGATGCCCCGTCCTGGTTGACCGCGCTGCTGGGAATGACCGCGCAGATCCGATCGCCGTCGCGCTCGGCATCGCTGAGCCGCTTGAGCACCAGAACCCCGCAGCCCTCACTGCGCACGTAACCGTCGGCGGAGGCGTCAAAGGTCTTGCAGCGCCCCACCGGGGAAAGCATTCTCGCGCGCGAGGCCGCGATGACCGTCACCGGGCTCAGCAACACGTTCACGCCGCCGGCCAGCGCCATGTCGCAGTCACCGGAGTGCAACGCCTGGCACGCCTGGTGCACGGCCACCAACGCCGAGCTGCATGCCGTGTCGATCGCCACCGCCGGCCCTTCGAGGCCCAGCGCGAAGGCAACCCGACCGGAAATCGCGTTGAGCGCATTGCCGGTGATGAAGTGCGGTTCGATCTTGTCGACCGACTCCGACGACAGCAGGTGCGCGTACTCGTTGGCCGCCACACCGACGAAGACCCCGGTTCTGCTGCCACGCAATGCCCCCGGCGAATACCCGGCGCGTTCCAGACCTTCCCAGACCGTTTCGAGCATGAGCCGTTGCTGGGGCTCGATCCAAACCGCCTCGCGGGGTGAGATGCCGAAGAACTCGGGATCGAATCCGTCTATCCCCTCGAGGAATCCGCCGAACCGCGTGTAGGTCTTGCCCGGAGCGTCCGGGTCGGCGTCGTAGAACTCGTCGATGTCGAATCGGTCCTCCGGGACCTCCCGGATCGCGTCGACACCGCCGGACAGCAGGTCCCAGAACGCTTCCGGGTCGGGCGCGCCGGGGAAACGGCACGACACCGCAACGATCGCGATCGGTTCGTCCGTGCGCGTCGGCATCGAGGCGGGCTGAGCCGCCGCCGCAGCCGACGCCTCGCTGAGCCCGAGCACGTCACCGAGCAGGTAGTCGGCCACGTCGGACAGCCGGGGGTGATCCATCACCAGGGTGACCGGTATCTCCCTGCCCACGCCGTGCTCGATGCGGCGGCGCATTTCCACGGCCATCAGCGAATCCATGCCGAGGTCGAAGAACCCGGCATTCTCCCGAACCTCGGCGACATCGACCCGCGTCACCTCCGCCACCGCGTCGCGCAGGTAATCGGTCAGCAGCTTCTTTCGTTGCTGCACTGGGGCGTTCGTGAGCCGCTCTACCAGCGGGGTTTTCCCTGAGGGCGTCATGGCCGGCACCGCACCGGGCACCTCGTGCTCCAACCCGGTCAGGAATGCCCGCCTGCCGGCTTGCTCGTAGAGCGGCAGGAAGCGGCCCCAGTCGATTCTGGCCACGACGCCCTGCGGCACATCCGAGGACACGACGTCCGCCAGTCCCGCCAGCGCCTCGGCCGGTGCCAGCGTCCGCACCCCGCGCTGCTCCAGTCGCGCACGGGATTCCGCGTCGGCCATGCCCGTTGACCAGGGGCCGAAGTTGACGCTGGTCCCGAGGACGCCTCGCTCGCGCAGCCGCCAGGCCAGCCCATCGAGGAATGCGTTGGCGGCGCTGTAGGCGGTCTGGCCGAATCCGCCCCACACCGATGCGATCGAGGAGGTGCTGATGAAGAAGTCGAGCTGCAAGTCGGCCGAGGCCTCACTCAAATGCCAAGCACCCCAGACCTTCCCGGCGAATACCCGGTCCACTTCGGCGTCGTCCAGCTGGTTCAGCGGTGTCGTGCCGATCTCGCCGGCAGCGTGAACGATGCCGGCCAGCGGTGGGAGTTGGGCCCGCACGCCTGCCAACAGGCGAGCGACGTCGTGCGCATCGGCGACATCGGCGGTGACAACCCGGACGTCGCAGCCATGCTCTGCGGCCAGCGCGTCGATGCGCTGTTGCGCGGCTTCGTCCGGCGCGCGACGGCTGGTCAGCACCAAAGTCCCGGCACCGTGCGCGGCCAGGTACCCGGCGATTTCCAATCCGATCGATCCCAGCCCACCGGTCACCAGATACGTTGCATCAGGACGCAATTCGATCGGCGTAGCGGTGGGGGGCCGGTCCGGCCGAACCAGCCGGGGCACATAGATCGCGTAATCACGAAGCGCGACTTGATCTTCCCGCGAAGCCGCATCGTACGGGGTGGTGATCCGAGAAATCAACTGAATCCACTCGTCGGTACTGCAGTCCGACAAATCGGCCAGGCCGCCCCACACCTGCGGATGCTCCAGTGACGCGGCGCGCCCGAAGCCCCACAGGGAGCTCTGGTCGGGCGCCACGGTGTCCGCTCCGGTGACTCGCTGCGCGCCGCGGGTCACCATCCAGATGGGGGTGCGCAGGTCAACGGCGACCGCGGCGCGGAACAGTCGCCGCGTTCCAGCCAGAGTTTGGTGTTGCATCCGCAGCAGCGACTGCATCGACGGCGCGGCTTCGGCCTGTACCGCCGCGACGTGCACGATACGCAGCGTCGGCTCCTCGGACATCGCGGCACGCAACGCGGCGACGAGTTGTTCCTCGTCGGCGTCCGACATCGGTAACCCGACGAACCGATGCTGTTGTCCGCGCGCGGTGAGCGCGTCGACCAACGGCTGAAGCGCGGGGCAATCGGCACCCAGGAGAAGCCATGTGGATCCCTCAGCTGCCTCGGCACTGCCGAGCGGTGTCGGGGACTTCTCCCAGCGGATCTCGTAGCGGTCCTCCGCGATGGATTGGGTCCTGCGTTCTTGGTTGTGTTGCGCCGCAAGCTTGGTCAGCACATCCAGGACCTGGTGATCGCCGCTGCCGCCGTCGAGCAGCGCCGCAAGTTCCTCGATTCGGCCGTCTTCGAGAAGGCGGACGGCCTGCGTGCGCGGTCCGCCGGCGTGCAGGTCGGCGCGCTCGCGATCGTCTCGGAACCAATACTGGCGGCGCTCGAACGGATAGGTGGGCAGGTCGAGTTTTTGCGCCTGGCCCTGCCGCAACGCGGCGAATTCGGGGAGGTGGCCCAAGACATAGGCGTCGGCGAGGGCTTCGATGACCTGTCGGTGGTCAGCGGTGTTTCGGCGCAGCGACGCGATGGCCCGCGGTGCGGTGGGCGGGTCGGGCCATGCGCCGAGGGCCGCGGCGGTGAGCACGGGCCGCGGACCGATCTCGAGCAACAGTTTGCAGTTCAGCTCGGCGAGTGTGCGCACGCTCTTGGCGAACTCCACAGGTTGGCGCGCGTGCCGGCGCCAGTAGGCGCCATCGAGTTTCACGCTCCTGCCGAGCGCGGCACCGGTACGGTTGTCGATCAGGATTCGTTGTGGCGTACCGAATTTGAAACGTTCGGCCGTCGATTCGAATTCGTCCAGAATCGGGTCCAGGAGCGTCGAATGGAACGCGTGGCTGGTGTCCAGCCAGTCACATCGAACGCCGTCGGCCGTCAGCACGGCCACCGCCTTCTCCAGATCCCCTGCGGGTCCGGACAATACGGTGTTGGCGCCGTTGTAGGCGGCGACGGACAGACTGGGGAACTCGTCGGTCAGCCGCTCGGCCCGATCCGCGGCCGTGAACACCGCGGCCATTCGGCCTCCGGCGGGCAAACTGCCGAACAGGCGGCCCCGTTCGGCCATCAGCAGCGCGCCATCCTCGAGGCTGAATACGCCCGCGACGCACGCCGCCGAATACTGGCCCACGCTGTGACCCAGCACCACGTCCGGCTCGAAGCCCCACGACTGCCAGAGCCGGGCCAGGCCCAGTTCCACCGCGAACAAGGCGGGCTGTGCGTAGGAGGTCTGCTGCAGCGTCGCTTCGCCGTCCGGGCTGTCCACATCGAAAATTACGTCCAGCAACGGCTTTTCGAGAACATCAGCGACCGCGGCGGCGCAACGCTTCAGCGTTTCGGCAAACACCGGCTCGGTGTCGAACAACTCGCGGGCCATGCCGGGGTATTGGCTGCCTTGACCGGTGAACAGCCACGCCGTCTTCGGTGCGTCATGGGATTCCCCGCGGAACAAACCGGGCGCCGGGCGCTCTTCCGCAAGCGCATCGAGTAGCTCGAGCGCAGATTCTCTCGAATTGACCACCAAAGCGGCGCGCTGCTCCAGGTGTGCTCGCCCCGCACCGGCGGTGAAGCACACGTCCGCCAGGGTGGCTTCCGGGTGCGCGACCAACCAGCTGCGGTAGTCGGCCGCGAGCCGTGCCAACGCGGCGGGCGTCCGCGCCGAGAGCGGAAGGATGCTGAACCGAGGGTCCGCGGGATGCTCGACCGGAACCGGCGCCGGTTGCTTGGGCGCCTCGGAAAGAATGACGTGAGCGTTCGTGCCGGCGAATCCGAATGAGCTGATTCCCGCAATGCGCGGCTCACCGTTGCGTTTCCAGACGGTGGGCTCCTCGACCACCTGCACCGCAAGGCGGTCCCAGGGAATGTGGGGCGACGGGTTCTGAAAGTGAAGGTGCTGCGGCAGCAGTTCGTTCTCGAGCGCCAGGATTACCTTGATCACCCCGGCGATGCCCGCGGCTGCTTCCAGGTGTCCGATGTTCGTCTTCACCGAGCCCATCAGCAGCGGCCGGTCGGGTTCGCGTCCCGCGCCGAGCACCTCACCCGCGGCCTGGGCTTCGATGGGGTCACCCAGCGACGTCCCGGTGCCGTGCGCCTCCAGGTACCCGACGTCACGGGGTTGCAGGTCGGCGCGCTTCAGCGCATCGGCGATAACCCGTTGCTGGGCAACGCCGTTCGGCACCGTCAACCCACCCGAAGCACCGTCCTGGTTGATCGCGCTGCCGCGGATCACGGCGCGAATGCGATCACCGTCGCGGATCGCGTCCTCGAGGCGCTTGATCACGATGACACCGCAGCCCTCGCCGCGCACATAGCCATCCGCCGCGGCATCGAATGTCTTGCACCGGCCGTCGGGTGCGAGCATGTGCGCGCTGGAGAACGTGATCATGGTCGCCGGGGTGAGCAGGACGTTCGCCCCGCCGGCCAGGGCGAGGTCGCATTCGCCGAGACGCAGCGCCTGGCACGCCTGATGGATGGCCACCAGCGACGAGCTGCATGCCGTGTCCACGGCGACCGCGGGGCCCTGCAGGCCCAATCGATAGCTGATCCGGCCCGCCGCGGCGGCGTTGGACGTCCCGATGGCCATGTAGGCCTCGATTTCGGGGTAGGTCAGCTCGTCGGACACCATTCCCAGGTAGTCGTGGGTCGCCAGACCGACGAAGACACCGGTGTTGCTGTTCGCCAGATCCGTTGGCGCAGTGCCTGAATGCTCGACCGCGCGCCATGCCGTTTCGAGCAGAATCCGGTGCTGCGGGTCCATCAACCTGACCTCGCGCGTCGACATGCCGAAGAACGGGGCGTCGAATCCCGTTACGTCGTCGACGAAACCGGCACGGCGGGTGACGACCTTGCCGGGCGCACCCGGTTCCGGGTCGAAGAATTCGTCGACGTTCCAGCGATCCTGCGGCACTTCGGATATGACATCCCGGCCGTCTCGCAACACGTCCCAGAACTCATCCGCATCAGCGGCTCCAGGAAACCGCGCCGCATAGCCGACGATCGCAAAACCCGACGCCGACTCGCCCAGACCCACGACAGATGTCATGCGCTTGTCCTCCTTGCCCGATCAAGGTTCGATCCGACGCGAGGCCGGTTGCGCTTCTACAAGCATGTCCGCAGGCCAGCGCTGCATTTGCAGCGTCGACACCGCGCACGACAGCCGGTGCGGCTGCCGCCCTGCTCGCTCGCCCGGCCGTTCGATCGCGACAACGGCCAGCGGATCCGTGTGTGAGTGTAGGCCTTGGCTCGTGCAAGTCTGCGACGACTTTCGCGGAAAGGGTTATCTTGGTCTCGCCGCCGGCCTGGCCGCAGCCGTTACCGAGGAGGACGAAGCTTTGCGCATCGGGAAGATCACGATCGGATCACTCGGTGATTGGACGCTGACCCCCGGCTCGGTCACCTCGTGGCACCCGACCGCCGCGGCCACCGAAAAGGTCCGGCAGGCGCCGGTGAGCTCCGTACCGGTGAGTTACATGCAGGGCCAACATCTTCGCAATTACTGTGAGCGGACGGCCGCGGGCCTGAATTTCTCCCGGCAGATCATCGCCACCTGCGAAGTTGCCGGGAGATGCGATATTCCCGCGATGAATCACGCCGTCAACGCGTACCTGCGCCGGCATGACACATTCCGCAGCTGGTTCGAGCACACCGGTAACGGAGAGTTCATCAGGCACACCACCGGCGATCCCGCCGATATCGAATTCGCGCCGATCGAGCACGGTGAGATGACGGTTGACGAAATACACGCTCACGTCGTGGCCATACCGAACCCGCTGGAGTGGGGCTGCTTTACGTTCGGAATCATCCAAGGCGAAAGCCATTTCACTTTCTTTGCCGCCATGGATCATGTCCACGGGGACGCGACATTGATCGGCACCACAATGATGGAGGCCAACGGCATGTACACGGCGTTGAGCGGTGGCGGTGAAGCCCTTGCTCTTCCCGACGCCGGCAGCTTCGATGATTTCTGCACCCGCGAACGCGAATACACGTCGACGTTAACCGTCGATTCGCCCGAGGTGCGCGCATGGATTGACTTCGCCGAAAACAATAACGGTGGCTTTCCCGAATTCCCGCTGCCGTTGGGCAACCCACTGGACGCGAGCAGCAGCGACATGACCTCCCAACTCCTGATGGACACGGCGCAGACGGAGCGATTCGAGTCGGCCTGCGCGGCGGTCGGCGCGCGCTTCGTCGGGGGCCTGTTCGCATGCCTCGCCCTGGTGGAGCACGAATTCACCGGCGCTCTCACGTATTACGGGCTCACTCCAAGGGATTCCCGCAAAGGCACGGACAATTTCATGACGCAGGGTTGGTTTACCGGCTTGATTCCCATCACCGTGCCAATTGCTGCGGCCTCTTTCGGCGATGCCGCGTGGGCGGCGCAGGCTTCCTTCGATTCGGGCCTGGACATGGCGAAGGTGCCCTACTACCGTGTGCTGGAATTGGCGCCGTGGTTGCGCTGGCCACGGCCGAACTTTCCGGTGTCGAACTTCTTTCATGGCGGCGCTGCTCCGCTCAACGCCATTCTTGCCGCGGCCGACCTGGGGCTCGCGGACAATATCGGCATCTATCCCGACGGCCGGTACTCCTATCAATTGACGATTTATATATTCCGGTACGGAGAGGGCACGGTCATGGCGATCATGCATCCGGACAACCCGGTCGCCCGGAAATCGGTTGTCCGCTATATGGAAGCGATGAAGTCGGTATGCGTCCGGGTCGCCGGCAGCGGGAGTTGGGGACGCGTCGCGTAGCGTGGGGCACTTCGATGGCGCGTGATGCGAGATTGTTTGACCGGGCTCGGGCGAGTGCGGCCGAGCGTCGCCGGCGGGCGCATCCGACCGGGAGTGAGGGCGGTATGCGACGGCTAGCCGATTTTGTGGTGCGGTGGCCCTGGGTCGTGGTGGGGATCTGGGTCGCGATCGCGGTCGCGCTGCCGCTGACCGTTCCATCGCTCAACGACATGGCCGAGAAGCATCCGCTCGCCATCCTGCCCAGCGATGCGCCATCGGCCGTCACCGCGCGGAAGATGACCGAGGCGTTTCACGAGTCGGGCTCAGAAAACCTCCTGCTGGTGGTCCTGACCGACGAGAGGGGGCTTGGCCCCGCCGACGAGGCCACCTACGGCAAACTCGCGGACGCGCTGCGCCGCGACCCCCGGGACGTCCTGATGGTGCAGGACTTCGTCAGTACGCCGGCACTGCGCTCGGTCGTCACCAGCAAAGACCACAAGGCGTGGGTGCTGCCGGTCGGCGTAGCGGGTGAGTTGGGCACTCCCCGCGCGTACGCCGCGTTCAACCGCATCGGCGACATCGTCGAACGCACCGTCCGCGGCACGCCGCTGACCGTGAACCTCACCGGCCCGGCGGCGACCGTCGCCGACCTCACGGTCGCGGGCGCGCGGGATCGGATGCCCATCGAGCTGGCCATCGCGGTGCTGGTGCTCATCGTCCTGATGCTGATCTATCGCAGCGCGGTCACCATGCTGCTGCCGTTGCTGACGATCGGAATATCCCTGGTTATCGCGCAGGCGGTGGTAGCGGGCTACTCCCAACTGACCGGCTCGGGCGTCTCAAACCAGTCCGTCGTGTTCTTGAGCGCCATAATGGCCGGTGCCGGAACGGATTACGCAGTCTTTCTGATCAGCCGGTACCACGACTATCTGCGATCGGGTGCCGATCCCGATCGAGCGGTCAGGCGCGCGATGTTCTCGATCGGAAAAGTGATCGCCGCATCCGCCGCCACCGTCGGAATCACGTTCTTCCTCATCAGCTTCGCCCAGATGGGAGTCTTCAAAACGGTCGGGGCGTCGGCGGCGATCGGGATCGGTGTGGCATTCCTCGCCGCGATGACGTTGCTGCCGGCCATTCTGGTGCTCGCGGGGCGGCGCGGCTGGGTCAAGCCGCGGCGGGAGCTGACCTCCCGGTTCTGGCGGCGTTCGGGCATCCGCATCGTGCGGCGACCGAAGGTCAATCTGATTGCCAGCGTGCTCGTGTTGATCGTCCTGGCCAGCTGCGCCGGCCTGGTGCGGTACAACTACGACGATCGCAAGGCCCTGCGGTCTTCCGCTCCAAGCTCTATCGGGTATGCGGCGCTGGATCGCCACTTTCCGGTGAATGAGTCCATTCCGCAGTACATCCTGGTCCAATCACCGCATGACCTGCGCACGCCGAAGGCCCTCGCGGACCTGGAACAGATGGCGGACCGCGTCAGTCAATTGCCGAATGTTGCGGTCGTCAGCGGAATTACGCGTCCGACCGGAAATGTGCCCGAGCAATTCAGAGCCACCTATCAGGCGGGCGCCATCGGCACCCTGCTGGCCGGCGGGTCCACGCTGATCAAGGACCACACAGGCGACCTCAACCGGCTGGTCGACGGCGCCGGCACGCTGGCGGACAACCTGGGCAATGTGCGGGGCCAGGTCGTCCAGCTCGCCGCCAGCATGCAGGAGCTGGAGAGCGCCTTCTCGTCGGCGAAGAACCAGTACACCGGCGACGCGCTGGTGAAACAGGTCGACATCGCGGCCCAGCTCGTCGACCATGTCAACGCGCTCAGCAATTCCATGGGCTGGAACTTCTCCGCGGCCAAGAACATGTTCGGCTGGATCGGGCCGGTGCTGGCGGCGCTGCAGGGCAACCCGCGATGCGACGTCGATCCGTCGTGTAGCGCCACCCGCGGGACATTCGAGCAGCTGCTTGGCGCGCACGATCAGGCAGACCTCGACGCGATCAATGATCTGGCCCACCAGCTGCAGGATTATCCGGACAAGCGGGCGCTGAAGGCGTCGACGGACCGTCTGCGTGCCGCGCTGGCGAAGCTCACCAACGTGCTGCATTCCCTGGGCATGGATAAACCCGGTGGCCTGCAGGCGAACCTGAACAGCCTGCAAGATGGCGCGAACCGGTTCGCCGGTGGGAGCCGCCAGGTGGCCGACGCGGTGGCCCAAGTCGTCGACCAGGTCAAACAGCTCGGTAGCGGGCTCAATGAGTCGGCGGCGTTTCTGTTGTCGCTGAAACGCGATGCGGCACAACCGGCAATGGCCGGGTTCAACATCCCGCCTCAGCTGCTGCACTTGGAGGAGTTCCAGAAGGCCGCCAAGGCTTTCATCTCGCCGGACGGCCACTCCGTGCGGTACCTGGTCCAAACGAAACTCAACCCGTTCAGCACCGAAGCCATGGACCAGGTCGACGCGATCAGTGCGGCCGCTCGCGGAGCCCAACCGAACACCGCATTGGCGGACGCCACGGTGTCGATGGCCGGATACACCGTCGCCCTGAAGGACACGCGTGACTACTACCAACACGACATCCGGTTCATCATCGCGGTAACCCTCTTGGTCGTGCTGCTGACCTTGATGGCGCTGCTGCGTGCGATCATTGCTCCGCTGTATCTGGTTGCCTCCGTGGTCATTTCGTATTTGTCGGCGGTGGGGATCGGCGTGCTGGTATTCCAATACATGCTGGGCCAGCAATTGCACTGGAGCGTGCCCCCGCTGGCATTCGTGGTGCTGGTCGCGGTGGGAGCCGACTACAACATGCTGCTCGTCTCGCGGATGCGGGAGGAGTCCCCGCACAGCATGCGGTACGGCATCATTCGGACCCTGGGTTCGACGGGCGGCGTGATCACTGCGGCGGGACTGATCTTCGCTGCATCGATGGGCGGCCTCTTGTTCTCCGGCATCAGCACCGTGGTCCAGGGCGGTTTCGTGATCGGGGTGGGTATTTTGCTGGACACGTTCTTGGTGCGCACCATCACGGTTCCCGCCATGGCCGCGCTGGTCGGACGGGCGAACTGGTGGCCGTCGGACGCGGGTGCGCCGGTGGGCGTGCGACGGCCGCCGATCCGACGCGCCGAGGCGCAACCCAGCTAGCGCGCAAACATGACGTATGTGAGACTACGAGGCGAATCCGAGCGGGCAGGATTAAGAATGAAGACACTAGTCGCGACAGTTACCGCACTGGTAACCGTAGCTGCCACAGGATGTTTCGGCGTCAACACCGCGACGGCGGACGAGGCGCCGGTCGGTGGTCCGCCGACCCCCGGGGCACCGGGCGACCAGACCGCGTTCGCCCTCGGAGGCGCTCACGTCGCGGGCATCCCCTACGACGAGTACATACGCCAGGAGGGCGCCCGCTGGTTCCCGGGCCAGAAGCGCGAAATCGTCCCCTACCCGGCGGGCCAGATCCAGGGGCACGTGCTGGAGCGGCTGTTCCCGGGCATCGGCAAGCTCAATGAGCAGTTCCCGGGCCTGGGGATAGACGGCCCCAGCATCGGCGAGTCGGTCGTCGAGGGAGTGGACAACCTCGACGCGGCGATTCGCACCGGACGCCCGGGTACGGCGATCGGCCTGTCCGAGGGCGGGTTCGTGGTCGATGGCGAGCAGGCTCGGCTGGCGAATGACCCGACCGCTCCCCCGCCGGACAAACTGAACTTCGCGACATTCGGTGACCCGATCGGGCATCACGCCTTCGGTCAGAGCTTCCTGACCGCCATGTTCGGCGTCGGCAGCACCGTTCCCGCACTGGACTACACCATGCCACCGCAGTACGAAAGCCAGTACGACACAAACAGATTCGTGGCCGCATACGACCTGATCGCGGACTTCCCCGACCGGCCGGACAACATGTTCGCTCTCGCCAACACGCTGCTGGGTCTCGCCACCGGTCACACGGCGGTGGCCTTCACCAACCCGAGCATGGTGCCGCCGCAGAACATCAGGACGACGATCAACTCCCGTGGTGCGAAAGACACCACGATCATGGTTCCGGAAAAGCACCTGCCGCTTGTCATGCCGCTGGCCTACCTCGGCATCCCGGAAGACACGCTGAACAAACTGGACGCAATCCTGATTCCCCGGGTGAATGCGGGCTATTCGCGAAACGACGACCCGGCGACCGCTCCGGTCCAGGTGGACCCGGTGCACGGCTTCGACCCGGCGGAAGTCATCGCGCCGGTCAACCAGGCGGCACTCGGCAGCGGCGACCCTCTCTCGCAACTCGTCAGCGGCGCCATGTCCGCGCTGTCCGGCGGCAACGGCTAGACAACGCGCCTATGTCCGGATCATCGATTCTCTCAATGCTGCACGGACGTGCCAGCCTGCGGCCCAACGACGTGGCGTACACCTTCACCAATTTCGAGGACGACCCCGACGGTGTTCCCGAGAGTGTCACGTGGTCGCAAATGTCCCGCCGGACATTCCATGTGGCGCGCGAGCTCGGCCAGCACGGATCGATCGGAGACAGAGCGGTGATTCTGGCGCCGCAGGGCCTTGAATACATTGCGGCGTTCCTGGGATCCATGCAGGCCGGGCTCATCGCGGTTCCGCTCCCCCTGCCGCATCGCGGCTCGAGCGACGAGCGGGTCAGTGCGGTGCTTGCCGACACCTCGCCGTCGGTCGTCCTCACCACCTCCGCGGTCGCGGAAGAGGTCGCCGAATATGTCGATCGCGCACGCATGGACGATCTTCCGAAGATCGTCGAAATCGATTCGATGAATCTCGACGGCGACTGCGGGACAAACGTTCCGGCAACCGATTTGCCCAGTGTCGCGTATCTGCAGTACAGCTCCGGATCGACCCGAACGCCGACCGGCGTGATCGTCTCGCACCGCAATCTCCAGGTGAATTTCGAGCAGCTGATGCGCAGCTTCTTCGCCGACTCCCACATGAAAGCCCCGGCGGACACCACGATTGTTTCGTGGCTGCCCTTTTACCACGACATGGGTTTGGTGCTGGGAGTCTGCGCGCCGATCCTGGGCGGCTGGCGCGGCGAGCTGATGAGCCCCGTCGCGTTCCTGGAACGGCCGGCCAGGTGGGTGCGATCGCTGGCCGCGAATACCTCTTCATGGTCGGCGGCGCCCAACTTCGCCTTCGACCTGGCGGCCCGCAAAACGAGTGACCGCGATCTGGCCGGGCTCGACCTCGGCGGGGTGCTGGGCATCATCAGCGGTGCCGAACGCGTCGAGCCGGCCACCTTGGATCGCTTCGTTGATCGGTTCGCGCACTTCAACTTTCGGGACCAGATGATGCGTCCTTCGTACGGCTTGGCGGAGGCGACCGTCTTCGTGGCGAGCGGTACCTGGAGCGACTCCTCGACGGTTCACTTCGATATCGACGAGCTGTCCGCGGGTCGCGCCCGGCCGTGCGCGACCGGGACCGGCTCATCGCTGGTGAGATACGAGCTACCGCAATCACCGACACTGCGAATCGTCGACGGCGACACCGACCGCGAATGCGCGCAGGGCGTGGTGGGCGAGATCTGGGTGCGCGGCGCCAATGTGGCCGAGGGCTACTGGCGCAAACCGCCCGAGGATCAGTGCTGCTTCGGCGCGACGCTCGTCGACCCGTCGCCGGGTACGCCCGACGGACCCTGGCTGAAAACCGGGGATTTGGGGTTCGTCCACGAGGGTGGGCTGTTCATCGTCGGCCGTATCAAGGATCTGCTGATAATCCGCGGACGGAATCACCATCCCGAGGACATCGAGGCGACGGTCCAGGAGATCACCGGTGGTCGTGTCGCGGCGATATCGGTTCCGGTGGACAGTACCGAGAAGCTGGTCACCGTCATCGAGTTCAAGAAACGAGGCGAGTCCACCGAGGAGACCGTGCAATCGCTGACCTGCGTCAAGCGGGACGTCACCTCGGCGATTTCCAATGCGCACGGCGTGAATGTGGGCGACCTCGTCCTGGTGCCGCCCGGCTCGATTCCCACCACCACGAGTGGCAAGATCCGGCGCGCCGCCTGTGTCGACCAATATCGCCGGCACCAATTCGCCCGGTTGGACACCTGAGCCGGCGGTCGGGCGCCGCTGAACGATGCCGATGTTGGTCACTGTCCTGGTAATGGCCTTTGCCGTCAGCGTCGAACCGTTCCGCATCGGTATGACCGTGCTGATGCTGAACAGGCCCAGACCGGCGCTGCAACTGCTCGCGTTTCTGTCCGGCGGTTTCGCCATGGGAATGGCGGTCGGCCTGGTTGTCCTGTTCGCCTTTCGGCGCAGCCTGCTGGGTTCCACCTATTTCGCGTTGCCCAAGGTGCAGATTCTGGTCGGTTTCCTGGCATTGGCGGTCGCGGTGGTCGTGGCGGCGAATCTCCCCGCGCGGCTGGGTTCGCGGCCCACCCGAATGGCGACGCCGGTTCAGCGATTGCTGAGCCGGCATTCGCTGTCGGTTGCGGGGATCGCCGGCCTCAGCGTCGCACTGCCGTCCGTCGACTACCTCGCCGCGCTGGCCGTCATCCTGGCTTCGGGCGCGACGGCCCTGACGCAAGTCGCGGTGCTGCTGATGTTCAACGCCGTGGCCTTCGCGCTTATCGAGATCCCGCTGCTGGCCCATCTGCTGGCACCCAAGGCAACCGCCACGTGGATGGCGGCGCTGCACGGCTGGATTCGGTCGCGCCGACGCGTCGACGTCGCTCTCCTGCTGGCCGCGGCCGGCTGCGCCTTCCTCGCGGTGGGCGCGGCCGGGCTTTGAACCTTTCTCAAACGCCGCGCTACCGCTGAGGAGATAATGAGTCCAATTCGCCGACGGCAAAGGAGCCGCGATGAGCAAGGCAAGCACAGACCGTCCGCTGCGGGTGATCCAATGGACGACCGGCAACATCGGCCGGCGTTCCCTGCACGCCATCATCGGGCGACCCGACCTTGAACTGGCCGGGGTGTATGCACACGGCGCCGACAAGGTCGGTGTCGACGCGGCGGAACTGGCGGGCTGGCCGGAACCCACCGGCGTGCGGGCCACGAACGACATCGATGCGCTGTTGGCCCTGGGCGCCGACGCGTGTTGCTACAACCCGTTGTGGCCTGACGTCGACGAGCTGGTGCGGCTGCTCGAATCGGGGGTCAACGTGTGCACCAGCGCCGCGTGGATCACCGGCGGCAAGCAGACGCCGCAGGACCGCAAACGCATCGAGGACGCCTGCAGACAAGGCAATTCGACGATCTTCGGCAGCGGCGCGCACCCCGGCATGACGAACATGGTCGGCATGGTGCTGTCCGCCTCGTGCGAGCGCGTCGACGAGATCCGGATCACCGAGTCGGTGGACTGCTCGACCTACGAATCGGCGGAAACCCAGACGGCCATGGGGTTCTCGCAAGACCCCGACACCCCGGGACTGGCCGAGAGCGTGCGGACCGAAAGCGAAGTCTTCGCCGAATCGGCCGCGATGATGGCCGACGCGATCGGGGCGAAGCTGGACAAGATGACCTTCGACGTCACCTTCACCGCGGCCACCGACGACTCCGACCTGGGCTTCATGAAGATTCCCGCCGGAACGGTCGGCAGCGTCTACGGCTACCACCGCGGCTGGGTCGGCGATCGCAACGTCGTCAGCGTCGGGTTCAACTGGACCATGGGCAGTCACGTGGTCCCGCCCAAACCGCTCGAGCACGGGCACGTCATCCAGGTGTTCGGGCTGCCCAACATGCGCACCGTGTTGCACTGCCTGCCGCCGAAGGATTGGACGGAGCCCGGGTTCATGGGACTGGGAATGATCTACACCGCGATGCCGGTGACCAACGCCGTCCCGGCGGTGGTGGCCGCCGAGCCGGGGATCGTGACACTGGCGGATTTGCCGCCGGTCACGGGTCGGCTGGCCCCGTAGCGGGTATGCCGTTCGCCACAACGGGCGGCCCCCGGGAGGAACGCTTGCGTGCACTATGGTTAGGATCCCTAACTGAGCAAATGTTGCGTTGACATCGGTGTCGTCGGCGGCGGTTGGTGAGCTTTGCGGAAGGCGGTCAGGTGGTGGCTAGTCCAAATTCAGGTCCCCGCCCCGGCTTCATGAGCCGCGTCCTGAAAAAAGGGTGGATCCCGCTGCTGCTGGTGATCGTGCTGGCGCTGTCGGCACTGATCGTGTCGCGACTGCACAAGATCTTCGGCTCGGAAGATCTCAACGCAAACGCCGGCAAGGGGATCGAAATCGTGCAGTTCAACCCGAAGGTCGTCGTCTACGAAATCTCCGGCGCCCCCGGAAGCACGGCGAACATCAACTACTGGGACGCGGACGCCAACACCCACCAGGTCAACAACGCCCCGCTGCCCTGGTCGACCACGATCTCGACCACGCTGCCGTCGGTGAGCGCCAACATCATGGCGCAGAGCGACGGCCCCACGATCGCCTGCAAGATCACCGTGGACGGCGTGGTCCGCGAACAGCAAAACTCCGACGGCCATAACGCCCAGACCTTCTGCCTGGTGAAGTCCGCATGAGCGAAACGAACAACAAGACCGATCGCGACCTGAGCGCAGCCGACACCGGCCCGATCACCACCCCGGGTCTGTCCAAAGCCCAGCGCGGCCACCGGCCCTACCTGCCCCACGCGATCCGCATCTTCGCGATACCGATCATCTTGATCTGGGTGTTCGTGACGGTCCTGGTGAACGTCATCGTCCCGACGCTGGAAAAAGTCGGCGAGGCGCACTCGGCGCCGATGACGCCGCTGGACGCGCCGTCGATGAAGGCGATGATGCGCATGGGCCACAACTTCCACGAGTTCGATTCCAACAGCACCGTCATGGTCGTGCTGGAGGGTCAGCACCCGCTGGGCCAGGACGCGCACCAGTACTACGACAAACTGATTCGGCAACTCCGCCAGGACCCCAAACACATTCAGCACATCCAGGATTTCTGGGGAGACCGGCTGACGGCCGCGGGCGCGCAGAGCGCCGACGCCAAGGCCGCCTATGTGCAGATAAACCTCGCCGGTAACCAGGGCACCACGCTGGCCAACGAGTCCGTGGACGCCGTCCGCAAGGTCATCGAAGAGAACAAGGCGCCGCCCGGCGTGAAGGCCTACGTCACCGGTCCCGCGGCGCTGTCCGACGACATGCACATCATCGGTAACGCCAGCCTGGCCAAGATCACGCTGTTCACCCTGGGTGCGATCGCGATCATGTTGCTGCTGGTCTACCGGTCCATCGTCACCACGCTGATCCAGCTGTTCATGACCTTCGTCGCGCTGGCGTGTTCGCGCGGGGTCGTCGCGGTTCTGGCCTACCACAACGCATTCGGGCTCACCACGTTCGCCGCAAACATCCTCACCATGCTGGCGATCGCCGCGGGAACGGACTACGGCATCTTCCTCGTCGGCCGCTATCAGGAGGCATTGGCCGCCGGCGAGGATCGAGAAACCGCGTACTACACCACCTTCAAGGGCGTCGCCCCGGTCGTCTTGGGCTCCGGCCTGACGATTGCGGGCGCGACGTATTGCCTGAGCTTTTCGCGGCTGCCGTGGTTCAACACCATGGGCGCGCCCGTGGCGATCGGCATGCTGGTCGTGGTGCTGGCCGGCGTCACGCTGGGTCCCGCGGTGGTCTTCATCGGCAGTCGCTTCCACCTGTTCGAAAGGCAGGCCAAGCGTGGTCGGCTGTGGCGCCGGGTGGGCACCGCCGTGGTGCGTTGGCCCGCACCGGTTTTGGCCGTCAGCGCCGCGGTCGTGCTGGTCGGGATGATCGCCCTGCCGAGCTTCCACACGAGCTACAACGACCGCCATTACCTGCCGTTGTCGGCCCCGTCGAACCAAGGACAAGAGGCCGCGAATCGGCACTTCTCCGAGGCGCGGATGAACCCGGATCTGTTGATGGTCGAATCCGACCACGACATGCGCAACCCCGCCGACATGCTGGTGCTGGACCGGGTGGCCAAGAACGAGATGCGCACGCTGGGAATCGCCATGGTCCAGGACATCACCCGGCCGCTAGGCATTCCGATCCAGCACAGCTCGATCCCGTTCCAGAACAGCATCCAAAGCCAGACGACGATGCAGAACATGGGCTTCCTCAAGGAGCGCATGAACGACATCCTGAAGATGGCCGATGACCTGCAGACCCAGATCAACACCACGCAGCGCCAGTACGAGGTGTCGCTGGACCTGGCCAACGCCGCCGACGACAGCGCAAAGACGACGGCGGTGACGTCGCAGATCACCGACACCCTGCGCGACCACATCGCGGATTTCGACGACACCTTCCGGCCGATACGCAGTGTCTTCTACTGGGAGAAGCACTGCTACGACATCCCGGTGTGCATCGGATTGCGGTCCCTCTTCGACACGTTCGACGGGTTCGACCAGCTAGCCGAGCAGTTCCACTATCTCACCGCCGATATCGCGCACACCGCCAAAGCCACACACGACCTGAATGCGCTGTTCCCCATACTGATCAACACGCTGAAGAACACCAGGGGCATCACGCTGACGCTCTACCAGACGTTCCAGGCGATGATCAACCAGATGGAGGCGATGAGTAACACCGCCATCGTGATGGGGCAGAGCTTCGATCAGTCCAAAAACGACGACTTCTTCTACCTGCCGCCGGAAGCCTTCGACAACCCGGATTTCCAGACGGGCCTTCGCATGTTCTTGTCGCCGGACGGTAAGTCGGCGCGGTTCTTCATCACCCACCAGGGCGACCCGATGTCACCGGACGGCATCGCGCGGGTCGACGCCGAACGCACCGCCGCGCAGGAGGCGCTGAAGCAGTCCTCGCTGTCGGACGCCCGGGTGTATCTAGGCGGAACCGCCGCGACGTTCAAGGACATGGCCGACGGCGAGAAGTACGACCTGATGATCGCCGTGGTGTCGGCCCTGACGCTGATCTTCATGATCATGCTGCTGCTGACCCGAAGCGTGGTGGCCGCGCTGGTGATCGTCGGCACCGCGGCCAGCTCGATCGCGGCGTCGTTCGGTCTGTCCGTGCTGATTTGGCAGGACCTGTTCGGCATCCGGATCCACTGGATCGTCATGGCGCTGTCGGTCATCATCCTGCTGGCCGTCGGGTCCGACTACAACCTGCTGCTCGTCTCCCGGTTCCGCGAAGAGATCCACCGCGGGCTCAAGACGGGGATCATCCGGTCGATGGCCGGCACCGGTGGTGTGGTGACGGCGGCGGGTCTGGTGTTCGCCTTCACCATGGCGTCCATGCTGGGCAGCGACCTGCGCGTGCTCGGGCAGTTCGGGTCGACCGTGTGCATCGGTCTGCTGCTCGACACGCTGATCGTGCGAACGCTGCTGATGCCCTCGATCGCCACCCTGCTCGGCCGGTGGTTCTGGTGGCCGCAGGTCGTGCATCCGCGCGGTGACCACGCGCGACGGCCGGTGCCGGCCCCGGCGGGTTAGCTCGCCGGTAGCTGCACGCAAACCGCGACCGCGCCAGCGCCGACATGCAACGCGAGCACCGGTCCCAGCTCGGTGATGATCGCGGGCTCGCATGCCGGCAGCCGCTCGCCCAGCGCGGTCGCCACCTCGCGGGCGCCGTCCGGGTTGTCGACGTGGTGCACCGCCAAGGCGGCGGCCTCCTGGCCCACTACCTGGCAGACCCGCTCGATCATCACCTCCGTCGCATGGCTCACGGTGCGCACCCGTTGGGCCAGAACGAGTTTGCCGTCGTCCATGCGGAGCAGCGGCTTGAGCGCGAGCGCGGTGCCCAGCCACGCCTTCGCCCCGCCGATGCGTCCGCTGCGGCGCAGGTTGTCCAGCCGATGCACCACGATGAAGGCATGCCCGCGGTCCACGGCCGCGCGCGCGGCGGCCGCGACGGTGTTGACGTCTGCGCCGTCGGCCGCGGCACGCGCGGCGGCCAGAGCGACGAAGCCGGTGCCCATCGCGGCCGACCTGGAGTCGACGACACGCACGTTCGGATCGAGGTCGGCGGCGGTGCGTTCGGCGGCGCGGCAGGTGCCCGACAGCGCGGACGAAAGGTGCACGGCCACAACCCCGTCGGCGCCGCTGTCGGCCAGGGCCTGCTGGTACGCATCGGCCAGTTCGGCCGGAGTGGCCGCCGCGGTGGTGGCCGCGCGTTTGTAGATATCGGCCGGAACGTCGTCGACCCCGTCACGCAGGTCGGCGCCGTCGAGCAGGATGTGCAGCGGAACGACGCGTATCCCCCACTTTTCCAGCAGGTCGCCCGGCAGACGTGCCGACGAGTCGGTCACCACTATTACGGTCACGAGCGCTACCCGCGGGGCTTCTCATGGGGCACGCCGGCTTCGGCGAGTGCCTTGAGCATCAGCTCCGCGACCGCCTGGTGCGCCTCGAAACTCCAGTGAATGCCGTCGGGGTTCCCCCGCCCATTCATAATGTGTTCGGCGACAGCGGCTTTGAGATCGACCAGGGGAACCTCGTGGTTTTGCGCCCATTCGGTGATCGCCGCGGCGGTCCCCGCACGGCCGTGGTGCGCCCTGCCGTAGGTGTCCGCGATGTGCACCGACGGCAGCGATGCCACCATCGGGATGCCGGGACGATTGAAATCGATTGCGCCACGGGTCTGTTCGAGGTAATCGGCGCTCAAGTGCGGAGGAAGCGCCGATCTGGCCACCGGTGAGAGCCGGGGCTGCAGCCAGCCGTAGCCGTCGCGGACCCAGCGCCGCAGCCACGGCGGGCGCACATAGCGGATCAGCTCACGCAGGGCGGTGGGCAGCACCGACGGCAGTGAATCCATGCCGCCGGTGGCGAAGATGACCGCGCCGGCCCTGGGGAGCGCCGCCCAGGCCCGCGGGTCCTGGGTCGCCGCCCACCAGATGTCGCGGCACGTCCAGCCGATGCGGCCGATCAGCTCGACATCCCAGCCCAATTGCGCGGCAACGATATTCGGCCAGATTCGGGGATCGTCGGCGGGTAGCCCCCCGGTCGGCCCGTAGTAGGCCAACGAGTCGGCGAAAATCAGCAGTGTGGGCTTTTGCCGCCGCTCAGAGGACATCGTTGGACACCTGTGCCGAAGCGTTCCACACATCCAGACGCCAACGGATGCTGGCGAATTCGTCGGCGGGATCGTCGTTGTGGCCGGAGAGTTGCACCCAGCTGGCATTGCCCATGCCGCCCAGGATCGGCCAGGTGGCGACCGGAAGCTTCAGCAGTGCGGCCGACAGTGCGGCGATCAGGCCCCCGTGGGCCACCAGCACTACCGGGCGATCCGGCCCGTTGGGGTCACCCCATTCCGGCTCGCCCGACACCAGTTCGGTGACCAGTGGCACGCTGCGAGCGGCGACGTCGACCCTGCTCTCGCCGCCGTGCGGCGCCCAGGTGGCGTCCTCGCGCCAGGCCAGCCGGGCGCCGGGAGCCTGCGTGTCGACCTCGGTGTGGGTCAATCCCTGCCAGTCGCCCAGATGGGTCTCCCGCAACCGCTGGTCCACCCGGATCGGCAGGCCGGTCAGCTCCCCCAGCCTGACCGCCGTGTCGTAGGCGCGATGCAGATCCGACGACACGATCAGCAACGGCTGCAGCTTGCCCAGCACCTCGGCGGCGGCGATCGCCTGTGCCCGACCGAGTTCGCTGAGTTGGGAATCCAGCTGGCCCTGCATCCGGCTACCGGCGTTGAACTCGGTTTGCCCGTGCCGCAACATGATCAGACGGCGAATCTTCATCGCGTGCCCGACTCTTCGGCGTTGTCGCGGTCCTCGTCGAGGTCTACCGGCACCACCGGGCAATCACTCCACAGCCGGTCCAGGGCATAGAAGTCGCGATCCTCCTGGTGCTGAATGTGGACGACGATGTCCCGATAGTCCAGCAGCGTCCAGCGGCCTTCCCGCGTGCCCTCGCGTCGGGCCGGCTTGTAGCCCGCCTTGCGCATTTTCTCCTCGACCTCGTCGACGATGGCGTTGACCTGCCGCTCGTTGGACGCGGAGGCGATCACGAAGCAGTCCGTGATGGCGAGCTGGGCCGAGACGTCGATGACGATGACGTCGTCGGCCAGCTTCGAGGCGGCGGCGCCGGCGGCCACCGCCGCCATGTCGATGGCCTCCTGGGTGGCGCTCATTGGTGATCCCCTGTGGTCAGGCGTGTTTCGCCCACGATTACCGGCGGCTCCGCATCGTCGCGGTAGAGGCGACGCTTGGAGACGTACTGCACGACGCCGTCGGGCATCAGATACCACAGCGGACGGCGCTGCGCCGCGCGGCGGCGGCAATCGGTCGAGGAGATGGCCAGCGCCGGGATTTCGACCAGGGTCAGCGCGTCCTCGGGCAGTTCACCCAGCACGCCGGTGACGTGTTCGCGCCGCAACTCGTAGCCGGGCCGGCTGACGCCGACGAAGCGCGCCAGTTCGAACGCCGTCTCCCAGCCCTGCCACGACAGGATGGAGGCCAGCGCGTCGGCGCCGGTGATGAAGTACAGCTCGGAGTCCGGGTTCAGGGCGTGCAGGTCGCGCAGGGTGTCCTTGGTGTAGGTGGGTCCGGCTCGGTCGATGTCGACCCGGCTGACCGAGAAGCGGGGATTGGACGCCGTGGCGATCACCGTCATCAGATACCGGTCCTCGGCGGCGGACACGTGCCGATCCTTCTGCCAGGGCTGACCGCTGGGCACGAACACCACTTGGTCGAGGTCGAACAGGTCGGCGACCTCACTGGCGGCAACCAGGTGCCCGTAATGGATGGGGTCGAACGTCCCACCCATCACGCCTAACCTGCGAAGCTGCTTTTGCACGATGTGCCAGCTTACTTGAGCCGCTGTTACGGCCCCATTTCCCAGGCGTTGGTCACATCCTGGGCGAGCCTCCCGCGAACGTCACGCTGGCGCAACCCTGGCGCTCGAGCGTCACGCCGGCGTGGCGCAGCCACGACAACCGACCTCACACCGGCAGCAGCTGGTCGATCACCGCGGCCAGCTGCTTGGCGGACCGGCACTCATGCATCGGGATGACCTCTTGATAGCGCGGCACCGCCGAGTCACCGCTGCCCCACAGGTGCTTGGGCTCGGGATTCAGCCAGTGCGCGTGCCGGCTGGCGGTCACCATGTGGGTCAGCAGCTCGGTCTCCGGATTGCGGTAATTGGTGCGCCCATCGCCGAGCACCAGCAGCGAAGTGCGCGGTGACAGCACGTTGGGGAACGCCTGCACGAACGACGCGAACGCGTTGCCGTAGTCGGAATGGCCGTCGCGACTGTAGACGCCCGACTCCCGGGTGATCCGCTGAATGGCCACGGCCAAATCGGCTTCCGGGCCGAACATGTGGGTCACCTCGTCGGTGGTGTCGATGAAGGCGAACACGCGAACGCGTGAGAACTGTTGGCGCAGAGCATGTACCAGGAGCAGGGTGAAATGGCTGAACCCGGCGACCGAGCCGGAGACATCACACAGCACCACCAGTTCGGGCCGCGCCGGGCGCGGCTTGGCCAGCACCACGTCGATCGGCACCCCGCCGGTGGACATCGACTTGCGCAGCGTCTTGCGCAGATCGATCGACCCCGCCCGGGCGCGCCGGCGGCGGGCCGCCAGGCGGGTCGCCAGCGTTCGGGCCAGCGGCGCCACCACCCGGCGCATCTGGCGCAGCTGCTCACCGGAGGCGCGCAGGAACTCCACGTTCTCCGAAAGCTGTGGAATGCCGTACATCTGGACGTGATCGCGGCCCAACTGCTCGGCGGTGCGCCGCTTGGTCTCGGAGTCGACCATCTTGCGCAATTGGGTGATCCGCTGCGCGGCAAGGGCTTTGGCGATCTCCTCCTGGCTGGGAGTGGGTTCGTCACCGTACGAGGCGAGCAGCCCGGCCAGCAGCTTGCCCTCGAGTTCGTCGAGCGCCATCGCCTTGAGTGCCTGATACGACGAGAAGGACGGGCCGCGGCTGGAGCTGTATTTTCCGTAGGCCTCGACGATCCGGGCGATCATCGCGACCAGACGCTCGTCCATGTCGGCGAGATCGGGGTTGTCGGTCAGCAGATCCACCAGCATCTGGCGCATCGCCTCGACGTCGTCGGGCGGCAACGCATTGTCATCGGACGAGTCGTCGGCCTCGTCGTCGGTGACCACCGCGCGCGCCCCCAGCGCCGCCGGGAACCACAGGTCGAACATGGCGTCATAGGTCTCGCGGTGATCGGACCGGCGCAACACGGCGCACGCCAGGCCCTCGCGCAGCACCTTACGATCGCCCAGGCCGAGCGTCGCCATCACCCGGCCGGCGTCCACCGTCTCCGACGGGCCGACCGAAATCCCCGCCCCGCGAAGCGCTTCCACGAATCCCACCAGATGACCCGGCAGCCCGTGCGGGGCGAGCGGCCGGGAGGGGCGGATACGGCGGGTGGCCATCGCGTCGTCCTAATTCAGCCGCAGCTCGCCGGTCGCGCGCTGCTGGTCGGATTGATGTTTGAGGACCACGCCGAGCGTGGCCGCGACGACCGCGTCGTCGATGGTGTCCAGGCCCAGCGCGAGCAGCGTGCGGCCCCAGTCGATGGTCTCGGCGATGGACGGGACTTTCTTGAGTTGCATGCCGCGCAGCACACCGATGATGCGAACGAGTTCCTCGGCCAGGTGCGCGGGCAGTTCGGGAACCCGGGACAACAGAATGCGGCGTTCCAAGTCGGGACTCGGAAAGTCGATGTGCAAGAACAAGCACCGACGCTTGAGCGCCTCGGACAGTTCGCGGGTGGCGTTGGACGTCAGCACCACCAGCGGGGTGCGCTCGGCGGTGATCGTACCCAGTTCGGGAACGGTCACCGCGAAGTCGGACAGCACCTCCAGCAGCAGGCCCTCGATCTCGATGTCGGCCTTGTCGGTCTCGTCGATGAGCAGCACCGTGGGTTCGGTACGCCGGATGGCGGTCAGCAGCGGACGCTGCAGCAAGAACTCCTCGCTGAACACGTCGTCCTTGGTCTGGTCCCAATCCCCCGAACCGGCCTGGATGCGCAGGATCTGCTTGGCGTGGTTCCACTCGTAGAGCGCGCGAGCCTCGTCGACGCCCTCGTAGCACTGCAGGCGCACCAGGCCCGAGCCGGTGGCCTGGGCGATGGCACGGGCCAACTCGGTCTTGCCCACACCGGCCGGGCCCTCCACCAACAGCGGCTTGCCGAGCCGGTCGGCCAGGAACACCGCCGTCGCGGTGGCGGTGTCGGGCAGATAGCCGGTCTCGGCCAACCGCCGCGAGACGTCGTCGATGTCGTCGAACAACGGCTTGGGCCGGGCGGGCACACTCACAATCGGTTCTCCTAAAACACTTTCTGCACGCGGGTATCAGGCCGGACGAATCTGTCCGTCTCCCCACGCAATCCATTTGGTAGAGGTCAGTTCGGGCAGCCCCATCGGGCCGCGGGCATGCAGCTTCTGGGTGGAGATGCCGATCTCGGCACCGAAACCGAACTGCTCACCGTCGGTGAACGCCGTGGACGCGTTCACCATTACCGCGGCGGCGTCGACACCGTCCGTAAACTTCTGCGCCGCAGCCATATTAGTGGTCACGATGGCCTCGGTGTGTCCGGTGCCGTACTCGTTGATGTGGGCGATCGCGGCGTCGATACCGTCGACCACCGCCACCGCGATGTCCATCGACAGGTACTCGCGGCGCAGGTCGTCCTCCTGCGCATCCTTGGAAAAGCCACCGTGCACGGTCACGCCGGCGTCCTGCAGGGCCGTCACCAGCCGGGGCAGTGCCGTTTCGGCGATCCCGACATCGACCAGCAATGTCTCGGCGGCGTTGCAGACGCTGGGCCGACGAGTCTTGGAATTCAGCAGGATTCGCTCGGCTACGTCCAGGTCTGCGCCTTCGTGCACGTAGACGTGGCAATTGCCGACGCCGGTCTCGATGGTGGGCACCTGCGCGTCGCGAACCACCGCGTCGATCAGGCTCGCCCCACCGCGCGGAATCACCACGTCGACCAGGCCGCGGGCCTGGATCAGATGCGTCACCGTCGACCGGTCATCGGCCGAAAGCAATTGCACCGCATCGGCGGGCAAGTCCTCGCTGACCAGCGACGCCCGCAACACCTGGACCAGCGCCTGGTTGGACCGCGCCGCCGACGAACTACCGCGCAGCAGCACGGCGTTACCGGACTTCAGCGCCAAACCGAAGGCGTCGACCGTGACATTGGGCCGGCCCTCGTAGATCATGCCGACCACACCGAGTGGAACCCGCTGCTGCCGCAGCTGCAACCCGTTGGGCAACGTGTAACCGCGCAACACCTCCCCGACCGGGTCGGGTAGCCCGGCGACCTGGCGCAGGCCGGCGGCGATGCCCTCAACGCGCTTGGGGTCCAACGCCAACCGGTCGAGCATCGCGGTCGGCGTACCGGCGGCGCGGGCCGCCTCGAGATCTTCGGCGTTGGCCGACAGGATCAATTCGGTGTGGGCGGCTATCGCGTCTGCCGCCGAGCGCAGTGCCTGGTCCTTGGCGACCGTGGGCAGCAACGCCAAGACACGGGATGCAACGCGGGCGCGGCGCGCGGCGTTGTGCACCTCCTGGCGCAAGTCAGGAAGCGATGGTGCTTGCAGACTCATTGAACCAGGGTATCGGGCGGGAAAAGCCCGGGTGAGGCGACCCGTGCGCAACGTTTTGCGCCCGCGATCACCCGACCGCCTAGCCCGACGGTGGCGACCCGCTTCGCCCGGCTCCGCCGCGCCCGCGATCACCCGACCCGCTCGCCGTGGCGGGCACTGCGCACCTTGCTGCGCCGCTCTTCGATGATGTTGCCGAAATTCTGCAGCAGCAGGGGCGCACGCATCACCAGATGCTCGATGTGCTCGCGATCGATCTCCAGCGCCGTGACCTCTTCCAGCGCGTACGCGCTAGCCAAATTCGGTTGCCGAGTCAGCGCCGTCAGCCCCAGGAACGATCCCTCGTCCAGCGTGCTGATCGGCACCATCGACCCGTCGTCCGCGGTGGTGGTCAGCTGCACGCGCCCGGCGACCACGAACGTCATGGTCGTGGGCACCTGGCCGGCGTACTCCACCACCTCGTCGGCGCCGTAGCGAACGATCCTCGCCGCCGACCGCAGCGATCGCTGCTCCTCGGCGCCGATCCGCAATGCCGGCGCCACCACCGTGTGCAGGGCATGCTCGACGCGTTCGATCGTGGAGAAATCGTCGTCGGCGTCGTCGAGGTGCAGATTCTCCCGCCGCGCGGCATACCAGGTCCAGCGCAGGAAGGTCGCCTTGGCGGCGCCGGCGTCCGCCGGCGAGTTCAACCCGATGGTCGTCCGGTACTCGCCCGCGCCGGCCGGGACCGACCGCGGCACGCTGCCGGCCTTGAGCTGCGGCAAGCCCTCGGCGATGCGCGACAGCAGCGCGCACACCCGGTCCGGCGGGTCGACGCTGGAGAACGTCGTCGTCACCGCCAGTTTGTGCGCGCCGGGCGGACGACTGAGATTCGTGAAGGCGGTGCTGGCGAGCATCGAGTTCGGCATGACCCGGATTCCGCTGCCGGTGTCGATGTGCACGGCGCGCCAGTTCACCTCGACCACGCGTCCGCGGGCCGTGCCGGTGTCCAGCCACTCATCGATGCGGAAGGGCTGCTCGAACAACATGAACAGGCCCGACACGATCTGGCCCACCGAGTTCTGCAGCATCAGGCCGATGACGACCGAAGTGACGCCCAGCGCGGTGAAGAGACCGCCGATCCGCACACCCCAGATGTAGGACGACATCACCGCCAGGCCGACACCGATCACAGCAAACCGGGCGCAGTCCAGGAAGATGGTGGGTAGCCTTTTGCGCCAACTCTTTTCGGGCGCACCTTCGAACATCGTCGCGTTCAGACCGGACAGCACGAGCACCAGCACCAGCAGGCCGAACACCGTGGTCAGGACGCGCACCGGAACGTCGCGGGACGGGACCTGGGAGGCCTGAACGAGCAGCAGCAACAGCGCGCCGAGCGGGAGCAGGTAGTTGCGCAGCAGGCCGACCTGCCGGGCCAGCGGGCTGTTCCTGCGCAGCAGCGCGTCGTGCAGCTCGGTGAGAGCGATCAACCCGAGCGGCAGTCCAACCGCGATGCCGATCGCCCAGTAGAACCACGTCGAGTTGAAGACGTTCATCAGCGCTCCAGCAACCGGTAGATGGCCTGATCGACACCGCCGACCGAGATGGTGCCGGCGGGCGTGAACTGCCGAACATCCCGCATCGCCTCGTACACCTGCGCGCTGACGTAGATGCCCGGCTGCGGTGAGCCACTGTGCATTTGATACGCCAAACTGACCGCGCCGCCCCACATGTCATAAACCAGGCTGGAGCGCCCGACCAGCCCGCTCACCACGTTGCCCGTGTTCACACCGACCCGCAGACCCAGCTGGCGCGCCGCTTGGTTGTTGAATCGATCGATGATGCGGCCGATCTCGAGGGCGAAGTCGACGGCGCGGTGAATGCTGTCCAGCCGGGGGGTGACCACCCCGCAACTGGCCAGATAGCCGTTGTGGAACGTGCGAATTCGTTCGACGCCGAGAGTATCCGCGGCCGAATCGAATTGCCGGAAGAGATCGTCGACGGTCCCGACCAACTCGTCTTCGGGCACGTCATTGGAATACTCGTCGAGACCCACGATGTCGGCATAGATGATGGCGACGTCTTGATGCTTCTGGGCGATGGTCTCCTCGCCCTCCCGATAGCGTTGCAGCACCGATTCGGGCATCAAGGCCAGCAACAGGCGGTCGTTTTCCCGGCGCTGCTCGTCGAGCAGCTCTTCCTTAATCGCCAAATTTCGGCTCATCTCGTTGAAAGCCGCTGTGAGATCGCCGATTTCGTCGCGTCGTCGGACCGGGATGTTCACCTCGTAGTCGCCGGAGCTGATCTTACGGGTGCCCTCCTCGAGGCGACGGACCGGTCGCACGGCGGCCTGGGCGACGAACAGCGAGGCCACACAGATGGCGAAGATCATTCCGGCGACGGCGATCACCAGATTCTTGCTGAACCTGCCGAGCCGGGCGAACGCATCGGAGTTGTCGCGCGTCGCGAGGATCGACCAGTGCAGGTCGGAGTTCGGGATACTCAGCGGGGCATAGGCTTCCAACTCTCTGTTACCCAGATAGTCGGTGGCGCTGAGCACGCCGCTCTCGCCGCGTTGGGCGGCGCGCAGCCCGGCGGTGTCGACCGGCTGCACCAGGGTGGTGCCGCCCAGCCGGATCGCCCGGTCCACCACGTCGGGCGGCGTGCCAGCGTCGATCGCGGAGCGCCGGTATTCCTTTGGGTCCTCGATGAAATCCCGGGAATCGGAGCGCATCAGGTCGTCGGGGCCCGCCAGATACGTTTCGGTCGCGGGCCCCATCCCCGCGGCGTCCCAGTGCCTGTCGGCGGTCATGATCTTGTTGATCTTGGCGACCGGCACCGGCAGCGCCATCACGCCGTCGAACTTGCCGTTCATGCCGATCGGTGACACCACCCACGCCGTCGGGGTGTCGAGTGCGGGCTGGTACTGCTGGAAGTCGGTGATCCAGACGAAATCGAGGTCGTTGGACGCCAAGGCTTTCTGGTATGCCTCCCGCAGCTTGGATTCGCGGTACGGTCCGGTCAGGACGTTGGTGCCGAGATCGGGTCCCTTCAACACGCTGTAGACGACGTTGCCCTGCATGTCCAACAGCAGCGCATCCCGGTAGTCGAAGCGGGTGACGATGCCGCGCATGTAGAAGTCGAAGCGCGCGTTGGCCGCCGACCAGGCGCTGCCGTCGCCGGCGTCCTGGATGGGCAGGGCATCGGGGTTCGGCCGCGGCCCGGCCGTGTAATACGCCTGAATGTATTTCTGCGCGTTGGAACTTGGCAGGACAGCCCGAATATCGATGGTGTCCCCGGTGATTCGCTTGATCGGTCTGATCATGTCGTTGTCGTAGTAATCGACCAGCGACTGCTGCTGGGCGGGCGAGATCGTCGCGTTGCCCAATTGAGCGAAGCCCGCCGTGAGCGCCGTCGTCGCCTCGGTGATGCCGAACCCGCCACTCCAGGTGATCAGCGAATTCGACACCTCCCGGAACAGCGCCTGCACCGCCCGCTTCTGGGACTCGCGCATCTCGATCAAGCGTTCCGATTCGACCTGCCGCAACGCGTTACGCCCGGACACCGCCCCGATGGCGCCGATCACCGCCACGCCCAGGATGCTCGACAACAGCATCATGACCAGAATCTTGGACTGGATGCCGAAGCGGAAGCGCCCCAGGCTCCGCCGGCGCGGACGCTTGGTGGCCGGTTGGGCAGGGCCGGGATCGACATGGGGTTCAGCGTCGGTCAGCTCGCTCGTGGTCAATCGCCTGCCCCTTTTCTCGGGATTCAGCACCCCCAACGCAGCAGAATATCGTGCGGACATCGAGTTATTCAGCGTTTGCCGTGACGCGATTCGGCGTCGAAAGCGCGGGTGGCCCTGGCGTCCTTCGCCATCCCGGCACGACTAACGTCGGCCTCATGGCAGGTGTCTGTGTAGTGGGCAGCGTGAATCTCGACCTGTCGCTGGGTGTCGACGCCCTGCCACGGCCCGGCGAAACGGTTTTAGCGTCGTCGTTGACGCACGCCCCCGGCGGCAAGGGCGGCAATCAGGCGGTGGCGGCGGCGCGCGCGGGCGCACAGGTGCAGTTCGTCGGAGCGGTCGGCGACGACGCGGCCGCCGAACAATTGCGCGCACACCTGGAGGCCAACGGCGTCGGGCTCGACGGAGCCATCGAAATTCCCGGCCCCAGCGGCACGGCCATCGTGGTGGTCGACGCGAACGCCGAAAACACCATCGTGGTCGCGCCCGGTGCCAACGGGCGGTTCACCCTGACCGACGACCGTGCCCGCGCGGTCGTCGCCGGCTGCGATGTGATGTTGACCCAGCTGGAGATCCCGCTGCGCACCGCCGTCGCCGCGGCGCAACACGCCCGCTCGGCCGGCGCGGTCGTCGTCGTGAACGCTTCGCCCGCCGGTCAGGACGCCGACTCGTTGGACGAGTTGGCGGCCGCCGCGGACGTGGTGATCACCAACGAAGAAGAAGCCGATAAATGGCCATGGCGTCCAGAGCATTTGGTGGTCACCCTGGGTGCGCGCGGCGCCCGCTACGTTGGCGCCGACGGCGAGTTCACCGTCTCCGCGCCGGCGGTGGATGCGGTGGACACCACCGGGGCAGGCGACGTGTTCGCCGGCGTGCTGGCCGCCAATTGGCCACCCAATCCCGGCTCGCCCGACCAGCGGCGGATCGCCCTGCGGCGCGCCTGCGCGGCGGGTGCGCTGGCGACGCTGGTCGCCGGCGCCGGTAATTGCGCACCGGATGCCGCGGCGATCGAGAAGGCGATTCGGGACGCGTCTTAGCCGCGCTGGTCGCCGACGTCGTGGGCGATTCTCAGTCCATCGCCGGTCTGCATCTCGTCCGCCGTCTGACTGAGCAACACTCGACTTCGGCTCGGCGATAGCAGGGCAGAGAGATAGTGATGCGGTGCGTCGGCCGCGTAGACCAGCCGGTTGACCCGCAGCAGGGCCGCGCCGATCGGCATGTCGAGCAGGTGCGCGTTGCGCGGGCCCGCGATTTCGGCCGTGATCTCGTGCCGCACCCGGTTCACGGTGATTCCGCTGTCGGACAGCAGCTCGTAGAGTGGTGCGCGGCGCAGCGCAGCCTCGGTGAGCACGGGGGCCAGCTCCGGCGGCAGCCAGGCGTCGGTCACCAGTAACGGCTCGCCGGTCCTGCGCTGCCGCCGCACCCGCACGATGTGCAGCAATTCCCCGTTGTGCCGGAGGGTTTCGGCGACGACCCGTGGCGGCGACCGCGTGCCCAGTTCGACCACCTCTACCTCGGTCTCGAATTGAGTCTGGCGCAGTTCTTGCAGATACGAACGCCCGGTCGGTACATCGGCCGGATCATGTTGGCGCACAAACGAACCGACACCGCGCCGGCGTTCAATGTATCCCTGTTCGGCGAGGTCGGCCAGCGCGCGGCGCACGGTGATGCGAGAAACCCCGAACTGATCGCACAGGGTCTGCTCAGTGGGCAGCGCCTCGCCGGGGGCGATGACACCGCGGTCGATCTCGTCGTGCAGTACCAAGTACAGCTGGCGGTGCAACGGCACACCGGCGGCGGCGGACACCTGCCCGGCCTTTTCGCTGCGCTGCTGCACGGTGCCCAATGCTTCCACACCGCCTCCCTTGCGGGATTGGACTAGTTGTTATAAACATATAACAACTGCCCACGCATCTACCAGGGGGTCGCGATGACCGCGGTGCAACAGCGGGCCGCCACCGATCCGGCTGGGCCGACCGGGCGCCTTGCCACCTGGGTCGCCGATCTCGCGCTCGACGATGTCCCGGCGACTGTCGTCGACCGCGCCAAACACCTGCTGTTGGACGGCATCGGTTGCGCCCTGGTGGGGGCACAATTGCCGTGGTCACGAATCGCCACCGACGCCGTCCTCGCGTTGGAAGGACAGGGCGACAGCATCGTCATCGGAACCGGTCACCGTACCAGCGCGCCCGCGGCCGCGGTGCTCAACGGCACGTTCATCCAGGGCTTCGAACTCGACGACTTCCACCCCCTGGCCCCGCTGCACAGTTGCTCACTGCTCATTCCGGCGCTGCTGTCGACGGCATCGACACGACCGTCGACGACGTCGGGCGCCGAGTTCCTGCTGGCGGCGGTGGCCGGTTTCGAAGTGGGCCCGCGCGTCGGCTACACCCTGCACGGCACCCAAATGCTGGACCGCGGATGGCATTCGGGCCCGGTCTTCGGCACCCATCCCGCCGCGATGGCGTCCGGCAAGCTGCGCGCACTGCCGCCGGCTCAATTGGAGGACGCCCTGGGTCTGGCCGCAACCCAGTCGGCGGGTCTGATGGCCGCGCAGTACGAAGCGATGAGTAAGCGCATGCACCACGGCCTGGCCGCACGCAACGGCTTCTACGCGGCGGGCCTCGCGGCCGCCGGATACACCGGCATCAAGCGCGTTTTCGAACGCGAGTATGGCGGCTTCCTCAGCGTCTTCGGCGAGGGCCATGATCCGGATGCCGCGCTGCTGACCTTTGAACTCGGCCACCGCTGGGAGACCACCGTGATCATGGTCAAATCCTATGCCGCGATGGGCGGGCTGCACGGTGCCATCGACGCCGCCCGCCAATTGCGGAATTTCGTTGCACCAGAGGATATCTCGTCGGTGGCTATCACCATTGGAGAGACCGTTTACAAGCACGGTTGGTGGTTGCCGGAGCGCCCGCTCACGCCGATCGGGGCACAGATGAACATCGGGTACGCCACCGCGGCCGCGCTGCTCGACGGCAACGTACTGCCCGAACAGTTCAGCCCGGCGCGGCTCGATTCCGACGACATCTGGTCGCTGATCGCGGCCACCACGGTGCATCTCGACGAATCACTGAGCGGGGCCGGCATCGCCGAGAAATTCCGCACCGACATCACGGTCACCACCCTGGACGGAACAGTGCACCACGCGCGGGTGGCCCTGCCGCACGGCGCGCCCAACGACCCCGTCACCAACCACGAATTGGTGGCCAAGTTCCACGCCCTGGCCGACCGGGTCACCAATCACGGCCGCGCCGCGGCAATCGAGCGCGCGGTGCTGGGGCTCGAGGACGTACCCGACGTCAACAACCTGATCGACCTGCTCGCCGGCCCCGTCGCCGGCGCGCTGGACTGAAAGGACGCAAGATGGCAACAACGCCGGCCCGCGCTAGGCTCAGAGCATTGTTGGACAAGCGCGAACTCATCGTCGCGCCAGGCGTTTTCGACGGTATATCCGCGCACCTGACCCGACGCACCGGACACGTCGCGGCCTACATGACCGGAGCCGGTGTGGCAGCGTCGGGTTTCGGCTTGCCCGACATCGGCCTGGTCACCGCGACCGAGATGACCGACCGGGTTGCGATGATCAGCGGGGCGCTGGGTGACGTCCCCCTGATCGCCGACGCAGACACCGGCTACGGCGGACCAATGAACGTGGTGCGCACGGTTCGTTCCTACGACGCGGCCGGCGTGGCCGCCATCCAGCTGGAGGACCAGGTGTTCCCCAAACGCTGCGGTCACCTGCCGGACAAGCAGGTCGTCGACGCGGCCGTGTTCGAACAGACGCTGGCGGCCGCACTGGACGCCAGATCCGATGACAACCTGCTGGTGGTGGCCCGCACCGACGCCCGCGGACCACTCGGTTTGGATGCCGCGATCGAGCGCGCCAACCGGTACGCCCAAGCGGGCGCCGACATCATCTTTGTGGAGGCCCCGCAGGACGTTGGCGAAATCGAGCGCATCGCAAACGAAGTCGACTCTCCTCTGCTGATAAACCTGGTGCTCGGCGGCCTGACACCGCTGCAGTCGGCGTCACGGCTGCAGGAATTGGGTTACGCGATCGCCATCCACCCCAGCAATCTGCTGATGCAGACGACGTTCGCCATGCTGCAAAGCCTGTGCGAACTCAACGGCACCGACCTCGCCGCCCAGCTGCCCACCTGCCCGGCTGACTTCTTCAACCTGGTGGGCATGGCGGAATGGCGGGCACTCGACGACAAGTACGCACACACCGAGGACCGCACATGGGTATGACCATCATCGAAAAGATCTTCGCCCGCAAAGCCGGGCTGGAGTCGGTGGCACCGGGTGACACCGTCGTGGTCGACGTCGACATGACCGCGTTGATCGACCTGCAGTTCGCCACCATGTGGATACAACCCAACAGGATTCACGACCCCGACAAGCTCGCGGTGATCATGGACCACGCCGTGCCCGCCCCGACCATCAAGGACGCCGACGGCGGCCGACACGCCCGCAAGTTCGTCGCCGACTTCGGCATCGAGCGCTTCTATGACGTCGGCCGGCATGGCATCTGCCATCAGGTGATCGCGGAGAACGGGCTGGCCCGCCCGGGAGAAGTGCTGGCCTGCACCGATTCTCACACCTGCGCGGCCGGCGCATACAACACTGCGGCGCGCGGACTGGGTCCCGCCGAGATCTATTCGATCATGTGCACCGGTTCCACCTGGTTCCAGGTCGCGCCGACGATCCGCTACGAATTCCACGGCGCCAAACCGGACGTGTTGAGCGGCAAGGACATCTTCCTGCACATCGCCAACGAGTACGGCGATGCGCCCAACCAGAACCTCGAGTTCGGCGGGCCCGGCCTGGCCGGCATCCCGATGCACGATCGGCGGACCATCGCGACCCAGGGCGCCGAGGTGTCGGCCGATTTCAGCACGTTCGAGCCGGACGACGTGTTGGCGTCGTTCCTCGACAAACGCAGCACCACCGGATTCGACGCCGTCACACCGGATTCCGACGCCGCCTACCAGGACATCCGGCACATCGACCTGGCGGCGCTGGAACCCTACGTGGCGCGGCCGGGCACCGTCAGCCGCAACGCTTCGCTGGTATCGCAACTAGGAAAACAGAAAATCGACCAGGCCTTCATCGGCTCCTGCGCCAACGGGCAACTCGAGGACCTGCAGATCGCTGCGCAGGTGTTGCGCGGCAAGACCGTCGCACCCGGCGTGCGACTGCTGGTGACGCCCGCCTCGCAGGCCGTGTACCGCGAGGCCATGCGGCGCGGCTACCTCCAGGACCTCGCCGACGCCGGCGCCGTCGTCACGAACTCCACCTGCGGAGCCTGTTTCGGCTACCACATGGGCGTGGTGGGCCCCGGCGAGGTGTGCATCACTGCAAGCACCCGCAACTTCACGGGGCGGATGGGTAGCACCGAGGCCCAGATCTTCATGGCCTCCCCTGCCACCGTCGCCGCGTCCGCGGTCACCGGCTACATCAGCGACCCGAGGAGTGTGATCGCATGACGCTGCGTTCGCTTGCATTCCAAGGCAAGGTCTGGGTGTTCGGCGACAACCTGAACACCGACGCCATGTATCCGGCGTTCGCCATGAAAATGGAACCCGCCGAGGCCGCCAAGCACGTCTTCTATGAGGTGCGGCCCGGCTGGACCGAGGAGGTGTCTCAGGGCGATATCGTGTTGGCCGGCAAGAACTTCGGACTCGGCTCGTCGCGGCCCGTGGCGGCGTTGTTCGTCGAGCTCGGCGTTGCGGGACTGGTCGCAAAGGAATTCAACTCGCTGTTTTTTCGCAACGCCGTAAACTCCGGTCTGCCGGCGATCACCGTTCCCGAGGCCACCTCGATATTCAGCGACGGCGACACCGGAACATTCGACCTCGCCGACGGCAGCTGGCGCAACGAGACGACCGGAGCCTCGGGCACCGTCGGCAAGCTGCCCGACCTGATCCTCGACATTATCGAAAGCGGCGGCGTGCTGCCCCGCCTTGCCCGGCAGGGTTATCTGCCCAGCGAATTGGGCGACCTGCTGCGCTCGCCCGCGGTGGCGATGCGCGGCGCGGGCAGCGGCGCATGATCGAACGACTGGGCAGAATGCTCCGTGGCGTGCGCGCGGGCGCCCACCGAAGTCCGCTCGCCAATGGTGCATTCGCCGCGCCCACCACCATCACCGTCGCCAGCGCCGCGTTCGCCGACGGCGGCGCCATGCCGGCGTCCAGCGCGGGCAAGGGCGTGGGTGACAACACGTCGCCGCCGTTGCGCTGGGCGGGGCTACCGGCCGGCACGCGACAGTTGGTGCTCCTCATCGACGACGTCGACGTCCCGCTCCCCCGCCCGCTGGTGCACACCGCCGTGGTGCTCGAGCCGAGCGCCGGCGGCGTGGCCGCGGGCGCACTGCAGCCGGGATGCGCGGGAATCCGCTTCCTGCGGGCCGACCTCGGTCACCACGGCTACGCCGGACCCCGCCCCATTCCCGGACACGGGCCACACCATTACCGGTTTCACGTGTTCGCGCTCGACGCCGTCCTCCCGGACACCGTCACCACCGCGAAGGGACTGCTGGACGCCATGCGCGGCCACGTGCTGGCCCGCGGCATGCTGACCGGAACCTACGAGCGCTGAACGCGTGCTTCACCCCGCTGACCTGCGGTTGGCAGTGTTTGGCAGCGGGCGACGTCGATCTGGCAGTGGTTTGCGGGCAGCGTCGGTGGCGATCGCAGTTCGCCATCGAGAAAGGAACATCATGTCCGCTACCACGATTGACCGCACGGGCACCCGGGACGGCCTGCTACGCCTCGCCATGCGCGCCGACGCCGCCATCAGCGGGCTGGTCGGCCTGGCCGGCATGCCGGTGGCTGGCTGGCTCGCCGGGGTCTCGGGCACCACGAAGGCGTTCGAATACGGCATGGGCGCGTTCTTGATCGCCTACGGCGTGGTCGTGTTCGGGCTGGCCAGCCTGCCGTCGGTGCGGCGCGCCGGCATGGCCGTCATCATCGCGAACGTGGCATACACGGTGGCCGCGATAGTTCTGGTGCTCGCGGACGTCTTTCCGCTGACGTCGACCGGCGTGGTGTTGAACCTGGCGGCCGGCGTTTACACGCTGGTGTTCGCCGAAGTGCAATACCAGGGCTGGCGCCGCGCAAAGGCCTGACCCCGAATGCCGATGGGCCCGCTCGGCGCGCCCGGGCGGGCCCTGGGTGCCTGCTAGTCCTCGGGGACTTCGCGTTCGATCTCGTCGAGCCAGATGCGCGCGGACATATCGGACGGGGCGCGCCAGTCCCCCCGCGGCGACAGCGAACCCCCGTGCGACACCTTGGGCCCGTTGGGCAACGCCGAGCGCTTGAACTGGCTGAACGAGTAGAACCGCTGCACGAAAACCTGCAGCCAGTGCCGAATTTCCTTCAGCGAATACGACGGCCGCTTGTCGTCGGGGAAGCCGGGCGGCCAGATGCCGTGTTCGGGGTCGCTCCATGCGTGCCACGCCAGGAAGGCGATCTTCGACGGCCGGAATCCGTAGCGCAGCACATGGAACAGTGAAAAGTCCTGCAGCGCAAAGGGACCCACTTTCGCCTCGCTGCTCTGCAGCTCCTCCTCCTCGCCGCTGGGCACCAGCTCCGGGGTGATCTCGGTGTCGAGCACCGACTGCAACACCTCGCTGACCTCGGGCTCGAACTGTTCCGAGGAGATCACCCACCGGATCAGGTGCTGGACCAGCGTCTTGGGCACGCCGGCGTTGACGTTGTAGTGCGACATCTGGTCGCCGACACCGTATGTCGACCAGCCCAACCCGAGCTCGGACAGGTCGCCGGTGCCCAGCACGATCCCGCCCCGCTGGTTGGCCAGCCGGAACAGGTAGTCGGTGCGCAAACCGGCCTGGACGTTTTCGAAGGTGACGTCGTACACCTTCTCGCCGCGCGCGAACGGGTGATCCATCTCCTTGAGCATCAGCTGCGCGGACTCGCGGATGTCGATCTCGGAGAACGTCACACCCAGCGTGCGGCACAGCTCGGCCGCGTTACGTTTGGTGCGGTCGCCGGTCGCGAAGCCGGGCAGGGTGAACGCCAGAATGTCGCTGCGCGGCCGCTCTTCGCGATCCATCGCGCGCGCGGCAACGATCAGGGCGTGCGTCGAGTCCAGCCCACCGGAAATCCCGATGACGACCTTCGGGAAATCCAGCGCGCGCAGCCGCTGTTCGAGACCGGCGACCTGAATGTTGTAACCCTCGAAGCAATCCTGTTCCAGCCGTTGCGGATCGGCGGGAACGAACGGGAAGCGCTCGATGTCGCGCCGCAGTCCGACGTCGCCGCCCGGCGGGTCCAGCCGGAACTCGATGCGCCGGTACGCCTCCGTCGTCGTCCGGTGGTGGCGCCGGTTGTCGTCGAACGTGCCCATCCGGAGCCGTTCGGAGCGGAGCAATTCGATGTCGACGTCGGCGATGCTGCGTCGCTCGCCCTTGGGGAAGCGCTCGGACTGGGCCAGCATCACACCGTTTTCGAACACCATGGTCTGACCGTCCCAGGCCAGGTCGGTCGTCGATTCGCCCTCTCCCGCAGCCGAATACACGTAGGCGGCCAGGCAACGCGATGAGGCCGAACGGGCCAGCAGGCAGCGGTCCTCGGCGCGGCCGATGGTGATCGGGCTGCCCGACAGGTTGGCCAGCACCGTCGCGCCCGCCAGCGCGGCTTCCGCGCTGGGCGGAATCGGCACGAACATGTCCTCGCAGATTTCCACGTGCAGCACCAGGCCCGCCACGTCGGCGGCCTCGAAAAGCAGGTCGGGACCGAAGGGCACCTCGACGTCGACGCACGCGAGGCGGATGGTGCCGCGCTCGTCGTCCCCCGGGGCAATCTGGCGGCGCTCGTAGAACTCCCGATAGGTGGGCAGATACGACTTCGGCGCCACCCCGAGCACGGTGCCGCGGTGGATGACCACGGCGGCGTTGTAGATCCGGTGCCGATGTCGCAGTGGGGCACCGACGACCAAGACCGGCAACAGCTCGGCCGAGGCCGCGACGATTTCCGCGATGGCCTTTTCGACGTCGTCGAGCAACAGGTCCTGCAGCACGATGTCTTCGATGGAATACCCGGACAGCGTCAGTTCCGGAAAGACGGCCAGCGCGACGGCGTCGTCGTGGCACTGTCTGGCCATCCGCAGAACCGACTCGGCATTCGCCGCCGGGTCAGCGATGACGGTGTGGTGCGTGCACGCGGCGACGCGGGCGAAGCCCTGGCTGTAAGCGTTGTAAAAGTCCATCGCCCTTCCATTGTCGCCCCATGCGTGTCAACTCGTAGCCGCCGGGTATCCCCGACGGCATGAGCGACACGGCCGTCCTAGTAGTCGACATGATGAATACGTATCAGCATCCCGACGCTGAAAATCTAATACCCAATGTCGAGAGGATCATCGACCCGTTGTCCGAATTGGTTCGGCGGGCACGCGAATGCGACGACGTCGACCTGGTGTACGTCAACGACAACTACGGGGATTTCACCGCGGAGTTCTCCGACATCGTCCATGCCGCGTGCGACGGGGACCGGCCCGACCTGGTGAAGCCGATCCTGCCGACCGACGCCTGCCGCGTGATGACCAAGGTGCGGCACAGCGCGTTTTATGCCACGGCGCTGGCCTATCTGCTCGGCCGGCTGGACACCAAGCGGTTGATCATCACCGGTCAGGTCACCGAGCAATGCATCCTCTATACGGCGCTGGACGCCTACGTTCGGCACTTCCCCGTCGTGATCCCGACCGATGCCGTCGCACACATCGACGCCGACCTGGGCGAGGCGGCGTGCAAGATGATGCAGCGGAACATGTCTGCCGAGCTCACGACCGCGGCCGACTGCCTGGGCTGATCCGTACGCTGGATCGGGTGACCGTCGGCTGCGCAGAATCCCCCGAACTGGTCGCGCTGCTGGCCGGTCGCCGGATCGCGGTGCTGACCGGTGCGGGCATCTCCACCGACTCGGGCATTCCCGACTACCGCGGGCCGGATTCACCGCCGAGCAATCCCATGACCATCCGCCAGTTCACCGGCGATCCGGAGTTTCGGCAGCGGTACTGGGCGCGCAACCACGTCGGTTGGCGGCACATGGACGACACGCTGCCCAACGCCGGCCACCGGGCGCTGGCCGCACTCGAGGACGCGTCGGTGGTCACCGGCGTCATCACCCAGAACGTCGATCTGCTGCACTCCAAGGCCGGCAGCCGCAACGTCATCAACCTGCACGGCACCTTCGCGCAGGTGATCTGCCTGGACTGCGGAGCCACCATGACCCGTGCCGCATTGGCCGAACGGCTGGAAGCGCTCAACCCCGGATTCATCGAGCGCGCCGAAGCGATCGGCGGGCTGGCGGTGGCTCCCGACGCCGACGCCGTCGTCGCGGACACCGCGTCGTTCCGGTATGTGGATTGCGACCGCTGTGGCGGCATGCTCAAGCCGGACATCGTCTACTTCGGCGAAAGCGTTTCCAAAGACGTTGTGGCGGAATCGTTTAGGTTGGTCGAGCAGGCCGAAGTGCTTTTGGTCGCCGGCTCGTCGCTGACCGTGTTCTCCGGCTACCGGTTCGTGCGCCACGCCGCCGCGCTGGGCATGCCGATCGCCATCATCAACCGCGGCGGGACCCGCGGCGACGACCTTGCCACCGTCAAGGTCGACGGCGGATGCTCGGAGTTGCTGGCGCTGCTCGCCGACGAGTTGGCGCCCCTGTCAACGCATTAGAAGATGCACGGCATGCTGCGGATGGCATGCACGAAATTGCCCGCCAGGTAGGCGGGCTCGCCCGCCCGGATGTCGGGCAATTGCCGAAACAGCTCCGCGAAGATGGCCCGCAGCTGCGCGCGGGCCACGTGCGCCCCGAGGCAGAAGTGCAGCCCGCCACCGCCGAAGCCGACGTGCGGATTGGGGTCGCGGCTCAAATTCAACCGTTCCGGGTGGTCGAACACGTCGGTGTCCCAGTTGCCCGACGGGTAGAACATCACCACCTTCTCCCCCGCCAGAATGGTCTGGCCGCCCAGCTCGGTATCGGTTGCGGCGGTGCGGCGGAAGGTCATGACCGGCGTCGCCCAACGGATGAACTCCTCGACGGCCGTCCCGATCCGAGTGTCGAAATCCTCGAGCAGCCATGCCTTTTCGTCGGGGAAGTCGGTGAGCGCCCTCAGGGTGTGGCTGATGGTCTGCCGGGTGGTGTCGTTGCCCGCGACGGAGAGCAGGACGAAGAACGCCGCGACCTCCGCGTCTTCCAGCCGGTCGCCGTCCACCTCGGCGGTGACGAGGCTGCTGATCAAGTCGTCGCCGGGGCGCTCGCGACGTTCGGTGGCCAGGGCGCCGACGACTTGGTGCAGATACAGCTGGTTTTCCACCAACACTTCCATCGCCGGGCGCCCGTTGAGGAATTCCGGGTCGGCCCACGACACCAGCGCATCGGTGGCGTGCGCCATGCGCTCCCGCTCGGATTCCGGAATCCCCATCATGTCCGACAGGGTGCGGATGGGCAGTTCTTTGGCGCAGTGGTCGACGAAATCCACTCCGCTGCCGGCGGTCCGCAGTTCGTCGACGATGCCCTTGGCGTTGGCTTTGATCGAGTCCTCGATGCGGCGGACCTGGCGGGGGCTGAGCGCGGCGTGCGCGAGCTTGCGCAACTTGGTGTGCCGCGGCGGGTCCATCGCCAGGAACGACTGCGACGCCTCGAGCAGTTCCACCGGGATGCTCTCGAACATCACCCCCTGGCCGGACAGGAAGACGTCGCTGTTGCGGCTGACGGCGACGATGTCGGCGCGCCGGGTGACCGCCCAGAAGCCGGGGTCGGTCGGATCGGGCATCAGCGAGTCTTCGACCGGGGGATGCCAGCTCACCGGCCGCTCGGCCCGCAGCACGGCGAACGAGCGTTCCCGGTCCGCCGCTGTGGTGGACCAGAACGCCCGCGAGGACAGATCGATCTCGTCGTAGGCGCGACCGGATTCGCCGGTCTCAGACTCATTTGTCATCACGGCCATGGTGATCCTCCGTCGTCTCGTATGACCCTGGTCACAGATTCTTCGCGACAATATGCCTAGACACTATGTCTAGTCAATATGTCGACAGCTCGGTTATGCTCGGCGCATGCCGTCGCTGACCCGCAAGCCGCAGGGGCACCGAGGTGCGCCCCGCGAGCAGCGCCGCGAACAGATGGAGCGCCGACTGCTGGACGCCACCGAACGGCTGATGCGCGACGGCGCGAGCTTCACCGAAGTCAGCGTGGACCGGCTCTCGAGCGAGGCCGGCATTTCCCGGGCCACCTTCTACATCTACTTCGAGGACAAGGGTCATCTGCTGCGCCGGCTGGCGAGCCAGGTGTTCGGCGATCTGACCGACGGCGCGCGGAGCTGGTGGAGCGTGGCCGGGCGGCACGACCCGGACGACGTGCGGACCGCGATGGGCCGCATCATCGCCACCTACCGGCGTCATCAGGCGGTGCTGGTCGCGCTCAACGAAATGGCCGCCTACGACCCCCCGACGGCGGAAACGTATCGCGAGCTGCTGACCGGCATCTCCGAGCAGTTGACCCACGTCATCGAAGATGGCCAGGCCGACGGTTCGATCCGCCCCGAGCTGGCCGCGCTCACCACCGCCAGCGCGCTGACCTGGATGGTCGAGCGGGCCTGCCAGCAGAACCTGCCGACGAAGCCCCCCGCCTACGACGCCGAGCTGGCCGCCACCCTAGCCGAAATCGTCTGGGGCGCACTGTATCTCAAGCCGATCCGGGAGCACTGACCCGACTCGAAACCGATGGTCCGACAGTCCGACGAATGAGGTGATTCCCGAACGTGCTAACCCATGCGCTAGCACGTTCGGAAAGGTCCTATTAGTCCCGGCTTGGTCCTAAAGTGCCGGCCACGGCGCGCGCCGGGATCGTCCCCTACACGGCCACCAGGTCGTCGGCGTGCACCGCGGGCCTGCGCAGCTCGCCGGGCAGTTCCGAGGTCGAGCGGCCCATCATGGTGGCCAGCTCGGTCGCGTCGTAGGCGACCACGCCACGGGCCACCATCACCGCGTCCGGGCCGCGCAATTCGACGACGTCGCCGGCGTAGAACCTTCCCGACACCGCGGTGATCCCGGCGGGCAGCAACGAGCGGCGCTGCCGCAACACGGCGCGCACGGCGCCCTCGTCCAGGGCCAGTGCGCCGGCCGCCTCGGCGGCATAACGCACCCAGAACCGCCGCGCCGACATCCGCACCGGTCGCGCGGCGAACACCGTGCCGACCGAAGCGTCGGTGAGCGCGGCCGCGGCGTCCGCCGCGGCCGCCAGCAACACCGGGACGCCGGCGTCAGCGGCCAGCAGCGCCGAGGACATCTTCGAGGTCATCCCGCCCGTGCCCAAATCGCTTCCGGGACCGGCAGTTACGCCGATCAGATCCGCGGATCCCGACACCTCCGGGATGAACCGCGCGCCGTCGGTCTTTCGCGGATCCGAGTCATAGAGCCCGTCGATGTCGGACAGCAACACCAGGGCCTCGGCGCCGATAAGGTGGGCCACCAGCGCCGAGAGCCGGTCGTTGTCGCCGAACCGGATCTCGTTGGTGGCCACGGTGTCGTTTTCGTTGACGATCGCCACCGCGTGCAGTGCGCGCAGCCTGTCCAGCGTGCGCTGGGCGTTGGTGTGCTGGGCCCGCATCGAGATGTCGTGCGCGCTGAGCAGCACCTGCCCGACGGTGCGGCCATAGCGGGCGAACGCGGCACTCCACGAATTGACCAGGGCGACCTGACCGACGCTGGCCGCGGCCTGCTTTGTCGCTAAATCCCTTGGACGACGGGACAATCCGAGCGGCTCGATGCCGGCGGCAATGGCTCCCGACGACACGATGACGACGTCGGTACCCGCCTTCATCCGCGCTTCGATCGCATCGGCGAGCCCGGCCAGCCGGCCCGCGTCGAACACCCCGGCCGGGGTGGTCAGCGCGTTGGTCCCGACCTTGACCACCAGGCTGCGAGCTCCGCGGATGACGTCGCGGTGGGGGCTCACGACTCCTCACCGCGTTGGCTGGTTCTGCGCCGCTCCTCCGCATCGCTGCGCTCTGCATCGTCGCCGGCGGTCACGATGCGCCGCTCCTCCGCATCGCTGCGCTCTGCATCGTCGCCGGCGCGGCGCTGGCGCCGGGCGGCCTTACGTTCGGCGGCGCCGATGCGCTCGGTGCGCTCCAACCGCGCGTCGGTGCCGCGGCCCGACAACGCAACCTGTTGCCCTGCAGGGGTTTGCGGCTCCCAATCGAACGTCATGTCCCCGATGGTCACTTCGCAACCCGGTCGCGCGCCCAGCCGCAGCAACTCCTCTTCGACACCGAGGCGCGCCAGGCGGTCGGCGAGGTATCCGACGGCCTCGTCGTTGTCGAAATTGGTCTGGCGGATCCAGCGTTCGGGCCGCGCGCCGCTGACGACGAAGGCGCCCGGTTGCTGGGCATCCGGCTCGACACTGAACCCGCTGTCGTCGACGGGAACCGGCCGAATCACCGGACGCCGCGGCACGATTTCGGGCTGGGCGGCCTGATAGTCCGAGATCATCTTCCACAGCCCAAAGATCAACGGCTGCAAACCCTCTCGCGCCACCGTCGACACCAGGAACACCGGCCAGCCACGCGCGGCGATCTCGTCACGAACGAATTCGGCGAGCTCGCGCGCCTCCGGCACGTCGATCTTGTTCAGTACCACCGCGCGGGGCCGCTCGGTCAGATCACCCAACGTCGCATCCCCTTGCAGCGTGGGCGTATACGCGGCCAGTTCGGCCTCCAGCGCGTCGATATCGGAGATCGGGTCGCGGCCGGGTTCGGCGGTCGCGCAGTCGACGACATGCACCAGCACGGCGCATCGCTCGATGTGCCGGAGGAAATCCAGGCCCAGGCCGCGGCCCTGGGAGGCACCCGGGATCAGGCCGGGCACGTCGGCGACGGTGAAGGTGTGCTCGCCCGCCGACACCACGCCGAGGTTGGGAACCAGCGTCGTGAACGGATAGTCGGCGATCTTGGGCTTGGCCGCCGAGATCGTGGACACCAGCGAAGATTTGCCGGCCGAGGGAAAGCCGATCAGGCCGGCGTCGGCGACCGTCTTGAGTTCCAGCGTCAGGTCGCGGGTCTGGCCCTGTTCGCCCAGTAGCGCAAAGCCGGGGGCTTTGCGCGCCCGCGATGCGAGAGCAGCGTTGCCCAGCCCGCCGCGTCCACCCGCGGCGGCTTCGAAACGGGTGCCCGCGCCGACCAGGTCGGCCAGCATACGGCCGTTTTCGTCGAGGACGACGGTGCCGTCGGGCACCTTGACTTCCAGGTCGGCGCCGGCGGCGCCGTCGCGGTTGTTGCCCATCCCCTGCTTGCCCGAGGGCGCGGAGACGTGCGGATGGAAATGGAAGTCGAGCAGGGTGTGCACCTGCGGATCGACGACGAAGACAATGCTGCCGCCGCGGCCACCGTTGCCCCCGTCGGGGCCGCCGAGCGGTTTGAACTTCTCGCGATGGACCGACGCGCAGCCGTTACCCCCGGCACCGGCGCGCGCATGGATGACGACGCGGTCGACGAACCGAGGCATCGTGGGTCCTCTCACCTACCACCGGGCGCCGAAATCACCGGGCTGGGCCCGGAAACACACCTCAGTCGGTGGCTTGCCCGGCGGCCACGATGTTGACGGTCTTGCGGCCGCGCTTGAGGCCGAACTCGACGGCGCCGGCTTCCTTGGCGAACAACGTGTCGTCCCCGCCGCGCCCGACACCCACGCCCGGGTGGAACTTGGTGCCGCGCTGCCGAACGATGATCTCGCCCGCCTTGACGACCTGGCCGCCGAATCGCTTCACGCCCAGCCGCTGGGCGGCGGAATCGCGACCGTTGCGCGAGCTGGAAGCGCCCTTCTTGTGTGCCATGTCTTCGCCTCCGCTACTTGATTCCGGTGACCTTCAGGACCGTCAGCTGCTGACGGTGTCCCTGACGCTTGTGATAGCCGGTCTTGTTCCTGAACTTGTGGATACGGATCTTGGGGCCCTTGGTGTGCTCGAGCACCTCGCCGGTCACCGCGACCTCGGCCAGCGCGGCCGCGTCGGTGGTCACCTTGGCGCCGTCCACCACCAGGGCGACCGGCAGCGACACGTTCGAGCCGGGCTCGGATTCGAGCTTCTCGACCTTGACCACGTCCCCGACGGCGACCTTGTACTGCTTGCCGCCGGTCTTCACGATTGCGTAGGTCGCCATCGTCGCTACTGCTCCTTCTTCTAGCCGCTGCTCTGCGCGTCGCGCGCCAACCAGCCGCGGTGCACGTGGTGGGTCTGGGTCGCGGGCCTGCGCCGATTCCCCGGGAGTCCCGCTGCCGCCGGCCGAAGTTTTCCTCGCCCGGCCTGACGACAACTGTCCAAGGGTACGTGACCAGCGGCTACAGGGTCAAACCGGACCCGGCCTGCGCCCGCCGGTCGGCCGGTTCAGTCCGCATGGATCGGCGGGCCGGCCGGCCTTCCCGCGGCGCGTCTGCGCCGGGGGCGTCCCGGCCCGGCCTGGTCGGCCGCAGCGGAGCCTCGCGGAGCATCGGCGTCGTCGGAATCGTCGTCTTCGGTGTCCAGCTCGTCGTCGTCGAGCTCGAGATCCTCGTCGTCGTCGCCGAGATCCTCTTCATCGTCGATGTCCTCGTCGTCGTCGTCGAGGTCCTCGTCGTCATCCGAGTCCTCGTCGTCATCCGAGTCCTCGTCGTCCTCGTCGTCGGTGTCGTCGTAGTCGTCTTGGTCGTTGTCCTCGAAGTCCTCTTGGTCGGTGTCCCCGACGTCGCCGGCGCGCGCCTTCTCCTGGTCGAGTTCCTCGGTGGTGTCCTCGGTGGTCTCGTCGGATTCGTCGCCCTCGGACGGCGTCGAGGATCCGGCGGCCATCGCCTTGAACATCGGGTGCTCACCGGGAGCGTGGGTGGGCACCTTGGCCACCACCTGCTCTTCGGGCTTGTTCTTCTTGCGCCTGCCCCGGCGGCCACCCCCACCGGATTCGGACTTGCGCCCGTTCGACGGGGCCGAATCCACCGGGTCGGCGTGCAGCAGGATCCCGCGTCCGCTGCAATTCGGACACGACGTCGAGAAGGCCTCGATCAGTCCGGTGCCCAACCGCTTGCGGGTCAGCTGGACCAGACCCAGCGACGTCACCTCGGACACCTGGTGGCGGGTGCGGTCGCGGGCCAGCGCCTCGGTCAGCCGCCGCAGCACCAGGTCCCGGTTGGACTCCAGCACCATGTCGATGAAGTCGATGACCACGATGCCGCCGATGTCGCGCAGCCGCAGCTGGCGGACGATCTCCTCGGCCGCCTCGAGGTTGTTCTTGGTGACCGTCTGCTCGAGGTTGCCCCCGGATCCGGTGAACTTGCCGGTGTTGACGTCGACCACCGTCATAGCCTCGGTGCGGTCGATGACCAGCGTGCCGCCCGACGGCAGCCACACCTTGCGCTCCATCGCCTTGGCCAACTGCTCATCGATGCGATGCACCGCGAACACGTCGGGCCCGGCCTGCCCCTCCGGCCCGGTGGGCGGCTCGTACTTGCTGAGCTTCGAAACCAAGTCGGGGGCAACGGAATTCACGTAATCGTTGATCGTGGTCCAGGCTTCGTCACCGGAGACGACGAGGCCGGCGAAGTCCTCGTTGAACAGGTCGCGGATGACCTTGACCAGCACATCGGGCTCTTCGTAGAGGGCCACCGCGGCGCCGGCCGCCTTCTCCTTGATCTCGATCGCCTTGGCCTCGATCTGCTTCCAGCGCTCCTGCAGGCGGGTGACGTCGCTGCGGATGTCCTCTTCTTTGACGCCCTCGGACGCGGTCCGGATGATCACCCCGGCGTCGGATGGCACCACTTCGCGCAGGATCTCCTTGAGCCGCTGGCGTTCGGTGTCGGGCAGCTTGCGGCTGATCCCGGTCGACGACGCGCCCGGCACATAGACCAGGTAGCGGCCCGCCAGCGACACCTGCGTGGTGAGCCGCGCGCCTTTGTGCCCGACCGGGTCCTTGCTGACCTGGACGACGACATAGTCGCCGGGTTTGAGCGCCTGCTCGATTTTGCGGTCGGACCCGCCGAGTCCGGCGGCCTCCCAGTTGACCTCGCCGGCGTAGAGCACGCCGTTGCGGCCGCGGCCGATGTCGACGAACGCCGCCTCCATCGACGGCAGCACGTTCTGCACGATGCCCAGGTAGATGTTGCCCACCAGGGAGGCCGACGCGGCCGACGTGACGAAGTGTTCGACGACGATGCCGTCCTCGAGCACCGCGATCTGGGTGTAGCGCGACCCCTGATGCGGCTGCTCGGTGCGGACCCGGTCGCGCACGACCATCATCCGCTCGACGGCCTCGCGGCGCGCCAGGAATTCGGCCTCGGTCAGCACCGGGGGGCGGCGCCGTCCGGCGTCGCGGCCGTCCCGGCGCCGTTGCCGCTTGGCCTCCAGCCGGGTGGAGCCGTTGATGCCCTTGATCTCGTTGTTCGGGCCGGCGGAGTCGTCTCCGCCGCCCTTGCCGTTGCGTGGCGGCCGCTCGTGCACCACCGTGTTGGGCGGGTCGTCGGGCGACGACCCCTCGTCGTTGTCGTCGCCCGATCCGGACTTGCGCCGCCGGCGCCTGCGGCGACGACGATTGCCGCCGTCGCCCGAGCCCTCGTCACCGTTGTCGGAGTCGTCCGAGTCATCGGAGTCGTCGGAATCCTGGCCGTCGGAGTCCTCGGAGTCGTCGGAGTCCGCCTGAGCGCCCTTCTTGCCCCGCGGTTGCCCCTCGTCGTCGTCGCCGTCGTCGCCCTGGCCGTCGGGTCCGCCCTGCTCACCGCGCCCGCGGCCACGACCGCGGCGGCCGCGGCGCCGACGCCGGTTCGACGGCCGGTCGGCCTGCTCGTCGTCGTCGCCTTCGGAATCGTCGGAGTCGGCGGCGCTGTCGTCGGTGCCGACCTCCTCGCGGGAGTCGATCGGCTGCGGCGCGACGAACAGCGGCATGTAGTGCGGCCGCTCGGCGGCGCTGTCCGGGGTCTCGAGCATCAGCCGGGATTCCGGCTCGCCCTCCGCGGCGTCGGCTTTCGCTTCGGCGCTGGCCGCGTTCTCCGCGCCTGCTGGAGGCTGCGCGGCCGCCAGCAGGTCCCGAACCCGGACCGCGTCGTCACGGTCCACGGTGGAGTGTGCGCTGCGGATGCGCCCGTCCAGCTCGCTCAGCGCGTCCAGCACCCGCTTGCTGGTGGTTCCCAGCGTTCGGGCCAGCGAATGAACTCTCAGGCGGTCCGGCAATTCCCCGGGCCGAGTCGATTCTTCTGATGGGTCTGCAGTCGGTGCACCGTCTACCACGTATTCTCCTCAAGCCCCCGGGCGCGTCGTTGCGACGCGGCCACGCGAGGGCTTCGCTATGGGCCCGGGTCACTTCTCCCGGGCTTGTGATGGTCTCGCCCCGAGCGGCCCAGGTAAGGACCCACTCGGCGCCGTGCTGAATGACGGCCTGACATGCAGCGAACCAAGGCGACGGGGCTATGGTCGCGCTTGTCTAAGTCTTCATTCGGGTGTCTGACGCCGGTCCGGCGACGTTCACCCGAGACCAGTATCCCACATCACGTCGCGGGCCCAGCCACACCTGATGCAGACGGCGTCAGCAAAGCCGTTCGGGATGGCGTCGCGGGCGCTATCGCCGCAGCTCTAAGCGTTGGGGAACCAGAGCGCGAGCTCGCGCTTCGCGGACTCGATCGAGTCGGACCCGTGCACCAGATTGAACTGCGTCTCCAGCCCGAAATCGCCGCGGATCGTGCCGGGGATCGCCTTCTCCACCGGGTCGGTGCCACCCGCGAGCTGCCGAAACGCCGCGATCGCCCGGGGCCCCTCCACGATGGCCGCCACCACCGGTCCCGAGGTGATGAACTCCAGCAGCGACTCGAAGAAGGGCTTGCCCTCGTGTTCCGCGTAGTGCTGGGCGGCGAGGTCGCGGCTGACGGACCGGAGCTCCAGCGCGGTGATGGAGAGGCCTTTGCGCTCGATGCGGCCGATGATCTCCCCCACCAGCCGCCGCTGGACGCCATCGGGCTTGATCACTACCAATGTCCGTTCGGTCACGGCGGACAGCGTACATAATCCGGCGCGACGAGGTCGGGCGACGGCGGCCGGGCCCCGACACCGCCCTACCGCGGCCTATCCCTGCCTGCGCCGGACCTCGGCGCGGAAGTAGGCGATCAGGCCCCAGAGCCCGGTGAACAGCACGCCGATGAACCCGACGCCGGGGTAGACCGCGAAGCCGGCGAGCAGGATCACCTGCACGCCCAGGTTGGCCCAGATCGCCCAAGGTTTGCGCTGCACCCCGGCCATCAGGATCAGCAGGACGGCCAGCCCGATCAGGTAGACCAGGGACGCCGTCGTCAGGCCGCCGCCGACCGCGCCCACCACCGGGATGGCCAGCAGCACCACGATCGCTTCCAGGAACAGCGTCAGGGCCATCACGGCGCCGAAGCTCCGCCACGGGTCAGCCGGTGACGCCGGGACCTGCTCCTCGGGGTTCTCGGGGACGTCGCTCATTGCGGGTCACGCCCAAACAGCGTCCGCGCCGCCCCGGCGGTGACCACCGAGCCGGTGATGACGATCCCGGTCCCGGAGAACGCTTCGGCCGGCCCATCCCGACTGGCGTCATCCACCAATGCGGTCGCGACGTCGATGGCGTCGCGCAGGTTCTCGGCGGTGCTCACCCGGTCGGGTCCGAACCGCTCGCGCGCCGCCAGGGCCAGCGATTCGACGTCGAGTGCCCGCGGGGATCCGTTGTGGGTCACCACGACGGCGTCGAACACCGGCTGCAGCGCGGCGAGGATCCCGTCGACATCCTTGTCGGCGAGCACGCCGAGCACCCCGACCAGATAGCGGAAGTCGAATTCGCCGGCCAGGGTCTGCGCCAGTGCGGCCGCCCCGGCGGGGTTGTGCGCGGCGTCGATGAACACCGTCGGTGCGCTGCGCATCCGCTCCAGCCGGCCCGGGCTGGCGACGGCGGCGAAACCGGCGCGAACCGCCTCGACATCGAGCTGACGCTGCGCACCGGCGCCGAAGAACGCCTCAACCGCCGCCAGCGCCAGCGCGGCGTTGTGCGCCTGGTGTTCGCCGTGCAGCGGCAGGTAGACATCCGAATACACCCCGCCCAGGCCCTGCAGCTGCAGCACCTGCCCGCCGATCGCGACCTGGCGGGCCAGCACGGCGAACTCCGAATCCTCGCGGGCCACCGCGGCATCGGCTTGCACGGTCTGCGCCAACAGCACTTCCATCACTTCGGGGGCCTGACGCCCGATGACCGCGACGGTATCGGGTGCGCCGTCGGGAGCCCTGGTGATGATCCCGGCCTTCTCCCCCGCGATGCCGGCGAGGTCGTCGCCCAGGTATTCGACGTGGTCGATGGAGATCGGGGTGATGACCGCTACCGGGGCGTTGACCACGTTGGTGGCATCCCAGCGCCCGCCCATTCCCACCTCGACCACGGCGACGTCGACGGGGGCGTCGGCGAACGCGGCGAAGGCCATCGCGGTCAGCACCTCGAACTTGCTCATCGCGGGTCCGCCGTCGGCTTGCGACTGCGCGTCGACCATCTGGACGAACGGCTCGATCTCGCGGTAGGTCGCCACATACTGGGCCGGGCTGATCGGCTTCGAGTCGATCGAGATGCGTTCCACCGCCGATTGCAGGTGCGGGCTGGTGGTGCGCCCGGTGCGGCGACGCAGCGCGGTGATCAGCGCGTCGATCATCCGCGCCACCGAGGTCTTGCCGTTGGTGCCGGCGATGTGGATCGACGGGTAGGCCAGTTGCGGTGAGCCCAGCAGGTCCATCAAAGCGCTGATCCGGGTCAGGCTCGGCTCGATCTTGGTCTCCGGCCAGCGCTGGTCCAGCAGGTGCTCGACCTGCAGCAGCGACGCGATCTCGTCCGGGGTGGGGGCCGGGTCGGGAACCGCGTCGGCAAGCTCGTCCTGCGGCCACTCGGGCGGCTCGGTCACTTCATTCCGGCCAGCCGCGCGTTGATCCGCTCGGTCTCCTCCTGGGCCAGGCGCTGACGGTCGCGGATCTTGTCGACGACGTTTTGCGGGGCTTTGCCCAAGAAGGCTTCGTTGGCCAATTTGGCGGTGGTCGACGCCAGCTCCTTGTGCGCCGCGGCCAGATCCTTTTCCAGCCGGCGACGTTCGGCGTCGACGTCGATGGTGCCCGACGTGTCGAGCTCGACCACGACGGTGCCGCCGCTCAGCCGCACTTCCACCGACGCCGAAGGGCTGAACTCCGGGCCCGCGGCGGTGAGCCACGCCAGCGACCTCACCGCGCTCACCTGGGCGCCCAGATCGGATTCGTCGACACCGGCCATCCGGGCCGGCACCTTCTGCCGATCCGCCAGTCCTTGATCGCTGCGGAACCGCCTGACCTCGGTCACCAATTTTTGCATGTCGGTGATCCGCTGCGCGGCAACCTGATCCAGGCTGATCCCGGACGACTGCGGCCACTCGGCGATCACCAGCGACTCGTGGTGGGCCTCGCCGGCGGTCAGGGCTTGCCAGAGGGCCTCGGTGATGAACGGGATCACCGGGTGCAACAACCGCAACAGGGTGTCCAGCGTCGCCGCCAGCACGGCGGTGGTGTGCGTAATCCCTTCGGCCAGTTGAGTCTTGGCCAATTCGACATACCAGTCGCAGAATTCGTCCCACGCGAAGTGATAGAGGGCCTCGCATGCGCGACTGAACTCGTAGTTGTCGAATGCCGAATCGACTTCCACCCGAACCTCTTCCAGTCGTCCGAGGATCCATCGGTCGGCATCGGTGAGCTCGGCCTGCGCAGGCAGCGGGGCCAGCTTGGCGCCGTTGAGCAGCGCGTAGCGGGTGGCGTTGAAAAGCTTGGTACAGAAATTGCGCGACGCCCGCACATGGTCTTCGCCGATCGCCAGGTCACCGCCGGGACTGGCGCCGCGGGCCAGCGTGAACCGCAGGGCGTCGGCCCCAAAGATTTCCACCCAGTCCAACGGGTCGATGACGTTGCCCTTGGACTTGCTCATCTTGCGGCCCGACTCGTCACGGATCAGCCCGTGCAGGAAGACGTCGGTGAACGGCACCTGCGGGCCTCGGCGGCCGTCCAGGGTGATGGCATCGTCGTCACCGACGAAGGTGCCGAACATCATCATTCTGGCCACCCAGAAAAACAGGATGTCGTAACCGGTGACCAGAACGCTTGTGGGATAGAACTCTTTCAGCTCCGGGGTCTTCTCCGGCCAGCCCAATGTGGAGAACGGCCACAGCCCGGACGAGAACCAGGTGTCCAGCACGTCGGGATCCTGCTCCCAGCCTTCGGGCGGCGTTTCGTCGGGACCCACGCAGCGCCGTTCGCCGTTGGGCCCGTACCAGACCGGGATGCGGTGGCCCCACCACAGCTGACGCGAGATGCACCAGTCGCGCATGTCGTCGACCCAGGCGAACCAGCGCGGTTCCATGCTGGCCGGGTGAATCACGGTGTCCCCGTTACGCACCGCGTCGCCGGCGGCCTTGGCCAGCGATTCCACCCGGACCCACCACTGCAGCGACAGCCGCGGTTCGATGACCTCCCCGCTGCGCTCGGAGTGCCCGACGCTGTGCAGGTACGGCCGCTTCTCCTCGACGATCCGGCCCTCGGCCGCCAGCGCTTCCCGCACCGCAACTCGGGCCTGGAAGCGGTCCATGCCGTCGAATTGGGTTCCGGTGTCGGCGATTCGGCCCTTGGTGTCCATGATCGAGATCATCGGCAGCTGATGCCGCAACCCGATCTCGAAGTCGTTGGGGTCATGCGCGGGCGTGACTTTGACTGCGCCGGTTCCGAATTCGGGATCAACGTGCTCGTCGGCGACGATGAGAAGCTGCCGGTCCACAAAAGGATGCGGCAAGCTGGAGCCGACCAGATGGCGGTAGCGCTCGTCACCGGGATGCACAGCGATCGCGGTGTCGCCGAGCATCGTCTCCATCCGGGTGGTGGCCACGACGATGTGTGGTTGCGAATCGTCCATCGAGCCGTACCGGAACGACACCAGCTCGCCCTCGACGTCCTCGTAGACGACCTCGATGTCGGAGATCGCCGTCTCGAGCACCGGCGACCAGTTGACCAACCGCTCGGCCTGATAGATCAATCCGGCGTCATAGAGCCGCTTGAAGATGGTGCGGACCGCACGGGACAGGCCCTCGTCCATGGTGAACCGGTCGCGGCTCCAGTCCACTCCGTCGCCGAGCCGGCGCATCTGGTCGCCGATGGCGCCACGGGACTCCCACTTCCACTCCCAGACCTTCTCGACGAACAGCTCGCGGCCGAGGTCCTCTTTGGTCTTGCCGTCGACCGCAAGCTGCTTTTCCACCACGCTCTGGGTCGCGATGCCCGCGTGGTCCATGCCCGGCTGCCACAACACCTCATATCCCTGCATCCGCTTGCGGCGGGTCAGGGCGTCCATCATGGTGTGTTCGAGCGCGTGGCCCATGTGCAGGCTGCCGGTCACGTTCGGCGGTGGCAGCACAATCGAATACCCGGGCTTGGCGCTGTTCGGGTCTGCCGTGAAGTATCCCGCGTCCACCCACTTCTGGTAGATGGCGCTTTCTACCGCACCGGGATCCCATGACTTGGGGAGGTCGGTGGCGGGGCTGCGGCTGACGGTCACCCGTCAATTCTAGGGAGCGCCGTTTACCCCCATGTAAGCGCCCAAACCCGCAGGTGGCGGGGGTCTGTTGTTGTTGATCAGGGAATGGTGAGCACTTGGCCGGGCTGGATCAGGTCCGGGTTGGGGATGCCGCTGGCATCGGCGATGGCCTGATATCTGTTGCCGTCACCGTAGAAGCGCTCCGCGATCGCCCACAAAGTGTCGCCGGAGACGACGGTGTAGGTCCGCGTTGCGGGCTCTGGCTCCGGGGCGGCCTCGGCCGGGGCCTGCTCAGCGACGGCTTCCTCGGCCGGCGCGGCGGACTCGTCGGCGGCCGGTTCCGCGGCGGCCTCGGGTTCCGGTGGCGGCGGGTTGTCGGTCTCGGTGTGTGTTGACCAGGCCGGCCCGTCGGCCGCGTAGAGCACCAGGTTGCGGTCGTCCTGAAGCACGAGCTTGACGTCCTTCTTGCCCTTGGTGTCGGTGTGCCAAATGGGCTTGTCCGCCGTGTAGAGGACGAAGTTGCCGTCGGGCTGCACCTCGGCGCGCACCACATCCTGGCCGACGGTCGACGTCGACCACAGTGGCTGGCCGCGCGAGGCGAGCACCAGGTTGCCGTCGTCTTGCAGGGTCAGGGTGTAGGCCCCGTTGTTGGAGGCGAGGGATTCCCCGCGCACAAGCTTTTGACCACCAGTAAGCGTGTCTGACATGGCATTACCTCTCTCATCAACGCAGTCCGGCCAGGCCAAGGCCAGACATTGCTCGTGCCCGCTAGGGCCTGTTCGATCTTTCTGTTGGGGCTGGACATCCCTCCCTCGACGCAATCGAAACCACCCGAATGCCGACGAAACTCCGAGGTATTGCGGCGCCGGGCTACTTCTTGCCACCGAGCAGGCCGCCAAGGATGTCGCCTAGCGCACCGCCCTTGCCGCCCAACACATTTCCGAGGATGCCGCCAAGGGATTTGTCTCCTGAGCTCGCCCCGAGAATGCTGCCCAGAACTTGGCCCAGGGCGCCACCGGACGAGGCCTGCGTTGTCCGGGGGACCGTTTCGGGCGCCCCCGCCCCGCCCGCGTTCAGCTGTTTTCCTATGTATGCCAACACGATTGGCATCAAGACCGGCAGCAAGGACTTAAGGAGGTCGCTGTTACCGGCGCCTTCCTTGGCCAGCGCCGACGCGACCTGGTCGGAGTCATCGACGCCGAAGACCGTCGCGATCGCCTGCTGCCCGGCGCTCGTGTCGACCCGGTCGACGTCCACGCCGGCGTCAAGCAGTCCGTGCGCGGCGTGGCTCGTGGCCGCGGATTCGATCCTGTCGGCAGCCGCGGGGTCCTGCGAGTTCTGGTGAAGGCCGCTCAGCAGCACCGGCACCAACGTGTGGACCGCGTTCGCGACCTCGCCTTCGTCAACGCCGAGCTTGGTCGCGATTTCCGATGTAGGGATTTGCGCGTAGAGATCATCAAGACCGGCCATCGGGGTCACCCGCCTTTATTGGGACTTATGAGCCAAGTCGGTTACGACACTAGACCCATGCGGCCCAACACAACACCCTTCGCGCAGCGCCGTCCGACGCGGCCGGCTCAGTTCAGCCGCTCGACCTCTAATGTCACGCCCGCCGCGGGGAATCGCTCCAGCAGTGCGTCGCCCATCGCGGCTGCGGGGGTGAGAACGCCGTGCAGATCGGGAAGCTTGTCGCGGTCCAACGCCAGCGCGAGGCCGCACTCCCCCAACAACACCGACGTCGCCTTGTAGCCCGGGTCACCGCGCTGCTCCATGCGTGCCACGTAGCGGGCGCCGGTGGTTGTGGTGGTGAAGGTCTCGATCCGGTAGTAGCCGCGTTCCCGGGCGGCCTCGCTCGGGCCGGTTCCGGGCTTGGGCACGATGCGCTCCACCAGTTTGCGTGGCAGCAGCCGGAAGTACCGGCTGCCCAGTCCGAACGTCGCGGCGCCGACGCCGCCCACCACGGCCGATGCCACCGGAGCCAGCGGCGACGAGCCCAGGCTCATGCTTTCGCTGTACCGCAGCTGGCGGCCGTAGGCCCAGTCGAGCAATGCGTTGCTGCGCCGCACGATCCGGGTGTTGTAGGGCGCCATCAGGAAGCCCGCCGTCCACAACCCGCTCAGTTCCGGTGCAATCCGACGACCGCGACGCAAGGGCAGATCCGGCTGGGGACCGATTTCGGGTTCGGCGCTGCGGTCGGTGGTCAGGGTGTACGGGTCGGCGAGTTGGCGGCGGGCGTCGGGATCGCGGGAGGCGGTGTCCAGCACTTCCAACATCGACGCGACGGTTCCGCCGGACACGCCGCCCGAGAAGGAGCGAACCACCAGGTCGGTGTCGAGAAGCTCTCCGGCGCCGCCGTCTCGCGCCGCCCGGTAGAGCGCATACACGCTGAGGTCCGAGGGGACGGAATCGAACCCGCACGCATGCACGATGCGGGCGCCGGTATCCGCGGCCTGTTTGTGGTACTGGTCGATGCTGTCGCGGACGAACATCGCCTCGCCGGTCAGGTCGGCGTAGTCGGTGCCCGCGGCGGCGCAGGCGGCCACCAGCGGCAACCCGTAGCGGGTGTAAGGCCCGACCGTGGTGATGACGACCTGGGTGCGGGCCGCCATCTCGTTGAGTGTCGAGGGCGATGAGGCGTCGGCGTTGAGAATGGGCCAAGACTGCGCCGTCTCGCCCAGCGTGTCGCGGACGGCGCGCAACCGGTCGGTCGATCTGCCGGCCAGCGCGATCCTCTTGTCGGGTCCCGAGCCGGCCAGGTATTCGGCGGTGAGCTTCCCGACGAACCCGGTCGCCCCATACAGCACAATGTCGAATTCGCGCGGCGTTGCGGTCACGGGCCCGACGCTACCCGACGCCCGGGCCACCTGGAGCTAAGAAGTGCCGGGCACAAAGGCCCGGCACTTCTTATATGTATGACGGCGAAGCCGTCGATTGCGGCTGCGGCTCAGCCGCGGCGCCCGCAGACCGGCCAAGCGCCGATGCCCTGCGAGTGCAGCACATTCTCGGCCACCCGGATCTGCTCCTCGCGGCTCGCGCCGGACGGGGAACCCGACCCGCCGTTGGCGTGCCAGGTGCTCGGGGTGAACTGCAGGCCACCGGAGAAGCCGTTACCGGTGCTGATCCCCCAGTTGCCACCCGACTCGCACTGCGCGATGGCATCCCAGTTCACGCTGTACGCCCGGTGAGCGGGAGGCGGCGGGACGTCCGGGCCAGGCGGCGGAGCGTCCGGAGCCGGCGGCGGCGGAGCGTCCGGGGCCGGCGGCGGCGGAGCGTCCGGAGCCGGCGGCGGCGGAGCGTCCGGAGCCGGCGGCGGCGGAGCGTCCGGGGCCGGGGGCGGCGGAGCGTCCGGAGCGGGGCCGGCCGCCGGCGTGTTCGGGTCGAAGCCCGCCGGTGCCGGATCCGCGTGAGCGGCGGCCGAGGGGATGGTCACGAGCGTGCCCGTGACCGCGGCAAGGATGAGCGTCTTTCGGACGTTCTGCAAGTTATTTCCTTTCGCGGTGCGCGCGCCAAAGCAAGCCCACCGATGTGGGCTGAAGCTGTTTGTTTGATGCCTGCTTTGAAACGTGCCGTCTGGGTCAGGCACGGCAGCGGCGGGCGAAGTCTGCCCGGCGGGGGTTACCCACCGACCACGGTCGGGCTTTCGCCGTCCGTGGCGCCGCTCACACGCGGGTCCGTGGATTCAATTATTTGATTTACTCTTCCGTAACCCGTTGTGGGCTAATAGGGACCGTAGAAGACCCCGGCGCGTTCGTCATCTTCGGAAATCGGATGTCTCCGTTCGGTAACGAGCCCATCACGACGCGGTAGCGCGTCCATTTACGCAGGTCATCGCGGCCTTTCCGAAACCGATGCATGGACGGGGTCGGCAAACAAATGGTGAGCCGAATCACCTGCGTTTTGTGAGCTGGCGCACGTTTATTTTGCGCGTTGGCTCCGATTTGCCAGCGCTTCAACGGATCCGAACTCGCCGTCGCCAGCCGGCGCAGGGTACCGCAAGTTGCGCCCGTTTCAAGGCTGCGCGCGTCAAGCCACAGATGAGAAGGCCGAGCGGCATCGACTTATGCTGTGCGCCAGCACAATTGTAGAGCGAGTGATCACGTCGGAGCCGAGTGTTTCGCACGCGACAGCGCCCACCCGACGTATTACCCTGCCGCACAACACTTTTTTACGAAATAACCGAAACAGCAACCTATTTCGGCTACGTCTGGCGGAGCACACGCCACCATGGGCGCTGGCCTCACACCGCTGATCGAGTGACTTCCGCCGACCAGAGGGCATGCGAGCTCGCGCTGCACGAATTTGCCAGAATGGCGCACCCTTCTCGTTTGCGAAGACGCACGCATGGCGCGTCCGCCATTCGGTCAGATGAGCTCACGAACGCTCAAATCGCCGCTGCCCCAACAGATCACAGCGACCAGCTAGTCGACGGCCGTGGACTCAACGCAGATCGACGGCGCCACCACAAGGGAATTACGGGATCACTATTCCGGAATCTCGGAACATCGCAAGCAGCAAAAGCGGGTCGGGTTATTGCCGAGTTAAATACGCCGAAAACAAGATCCGCCCGCCCGACCGGGCCGACACCCGGCCGTCAGCTCCGGGACTGCGCCAGAGCCAGCAGGTCGCTCTCCGTGTTGACGTTGGCCAAAAAGCGCGATTCCGGCAACACGATCTGCTGGGCGTCGGAGGCATCGATCAAGGCACGCATCGAGCGGGCGCCGCCGGCGACCAGGCCGTCGATCCGCTCGGCCAGATCGGTGCGGTACACCGCGGCGAGATAGTGGCTGCGACCGTCCCATGGCAGGACGATTTCGGCGTTGGTCTCGGTGGCCAGCTGCACCAGGTCGTCGATCAATTCCGCAGACAGCAGCGGCATGTCGACGGCGCAGACGAAGGCATGCCGGGCGCCCGCCTCCGCGGCCGCCCGCAGCCCGCGTCCCGTCGCCGGCAGCGGTCCCTGGCCGCGCACCTCGTCACGGATGACCTGCGCCTGCACCGCAGGCAACGGCTGACCGGGTGCCGCCATCACGAAAACCGGCTCACAGCGCTGGGCGATGACCCCGGCGACGTATTCGAGGAGTGTGGCGGCCCCGCCGGGGCCCGGCAAGGTGGCCTTGTCCCGGCCCATGCGCCGCGATTCACCGCCGGCCAGCACGATCCCCGCTAGTGACCCGGCCTTTTCTGTGTCGGGCATCTGCTCGCCCACGTCAGTCGACGGTCCAGGTGTCGCGCCCGCGCAGCAGCGATTGCAGCGCGGCGGAGTCAAATGCCTTCGCCGACTGGGCCGCCTGCACCTGAGCGCGTGCCGCGTCGTCGTAGGTGGGCCGGCTGATGTTACGGAAGATGCCCAGCACGGTGTGATCGAGGTTCTGATCCGACAACCGGGACAGGGCGAAGGCGTAGGCCGAGTTGTCGCTGTGCGCGTCGTGAACGACGATCTCGTCGACCGACACGTCGGCGGTCTTGGCCACCTCCAGCCCGAAGCCGGACTTCACCACGCAGTATTCGCCGTTGGCGCCGAACACAATCGGCTCGCCGTGGTGGACATTGATGACCCGCTCCTCGGCGCCTTCCTTCCGCAGCGCGTCGAACGAGCCGTCGTTGAAGATCGGGCAGTCCTGCAGGATCTCGACCACGGCGGCGCCCCGGTGCCCGGCGGCGGCGCGCAGCACCTCGGTCAGTCCGTTGCGGTCGGAGTCCAGCGCGCGGCCGACAAAAGTCGCCTCGGCACCCAGCGCCAACGACACCGGGTTGAAGGGGTGGTCCAGCGATCCCATCGGGGTCGACTTGGTGACCTTGCCGACCTCGGATGTCGGCGAGTACTGCCCCTTGGTCAGGCCGTAGATCCGGTTGTTGAACAGCAAAATGGTGATGTTGACGTTGCGGCGCAGCGCGTGGATCAGGTGGTTACCGCCGATCGACAACGCGTCGCCGTCACCGGTGACCACCCACACCGAGAGGTCCTCGCGGGCCAGCGCCAGACCCGTGGCGATGGCGGGTGCGCGGCCGTGGATCGAGTGGAAACCATAGGTCTCGAGGTAGTACGGGAACCGGCTCGAGCAGCCGATGCCGCTGATGAACACGATGTTCTCGCGGCGCAGCCCGAGGTCGGGCAGGAAGTTGCGGATGGTGTTGAGAATGACGTAGTCCCCGCAGCCCGGGCACCAGCGGACCTCTTGGTCACTGGTGAAGTCCTTGGACTTCTGTGGCTGGTCCGTGGTGGGGACCCCGTCGTTTTTAGTCAACTTCGCGGTCACACCGAGGTCTTTGCCCGCCAAGTTGCCGATCACGTCAGTCACGAGCGCCGCTCCTCCTCATCGCTTCGCTCTGCATCGTCGCTGCGCATGTCACGAGCACCGCTTTCTCATCGCTTCGCTCCGCATAGTCGCCGGCCGGAATCACTGAACTCATGCGCCGGCTCCGACCGTTGCTGCCGCCATCTTGGCGACCATCATCTTGTCGTTCTCGACTTCGGCCAGCGTCCCGCCCAGTGCGGCGCGGATGACGCGGCCGATCTCGTCGGCCAGGAATGCGACACCCTGCACCTTGCTCACCGATTGCACGTCCACCAGGTACTTGCCCCGCAGCAGGAACGCCAGCTGGCCCAGGTTCATTTCCGGCGCGACCACCTGCGGGTAGCGCCGCAGCACCTCACCCAGGTTGGCCGGGAAGGGGTTCAGGTAACGCAGGTGGGCGTGCGCCACCTTGATGCCCTTGCGCCGTGCGCGCCGGCAGGCCTCGCCGATCGGACCGTAGGAGCTGCCCCAGCCGATCAGCAGCAGCTCGGCGTCGCCGGTCGGGTCGTCGACCTCCAGGTCGGGAACGGAGATCCCGTCGATCTTGGCCTGGCGCAACCGGACCATGAGGTCGTGGTTGACCGGCTCGTAGGAGATGTTGCCCGAGCCGTTCGCCGCTTCCAGCCCACCGATGCGGTGCTCGAGCCCCGGGGTGCCGGGCACGGCGAACTGCCGCGCCAGCGTCTCCGGGTCACGCGCGTACGGCTGGAACGGCTCGTCCGGCTTGGCGAAGGTATGCGTGATGGGCTGCAGCGTGCTGACGTCCGGAATGCGCCACGGCTCTGACCCGTTGGCGATTGCGCCGTCGGACAACACGATCACCGGGGTGTGGTACGACACCGCGATCCGCGCCGCCTCGAGCGCGGTCTGGAAGCAATCCGATGGTGACCGCGGCGCCAGCACCGCGACCGGCGACTCGCCGTTGCGGCCGAACATGGCCTGCAGCAAGTCGGCCTGTTCGGTCTTGGTGGGCAACCCGGTCGAGGGCCCGCCGCGCTGCACGTCGACGACGAGCAGCGGCAGTTCGGTCATCACGGCCAGCCCGAGCGCTTCGGACTTGAGCGAGATGCCCGGGCCGGAGGTGGTGGTGACGCCCAGCGCGCCGCCGTACGAGGCGCCGATCGCCGCGCAGATGCCACCGATCTCGTCCTCGGCCTGGAAGGTGATGACGTTGAAGTTCTTGTGCTTGGACAGCTCGTGCAGGATGTCGGAGGCCGGCGTGATCGGGTAGCTGCCGAGCATGACCGGAATATCGGCCAGCTGGCCGGCCGCCACGATGCCGTAGGCCAGCGCGGTGTTGCCCGAGATCTGGCGGTATTCGCCCGAAGGCAGGGTCGCCCGGGACACCTCGTAGGTGGTGCCGAAAGCCTCGGTCGTTTCGCCGTAGTTCCAGCCCGCCTTCAGGGCCAGCACGTTGGTCTCCGCGACTTCGGGCTTGCGCGCGAACTTCTCCCGGATGAACTTTTCGCTGGTTTCGATCGGCCGCCCGTACATCCACGACAACAGGCCCAGCGCGAACATGTTCTTGGCGCGCTGGCCGTCCTTCTTCGTGGCGCCGATCGTCTCGACGGCCCCCAGTGTCAGCGTGGTCATCGCGACGGAATGCACGACGTAGTCGTCGAGTTCGTCGGACTCGAGCGGGTTGGTGATGTAGCCCACCTTGGTCAGGTTGCGCTTGGTGAACTCGTCGGAGTTCGCGATCACCATTCCACCGCGGGGCAAGTCACCGATATTGGCCTTGAGCGCAGCGGGATTCATCGCGACGAGGACGTCGGGCCGGTCGCCGGCGGTCAGGATGTCGTAGTCGGCGATCTGAATCTGGAAGGACGAGACGCCGGGCAGCGTGCCTGCGGGGGCACGGATCTCGGCCGGGTAATTGGGCTGCGTCGCCAGGTCATTGCCGAAAAGCGCTGCCTCGGACGTGAATCGGTCTCCGGTGAGCTGCATGCCATCGCCGGAGTCCCCAGCGAAGCGAATGACGACTTGTTCGAGGCGCTGACGGGTGGATCCGGTGGGGGACGCCCCATTCTGTGAGTCTGAGCCGGCTCCGCTGCCGTTCGGATCCACGTCTTTGCCCTCCACTTTGTTCACCGGACAGAAACTCCGCCGACGTTCCAGGTTACGCGCCGTTGGAGCGGCCTCAGCGCACCAGCGCTTTTATGTCACTGCCGGTATCAATTATGGCATTTCTTTGAGGGCTGTATGGCCGTCTCTTATGCATGCCACGCCGCCGTTTTGTCGGCAAAACACGAAGTCAGGCGGGGCTACTAGCGAGTATGAAAACAAACTGTGTTGTTGGTCACGTCCTGCACGTTAACTACCGTCGTCCATACCGTGTCTGCCATCGGAAGCCGCGATTTTGGCGCCGAATTTGGTCCCCGCAGTTTCCGGCATCGCGACCAGATACAGCACGAAACCTGCCGCAGCGAGCGCACCCAGGAAGACGAATGCGGCGTTGTAGCCGGCCGCGACCACGATCGAGCCCGCGACAAGGTTCGACACCGCGGCGCCGGCGCCCGTCGCGGCCGTTATCGCCCCCAGGCTGACGTTGAATCGACCGCTCCCGTGCGTCACGTCCTGCACGACCAGGGGAAACAGCGCGCCGAACACGCCGGCTCCGACGCCGTCCAGCAGCTGCACGCCCACCAGCCAATACGAGTTGTCGGACCACGTGTAGAGAAATCCGCGGGTGGCCAGGACCGCGAAGCCGACCAGAAAGATCGGCTTGCGGCCCCACGAATCGGCCTTGGCCCCGGCCAGGTAAGCCACCGGCACCATGACGACCTGCGCGGCGACGATGCAGCCGGCCATCAGAGCGGTCCCCACGTCCTTGTTGTGCAGCGCCAGCAGCTGGCCGACCAGCGGCAGCATGGCCGCGTTGGCGAAGTGGAAGGCGATCACCGTGGCCGCGAAGACCATCAGCCGGCGGTTGCCCAGCAGCGCCGTCAGCCGCGACGGGGCCTGATGCGGTTCTCCGGGGAGATGGTCCATGCCCCGCGCGACGTCGTGGTCGATCGCGTCAGCCGGAATCCACAGCGTCGCAACCACACTGGCGGCCGCCATGGCGGCCAGCACCCAGAACACCACCACCGGTCCAAAGAAGTAGGCCAAGCCGCCGGTGAGCGCTGCGGCGCAGGCGTTCCCGGCGTGGTTGAACGACTCGTTTCGTCCGATCCGCCGCGAGAACCGGCGGGACCCGACGACACCCAGCGTGATCGCGGCCAGCGCCGGGGCGAAAACGGATCCGGCGATTCCGGTGAGGGCCTGCAGCACGGAGATCGAATAGAAGCCGGGGAACAACGGCATCGCCAGCGATGCCGTCGTGATCGTCAGCGCGCCGACGATGATCAGCGCCCGCTTGGCGGTGGTTCTGTCCACCAAGGCGCCGGCCGGGGCCTGCGCGACGATGGCCCCGATGCCCCCGACCGCCATCACGAACCCGATCGACTCCTGGTCCCAATGATGGGTCAGCAGCAGATAGATCGACAGGTACGGGCCCAAGCCGTCACGAACGTCGGCCAGCAGGAAGTTCAGTAGATCCAGGCCGTGCGCAAGACGCCGTGGAACGGCATCAGCGCTCTCATCGGGCGTGCGGGAGCGCTCCAGGATCTAGTTAGGCGCTCTTGTCGCGGCGTTCGGACCGGGAAGGCTTGCGCGGCACGATCGTCGGCAACACGTTGTCCTGGACGGTCTCCTTGGTCACCACGACCTTGGCGACGTCGTCGCGGCTCGGGATGTCGTACATCACCGGCAGCAGGACCTCTTCCATGATGGCCCGCAGGCCACGAGCCCCGGTGCCGCGGTGGATCGCCTGGTCGGCGATCGCTTCCAGGGCGTCGTCGGTGAACTCGAGCTCCACGCTGTCCATTTCGAAGAGCCGGGTGTACTGCTTGACCAGCGCGTTCTTCGGCTCGGACAGGATCTTGACCAGCGACTCGCGGTCCAGGTTGGTGACCGAGGCGACCACCGGGAGCCGGCCGATGAACTCGGGGATCAGGCCGAACTTGATCAGGTCTTCGGGCATCACGTCGGAGAAGTGGTCGGTGGTGTCGATCTCGGCCTTGGAGCGCACCTCGGCGCCGAAGCCCAGGCCGCGCTTGCCGACGCGCTCGTAGATGATCTTCTCCAGGCCCGCGAACGCGCCCGCGACGATGAACAGCACGTTGGTGGTGTCGATCTGGATGAACTCCTGGTGCGGGTGCTTGCGGCCGCCCTGCGGGGGAACCGAGGCCTGGGTGCCTTCCAGGATCTTCAGCAAGGCCTGCTGGACGCCCTCCCCGGAGACGTCCCGGGTGATCGACGGGTTCTCGCTCTTGCGGGCGATCTTGTCGACCTCGTCGATGTAGATGATGCCGGTCTCGGCGCGCTTGACGTCGTAGTCGGCCGCCTGGATGAGCTTGAGCAAGATGTTCTCGACGTCCTCGCCGACATAACCGGCTTCGGTCAGGGCGGTGGCGTCGGCGATGGCGAACGGGACATTGAGCATCTTGGCGAGCGTCTGGGCCAGGTAGGTCTTGCCGCACCCGGTGGGCCCGAGCATCAAGATGTTGGACTTGGTCAGCTCGACCGGCTCGTGCCGGGAGTCCCGGCCCTTCTCCCCAGCCTGGATGCGCTTGTAGTGGTTGTAGACCGCGACGGCCAGCGTGCGCTTGGCGGTGTCCTGCCCGATGACGTATCCCTCGAGGAACTCCCGGATCTCGATCGGCTTGGGGAGTTCATCGAGCTTCACGTCGTCGGCGTCGGCGAGCTCCTCTTCGATGATCTCGTTGCAGAGATCGATGCACTCATCGCAGATGTATACGCCGGGGCCAGCAATGAGTTTCTTGACTTGCTTCTGGCTCTTCCCGCAGAACGAGCACTTCAGCAGGTCACCGCCGTCTCCGATGCGCGCCATGGTGCTGAGGGCCTACTTCCTGTTCGCCGTTGGTCTTGCCTGTCCCCGCATGTATTCACCGACGCTACCCGTTTGATCGGGCCCGACGCGACAATAAGTGTCGAATCGCGTCAGTGGTATTCATGCAATGTCCGTATTGATGAAACATATAGCCAGACGGTGCCCGTCACTCGCGAAAGGCGCGCTTTGCGTGTCTTTGGCGTGTCGCGGTCGTAATACGACCGAGGCTGGCTGCCCTCCGACCGTGCTTCGGTGTGGAGGTGCCAACCCAACGCCAACAATCATGCGAGGCCTGGGCGGACCCCCAACAAATCACCCTACAGTGGCGACGTGGGTTTGGCTGTGGACGCTGTATGGCCCAGCGGATCCGTACTGCTCGACGGCGGCTTGGCCACCGAGCTCGAGGCGCGCGGTCATGACCTGTCCGACCCGTTGTGGTCGGCCCGGCTGCTCGCCGATGCGCCGCAGGAGATCGTCGCCGTGCACGACGGCTACTTCCGCGCCGGGGCGATGATCGCGACGACGGCCAGCTACCAGGCGTCGTTCGAGGGGTTCGCGGCGCGCGGGATCGATCGACGAGAGGCCGCCGGGCTGTTGCGCCGCAGCGTCGAGCTCGCCCGGACCGCGCGGGACGAAGCCGGCGCCGACGGCGCGCTCGTGGCCGCGTCGATCGGCCCGTACGGCGCGGCGCTGGCCGACGGATCGGAGTACCGCGGCCGCTACGGTCTGTCCGTGGCGGCCCTGAAGCGATGGCATCGGCCCCGGCTGGAGACCCTGGCCGCCGCCGGTCCCGACGTGCTCGCCTGCGAAACCGTGCCCGACATCGATGAGGCGCAGGCCCTGGTCGAACTGGTCCGCTCGGTCGGGAAACCGGCCTGGCTGAGCTACACCATCGACGGGGACCGGACCCGCGCCGGGCAGCCGCTGGCCGACGCGTTCGCGGTGGCGGCCGGCGTCGACGAGATCGTGGCGATCGGGGTCAACTGCTGCGCGCCCGACGACGTTTTGCCCGCGATCGCGGCCGCAACAGCCGTCGGCAAACCCGTCATCGTCTACCCGAACAGCGGCGAACGCTGGGATGCCTTGCAGCGCAGCTGGATCGGCCCGTCGCGATTCAGCACGGACCTCGGGGCGCAGTGGATCGCGGCCGGCGCGCGCATCGTCGGAGGATGCTGCCGAATCGGGCCCGCCGATATCGCCGCGCTGGCGGCCGTCGTCCCGCGAGCGTAATTAGGCTGCGGTTTCCGGCGCCGATTTTCGCAGTGTGGTTACGCTCGCGACGGCCTGGCCGTTAGGCGGACTGCGCCGAAAGCTTCCGGTACTCCAGCACGGTGTCGATGATCCCGTAATCCTTGGCCTCGTCGGCGGTGAGGATCTTGTCGCGGTCGGTGTCCTTGCGGATCACCGAGGGCTCCTTGTTGGTGTGCCGGGCGAGCGTGGTCTCCATCAGCGTGCGCATCCGCTCGATCTCGGCGGCCTGAATCTCCAGATCGGAGAACTGCCCCTGGATCACGCCCTGCAGCGACGGCTGGTGGATGAGCACCCGGGCGTTGGGCAGCGCCATCCGCTTGCCCGGCGTCCCGGCGGCCAGCAACACCGCCGCCGCCGAAGCGGCCTGCCCCAGGCACACCGTCTGGATGTCGGCGCGCACGTACTGCATGGTGTCGTAAATCGCCATCAGCGACGTGAATCCGCCGCCGGGCGAGTTGATGTACATGGTGATGTCGCGGTCAGGGTCCAGCGACTCGAGCACCAGCAACTGCGCCATGATGTCGTTCGCCGACGCGTCGTCGACCTGGACGCCGAGGAAGATGATGCGTTCCTCGAACAGCTTGTTGTACGGGTTGGACTCTTTGACGCCGAAGCTCGAGTGCTCGATGAACGACGGCAGGATGTAGCGCGCCTGGGGCTGGGTTTCGGGGTTCATCGGGCTTCTCCATTGGTGATGTGGGCGGCGCGGGTGATGATGTGGTCGACGAACCCGTATTCCAGGGCTTCCGGGGCGGTGAACCAGCGGTCACGGTCGGAGTCGGCCTCGATGCGCTCGATCGTCTGGCCGGTGAACTCGGCGTTGAGCCGGAACATCTCCTTCTTGATGACGTGGAACTGCTCGGCCTGGATCGCGATGTCGGCCGCGCTGCCGGTCACCCCGCCGAGCGGCTGGTGCATCAGGATGCGGGCGTGCGGCAGCGCGTAGCGCTTGCCCTTGGTGCCGGCGGCCAGCAAGAACTCACCCATCGATGCGGCCATGCCCATCGCATAGGTGGCGATGTCACACGGCGCCAGCACCATGGTGTCGTAGATCGCCATTCCGGCACTGATCGATCCACCCGGCGAGTTGATGTAGAGGTTGATGTCCTTGGTCGCGTCCTCGGCGGCGAGCAGCAGAATCTGCGCGCACAGCCGATTGGCGATCTCGTCGTTCACCTCCGAACCCAGGAAGATGATGCGCTCGGACAGCAAGCGCTCATAGACCGAGTCCGTGAGGTTGAGACCCTGCGAGTTTGAACGCATGTCAGTCACGACTGGGTTACCTGCTTTCTACGAGATCTGTATTCACGACACTAACCAACCGCGCCGACTGTTTCGCGGCCACGCGCCCCTGAAACGGGCGCGTTCGCTCACAGCGTCATGGCGCGGTCACTCCCCGGCGGCGGTCTTGTCCGAGTCTTCGTCGGCCCCGTTGTCCTCGGCCTGCTCGGCCTCGCCAGCCGGCTCGGCTGCGTCGGCCTCGGCATTCGAATTGTCGGCCTCCTCCGAACGCTTGCCGAAAAACTCACTGGTGTCGATGGTGTTTCCGGCGGTATCGGTGACGGTCGCCGACCGGATCACCTCGGCGATGGCCAGCGCCCGGCGCACATCGGCGAACATGGCCGGCAGCTGGTTGTTCTCCTGTAGGTAGGCCACCAACTGCTGGGGCTCGATGCCGTATTGCCGCGACGTCGCCACCAGCCGCTCGGTCAGATCGTCCTGGCCGACCTGGACCTGAAGCTCGTCGGCCAGGGCGTCCAACAGGAGCTGTCGTCTGACGTCCGTCTCGGCGGCGCTGCGCGTCTCGGTTTCGAACTCTTCGCGGGACTTGCCCTGCTGGGCCAGCACTTCCTCGAGCTTGGATTCGTCGTGGTCGAGGCTGTGCAGGGCGTTGTGCAGTGCGCTGTCCACCTGGGCCTTCACGATCGCTTCCGGCAGCGGCACCTCGACCTGCTGCAGCAGTGTGTCGAGGGCGGCCTCGCGAATGTTTTCGGCTTGCTGGGCGCGCTTGGTGCGGCCGACCTGCTCGCGCAGGTTGGACTTCAGCTCGTCGATGGTGTCGAACTCGCTCGCCAGTTGCGCGAACTCGTCGTCGGGCTCGGGCAGCTCTCGTTCCTTGATCGACTTGACCGTGACGGTCACCTGCGCGTCCTTGCCCGCGTGTTCGCCGGTCGCCAGCTGCGCGGTGAACTCCTTGGATTCGTCGACGGACAAACCGATGAGGGCTTCGTCCAGGCCGGCGATCAGCCGGCCCGAGCCGACCTCGTGGGACAGGCCTTGCGCGGCGGCGCCCGGGATCTCTTCGCCGTCGATGGTGGCCGACAGGTCGATCGAGACGAAGTCACCGTCGGCGACGGGGCGGTCCACCCCGGTCAGCGTGCCGAATCGGGCGCGCAGCGACTGCAGTTCGGCGTCGACGTCGTCGTCACTGACCTCGATCGGATCCACCGAGACCTTCAACTCGCCGGGGTCCGGCAGAGTGAGCTTGGGGCGGACGTCGACCTCGGCGGTGAAGGCGAGCTCCTCGCCGTACTCCTTCTTGGTGACCTCGATCTCGGGCTGGCCGAGGGGGTGCACCTCCGATTCGGCGACGGCCTGCCCGTAGCGTGCGGGCAGCGCCTCGCTCACGACCTGATCGAGCATCGCCTCGCGGCCGAACCGGGCCTCCAGCAACTTCGCCGGCGCCTTGCCGGGACGGAACCCGGGCAATCGCACCTGCCGGGCCAGTTCCTTATAGGCGCGCTGGAAGTCGGGCTCGAGTTCTGAGAAAGGAACCTCCACGTTGATGCGCACCCGGGTGGGGCTCAACTGCTCGACGGTGCTCTTCACGGGTGTGCTCCTCAGTGCTCGTTCTGGCTCGTTGTTGGCGGTCGGTGGGCCGTGCGCAGGGCACGGGGCCGGTCGTGCTGGTCGGGGTGACAGGATTTGAACCTGCGGCCTTCCGCTCCCAAAGCGGATGCGCTACCAAGCTGCGCTACACCCCGCGCTGACCTCGATGATCCTAAGGCCCCTCACCACCGGGTTGGCCACGGGCTTCGCGGCGACGTCGCAGACCTCACGGAGCGATCACAAAACCGAGTCGATTAGATTTGATCTCCGTCGCCAGCTACAGTCACGCTCGACTAAATACATGCGGGCGTAGCTCAATGGTAGAGCCCTAGTCTTCCAAACTAGCTACGCGGGTTCGATTCCCGTCGCCCGCTCGGGCTAACTATCTGCTCGATAGAGAGGCGCCATGAGCGACCTGATGACCGACGCGTCAATCCACGGCTCATGCGCGTCGGACTTCGTCGGTGTTCGCGACGCATTCGAGCGCAATTTCACCGTCGGCGACGAAGTCGGCGCGGCCGTCGCGGTGTGGGTCGACGGGTCTCTGGTCGTCAATCTGTGGGGTGGCTGGGCCGACGCGGCCCGCACCCGGCCGTGGCGGCAGAACACCCTGACCACCGTGTTGTCGGGCACGAAGGGCTTGTCGGCCACCTGCGTGCACCAACTCGCCGACCGCGGCGAGTTGGACCTGCAGGCTCCAGTCGCCCGCTACTGGCCCGAGTTCGCCCAGGCGGGCAAACAAGACATCACGCTGGCGATGGTGATGAGCCACCGCTCCGGGGTGATCGGCCCGCGCACCCGGATGCGGTGGGAGCAGGTCGCCGACTGGGACTACGTCTGCGAACAACTGGCCGCCGCGGAGCCGTGGTGGGAGCCGGGCACCGCGCAGGGCTACCACATGACCACCTTCGGTTTCATCATGGGCGAGGTGTTTCGCCGGGTGACGGGCCGGACCATCGGCCAATACCTGCGCACCGAGATCGCCGAACCGCTCGGCGCCGACGTCCACATCGGGTTGCCGCTGAGCGAACAACATCGCTGCGCCGAGCGGGTCAACAAGCCGCACGCCCGCGACCTGCTGGCCGACGCGAATGCCCCCGGCTACCCGACCAGCCTGGCCGAGCACCCCAAGGCGGGGCTGTCCATCTCGATGGGGTTCGCCCCCGACGACGAACTCGGCTCGCACGACCTGGACCTGTGGCGCGAACTCGAGTTCCCCGGCACCAACGGGCAGGTTTCGGCGCTGGGATTGGCGACGTTCTACAACGCGCTCGCCCAGGAGAAGGTGCTCAGCCGCGAGCACATGGATCTGGTGCGGGTCTGCCAGGGCGGCCTGGACACCGATCTGGTGCTGGGGCCGCGGGTCGCCGACCACGGATGGGGTCTGGGTTACATGCTCAACCAGCGATGCGTCAACGGACCCAACCCGCGGATCTTCGGCCACGGCGGGCTGGGCGGCTCGTTCGGGTTCGTCGACCTGGAGCACCGCATCGGTTACGCCTATGTGGCGAATCACTTCGATCCCACCAAGGCCAACGCGGATCCCCGCAGCCTGGTCCTGTCCAACGAGGTCTACTCCGTGCTGGGAGTCGTCTAGCTTTCCGACGAAAAGCGCGCCCCGCCGGTGTCGGTAGGGCGCGCTTTGACTGTGCGGACGTGTCGGATCAGGGGTGCCAGCCGGGAGGCGGCGGTGGTCCGCCCGGGCCGCCGGGGCCCCACGGTCCACGCGGGGGCGGTCCAGGGTGGCCCCAGCCCGGTTGCGGCCCAGGCGGTCCCCCGCGCCAGTCGTGGCAGTTGTTCCAGTCCCAGTTGTTTCCCCAGCCCGGATCCCAGAACTCACCCGGACACCATTGCGGGAAGGGTCCGGGGTGGGCCTGCGCCTCAGTCGCGACGCCCAAGCCCGCCAAACCCAGCCCGCCGATTGCGAGAGCCGTTGCGGCCAAACGTGGAAGAGTTTTCACGAAGACACCTTTACCCAAATCGGTGCTTTGGCTAAACAACGAACGCCAGTGTCTTGCGCTGAGAGATTGATACCGATCCGCACGGCCGCCCCCGGCTTCGGTTGGTCGGGTGCGGCCGGCTCATTGCTGACAGGTCGGGCACCAGAAGACGTTTCGGCCCTCCAGCACCGTCGTGCGGATCGGATCGCCGGACACGCGGCAGGGCTCGCCGGCGCGCCGGTAGACGTAGGTGCGGGGCCGATCGGGCCGGTACGACGGCGCGCCATGGTCGTGTTCGGGCCGCACCACGATGATCTTGCCGCGACGCAATCCGACCTTCATCAGCGCGACCAAATCGGTCCAGGCCGCGGCGAACTCGTCCTCGCCGACGTCGCGGCCGGGCCGGAACGGGTCGATCGCGTGGCGGAACAGCAACTCGCTGCGGTACACGTTGCCCACCCCGGCCATCACCGTCTGATCCATCAACAGCGCACCAATGGGCCTGCGGGACTTCGCAATCCGCTTCCACGCCCACGACGGATCGGCGTCGCTGCGCAACGGGTCAGGGCCCAGCCGGGCCAGGACGTCGCTGACTCGGCCCTCGTCGATGACTTCGCACACCGTCGGGCCGCGCAGGTCGGTTCCATAGTCGGCGCCGATCATGCGCATCCGCACCTGCCCGGTCGCCTCGGGTAGCAGCCCGTCCCCGGGCCGTTCCCATTCGGTGAAGGCGCCGTACAGCCCGAGATGCACGTGCACGATCGGGCCGCCGGAGTAGTGGTGAAACAGGTGTTTGCCCCACGCGCTCGTGCGCTGCAGCACCCGGCCGTCGACCATCGCGGCCGAATCGGCGAAGCGGCCCTGCGGGCTGGACACCGCGACGGGGGCGCCGGCGTATCGGCGCTGGTGCAGCCGGGCGAGCCGGTGCAGGGTATGCCCTTCGGGCACGCGCAGACCTTTCCGGCGTCAGCCCGCCGCGCCGGGCAACGGCGGGGCCTGGTGGGTGTGTTCGTACTCGGCGAGTATGTCGATACGCCGTTGGTGGCGTGGAGCTTTCGACCACGGCGTGGTCAGGAAGGCGTCGACGATGGCCAGCGCCTCGGCCACTGTGTGCATGCGACCGCCGATGCCGATCAGTTGGGCGTTGTTGTGCTCGCGGGCCAGCGCCGCGGTTTCCACGCTCCAAGCCAGCGCGCACCGGGCGCCGGGCACCTTGTTGGCGGCGATCTGTTCGCCGTTGCCCGACCCGCCCAACACGATGCCCAGGCTGTCCGGGTCGGCCACCGTGCGTGTCGCGGCGGCGATGCAGAACGCCGGGTAATCGTCTTCGGCGTCGTAGCTGAAGGCACCGCAATCGATCGGCTCGTGCCCGGATTTCGTGAGGTGGTCGATGATCTGCTGCTTGAGCTCGAATCCGGCGTGGTCAGAGCCGAGGTAGACGCGCATGCCCGCAATACTTACACAGCCACCCGCCGCCCGGTCCGCCGCGATCGCACGCGGCGGTCTAGTCGAATTCGGGCTTCTCGGTGCGGCTGCGCTTGAGCTCGAAGAAGTGCGGGTAGGACGCGAAGGTCACCGAGGCGTCCCACAGCTTGCCCGCTTCCTCACCGCGCGGAATCTTGGAGAGCACCGGCCCGAAGAACGCCACATCGTTGACGTGGATGGTCGGCGTGCCGACGTCGTCGCCCACCGCGTCCATGCCGGCGTGGTGGCTCTCGCGCAGGGCCTCGTCGTACGCGTCGCTGTTGGCGGCCTCCGCCAGCTCGGCCGGCAGGCCCACGTCGGCCAGCGCCAGCTTGATCACGTCATCGAGCTCTTTGTTGCCCTCGTTGTGGATCCGGGTTCCCATCGCGGTGTACAGCGGTGCCAGCACCTCGGAGCCGTGGGCCTGCTCGGCGGCGATCGCCACCCGGACCGGACCGAAGGCCTTCGACAGACGTTCGCGGTATTCGTCGGGCAGGCCCTCGCGGTTTTCGTTGAGCACCGCCAGGCTCATCACGTGGAAGTTCACCTCGATGTCGCGAACCTTCTCGACCTCGAGGATCCAGCGCGAGGTGATCCATGCCCACGGACACAGCGGATCGAACCAGAAATCGACTTTGTTCTTCGCGGCGGCGGTGTCAGGCATGGCGCATCCTCTCGTCAATGAAAAGTCTGATCTGCACAACCGTAGGCGTCTGCATCCTGTTCCCGATTTGCCCGACCCGTAAGTTGGACACGTGGCTCTCCCGAATCTCACCCGCGAACAAGCTGTCGAGCGCGCCGCTCTGATCACCGTCGCCAGCTATCAAATCGACCTCGATCTCACCGACGGCTCCGGTCCCGGTGGCCCTCCCGGTGAACGGACCTTCCGCTCGGTCACCACCGTCGTGTTCGACGCGCTCGCCGGCGCCGACTCGGTCATCGACATCGCCGCCGACACCATCCGCAGCGCCACGCTCAACGGACACGATCTGGATGTCTCCGGCTACGACGAGTCGACGGGTATCCCCCTGGTCGGGCTGGCCGACCGCAACGTCGTCGTGGTCGACGCCGACTGCCGTTACTCCAACACCGGCGAGGGTCTGCATCGGTTCGTCGACCCGGTCGACAACGAGACCTACCTGTACTCGCAGTTCGAAACCGCCGACGCCAAGCGCATGTTCGCCTGCTTCGACCAGCCCGACCTGAAGGCGACCTTCGACGTGCGGGTGACCGCGCCCGCGCATTGGAAGGTGATCTCCAATGGTGCGACGGTGTCGGTGAACGACGGCCTGCACACCTTCGCCACCACCCCGCGGATGAGCACCTATCTGGTGGCCCTGATCGCCGGCCCGTACGCCGAGTGGAACGACTCTTACACCGACGAGCACGGCGAGATCCCACTGGGCATCTTCTGCCGGTCGTCGCTGGCCCAACACATGGACGCCGAGCGGCTGTTCACCCAGACCAAACAGGGATTTAGCTTCTACCACAAGAACTTTGGTCTGCCCTACGCGTTCGGGAAGTACGATCAGCTGTTCGTGCCCGAATTCAATGCCGGCGCAATGGAAAACGCGGGTGCGGTGACATTCCTCGAGGACTACGTCTTCCGCAGCAAGGTCACCCGGGCCTCCTACGAGCGGCGCGCCGAGACCGTACTGCACGAGATGGCGCACATGTGGTTCGGCGACCTGGTCACCATGGCCTGGTGGGACGACTTGTGGCTGAACGAATCCTTCGCGACCTTTGCATCGGTGCTGTGCCAAAGCGAGGCAACGGAATTCACCGAGGCGTGGACGACGTTCGCGACGGTCGAGAAGTCGTGGGCGTACCGCCAGGATCAATTGCCCTCGACGCATCCGATTGCCGCCGATATCCCCGACCTGGCCGCGGTCGAGGTGAACTTCGACGGCATCACCTACGCCAAGGGCGCCTCGGTGCTCAAGCAGCTGGTCGCCTATGTCGGGTTGGAGCACTTCCTGGCCGGGCTGCGCGATTACTTCCGCGCCCACGCCTTCGGCAACGCCACGTTCGACGATCTGGTCGCCGCGCTGGAGCAGGCGTCCGGGCGAGACCTGTCCGACTGGGGCCAGCAGTGGCTGAAGACGACGGGACTGAACACGCTGCGGCCGGAGTTCGATGTGGACTCGGGCGGCAAGTTCACCCGGTTCGCGGTGAACCAGAGCGGCGCCGCGCCGGGCGCCGGCGAAACCCGGGTGCACCGCCTGGCGGTCGGGATCTACGACGATGACGGCACCGGAAAGCTGGTGCGGGTGCACCGCGAGGAACTCGACGTCGAGGGCCCGGTCACCGAAGTTCCCGGGCTGGTTGGTGTTTCGCGGGGCAAGCTGGTGCTGGTCAACGACGACGACCTGACGTACTGCTCGCTACGGCTGGACGCCGACTCGCTGCGCACCGCGCTGGAGCGCATCGCCGACATCGCCGCGCCACTGCCCCGCTCGCTGGTCTGGTCGGCCGCCTGGGAGATGACGCGCGAGGCCGAACTGCGGGCCCGCGACTTCGTGGCCCTGGTGACCGGTGGCGTGCACGCCGAATCCGAAGTCGGTGTGGCACAACGACTCCTGCTGCAGGCGCAGACGGCCCTGACGTCCTACGCCGAGCAGGGCTGGGCTCGCGAGCACGGCTGGCCGCAATTCGCCGACCGGCTGCTGGAGTTGGCGCGCGCCGCGCAGCCCGGCTCGGATCACCAACTCGCCTTCGTCAACACGCTGTGCTCGTCGGTGCTGTCGACCGGCCACGTTGCGACCCTGGCGGATCTGCTCGACCGTGACCCCGCCGAGTTGGGGCTGGCCGGGCTCGAAGTCGACACGGACCTGCGGTGGCGGATCGTGACGGCGCTGGCCACCGCGGGCAAGGTCGACGCCGACGGGACCGCGACGCCGTTCATCGACGCCGAGATCCAGCGCGACCCGACCGCCGCCGGGAAGCGGCACGGCGCGCAGGCCGCGACGGCGCGGCCTCAGCTGCAGGTCAAGGAGCGAGCCTGGACGACGGTGGTCGAGGACGACACCCTGGCCAACATCACCGCCCGCTCGATCATCGCGGGCATCGCCCCGGCCGGGCAGGCCGAGTTGCTCAAGCCGTTCACCGAGCGCTATTTCCAGGCGATCTCCGGGGTGTGGGCGCGCCGGTCCAGCGAGGTGGCCCAGACAGTGGTGATCGGCCTGTACCCACACTGGGACATCAGCGACGAGGGCGTCGCCGCCGCGGACAAGTTCCTGTCCGACCCTGAGGTGCCGGCGGCGTTGCGACGCCTGGTGCTCGAGGGCCAGGCCGGGGTGAAGCGTTCGTTGCGGGCGCGCCGCTTCGACGCGGGCCCGGCCTGAGCCGCGCCCGGCTAAGCCGGCGAGATCCCGGCGCTCAGCACGCGGATCGCGCTGACCAGGCCGTCGACCAGGTCGCCGCGCTCGAACGCGGAGGACGCGGCGGCGACACCCAGCGGTGCGGCCGACTCGGCGCCCCGCCCGCGAACCTGCGTGCCGTAGACCACCTCGATGACCTTCTGGTCGGGTGAGACGGCCAGCAGCACGGCGTTGTCCGGCGTCGGCACGTCGGCCAGGATCTCGCGGGCCCGCGCGGCGGTGTCGCTACCCAGATCGCCCAGGTAGATCGCGAAACGCGTCTTGGATGCCCGCGAGCCGAATTTCAGCGCGTCGTCCACGGTGACCAGGTCCTTGGTCGAAAACGGGAACTGCACCGACAGCTCGCCGGGCTCGGTGACCCCGGAGATCCGTCCGCTCGTGGTGATCACCGTGCCGTGCGGCAGTTCGGCGGGTTCTCTCGTCGCTACCTCACCACGTGCCACTGGCGCCACCTCCAACTGAGAATTCCGACGTGCCGTGCTCACCATGTCCGCCGTGGGCGTGGCCGACATCTTCGCCGGTGGCAGCCCACAGGATCGGCGGATGCGTCCACTTCTCGCCCAACTTGTAGGCCGCTGGGTGCGGTCCCTTGTGGGACCAGATCAGCACCGACAGCGCGACCACCAGCAACAGAGGTATGCCAATGAAGAACAGGTGGATTTGCATAAGGCTCACGACGCAAACCGTATCCCACCGAGGGAGTTGCCGGCGCGACCGGACACCAGATTGTCGATCAGGCCGCGCCCTCGCCGAGATATCGGGCCCAGGCCGGATCGAGTTCCTTGACCGTCGACAGCAGCCGCCAGTGCTGTCCGGTCGGTGGCAGCGGCGCCCGGCGCAGCGCCCAGCCGAGCTCGCTGAGCAGCTTGTCGCCCTTGCGGTGGTTGCACGTCGAGCAGCACGCGACGCAGTTCTCCCACGAATGGTCACCGCCGCGGCTGCGTGGCAGCACGTGGTCGACGGTGTCCGCCTTCGCCCCGCAATAGGCGCAGCAGAACCGATCGCGGTGCATCAGCGCGGCGCGGGTCATCGGGACGCGCGCCCGGTAGGGAACGCGGACGTAGGACCGCAACTGGATCACCGAGGGCACCACGATCGAGCTGGTCGCCGAGTGGATCACCGGGCCGGCCGGATCGTGATGGACCACGTCGGCCTTGCCGCAGATCACCATGACGATCGCGCGGCGCATCGGCAACGCGGTCAGGGGCTCGTACGTGGAATTCAGCAGCAGGACCCGCCGGCGACTCCAGATAGAAGTGCTCTCCGGGCGCGCGGGCGGATGGGTTTCAACACTATGCAGCGACGACGCGGTTGTGGGCCCGTTTAACCCTGCCGCGGCTACCGGACTGCGGTGGCTGCGGCGTCTCTTGCCCTGCGCCATAGATCCTCCGCGAACAGTCCACCATGATTCGCCGCCAATCGCACCCCTATTGCAGGTGAACGCCGTGTCGATCCGGTGAACACCAAGCGGGTGGCCGGGCCGCCTCCGCCCGGCGCCGCGAGGATGCACCACAATGGATGGCGATGGATCAGGTAGCAGAGTCCTTCTACGACGCGGTCGGCGGTGCCGACACCTTCCACACGATCGTGTCGCGCTTTTACGCCCAGGTTCCCGAGGACGAGATCCTGCGCGAGCTGTATCCGCTGGACGACCTCGAGGGCGCCGAAGAGCGCCTGCGAATGTTCCTCGAGCAGTACTGGGGCGGCCCGCGCACCTACTCCGACCGGCGCGGACACCCCCGGTTGCGGATGCGTCACGTGCCGTTCCGGATCACTCCCCTGGCGCGCGACGCGTGGCTGCGGTGCATGCACACGGCCGTCGCGTCCATCGATTCGCAGACGCTCGACGACGAACACCGTCGCGAGTTGCTCAACTATCTGGAAATGGCCGCCCACTCACTCGTCAATTCATCGTTTTAACACCCAGCGAACCGAACGGAGCAGGATGAGCCCCGGAGCATGGTGGTCGAACGCGGTTTTCTACCAGGTCTATCCCCGATCGTTCGCCGACAGCAACGGCGACGGCGTTGGTGACATCGACGGAATCGTCGCCCATCTGGACCACCTGGTGCGCCTCGGGGTGGAGGCGGTTTGGCTCAGCCCGGTCACCGTCTCGCCGATGGCCGACCACGGCTACGACGTCGCCGATCCCCGTGACATCGACCCGCTGTTCGGCGGGATGCCCGCGATCGAACGGCTGGTCGCGGCGGCACACGAGCGGGACATCAAGATCACCATGGACGTGGTGCCCAACCACACCAGCTCGGCGCACCCGTGGTTTCAGGCCGCGCTGGCCGGGGGCCCGGGCACCGACGCGCGGGAGCGGTACTACTTCCGCGATGGTCTGGGACCCGACGGGGCGCTGCCGCCGAACAACTGGACGTCGGTGTTCGGCGGGTCGGCCTGGACCCGGGTGGTGGAGCCCGACGGAAATCCCGGTCAGTACTACCTGCACCTGTTCGACACCGAACAGCCGGACCTGAACTGGGAACACCCGGACGTCTTCGACGACTTCGAGAAGTCGCTGCGGTTTTGGCTGGAGCGCGGGGTGGACGGCTTCCGCATCGACGTGGCCCACGGGATGGCCAAGCCGTCCGGCCTGCCCGACGCCGAGGAAGACATCAAGGTGCTGTCGCACAGCGACGACGATCCGCGGTTCAACCACCCGAGCGTGCACGACATCCACCGCAAGATCCGCAAGATCGTTGACGAGTACCCCGATGCGGTGACGATCGGCGAGGTCTGGGTGCTGGACAACCAGCTCTGGGCGGAATACCTGCGGCCTGACGAACTGCATCTCGGCTTCAACTTCCGGTTGACCAAGATCGACTTCGACGCCCGCCAGATCCACGACGCGATCGAGAATTCGCTCGCGGCCACCGCGATCTATGACGCGGTCCCGACGTGGACGCTGTCCAACCACGACGTCGACCGCGAGGTCACCCGCTACGGTGGCGGCGAAATCGGCCTGCGCAGGGCGAAAGCCATGGTGATGGCGATGCTCGCCCTGCCGGGCACGGTGTTCATCTACAACGGCGAGGAACTCGGGCTGCCCGATGTGCTGGACCTGCCGGAGGAGGTGCTGCAGGACCCGACGTGGGAACGTTCGGGACGCACCGAGCGGGGCCGCGACAAGTGCCGGGTGCCGATGCCGTGGTCGGGCGAGGCTCCCCCGTTCGGCTTCTCTTCCTCACCCGACACGTGGTTACCGATGCCGAAGGAATGGGCGGCGCTGACCGTCGAAAAGCAGAGCGGCGATCCCGACTCCACCTTGTCGTTCTTCCAGCGTGCTCTTGAATTGCGAAGGCGCCGCGTGGAATTCGACGGCAAGGGCGTCGAATGGGTGGATGCGTCCGGCGATGCGGTGATCTTCCGGCGCCCCGGCGGGCTGACCTGCGCGCTCAACAGCGGCGACGCGCCGATGCCGCTGCCGGCGGGCGAGCTGATCCTGGCGAGCGCATCGCTGTTGGACGGGAAACTGCCGCCGGATTCGGCGGCCTGGCTGGCGTAGCCGGATCGGGGTCGCGCCGCCGGAGTCACGGTGAGCATTTCGCGGCTGACTGTTCTATATGTTGTGCATGGCTTCCTACGAGTGGACAGTGATCGGCGCCGGGCCGGCGGGCATCGCCGCGGTGGGACGGCTGCTGGATCACGGGGTCGCGGCCGAACGGATCGCCTGGGTCGACCCGGCCTTCGGCGCCGGCGACATCGGCCGGAAGTGGCGGTCGGTCTCGAGCAATACCCACGCCGGACTGTTTCTCGAATACTTCAACGGCGCCAAATCATTTCGGTTCTCCGAGGCGCCGCCCATGCCACTCAAGGAGATCGACCCGCCGGAGACCTGCGCGCTCGCACTGGTGGCCGAGCCGCTGGTCTGGATCACCGGGCAGCTGCGTGAGCAGGTCGACACCCTCACGGCGACCGCCACCGCGTTGACCCTGCGAGATCGGCAGTGGCGGATCGAGACGGACCAACACGACATCTTCTCCAAGAACGTGATCCTGGCCGTCGGCGCGGATCCCAAAAAGCTTTGCCATCCCGACCTGGCGGAGATCCCGGTCGAGGTCGCCCTGGATCCCGAGAAACTAGCCCAGGAGCCGCTCGAGGGCGCAACGGTCGCCGTGTTCGGCTCCTCGCACTCGTCCATGATCGTGCTGCCGAACCTGCTGCGCCACCCCGTCAAGCGCATCGTCAACTTCTATCGAAGCCCACTGAAATACGCTGTGTATCTCGATGATTGGATACTTTTTGACGACACTGGACTGAAGGGTCAGGCGGCCGTCTGGGCCCGGGAGAACATCGACGGGGTGCTGCCCGACCGCCTGGAGAGGTGCTGGGTGTCGAGCCCGGAATTCTCCGAGACATTGGCGCAGTGTGACCGCGCCGTGTACACCGTCGGCTTCGAGCGCAGGAAGTTGCCCGAGACCCCACAGTGGGGGCAGCTCGACTACAACCGCACCAACGGAATCCTTGCCCCCGGCCTGTTCGGCGTGGGCATCGCGTTCCCCCAATACGCCGAGGACCCCTACGGGTACGGGCAGTTTCGGGTGGGCCTGAAGAAATTCATGGATTTTATCGACGCCGTGCTGCCGCTCTGGCTGCTCTACGGCCCATGATCGCGGTGGCCGAGGCGGTCGGTGATCGCATTAAACTCAGCCTGATCCGTTTGGAGGGTCGCCCCGGCCAGGCCGCGTCAGCCCAGCAGCAGCGCGGGATCGCCGCGGCGGCGATACACCGAACCGAACCGGGCATCCAGCCGCAACCACGTCGGCAGTATCCGGACCCGGATCAACTCGTCGGCCTCGACCGCATCGGGTGACTGCGGCAGAAAACCCATCGCGGTCAACGCGAACACGCAGCGCATGGGCAGCCCCACGTGCGCGTCGGCCGAGCTTACCTGGATGACCTCCTGGTCGAGCAGCGAAACCGGCGGGCCATGAGAACTGCTGTGTTCCTTGGCAAGTTGCGCGCCGCGCTGCGCGAGGTCGAGGATCACCCGGGCCGGGATGTCCTCGAGGTGGGTGAAGCCGGATTCCGGCGGCAGGGCCCCCCGCCATGCGGAGTCCATCGCGAAGCCCGGGTCGACGTAACCGGAGTCGTCCATCGCCGACAGGCCGCGGGCCAGCGCGTCCGCGCCCACCGACAAATCGCCGGGCCGCACCACGCCGGCCACCACCCTGCTGGCCAGCACGTCGAAACCCGTTGCTACCCAAGCCGTCAGCAGGCCCGGTGATCTGGTCCGGAACCGGATGATCGCGGCGTCATCGAGTCGCAGCGCGCGTTCGACGAACGCGGCCAGATCTTTGCGGTGGGCGTCCCTCGAGTCGGCGCCCAGCCATAATCCTCGGTCGGCTACCTGATCCACCGTTGCAGATACTCCCGATGTTGTGGCGAGAGGCGAACCAGCCGCTCCTCCTCGATATGGACGGCGGCCAGTTGCGACTCCGCGATGACGGCGGGCTTCGACTCCGGGTCCGCGGCGACCGAACGCACCTCGTAGCCCAGCGTGAAGTCGACCGCCCGCAACCGCTTGGTCCACATCGTCACCTGCAGCGGCGAATCGACCAGCCGCAGTTGGCCTTTGTAGGTCACCTTGACCTCGGCGATGAGCAACCCGATGGTCAAGATGTCGACCTCGAACGCCTCACGCAGGAACTGAACGCGCGCCTCCTCGAGGATCGTGACCATGGTGGCGTGGTTGATGTGCTGATACATGTCGATGTCCGACCAGCGCACAAGCACTGGCGCGACGAAGCCGACGCTCAACTCGATGATCCTCTTCCACTGGTGCGGGTCATGCGGCGGATTTGTCGCGCGGCGACGGACAGCGTTGCGAGATCTTTATCCCCACTTTCCTGGATCTCGATGAGTGTTCGGCGGGCCCGCTCGACCCTGGAGGCACTCAGGTGCTCCCACTCGGCGATCTTCTCTTCACCGCTTTCGTCCGGCTCCCCCACGGCGAGCACATCGAAGCACAGCGACCGTAGCGAAGCATAGATGTCGTCGCGAATCGCCAACCGCGCCAAGGAGTGCCAGCGGTCCCGCCGGGGCAGCTCGGACACCGCCGTCAGCAGCCCGTCGGTGCCGAGCCGGTCCATGAGCGCGAAATAGGTGTCCGCGACCTCGGCGGCGTCGATGTCGTTGATGTCGCCGATGTCGATGATGTCGAGCAGGCTGAAGCGGTAGAGGCCGGCGGCCACCATGTACGCCAGGTCCTTTGGCGCGCCCTGGGACGCGAACTCCGCGGCTTCCTTCTCGACGATGGCCTTGTCGTCGCCGCGCAGCCACTCCGACATGCGCGGCGTCAGCGCCTTGACCTTGGCGGCGAACCGGTTGATCTCGGCGCCGACCGCCAACGGCTGCGGGCGGTAGTTGAGCAGCCAGCGCCCGGCCCGGTCGATGAGTCGGCGGGTGTCCAGGGTGAGCCGATCCGACAGTGCGACCGGCAGATTCGCCGCGCGGATGCGCCGCCAGATCTCCCCCACGCCGAAGATCGCGTCGGTGGCGACGTAGGTGCGCACCGCGTCGACCGAACCGACGCCGACGTCCTCGGTGATCCGGAAGGCGTAGCTGATCCCGGCGGCGTCCACCAGGTCGTTGATCAACATGGTGGTGACGATCTCGCGGCGCAGCTGATGCGTGCGGATTTCGGGGGTGAACCGTTCCCGCAACGGTTTCGGGAAGTACAGGGGCAGCCGGGACGCGAACACGTCCTGTTCGGTCAGCTCGGTCTGCAGCATCTCATCCTTGAGTCCCAGCTTCACGTGCGCCATCAGGGTGCACAGCTCGGGTGAGGTGAGCCCGATGCCGGCCTCGGCACGGCGCTCGATCTCCTTCTCCGAGGGCAGCGCTTCCAGGTCGCGGTGGATGCCGCGCTGGTCCACCAGGTACTGGATCAGCCTGGCGTGCACCGGCAACAGGCTGGCGGCGTTGGCCCGGCTGGTGCCGATCAGGTCGTTCTGGTCCTCGTTGTCGGTGAGCACCAGTTGCGCGACCTCGTCGGTCATCGACTCCAGCAGTGGTTTGCGCTCCTGCGGCTTGACCTTGCCGGCGGTCACCAGGGAGTCGATCAGGATTTTAATGTTGACCTCGTGGTCCGAACAGTCCACGCCGGCCGAATTGTCCATGGCGTCGGTGTTGATCCGACCGCCCGACAGATCGAACTCGACGCGGCCCAACGCCGTCACCCCGAGATTTCCGCCTTCGCCAATCACCTTGGCGCGCACCTGGCTTCCGTTGACCCGAACCGGATCGTTGGCGCGATCGCCGACGTCGGCATCCGACTCGGACTCCGCCTTGATGTAGGTGCCGATGCCCCCGTTGAACAGCAGGTCCACCGGCGCCTGCAAGATCGCCTTGATCAGATTGGGCGGAGTCATCTCGGTGACCCCGTCGTCGGAGCCCTCGATGCCCAATGCGTCGCGGACCTGGGGACTGACCGGAATCGCCTTGTGCTCACGGCTGTACACCCCGCCGCCCGCGCTGATCAGCGACGTGTCGTAGTCCTCCCAGCTGGACCGCGGCAGGTCGAACATCCGCCGGCGTTCCTCCCAGGAACGCGCGGTGTCCGGGTCGGGGTCTAAGAAGATGTGGCGGTGGTCGAAGGCGGCGAGCAGCCTGATGTGCTTGCTGAGCAGCATGCCGTTGCCGAAGACGTCGCCGCTCATGTCGCCGATCCCCACCACGGTGAAATCCTCGGTCTGCGTGTCGACGTCCATCTCCCGGAAGTGCCGTTTGACGGCCTCCCACGCGCCCTTGGCGGTGATGCCCATGGCCTTGTGGTCATAGCCGACCGACCCGCCGGACGCGAACGCGTCCCCCAGCCAGAATCCGTAGGACTTGGCGACGTCGTTGGCGATATCGGAGAAGGTGGCGGTGCCCTTGTCCGCCGCCACCACCAGGTATGCGTCATCGCCGTCGCGCCGGATGACTTCCGGTGGCGGACTGACCTTTCCGGTCGCATGGTCGACGTTGTCGGTGACGTCGAGCAGGCCGGAGATGAACAGCTGATAGCAGGCGACGCCCTCGGCGCGGCTGGCGTCGCGGTCGGCGGCGGCATCGCCGGTGGGCAGCGGTGGCCGCTTGAGCACGAACCCGCCCTTGGCGCCCACCGGCACGATGACGGCGTTCTTGACCGCTTGCGCCTTGACCAGACCCAGGATTTCGGTGCGGAAGTCGTCTCGACGGTCCGACCAGCGCAGGCCCCCGCGGGCCACCGGGCCGAACCGCAGGTGCACGCCTTCGACCCGGGGAGAGTAGACGAAGATCTCGTATTTGGGACGCGGCAGTGGCAGCTCGTCGACCAGCTGGGCGTCCAGCTTGATCGCCAGCACGTTGCGGGCTCGGGCTGAACCCTCGCGTGTCACAAAGTAATTCGTCCGCAGCGTGGCCTGCACCAGTGAGGCGAAGGCACGCAGAATGCGGTCGGTGTCCAGGCTCACCAGCGCGTCGATGTCGGCGGCGACCGCCGCGGCGGCCGTCTGGGCATCGCGGCTGGTGGACGAATCGGGGCTGGGATCGAACAACGCCTCGAAGAGCGCGACCAGTGATCGCGCGGTAGAGGGATGCTCGTTGAGCACCGCCTCGATGTAGGACTGGCTGTACGGAAAGTTGGCCTGCCGCAGATACTTTGCGTAGGCCCGCAACAGCACGACCTGCTGCCATCGCAGTCCCGCGCGCATCACCAGCTCGTTGAACCGGTCGATCTCGAGGCGGCCCTGCCAGATCGCGGTGACCGCGTCGGCGAACCGCTCGGCCATCGCGTCGCGCTCGGCCTGTGTCGAGGCCAGCCGGATGGTCGGGTGCGGTGAGATCTTGAATTGGTAGATCCACACCGGCATCCCGTCGGACCGGTTGACGGTGAAGGGGCGCTCCTCGAGCACCACCACACCCATGCTCTGCAGCATCGGCAGCAGCTGGCTCAGCGAGGCGGTGTGTCCGCCCAGGAACCAGGTCAGCTGGGCGGTGCCGTCGCCGGCTTCGGCGAAGACCAGCTTGACCGAGTTGTCTTGCAGCTCATTGACGATGGCGATGTGGTCGATGGCGTCGGCCGGGGTGACGGCTTGCTTGTAGACCTCGGGGAAGGCGGCCCCGTAGTACTCGGCGTCGGCGTGCCCCACGGACCCCTCCGCGGCGGCGGCCACGAGCCGGTCGGTCCAGGTTCGCGCCGCTTCGCTCAGCAGCGCCTGGATGCGGATCCGGTTGCCGTCGGAGACGTCGACCGGCGCAGCGTCGGGGCCATCGGCAGGCAGGCGGACCATGAAATGCATAAGGGCCCAAGGTGATTCGCTGACGCGGGCGGTGAATTCCAGTCGGGTACCACCGAATTCGCGAACGAGGATGTCTTCGATCTGCAGCCGCACGGCCGTGGTGTAGCGGTCGCGGGGCAGATACACCAGGCAGGAGACGAAGTACTGCAGGCGGTCGGCGCGCAGGAACAGCAATGCGTTTCGTTGCGGTCCCAGATCCACCACCGCCTTGGCCATCGCCAGAAGCCGTTCGGAGCTGAGCGTGAACAACTCCGAGCGGGGAACGGTTTGGATGACGTCGAGCAGCAGCTGACCGGGGTGGATCGGGTCACTGTCGGCCATTGCCAGCGCCTCACGGACCCGGCGCGAAATGGTGGGGATTTCCAGGACATCGGCGTTCATGGCGGCCACCGTGAACAACCCGACGAAGCGGTGCTCGATCACCGCACCGTCCTCGTATTCACGCACCGCGATCGCATACGGGTAGGCGCCGTAACGCAGATAGCTGCCCACCACGGATTGCGCGAGCACCAGCAATCGGTCGTCGTCGGTCAGCCGGGGGCGGGAGCCGGTGCGGGTGCGCAGGACGCCGAGGCCGGGTGATCCGTCGCCGGAGACCTGACCGTTGTGCACGTGGCAACGCTGGTAGCCGAGCAGCAGGAAGTTGCCGTTGCCCAGCCAGCGCAGCAGCGCCGCGACGTCGTCGCGGTCCGGCGCCGAGAAGTGGTCGCCGGCGTTCGCCTCGACCTGCGCGGCCAGATCGTCGAGCACGGCGATCAATCTCGACGCGTCGCTGGCGACCCGCTGAACGTCGGCCAGCACCTTGGGCAGTAGCCGTTCGACCTCGGCGAGTCCCTTGCTGTCGACCGACGGCAGGAGCTGCACGTGTATCCACGCCTCGCCGGCGTATTGCGAGGCGCCTGCCGATTTCGCCTCGACCCGCAGCAGGTCGCCCTCGGGGCTGCGCCCCACTTCGAACACCGGGGTCATGATGGCCGTGTAGGGGACACCGAGCCGGTGCAGCAGCACGGTCACGGAATCCATCAGCATGCCGCCGTGATCGGTGACGACTTGCAGCGCAGGGCCGAAACCGGCGGGATCGTCCGCCGGGTACACCGCGACGCGGCTTTCCCCGTCGGGCCGGTGCCGGCCGAGGCGATAGTGCGCGCTCAGCATGGCCGGGGTCACGATCGCCGCCGGCACCGTCAGGTCGATGGGCCTGGTTTCGGCGCCGCCCGACTCGTCGCTATGCGGACCGCGATAGCTCTCGACGTAGGCTCTCGCGATCCACTCGGGAATGTCCTGCTGCTGGGTGAAGGTCGTCCACGGCTTGAGATCCTGTCTGGCTCCGGGATCGATCGTCATGCCGATAGCTCCCAACTGGCGACGGTTGTCAGTGCGCTCAATCGCCCCATTCCACGGTGTCGCGGGGCAGAGCTGACACTAGTCGCGCGTTAGCTTGCGGTGGGTCACTCTGTGCGGCCGTGCCGCCTCGGCGCCCAGCCGTTCGATCTTGTTCTCCTCGTATGCGCCGAAGTTGCCCTCGAACCAGAACCACTTGGCCTCGTTGTCGTCGTCACCCTCCCAGGCCAGGATGTGCGTGCAGGTGCGGTCCAGGAACCACCGGTCGTGCGAAATCACCACCGCGCAGCCGGGGAATTGCTCGAGGGCGTTCTCCAGCGAACTCAGCGTCTCGACGTCGAGGTCGTTGGTGGGCTCGTCGAGCAGGATGAGGTTTCCGCCCTGCTTGAGCGTCAGCGCGAGGTTGAGCCTGTTGCGCTCGCCACCGGAGAGCACGCCGGCGGGCTTCTGCTGGTCCGGTCCCTTGAACCCGAACGCCGACACGTAGGCCCGCGACGGCACCTCGGTCTGGCCGACCACGATGTGATCCAGCCCGTCGGAGACGACTTCCCACACGTTCTTCTTGGGATCGATTCCGGCGCGGGTCTGGTCGACGTAGCTGAGCTTGACGGTCTCCCCGACCTTGACCGTGCCGCTGTCCGGCTGTTCGAGGCCGACGATGGTCTTGAACAGCGTGGTCTTACCGACCCCGTTGGGGCCGATGACTCCGACGATGCCGTTCCGCGGCAGGGTGAAGGACAGGTCCTTGATGAGGGTGCGGCCGTCGTAGCCCTTGTCGAGATGGTCGACCTCCACCACCACGTTGCCCAGCCGCGGGCCGACCGGGATCTGGATCTCCTCGAAGTCGAGCTTGCGCGTCTTCTCGGCCTCGGCCGCCATCTCCTCGTAGCGCTGCAGCCGCGCCTTGCTCTTGGCCTGACGCGCCTTGGCCCCGGAGCGCACCCACGCCAACTCCTCGGTCAACCGCTTCTGCAGCTTGGCGTCCTTGCGTCCCTGGACCGCGATGCGCTCGGCCTTCTTCTCCAGGTAAGTGGAGTAGTTGCCCTCGTACGGATAGGCGCGGCCGCGGTCCAGTTCCAGGATCCATTCGGCGACGTTGTCCAGGAAGTACCGGTCGTGGGTGACCGCCAGGATCGCACCCGGGTAGGACGCGAGGTGCTGCTCGAGCCACTGCACGCTCTCGGCGTCGAGGTGGTTGGTCGGCTCGTCGAGGAGCAGCAGGTCGGGCTTGGACAGCAGCAGCTTGCACAGCGCGACGCGGCGGCGTTCACCACCGGACAGGTTGGTCACCGGCTCCTCGGGCGGCGGGCAGCGCAGCGCGTCCATGGCCTGTTCCAGCTGCGAATCGAGGTCCCACGCGTCGGCGTGGTCGAGCTCCTCCTGCAGCCGGCCCATCTCCTCCATCAACTCATCGGAGTAGTCGGTGGCCATCAGCTCGGCGACCTCGTTGAAGCGGTCGAGCTTGACCTTGATCTCGCCCAGGCCCTCTTCGACGTTGCTTCGAACGGTCTTCTCCTCGTTCAGCGGCGGTTCCTGCAGCAGGATGCCGACGGTCGCGTCGTTGGCCAAGAAGGCGTCACCGTTGTTCGGCTTGTCCAGGCCCGCCATGATCCGCAAGACGCTCGACTTGCCGGCGCCGTTGGGTCCGACGACACCGATCTTGGCGCCTGGATAGAAGCTCAACGTGACGTCGTCCAGGATCACCTTGTCGCCGTGCGCCTTGCGGACCTTTTTCATCGTGTAGATGAACTCAGCCATGCCGCGGTGTTGCCTTTCTGGTTTGCGAAGTGATCTCGCGGACCATCCTAGGCATCGCCCGGCGGCCGCAGCCCCGCGCCCGAGCCAAGGCTCAGGCGGGAACCGAGAGCGGGGCCTCGTCGGCGGTGACGTCACCTGTACCGGCCGGATCGTCGCCGGCCAGCGGGTCCTCGCTTCTAACGTCGGCGGCATCGGCGAGAGTTCCCGGGGCGGCGCTGTCCTGGACGGCGCTGGGGCCGGTGTAACCGGGCTTCTCGATGCGCACGATCACGCGGGAGAGGTCCGGCCCGACCGCGGTCGCCCGCATCTCCACCGACGAGCGGCGGTTGCCGTCGCGGTCCTCGTATTCGCTGGTGTAGACGTGGCCCACCACGATCACCGGTGCGCCCTTGCCCAGCGCGGCGCCCACCCCGGTGACCAGCTTTCCCCAGCAGTTGACCGTGACGAACAGCGAGTGCCCGTGCTCCCAGCCGCCGTCCCCGGTGCGGCGGCGCGAGTTGCTGGCCACCCGGAACTTGAGGACCTCCTGGTCGCCGACCTTGCGGCGCGCGGGGTCGTTGACGATGTGACCGACGACGGTAAGCGGGGTTTCGAACATGGGCTGATCCCTTCTCGATTGCATTGGCTATGGCCGCCAGTAAGCGCGGCGCCACCGACGACGCCGAAGGGAAACGGCCCGAAAACCGGCCGGGCCGGTCATCGCTGTGGAGGAACCCTGGACTGTGGATCAGTCGGGATCGGCAGGGGCCTGGCCGGACCGCTTGGGGGTTCCGCCCTGCGCCAGCTGCGCCAGCATCGCGTTGTAGGCCACCAGCTCGGCGTCGTCGTCGCGTTCGGCGGCCCGGTCCAGCCGCTTGGCGGTGCGCCGATCGCTGCGCGCCCACTGGATGAGCAGCGCGAGCATCACGATCACCAGCGGGAACTCCCCCGCCGCCCAGGCGATGCCCCCGCCCAGTCGCTGGTCTCCCAGCAGATCGGTGTGCCAACTCAGGCCGAGCGAGCGGTAATAGTCGGCGCCGAGCACCTTTTTGGTGCCCATCATCACCACCCCGAAGAAGGCGTGCAGCGGCAACGAGGCGAACACCACGGCCACCTTGGCCAGCGGCGGGATCGGTCGCGGCGTCGGGTCCACCCCGATCACCACCCAATAGAACAGGTAGCCGCTCAGCAGAAAGTGCGTGTTCATCGCCAGATGGCCGGCATGGCTGCTCGCGGTGGTGTCGAAGAGGCTCGACAAGTACAGCCCGTAGAACCCGCCGACGAACAGCACCGTGGCCACCACCGGGTTGGTGAGTAACCGGGAGAAGCGGCTGTGCAGCGCGGCCAGCAGCCATTCCCGCATGCCCGGCGGATCGTCACGGCGGGCCGCCGGCAGCGCCCGCAACGCCAGGGTGACCGGGGCGCCCAGCACCAGCAGGATCGGGATCAGCATCGACAGGCACATGTGGACCACCATGTGCATGCTGAACATCGCCGGCATGTAGCGACCGACGCCCGACGACGTCGCGAACAGCAAGACCGCGCAGCCGAGCAGCCAGGAAAGCGTCCGGCCCGGCGGCCACTTGTCGCCGCGGCGGCGCAGCCGCACCACCGCCGCCACGTACAGCCCGGCGAAGACGAGGGCGGCGGAGCCGAAGATCAGGTCGAAGCGCCAATCGAAGAGGATGCGCGCCAGCGTGGGCGGCCCGTCGAAGTCGTAACCGATCTCGGCTTCGGGAATCGACGGCAACCGGGCCGGGGGTGGCGGCGGCGGGGTGCGGCCCAGCCCGACGGCGATGCCGAAGGTGAGGCCGAAAACGGCGGCCTCGATCAGCGTCAGCCTCAACAGCGCGCCACGCGCGCGCGCCGGAGTCGGATCCGCTTGCAGCGCAGCCACACTCACGCGTCGCTGGCGCCAACCGAGCGCGCCCAGCAGACACAGCGCGACGAACTTGGCGGTGACCAGCCGCCCATAGTCGGTGCCGAGCAGGTCGGACGGCTGCACCCGAACCGCGGCGTTGACCAGTCCGCTCACCGCCATCGCGACCCAGCACCACAGCGCGATCGTCGAGAAGCGCCGGGCGGCCAACCCGAGGTGACCACCGCCCCGCAGGACGTGGGCGAGCAGGGCGAGCAGGCCACCGGCCCACAGGCTGGCGGCGACCAGGTGGATCAGCAGGCCGTTGGTCGCCAGGTCGTGCGAACCCCCGGCCGACGAATGACCGGTAAGCCCCAGCGGAATCAGCGTCACCACCGACGCGGCGGCCAGCACCGGCGTCCAAGACCAGCGCAGCACCGACAGGCTCGCCAGCGTGATCACCGCGGCCAGCAGCGCGGTCCAGCGCCAGGCCGAGGCGTTGGTGATCATGCCCGCCAACGACCACATCCGCATCGGGGAAATGTCGGCGACGGGATGGCCTGACACGTCCGAAATGGTCAGCGGGACCAGCAGGGCGGCGCACACCGCCCACACCCCCGACGCCACCGTCCCGAGCCGAAGGGCCCGGTAGCCGTCGGCGTCGAGGACACCGTTGCGCTGTGGCGGCACCAGAAATGCGGCGAGCAGAAACGACCCGACGGCGAGCACCGCGGCGATCTCGCCCGCGGCCCGGACGAACGGCAGCCCCAGGGTGGTCACCTGGCCCGGATCGGGCAGGCCAGTCACGGTCAGCGCGCTGGCGAGCGAGAGCGTCCCGATGCCGGCGGCCGTGCAGCCCGCCAGCACGGCGACTCCGGCCAGCACCGGCCACACCAGCGCGCGGCGCTGGGCGGCGTCGGTCGGGGCCGTGCCGGCAGACGGAGCGACGGTCATACATCCAGGGTATGGGCGGGCCGGCCGGCTACAGAGTGTGGCTGTTCAGACGGTCCTGACGCGCCCTTGCCTCGCGGGCCACGAACTGGTCGCGCGCGATCCGCCCGACGTAGTTGAAGTCGCGCAGGACGTCGCGCAGCTCCCGCAGGAATTGGCCTCGCCTCTCGGCCAGGTCCGGGGCGGGTGCGGTCAGATTCTGGTCGTCGACAACCTGACGCGCGGTGGCGAACAACAGCGTCGACACCGATTCGCTGCTGCGGATCCGGGTCTGCGCCACGTACTGTCGGCCGACGCCCAGCGCCAACTCCGTCAGTTCCTGTCGGTCGATGTCCGGCGGTGCGTCGCGCAGCACGTCGGCGACGATCTCATAGGCCTCGAAGAACACCCGCAACATCGCTTCCGCCATCAGCGGACGCTTGGCGAACAGCAGCGCGTCGATCTCGTCACCGCCGGCGACGACGTGGGCCTCCCACTCGTTGTGCCAGGCCATCTCTTCGGCGATATTGTCCCGGAACGTCGCCGAGTCGGCGAAATAGAAGTCGAACTTCAACAGATCGCGCAGCCGCATCGCCTGGTCCCAGAAGGCCGCCATGCGGTCGCCGTCGGCGTGGCGGGCGTGGGCCAGCGCAAGCTCGACGATCGAGGTCTCCAGAAACGCGTGGATCACCGAATTGCGGTAAAAGGCCGCGGCGTGCTGTTCCTCGGGCGCGATGCGCCACACCGGTTCCCGGCCGCCGTCGACCCGGGTGATCGGGTGTCCGTTGGACAGGGCGTCGACCGCCGCGCGCACCCCCTCGTGCGTGCGCAGCCGCAAGGCGCTGGTGGACATCGGGTTGTGTTTGCGTTCCAGGTAATCCAGCGAGTCCTGCAGGGTGTGGTGCAGCTGGCCGAGCGTCAACGCCGCCCCGCGCGTGGTCAGCAGCAATGCGCACACCAGACCCGTGGCCGTCACCGGCGTCGCCTGCAGGATCCGCCAGGCGACCTCGAACGACATCTTCTGCAGCGCAAGCCTTTTGGCGTCCGGATCCTGCGCCACCGGGCCGTGCGGTGCGCCCAGGTACTGGCGCATCGACACCGCTTCGGGGAATCGGACGTAGATCTTGCCGTAGTTGCGTTCACCCTGCGCGCGAATGAAGTTGTACAACCAGCCGACACCTTCGGGTGTCTTCTCACCGCCGCGGGCGTAGGCGGCGTATTCCGCCGTCTCGTGCAGCTGGTCGAAGCTGATCGAAACCGGTTGCAGCAGAATGTCTTCGCTGCGGCCGTCCAAATAGGCGTCGGCGACGTAGGCCAGCAGGCCGAGCTTGGGTGGCAGCATCTTTCCGGTGCGCGAACGGGTGCCCTCGATGGACCAGCTCAGGTTGAACCGCTTCTCGACTATGTACCCGACGTATTCGCGCAGCACGAACTTGTAGAGCCGGTCGTTGCCGATGTTGCGGCGGATGAAGATGACACCGGAACGTCGCAACAGCGGGCCCATGGCACCGAACGACAAGTTGATGCCGGCGAACACGTGCACCGGCGGTAACCGGTTCTCCTGCATGGCAACCGGCACCACCGCGCCGTCGATGTAGGACCTGTGCGAGAACAGCAGCACCGCGGGGTGAGCCTCCAGGCCGGTCCGCAACGCCGCGACCTGGTAGCCGTCGTAGTCGATCTCGGGATCGAAGCCGCGGCTGAGCATCCTGCCCAGAACCCCGACGAGGTCGACCGAGGCGCGACTCCACCCGGTGGCGAGTTCGTCGAGCATCTTTCCGGCCTCGTCGACGGTGGCGCCGGGAATCTTGGCCAGGCCCGCGCGAAACCGGTTGGAGGCCAATATCTCCGGCTTCACCAATCGCGGGGATTTGTACTGGGGTCCGAGGATTCGGTACTCGACGCGTTCCATCGCCAGGATGGCGCGGCGGATCACGAACTGGGCGAAGTCGTTCTTGTCTTCCCCCACGGTGGTGTCCCGCCATTGCCGGCGCAGTTCGGAGACGGCGGCCGCTTCGCCGGCCACCACCCGTGCCCGCTGGGGAGCGGTTCGCACGATCTGTTCTTGCTGACGCTGGTTGGGATGGTAGGGATCCCGGCCCGGGAGCAGCCCGGCCAGCTTGGCGAGTCGGCCGCGATCCGGCTCCGGCAGCCAGAACACCCGCACCGGCACGATCGAGCGGTCTTCCCCGCACTCGAGCTGTTCGGCCAGGGCCGTCATCGCTTCCGGCGGCGCGTCGAGCCTCGGCAGTTTCACCAGATCGAAATTCGCCCCCGGATTGCCGGCGCGCTGTCGATCCATCCACGCCGTCACCAGATCCATCTCGACCGGCGAGGTCATCGACGCCAATACCAGCGAGTCTGTCCTGGCTAGGATCGCGCTGGTATCTGCGGCCGGTTCGGTCACGGATGCCCTCGGGTCGGCGACTCCGGCGGCTCGGCGTTGACGGCCGCGGCGGGTCGTTGCACCTCACCGTCTTTGAGGGCGGCCTGGGATTCGTGGGGATTCGCCTTTGGCTGCTTCGTTTTCGGCGCGGCCTTCTTCGCGGGCGCCTTCTTTGCAGCGGCCTTCTTCGCGGGCGCCTTCTTTGCCGTGGCCTTCTTCGCCGATGCTTTGGCGGCCTGGCTCTTGGCCTTTTCGGCCGCCTTCCTCTCGGCGTACAGGTCGACCTCGGGCAGTTCGCCGACGGGCCAGTTCGCGAGCGTGTCCAGATACAGCTGGCGCACCCCGGCGATCCGCTCCGGCAGGTCGTCAAGTGTCCAGTCCTGCACCGAGATCGGCGGGAAGACCGCGACGTCGACGGTGCCCGGGTTGATGACGGTCGAGTTTCGGGCGGCAACGAGCTCGGCGTTGCGGATCACGATCGGGACGATCGGGATGCCCGCGGCCATCGCAATCCGGAACGGCCCCTTCTTGAATGGGCCGACCTCGGTGGTGTCGACGCGGGTGCCCTCCGGGGCGATCACGATCGAGAGCCCCCTGCGCGCCCGGTCTTCGACCTCGTGCAGCATCTCCACCGCGGCGGCCTGATCATCGCGGTCGATGAACACGCCGTCCACCAGCCTGCCGATGGTGCCCATGACGGGGTCTTTCTGCAGCTCCTTCTTGCCCACGCCGACCCAGTTGTCGCGCACCAGCGCGCCGGTGATGACCGGGTCAACCTGGTTGCGGTGGTTGAAGATAAAGACCGCCGGGCGTTGTGCGGTGAGATTCTCCCTGCCGATGACGTTGAGTTGCACCCCGGCAATCGCAAGCGACAACTGGGAGAAGTTGGAGGTGAAGAAGTTGACGCCGCGCCGCCGGTTGCGGGTCAGCACGCCGATGCCCACCGCGCCGGCAGCGACCGGGAACATCGAGCCGAAGCCGGCGAGCGTGCGCAATTGCCGCCGTAGGCCCACCGGCCCGCGGCTGCTGAAGCGCAGGATCGGCCAACCGCGGCGCTTGGCCACCGCGGCCATCTTGCCTTCGGGATTCGTCGGCCGCGGATTTCCGACCAGGTACATCAGGGCGACGTCCTCGTCACCGTCGGCGTAGAAGTAGCTGTCCTTGAGATCGATATCGCGCTCGGCTGCAAACCGTTGTACCGCAGCGGCTTTGCCCGGCCCCCACAGGATCGGCTTCTCGACGTCACCGGTGAGCATGCCGTCCTCGGTGGTCTCGAACTTGTTGGTGAGCATGTTGGGGATGCCGAGGAAACGCGCGACCGGGTTCACCTGGATGGTCAGCGCCGACGAGCTGAGCACCACGGTGTGACCGCGGGCCATGTGAGCGCGCACCAGCTCGCGCATCTCCGGGTAGATTCGCGACTCGATCCGCTGGATGAACATCCGCTCGCCGATCTCTTCCAAGTCGTCGAGCAGTCGGCCGGCCAGCGCCGTGGCGGCCTTGCCGATGAGGTCTTCGAACTCGATGCGCCCCAGGGTGTGGCTCAGGCCCGCCTGCACCATGCCGAGCAGCTCCCCCACACCCATATCGCGGCGCAGCAGCCGTTCCTGGGTCAGGATGATCGCGGTGAACCCGGCGACCAGCGTGCCGTCCAGGTCGAAGAACGCACCGATCTTGGGCCCGGTGGGGCTGGCCATGATCTCGGCGACCGAGCCGGGCAGCCGCATGTCCTGCCCGGTGTTTTGGGTACCGCGTTCGTCGGGCTGCTCCGTCGAGGCGCTCATGAGCCCGCCGCCGATCGGGACGACGCGGCCGGCTCGGTGAACGAGGCGGGCACCGCGCGCGGTGGTGGATCACCGGCCAGCGCCAGGATCTCGTCGAAACCGTCCAGCAGGCACTGGGCGAACAACGTCTCGTTTTTCACCGAGGCCCTGTCGTAGCGCACGGTGATGGTGCACCAGCCGCCCCGGGAAATCAGCACCACCATCATCGCCACTCCGGGCAGCGGGCCGATACCGTACTGTCGCAAGATTTTTGCGCCGGCGATGTAGGTGTCTCCCGGGAAGACCGGGACGTTGCTGGCCTGCACGTCGGAGCCGATCACCGAGCCGGTGATCCCCTCCAGCACCGCGGTCGGCAGAACGCTGAGCACCGGCGCCACCGAGCCGATGATGTTCATCGCGGGCTCGTCACGGCGCTGCGTCATTTGAGCGCGAATCTTTTTCATCCGGGAGACCGGGTCGACGGTGCCGATCGGCGCCGCTAGGTTGACACCGGTGAACCGGTTGCCGCCGGCCGTGTCCGATTCGGCGCGCAGGTTGACCGGCACCGCCATCGGCAGCGTGCTAATCGGCACGCCGAGCGCCTCGTGGTAGCGGCGCAGGGCGCCACACAGTCCGGCGAGGTAGGCGTCGTTGATCGATCCGCCGCCGGCTTTTGCGGCCCTGTGCAGATCCGCGAGCGGAATATCGATCGCCTCGCTGCGGGTGGCCAGGCTGCGCCGCCGCAGCAGCGGCGACGGCTCGGCGGCCCGGTTGAGGACGCGCATGCCCGACATGGCGTACCCGACGATCCCCGAAACGGTGGCGGTCGGTTCCAGGACCGCGCGCCCGGCCGCCGAGACCGCGCCCGACAGCGCGCCCATCACACCGCCGACGAGGGCGAACGGCAGGTGGTTAATGCCCTGGCGCATCAGGTCATTGGACGTCAGGTCTTGCGGGACCGGCAGCGGCAGCGTCGGCTTGGCCGGCGGATTGCGCTCGAGGTCGTAGATCTCGGCGAACATCTGGACCCCGCCGACGCCGTCGGTGACGGCGTGGCTGACATGCAGCAGCGTCGCGGCCCTTCCGTCGGCCAGACCCTCGACCAGGGTGGCCGTCCACAGCGGCCGCGAAATGTCCATCGGCGACTGCAGAATGACCTCGGCGAGATCGAATACTTCACGAAGCGTGCCGGGTTCGGACACCCGCACCCGGCGCACGTGGAAATCCAGGTTGAAATCGGGATCGACCACCCAGCGCGGCGACGCCGTCGGCAAGGTGGGCACCACGACCTTCTGCCGCAGCCGCAACACCCGGCGGGAGGCGTTCTCGAATCGGGTGCGAAATTGCTGCCAGTCCGGCGTGGTGTCCAGGAGCTCCAGCGCCATGATCCCCGACCGGGTTCGGGGGTTCGCCTCTCCCCTGTGCAGTAGGTAGTCAACCGGCCCGAGCTGGTCGGACAACTTGATCGCCTCGACGGCCTCAGTCATGGTCATCAGCTCGACGCGCCAACCTTGTCACCGTCGATCAAGCCTCCTGCCTTGGACCCACCAACCCCAATGGTCTACCCAACGCTAGTCGGGTTACCGCGCTGGTGAAAGGAGTGACAGGTACTCGGGCGGGGGCTCAGCTGGCCGAAGTGGCCGACAGGGGCAGCGAATCCAGCAGCGAGCTGACGCGCCGCCCATAGACGACACCGAGGAAATCGGCGACGGCGTCGGCGGCCAGCCGCGACCGCACCGTGGGCGTGATGTCGAAAGCGTGGTGAGCGTTGCCGAGTTCGGCGTGGGCCACCGTGGCCGCGCCGGCCGCGCGCAGCGCCGCGCAGAAGGCACGGGCCTGGCCGCTGGGCACCAATTCGTCCTTCTCGCCGTGCAGCACGAAGAAGGGCGGCGCGTCGCTGTGCACGTAGGAAACCGGCGACGCCGCCGTGAAGCGCTCGGGCTCGTCGGCGTAACGGGCCTTCATCACGAACTGTTCGAGGAACGGCAACATCAGCACGTGCATGTTCTCGAAGTCGGTGAAGTCGTAGACGCCGTAATAGGGCGCGACCGCCTGCACGGTGGTGTTGGCGTCTTCGAAACCGGGTTGGAAGGTGGGGTCGTTCGGCGTGAGCGCCGCGAGGGAGGCCAGGTGCCCGCCCGCCGAACCGCCGGTGATCGCGACGAAGTCGGGGTCACCGCCGTAGTCGGCGATGTTCTCCCGGACCCACGCGATCGCCCTTTTGACGTCGATGAGGTGCGCGGGAAAGGTGGCGCGGGGGCTCTTGCTGTAGTCGATCGAGACGCAGATCCAGCCGAGTTCGACCATGCGGCTCATCAGCGTGTACGCCTGCGGGCGCCTGCCGTTCAGCGCCCAGGCCCCGCCCGGCACCTGGATCAGCACCGGCGCCCGGCAGCCGGGCGCCAGGTCATCGCGCCGCCAGATGTCAAGCAGGTTGTCGCGCGGACTCGGACCGTAGGAGATGCCGGACGTCTGGGCCGCGTACCGGCGGTGCGGCCCGGGCCTGCCCAGCAGTCCACCTCGCCGGGCGCACAGGGCCGCGACGGCGGCCGGGTGACATACCTGCTCCCGGAACTCGGGGCCGAAGGCCTCCTCGAGCGCGGTGGTCAGGGTTCGGTCGGCCCGCTGGGCGGCCAGCGTCTTGCCGACCCGGCCGACCGACGGGTGCGAAACACGGGACAGCGCATGCCCGGTCACCACGTGCGGGGGAAACTCCGTGAACAGCCAGCCGGCGACAAAGCCCAGCGCGAGCGGGCCTCCCCGCAGCACCAGGTTGCCGAGCTGGTAGACATCCCGGGCTTCGGCGGCCAGGCGTGCCGCCTGGGTGCCGGCCCACGAGCAGGGCGATGTCCGATTACTGGCCACGCTCATTACGACGTCACCTCTCGACTCGACGTTATGCACACGCCCCGTTGCGGTTAACAGCCGATGACCGGCCGATGTTGTACGTGTGTCGAGGGTCCTCACGATAACCGATAAACGTGGCGCGGGAAGGGTTTTCGCGCGCGTCGCGGCGGCGAGTCGGTTCAGCGGGTGGGGTTGGATAGACTGACCTGCACATTGCCTCCGTAGCTCAGGTGGATAGAGCAAGGGCCTTCTAATCCCTAGGTCGCACGTTCGAGTCGTGCCGGGGGCACTTTGTTCGGTGTATGACGTCGGATGACGCTTGACGTCTCGTCTGCGGATAAGGCCTGTCGGTATTTCGGTCGATCTTTCAGAATGGTTTGAGTTGCGGCACCGCTCCCGGCGGGAATGGGCGATCTCACTTGGAGAACGGTCGCCTAACGCCTAGGTAGCCACTACTGGTGTCTACCTAGGCGGTCGATGGGCGATCGACAATCAACGGCGCCGATACGCAGGGCCGAGGGTTGTCGATCACGTGATACTCAGCGCGTTTTCAGACCTCGATCGTCTGACTGACGTAGTTCTCCCAGGTGGCCATCTGGGCCGCGTCGACGAGAAGGCTCTGGTAATCCGGGTCAGCATTGAGGCTCTGCTGGATCTTGCCGTATGTGGCCCAGTCCTCGGCGGTCGTCAGCAGGCCGATGGCGTTGGTGCCCTGACCTCCGATCATGTTGACCAGTGCGGTGACGTTCTCCGCGCCATGTTTGCGAGCAAGCCCAGTCGCTCGCTTCAGCTGCTTCTGAATGTCGTCCCAGGTGACCCCAGGGTTCGGATGGACAATCGTTGTAGCGACGATGGTCATGGCTTAACCTTTCGCTGGAGGGGCAGAACGTTATTAGTCTCCGGCGCGGCAGAATGAGCCGTCTAGAGTAGTGGGCTACGCCATTTTGGAATGCAGATGCGGGGTAGCCCACTGCAGCCCCGCGGGCCTCGCGACAGCGTTGTGGGAGGTCGACCTCCCCCGAGGTTTCAACCAGCCGTGTTTGGGAACAGGGATGGATAACGGCAAACTGAGGTAGCTGCTTTCGCAGCCGCTGCTATGCACCTTTGAGCAGGGAAATCGATCGCAATGTTGTCCGGTAGGAATAAGAGTTCAGCAAGTGTATTCAGGCAAAAACAGGCCTCGATGGCTACGTGCCTGAATCCAAATCACAAATACATTCAAGAGTGTCCTGAATGCAGTTCGATACACGAAACGCAGAATCAGGCTGACGAGTATTGCATTCGTTGCAAATGAGAACCCAATAGATTCCTTTTGCGGATAGTCATCGGCCGTGAGAAAGTCAGGCTCGACGATCACCCTTCGACCTGCAGCGAAGTCGGCGGACCTGCTTCTGCCACCGCTTTGTCACCACCAACGGGTGGGCGATTCCCAGGCGCCGCGATGGGCTTGACGGACAACGAAGCGTTCGGACGCTGCTGTCTGGTTGCTGCCGCTTTTAGCCGGACATTGCATGCGTTGCCAACAACGGCATCACCCGGGCATCGAGAACCGTTGCGCCATAACGACTAGCGATACCTTCGATTACACGCGGCCGACGCCACCACCCGCCGGCAAGCGGTGCGGATCGAAAGTTCCGGCGCCGACCGGCGTGATTTGGGCGGTGCCTTTTGCGGCCGCGATATGTCAGCATTGGTTGCGTGAACGCACGCCGGCTAGCGCGTTTGCTGGGTGCCGCGGTGGCGACAACCTGCGCGGCGCTGCTGTGCCCGCCGATTTCCGCATCCGCCGTCCCCTGCCCCGACATCGAGGTGACGTTCGCCCGAGGCACCGCTGAGCCGCCCGGCGTCGGCGGGGTCGGACAGGAATTCATCGATTCCCTGCGTTCCCAGGTCGGGGGCCGCTCCGTCGCGGTGTATGCGGTCAACTATCCGGCCGACGAAGATTTCGCCCCGTCCGCATCGGCCGGCGCCGGCGACGCCCATGCTCACGTTCAGGCCATGGTTGCGACGTGTCCCGGCACCAAACTGGTGCTCGGCGGATACTCCCAGGGCGCCATGGTGATCGATCTGATCACCATCGCCCAGGCACCGATCGCGGGCTTGATGCCCCAGATCCTGACGGCGGACGAGGCGAACCATGTCGCCGCGCTCGCCCTGTTCGGGAACCCGTCGGCCCGGTACCTGGGGGCACCGGTGAGTGTGGTCAGCCCGTGGTACGGCGCCAAGGCCATCGACCTGTGCGCGCCCGGTGACCCGGTCTGCACTCCGGGTGGGGCCCTGGCGCTGCCCTCGCACGACGAGATGTTCTCGGCGGCCGCCCAGTCTTACAAAGGGTCCGGAATGCCCAGTCAGGCCGCCACTTTCGTGGCGGGCCATCTCTGAGGGCGCCTGCCTCAGTTCTTTGATGAAGTGGCGCGTCAACGGCGCGCACCGCGGATGGTGGCGCTCGCTCGTCCTTGCCGGGGCGCACCGCCGAGGGGCATTCGACGGACCCGAAGCCCGCTCTGCCACTTGACCTACGGGGGCTATGACGCCGGCGCATGCTGCCACACCGCCTCGCGATTGTCACCCGCCGCCGGGCCGCACGACAACGTCAGGCCGGTTGCGTCGTGCGTGGTCACATCCGGACCGGAGCAACGCCGCCCGGCCAACGGCCGATCGAGGCTGGCGACACCGACACCGACGCCGAGGCCGATCAGCCCGGCTGTCGTGATGGAGACCAGCATCAGGCGCACGTATCCGATTCTGGGATCGCGTGTCCTTGCGTACGCCCGGGCCGCCATGGCCCCGTACCGCGTCGTCCTGTACCCCGTTTTCCGCATGAGGTGCTCCTCGCGTTGATGCCGATTGGGATGCCCTTTTGGGCTGACATGAGCTTGGGGGCGGCGGCTTGGCGGATCCTCAACGGATCCTTGGCTGCGGGAGCTCGAAACGGGCCGGCGCGATCGGCGCGTGGCGAGTTCGGGCGACCGCTGGTCTTGACCACTTCGAGCTTCGCGAGTCCGATAGCGCATGTGCTAGCGGATTCGGAAGTCACCTCGTGACGATCAGGGGGTGCCCGAGTGGCGGATGTGACGGCCGCGGGCCAAGGTTGGGAGTGTGCGTCCGGGCGGTACCCACAGTGACGCAGGTCACGGCCAAATTTGCAGACGAAGCCAAGGACCGCAAAGCGCGTACGCGGAACCGCCGGTAATGGCATTTGGGTCGTCTTCCATACTGCCTGATACACCGGCAAAGGTCGAAGTCGCTCTGAAAAGTTTGCGGTTTAACCATTCCGGGAACAGCGTGTCAAAACGAGCAGATGGCGCTTACGGGGAGATCATTACTTAGAGCGTCTTCTCTTCGAGGGGTTGGCGATATGGCGTCGAATGACTGGGAGCCGGTAGTACGCGTCGGAGAGCCGAGGTTTGTAGCCGGCGTTGGCAATCGAATCAAAGTCGAAGTCAAGACTAGGGGTTGGTTGAGCCGCGACTGGCGTTGTTACTTCGGAACGCAAGTCTCCCAGCAACAGCTTGACGCCCGATACTCGTCCTATCCGTGCTGGGACGAAGTCCAGCGCATCGAGGGTTCCTGCGCAGAGGACGACGCGGAGCGGTACATCGAGATGATCGACGCCGCAATTCATTACGCCAACAACAGGTTGCGAAGCGATGCGCTGCCGAGGGCCATTCTGCAGGGCGCGCGTACGGAGCGCGGGGGGTGCGCGGTGCGTGAGCGCCAGGCCGAACTCGATGAGCTGGCGAAGAAGTTAGCGAAACCCGAGCTGTAGCGTTTCCCATCAATTTCGGCGGCTCAACAAGACGACACCAAAGCGCTGGCCCCTGGCCCGGTCGACGTTTCACCGTGCGTGTTGCCAGGTCGACTCGGCGAGCTGGCCAACGAGGCCAAACGCGTCGGATTGTTTCCAATAAATACAGCAATACTTGTAGATTCTGGTAACGACCGCGCACCCCGCAAAGGTTTTCGCGTTTGCGCGGCGTGGCCGTAGATGCGCGGGGCGCCCGCTAATGGCGTCGGCTGCTCGGATGAGCCAATAAGACCCGGTGGAATGCCCGCCTTTTCCCCTGGTTCTCGTTAGTGACGTTCACACCGGCGGACCCCGCCCCCAACGCGCGAAGTAGTCTTAACTCGCCCGCGACGCTGCCGCCGATGCATGGTCGGGTGCATCCACAGCCGATACCCGAAGCCGGAGGTGCCCGATGGCCCAGTCCGAACTCATCCTGTTCTCCGTCACCAACCGCGTCGCACTCATCACCGTCAACGATCCCGATCGGCGCAACGCGATAACCGCCGAGTCGTCCGGGCACCTGCGCGAGGCCGTCGAGCGGGCCGAGGCCGATCCTGATGTGCATGCCGTGGTGGTCACCGGGGCCGGCAAGGCGTTCTGCGCGGGTGCCGATCTCAGTGCCCTGGGCGCGGCCGGCGGCGGAGCGGCCGAGACGGGCCTGCAGCAGCTGTACGACGGGTTTATGGCCGTGGGTAGTTGCCGGCTGCCCACCATTGCCGCGGTCAACGGCGCGGCGGTGGGCGCGGGTCTGAACCTTGCCCTGGCGGCCGACGTGCGGATCGCCGGACCCGCCGCCGTGTTCGACGCGAGATTCCAGAAGCTGGGGCTGCACCCCGGCGGGGGTGCGACATGGATGTTGCAGCGAGCGGTCGGCCCGCAGGTCGCCCGCGCTGCCCTGCTGTTCGGCATGCGCTTCGACGCCGACGCCGCCGTGCGGCATGGCTTGGCGCTGAGCGTCGCCGACGATCCGGTCGCTGCGGCGCTCGAGCTGGCCGCCGGCCCGGCGGCGGCCCCGCGGGAAGTGGTGCTGGCGACCAAGGCCACCATGCGCGCCACCGTCAGTCCGGGGTCGCTGGACAACGAGCAACATCAGCTCGCCATGCGCGCCGAGCTGGGTCCGCAGTCCTATTCGATCCAATCACCGGAATTCGCACAGCGATTGGCCGCGGCACAACGCAGGTAGGCGTTCCCGTGTGTGTGCAGTTTGGGATCGGTAGCGTAGCCGTCGGGGTGCACTTGCCGCGACGACGCCAACCGGCCTGAGCAAAGGACTGCAGCGTGCACACCCACTACACCCTGACCCGACTGATCGCCGGGGTCCTGCTGTCCAGCGGAGTCGCGACGGCCGGAGTCGCACTGGCCCCGGGAGCCGCGCACGCGCAGCCGGGGCCTGCGCCACGAGTGCACTGGTGCCCCAACCAGCCGTGGAACCCGGCATGGGGTGAGAACAGGTACTGGAATCAGTGCTGGGACACCGACAACCCGCCGCCGTACCCCCCGCCGCCGCCGTTTCACCAGCCCAATTTCAATTGCGGCCTGTTCTGGTGCCCGGTGCCGCCGCACTCCTGACCCGAACCTACAAGTCCAGCAGCGCGGTATCGGGCGACTCGATCAGATCCTTGAGCTCGCAGGCGAATTGGGCCGCCTGGGCGCCGTCGGCGACGCGATGGTCGAACACACACGTCAACGTCATCGTCGGGCGCACCACGATCTCGGTGCCGCGGACGACGGGCCGCGGCTTGATCACCCCGATGCCTAGGATGGCGGCTTCGGGATGGTTGATCACCGGCACGCCGTCGTCCACGCCCAGCGCCCCGAAATTCGTCACGGTGAACGTCGAACCCCGTAACTCCCCCGGTTCCAGGGTGCCCGCACGCGCACCGGCGACCAATTCGGCTGCCCTGCCGGCTAGTTCGCGGGTCGTCTTGCTATGGGCGTCGGCGATTACCGGGACGAGCAAGCCACGCTCGGTGGCCGTGGCGACGCCCAGGTGCACACGATGGTCGACGCGCACCTGCGGTCCCTGCGGCGAGTCGACCCACGTCGAGTTCAATATCTCGTTGTGGCGCAACGCGATGACCAGCAGTCGCAACATGAGCACGAAGGGCGTGATCTCCGCATGCGCCGACCGAAGCCGGTCGGACATCCGCAGCAGCTCGCTGCAGTCGACCTCGACACCAACCTTTGCCGCCGGAATCTCCCTGTGCGACAACGCCATTTTCTCCGCCATCCGGGCGTGCACACCCCGGACGGGCCGGACATCGGCGCCGTTTCCGTTGGCGCGAGCCGCCGAGAGCACATCCTGCCGGGTGATGACGGCGCCTGCGCGGTGCTGTACCGAGCCGAGGTCGACCATCAGCTCTTTGGCCAGCTTGCGGACCGGAGGGGCGGCCAGCGGACGGGTGGTGCGCCGGCTGGCGTCGATGCCTGAGTCGGTGCCGTAACCGACCAGCGTGGGCACGTCCGTTTCAGCGGACGGCAATTCGCCGCCGACCGGGGCGACGTCGATCTGCAGCAGTACCGCCCCCACGTTGAGCACATCGCCTTCGGCGCCGTTCCTTTCGACGATCCGCCCAGCGTACGGGCTGGGAATCTCCACTTCTGCCTTGGCGGTCTCCACCGTGCACAACACCTGGTTCAGGGCGACGTCGTCACCCACCGCCACGTGCCACCGCGTCACCGTGATTTCTTCCAGTCCCTCACCGAGGTCGGGAACCCGAAACGACTTGATCCGCTCGTCGCTCATGGCTGTTCCAACACGCGCTCGACACAATCCAGTAGCCGGTCGGGGCCGGGCAGCCACCACTTCTCCAACCGCGCCGGAGGATACGGGGTGTCAAACCCGCACGCGCGCAACACGGGTGCCTCGAGCTCGTAGAACAACTCCTCCTGGATTCGGGCGGCCAACCCCGCGCCATACCCCAGGCTCCGCGGCCCCTCGTGCATCACCACGCAGCGCCCGGTCCGATGGATCGACGCGGCGACGGTATCGAAGTCCAGCGGCACCAGGGATCGAAGGTCGATGACCTCCAGGCTCCAACCACGTTGCCGCTGCGCTTCTTCGGCGGTACCCACCGCGGTGCCGACCAAGCTGCCGTAGGTTACGACGGTCACGTCGGTGCCCGGCCGGCGCACCATCGCCCGTCCGATCGGCGGTTCCGGCCGGGTGACGTCAACGAGCCCACGGCCCTGATACCGGCGCTTGGGCTCCAGATACATGACCGGGTCCGGGCAGGTGATCGCGTGACGCAGCAACCAATACGCGTCGGCCGGGCTGGACGGCACCACCACCTTCAGGCCGGCGGTGTGCGCCCAATATGACTCGGTGGAGTCCGAATGATGTTCGGCGGCACCGATTCCCCCGAACGAGGGAATGCGCACCGTCACGGGCATGTTGATTTCGCCGCGGGTGCGGGTGCGGTACTTCGCCAGGTGGCTGACCACTTGATCGAAGGCGGGGTAGGAGAATCCGTCGAACTGGATCTCGGGTACCGGAATGAAGCCGCGCAGTGCCAGCCCCACCGCGACCCCGATGATGGCGGACTCCGCGAGTGGCGTGTCGAAGCAGCGGTCCTCGCCGAACGCCGCGGCCAGTCCCTCGGTTACCCGGAACACCCCTCCCTCGACCGAGACGTCCTCACCGAATACCAGCACGCGATCGTCGGCGGCCATCGCGTCGTGCAGTGCGCGGTTGAGCGCCTGCACCATCGTCAACGACTCTGCCCCAAGCGCGACGTTCTCCACTGCCGCGGTGAGCGTTTCGCCGTGGCCGGCGGGCCGATCAGCGAGCTGAGTCATGGACGCCTCTCAATCACCTCGGTCGAGTTCGGCCCGCAGCTGCTGCCGCTGCGCCTGTAGTCCCGGAGTGATCTCGGCATACACCGACGTGAATACCTCGTCGATGTCGAAATCGGGCGCGTCGAACACCGCTTCGCGCAATTCGGCCCGCATCCGCTTCGCGCGGCCGACAACCCGTTCCTCCAACCGTTCTGACCACAGGCCCCGCCCTTGCAGGTAGCTGCGGTACCGCGCAATCGGTTCCAGGGCCGCCCAGCGGTCGACTTCGTCCTGCGTCCGGTATCGACTCGGATCGTCGGACGTGGTGTGCGGTGCCAAGCGGTAGGTGACCGCCTCGATCAACGTCGGTCCGCCGCCGGCCCGGGCCCGGGCGGCGGCCTCGGCCGTCACCGCGTAACAGGCCAGGACGTCGTTGCCGTCCACCCGGATTCCGGGCATTCCGTAGCCGATCGCCTTGTGGGCCAACGACGGTGCGGCGGTTTGTTTGCAGATCGGCACCGAGATCGCCCACTGGTTGTTCTGCACGAAAAACAGGCAGGGCGTGGCGAACACGGCCGCGAAATTGAGCGCCTCGTGCACGTCTCCGACGCTAGTGGCGCCGTCACCGATGAAGGCAACCGTCACCGAATCTTCGTCGAGGAGTCGGGCGGCCATCGCCGCCCCCACCGCATGCAGCGTCTGGGTGCCGATCGGAATCGACAGCGGAGCGCAGCACTTCTTGGTGAATTCCAAACCGCCGTGCCATGTTCCGCGCCACGCCGCCCCCACGTGCCCGGGCGGGATGCCGCGCACCAGAAATGCGCCGAGTTCCCGGTACTGGGGAAACAACCAGTCCGTCTTGCGCAGACACGCGGCCGCCCCGACCTGGGCGGCTTCCTGGCCGCGACAGGACGCGAACAACGCCAGTTCCCCTTGCCGCTTCAGGTTGACGAATTCGCCGTCCAGCTCGCGGGTGACCACCATCATCTCGTAGAGCCAGCTCAGCGTCTCGGCGGGAAGCTCACGGCTGTAGCGGTGTTCGGACGTGGGTAAGCCATCCGGGGCGACGAGTTGCACCGGCTCGAGATCGACAGTCATCGGCGTCGAAGACACCTGCGCCACACCGCCTCTCTTGCCGGTGCCGCGTGGCCCGGTGAGCCACAACGGGTCCCGGCACACGGTCAGCCGAAACCCACCGCGAGCGGAGGTCGATCGTCGGCTGCCCGAAAGGCTTCGCTCGCCGCGACACTGGCGTACTCACCATTATGCGCTCAAACGAGAAGAGACCGCGGGATTGCGAAGACGGCGCAGCGTGTCGCGCTGCGGCGCAGGAATTCCGTCCGGGCGGTTCCCGAAGCCGTCAGTCGGGGACGGTCTCACCCGCCCTGCGCAACGTCATGTGCGCGTGCTTGAGCACCGGCGAGTCGACCATCTGTCCTTCGAACGCGAAGACCCCGCGCTCGGAACGCGCCGCCGTCAGCACCCGTCGTGCCCAGTCCAGCCTCTCGTCGCTGGGCCGGTACGCCTCGCGGACCACCGGGATCTGGCTCGGGTGGATGCACACCGTGCCGGCGAAACCCAGCGCGACGGCGTCTTCGGCCTCGTCCCGCAAACCATCCAGGTCCCGGATGTCCAGGTGCACCGCGTCGAGCGCGACCCGGCCAAAGGTGGACGCCGTGAGCAGGGCCGCAGACCGCACGTGATGGGCGACGTCCCGGTAGGTGCCGTCGGCCTTGCGACTGGAGCTACCGCCGAGCGCGGCCACCAGGTCCTCGGCGCCCCACATCAGCGCCACGGTGCCCTGTGCCGCCGCGATTTCGGTGGCGAACACCGCACCGCGCGGCGTCTCCAGCAGCGCGATCACATCGCGCGGCGCCAGCGCCGTCACCTGCGCGGCCGACTCCGTCTTGGACAACATCACCGTGGTGTACGCGGTCCCGGCCAAGGCTTCGAGGTCGAGAGGGTATTCCGCGGTGTCGGCCGCGTTGACCCGTACGACGGTGCGCTCGGGGTCCAGCGGTGTCTCCTGCAATGCCTTGCGCGCCGCGGGCTTGTCCGCTTCGGCCACGCCGTCCTCGAGGTCGAGGATCACCACATCGGCGGCAGCGGCGGCCTTGGCGAAACGCTCGGGACGGTCGGCCGGGCAGAAGAGCCATCCGGGGCCGGCGGTTTGCAGGTTCACTTGGTCTCCTGGTTGCTTGGGCGCTTCTGCACCAGCGTGGTGCGCACGGCGAGCGCGACGACCTCGCCGTGCTGGTTGCGTCCCGTGTGCTCGAGGGTGACGATGCCTTCGCCGGGCCGGCTTTTCGATTCGCGCTTGCCCGTGCACACCGTTTCGGCGTACAGGGTGTCGCCGTGGAAAACGGGCTTGGGGAAGGACACCTCGGAGAAACCCAGGTTGGCCACGATGGTGCCGAGCGTCAGCTGCGACACCGACAGCCCGACCAGTGTGGAGAGGGTGAACATGGAGTTGACCAGCCGCTCGCCCCGGAAGCCGGGCTGCTCGGCGGCCCAGGCCGCGTCGAGGTGCAGCGACTGGGTGTTCATCGTCAGCGTGGTGAACAGGACGTTGTCGGCCTCGGTGACGGTGCGGCCGGGCCGGTGCAGGTAGGTGGTGCCGGTCTCGAACTCCTCAAACCACAAGCCCCGCTGGACAATCGACTTGCCTTCCTGGTCGGGTGCGCTCATGACAACCCGAGCGATCGCGCGATGAGCATCAACTGCACTTCGGTAGTCCCTTCACCGATCTCGAGTATCTTGCTGTCGCGGTAGTGCCGCGCCACCGGATATTCGTTCATGAAGCCGTAGCCGCCGTGGATCTGGGTGGCGTCGCGGGCGTTGTCCATCGCGGCCTCCGAGGAGATCATCTTCGCGATCGCCGCATCCTTCTTGAAAGGCTTGCCCGCCAACATCTTTGCTGCCGCATCGTAGTATGCCGTGCGCGCGACGTGTGCCCGCGCCTCCATCCGCGCGATCTTGAAGCTGATCGCCTGGTAGGAGCCGATCGGCTTGCCGAACGATTCGCGTTCCTTGGCGTACTTGACGCTCTCGTCGACGCAGCCCTGTGCCACCCCGGTGGCCAGCGCGGCGATCGCGATGCGGCCCTCGTCGAGGATGGACAGGAAGTTCGCATACCCGGTTCCGCGGGCGCCCAGCAGATTCTCCTCGGGCACGCGAGCGTCGGCGAAGGTCAGCGGGTGGGTGTCCGAGGCGTTCCAGCCGACCTTGTTGTACACCGGCTCGACGGTGAATCCCGGTGTGCCGTTGGGCAGGACGATCGTCGAGATCTCTTTCTTGCTGTCGCCGACGGTCCCGGTGACCGCGGTGACGGTGACCAGCGAGGTGATGTCGGTGCCGGAGTTGGTGATGAATTGCTTGGCGCCGTTGATCACCCACTCGCCGTTTTCCAGCCGCGCGGTGGTGCGCGTGCCACCGGCGTCGGAACCGGCGCCCGGTTCGGTCAGCCCGAAGCCGGCCAGCGCCCGTCCGGCGACCAAGTCAGGCAGCCACTTCTGCTTCTGCTCCTCGGTGCCGAACCGGTAGATCGGCATCGCGCCCAACCCCACGCCGGCTTCCAGCGTGATGGCCACCGACTGGTCGACCTTGCCGAGCTCCTCGAGGGCCAGCGCCAGCGCGAAATAATCGCCGCCCATGCCGCCGTACTCTTCCGGGAACGGCAGCCCGAACAGCCCCATCTCGCCCATCTTGGCGACGACCTCGTACGGGAAGCTGTGCTCCTCATCGTGTTTCGCCGACACGGGTGCGACCACGGTCCGTGCGAAATCGGCGACGGTGGCGCGCAGGTCTTCGTATTCCTTGGGTAGCGTTCCCGCGGTAATCGTTGTCGTCATGATCCCTTAATCCTTGCTTTCTTCGGGCGCCAGCCGGGCCAGCACCTGGTCCACCGTCACCTGATCGCCAACGGAGACGAGCACCTCCACCTGTCCCGAAATCGGTGCGGCAAGCGAATGTTCCATTTTCATCGCCTCGACGACGACCACCACGTCGCCTTCGGAAACGTCGGCGCCCGAGGATGCCTGAATCGCGATCACGCTGCCGGGCATCGGGCTGACGATCTCGGCCCGCTGCGCGCCCGCGGCGCGGTGGATCTTGTTCTCCTCCGCCTCACGCAGGTGCCAGGTTCCCCGCTCGTCGGCGATCCACAGATGCCGGTCCGCCTCGGCCCAGCGGTATTCGCGGCGCACACCGTCCAGCGTCACTCTCATCCGGTCGCGCTCAACTTGCACTGCGGCGGAATGGGTCTCATTCTCGCCTACCTGTACGGTGGCCGCCTGGGGCAGCCCCCACACCGACACCGTCTCACTGCGCAGCGGGGTGCGCATGTCGGTGCGGACGGGCGCCGGGCTACCGCCGACCCGCCACCCCGTCGGCGCCGCCCAGGGATTGCCCGCGAAGCGGCGAGCCGAAAACGCCAGCGCCGACTGCCGATAGAGACCGGCCGCCGCGAGCACGTCATCGGGTGCCGGCAGCGGAGCGAAGTCCGACAGCCGCTCGTCCAGCAGCGCGGTGTCCAGATCGCCGGCTCGCACCCGTTCGTCGGCGAGCAGGAACCGGAGGAATTCGATGTTGGTCTGGACTCCCAGGATCGCGGTGCGGCTCAAAGCCCGGTCGAGCTTCGCCAGCGCCTCGTCGCGGTCGGTCCCGTGGGCGATCACCTTGCTCAGCATCGGGTCGTAGTCGCTGCCGACCACCGTCCCCGGCAGCAGCGAGGAGTCGACCCGCACACCGGCACCGGACGGCTCGGAAACCTGCAGCACCCGCCCGCCGGTCGGCAGGAATCCGCGAGCCGGATCCTCGGCGTACACGCGGGCCTCGATCGCGTGCCCGTGCAGTTCGATGTCGTCCTGGGCGATCACCAGCTTCTCGCCGGCGGCCACCCGCAGCTGCCACTCGACCAGGTCCAGCCCGGTGACCGCCTCGGTGACCGGATGTTCAACCTGCAGGCGGGTGTTCATCTCCATGAAGAAGAACTCGTCGGGCCGGTCCGCGGAGACGATGAATTCGACCGTGCCCGCGCCGACATAATCGACGCTGCGTGCGGTGTTGCAGGCGGCCGCCCCGATGCGCGCCCGCGTCGCCTCGTCGAGCAACGGCGAGGGCGCCTCCTCGATCACCTTCTGATGGCGTCGCTGCAGGCTGCACTCGCGCTCGCCGAGGTGCACGATGTTGCCATGCGTGTCGGCGAGCACCTGCACCTCGATGTGCCTGGGCCGCAACACGAATCGTTCGAGGAACAGCGTGTCGTCGCCGAAGGACGAGGCGGCCTCGCGCCGCGCCCCGACCAGCGCCTCGCGCAGCTTGGCCGGTTCCTCCACCAGTCGCATGCCCTTGCCGCCGCCGCCCGCGGACGGTTTGATCAGCACCGGATATCCGACCTCGTCCGCGGCCGCGACCAGGTCGTCGTCGCTCAGCCCGGGCTTGGCCACGCCGGGCACCACCGGCACGTCGAAGGCGGCGACCGCGTTCTTGGCGGTGATCTTGTCGCCCATCACCTGTATCGCGCGGACCGGCGGCCCCAGGAAGATGACCCCGGCCCGCTCGCAGGCGGCCGCGAAATCGGCGTTCTCGGAGAGGAATCCATACCCGGGGTGGATCGCTTGAGATCCGGTGCGCAGGGCCGCCTCGACGACCTTGTCGATGTTCAGATAGCTCTCGCGCGCCGCGGCGGGTCCCAACCGCACCGCTTCGTCGGCCTCGCGCACATGCCGGGCGCCATCGTCGGGATCGCTGTAGACGGCGACCGAGCGGATGCCCAGCCGTCGCAGGGTCCGGATCACCCGCACCGCGATCTCGCCGCGGTTGGCCACTAGTACGGTCTCGAACACTGCACTCACATCCGGAAGACGCCGTAGGAGACGGGTTCCAGCGGCGCCTGGGCGCACACCGAAAGGGCAAGCCCGACAAAAGTTCTGGTGTCGGCCGGGTCGATGATCCCGTCGTCCCAGAGTCGAGCCGTGGAGTAATAGGGGTTGCCCTGGCTTTCGTACTGTTCGCGAATGGGCGCCTTGAACGCCTCTTCCTCGTCGGCCGACCACGGTTTGCCGGCGGCGGCGAGCTGCTCGCCGCGCACGGTGGCCAGCACCGACGCGGCCTGTTCACCGCCCATCACCGAGATGCGAGCGTTGGGCCACATCCACAGGAAGCGTGGCGAATATGCCCGGCCGCACATCGAATAGTTGCCCGCCCCATAGGATCCACCGATCACGACGGTCAGCTTGGGCACCCGGGCACAGGCGACGGCGGTGACCATCTTGGCGCCGTGCTTGGCGATGCCGCCGGCCTCGTAGTCGCGGCCGACCATGAAGCCGGCGATGTTCTGCAGAAACAGCAGCGGGATCTTGCGCTTGTCGCACAGCTCGATGAAATGTGCTCCCTTCAAGGCGGATTCGCTAAAGAGCACACCGTTGTTGGCCACGATGCCCACGGGGTGGCCGTGGATGTGGGCGAACGCGGTCACCAGCGTCTTGCCGTAATTGGCCTTGAATTCGCTGAATTCGCCGCCGTCGACCAGCCGCACGATCACCTCGTGCACGTCGTAGGGCACCCGCGGGTCGGGTGGCACCACGTCGTAAAGCTCCGTCTGCGCGCAGGTGGGCGGGAGCGGGGTTCGCACGTCCCACGGGCTGGGCTCGCGCGGGCCAAAGGTGGCCGCGATCGCGCGCACGATCCGCAGGGCGTGCTCGTCGTCTTCGGCCAGGTGGTCGGTGACACCGGACACCCGGGAGTGCAGGTCGCCGCCGCCGAGGTCTTCGGCCGACACGATCTCCCCGGTCGCCGCCTTGACCAAGGGCGGGCCGCCCAGGAAGATCGTGCCCTGCTCGCGGACGATGACGGCCTCATCGCTCATCGCCGGCACGTAGGCGCCGCCGGCCGTGCACGAACCGAGCACCGCGGCCACTTGCGGAATTTCCTTGGCGCTCATGGTCGCCTGGTTGTAGAAGATGCGTCCGAAATGCTCGCGGTCGGGGAACACCTCGTCCTGCCGCGGCAAGAACGCGCCCCCGGAGTCCACCAGGTAGATGCACGGGAGCCGATTCTGTAGCGCCACCTCCTGCGCGCGCAGATGCTTCTTGACCGTCATCGGGTAGTAGGTGCCGCCCTTGACCGTCGCGTCGTTGGCAACGATCACGCACTCGCGCTCCGACACGCGGCCGATGCCGGTGATGATCCCGGCGCCGGGGGATTCGTCGCCGTACATGCCGTCCGCGGCCAGCGGTGAAAGCTCCATGAACGGACTACCCGGGTCGAGCAGACGGTCCACCCGCTCGCGGGGCAGCAACTTGCCGCGGCTGACGTGGCGCTCCCGCGCGCGCTCGTTTCCGCCCAGTGCCGCGGCCGCCAGCTTGGTGTTCAACTCACCGACCAGCCGGCGGTGCTCATCGGAGAACGACGCCTTCGCGGGCGCGGTCGCCACGTTGTCCATCGCCGCAGCAGCCTCCTTGCCGTCGTGCGGTCGGGCTATTGAGTTAATGCTCATTAACTCAAGGAGTGAGAATACCATTGCCGCCGTTGCCGGTCCAGGGAGGACCGCAGCGGTCGAAAAATGCGAGTTAATCGCGAGTAACTCGTGCTACGTTGGGGCCAATCAGCCAAACGGAGGTACGTCATGACAACGTCCGCCTCCGAGGGCCGGGCCGGTGCCGCCGATGCCCCAAACCGCCGCAGCCAGTTGAAGTCCGACCGCCGCTTACAACTGCTGTCGGCCGCCGAGCGGCTCTTCGCCGAGCGCGGGTTCCTCGCGGTGCGGCTGGAAGACATCGGGGCCGCCGCCGGGGTCAGCGGGCCGGCCATCTACCGGCACTTCCCCAACAAAGAGTCGCTGCTGGTCGAGTTGCTGGTGGGGATCAGCACCCGGCTGCTCGCCGGCGCCCGGCAGGTGCAGACCGACACCCCCGACGCCGCCGCCGCGCTGGACGGGCTGATCGACTTCCATCTGGACTTCGTGTTCAACGAGCCCGACCTGATCCGCATTCAGGATCGCGACCTTGCGTACCTGCCGGAGGCCGCCGAAAAGCAGGTGCGCAAATCCCAGCGCCAATACGTCGAGGTCTGGGTGGGCGTGCTGCGGGAGCTGAACCCCGAGCTGGCCGAGGCGGACGCCCGGCTGACCGCGCACGCCGTGTTCGGCCTGCTGAATTCGACACCGCACAGCATGAAGTCCCCCGATACTGCACGCAGCAAGACCGTGCGCGCGGCGCGATCGCGCAGCGTCATGCGGGCGATGACGGTGGCCGCGCTCGCCGCCGGAAATCAGTGCCCCTGAGCTGCCCGTCGTAAAGTGACTCAGGGTTTTAACACCGAGTCCAGGTACCCTGCAAGCCATGAGGTGGACATGAACGATTCACGTCCCACCGAGCGGTTTAGTACATCGCAGCCGGGGCCGCAGCAGCCGAGGTATTCGCCCTCCGCTGATCCCGCGTACGCCGACCAGACGCCGTACGCGCCCCACTACGGCGCAACACCGTCGCCCTGGGCGCCCACCCCGGACGAAACGAACACGACCAAACGGCTGCCGGCCTACTGGCAGCAGGACCTTCCCCCGTCGGGCGGCCTGCCGCCGGGCATGGCTCCCCCGCCGCCGGACGGGCCGAAGTCGTCGCGATGGTTGTGGCTCGGCGCCGGCGCGGCGGTCCTGCTGGTCGTCGCTTTGGTGATCGCGCTGGTGCTCGCCAACGACGCGATCAAGACCCAGACCGCCGTCCCGCCGCTGCCGGCGATGCCCGAGCCGAGCCCGCAGAGCCCGACCACGACGACGCACCGGTCACCGTCGCTCATCCCGGTCCCGATACCGCCGACCAGCGGCCCCGAGACGCCGCCCGAGACGACCGGGCCGGCCGCAATGCAAGACGTTGTCTACACCGTCAGCGGTGAGGGGCGCGCGATCAGCATCATGTACATCGATACCGGCGGGCTCATCCAGACCGAATTCAACGTCGCGCTGCCCTGGAGCAAAGAGGTCAGCCTGTCGAAGTCCGCTTCCCACCCGGCCAACGTCACGATCGTCAACATCGGTCACAGCGTCACCTGCACGCTCACCGTCGACGGGGTTCAGGTCAGCAAGCGGGTCGGCGGCGGCCTGACGATCTGCGACGCCCGCGGCTAGCGCGGCCGGCTACGACGGTTCTACCGCGGGCTCGGTCACCACGACGCCGCGCAGCGGAACGCGGACCACCAGCATCGCCACCAGCCCCGCGATCAGCACCAGCGAAATCCCGCCCAGGCCGGCCCGCACGGCGCCGAAAACGTCGACGAACACCGAGAACAGCCACGGCGCGACGAACGCCACCGCCCGCCCGGTCATGGTGTAGAGGCCGAACGCGACCCCTTCCCTGCCGTGCTTGGCCATCTGTAGCAGCAGCGCGCGCGACGACGACTGGGACGGCCCGATGAACACGCACAGCAGCAGCCCGCACACCCAGAACGCCACCGGCCCGGACAACACCATCAAGGTCAGGCCCAGGACGACGATCGCGGACAGGGACGCCACGATGACGGGTTTCGATCCGACGCGGTGGTCGACGAACCCGCCCAGCACCGCGCCCACCGCGGCAACCACACTGGCGGCCACCCCGAAGATCAGCACGTTGGCCTGCGAGATGCCGTACACGTTGACGCCGAGCACCGCACCGAACGCGAAGATCGCCGCCAGCCCGTCCCGGAAGAGCGCGCTGGCGAACAGGAAGTACACCAGGTTGCGATCGCGCCTCCATTCCGCGCTGATTTCGGTCCACAGCTTGCGATAGCCACCCAGCATGCTCGTCGGCTGATGCGCCTCCGGCGATTCGCTCAGCCGGTGCGCGACGAACAGCAGCGGCAGCGCCAGCACCGCGAACCAGATCGCGGCCACCACCATCGCCTCGCGGACATACAGCCCGTCCCGCAAGGGAACTGCCAGCAGGCCACGCGTGGCGTCGGGTCCGGTGCCGGACCCGGAGATGAACCCGGTGTAGATCACCAGCAGCAGCAGGACGCTTCCCAGATAACCCGCCGCCCAGCCGAATCCGGATATCCGCCCGGCCGTCTGCGGCGTCGAGAGCTGACGCAGCATGGCGTTGTACGGGACGCTGGCCAGGTCGCCGCAGGCGGCCGTCGCGCCCAACAGCACCAGGCCCGCCCACAGGTAGGCGGGGCGGTCGCGGACGAAGAACATCAGGCAGGTCAGCGTCACAGCGGCGGCGGTCAGCACACTCAAGGCCACCCGCCTGCGGTGCGGGGACTCCACCCACACGCCGACGGCGGGCGCCAGCACGGCGACGGTCAGCCCGGCGACGGCCGCAGCGCGGCCCAACCAGCTCGCCGGCGAGGTGGTTCCGGATATCCCGACGCCAACGCTGCTGGTCAGATAGACGGCGAAGACGAAGGTGGCCACGATCGCGTTCAGACCGGTCGAGCCGCAATCCCAGAGCGCCCACGCGAACACGTGCGACCGCACGGGCGTGGCGGCACGCGGCTCCGGCTGGCTCATGCCCGGCAACTCTATAGGCGCCCGCGATCGCCTGCGGGCCACGTATCGCCCGCTGTCTACGATTGGCGCATGCCGATACCCGCTCCTAGCCCCGAGGCGCGCGCCGTTGTCACCGGAGCTTCGCAGAACATCGGTGAAGCGCTCGCCACCGAACTCGCCGCACGCGGACACAACCTGATAGTCACCGCGCGCCGCGAAGACCTGCTCAAGGACCTGGCCGCTCGCCTGACCGACAAGTACGGCGTCACCGTCGAGGTTCGCCCCGCCGACCTTGCCGACCCGGCCGAACGCGCGAAACTGTGCGACGAACTGGGCGCCCGCCCCATTTCGATCCTGTGCGCCAATGCCGGCACCGCCACCTTCGGTCCGGTCGCCACGCTCAATCCGGCCGGTGAAAAGGCGCAGCTGCAGCTGAATGTCCTTGGCGTGCACGACCTTACGTTGGCGGTGCTGCCCGGGATGGTCGAACGGAAGGCCGGCGGCATCCTGATTTCCGGCTCGGCGGCGGGTAATTCGCCGATCCCCTACAACGCGACTTATGCGGCCACCAAGGCGTTCGCGAACACCTTCAGCGAATCGCTGCGCGGCGAACTGCGCGGGTCCGGTGTCAATGTGACGCTGCTGGCGCCGGGCCCGGTACGCACCGACCTGCCCGATGACACCGAGGCCTCGATCGTCGAGCGGCTGGTGCCCGACTTCCTCTGGATCTCGACCGAGCACACCGCGCGGGTATCGCTGGATGCGTTGGCGCGCAACAAGATGCGTGTCGTGCCGGGCCTGACGTCGAAGGCCATGTCGGTGGCCAGCGGGTACGGTCCGCGCGCCATCGTGGCGCCCATTGTGGGCGCGTTCTACAAAAAGCTCGGCGGCGGGTAGGCGTTACCTCCGGCGGCGGCCGGTGCCGAAGATGCCCTTCACCGCCTCGCGTATCGCGGTGTTGATGCCGCTTTTCACCGTCGGGTTCTGCAGGACTTCCTCCCACATGGAGGGACCCTTCGACCCCTTGGGCTCCGCCGGTTCCGGCATCGGCGGGACCGGCTCGTTCGGCGGCACCGGCGGGTAGCCGGGCTGGGCCTGCGGCGGCTGCGGCGCGGGCTGGGCTTGCTGATCCCGCGGTCCGGCCTGGGGCTGCGCCGGCTGGGCGACCGTCTGACCGTATTTCGCCTGCAGCGGACTGCTTTTCGCCGCGGCTTCGATCGCGTCGGTGCCGATCGAGGCCATCAGCGAGCGCGGCACTCGCATCCGGGTCCACGCGACGGGCGTCGGTGCGCCCTTCTCGGACAGCACGGTGACGACGGCCTCGCCGATCCCCAGCGACGTCAGCGCCGACTCCAGGTCGTAGACATCGGTTTTCGGGTAGGTGCGGACGGTCTTGCTCAGCGCCTTCTGGTCGTCGGGCGTGAACGCCCGCAGCGCGTGCTGGATCCGGGCGCCCAGCTGGGAGAGCACGTCGTTGGGGATGTCCGTCGGCAGCTGCGTGCAGAAGAACACCCCGACGCCCTTGGAGCGGATCAGCTTGACGGTCTGCTCGACCTGCTCGAGGAAGGCCTTGGACGCGTCGGCGAACAACAGGTGCGCCTCGTCGAAGAAGAACACCAGCTTGGGCCGGTCCACGTCACCGACCTCGTCCAGTTTCGCGTACAGGTCGGCGAGCAGCCACATCAGGAAGGTGGAGAAGATGACGGGACGCACCGACTGACCGGTGAACTCCAGCAGCGAGACGATGCCCTGGCCCCGCTCGTTGGCGCGCAGCAGATCGTTCGGGTCGAGCTTGGGCTCGCCGAAGAACGTGTCCCCGCCCTCGGCATCGAGGTTCACCAGCGCCCGCAGGATGACGCCCGCCGTCGTCGCCGACACGCCTCCCAGCGACTTCAGGTCTTCCTTGCCCTCGTCACTGGTCAGGTAGCCGATCGCGCCGCGGAGATCGTCCGTGGTGACCAGCCGACGATTTTGATCCTTGGCCCAGTGGAAGATCAGCCCCAGCGTCGACTCCTGGGTGGCGTTGAGCCCCAACACTTTCGACAACAGCACCGGGCCGAAGCTGTCGACGGTCGCGCGTATCGGCACGCCGATTCCATTGGTGCCCAACGACAAAAACTCGACCGGATACCCCGTCGGCTCCCAGTTGTCGCCGGTGTCCTTGGCCCGCGCGGCGGTCTTGTCGTTGCCCTCGCCGGGCCGGGCCAGCCCGGACAGGTCGCCCTTCACATCGGCCATCAGCACGGGCACACCGGCGGCACTGAGCTGCTCGGCGATCAGTTGCAGCGTCTTGGTCTTGCCCGTTCCGGTGGCCCCGGCCACCAGGCCGTGCCTGTTGATGGTGGCCAGCGGGATACGGATCTGCGCCGCCGGGTCGGCCGCGCCGTCGATGACGACCGTGCCCAATTCCAGCGACTGGCCGTCGACGGCGTAGCCGCCGGCGATCTGCGTCGCGGCCGTGGCCGCCGAATCGGTGCTCATCGTGCTGCGCCCCTCTTCCCCGGTGGTTCGGCATGCAGTTCGACAACGCTCACCCTACTTCTCTAGCGGATACGGGGGCGAGGGCCGCCGCGGGCGTCACCTGGGCCTCGTCTGATGGTGGCGACCCGCCACGCCCGGCTCCGCCGCAGTTGCGATCACAACTAGTCTGAGCGCTGTGCGAGACGAATTGGTGTGGATCGACTGCGAGATGACCGGGCTTGATCTGGGTTCGGACAAGCTGATTGAGATCGCGGCGCTGGTGACCGACGCCGATTTGAACATTCTCGGCGAGGGGGTCGACGTGGTGATCCATGCCGACGATGCCGCGCTTGCGGCAATGGGCGAGGTGGTCACCGAAATGCACTCGCGTTCCGGTCTGACCGACGAAGTGAGGGCCTCCACCGTCGACCTGGCGACCGCGGAGGCGATGGTTCTGGACTACATCGGCGAACACGTCAAGCAACCCAAGACGGCGCCGCTGGCCGGAAACTCCATCGCCACCGACCGCGCCTTCATCGTGCGCGACATGCCCGCCCTGGACTCGTTCCTGCACTACCGCATGATCGACGTGAGCTCGATCAAGGAGCTCTGCCGGCGCTGGTACCCGCGGATTTACTTCGGCCAGCCGGTCAAGGGGCTGGCCCACCGCGCGCTGGCCGACATCCATGAATCCATCCGCGAGCTGCAGTTCTACCGGCAGACCGCATTCGTCTCGCCACCGGGCCCGTCTACCAGCGAAATCGAGGCGGTGGTCACCGCCCTCGACGGCGGAAAAGACGCACCGGGGCCAAGCGATTCGGCCGGCGCGCCGCCAACCGGCTAGTATCGACGTCGCCGCTCGTTGACCCTCATCGTGCGAAGGTCGGCCTGCGGCCGTGGTGGGTGTAGTTCAGTTGGTAGAGCGTCAGGTTGTGATCCTGAATGTCGCGGGTTCGAGTCCCGTCACTCACCCCACAGGTCAGGGAGCATCGCGCTCCCTGACCTTTTATCGTGTTAAGGACTCCCCGCAACGCGGATGCACCGTGAGTGGAAAACAGTGACCAGACAACCTCCCGCCCCGGCCAGACGGGGCCCGCTTCGCACGGGCCGCTGGGCGACGTATACAGCCGTGGTGGTCGCGCTATTCATCGCGGGCTGCGGCGGCTCGAGTCACACCACGACGACCGTGATCTCCACGCTGCCGGCCGAGACCAAAACGGTGACGAAGACCGTCACCCCGCCACCCCCGCCGGGGCCCAAGACTTCGATCGAGAGCAACGGCACCTACATCGTCAACAAAGACATCGCCGCGGGCACCTATCGCACCGATGGCGGCAAATACGGATGCTATTGGGCCAGGCTGCGCAGTTTCGACACCAACGACATCATCGACAACAACGTCGGCGACGGCCCTCAGGTGGTCCGGATCCTGCCGACCGATGTCGCGTTCATGACCCGCAGCTGCGGGAACTGGCACAAGATCGACTGACCGGCACGTCAGGTGTTGGCGTTGCCCGCCTTCCACTGCGCCCACGGGATGTTCCAGTCGCCGAGCCCCTCGATCCCCGGCAGCGTCGGCCCGACCGTATGCACCACCTCGACGATGTCGCCGCTCTTGCTGTGGTCGTAGAACCACTCGGCGTTGCTCGGGCTGACGTTGAGGCAGCCGTGGCTGGTGTTGGTGTGGCCCTGAGCGCCCACCGACCACGGCGCTGAATGCACGAAGACGCCGCTGTAGGACATCTGCGTGGCCCAGTCGACCTCGGTGCGGTATCCGTTGGGCGAGTTGACCGGAACGCCGTAGGTCGACGAGTCCATGATGATGTGCTTGAACCGCGCGCCGATGATGTAGACGCCGTTGGCCGTTGGAGTACTGTCCTTGCCCATCGACGTCGGCATGGTCTTGACGACGTCACCGTTGACCCGCACGGTCACCGTCTTGGTGGTGTCGTCGGCCGTCGAGACAACCTCGTCGCCGATGGTGAAGTGCGTCTTGACGTTGTCCTCACCGAACATCCCGTCGCCCAGGTCAACCCCGTAGGTGTTGACCGCCACATCGATAACGGTCCCCGACTTCCAGAAACGCTCTGGGCGCCAACGCACTTCGCGGTTGTTCAGCCAGTAGAACGCCCCCTCCACCGGAGGATTAGTGGTGATATTGATGGCCTTCTGCGCTGCCGCCCGGTTCGCGATGTTCTCGTCGAAGCGGATCGCCACCGGCTCGCCGATGCCCACCACGTCGCCGTCGGCCGGACTGACGTAGGGCATGGTCAGATGGGCGGGTGAACTGGTCTCGAACGTCATCTGCTTGCTGGCCGCGCCGCCCAGGCCGGTCGCCTTCGCGCTCAGCGTGTAGCGCCGGTTGTAGCCGAGCTGCTCGGTGGTCGACCAGCGCAGCCCGTCGGGACTCAGCTGCCCACTGATCGACCTGCCGTTCTCGTTGACCATGGTGACCGACGCGAGCACGCCATAGGCGACGGTCACGGTCACCGGCGCATCCACCGTCACACCGACGGCGCCATCGGTCACCGAGGCGGTGAGCTTGGGGACCAGCAGGTCGGCGAACGGGGTGCCCTTGTCGAAGATGACCTTCGGCGGTGCCGCCGCCTGGTTGCTGTGACAGGCGGCGCCGAGGACAGCAATCGGAACCATCGCGGCTACCAGCCACGATCGTCGTCTCCGCAAATGCGCCATCCAGTGACCTTCCCTGTGTTTCTCGAGTTGGTCACCGCTGACCAGCGAGGTAGCTGCAGGCATTCTAATGGCTTTCGCCGACACTCCCATGCGTACGAGAGGCGGGGCGACCGTTCGGTGTCACCACCGCAATGAATTCGTCATTCGGGCGAGGTCCAGCCGCCGCCACCGGCCGATTGCCAGGCCGTCGCGGGCCGATTTCCAGGCCCGCCGCGGTGCGATTACGCCGGCAATCCGACCTCGTCACGCAGCTGCGCCTCGACCCTGTCGCGGGTGCTGACGGCCTCCACGCGCGCGAGCCTGACGATCGCCGCGGTCATCACCAGCGCCGCCACCGCCAGGGCGATCATCCCGGCACGGCCCGTGTTCAGCGTCTCGCCGAGGACGACGACGCCGAGCACCGCGGCCACCACCGGCTGCGACATCTGCAGGGTCGGCATCGACGCGGTCAACGGACCCGCCCGGAACGCCGACTGACTCCACGCCACTCCCCCCAGCGCGACCAGGATGCAGGCATACAGCTCCGGAGTCCGGGTCAGCGCGCCAGCACCGTCACCGAGCCGGGCGACAACCTCCTTCGCGAGCACCGCGAAGACGCCCCACAACGACCCCGATGCGAAGGCGAATAGCGCCGCGGCCGCGGCACCACCCCAGATGCGGCCGACCACCACACAGCCGACCAGCAGCGGCCCAAGGACGGCGGCCACCGCGGCCCACGTCCGCAGCGATGCGCCCGAATGACCGGCCTGCGGATTGCCGACGATCACGACCACGATCACCGCGGCCGTCAGCAACGCAGCCCACACCCATTCGCCACCGGTCACGGTGCGGTGCGAGAACCTGGCGTTGATGGGCAGCGCGAACAGCACCGAGGACATCAGCAGCGCCTGCACCAACAGCACCGAACCCCCGCCCAACGCGGCGGCCTGCAGCGCGATGCTGGCCACCAGCAGCAGTGCGCCCCACCACCACCGCCGGTTACGCAGCAGGCTGGCGAACAGTTCGACGGGGCCGGTCGACCGGTCGGCGATGCAGTGCGCGGCGCGCTGCTGCAGGACGTCGCCGATCGCCACGCACAGCGCAGAACTCAACGCCAGTAGCGCGGCGATATTCGCTTGAGCCATAAGGGTTCTCCGTCGATGTCTGGTAGCACCGGTGTCGTCTATGCGAAAGTCATTGCCCTACAACGCACCTCGTCGTGTCAGCTGCGCCCGGGCGCGGCTCTGGTCGGCCACCTTCTGATCATCGGTCGCGGCACCTCGGGTGCGTCGCGGGCCCAGCGGCCCCGCCCCACCGCGACCTCGCCGCCTTCGCCGGTCACGGACCGGTCCCGCAGCCACGACAACCACCGGGGAGCCCACCATGTCCAGCGGCCCATCAGGTGGATGAAGGCCGGAACCAACACCATTCGCACCAAGGTGGCGTCGACGAGCACACCGAGGGTGAGGCCCAGGCCCAGCATTCGCATGAACGACACATGCGCGGGGATCAGCGCGGCGAACGAAATCGACATCACCAGCGCGGCGGTGGTGACCACCCGGCCGATGCCGGCGATGCCCAGCGCGGTGCTCTCGTCGGTTTCGTGGCGCGCCTGGGCCGGCGTCGGGCGCGTCTCCCGGATGGCCTGCGACGCCAGCCAGTATTCGTGGATGCGCGAGACCAGGAAAACCTCGTAATCCATGGCCAACCCAAAAGCGATGCAGAACAACAACACTGGGATGTTCGCGTTCAACGTCCCGTTGGGGGTGGTGCCCAGCGCACCCAGGTGGCCGTCCTGGAAGATCCACACCATCGCACCGAATGCCGCCGTCAGCGACAGCACGTTGCACACCAGGGCCTGCAGGGGCAGCACCGCGCTGCCGGTGAGCAAAAACAGCAGTGTGAACGTGATCAGCGCGATCAGCGCGAACACGAGCGGCAGACGCTTGGTGATCGCATCGACGCTGTCCCGGTTGATCTGCGCCAGCCCGGTCATCTCCACCGGCCGCCCCGCCGGGCCGCCGACCCGATGCAATCGATCGAGCTGGGTGTTCGAGGCCCGCGAGTACAGCGGCGCCGAGCTGCCCACGGTGAAGAATGCGCTGCCGTTGGCCACGCCGGTGGCCGCGGCGGGCGGCCCCACCCGCTTCCCGGCCACGAACGTCCCCATCGGTGCGGTGACCGCGGTCACGTCGGGCACCCGGGACAGCTCGGTGGCGTAGCGCCGCAGTTCGCCGGGGGTCACCCCGTTGGCGTCGGGGACCACCACGGACACCGAGGTTCCCAGGCCGTTCGCGAAATCGCTGTCCAGCATGTCGGCCACCTGGCGCGCCGACGCCGATCGTGGGAGCACCCGCTCGTCGGGAAAACCCCACTTCACCCCCAGAAACGGCACGCCCAGCAACAGCAGCAGCACGACGACGCTCAGCCCGACCGGCATGGCGCGGCGCAGGACGAACTTCGTCGACCGGTACCAGAATTGCGACACGAGCGGGTTGTGCGCGGGATCGCGGAATGAGCGCTGCCCGTGCAGGATGCGGTGCATCATTCGGCGGGCGTCCATCGTGTTCAACCGGGGCCCCAGCAGCACGATCGCCGCCGGGGTCACCACCACGGCCGCGATCGCGACGATCACCGCGGTGGCCACGATCGTGTAGGCCGACGACTTCAGGAAGTACATCGGGAACAGCGCCATCACCGCCATCGACAAACCGACTGTGGTGGCCGAGAACAGCACGGTCCGACCGGCGGTGGCCATGGTGCGGTACAACGCCCGATCCCGGTCCTCGGTTCGCGCCAGCTCCTCGCGGTAGCGGGTGATGATCAGCAGGTTGTAGTCGATTGCCAGGGCGAGGCCCATCGCGATGCTGAGGTCCAGCGCGTACGTCGATACGTCGGTGGCGAAGCTGATCAGCCGCAACACCGACATGGTGCACACGATGGCCAACGCACCAAGGACGATGGGCAGCGCCGCCGCCACCACTCCGCCCAGCACCCAGACCAGCACCGCGAAACTCAGCGGGATCGCGATGGACTCCATCAACAGCAGATCGCGCTGGTTTTGGTCATTGATCTGCGCATACGCCACGGCCATCCCGCCGGCGCGCACGGTGACGCCGTCGCGGTCATGCACCAGGTCCTTGGTCAGCGCGCTGGCGTAGTTCTGCGCGTCGTTTTCCCCGCCTTTCAGGCCGGCCACGATCATTCCGGACTTCTCATCCTTGCTGACCAGCTGGGCCGCGGCCGGGGGCGGTGACGTCCACGCCGACGACACATTGAGCACCCACGGCGATCGTTTCAGCTGCTCGGCAATCTCCGTGCCGGCCCGGCGCGCCTGATCACCGCGGGCGCCGGTGGGCGCGGTCACCACGATCAGCATCTGCTGATCGGTCTGGTGGAACTTGTCCCGAAGGGTGTCGGTCGCGCGGGAAGACTCCGAGGTGGGGTCCTGGAATCCACCGCCGGAAAGACCGTTGACCACCGGCAGCCCGAAGATCGCCGCCCCCAGCAGGAGCAGCACGGCGACCGCAATGATGCGGCGCGGCGCGGCGATCGCAAGCCGGGTGATTACGTGCAGCATGGCCTATCGCCTACCCGAAAGCGTGCCGTTTGACCCGCCCGGAATCTAATTGCTCGCATCGGCCCGAATTCGCGCGCATCGCTCCTATGTTCGGATCGAGGTTTGACCGTCAGGCACTCGGGTATCGAAAGTAAAAGCACACTCGGTACGTGGATTCGCTGTGCGCAGTGCCGGTTTGGCTGGGCTACAAGCAGATTGGATGTGCTATGGATGACAAGGACGACGGCACCAACATTCGGCATCCCACCGAAGACGATTGGCAGGCGGTCTTTGAGAATCAGGCCCGGACTTTCGGCGATCCGGTGGGCCCGGAAGACCTCGAGGGGTGGAAACGCCGAGTCAGCTTGGACAACATCCTGATTGCCGAGGATGTCTCCGATCCGGAACGACCAAATCTGGTGGGAACGTCCATCATCTACCCCTCGCGGCTCACCGTGCCGGGTGGCGCCAACCTGCGGGTCGCGTGGCTGACGATGATCGCCGTTGCCTCAACGCATCAGGGCAAGGGACTTTGGGCGCAGCTCAGCGCCAAGGGGCTCGGCATCCTGTTGGACCGCGGCTACCCCATCGTCTGCGGCGTACCGACGCAGACCGCGATGTACGACGGTTTCGGCGCCGGCGTATCGAGCTACACCCACACGTACTCCATCGACCGCCGCTTCGCGAAGTTACGCACCGCGCCCACCCGGATTCGGGCGCGGGAGGTCAACGCCGCCGAGGCGCGACGGCACCTGCCCGAGATCTACGAACGATGGTGTGCCGCAACCAATGGCGCGATATCCCGGGACGACGCGTGGTGGGCCGACTACCTGGACGACCGACCGACCCAGCGCGGCAACGGATCTGCGCTGCATTACACCATTCACCCCGACGGCTTTTTGACCTACCGGGTTGCGGGATCGCACCAGCACGCGTTCCGTCCACCGCTGGGCACCGTGGTCGTCGAAGACTTCTGCCCGGTCACCGACGAGGCGCACACCGAGTTGCTGCAGACGCTGTTGGTGCTGGAGATGTTCTATCGCGTCGAGATCGACGTGCCTACCGATGATCCACTGCCGCTCAAACTCGTCGACCAACGCGCCGCCGAAACCAAGGGCGTGAGCGACTTCCTGTGGGTGCGCCTCAACGACATCCCCGAGACGCTCAGCGCCCGCACCTACGCCGCCGACGCCGACATCGTGCTGGACGTCACAGACCCGCTCGGCCTCGCTGGAGGGCGCTTTGCGCTCCGGACTCGCGATGGCGCCGGGAAGTGCACGCCCCACGACGGGTCCCCGGACATCGAGATCGGTCTGGCCGACTTGGCCACCGTCTACATGGGGGCGCACCGGGTTTCCGAGCTTGCCCGGGCCGGTCGCATCACCGGGGCACGCCAGGGCGCTTTGGCCGAGCTGGACGCCGCCTTTTGCACCGACCGGACACCCTTCTGCGGCACGGTGTTGTGACGTCGCCAGAAATGAAAATCCTTGCGGGACAAGACCGCACCGGCGGTGGCCCGGCGATCCGGCTGGCTCGAGCGCGCGCCGCCGACCCGCACCGACGCGAACACGGGAAAGCACCCCTCGCCCCGGGCGGTATCCTGGACCGAGGTCGGGATTTCGCTCCGCGGCGGGACGCCTGTTATTGTCGCCTACGCGGTCTCGGCCGACCACAAGCGCCGTTAGCTCAGTTGGTAGAGCAGCTGACTCTTAATCAGCGGGTCCGGGGTTCGAAACCCTGACGGCGCACCAGCCACCGAATCTCTGGGTATTCGGTGGCTTCACCAGTTCCAGCGGGGGTTGCCCGATGGGTATCAATCTCCGACAAATCCCTTTCCCAGCGTCCCCGCGAGACCTACGATCTGTCCCGACGGGGCTTCTCAGAGGGGACTTGTGAAAACGGAGCTGAAGTGGGTCGAGCCCTACGAAGGCCACTTCCATGCCAACATCGACGACCGCAGCGAGTTTCGGGTCCATGCGGTCTCGACGGGCGGCTTCCGCGCCGAGCGGGTCGACGACGGGCTGGTGCACCACGACCTGGGCCGGGCCGGCTCGGCCGGGGAGGCGCAGGCGATCTGCCAGGACCTGCACACCCGGACCATGCGACGCGCCGCGTGGGAGGCGTACATGGCCGAGAACGACCCGCCGGGCTGGGGGTAAGCCGGGCCTCTGGTCGCCGCGAGGCGCGATCCAAGACGTGGCCCTCGCGTCAGCGATTCCTGACGCGATGCACCGTCACCACCACGACCAGCACCCCGACCCCGGCCAGCGACGCCAGCACCGCGGGCTTCTGCACAAATCCGATCACCCGGACCTTGAGGTCGTCGGCGAGGCGACGCGGGTTGGCCCGCTCGGCAAGCGAGTCGACGGTGGCCGCCAGCTGGTCGCGGGCGACGTCGATGTCCTGCTTGATGGCTTCGGGGTCCCGGTCCGCCACTGTGTCCTCCAAGTCGCCCACTATCCGGCTCATGCACCTGCCCGAACTACCCTAGATCAGCTGGCGGTAACCCCAACGCTCCGGTGAACAGAAAGGGACCACCTTGACCGAGACCACGCGGCTTGCACCGGGCGACAAAGCCCCCTCCTTCAGCCTGCCCGACGCCGACGGGAACAAGGTGTCGCTGGCCGACTACAAGGGGCGTCGCGTCGTCGTCTACTTCTACCCGGCCGCTTCGACGCCGGGGTGCACCAAACAGGCGTGCGACTTTCGGGACAGCCTGGCCGAGCTCAACGGTGCCGGCCTGGACGTCATCGGCATCTCCCCCGACAAGCCGGAGAAGCTCGCCAAGTTCCGCGACGCCGAGAAGCTGACGTTCCCGCTGCTGTCCGACCCCGACCGTAAGGTGCTGACGGCCTACGGCGCCTACGGCGAGAAGCAGATGTACGGCAAGACGGTCACCGGCGTCATCCGGTCCACCTTCGTCGTCGACGAGAAGGGCAAGATCGCCGTCGCGCAGTACAACGTGAAGGCGACCGGCCACGTCGCCAAGCTGCGCCGCGACCTGTCGGTCTAGCCGATGACGGCGGCTTCCTTGTACTCGGTGATGGGCCGCGCGATCCCCTGCTCGTCGCAGACCCGCTGCAACTTCTCCAGCGTCTCGTCGATCCCCGGTCCGAGCCGCTCGCCGGGGGTGAAGGTGGCCGGAAGATGTTGCATGCCCTGGATCACGCCGATGGTCGGATAGTGCACCGTGCCCTCGGGGTCGCAGCGATAGTCGGGCATCCGGTCCAGCACCGCCGTGAGCATCGACTTGAACACGACCCGCGCGAGATTGGAGCCGATGCAGCGGTGGATGCCGAGCCCGAAGCTGAAGTGCCGGTTGTTCTTACGGCCGAGGTCCAACCTATTCGGATCGGGAAACACTGAGGGGTCGCGGTTGGCCATCGCCCAGGACAACCACAGGCGATCGCCCTCCTTGAACCGGGTGCCCGCTATTTCGAGGTCGGCGGCGATCGTGCGGCCGTCGCCGGGAGCGGGCGTGAAGTAGCGCAGGAATTCCTCGGTCGCCGAGTCGAGCAGCGTTTCCGACGCCCGCGTCAGCAGTTCGCGTTGCTCGGGATTCTCGCCCAGCCATTCGAGCGCGTGCGCGGTCAGCGCCGTCGTCGTGTCGAAACCCCCGCCGATGATCAAGCTGAGCATTCCGAGCAGTTCGGCGTCGGGGGCGGGTTCGCCGTCGATCTGCAGTCTTGCCAACGCGTCCACTATGCCGGGGCGTGGGTTCTCGCGGATCTCGAGGAGGTGGTTGAACAGGTCCGCTACCATCGCCATCGTCTGCTCGAAAACCCTTGGCGCATCCGGGGAATCGGCGGGGGTGTAGACGCCCGCGTGGGCCGGCTCGCAATACAACTGCCACTTCTTCAGCGGAACGCCCATGATCGCCAGAGTCAGGACGGCGGGCACGACGTTCGCGAGATCGTCGACGAAATCGATTCGCCCGACTTCGATCTTCTCGTCGATGCTGGCCCGCACGATCTCGTCGACGAACGGCACCCAGCGCTTGATGGCCGCCGGCGACAGGTAGGGGTTGAGGATGCTGCGGTAGGCGGAGTGCTCGGGTTCGTCCATCTCGAGCATGCCGCCGCGGACGCCGGTGCCCTGCGGCAGCGTGGGAATCGTGATGCCCTTATAGCCGGTGCCCTCGCCGGTGACGTCGTGATCGTTGGACACGTGCGGGCAGCGAGCGAGTTCGAAGACTTCCTGGTTGCCCGCGGCCACCCAATGCCCGTCGTAGGTGTCGGTCCACGCCACCGGGCACCTGGCGTGCATCTCCTCGGTGATCGCGGTGAACCGCTCGCGGTACTCGGGGGTGTGGCGATCAAAGTGGTAACGCTTGGTCTTGCCGGCGTCTCCGGTCAGGGTGTTTTCCGTGCTCACGGTGGCGTCTCCTGCGGACGAGTGGCTGCATACAGAAGCAGTATGCGACGAGACCGTCGTTCTACATATGCAATCCGGGGCTCGAGTTTCGCGCTCGGCCGGGGCCGCGAACAACTTCGCGGTAAGGCTCCTCGCCCGCGGGCCCGAACCTGCATCCCGATTTCTTCAGGCGGTGTTCGAACAGGCGCTGCAGCGGGGTGGCAACGAACGTGGTGATGATCGTCATCAGCGCCAGGATCGTGTAGGTCTTGCCGGTGATCAGGCCCGCTTCCAATCCGATGTTGATCAGGATCAGTTCCATCAGGCCGCGGGCGTTGGCGAGCGCCCCCATCGCACCCGATTCGTTCCAGCTCATGCCCTGCCAGCGCGCCGTCAGTCCGATGGCACCGAACTTCGCCGCGAACGACACGACGAGCACGATGATCGCCATGACGAGGGTAGATCCGTCGAAGATCAGACTGAGCTGAGTGTTCAGCCCCGAGTAGATGAAGAACGCCGGAATCAACAGGTATGCGACCAGCGGTTCGAACCGATCTCGGAGTGCATCAAGCAGGGCGCCGCGGGGCATTACGGCGCCGGCCACGAAAGCACCGAAGACGGAATAGATTCCGACTGCATCGGTGAACCAGCTCGCGGTCAGCACGACCAGCAGAACGACGGACAGGTGCGCGATCGGCAATCCACCGGTGCGTTCGACGTCGGCGCGGGGCGGTGTCCACGTTGCCAATCTGGCAAGGAGCGGCCGGCCGACGAAGACCATGAACAGCAAGTAGGCCAGCCCGCCTCCGATCGCCAGAACCGCGCCGGACAGGCTTCCCTTGGCGGTCGCCACCAGCGTGGCCAGGAGTATCCACGAGCAAGCGTCGTCAACGGCCGCGCAGGACAACGACATCGTCCCCAGTCGGGTGTTGAGCAGTCCGGAGTCGTAGACGATCCACGCCAGCATCGGAAACGCCGTGATGGCCACCGCGGAGGCAACGAATAGGCCACCCTGCCAATGCGCGACCTTGCCCGTGAAATAGCCCCCGAGGCTGACCATGAACCATCCGGTGACACCACCGAGCATCAATGGGATACCGATACCGGCGGCCGAAGTCGCACCTGCCTGCCGCAGATGTGCGCTCAGAATTTCGAGCTTCAACGACGCCCCCACCAGGAACATGTAAAGCACGAGCCCGAGTTGGCCGACGACGTAGATGGCCGTGAGATTCGGATGTGTGAACGTTTCGGCGCCGATGGTCAGCTTCGTCGGGAACAGCCAGTGCTGCCCGGCCGGCCATATCCACCCCAAAACCGAAGGGCCGAGCACGAATCCGGCCACCATGATCGCGACCACTTGCACCTGACCCAGCCGGCGGAAGAGCGGCCAGAGCAGGCGATAAGTCAGCAAGATGAATGCGATCTGGAGGAAGAAGTGCGACGTGATAGCGAGCAGGGAAGGCATCGGGATTATTTCGTGTCCGACCAGCGGAAAACCGCGAGGCAGGCGATCAATCCACCCACACTCCACGCCGTCAATACCAGAAACGTCGTCCAGTGTTCCCAACTGCCCGCCGGTTCGAATGCGGCCATGTTCGGCGGTAGGAGCACCGACCGGAACCCTTGGGCCATCCACTTCACGGGGAACACGGAGCCGATGGTCAACATCCATGCCGGTAGTGCGATCAGCGGAACGTATGTGCCTGACACGAATTGCAGAGCCACCGCCGGGCCGTTGGTTATCACGGCGGCGGAAACCGCGCCACTGGCCAAGTTGCTGACGAAGATGCCCAGTAGTGAGCAGCTGACAATGCCCAGGATGAACACCCAGGACAGGGTGAACCATCCAAACCCATTGGTAGGTAGATGAAGTTTGAAGACGAGCACGCCTACGGCCAGGAGCACAACGGCCTCGGCGAGGCTTGCGACGGCTACCAGGGCGATCTTTCCGATGAAATACGAGGACGCGGTCGTCGGAGTTCCCCGCAGGCGCCTCAGCGCGCCGCTTTCACGGTCGGCCGCGATGCTGATGCCGAGGTTGATGAATGAGGTCGAGAGAATCCCGTAAGCGAGGATGCTCGCCGCGATCACGGCGCCCGTGCTGGTATCGCTGTTGGGCAGTTTGGTCGTGAAGATCGAACCCAACAGAATGCCGATCACCGCGGGCATCGAAAAGGTGAGAACCAACTGCTCCGGCCGGCGGTAAAACATCTTCAACTCAGGCACGATTCGCGACACCCCGATGCGCAGCGGCGACGGAAGCGGCGGCTGCACGACGGTCAGGCCGCGTGGCGGTGAAGCACTTCTGACTTGGTCGACGTCCATCACGCCAAACCGATCAACTCAAGATAAGCGTCTTCGAGCGTCGGGCGGGAGACCGTCAGCGCAGACAGCTCCGCCCCGTCCCTTGACCGCTGCCGGATCAATTCGGTGGGGTGATCAGTCTTCTCCACGTGGACCTCGTCTCCCTCCATCCAGCGGACCGTCGCGGCCGAGTTCACGTATTCGGTCAGTTTCGCCGGCGAGTCGACCGCCACCACCCTGCCGCCGGCGAGGACCGCCACGCGATCCGCCAGTGCGGCAGCTTCTTCCAGGTAGTGGGTGGTCAACAGGATGGTCGTGCCATCGCCGGCCAATAGCCTGACGAGGTCCCAGAATCGGCGTCTCGCGTCTGGATCGAACCCCGTCGTCGGCTCGTCCAAGAACAGCAATTCGGGCATGCCGATGATGCCGAGAGCGACGTCGAGCCTACGGCGTTGTCCCCCCGATAGCGTCCTCACCCTGGAATCGGAAACCGGGGCCAGCCCGACGAGTTCGAGTGTCTCCTCCGGGACACGAGCTCTTCCATAGCATTTCGTGAAGATGTGCACGGTCTCGGACACCGTCAGCATGCCGAAGTCGCTGGCTTCTTGCAGCACAACGCCGATCTTGGCGCGCCAGGTCCGCCCCGCGGTCCCGGGGTCTGCGCCCAAAACACGCACGTGTCCCGAATCGCGTTGCCGGTGGCCCTCGAGGATTTCGATGGTCGTCGACTTGCCGGCGCCGTTCGGCCCCAGGATCGCGAAAATTTCGCCGTAGCCTATGTCGAGGTCCAGATCGCGCACCGCGTGCAACTGTCCGTAGGTCTTCGACAAACCCCGAACATGCACCGCGGACGAGCGGTCGGCCGTCGTCATCGCCGGGCCCGGCGGTGGTGCGGGATTCACGCTTGCGCCCCTCCCGTCCCCCGCTCGGTGGGATGTCTTTGAAGATCGGCCAGCACTTCCCGCAGGTCCGCCTCGGATAACTGCTCGATGAGTCGATCGACGTCATCGGACGTAGCCTCCGGTGGTTGTTCGTCGAGCCCGGGCGGGTCGGCGCAGCCAGGTTGGAGCTCGCCGAGTATCCGAACGGCCAGTGAGTTGACGCTTACCCCTCTGAGCAATTCCAGCACCGGTAGGTCGATCGCGAAGGTCGCACTGATTCTTGTCCTGAAATCCATTGCCATCATTGAGTCCAACCCAAGATCGTCGAGGGCGTCGTCGGGTCCGATTTCGGTCACCGCGACTTCGAAGACCGCGGACACGATTTGCCGAACGAGGCGGGCGACCATGTCAAGCCTCTCGGCTTCCGGACAACCGGACAGGGTGTCGAGTATGGACGATTCGGAATCGGTGTCATCGGGCGCGGCGTCGGCCGTTCCCAGTTCGGAGAACATCGGCGGTAATTGTCCGACAAGCCCGACCCGGCGGGCCCGCGTCCATTCGACGGTGATGGCGATGACGTTGGGCGCCTTTTGGTTGATGAGTCGATCGAGAATCTGGGTGCCCGCCGCGGGCGTGATCAGCTCGATTCCGCGCTGAGCGTAGATCTTTTCGAGCTTGAGCTCTTCGACCATGCCGACCGACCAGGGGCCCCACCCGATGGTGAGGGCCGGCAGTCCCTCGGCCTGTCGGTAGTGCGCGAAGGCATCGAGGAAAGCGTTGGCGGCGGCGTAGTTACCTTGACCCGGTGCTGCGATGACCGACCCTGCGGACCCGAACATCACAAAGAATTCCAGCTCGTGCTCTTTGAAAGCGTTGTGCAGCACGCGAGTGCCGGTGACCTTGGGCGCCATCACTGCGGCGAAATCCGCTTCGGTCATGTTGACCAGAAGCTGATCGTCGACAGAACCTGCGGCATGGATGATTCCACGAACGGGCGGGCCTCCGTCTCGGAGGTGATGACTCAGCCAGGTCTCGACTTGCCTGGCGTCGGTTACGTCGACACTGGCTGTCGTCACCCGAGCGCCGAGGTGTTCGATGTGTTGGATCGCGCCGACGGTTGACTTATGCCGGTGGTCGTCGGGTAGCGACGGCCAGCAACTCCTCGACGGGATTTCGCTCCGGGACAGCAGGGCGATATGCCGTGCCCCCCGTCGGGCAAGGTATGCCGCGATGGTGCGGCCCAGGGACCCTGCTCCACCGGTGACCACGTAGGTCGCGTCGGGGGTGAGTTTGGTTGGAAAGGCCTTCGTGAGGCTGCTGCTCGGGCGAAGACGCGGAACGAACGTCCTGCAGCCCCGCACGGCGATCTGGTCCTCTGGGTCATCGCCGAGAACGTGCTCGCAGATGCGGGCGGCGGTCTCCACGTGATCGTCGGTGTCGTCGATGTCGATAAGACCGCCCCAGTGCTTGACGAATTCCTGGTGGCCGACGACGCGACCCAGTCCCCAGACGACCGCTTGTTCGACGGCCAGCGCTTCGGTCCCGGGCGCCGGCTGCGCGTTAGCGGTGACGACGTAGAGGCGAGGCTGGACGATGTCGTATTCTGCCAGGGCCTTGACGAGATGAAGGATCGCGAAAACGCCGATCTGGTCATTCGTTTCGGAAGCGTCGGGATGTGGACGGAAATTCATCGGCCAGCAGTTGATGATGCCGGCGAGTTGTCCTTCCCTGGCGAGGTGTGTCTCTAGCAACTGGTGCAGCTGTCGGGGCTGTCGCGGGTTCAGCGCGTACCCGTCGTCGAGCTCCGCGAGCGACTCGACGGGTCGATGCTCGACTGTTCGGACGCGCTGGCCGCCGCGCCGCATCCGCTCCGCGAGCGCCGAGCCCACGCCGGCGGCATCGATGAAGATCAGCCACGACATGCTCTCGGCCGTAAGCGGACTCTCGCGGTGATCGCGTTCGACGCCGGGCTGTGCGACCCAATGTATTTCATACAGTCCCTTGTCGACACGTTCGGGCGACATGCGAGACGACGCACTGAGTGATTGCACCGTGAATCCGTTGAAGACGGCGAGCGGTCGCCCGCCGTCCCCGACGATCGCGATGTCGCTCTCGATCTCGTCTTCGGTGGCCGATGTGACCCGTACCTGGACGGTCATATTCTCTTCGGGCGCGCCGTATATGGCGCTCTGCCGGATCCGAACGGGAAGGTAGGGACTCTCGTTCGCGTCCCGCCCGAAAAGCGATGTACCCAAAAGCGTTTGGAAAGCGCCATCGATGAGAGCCGGATGGAATCGGTAGCTGGCGACTTCTCCGGTGAGGCTCGCGGGAATAGCGATCCGGGCTGTCGCCCAGCCGTCTCCGGCAGCGGCACCGGTGATGGTCCGGAATGCGTCACCGTACGCCAAGCCGACGGCTCGGGTGCGGGCGTAGAATTCGTCGCCGTCGATGGTGATGACTTGCCCTGTCGTGCTGGGGAACTCGTGGTGGCCGGGCGATCGCGGAAGTGCATTGAGTTCCGCGGTCGCCGTTATCGTCCACTTCAGCTCGCCGTCCGCCGTCGCGGTGAATGCCGCGAATTCGAGCGTCCCGGTGTCCTGGTTGAGGGTTGTCCTGAGGATAGGGTCGCATGTGTCGTCGAGGATGAGGGCGCGATGCAGCCTCAGGTTTTCCACCCTGTGGTCCGCCGACCCGTAGGCTTCTTCGCCGGCGGCCAAGGCCATTTCGATGTATGCCGCCCCGGGCAGCAGAACACTTCCCTGGACCTGGTGATCTGCGATGAACGGGACGGTGGCGGTGCTCAACTCCAGTTCCCAAGTGGGGTGCACGGCGCTCACCGCTTGCCCGAGCAGCGGATGCACCGGGTCGTAGTGCAGGTCCTCCGCGGCTTCCTGGGTCTCGTTCCAATACCTTCTGCATTGCCATGGGTAGGAAGGGAGCTTTACCGGCCGCGCCGCCTGGCTGGGGTAGAAAGCGTCCCACCCCACCGGGTGGCCATAGCAATGCAGTGCGGCAACGCAATTCATCAGAGTGCGGCTGTCGTCCTCGTTTCGTCGCTGGCTCGCCAGGACGACAGCGTCTTTGTTCTGGGCTGCGGCGATCTCGGCGATGGACGGTGCCAGAACGGGATGTGGTCCCAGCTCGACGAAGTGGGTATATCCCTCGTCGAGCATCCGGGTGATCGCGGGCTCGAAAAGTACTGTGGTGCGGGTATTTTGCCACCAGTAGGCGGCACCGGCGGCATATCTCTGCAACCGCTCTCCGGTCACCGTGGAGAACAGCGGGATCGTCGCCGCTTTGGATGACAGCCCGTCCAGGGCGCTGTGCAGATCGTCTCGCACCGCGTCCATGTAGTGGGTGTGATAGGGCACTTCCACGGCGAGAAACTTGTTGAAGACCTTGCGTTCGTCGAGTTGGCGAGCGATGTCTTCCAGGACATCGCCGTCTCCCGCGACGGTGACCGCCGACGGGCTGTTGACCGCGGCGATCGACACCCGCCGCCAGAGGTCGTCCAACGCTGCGCCGTCGATCCACTGGGTGAGCGAGTCGGCACTGAGGCCGACGGCGAGCATGCGGCCCAGTCCGCGCGTGCGTTGCTGGAGGCGACTCCGGTGATAAATGACCCGGATCGCCTGCTCGAAGGTGAGGACACCGGCCAGGTAGTGCGCGGCGACCTCACCGGCGCTGTGTCCGATCACGGCGTCGGGGTTGACCCCGAACTGCTTGAGCTGCTCGGCGATCGCTAGCTGAATAGCGAAGTTGGCGGGTTGCGCGACGTCGGTTTCCGCCATACGAGAGCCGGGCTCGTCGGCTCGGAGCTCATCGATCAACGACCAGTCGGCGTAACGGGCGAGCTCGCGGTCGCTTCGCAGAATGCTGTCGGTGAAGGCGGGATAGACGTCCAGCAGTCCGCGGCACATCTTCCACCACTGGGGTCCCATCCCGGTACAGACAAACGCCAACTTGGGCGGAGTTGGCGGTGTGCGGCCCGCGGGGCTGCGCCGGCCTTCAACGAAGGCCTGGAGTTGGTCCAGCGCGTCGGCAATGCTGTCCACGACGAGGGCACCGCGATAACTCAGGTGCGACCGACGCCGGCTGAGGGTGTAACCCAGGTCGTGCAGTGCGAGGTCGGGGTGAGCGCGCACGTGCTCGGCCAATCGGCCGGCCGCCGCCACCAACGCCTCCTCTGTCCGCGCGGAGATCGGCAGCACGGCCAGCGGCGGCCGCTGAGCGTGATTCGAGGTCTCGGCGCGAACTGGGGCCGGGGGCTCGGCGAGCACCACGTGGGCGTTGGTGCCGCCAAACCCGAACGAGTTGACCCCCGCGACGCGTCGCCTGTCGCCCGGAAACGGGCGACTGGTCCCGGCGACGGCAAGACCCGAGCTGCCCAGGGCAATCGGGTTTTTCAGGTGCAGGTTCGCCGGGATGTAGCCGTGCTTGAGCGCTAGTGCCGCTTTGATCAGTCCGGCTACCCCCGCACCGGCCTCGAGATGGCCGATGTTGGTTTTGACCGATCCGATCAGCAGTGGGTCCGACGCCGGCCGGTCTGCGGCAAGGACATTGGCGAGGGCGCGGACCTCGATGGGATCGCCGACGGGGGTTCCAGTGCCGTGCGCCTCCACGTACCCGACTTCGCCGGGCCGAACGCCCGCTCGTCGCAAGGCGGTGGTGATCGCCGCTTCTTGTGCTTCGGCGCTGGGGACGGTGATGCCGTCGGTGCGACCGTCCTGTGACACGGCGGTGCCGAGGATCTGCGCGTAGATTTCGTCGCCGTCGGCCAGCGCCCGCTCGAGCGGTTTGATGACGACGACCGCGCCGCCTTCTCCGCGCGCGTAGCCGTCAGCGGATTCGTCGAAGGCCTTGCATCGGCCGTCCGGGCTGAGAAAGCCGCTCTTCGATTCGGCGATGGCGGTGTTCGGCCCGATCATGATGTTGACGCCACCGGCCAGCGCGAGGTCGCATTCACCGTTCCAGATGCTCAGCGCCGCAAGATGTACGGCGACCAGTGAGCTCGAGCATGCCGTATCGACCGTCATGCTTGGGCCGCGGAAATCGAAGGCGAACGAGATCCGGTTGGCCAGCATCGTCATCATCATTCCGGTGGCGGAGTGGGTTTTGAATCGGTACCGGCTGGCGCGTCCGCGATTCTGCAGAAGTTGGTAGTCGAGGGTGAAACCACCGATGAAGACGCCGACCTCGGTGCCGGCCAGGCTGTCCGGGGCTATTCCGCCGTCTTCCAGAGCCTCCCACGTCGTTTGAAGCAACAGGCGTTGCTGTGGATCGACCAGGTTCGCCTCTCGTGGAGAGATGCCGAAGAATTGCGGGTCGAATTGATCGATCTCGCTGAGGAATCCGCCTCGACGGGTAACCATCTTGCCGACCTTCGCCGGGTTCGGATCGTAGTATTTCTCGGCATTCCATCGTGTTTCGGGGACTGTGCGCGTGGCGTCGATTTCACTGCACAGCAGGTTCCAGTAGCTATCTGGCGTGTGGGCGCCGCCCGGAAAGTGACACCCGATGCCGACGATCGCCAAGGGTTCGCGAGTGCTGTGTTCGACGGCCATGCTCATCCTTTCCCCGTAAGGCCTTTCATCGGCTCGCACGGGATTGCCGCGGCTGGCCGTTGCGGGCGCATTCGTCGTTCGTGTGCATCCGCGGCCGCCTGTGGTTCGCCGTGCTCTCCACCGAGGGCAAAGGGGACGCTGGCCGGCGAATGTGCAAGGCTCCCAGAGCCAGACCGCGGGCGATTCTTCTTCGGGTCAACTTGCTTCTAGTGCGGGTACGGTGCCGAGAATCCAATCTTGGCTGATCGGATTAATTGCCTGCTCATGGCGATAGACGGATCGGAGCTCGCGCAGCAGAGGGTCCTGTTGCCAGGCTTGCACCTGCAGCATCACGCCGTCTTCGGCGAAATCAGCACATTTCTCCGACACCACGGTCTCCACCAGGTGGCCTGCAAGCTGACGCAGGAGCCGGGCGTTCGCATCGAACTGTGCGGCGAAGTCCGCGGGTTCTTTCATCATCGCGATGTGGAGCGTCACCATGAAGTTCAAAGGCGAGTACAAATCGACGAATTGTGCCGCCGGACGGGCGATCTCGACCGCGGCCCACTCGCGGAAGAATTTTTGCGTGCGGTTACTGAGCGCGATAAGCCCTTCCAGGTGGGGCACCACATGAGGGTCGTCTGCGACACTGACGAATCGACCGTTTCTGTAGAGCAAGCCCACGAAGCCCCAATAGAACGCGATATCCCAGATTACTTTCGCCGACATGACGGCAGGCGAGCCCATCAGTTGGTATTGGTCGCAGTAGACAGCGAGCCACATGTCGGTGAGGGACCGGAACAGGGAATCGCTGATGCCGGACCGCGCCACGACATCCTCGCCGTCGAGCTCGCGGGCGATCATGTCGGTGATCAGACCGTTGCCGATCGCGATGAGGTCGAGTCCCGACGAATACAGGGGATCCAGGAAGATTCCCGAGTCCCCGGTGAGACACCAACGGTCGCGGCCGTCGTACACCTTGGTGGCGCCGTGACTGTAGTTTTTCATCACCCTGAAGTCTCTGATCAGGTGTTCGTGCTCTGCCAAGACCGCGGCGCACTGCGGCTCGTATTGGCGCAGCCACGTTCGGGCTTTAGCGAGCGTGTTGAAGCGGTCGAACTTGTGGAAGGCGGGGTCGGCAACGATCCCAACGCTGGTCGACCCCGACGCGAGCCGGATCAGCCAGACCCAATATCCCTCGCCCATCAGATGATTGGTGGACAGCGCACGATCGCCTTCGATGAGGCGCGCCTGCCAAGCCGGGTCGTCACTCCACTGGCCGATGTCTATCTCGGTCGCGACACGTAGCCACACCGCATTGCAGTTGTGTTTGTTGGGGCGCTTCAGGCCGAGTTGGCGAGGCAGCGTCCGGTTGCGGCCCGATGCGTCGACGATCCAGCGCGCGGTGGTGTGGGTGATCGTTTCACCGTTCTGAACGGAGACCGTGTGTGCGCGCCCCCCATGGCCGCCGGCGACCGACACGACTCGACCGCGGAGGATGGCAACACCTTGCGCCAGGCAACGTCGGTACAGCTCGTTCTCCAACCTGCCGCGGTCGATTTGATAGGTCACCTGCGGTATGAATGCGGAGCTGCCGAGCTCCAACCGCCGGGCGATATCGGTGTTCCCGTCGTGCGAGAAAAACATCCGCAACCCCATTTTGCGGATCTGGGCGGTATGCAGATGATCGCCTAATCCGAGCCGATCCCGGAGGTAATGAGCGGAAACCTCGACTGTCGACTCCCCGACCGTGTGGGTGACCTCCGGAACGGGGTGTGACGCCGGCGAAATGATGAGGATTCGAGTCTGCGGACGCACGCTACGGAGCTCAAGCGCCAGCGTGAGGCCGGCGACGCCGCCTCCGAGAATGGTGACGTCGTGATCGGCGGAGGCCGAGTCGGCGTCCAAGCGGGTCATGATCCTGGCCGCCAGGGTCTCGCGCTCCTCCGAGCTCAAGTGCGACAGCTGCGCTCGCACGTCCACGCGTCCCCCTCTTACCAAGAGAGTCAGTTCACTTACTTAATAGTTAAGAAGGTTACACGAAATGGGTGCGGTGGCAAGCGGCCGAACACACGGTCTCTACCAGGCGGGCCGACCGAGAGCTATCCCGTCAGATGCATTGCAGCAGAGCTAATTTCAGCCCTCGCGAAAATCTTTCCTATGAGGCCTTAGAGGTCTATCTACCCTTGAGCTGGGGTATTAAACAAAGACCAACCGGGAGATTCAACCTCACGTTGAGGTGGACAGCGTCGTTGCCGCGACGTTGCCGAAGCCTCGGTGCGACGGCTCAGACCAGGTTGGCGAGCAGCAGCGCCTCGCTGATCGCCGCGCGTTCCAGCACCCCGAGGTGCAGGCTCTCGTTGACGCTGTGCGCTTGCGTCGCGGGGTCCTCCACGCCGGTGACGAGGATCTTCGCCTGCGGAAACGCGTCGGCGAACTCAGCGATGAACGGGATCGATCCGCCCATGCCCATGTCGATCGGATCGGTCCCCCACCCCTGCCGGAACGCGGCCCGCGCGGCGTCGTAGACGCTGCCGGTGGCGTCGATGGCGTAGGGCTCACCGATGTCGCCACGGGTGACGCTGACGTGCGCACCCCACGGCGCGTGGCTTTGCAGGTGGGCGGTCAAGGTGTCCAGGTGCGCCGCGGCGTCACCGCCGGGCGCGACGCGCATGCTGATCTTGGCCCGCGCCCGCGGGATCAGCGTGTTCGACGCCTTCTCGACGGGTGTGGTGTCGATACCGATCACAGTGATCGCCGGTTTGGCCCACAGCCGTTGCGGCGCCGACCCCGAGCCGATCTCGGCCACCCCGGCCAGCAGACCGGAGTCGGCGCGCACCCGCTCGGGCGGGTAATCGACCGCGGCGGCAGTGCTTTCGTGCAGATCGGCGACGGCCACATTTCCGTCGTCGTCGTGCAGGCTGGCCAGCAGCCGGACCAGCACGCTCAGGGCGTCGGGCACCACGCCGCCCCAGATGCCGGAGTGCAGCCCGTGGTCGAGGGTGGCGACCTCGACGACGCAGTCGACCAGGCCGCGCAGCGTCACCGTCAGCGCAGGGACCTCGGTGCTCCAGTTGTCCGAGTCGGCGATGACGATCACGTCGGCGGCCAGCGCATCGCGGTGGGCGGCCAGGAGTCGGGCCAGGGACGGCGACCCGGATTCCTCCTCCCCTTCGACGAATACCGTCACGCCCACCGGCGGCTGGCCGCCGTGCGCCCGAAATGCAGCCAAATGCGTTGCGATGCCGGCTTTGTCGTCTGCACTGCCGCGTCCGTAGAGCCGGCCGTCGCGCTCGGTGGGTTCGAAGGGCGGCGACAGCCATTGGCCGCGGTCACCTTCGGGCTGGACGTCGTGGTGGGCGTACAGCAGCACGGTCGGCGCGCCGGGAGGCGCGGGGTGGCGCGCGATGACCGCAGGCGCTCCCCCTTCGCTGACGATCCGCACGTCGCCGAAACCGGCCTGCGACAACAGGTCCGCGACGGCCTGCGCGCTGCGGTGTACTTCGTCGCGGCGGCCGGGGTCCGCCCACACCGATTCGATGCGCATCAGGTCTTCGAGGTCGCGGCGCACCGATGGCAGCAACTCGCGGACGCGTTCAACCAGATCGCTCATGTCCCCGAGGCTAGTCGGCCAGAGCCGAGCTGGGGGCACCCCCGCTTGCGGGGGACACGCCAGCTCGACGTCAGCACGTCTCCAGGATGGCCACCGCGGCCGCGGTATCGCCCTCGTGCGTCAGCGATACGTGGATGATCACGTCGGCCAGGTGTTTGGCGATGTCGCCGCTCAGCCGCACCCGGGGGCGTCCCCACATGTCGGTGACCACCTCGATGTCGCGGTGGATGTCCTCCGGAAGCACGGGGCGCTGCGCGAACCGCGACCCCGACCAGGCCTTGATCACCGCCTCCTTGGCGGCCCAGCGGGCCGCCAGGTGACGCGCCGCCGACGAACTCTTGTCCGACGCGTCGCGGCGCTCCCCCGGCGTGAACGTCTCGGAGAAGACGGTTCCCGGCTGGTCGACCTGCTCGGCGAAATCAGGAATGGAGACGAGATCGATCCCCACACCGACAATTCCCATCGGTCGCCAGGCTAACGGATGGCCGGGCGCGGCGACGATGCGGTCCGCGTAGCCGACCGGTGCGCAGCCGGACAACAAGCCGGCGTCATCCGGCCGAGACCTGGTAGGCCTCGCCGTCACCCAGGCGCGAATCCGGGTTGAGCAGCATCGCCGCCTCCTGACGCTTCTCCGGTGTCTCACTGTCGAAGCGACGGTTCGGTGGCCGCTCGTACATGGGGGCGCCGCCGGCGATCGCCGACGCGAGCCGCCGCTGACCGGCCAGCAGGCGTGCGTCCGCGCGCCGCTGGTAGTCCGCGCGCTGCTCCGGGTCGAGCGCGGCGACGAAGGCCTGCGGGTGCACCAGCGCGACCAACCCCGAAACGTGGCCGAACCCAAGGCTGGTCAGCAGCCCCGCCTTCAGCGGGAACTTCTCCCCGAGCCGCAAGGTCTCGCGCACCCACACGAAATGGGCCGAGCCGGCCAGTTCGTCGTCGACGCAATCCAGGCTGCGGTTGGGCGGGATCACCCCGTCGCGCAGCATCTGGCACAGCCCCATCATCTGGAAGACCGCCGCGCCGCCCTTGGCGTGCCCGGTGAGGCTCTTCTGCGACACCACGAACAGCGGCGCACCCTCGGAGCGACCGAGCGAGTCGGCGAGCCGCTCGTGCAGTTCGGTCTCGTTGGGATCGTTGGCCAGGGTCGACGTGTCGTGCTTGGAGATCACCGCGATGTCGTCAGCGCCCACGCCGAGCTTGGTCAGCGACCGCGCCAGCGCCGAATCCCTGCCGCCGCGACCGGCGCCCAGCGCGCCCAGCCCCGGCGCCGGGATCGAGGTGTGCACGCCGTCGGCGAACGACTGCGCGTAGGCCACCACGGCCAGCACCGGCAGGCCCATCTTGAGCGCCAGGTCGCCGCGCGCCAGCAGGATGGTGCCGCCGCCCTGCGCCTCGAGGAATCCCAGCCGGCGTCGATCGTTGGGCCGGGAGAACTTCGAGTCGTGGATGCCGCGGCCCCGCATCATGGAAGTGTCGGCGGTGGCCGCCATGTCACCGAAGCCAATGATGGCTTCCAGCGTCAGGTCGTCGAATCCGCCGGCGACCACCAGCTCGGCCTTGCCGAGACGGATCTTGTCGACGCCCTCCTCGACCGACACCGCCGCGGTCGCGCACGCGCCCACCGGGTGGATCATCGCGCCGTAGCTGCCGACGTAGCTCTGAATGACGTGCGCGGCAACGACGTTCGGCAGAACTTCCTGCAGGATGTCGTTCGGCTTGTTCCGGCCGAGCAGGTTGCCGTGATACATCGTCTGCATCGACGTCATGCCGCCCATGCCGGTGCCCTGCGTGCTGGCCACCAGCCCCGGGTGCACCCAGCGCATCAACTCGGCCGGGGTGAAGCCCGACGACAGGAACGCGTCGACGGTCGCGACGATGTTCCACAGGGCCACCCGGTCGGTCGAGCTGGCCATGTCCTGGCTGATGCCGAACACGGTCGGGTCGAACCCGGTGGGGATCTGCGCCCCCACTGTCCGCGACAGCTTGGTCTTTCGCGGCACCCGGATCTCGGTGCCGGCCTTGCGGATCACCTGCCAGTCACTGGAGTCGGGCACCGGCCGGATGATCGTGTGCTCCGGATCGAACTCGACGAAGGCGCGCGCGTCGGCCTCCGAGGACACCACGAAGGCGAAGTCCTTGTCCAGGAACACCGACACCAGCAGCGGCGAAGCGTGATCGGGGTCGATCGCGCCGTCGTCGACGAACTCGCGGATGCCGCAGCGCTCGACGACGGTGTCGTGATAGCGCTCGACCAACTCGGATTCGTCGACCAGATCGCCCGATTGCGCGTCGTACCAACCGGGTTGAGGGTCGTCCTCCCAGCGGATCAGCCCGGTGGTCCAGGCCAGCTCCAGGACGCCGGCAGCCGACAGTTCGTTGTCGACCTCCATCTCGAAGCGGGTTCGTGACGAGCCGTAGGGGCCCAGCTCCGCGCCACCGACGATGACCACCAGGTCGGCCGGGTCGACGTCGAGGTCTGCCCATTCCGGAGGCGGTGCCGGGGTGAAGCCGCGCGGCGGGGACGGCAGCGCGGCGATGGTGCCCTCGGTGGCGGCCTCGTCGGCCTCCTCGCCCGAAGTGGCTTGCTCGCGGGCTTTGGCCGCGAGCTCGGCCATGTCGAGGTTCGCCTCGCCCAGCCCGCCGGTCAGGTCGGCCTTGATCGGCGCACTCGCCGCGGCCACCTTGGACTCGATGTCGCAGAGCGACAACAACATTGCCGCCATCTCATCGGTCGAGTAGGTGGTGACCCCGGCCTCCTCGACCGCGTCGACGATGGCGTCGTTGTGGCCCATCAGCCCGGTGCCGCGGGTCCAACCGATCAGCGCGTGCGCCAAGCTGACCCGGGCCGCCCACGACGACTCGGCGTGCCAACGACTCACCAAGGCGTCCAGCGCCGACTTGGCCTCACCGTAAGCGCCGTCACCGCCGAACATTCCGCGGTTCGGCGAGCCCGGCAGCACCACGTGCAGCCGCGACGCGATGTCGCGCTCGGCGCCGATCCTCGACAACCCGCCGATCAACCGCTGCACCGCCCACAGCAGCACCTTCATCTCCATCTCGGAGCGAGAGCCGGCCTCGGACAGGTCACCCGCGACCCGCGGTGCGGCAAACGGGAACAGCAGCGTCGGGGTCTGCGCGTCCTTGATGTGGATCGACTGCGGCCCAAGGCTTTCGGTCTGCTCGGTGCCGATCCATTCGGCCAGCGCGTCGATGTCGGAATAGGACGCCATGTTGGCGGCGACCACCCATAGCGCGGCGCCGTAGCGGGCGTGGTCGCGGTACAGCCCGCGGTAGAACGCCAGGCGCTCGTCGTCGAGCTTGGACGTCGTGGCGATGACGGTGGCACCGCCGTCGAGCAGTCGCGCGACGACCGACGCGGCGATCGAGCCCTTGGAGGCGCCCGTCACCACGGCGACTTCGCTGCTGTACCGGCCCGGATCCGGGTTCTCGGCGCCGGCCGCGATGCGGCCGTACAACGATGCGTGGATCTGACGGCCCGCGGACAGGGCCTTGCCCTGCCACCAGGTGGCCTGGGTGGCCACCACATGGCCTGCGCCCTCGAACCTTTCGGACAGGTCCACCCACCGCGCGTCGATGTCGCCCTCGTCGCTGAGCCAGAGCTTGACCAGGTCTTCGCGCGCGCTGGCCCACCGGTCGTCGAACAGCACCGCCTTCTTCGGCTCGAACACCGGCGACACCAGGCGTGGCCAGTCGGCGCCGAGCTCGGCGGTCACCAGGTCGATGAGCTCCGCGTCGGTGGCTGCCGGCAGCGCGCTCACCGGGTCGTCGTGGCCCAGCTGGCCCAGGATCAGGCGGGCCGCCGAGGCCAGCACGCCGTCGCGGCCGGTGATCTGGTCGGTGAATTCGCTCAGCGCGGCCGCGTCGACGGTCGCACCGCCGCCGGCACCGCCCGAAGACGGCAGCGAAACCGCGATGCCACGACGCGCGGCGACGGAAGCCACCGCGGCGTCGATCGCCTTGTCGACGGAAGCGGCATCGGCGAGCGCGCCCTCGTGCAGGTGGCCCATGGCGCCACCCCGCACGCTGGTTCCCTCGCGGGTTCCCAGCGCCACCTCGACCGTGACGTGCTTGGCCCAGCCCTCGCCCAGCTCCCAGGTCTTCTTGACCCGCTCGGCGATGGCGCCGGGCCGCTTGCCCGAGGGCCCCAGCACCGTGCGCAGCTGGTCGTTGATCGCGTCGGAAAGCACTGGGCCGTAAGGCTTGTAGGTGCGCGCCAACTTGGTCACCTGCGCGCGCAGCCCGGCCAGGTCCGCTTCGGCGGCGCCGTCGATGGCGCCCAGGTTCAGCTCCGAACCCAGGTCCACCAGCAGCTGGTTGCGCCGCGACGACGCACCGTCGGTGATGGACTCGATGGAGTCCAGCTCCTCGATCTGGTCGATTCGCATCTTGGCCGACAACGCGATTAGCGCCAGGGTGGCGTCGGCGGCGTCGAACCCGATGTCGTCGGGGCGCGGGCCCCCCGACGGGGCGGCAGCGGGAGCCGCAGCGACGGCCGGTGCGACATTGGGGTTGGGCCCCACGTCCGACGCGGCAGCGTCGGAATCCACCGCGACCTCCGGCTCGTCCTCGGGTTCGGGGTCGGTGTCGGTGGCGAACAGCACGGCCGCGTCGCGCTCGGCGTTGAGCACTTCCACTGTGCTGTGGGCGTATTCGGGCAGCTTGAGGGTGTTGGTGGCCAGGCCCGCGACGGTCGGCGCGGACTTCACACCGATCTCGACGAACCGTTCCACACCCAGACCGCCGGCGGCCTCTTCGGTGAACAGCAGGTCCTGCGTCTCGATCCAGCGCACCGGGCTGGCGAACTGCCATGCCAGCAGCTCGATCAGGACGGTGCGTGCCATCTCGATGCGGCGCTCGGCGAGCCAAGTGTCGTAGTCGGCGAGGATCGGGTCGAGCGGCTCGGCCGGCACCAGATCGCGGATCTCCTGGATGAAGTCGCGGTCCAGGGTGAACGGACGCGGCACCAGGTTCGGAATGTAGCGGCCGATGATGACGTCGGGGTCCTTGTCGCGCGGCATGACCCGGTCGAGCGACCGCCGGAATTCCGCCACCCCGACGCGCAGCACCCGCGAGTGGAACGGCACATCGATACCGGGCACCAGGATGAACGAGCGCTTGCCGCCGCTGATCTCGCGGCGCCGCTCCACCTCTTCTTCGAGCGCTTCCAGGCCTCGCACTGTGCCGGCGATCGCGTACTGGGAGCCGCGCAGGTTGAAGTTGACGATCTCAAGGAACTCGCCTGTGCTCTCGGCGATTCCAGCGACAAAGCCCGGAACCTCGTCGTCGGGCAGGTCGATCTGCGACGGCCGAATCGCGGCCAGCCGGTAGTTGGACCGGCCGAGCTCGTCGCGCGGCACGATGTCGTGCATCTTCGATCCACGGTGAAACACCGTTTCCAGCAAGGCTTCCAGCTCGTAGATGCCCGTCACGCAGGCCAGCGCGGTGTACTCACCGACGGAGTGGCCGCAGGCGATCGCATCCTCGACGAAGGCGCCCTGCTCGCGCATCTCGGCGACCTGCGCGGCGGCCACCGTGGCCATCGCGACCTGGGTGAACTGCGTCAGGTACAGCACGCCCTCGGGGTGGTTGTAGTGCACACCGCTGGCGATGATGCTGGTCGGGTTGTCGCGCACCACGTGCAAGACGGAGAAGCCCAGGGTGTCGCGGGTGAACTTGTCCGCCTTGTCCCACACCTTGCGGGCGGCCTTGGACCGGGCCCGGACGTCCATGCCCATGCCCTTGTGCTGGATTCCCTGGCCGGGGAAGGCGTAGACGGTGTGCGGGGACGCCAGGCGCGCCGTCGCCGACATCACCAGGTCCGATCCGATTCGGGCGGCGACCTCCAAAACCTCTGCGCCCTGGTCGATTCCGACTCGGTCGACCCGGAACGCAACCTCGTCGCCGGGACGCACCATGCCCAGGAAGCGCGCGGTCCAGCCGATCAGCCGCGCCGGCGGGCGGGCCTGACCGTCGGTGGCGGTCACCGCGTGCTGGGCGGCGGCCGACAGCCACATGCCGTGCACGATGGGCGATTCCAGTCCGGCCAGCAGTGCGGCGGCCCGGTCGGTGTGGATGGGGTTGTGGTCACCGGAGACCACCGCGAACGGCCGCATGTCGACCGGGGCGGTGATGGTGACGTCGCGGCGGCGCCGACGCGGGGTGTCGGTCGCGTTCTGCGACACCGCGCCACCGGCGCGCGCCGGGTCGGTCAGTTCGGCGGAGCCGGTGCGTCCCAGGATGGCGAAACGCTCATCGAGCGTGGCGATCATCTGACCGTTGGCGTCGGCAATGACAACCGAAACCGGGACGACGCGGCCCATGTCCGTGTCGATGGCCGCCGAAGCCGTTGCGGTGATCGTCAATTGCGACTGGGACTTCGGCAGGGTGCCGACCATGTGGGCGGCGTGGTCGAGATGCACCAGGCTCAGCAGGCCCTCGACAACCGGAATGCCGGCGTCGGTGACGGCCGAGCCGATGGCCGAGAAGACGGCGGGCCAGCAGGGGCCGACGAGCGCGTCGGGCACGGTTTTGAGGCTCGGCGCCAACGGTTCTCCGAAGGTGGCAGTGACGCCGGTGTGGTCGGCGACCCGCTCGGGGTCCCAGTCCACCGTGACGGTGGCCGTTCCGTCGGTGACCGCGGGCAGGAAGTCGGGCCCGTCGACCCCGGCGGCGATGGCCAGCACCGCGCGCATCGCGGTGGCGGCATCCTCGGTGGAGACCACCGGGGTGGCACCGTCAACGGTGTTGGGCGGCAAGGTGAATGGGATGTCGATCCAGGTGCCCGACACCGGAACGCTGAGCACGACGCGGTCGCCGTCGACCTGGAGCCGCGCCCCGGTCGATGAATGCGTGGCGCGGCGGCTCTCGGGTCCGTCATGCACCAGCCAGTCGGAGGGATCGGCGATCCGATGGACCGGGTTGGTCGCGGTGCGGCCGGCCCAGAGCACGTCGGGGGCGTCCAGCACGAGAGCCAGCGGACCGGTCACGTCGGCGCGACCGGTGCGGCGCGACGTGACGGCCTTGGGCTCCACTCCGGCGGCCAGCGCCTCGTCGATGGCGGCCTGCTCGAAGCGGTCCAGAAGTTCACCGACGGGTTCGTCCATCCGGGTGATGCCGGCCACCGCCGCGGTACCCGGGATGATGCACACCTGATCGGCGTCGTACCGGGCGTCGTGCGCCTGCCACAGCGAGTCGCTACGCCACCAGCGCCGCACGTCCTTGTCGATCACCGGCACGAAGTTGACCGGCTTGCCCAGCATCTTGCACAGCGTGACGAAGAACGGGACGTCGGCCGGGTGCAGCTGCACGCGCTCGGCGTCGGGGTAGTGCGCCAACAGGGTGGCGATAGCCTCGGCGGGATTTTCCAGCAGCCGTGCGCCGTCGTCGGTGGAGCCGTCGAACAGCGTCTCGATAGGGCCGAAATCCTGTGCGTGCAAACGCGCCTCGGCCCGTTGCAGCATCTGCTCGAAACGGTCGCGCCAGGTGTCGGCCAGCCACGGGCTGCCCGGTGACGCGGTGTCGGCGGTCGAATCGCCATCACCGATGGACAGTTCGACGTACCGCTGCAGCCACTGCAGGTAGGTCATCTCCCCGACATCGCCGAAGTACGGCTTGGCGGTGTTGGCCATCGCCGCGATGATCTCGTCGCGACGTTCCGCGACGGCTTCCGCGTCTCCCGCTACCTCGTCGAGAAGCCGGCCGCACCGTGAGGCGCTGTTGTCGATCTCGTGAATGTCCGCACCGAGCTGACTACGGCTGGACGCCATTCCGCCCGAAGCTTTTCCGGCCCCGATCCACTGATCGGTGCCCTGGGTTTCGACCAGCATCCGCTTGACCGACGGCGACGTGGTGGCCTCCTTGGCCGCCATCGCCGCGGTGCCGACCAGGATGCCGTCGATCGGCATCAGGGGGAAGCCGTAGGCCTGCGCCCAGCGCCCGGACAGGTATTCGGCCGCCCGCTCCGGCGTGCCGATGCCGCCGCCGACGCAGACGGTGATGTTGGAGCGCGACCGCAACTCCGAGTAGGTCGCCAGCAGCAGGTCGTCGAGGTCCTCCCAGGAGTGGTGACCGCCGGCGCGTCCACCCTCGATGTGCGCGATCACCGGCTTGGTGGAAACCTCGGTCGCGATGCGGATGACCGAGCGGATCTGCTCGACGGTGCCCGGCTTGAAGACGACGTGACTGATGCCGACCTCGCCCAGCTCCTCGATCAGCTCTACGGCCTCCTCCAGATCAGGGATGCCGGCGCTGATCACCAGACCGTCGATGGCCGCGCCGGACTGGCGCGCCTTCTGCACCAGCCGCTTGCCGCCGACCTGCAGCTTCCACAGGTACGGGTCCAGGAACAGCGCGTTGAACTGGTAGGTACGGCCGTCCTCGAGCAACCCGGACAGCTGCTCGACGCGGTCGGCGAAGATCTCCTCGGTGACCTGCCCGCCGCCGGCCAGCTCGGCCCAGTGACCGGCGTTGGCCGCGGCGGCCACGATCGCGGCGTCGACGGTGGTCGGGGTCATGCCGGCCAGCAGGATCGGCGAGCGGCCGGTGAGCCGGGTGAACTTGGTCGAGAGCTTGACCCTGCCGTCGGGCAGGGAAACCAGCGTCGGGGCGTAACTCGACCAGGCCCGCGCGACCTCGGGGACGGCACCGACGGTGAAGAGGTTGCGCTGCCCGCCGCGGGTCGCCGCGGGCACGATGCCCACACCGAGGCCTCGGATCACCGGCGCGGTCAGCCGGGTCAGGATGTCACCGGGCCCCAGGTCGAGAATCCAGCGAGCGCCGGCGTCGTTGACGCGGGTGATCTCCTCCACCCAGTCGACCGGACGCACCAGGATCGACTCGGTCAGGTGCCGGGCCAGCTCGACGTCCAGGCCGACCTTCTCGGCCCAGCTGCCGACGATGTCGATGCCGTCGGCCAGCCGGGGCGTGTGGAAGCCCACTTCGACCTGGACCGGATCGAACACCGGCGAGAAGACGTCGCCGCCGCGCAGCTTGTTCTTGCGGTCGGCTTCTTCCTTCTCCGAGATCTGCTGGCAGTAGAGCTCGAAGCGGGACAGCTGTTCCGGGGTGCCGGTGATGACGACCGAACGGCGGCCGTTGCGGATGGACAGCACTGGCGGCAGCACGGTGCGCACGTCCTGCGCGAACTCTTCGAGCAGCCGGCCGATGCGTTCGGGATCGGCGTTGGTGACCGACACCATCGGCGGGCGGTCGCCGAGCACCGAGATCCCGCGCCGGCGGGCCACCAGCGTGCCGGCGGCACCGATCAGCTGGGCCAGCGCCAGCAGCTCGACATCGCGGGCGCCCCCGGCCTTCAACGCCTCGACGGCGAGCACGCCTTGGGAGTGTCCGGCGACCGCCACCGGCGGCGTCGCCTTCAGGTCCATGCCTTGCCGTGCCAGCGCCCGCACGGCCGCGATCTGGGTGAGCAGCACGCCCGGTATTGATACCGCGGCCGAAGTCAGGTGCTTGGCAGAGGGGACCGGATCCTCGGCTGCCAGCGCACGCACCCACGACAGCGGTTCGAAGCCGATTGGACGCACCACGACAAGTTCCTTGGCGACCGGCTCGAGGAGCAGGTTCACCTCACCGACCAGCGTCGCCAGCTCGGACTCGATGCCGGCCGACGACACCAGTTCCTCGAGCGTCTCCAGCCAGGCGCTGCCCTGGCCGCCGAATGCCACGGCGTACGGCTCGCCGGCCGTCAGGCGGTCGACAAGAGCGTGGGTGTCCCCGGCTTGTGGGTGCTTGCCCCCCTGCGGGCCATGCCCGTCGCGGTCGGCGGACACCCGGTCGTGCTCGTGGATCGTCACTTTGTCTGTCTCCCCTGTATGCGTCTTTAGGTCTCGTTCGTCTGGCGGTCACCACCGCCGGGCGGGGGTTCTGTCGATGCGGCGTGGTTCAGCGTCGAATCACTAGCCGGGAAAACGGCTGGCCGGTGTGTTGTCGGCGGACCGCCCGGGTGGTGCTGAGCGGCGCGACGGACTCCATCGGCTGTACTAAGAGTGTCATAAGGATCAGCCCTCGTTTTGCGTGCTGATCGGTTACTGATGAGTTCTACGCACGGGTAACCGTGTCCTGGGTAACACGCGGTTTCACCGGCGGCGCGGACCCGATTAACAAACCTGCTGCATGCAGGTGGTTACGGTCGAGTAGCTATAACTGCGCAGATCAAGGCAGTCTTGTTATCGAATCGTTACATAAAAATTTTGGGCCGCGGAGTGCCGTCGCGGTGCCGCCGGCAGCATCCGACGGCGATTGGCCGCCCGCGCCCCTACCGGAAATGAGCGAACGAGTGTTTGCTGGGATTTCTAAGAGTCGGCGTTTCGGCGGCGCCGGACGACGGCATCGGGCGTTAGGCCCACTGACCGAATTGGGGCTTGAGGATCTCGTTGATGTCCACGCCGACCCCACCGACGCTGCGTTTGTCGATTTCAACCTGGTGCAAATTGGCCGCCGGGTGGGCGTACCCCTTGGGCGAACCCCAGTTGTGCTGCCAGAAGTACGAGCCCAATCCATCGTGCAGCGCCCAGTCGATGGTCTTCGAATTGGCGTACACGCCTGTGCGCTGATGACCGATTACCGACTCCCACGAACGCAGATAGGGCGCCACCTGGCTTTTGTACTGCTCGTAGGAGGGATCGTCGTCGATCGAGGCATAAATGGGTGCGCCGGCGGGCCCGCCGGCCGCGGCGTGCAGCTGCATCCCACGCTGGGCATGCTGCAGGCCGGCGTTGGCGCCGCCCAGCCAGTCCGCGGTGCTGGCCTTGCCGTACTGATAGCAGGACACGATCTTGAGGCCGTTGCTGTCGAGGTCCCGCGCTTCGGCGACTTGGATCGGCTTGCCCAGCATCCAGTTGCCGCCGGGGCGGCGGTCCGACACGTACCGGATCGATCCCACGGCGCCGGCGGCCCGGATCTGGCTGGCCGGAATGACCCCGGCCGCGTAGTCGAGCAGGGTGCCGAGCGAAGCCGATGCCGGCGCGGCGCTCAGCGACGCGCCCGCGGCCCCCAGACCGAGCAGCGCAGGGGCTGTGGCCGCGAATTTGAGCAGATCGCGTCGCGAAACGGATGACACAAGCCACAGGGTACGACAGAAACCCCATATGCCACGTGGATCACACTGATCACATCTGCATCACAGTGCAGCATCGTCGGTTTGGACGGGTTCCGGCGCGGGCAGCACGATGACGCTCACGGCCTCCAGTCCGCGGCAAGCCGTCTGCTGGGCAATCTCCGCGATGAACCGGGCGGCGGCCGGGCTGATGGAGCCCGCCCACGCGCGAAAGCCCTGCACGATCACCGGATCGTGCTCCAACAGCGGTTGCACGCCCCGCAGCACGGCCACCACATCGTCGGGCAGGGGGTCGGCGAGCTGCTGGTCGATCCACCTGCGGGCGAGTTTCTCCGCCGCCGCAACGTCCTCGCCCAACGCGATCACATCGGCGGCCAGGTCGCGCAACCGATCGAACAGCACCTCGCGGCCCGGCGTCTCGGCCAGTTGCGACAACAGGGTGCTGGCCGCGGTCGGCAGCACCATTTGTCCGAACAACACCGGAACCGGGAGGTCCCACTCGTCGAACAAGTCGGCGTACATCGCGGCGAGGGGTGCCGACACGGGGGCGCTGAGCCGCCCGATCACACCGATGCTGTCGCGGTGTGTGGTCGCCAACCGGCGCAGGATGTGTTCGCTGAGGTCTCCGCCGCCGCACTCGGTGGCGGCATCGATGGCTTGGATCAGCCGGTCCAGCCGCTCGCGTTGCTGCATCAGCAACGTGCGGTGCTCGTCGAGCAGGCCGGCCAGCGTGCTGTGCCCACCTTCGATCAGCCGCTGAATGTCGTTGATGCCGAGGCCGAGGCTCCGCATCAGGTCGATGCGCAACAAGTCGAGGACCTGCTCGACGTCGAAAACCCGGTAGCCGTTGGGCAGGTAATGCGCGTGCAGCAATCCGATTTTCTCGTAATGGCGAATACGGCCGGAAGCGATGCCCGTCAAGGCCGTGACGTCGCCGATCAGCAACTGCTCAGCCACTCCTTGACCTTACAACTGTCACAAGGTCTGTAATCAGCGGATGGAACACCACCAGCTCATCGACCTGACCCGGCGCGCGTTGAAGTTGGCGCGGGACAAGACGACCGATCTCGCTCCCGCCCAGCACACGGTCGACGCGCAGGACTACACCGGCATCGAGCGGCACAATCAGGACCGCGCCATGCTGCTGGACAGCCCGCAACTGGTCGGCTACGTCTCGGAACTTCCCGGCCCCGGCGCGTATTGCACCAAGACGGTGATGGGGCGATCCATCCTGTTGACCAGAGCCGCCGATGGAGCGGTGCGGGCATTCAACAATGTCTGCCTGCACCGCCAGTCGCAGGTGGCGTCGGGATGCGGCACCGCCAAGCGGTTCACCTGTCCGTACCACGCCTGGACGTACGACAACACCGGGCGGCTGGCCGGGATGCCCGGACGCGAGGGTTTCCCTGACGTACCGCTGGGGTCCGCCGGCCTGACCGAGCTCCCGGCCTCGGAATTCGCCGGATTCCTCTGGGTGGCACTGGATCCCGGGGCGACGCTGGACGTGGCCGCACACCTGGGCCCGCTGGCCGACGAACTCGACTCCTGGGGCATCGGGCGCTGGTCCCCATTGGGTGAGAAGGTGCTGGACTCCCCGATCAACTGGAAATTAGCGATCGACACCTTCGCCGAGAACTATCACTTCGCCACCGTCCACCGGCAGACCTTCGCCACGATCGCGCGGAGCAACTGCACGGTGTTCGACTCCTACGGGCCGCACCACCGGCTGATCTTTCCGCTCAACACCATCGTGGAGCTCGACGACGTGCCGGAGGATCAATGGAGCCCGTTCTACAACGTGGTGGTGATCTATGCACTGTTCCCCAACATCGTGATTTCGGTGACGATCGCCAACGGTGAGCTGTTCCGGGTCTACCCCGGGGACCGGCCCGGCAGGTCAATCACCGTCCACCAGAACGCAACACCGCAAGACGTCTCCGATGATGCGGTGGCAACCGCCGTCCAACAAGTTTTCGACTATGCGCACGCCACCGTGCGCGACGAGGATTACCGGCTGGCCGCGGGGCTGCAAGCCAATCTCGAGTCGGGAGCCCGCGACCACCTGGTGTTCGGCCGCAACGAGCCGGGGTTACAGCATCGCCACATCACGTGGGCCCGGGCGCTGTCGCAGCAGTCAACTGCCGTCAGCCGATAGCACCTTGATCAGGTCATCGAGAAGCATTGCCAGCGCGTCATTTTCGACAGGCGCCGAGCTGAACAGCAGCTCAACGGCCGCCTTGCGATGGCCGGCGGCCACCAGGGGCACGACCTGATCGACCATGGTCTGCAGCTCGGGGGCCGGCGGTGCCAAGTTCGCGACGGTGGTGGAAAGCACCTCGATCAGTTCCCAATCCCGGTACAGCGCCAGCGAGCGTTCATTGAAGGCGAAGCCCGTGACCGGATTTCCCCACATCGTCCCGTGGTAGCGGTAGGGACCCTCCATGTACTCGATCGGCAGGCCGTGCGCCGGGGCCGCCACCAACGGCTCTCCAATGAGGTCCAATTGCAATGTGGGACAAGTGATCCGGTGCCGATCGGGCATGTACCGAGCCGGGGCTAGCGGCCGCACCAGGGGACGCACGGCCTCCGGCCAGCGCACGTAACTGGTGACGGTGACCTCGAGGTCTTCGGCACATTCCGGCGCAATCGCGGGGTCCGGGTGGCTGGTCGTGACACCGGTAAACGGCTGCAGCTCATTGCTGTTGGTGCGGTCGAACTGGCGCCAGATACTCAGGTCAACACCGTTGTCGAAGTTGATCGTGCGCCATTCGTGCGACCTGGCCCGCGGGTCTCCCCCGGACCCACCGCCGCCGGCGTACTTCGGGAACCACTGCCGATCGACGTGCCCGCTGGTGCCGGACACCTGCTGGACCACGTCGCCCCAACGCAAGGTGCCGGTCATCGCCATACCGGTCTGGAAGTAGGAATAGGTATCGCTCTGACCGAAGCAGACGATCTTCCCGTTGTACGTCGATGCACCCACCGGTGTCGGTGCGCGCGTTGGTGTTACGGCCAGATCCAGCCGCATGGGCCGACCGGACTGATCCTTTCCGACCAGGCTGACCCGATAGGTGTAGGGCAGCAGTTCGCCATCGCTATTGCGGCTGGTGGTCCACGACGCGGTTCCCGCGCTGCTGTGGTAAGTGATGTCGAGATGGCCTGACGCCATCGTCAGCTTGCGCTGGGCGCCCGGCTCCATATTGGCCGGCGGCATGTCGTAATCGGTGAAGGTTCCGTAATCGCCGGTGTCGAGGTCGAACAGCGCCATCGTGTAGAAGTCCGCTACGACCGTCCCGCCGGGGCGGTTCTTGTTGAAGATGGTCAGAAAGGCGAACGACCGACCGGTGTCCGCGGCGTCGAGCTGGCCGGCGATGAACCAGGTGTCCGACTCCTGATCGGGGTGTTCGCCTTCGGCGGCGGGAAACTCCAACTGGCTGTCGCCGGGCACCAACTGAAATGGATAGCTGCGCCAGTCATTATTCATATCGCGCCTCGCCTCGCCATCGTCGCTGATGATCCGCCCGCGGATTTCTGACCAGTCCTTTTTTCGCTATGTTAGCGTCAATAGAAAGTTGCGGACACCGTCTCATCCTGCACCCGCCGCCGCCCCAAGGAAGTGCCCTGATGACGAACAACTCCGACCATCGTTGCTATGACGAACTGTTCATCGGAGGGCAGTGGCGCAAGCCCGCCAATCCCCAGCAGCTCGCCGTGATCTCGCCGCATTCCGAGGAACCGATGGGGCACGTCCAGGTCGCCGGCCCCGAGGACGTCGAGGCCGCCGTCGCCGCCGCACGGCACGCGTTCGATCACGGCCCGTGGCCACGGATGAGCCATGCCGACCGGATGGCCAAGGTCGAACAGCTCGCCGGAATCTACGCCGGCCACGCCGACGAGATGGCCGACCTCATCACCGACGAGATGGGGTCACCGCGCAGTTTCAGCCGGATGGGCCAGGGGGCGGCCGCCGCCGCGCTGATCCACCTCTCGCTGGCCGCCGCCCGCGACTTCGCGTGGGAGGAGCGCCGCCAGGGCGTGCTCGGCGAAGTGCACCTGCGCCGGGCCCCGGTCGGGGTGGTCGCGGCGATTGTGCCGTGGAACGTCCCGCAGTTTCTGATCATGCCCAAGCTGATCCCGGCGTTGATCGCGGGCTGCACGGTCATCATCAAGCCCGCGCCCGAAACACCGTTGGACGCTATGTGGTTGGCCGAGATGATCGAGCAGATCGGTTTGCCCGAAGGCGTGGTGTCGGTGCTGCCCGGCGGCCCCGAGATCGGCGAGGCACTGGTGCGTCATCCCGGGGTGGACAAGGTCGCGTTCACCGGTTCCAGTGCCGTCGGGCGCCGGATCGCCGCGCTGTGCGGCGAGCAGCTCAAGCGGGTGAGCCTGGAGCTCGGCGGCAAGTCCGCGGCGATCATCCTCGACGACGCCGACATCGGTAAGACGGTAGCCGGCCTGAAGTCCGCGGGGCTGATGAACAACGGGCAGGCCTGCGTCGCGCAAACCCGGATCCTGGTCAGCGACCGTAAACATGACGAGGTCGTCGACGCGCTGGCCGGAATGATGTCGGCGCTGAACGTCGGCGATCCGGCCGACGAGGCGACGGACATCGGACCGCTTGTGGCCCAACGACAACAGCGCCGCGTCCAGGACTACATCAAGTCGGGCCGCAGCGAAGGCGCCCGCGTCGTGCTCGGTGGCGAACAGAGCCCGTCCGAGCGCGGCTGGTACGTGCAGCCGACGCTGTTCGCCGACGCCACCAACGACATGCGCATCGCCCGGGAGGAGATCTTCGGTCCGGTGCTGACGGTCCTGCGCTACCGCGACGAGGACGACGCGATCCGCATCGCCAACGAGACCGACTACGGGCTGGCCGGTTCGGTGTGGACCGCCGACATCGAACACGGACTGGACGTCGCGGCCGCCGTCCGCACGGGGACGTATGGCATCAACATGTACACCCTCGACATCGGCGCACCGTTTGGCGGCTTCAAGCAGTCCGGCATCGGGCGCGAGTTCGGGCCCGAGGGGCTGCACGAGTACGTCGAGCTGCAGACGCTGATCTGCAAAGGCCAACTGCCGCCGCTGTCCAACTGAAACGCACCGGCGCTCAAACGGTTTCGGGCACCTGCAGGGTCAGCTCGACCGGACAGCACAGGGCGCCGTGCTGATTGGTCACCTGGATTTCGATGTCGACCAGACAGCGCGGCGGGTCCACCGAGGTGTCCCGCCGCTTCGCGACGGCCCGGCCCCGGCCGATGATCGTGTCGCCGGCATACACCGAGCCGGCCAGCCGCATGGAGCGGCGTACCACCCGGGACCGCGGGCCCGCCCAGTCGGTCGCGACCCGGTCGGCGAAACCAGCCAGGTGCATCGTGTTAACGTAGATCGTCGGATTGCCCTGGGTCTGAGCGTAATTCGGATCAAAATGTCCGGGAAAATAGTCCCACGTCGCTCCGGCGTTCTCCACCACGCGCTGGTAGCTGATGTGGTCGACCACCTCCGGCAGCTCGGCAGGAACGGTGATCCGGTTCCAGTCCAGGCCGTCGCCGGTCACGAGGACGCCCCTGGGGTGAAGCGGAACAAGGTATTACGACAGGTGGCCACCACGGTCCCGTCCTGGCGGCGGTAGGTCTCCAGCGTCTCCACGAAGTGGCCCACGCCCAGCCGCGTCTGCTTTTCCGGCGACACCGACACCAGTTCGTCGACCACGGTCAGCACGTCACCCTCGACGATGGGCTCGGGAAACTCGACCGTGTTGGCGGCGTTGATGAATGTGGTGCCGGGCAGCGGCACCCGCAGGGCGATCAGCGAACCCGACCTCCTGCCTCCGGGTTGCCATGGCGGCGCGATCAGCCAGCCCATCAACAGCGCCGGTGGCGCTAGCAGGCCTCCCCAATGCCGGCGGGCGAACTCGGAATCCCAATAGGAGCGATTGCCGTCGCGGACCATCGCGGCGAACAACTGGATGCGTGCGGCGCTGACCGCGGTCGCCGCTGTGCGGGGCTCGCCCTTCGCGCCGACCATCCGCAGCGCATCCTCATAGGTGCCGAAGGCTAGCCGCTGACTGAAGTCCTGATCCACGTATTGGTGCCGCTCACATGACGAGCGGGTGCCGACTCGGGACCGAATCCCACTGCAACGTACGGGAAGTGAAGTACCAACCACCCCGCTCGTAGGTCAAGGTGTCGCGGAATGTCCCGGTGGCCCGCAATGTGGTGTCGCCGTACATGGCGGCGAACAGCACGACGACACAATGCTGGGACGCGTTGACCCCGTCGATGCGAATCTCGTGATCGACCGTGACCAGTCGCTGACCGTCGCCACCGTCGAAGGCCGAACGCAGGTCGTCGAACCGCTCACCGTCGCGGGTATAGCTGGCGCCCGAATGACGGAAGGTGGAGATCCAGCGGTCGCGGTCGCCGGCCGAGTAGGCCCGGTTGTGCCGGGCATTCAAATCCAGGATTGCAGCGCGTCCCGTCGCGGCGTGGAGGAACTGCTCTTGTTGATAGGTCAGGGTCATGGTGGCTCTCCAGCCTCTGTAGGGAAATGACGGGAAATCGCCTCACGTAACACTAACTTAACTCAGCGGCTGGCGACATAACCGTGTTCTTCGCGATCCCAAGTGGCCTCACTCAAGCCACGAGCACGCAACAAATCTTTACGTATTCGTCCGATTACGTTCTTCGGCAGTTCATTGACCGTCTCCACGAATCGAGGCACGCAGAAGTACGGCATACGGGCCGAGCAGAAGTCCAGCAGTTCCGCGAAATCCAGTGTGGCGCCCGGCCGCAACGTGATGACTATCAGGACGTCCTCCTCCCCCAGCTCGCTGGGCACGCCGACGGCCGCGGCTTCCGCCACGGCGGGATGGCGCATGACGACGCTCTCCACTTCGACCGAAGAGATATTTTCACCGCGCCGGCGCAAAGAATCCTTGAGCCGGTCCACATATGTCAGATTCCGATCGCGATCAAGCCTCCCGAGATCGCCGGTGCGAAACCATTCCGGATGCGGCTCTATCTCCGAATCCGCGCCGACATAACCTTCGCTCATCACATGCGGATGCCTGGGCCGACAAGCGATCTCACCCACCGTGTCGGCGGGCAGCGGGGTTCCGTGTTCGTCGAGGATCCGCACCTCGAAATCGGGATTCGGCCGTCCCGAGGTGCCCGGAACCCCACTGTCGGCCACCGCCTTGACCGCGATGGGAAACGCCTCGGTGAGCCCGTACATCGTAACGATGCGGCAGCCATAGCGCTTCTCGATCGCGCGGTAGGAAGCCACATCGATCGGAGCGGCGGAGATGAACCGCAACGGCAGCTGTGCGTCGCGCGGATCCGCGGGCATGTTCTGCAGCATCGACACCATCGCCCCGGCGCCGGCGAACCCGATGGCCCCGCGGGCGCGTATGTCGTCCCAGACCTCGCCGGGATGAAAAGCCCCCGCCAGCACCGTGGTTGCGCCAACCAGCATGGGGGCCAGGATGCTGGGCGCCGCGCTGAGGTGAAACAGCGGCATCGCCGTCCACAGCACCTCACCCTCGCGAAATTCCCAGGCCGATGAGGCCGTCGCGGCGACCGAAAACAGGTATTGCCATGTCGTGGCGACCGCCTTGGACGGGCCGGTGGTGCCCGACGTGTAGAACAGGCAGGCGAGGCCGTCCGCCTGACCGGGGCCGCCGGCCGGTGCACCGTCGGTGTCTTGACTCAACGTCGCCGTGAGCGAATCACCCTGCACCACAACGCTTGTCAGGGTTTCCACCGCGTCGGCGACCTCGGCGGCGCGGGGCCGGCGTTCGGCGTCGGTCAGCAGCACCTTGGCCCGCGACAGCCGAAGGGCGTGCAGCAGGAAGTCACCCTTGTTCGCCGCATTGATCGCCGCGCTCACCGCCCCGATTCGCGCGGCGCCCAGCCAGAAGTACACCCATTCCGGGCACGTGCCGGTGAACAACGCGACGCGGTCGCCCCGCCCGACACCCAAGTCGGTCAACATGTTTGCCGCGGCGCAGGACCGCCGGCGCATCTGCTCAAAGGTCACGTCGACGCCGGCAATCGACATCATCACCCGGTCGGGATACTGCTGCGCGCGGCGATCCAGCACGGCCGGCACGGTGAAACGGTCGACGCCGAAGTCGGCGGGCCCCCGCATCAAGCTTTCGCGGCCGCGGGGTCGGGCTCGCCGTCGGCGTTATAGCCGAAGTCGGAGGGCGATGGTTGCTCCCCCGGGTAGAAGCGGTGCGCCCAGCGGCGCAGCGCCGCGTAGTCGTGGGCCTCTTCGGGCGCCAGGTTCGGCTTCTCCAGGTATTTCATGTTCTCCCACGTAAAGAAGTCCTGTTTGATGACCTCTTGCTGGAGAGCCAGGAACCGGGCGGCACGTCCGGTGGGCACGTCACCGCTGTCGCCCGGCTCCCGGACGGACGCCTGCGTGTAGAAGTAATCGGTGTAGTCCTCGTCGACCGGCGTCTGACCGGTGACCTGCACGGTGGCCACCAACTCGCTGGGGAACCGCACCACGCCCAGGCCCAGCGAATAGTTGTCGTAGATGATCTTGGCGTCGACCGGGCCGTTCGGGGTCAACCACGTCTGCGCCCGTCCCCCGCCGAAATGGGCGTTGACCGTGGCGTGCAGGTGGTACCCGGCGACCTCGAACGACGCCGTGGTGGCCGGATTGGCCGCCTTGTGCACGTATTGCACGTGGTAAGGGTCGGCGGCGTTCTCGATGATCATCTGCGGATGCACCTTGACCCGGTTGAGCATCTGGGTGTGCGGGTGCAGCGGGTAGTACTCGTTGGTTTCCAGCTCGGGTAGCACCGGCGGCTGCCAGTACGGCGCCCGGCCGTGCCGCTCGTGCCAGGCCAAGATGAAGCCGTACCACTCCATGCTCGGGTAAGTCCGGATGCGGACGTTGTTCTTGCAGCCGATCTTGCTGTAGGGAATCAGCGCGTTGGTTCCGTCGCCGCGCCATTGCCACCCGTGCCAGGGGCAGACGATGTTTTCGCCCTCCACCGTGCCGCCGACCCCGAGGTTGGCGCCAAGATGCTGGCAGTAGGCCTCCATCACGTGGACCTGGCCGGACTGCGTGCGGAACAGCACCAACTCCTCACCGAAGTAGTGCGCGCGCCTGACTTGGCCCGGAGCCAGATCGGTCCCAAAAGCGACGATGAACCAGCCCGTCGGGAAGCGGTAGGTCGACAACGCGATGCCGGCCTGCCCGAACTCCCGTTCTGAAGGGTCTGATTCTGGAATCGTATTCGTCACGAGAACTCCGTTTCCCACGCGGCCGGGCGCAATTGGGCCGCTCTTACCTCACCGCGTTTCGACGACTAAAGTCTATTTTTACTATTTTAGACATTGAACGTCAACGCGGCGCCCGCCGGTGGTCGCGTGACGCCTGAGCAAGCGGGGTGGTGCATGACGGCCGCGGCAGTCGACCTTTCCGATTTCGCCCTGTGGCGTAACGGCTTTCCCGACGAGTTGTTCACCGAACTGCGGCGCAGCAATCCGCTGTTCCGGCACGACCTGACGCCGGGTGTCGCCTCCACCGTCAAGCGCCAATTCTGGGTCGCCACCAAACATCGGCACGCGGTCCGCCTGCACCGCGACACCGACTCGTTCACCGCGGCCGACGGTCCACTCATTCAACCGGTCGCCATGTTCTCGTCGTTCCCGACGATCATCACGTTGGACCCGCCGGCGTTGAACAAGCGCCGCAAGCTGATCTCCAACGCGTTCAATCCGCGGGCGATCGCCAAGCTGGAGAACGGCATCCGAGCCCGCGCGGCGCGGATGATCGACGGCCTGCTCGCCCGGGGCGGTGGCGACTGGATCGAGGACGTCGCCGACGCGTTGCCGATGACGGTGATCGGCGACATCATCGGCATTCCGGAGGAGGATCGGCCGCGGATCTTCGACATATTCGACCGCATCCTCAAGGCGCTCGCGCCCGAAGACCACCCGAGCGGTCAGGTCGAACTCGAGCTCTTCGGCTCGGTCTTCGAGTACGCGATGCAGCTGACCGCCGAAAAGCGGCGCAACCCCACCGACGACATCTGGAGCACCCTGGCGTCCGCGGTCATCACCGGTGACGACGGCGAGCCGTTCAGCCTGCCCGCCAACGAACTCGAATTCTTCTTCTTTGTGCTGGCGTTCGCCGGCAGCGACACCACCAAGAACGCCCTGGCCATCGGGCTGCAAGCCTTCATCGCCAACCCCGAGCAGATCGAGCGGTACCGCTCGGAGGAAGCGCTGCGGGCCAGCGCGGTCGAGGAGGTATTGCGTTGGGCCTCGCCGGTGGCGTACTGGACCCGCACCGCAAAAGTCGACGTCGAAATGGACGGCCAGCACATCGCCAAGGGCGAACGCGTGGTGTCGACGCTGCGTTCGGCCAACCGCGACGAGGAGGTCTTCGAGTCCCCGTTCGTCTTCGACATCGGCCGGCAGCCCAACCCTCACGTGGCATTCGGGGGCGGCGGACCGCATCACTGCCTGGGGGCGATGCTGGCCCGGGCAGAACTCCGCGCGGTCCTCGACGAACTGTTGTTGCGCTGCGATGACATCGAGATCGGCCCGGCCACGGTGGCGCATCCAAACCTGACCACCAACATGTCGATCTACGACGAGATGGCCATATCGCTGACCGAACGGCGCTGACTCAGGTAGCGCCCCCACACTCGCGCCGTTTCGGCGCTCGTCGTCGGATGAGTCAGTCCAGCAGCCGCAACGCGGCCTTGGGGCATTGGTCCACCGCGGCGCGCACGTCGATCTCCAGGCGCGGCGGCACGGGACCGTCCGCGATCTGCACCACATCGGCGTCACCCAGCTCGAACACTTCCGCCGCAAGCGATTCGCAGAAGCCGTTGGCCTCACACAAATTCTCGTCGACCGTTACGCGCATCAGATACCCTCCACTTCTCTAGAGGCCCTTGGGTCGGGTCCCGATCACCCCGCTGGTCGCGAGGCGTGTCAGTTCTTCGTCGGTCAGCCCGCACCGATCGTGCAGGATCTCTTCATTGTGCTCGCCCAGCCTCGGCGGCGGCCGCAGCAGCCAGTTGTCCTGCCCGGCGAGGCGGGCGAACGGCGGGCAGGGGTACAGACCCAATCCGGTACTCGCATGATGCAACGCCTCGAAGAAGCCGCGCTCGCGCAGTTGCGGATTGTCGGTGACCAGCGACGGCGACACGACGGGAGCAGCGGGGACGCCCGCGCCCGCCAAACGCTCCACCGTCGGGTCGAGTGGCTGCCCGGCGAACCAGTCCGCCAGCCGGCCATCGATGTCGTCGGCTCGCTGGTGACGTCCGGCGACTGTGGACAAGGCCTCGTCGTCGCACCACCCGGGTCGATCCATCACGTCCACCAGCGCGGTCCACTGCTCATCGTTGCGAACGGTGATCGCGATCCAGTCGTCCGAACCGGAGCACCGGTAGATGTTCTGGATCGCCGCGCTGTGGCCGCGGTTGCCGCGACGGCTCAGCGTCACCCCGAAGACCTCCGCCTCGATCGCCTGGATCGCGGTGGCATTGAGCACGGTTTCGAGCATGGGCAGCTCGACCAGCTGGCCTGTCCCGGTGCGCTCGGCGAAGTTCAGCGCGGCCAGCACGGCGAACGCGGCGTGCACGCCGGCCAGCGGATCGCAGGCCCCGCGCGGTGTCACCGGCGGCGCGTCCGGCAGGCCGGTCACCCAGGCCAAGCCCGCGATCTGTTCCATGGTCGGGGCGAACCCGACCCGTTCCCGCCACGGCCCTTCCACTCCGAACGCGGGCATGCGCGCGAACACCAGTTTCGGGTTGACCTTGCGCAGTACGTCGTCGGTCAGCCCGAATTGCTCCATCACCCGCGGCGAAAAGTTCTCGATCACGATGTCGGCGCCGGCGACCAGCTCGGTGAACAGGCGGCGACCCGGTTCGGATCCCAAATCCAGTGTGACGGAACGCTTGTTGGTGTTCATCGCGTGGAACACCCAGCCGTACTCCCACCAGTCGTCCACGTCGGTGCGCATCCCGCCCGAGTAGCGGATGCCGTCTGGGCGCTGAATCGACTCGATCTTGACGACGTCGGCGCCGAAGGCGGCAAGCAGGTGGGTTGCGGCGGGGCCCGCCCAGAACGCGGTCAGGTCGATTATGCGAACCCCGGCCAGCGGTAATCCATCCAGCGTCGGATCCGCTTCGAGTTCCGCACGGCGCCAAGGGGACTCGTCGTCGGCCTCGCCGAGCAGGGGCGTGGCACCCACGGGTGCGGGCGCACACACCGACATCAGCCACGGCGGCCGGGGCTGGTGGAAGCCGGCGGGGTTTCGCGTGAAGACCCCGCGCTCGCGCACGTACTCGAGCTCCCGAATGGTGGAGCCGTTGCCCAGCGCGGCGATCGGCAGCCGGAACAGCTGGCCGAGTTCGACGATTTCCGCGACGGTGCGTTCGGCCAGCCAGGGATGGATCTGTTCGCGGATCAGGTCCCGGTATTGCCACCGGCCGATTTGAAACCGCAGCTGTTCGATCTGCTCCAGCTGCGGACATTCGACCATCGCGGCGAAGTCGAGCCACTGCTGACCGGTGACCATGGTGATGCCGACGTAGCCGTCCTTGGCGGGTTCGATCGACGGCACCTCGGTGGTGCGCCGGATCGGCGGGACGCGCAGCAGCTGCGAATGCAGCCATTCGCTGCTCTGCATCGTGGTGATCGCTTCCAGCATGGACAGGTCCAGGTGTTCGCCCAGGCCGCCGCGCTCGACGCGGCGGCGCAGCGCCAGGACACCGAACGCGGCGAACACCCCGCCCATGTACTCGCCGAGATCACCGCCGATCGAAATCGGCGGCCCGGCGGGATCGCCGCGGAAGCCCGGCGAGCCCGCCCACGCCTGCAGGGTGAACTCGGTGGCGGCCCGGTCCGCGTAGGGCCCGGTCCAGCCGAAGTCGGAGATGGTGACGATGATTGCCCGCGGCGAGCGGTCCAGCAGTTGCTGCGGGTCGATGCCCAGCGCCGCGGCCCGAGCCGGGCCGGCCGTCACGACCACGACGTCGGCGGCGGCGAGTTCGTCGCGGTAGCGCTGTGACCCGGGCGCGAAGATCGCGCTGCGCTTGCCCGCATTGAGATAGCTGAAAAACGGCGCGCTGGCCTCCGGCGCAACCGGCGAACCGCTGGCCGAATACCGCCGCAGCGAATCCCCTTGCGGCGGCTCGATTTTGTGCACCTGCGCACCGGCGTCGAGCAACAGCTTCCCGCAGTAGCTGCCCGCTATCCGGTCACTGATCTCGACGACACGCAAATCGTGTAGCGGTGTCGGCCGGCTGTCGGACCGCTCGCTCAATTGCACCCGCCCTTCCGATCGACATGCGATCAGAGAAGCTATTTATATCATTACTGCTAAAATAGCTAAGCCAGCGAGTTGCTTGTGTTTCGAGGATCGGATGACCGCCTTGGGAATTGGCCCCGACGCCCGGCGCCGGTTGTCGGCGCCGCGGATCGCCGAAATCGTAGCCGATGAGTTGCGCCGTCAGATCATCGACGGCGAACTCGCGGACGGCGATCTCCTGCCACGCCAAGAGGTGCTCGTCGAACAGTTCAACGTGAGTCTGGTCTCGCTGCGCGAAGCCTTGCGGATTCTCGAGACCGAGGGGCTGGTTTCGGTGCGGCGGGGCAACCGTGGTGGTGCCGTCGTGCACGCCCCTGCGAAGACCAGCGCCGCCTACATGCTCGGCCTGTTACTGCAGAGCGAGTCGGTTGAGGTCGCTGACCTCGGCATGGCGTTGCAGGAGCTCGAGCCCGCCTGCGCCGCCCTGGCCGCCCGCCGGCCTGACCGGGCCGAAACCCTGGTGCCCGAACTGACGCGAATCAACGAATCGATGGCCGAAAACTTGGACGACGGAAGGCTTTTCACGGAAATCGGCCGTGAATTCCACGATCAGGTCGTCCGTGGTTGCGGCAATCACACGATCATCGCCGTCGTCGGCAGCCTCGAGACACTGTGGAGCAGCCACGAGCGCCAGTGGGCCGACGAGAGCGCGTCCCGCGGCACCTACCCCTCGCTCACTCAGCGCCGCGCGGTGCTCAGCACGCACGTCAAGCTGACCGAGACGATCGCCGAGGGCAACGTCGAGCGGGCCCGCCGCATCGCGGGTCGCCACCTGGCCGACACGCAGACCTACGTCCTGTCCGGTCAGCACGATCAACGCATCTACGCGCTCTCCCCGCAGGCGTTGTCGCGGCCGCGGGACGTTCGGCACTCCTGAAGGGCGGCCTGCAACGGTCATGCGAACCGCATTGGTCACCGGCGGCAGCGGTGGGATCGGAAAAGGGTGCGCCCGCAAGCTGGTTGAGCGCGGCTACGACGTGGTGCTCTCCGCCCGCCGCGAGGCACCATTGCGCGCGGCCGCCGAGGAGATCGGTGCCCGCCACATCGTGGCCGACGCCTCGGATCCAAACGGATTCTCCACTGCCATAAGCGCATTGGAGACGATCGACCTCGTCGTGCACGCGGCCGGCGCGCTCGGCGGAACCTACGCACGCAAGCAGACCTTCGAGCAGTGGCAATCCATCATGTCGGCCAACCTGGATTCGTGCTTTGTGGTGACGTCCGCGGTGCTGCCCAAAATGACGGCGGGCTCGCGGCTGGTGTTCATCTCGTCGTCGGCGGCGCACGAGCCGATGCCGGCCCGCACCGCCTACTCCGCGTCGAAGGCCGGAATGAACGCGTTCGCGCGGGCCCTGGCACTCGAAGTCGACCGCGACGGCATCAGCGTGCACATCGTCACGCCGGGCCCGGTGGCCACCGAGATGCTGCAGGACGTTCCCTTCGAGATGTACGCGATTCAGGTGTCGGACGTCGCCGAGGCGGTCGCCTGGCTGGATACCCTCGACCCCTCGGTCGACCTGCCGGAAATCCGGCTGTCCGCCGTGGAGCGCGGACCCTTCGCGCGACCGCCGGTCGTGCCCACCGAAGCCCGTCGCCGCGCGAGGGCTACGGCGCCGGAAAGGCCTTGATCACCGATTCGCCGAACTCGCGCAGGGAGTCCGGCACGGCGAAGTCGGCGAACCAGACGTAGAACCGCTCGACCCGCTGCGCGGCCAGCCCACGGAAGTGCCCGATCAGCTCGTCGGCGTCGCCGCAGACCAGTCCGGACCCGAGGTTGCCGAATCGCCGTGCGCTGACCTCGCGCACGGTTTCGGGATCGCTGCCCGACCGCACAAAGCCCACCATCTGCTGAATCGACATCCGGGCGGTTCCCGCGGACGGCGCGAGCTTGGGCAGCCTGTCGAGCTGGTTGGCCGGCAGATTCCACCAATCCGCATATCTGCGAACGAGTTCCATCATCTTGGGTCCGCTCCCACCCAGAACCAGCGGTATCGGGTACGACCGTCGCGGAGCCTGCGAAGCCGGGCCGGATTGTTCGTTGTCCCCCCAGTATCCCCTGATGAGTTCCAGGTGACGGCCGAGTTGTTCGACCCTGGCCCGCGGATCCTGCTGGCCGATATCGAATCTGGCTAATTCCGAGGGCCACGATCCCGCCCCGAGGCCCAACTCGAACCGGCCCTCCGAGGCCTCCGACAAGGTGACGGCCTGTTTGGCGAGCACGGCCGGATGCCGAAATGCATCACACAGCACCAAATGCCCGATCCGCAACCGCTCGGTCCTGGCCGCGACCCAGGTGGCAATGCCCATTGCCTCCCAGATGCTTTCGTCGGGCAACCCCGGAGCCTCGAGGTGGTCGATGAAGGCGATCCCGTCGAAGCCGCTGGCCTCGGCGTGATGTGCCCGGTCGGCGATGTCGGCGGCCGACAACCTCACCTGCGGCAGGAACAGATACCACTCAGCCATGCGCCACCTATGCGTCCGGGACCCGTGCGATTGACGGCACGGCTAGTTTATTATCTTTACTATGTTAGAGGTCTTATGGATGTCGGGCTGAACTCGGAGCAGCTCTCGCTGCGCGACACCGTACGCGACATATTACGTACGGAGTGCCCGACCGACGCCGCTCGTCAAGCGATGACCGATCCGGAGCGCTGGCGCACGCTGTGGAAGACGGTCGTGGACCTCGGCTGGACCGAGCTCGCAGCCCCGGACGCCGGTGACTACGGACCGGTCGAGCTGGCCGTGGTCCTCGAGGAGTGCGGCGCCGCCCTCGCGCCAATTCCGTTGCTGAGCAGCGTCGGTCTGGCCGCGGGCCTGTTGCGCAACAGCGGCCTCGACTCGGTGCTGACCGACATCGCCGGTGGTGCCGTGGCCACCGTGGCCCTGCACGCCCCGGGCTCCCGACTGCCCGGGGCGCCGATGACCATGGGTCAGGGACGCCTGCGCGGCACGGCGGTCGCGGTCCCCAACCTCTCGCGCGCGGAGCTCGTCGTCACGCTGGCCCGCTCCGAGGACGGTGACACCGTGGCGGCGGTCGCCCGCTGCGGCGACGGGATCACCGCGGCGACGGCGTCCGAATCCACCGATCCCGCTCAGCCGTTGGCCGGCGTCGAGATCGACACCGAGCCCGTCGCCGTGGCGCCGGTCGACCTCGAAACGGCGTTGACGGCGCCGTGGGTGGCCTCGGCCGCCGACCTCCTCGGCGTGGCGAGCGCGGTGTTGCACCGCTCGGTCGAGCACGCGAAATCGCGGAGCCAGTTCGGCCGGCCGATCGGCGCATTCCAGGGCATCAAACACGCCCTGGCCGACAACTACGTCGGCGTCGAGCGCGCCCGCAGCCTGACCTATGCGGCGGCGGCCCGGCTCGCCGACCCGACCACCCCACCCACCGAGGTGTGGACCGCCGCCGCGCTGGCCAAAGCGGCGGCCAACGACGCGGCAACCAGTTGCGCGCGCACCGCGGTCCAGGTACACGGTGCGCTCGGGCAGACCTGGGAGCACGACGCCCACCTCTATGTCAGGCGCGCCTGGCAGGGCGCCGCCCTGCTGGGCGACAGCCGCGCCCTGTATTACGAGGTCGGCCGCCGATTCTGTGGGGGTGCGGCGTGAACCCGGTGGTCGAGGAATTCGGCGCGTGGCTGGCGGAGTTTCTGCCGGACGACTACTACGCGAACTATCGGCAGTACCGCTGGGACCTGGGGTTGCGGCGCGATTACCAGCGGGCCTCGTTCGAGGCCGGCTGGCTACAACCGACCTGGCCGCGCGAGCACGGTGGCCGATCGCTGGGCTTGCGCGACGCGATGGAAGTCCGGATCGAGGCGGCGCTGCGGTCCGCGCCCAAGCTGCCGAATATTGCCGGCCCCGGCGTCGCCGCGCCCGGCATCCGTCAGTTCGGCACGCCCGCCCAGGTCGAGCGGCTGCTCGTCCCGCTGCTGCGCGGTGACGAGTGGTGGGCGCTGGGCATGTCCGAGCCCGAGGCGGGGTCGGATTTCGCCGGTCTGCGTACCCGCGCGGAACGCGACGGCGAGGTGTTCCGGGTCAACGGCCACAAGATCTGGACCACGCAAGCACACGAGTCGCGCTGGTGCACCTTGTATGCCCGCACGGATCCGGATGCGCCGAAACACCGTGGCATTTCATGCTTCATCCTCGATCTGCATTCGCCCGGGGTCAGAATCGAGCCCATCCGGATGGCGTCGATCTCCGACGAGACGTTCTGCGAGGTCTTTCTCGACGACGTCGACGTGCCCGCCGAGAACCTCCTGGGACCACTCAACGGCGGCTGGAATGTCGCGATGTCGTCGCTGCACCACGAGCGCCAGATGATCTGGATCATGAACTGGGTCGAGATCAAACGCGGACTCGACTCGGTGCGCGATGCCGGCGCCGCGAGTCACGACGTGTACGCCGAACTCGGTTCGCTGCTCGCCGATGCCGAAGCGTTGCGGGCCACCGGATATCGCGCTTTGGGCAACGAACTCGCGGGCCGGCCCAGCCCGGAAGCCGACACCATGAAGCTGCTGGGATCGCTTACCTTGCAGCGTGTTTGGGAACTGAGTGCGGCCGCCGCGGGCCCCGGTTCGGCCACCGATCCGGATCTCTTGTTCGAACGTCAGGACGCGTTGGCCGCGACCATCTACGGCGGAACGTCGGAGGTTCAGCGCAACATCATCGCCGAGCGGCTGCTCGGGCTGCCGAAGGGATGACGACAATGGACTACGACCTCGGCGACGACGCCGGACAACTGCGAACCCACTTGCGCGAGCTGGTTGCCAGCCACATCCCGGCCGACTTCCTGGGTGCCTGCACCGAAAACCCACAGGACCTCGCCACCACCGAGACGTTCTGCAAACTGCTGGCCACCGAGGGGCTCCTGGCGCTGGCGTGGCCGAAAGAGCATGGCGGCGGCGGTGGTTCGGTCTGGCAACAGACGGTCCTGCGCGAGGAGATGTGGGCCCAGCACGAGCCGCGCGGTCCGCAGTACATGGGAATCAACTGGGTCGGTCCGGCACTCATGCGCTATGGGACGGAAGAACAGAAGGCCAAGCACCTGGCCGCCATCGCCGCCGGAGACGTGATCTGGTGCCAGGGCTTTTCCGAGCCGGAGGCCGGAACCGATCTGGTGTCGTTGCGCACCCGCGCAGTTGCCGACGGCGACGGGTGGCGCATCACCGGCCAGAAGGTGTGGACGTCGTATGCGCTGATGGCATCCTGGTGCGTGTTGGCGGCGTGCACCGACCCCGAGGCCCCAAAGAACAAGCGGCTCACCCTCTTTCTGATTCCGATGGACCGTGCGGGCTTTACCGTCCGGCCGATTCCGTCGATGCTGGGACCGCACCACCTCAACGAAATGTTCCTGGACGACGTGCAGGCGTTTCCCGGCGACGTCCTGGGCGAGGTCGGCGACGGGTGGCGGGTGATGCGCGAGGCCCTGGCTTTCGAGCGCGTGGGCATCGCGCGCTACGCACGTTGCGAGTCGCTGCTCGAACGGATACGCGCTCAACTCGGCGACGACTGGGACCGGCTGCCCGAAACGATCCGCACCCGATGGGTGCGCGCGCTCGTCGACCTGCGGGTCGCCCGGTTGCTGGCCTATCGCGCCGTATCGCTGCAGGACGATCCGGCGGCGGGGGCGGCCGCCAGTGCCGCGCGCATCATCACCACGACGTGCGATCAACTGGTCGCCGAGCTGCTGTTCGACGTGCTGGGCCCGACGGCGCTCGACAGCGGCTCCTCCGCGGCACTGCACGGAGCGATCGAAGACCACTGGCGTTACGCGCAAGCGGCCACCGTGGCATCGGGCACCATCGAGGTGCAACGCATGCTGGTGGCACGAGACGTATTGGGAGAACACAGGTGAAAACCGATCTACCACAAGACATCAGCGACTTCGCCGCCGTCGCCGGCAAGCGGCTCATCCGATTGGGTGGGCCGCCGGCCGCGCTGCGCGCCGAGACCGATGACGCCGTCCGTGATGCGGCGCGTACCGCGCTGAACGATGTCGGCGCGTTCGACCTCGACGTGCGCTCGGCGCCCGATGACCTGCTGGCCGCCGCGGTGCTGTGCCAGGCCGCCGGCGCCACCGTGCTCCCCTATCCATTGGTGGAGGAGCTGCTGGCGATCGACGGCGCGCGTCTGACCCTGGTCAATCCGACGGCCCCGCGCATCGACCACGGCGACCTGGCCGGCGACTGGATCGCCGCGGACCTGGACGGCAACCGCTACCGGCCGCAGCCGGCCTCGCGGACCGGCGCCAAGCTGGGGCCGTTCCTGGTCCCGGCCACCTTGAGCGCACCCGAGGGAACCGTGCCCGCCGACGACGTTAACCTTCATCTCGTGCTGGGATCATGGCGGATTCTGGGAGCGGTGCAGCAGTCGTTGCGGATCGTCACCGACCACGTGCGCGCCCGGATACAGTTCGGCAAGCCGCTCGCGGACTTTCAGGCCGTCCGGTTCGCGGTCGCAGATGCGGCCGTGGCGGTGCGCGGCCTGCACGAACTCGCGAAGTTCACCATCTGCCGCCCCGAAACCCTTCCGGCGCAGATTCATTCGGCCGATGCTTTGGTTCTTCGATTGAAGGCCGCCGACACGGCTCGGCAGGTGATGCGCACGTCCCACCAGTTGCTCGGAGCGCTGGGGTTCTGCGACGAGTCCGACGTCAGCGTGCTGGACCGGCATACCCAACCGCTGATGCGGTTGCCGCTGGGCACCGAGGAACTCGCCTTACGCCTGATTCCCTGCGTGTCGGACGGGTCATTGGAGACACTGTTCAGCGAGCCGGTATTCGCATGAGCCGGCGTTAAGGAGGAGCGGCGCAGATGACCACCGCCCGCGACGATGCAGAGCGAAGCGATGAGGAGGAGCGGCGCAGATGACCACCGCCGTCGACGATGCAGAGCGAAGCGATGAGGAGGAGCGGCGCAGATGACCACCGAACCCGTCGCGGCCGCGGTGACACCCAACCCGCTCGAGGACGGGATCCCTTTCGGGATCAAGCTGCAACAGCTCGCCGAGGAACGGCGCGACGATCTCGGGGTGACGATTGTCGCGCTCGACGGCAGCGCGACCTCGCTGACCTTCGGTGAACTCGATGCCCGCGCCAATCAGTGGGGCCGGGCACTGGCCGGCAAGGGCGCGCAAGAGGGTTCCCTTGTCGCACTGGCCATTCCGAACTCGGTGCATCTGGTGCTGGCGACGCTCGGGTGCTGGAAGATCGGCGCAGTTCCCGTCCCCATGCACTGGGATCTCCCCGAATGGGAGCGGGACCGGGTGCGCGAAGTCATCGACCCCGCCGTCGTCGTCGACGAAAAGACGCGGTGGGAATTGGAGACCTGCGCCGCCGGCGAGTCCGCAAGCCCGCTGCCCACCGTCGTTTCCCCGCACGTCAACGGCATCTGCAGCAGCGGTTCGACCGGCGTCCCCAAAGTGATCCTCAGCTTGGCACCGTCGCTGTGGACGCCTCAGCACGGCGAGCCGTTCCTGTCGAACTGGACGCCGGTGGCGCAGCCGCAGACCATCATGGTGCCCGCTCCCATGTATCACACCAACGGCTTCGCCACCTTCTTCTTCCTGCTAGCCGGCGACCACCTTGTCATCCTCGAAAAGTTCGACGCGGCACTGGTGTTGGATGTGATCGAACGATTTCGGATCACCAACTTCACGGCCACGCCCACGATGCTGGCGCGCATCGCGGCCCGGCCCGATGTTCGGCAGCGGGACCTGTCCAGCGTCGTCTTCATCCTGCAGGGCGCCGCTGTGATGCCGCCGTCGCTGATGCACACCTGGTTTGAACTGCTGAGCCCGGAGCGGATCGTGTCGGCCTACGGCATGACGGAGAACCTCGGGCTCACCGCGCTGCGCGGCGACGAGTGGCTCGCTCATCCGGGCAGTGTCGGCCGCGGCTTCCGGGAGACCGAGATTCGCATTCTCGACGCCGGAAGGAAACCCCTTGGCCCCGGTGAACACGGCGAGATATACCTGCGCGCGCCGATGAGTGCGGGATCCCGCTATCTGGGTGGTGCGGCGCCGCTGCCGTCGACCGAGGACGGCTTCCGCTCGGCGGGCGACATCGGCCACCTCGACGAGGAGGGCTTCCTCTACATCGTCGATCGCCGCGTCGACATGATCGTCACCGGCGGCGCCAACGTCTTTCCGGCCGAGGTCGAGTCCGCCCTCGCCGGCCACCCCCACATCGCCGACGTGGTGGTCATAGGGCTCTCCGACACGCAGTGGGGACGCCGGGTGCATGCGGTGATTGAGGTCGCGGAGGGCGCGCCGCTGACCGAACAGCAGGTGATCGAGTACGCGAAGGGCCGGCTGGCTCACTACAAGGCCCCCAAGACGGTCGAGTTCGTCGACGCGATTCCCCGCACCGCGGCAACCAAGGTCAACCGCTCGGCGATGATCGAAGCCCGGGGCGGCTGAGCGCTCGGAGAAACTGTCGGACCGACGACTTATATTCGAATTTATGTTCGAGTCGACTGAGGGCCGCAGGCCTCCACCCGAGGTGATCGCGCGGTTGGACGCGATGTTCGAGCGGGTCTATCCGGCCTCGACGCCGGAGTCGGCGGCCTTGCTGGAACGGATCTGTTCGTGGTCGCGTGCGGAGAACCAGGCGGCCGGTCAGCGATTGGCGGCAATTGGCGAGCTCGACACGCTGCGGCTGCGCCAGTACGGGGAACGCGAGACCTGGTGGACCGACACGTGGGATTCCATATCCGCAGAGATCGCGGCGGCGCTGCAAATAAGCCAAGCGCAGGCGTCGAGTTACCTGAACTACTCGCGCGCCATGCGCAATCGCCTACCAAAAGTGGGCTCCGCGTTGGTTTCCGGTGACATCAGTTACTCGGCGTTCCAGACGATCGTGTTCCGCACCGACTTGATCGACGATGCCGAGGTGATGGCCGCGGTCGATACTGCGCTCGCGTTGAGGGTCCAACGATGGCCGACGATGACGCGCGGACGACTGGCCGCTGCGGTGGACCGGGTCGTGGCCCGGGCCGACCGCGACGCGGTCCGGCGTCGCCGCAAGCAGCAAGCGAGTCGTGAGTTCTCCATATGGGACGGAGGCGACGGCCTGTCAGAGGTTCACGCAAGACTGTTCGCCACCGATGCCCACGCCGTGGACGCCCGGCTAAATGCCTTGGCCGGCACCGCTTGTGAAAGCGACCCGCGAACTCTGCAGCAGCGTCGCGCCGATGCGGTGGGGGCGATGGCGGCCGGAGCCGAAAGGCTGCAGTGCCGCTGCGGGCAGCCGAATTGTTCCGCCGGTGCGAGTCCCGCGCCCGGCCCGGTCGTGATCCACGTGGTGGCCAACCAGTCCACCGTTGACGGCGCCGCGCCAGACCCCGGCGCGATCGTCGGCACCGACGTGCTGATCCCTGCGGAGTTGGTTGCGCAGCTTGCCGACTCGTCACGACTGCGACCGCTGGTGCATCCCGGGGAGGCATCGCCGGAGCGCGGGTACGTCCCTTCGCGGACGCTGGCCGACTTCGTGCGCTGCCGCGACTTAACCTGCCGCTTCCCAGGCTGTGACTGCCCCGCGACCGAAGCCGATCTCGACCACACGATCCCCCATTCTCAGGGCGGCCCGACGCACGCGTCCAACCTGAAATGTCTTTGCCGTCAACATCATCTGATCAAAACTTTCTGGGGATGGCAGGATCAGCAGCTGCCCGACGGCACGGTGATCTGGCGCTCCCCGTCGGGGCAAACCTACGTGACCACGCCGGGCAGTGCGCTGCTGTTTCCGTCTTTGTGCGCACCAACGGGTGAGATAGCCCCGCCGCGCCAGCGCGATCGCGTTGCCGATCGGACCGCCATGATGCCCAGGCGGCGGCGCACCCGCGCCGAGAACCGCGCGAAGTACATTGCCGACGGGCGCCGGCATAACCGCGCAGTACGTCAAGCCCGTCAATCCGCACAACAAGCCGCGTCACCCGGCCCCGCCCCACCGGACGACCCCGATGACGGCCCGCCGCCATTCTGAGCGAGGGATTCGCCCGAATCACCGCGTGGAGCCGGGCTGCTGTATTACGTTTCGGCAGCATGAGTAGGTCCTTGTCATGCCGGGCCGAACAGCTGTCGACCGCGAAACCTGTAGCGGTATACGACGTACTCATGGATGTCGAGCGTTGGTCAGATTTCCTGCCAACTGTGTCCGCCGCATCATGGGAGCGGCACGGAGAGCCCGACACCGAGAGGGGTGGCATCAGGTGGATGCGCATCGGGCACAGCGTGGTTCGCGACACGATCGTCGACGGAACGCGACCGCGTCATCAGGCCTATGTCGCGTCGCTTCCTTGGTACATGGGGCTGAAGGACTACCGGGGCGATATCCGGATCGAAGATGACCCCAACGGGTGCCGCATCATATGGACCGTGAGTTGCACACCGCGTGTCCCCGGCTTCGGAAATTTCATGCAGTCCAGGATTGGCGCGTCCTATGCGCGCCTGGCCGAGGCGCTGGCCCACGAGGCAGAGCGCGCACCCCGCGAGTGAAACTGGCCCTTCCCAGTTACTTTCATGGCCAAGGGAAGCCAGGCGCGGGCGGAGGCACTTGGGACTGATCAACTTCGACGAAGTTGTAGACCGGGCCCGACGGACCGCGAACAACGGTGACGGCGAGCCGGTGACACACGCTCATGTCGGTTCCCGCCGGAACCGGAACGGTGTACTGCCAATGTCCTGGGCAGTAGTGCCAATACGACGGGCCGGCCTGAGCGGGTGCGGCCAGAGCCAAGAAAGCGATCGCTACACCGCCCAACGCCAGCGTGCCGGCAATGATCCGATTGGTTGCCATGACGGGTTTCCCTTTCCATTCCCCCGTTTCGCGCGGCGTCCTCCTAACCAGCACACACGGGCCATTCCGCTACCAATCCCAAGATGCGCCTGGCTCGGCCTGCACCGTCTGAGCACAGCCAGCGGCGACGCGCGGTAACCTCATTCTCATAGCGCGAGCAGCGCCGCATAGAAGGGGACCAATCGCTCATGGCCGACCCCAGTGACGAAATTGAAGTACCGCGCGGCGACCGGTTCATCAAGACCGCCGTGGCGATACTGGGCGAAACGGGACGCACCGACTTCACCGTGCAAGAGGTGGTCGCCCGCTCGAAGACGTCGCTGCGCGCCTTCTACCAACACTTCAGCAGCAAGGACGAGCTACTGCTGGCGCTGTTCGATCGAACCATCGCCCAATCGGTGCAGACGTGGCGCGCCGAGACCACGGGGCTGGACAGCACCTCGGCACTGAAATTGCTTATCGACCGGCTCAGCCAGCAACCGGAGTCGAGCACCCAGGACAGCCTCAACCGCGCGTTGACCCTGTACAACCAGCACCTGGCCGAGACCAGGCCCCGCGAATACGCCCGGGTGCTCTCTCCCCTGCACGGCCTGATCCGCGACATCGTCGGTCAGGGCATCACCGAGGGCGTCTTCAACCCCGGACTGGACATCGGCGCGTCGGCGGCCATCGTGATGCAGACGGTGATGGGCGCGCAGCGATTGCATTGGCTGGGCTCGGAATTGAACGGAACACCGGTCGATGCCGGCCAGCTCTATGACTTCTGCAGCCGCGCCCTGGGCATCCGCGACACCGACGAGGAATCGGCCGCCCCGTCGCTGGCCGAGTTGTTCAGTCAGATCGGCATGCGCCCGAGCACGCGCAACGGCGAATTCGCCATGACCATGCCGGTCAGTCCCGCGGTCGTCAACACCTCCGGCGCGTTACAGGGCGGCCTGATCGCCACGCTCGTCGATGTGGCGGGCGGACAATTCGGGCTGAGCTACCTGCAGCCGGGCACCACGATGACCACTGCCGATCTGTTCATCCGCTACCTGCGACCGATCCGGCAGGGCGCGGCGTTCGCGGTGCCCCGGATGTTGCGCTCCGGTCGGCGAGCGATGGTCATGCAAATCGACATCTACGGTGACGGCGATGAGGACTTGTTGGCGACGGCGACCGTCAATTTCGCCGTGATCGAGGGCGCCACACCCAAGCTGCCAAGCTGGCCGGACGGCTAGGCGACGACGAGCGTCACGCCAGCGTGGCAGCCGCCATCGACCGTCACGCCAGCGTGACGTTCAGCGCGCGACCGAGCCGGCTGGGGCGCTACACGCGACCGGGCCAAAGTGGTAACGTCATTACCACACAGTGAGAATTCAGGACTTCTGCAAGGAGATCGCCATGCCCTCCCGCGAACTTTCCTTCCCCGTGTTCGACGCCGACAACCACATGTACGAGCCGCAGGAAGCGCTGACCAAGTATCTTCCGGAGAAGCGCAAGAACGTCATCGACTACGTGCAGGTCCGAGGTCGCACCAAGATCGTCGTGCGCGGCCACATCAGCGAGTACATCCCCAACCCGACCTTCGAGAAGGTCGCCAAGCCCGGCGCCCAGGAGGACTACTTCCGCAACGGCGCACAGGGCAAGAGCTACCGCGAGATCCTCGGCGAGCCGATGAAGTCCATCCCCGCATTCCGCGAACCGGGCGCGCGCCTGGAGGTCATGGACGAGCTCGGCATCGATTACGCCCTGATGTTCCCGACCCTGGCCAGCCTGGTCGAGGAGCGGATGAAGGACGACCCGGAGATGACCCACGACGTCATCCACGCGCTCAACGAGTGGATGCACGAGCAGTGGACGTTCAACTACTCCGACCGCATCTTCGCCACCCCGGTGATCACGCTGCCGATCGTCGACCGCGCACTGGAAGAACTCCAGTGGTGCCTCGAGCGCGGCGCCCGCACCGTGCTGGTTCGCCCGGCACCGGTCCCCGGCTTCAAGGGCAGCCGATCCTTCGGGCTCGAGGAGTTCGACCCCTTCTGGCAGGCCTGCATCGAGGCCGAGATCCCGGTGTCGATGCACGCTTCGGACAGCGGTTACTCCGAATTCGCGAACGTGTGGGAGCCCGGCGACGAGTTCCTGCCGTTCAAGCCGACCCCGTTCCGAAGCTTCGCGATGGGCCATCGGCCGATCCTGGACGCGATGGGTGCGCTGGTCTGCCACGGCGCGCTGTCCCGCAACCCGGAGCTGCGGATCCTGTCCATCGAGAACGGCGCCGACTGGGTGCCGGACCTGTTCAAGGGCCTCAAGGGCGTTTACAAGAAGATGCCGCAGTCGTTCAGCGAGGACCCCATCGAGGCGTTCAAGCGCTGCGTCTACATCACCCCGTTCTGGGAGGACCGCTTCACCGAGATCGTGAACATGGTGGGCACCGACCGGGTGCTGTTCGGCTCCGACTGGCCGCACCCCGAAGGCCTGAAAGACCCCATCTCCTTCGTCGACGAGCTGAGCGACTTCTCAGAGGAGGACATCGCCAAGATCATGGGCGGCAACCTGATGAAGCTCATGAAGGTTTCCGCGCCGGCCAAAAAGCAGGTCTCAGCCTGATCGGTCGACAGCGCCGGATGGGTCGGCATTGGAGAAAACGGAAACCACACCTTTAGTTTCGAACACCGCGAGACGAACGTCGTCGGCCGTTTGTTGACCGTGTTGGCGCAGGACCGCGTCTAAATCTCCTCGAGTCAGCCTGCAACGTTTCAAGTTTGCGTCGTCGACTTGACCGTCGCTGATCAGAACTCGTACCGGCGGGTCAACGAGTCGGCGAACCCATGGAATCAGGCGCAGCCGCGCGACAAGGTCGTGGGCGGCGATCAGGGTGAGCAGCGCTGCGGTCCCGGTTAGCCAGGAGGTGTCGGCGGCCGTCGCGGTGCGCCCCACGATGGCGCCGACCGCGACTGCGGTTACCCAGTCGAACGGCGTGAACTCGGCGATGGTTCGCCGCAGCACGAGCCGGAAAGCCGTTACCGCGGTGGTGAATAAGGCGAGCGCTTTGAGCGCCGCATAGACCGCAGGCTGCCATCCGTCGAAGAACTGCGCTAGTAGGTCACTCATCGCCACCTCCCGGCTTCCTAAGAGGAAATCGAATCAGGACCTGCGGCGGCATCGTGCCATCGGTGTACCCATCTGATGAAGTGTTCTAGATAGTCCTCGTACTCCGCGGCGTTCGTCGGCCACTCCAGCCCCGCGAATAGGTCAGGCCGCAACTGACTCTCGGCCGTGGCTCGGGCATGAACCAGTGATTGCTCGAGGAGATCGGATAAGCCATCTGATCGGTCGAGGATGTCGCGCAATCGTTCGATGATTCCGTCCTGGTCGCTCATCGCTCTACTCCTTGCACGACGTTTTGGGGTTGACGGAACGTTCCCGGAACGATTAGCGCCATAAAACGCTCTAACGGCCGGGTCGGCTGCACGGTGTTCGACAAGTACCCTCCGGCACCCGAGATAAACGGGTACAGCCGCGAGAGCAGGTATGACGCAGACTCATCACCGCTCGTCGCGGCAACCGGGGGTGGATGCCAGCGTCCGGCCGCGAGAAAGGGGTATACGCAACATGGTGCGTGTTCCGCGGTCACTAGGAGTGCATCGGTCGAGGAGGGCAGATGAGCGTGACATCCCAAGGCCGGCTTCCGGTCAGCATCGATGACGACGTCGCAGTTCTCACCGAGCAGATCGAAGCGCTGCGGCAACTTGGACAGCGTGACGACGTCGACGACGAAGAGATCTATGACCTGAGCATCAGGTGGGGTACCGCGCTCGCGGGACGGCTACCCCGCGTGGCGCATTACAGCTCGCTGGGCCGCCTCGGTGACGACGATCAGCGCCGGTTTCAGTCGCTGTGCGATCAGCTAGGGGAATTGTCCCCTCTGATAAAGCGTTTCGACCTCGCCTGGCCGCAGCTTCCGGGGTCCACGGACGGTCAGGCTAATGGTGGGCGTCGGGCCCGGAAGCGCCCGAGGCGGTTCCTGCGTAGGTGAGAAACTCGTTGTCGCGCAACCTGATCGCGGTTCGCGGCTTGGGACAGCTCGGATTGCGGCAAGTCAGCGCGACTATATAGGCGCCGGCCTCCTCGTTCAAAAACAGGAAGCCGAGGTAGAGAGCGTCGCCGACGTCGAAATCGGTTGCGCCGCAGGCCTCACAATGGCCGCCCTTCGCCGCGACCTGTTCGAGAACGCGATGGCGGGCGACCGTCTCCAAGCTGATCAGCTCGGGGCGCACGCCCACCCCGTCGGTCGCTGTCTCGCCCATCTCAGATCTCCACGTCCTTGTCGTAGTAGACGCGATCCTCGCGCCAGCCGCCCGTACCCATGCCGATCCCGGCGTAGTCCTCGACGAATTCGATCTGGTTGATCCACTTGGCCATTTTGAAACCCACCTGGGTTTCCACTCGCAACCGCAAGGGCGCACCGTGTTGGATCGGCAAAGGCGCGCCGTTCATTTCATATGCCAACAGGGTCTGCGGCTTGTCGGCGAATTCGAGGTCCAGCACCTCATAAAACTGGCCGCCGCCGTGCGATGCCGGCTCGTCGGTGCTGTTGTCCTGCATGGTCAAAAAGCAGATGTAGCGCGCCTGCGGCAGCGGCCGCACCAGGTCCACCAGCTGATGCAGATGTACCCCGGTCCATTCGCCGATGCTGGTCCAGCCCTGAACGCAATTGTGCATCACACATTGCGTTTCGGATTCGGCCAGCGCGCGCAGCGCAGCGAGGTCCAGGGTCACCGGGTTTTCCACCAGGCCGCCGACCCGCAGTCGCCAGTCCACGAAGTTGTGCACCGCCATCACCTTGTATTCCGTGCTGGTGGGCGGCTTTCCGTTGATGCGGTGCTGCTTGGAAATCTTGTGCGCGGGATAGTTCTGGCGTGAGTTCAATGGCCGCAGCAGCAGTAGCCGGGCCGCGGTGACCACCGCCCCCAGCACACGCTGCACCGACCGTGGGTTGCGCAGACTCCAGACCGTCGCCGCGACATGGACGGCGATGATCGCCGCGATGATCAGCAGGGAGATCGCTGTCGCCCAGTGCGTGTTACGGACGGCGCCGAAAATCATTGCCGCGGTAAGCCTGCCCCAGCCCCAGAAGAAAATCATCGACAGGTGAATCACGATGAAGACCAGAAATGCGATCAGCCCCAGGAAATGCAGGCTTCGGGCCCATTGCCGACCGCCCCACATTTGCACGTACCACGGGAACCGCGCCTCGATCGCCGGGGACTGAGCGGCTCCGGTCAGTATCTGGAACGGCGCCAGGACGAAGATGACCCCTGCGTAGGTCAGCTTCTGCATGGCGTCCAGCGGCTCACCGGGCAACACCGGCGGCAGGTTGAATGTCAGGTAGGTGACGATGTCGTCCCACGCTTCGGGGAAGATCGACCAGGAGGCCGGCCAGTACCGGTGCCACTGGCCGGTAGCGAACAACAGGATGTAGTACGACAGGCCCAGCAGAATCCAGCCGATGACCACAAAGAAATGCCAGTGACGGCCCACGCCCAACTGCGCGCGTCCGGGCAGCGAAATGAACGGGCTGTAGTCCTCTTCTTCGTCGAGGGTGTCGTAGATCCGGTCCCGTGGCATCACCTTTCTGGTGAAGCGTGCCCATTCCGTGCCCGGCTTGCTGTCGTCGTGCCAGTACAACTTCGGGTGGGTGGCCAAAATCTCGATGCCACTGCGCAGAATCAACGTCACAAACAAGACGTTCAGCCAATGATCGATGCGCAGCCATACCGGATAATCCAACGTCGTCATGCCTGGGCTCCGTCAGTCATACCACTGCTGCCGTTGCGGGTAGGCGACGTTGATGCCCGACAACACGGTCGTATGCACGGCGATAAACGCCGCCGCGCAAACCATTCCCAATGTTCCGGGCGCGAAGTCCCATCGGGCGGTCACCGTGGCGAGCCCGGGCAGACTGACCCACCGAGTGACCAGATACACGCCCAGAAAAGCCAGGCAGACCAAGCTGCCGAGAAACCAGCCAGCTTGGGGCACAGACGGTTTGATACCGACCAGCATCGCGCTCGCGGCGACCACACACGCGGCCGCCAGCACAAGCACGTAGGCAACGAAATACCCGGGCGCGTCACGCTGGGCGGTCAGTGTGTAGACGTGCACCGCCACCAGACCGGTCAGCAGCGCCCCGCCCAGCGCGGTCACCGCGCGCGGCAGGTTGAACGCCACCCAGCCGTTCAGGGTGAGCACCGGCGACGACAGGAGGCGCCGCCAGAGCCCCGTCCCGCGTCGTGCCACAAGATCGGCCACGATTGCGTGGTACCCGTCGCCCACATCCGCAAACGGGCCACTGTGCGGTTAGCTGACCCCGTTTTTCCGCCGCCGTCAATTGCATTTCTCCGCGAATTCGGCGACACCAATCCAACGGGTACCAAACCATTGCAATGCATATGCGGGATTGATTGCTAATGTGAACACCTACGTGTGCAATTAGGTTGGCCCATTTGACCCGGTTTTCGACCCGGCCCCGCTTTGCGGGCCTTCGGGGCTGCTAGGAGGACGGCCAAATGTCGGCCGAAAAGGACTGGGACAGAACCGTCGGCGCGGCGGACGACGTACGCCGCGTCTTCGAGAACGTCCCCGCGCTCTTGGTCGGGCTCGAGGGGCCCGACCACCGATTCGTCGCGGTCAATGCGGCTTACCGCACGCTCAGTCCGCCGATCGACTCCATCGGGCTATTTGTCCGCGACATCTACCCCGAGCTGGAGAGCCAGGAAATCATCCAGATGTTCGACCGGGTGTATCAAACGGGCGAGCCCCAGTCGGGCACGGAATGGCGGGTACAGGCGGACTTCGAAGGCACCGGGCAAGCCCAGGAACACTTCTTCGACTTCATCGTCACGCCGCGCCGCGCGGAGGACGGCTCGATCGAGGGCGTGCAGCTGGCCTTCGTCGACGTGACAAGCCGGGTGCAAACGCGGACGGCCGCCGAAGCCCGCCTCGAGGAGCTTTCCGAGCGTTACCGCAACGTCCGCGATTCCGCCACCGTCATGCAGCAGGCGCTCCTGGCACCGTCGGTGCCGGTCATTCCCGGCGCCGATGTGACCGCGCAGTATCTGGTCGCCGCAGAGGACACCGCGGCCGGTGGCGACTGGTTCGACGCGATACCCCTCGGGGACCGGCTGGTGCTCGTCGTCGGTGACGTCGTCGGCCACGGTGTCGAAGCGGCCGCGGTGATGTCGCAGCTGCGGACCGCGCTGCGGATGCAGGTCGTGGCGGGATATCCGATCGCCGCGGCGCTCGAGGCCGTCGACCGATTCCGCAAGCACGTCCCCGGGTCCAAGGCGGCCACGATCTGCGTCGGCTCGCTCGACTTCGGCACCGGCGAATTCCGCTACTGCACCGCCGGACACCCGCCCCCGCTGCTGGTTACGGCGGACGCCACCGCACGCTATCTCGAGCCGTCCGGTGCGGGTCCGCTCGGCAGCGGCACCGGCTTCCCGGTACGCACGGAATTCCTCGACGTGGGCGACTCGATCCTGCTGTACACCGACGGCCTGATCGAAAGACCCGGCCGGCCCCTGGGCGCCAGCACCGCCGAATTCGCCGAGCTCGCCGCGAATATCGCCGGCGGCCAGCGCGGCTTCGTCATCGAGTCGTCGGTGCGGCCGATCGACCGCATCTGTTCGGAGACTCTGGAATTGCTGCTGCGCTCGACCGGCTACAGCGACGACGTGACACTTCTTGCCGCACAACGCAAGACGCCGCCCGCACCGCTGCACCTGACACTGGACGCGACCATCCGGGCCGCGCGCACGGTGCGCACCCGCCTGCGAGAGTGGCTGGCGGAGATCGGCGCCGACGCCGACGACATCTCCGATGTGGTGCACGCGATCTCGGAGTTCGTCGAGAATGCGGTCGAGCACGGTTATGCGGCCGAGGTCACCGACGGCGTTGTCGTCGAGGCGACGCTGTCCGGCGATGGCAACCTGCACGCGTCGGTGCGCGACCGTGGGCGGTGGAAGGATCACCTGGAGGGCGAGACCGGCCGCGGCCGCGGCCTCGCCATGGCCGAGGCCCTGGTGTCGGAGGCGCATGTCAGTCATGGCGCCGAGGGGACGACCGCCAGTGTGACGCACCAACTTTCGCGGCCGGCGAATTTCATCGCGGACTCGGTGGTCAGCCGGGCGACCGGTCGGCGGCCGGTTAGCGCAGAATTCGTCTCCGAGGTCAGCGAACCGGGCCGCATCGTGGTCAGTGGCGACGTCGACTCCAACACCGCATCCACCCTGGACCGGCAGATCGCGGTCGAAAGCCGTTCCGGCGTGGCACCGTTGACGGTCGATCTCAGCGGGGTCACCCAGCTCGGATCGGCGGGTGTCAGCGCGCTGGCCGCCGCCCGCGAACGGGCGCAGCGACAGGGCAGCGAGTACGTACTGGTGGCTCCGCCGGGAAGCCCGGCGCACCACGTGTTGTCGCTGGTGCAGATCCCGGTGGTCAGCGGCCTCGCCGAGAATCTCGTCGCCGAGGGTTAGACCCGGTCGGACCGCTCGCCGTGCCGCACCTGGTTGAACGGCACCCCGCGGTCCGCGGCGTATTCCCGGGGGAAGCCCAGCACCCGCTCGCCGATCACGTTGCGGGCCATCTCCGTTGTCCCGCCGCCGATGGCGACGGTTTGCCGAGACAGATAACGCAGGCCTGTTTCGAGCCCGGCACCCTGCTCCCCCACCACGCCGGCGGTGCCCGCGATCGCCAAGGCCGTGTCGACATCTGTCGTCGTGGTCTCCGAGTGGAACAGCCTGATGAGCGTTCCCGCGGCCGGCGGCAGCGCGCCGTCCCTGACGCTGCGGTACACATGACCGATCAATTGCTCGGCTACCGCACGATGTACCAGGGCGCGACCGGCCATCTCGTGTACGCGTTCGTCGTCGGCTTGCCCGGTCTTCTCCGCAAGGGCCACGTAATCGACCGGAATCGCATTGCCGCCCTCGCTGCCGCTGCCGCTGGCGAACTCGGATCCCTGCCCCACCGCTCGCCGTTCGTGGTACAGCTGGCGTGACGCAACCGCCCAGCCGCCGTTGACCTCCCCGACGACGGCGTCATCTCCGACGTCGACCCCGTCGAGGAACTCCTCGCAGAATTCGGTGGAACCGCTCAGCATCGTGATGTGCCGCAACGTGATTCCCGGATGCGCGATGGGTACCAGGAACATCGTCAGGCCCTCGTGCTTGGGCACGTCCCAGTTGGTGCGGGCCAGACACAGGCCGTAATCGGCGGCGAACGCACTCGTGCTCCAGGTCTTGGCGCCGTTGATGATCCAACGATCGCCATGCCGCTCGGCCCGGGTGAGGACCCCGGCCAGATCCGATCCGCCGCTCGGCTCACTCAACAACTGCACCAGGACTTCCTCGCCACGCAGCGCCGCGGCGATGTGCTGCTTTTTCTGGTCTTCGCTGCCGGTGTCCAGCAGCGTGGCGCAGCAGATGGTGAACGTCGGGGTGTTGAGAATCAACGGCATTTCGTAGTCGAGGGATTCGACGTCGAATGCCTTTTGATATTCGTAGTCCAGCCCGAGGCCGCCGTATTCCCGGGGAAAGCAGATGCCGGCGAATCCGCCGTCGTACAAGCGCTTCTGCAGTTCTCGGGCCCTCAACCACGACCGTTCCTCGTCACGAGGCGCGGCCGGCGGGGCCTCACGGTCGACGGGCGGCATGTTGTCCGCCAGCCATGCCCTGGCCCGCGCGGCGAACTCCGCAACGGATTCCGTCGACGTCATCTGGTCTTCTTCATTTCGCCGAACGACCCGCCTTCTCGAACTCGTAGACGCGCAGATTGTGCTCCTCCGGCGTCCCGAACATGCCGCGGTACAACGTGACCCGACGAAGATACAGATGCAAGTCGTGCTCCCAGGTGACACCGATTCCGCCGTGCATCTGCACGCACGCCTGCACGATCTGGCCGGCCATCTCCCCGACGTAGGACTTGGCAATGCTGGCCGACAGGTTCGCTTCCGGCGAGCGGGCGGCCACGTCGGCCACCGCCGCCGCGGTGGTGGCGCGACAGGCTTCCAGCCAGAGCTTCATGTCGGCGAACTTGTGTTTGAGGGCCTGATACGAGGCCAACGGACGACCGAACGTGTGTCGGTCCAGCGCCCATTGCACGGTCAGGTCGAACACCGTCTGCAGGGCGCCGATCACCTCGGCGCACTGCAGCACCTGGGCGATCCGGCTCTGCCGCTCGACGAGTGCGGGGGTCTCGCCGGCGCTTCCGACGGCCGCGGAGCGTGGCACCACGACACCGTCGAAGTGCACGCGGGCGTATTGCTTGACCAGATCGACCGACTGCTGGGGCTCGATCCGGACGCCCGGCATGTCCGTCGGGACCAGAAACTGGCGAATTTCACCGGCGTTCGCGGCGCCGCGCGCCACCACCAGCAGCGCCGCACTCTGGGCGCCCGCCTCGACGCGGTCCTTGATGCCGTCGATGCGGTAACCGGAGTCGGTCTCGGTGGCGGTCACCGACGGATTCAGCGGTGCCCACCCCTGACCGGGCTCGCAGACCGCCCACGACGCCACGGCCTCACCGGATATCAGCGCCTCGATGGTGTCGGCGTGCTCGCCGGAGTTTGTGCACTCGACAAGGCCCGCCAGCACGGTGCTGACCGGATACAGCGGTCCGGGCGCCACCGTCTTCCCGAGTTGTTCGGCCACCATCGCCAGATCGGCGAAGCCGTTTTCCGAGACGCTTCCGCCGCCCAGCTCTTCCGGAACGAGCAGGGCGGTCCAGCCGAGCTCGGCGGCGCGCTGCCACCAGGCGGGATCGAACGACGTACCCGCGGCGTGCAGCTCCCGCACCCGTCGCAGCGGCGCTTCCTTATCCAGAAAGGCTTGGGTGGTCGAGGTGAAAAGAATCTTTTCGGGAGAGTCGAGGGTGGTCATGGTGCCGAGGGGATCCTTCTTGATATTCGATCGCTGCGGCTGCAACGGAAACGGTTTGAGTGTTTGATCATCCGCCCGATCGGTCCTCGGTTGGCTGGCATTTCCGATGTTAGCAACGCGCGATACGGTAAGAGATACCGGAGTTCAATCGGTAAAAGGGGACCGTCGACCATCAATCGACAAGGCGCCGGCTCAGCGGGGCCCGGTCGAACCTACATGGCGAACACGCGGCGCAGCGCCTGCGCGTGCAGCGCCCGATTCTCCTGGGAAACAATCCAATCGGGGACCATCGAGTCGAAGCCGTTGAACGTCGCGGCGATCACGTGCAATTCGGTGTGGACGTACGCGTGCAGCAGCCGGTTGGCGTAGTCGATGGCCTCGTCGCGGCAGGGATCGATCTCGGAGCAACTGATGAACGTGGGCGGTAGGCCTTCGAGATTGGCTCGGTGCGCGGGCACATGCTGACCGTTGGCGCTGGCGTGCCCGAGGTAGTGGTTCCACGCCCGGCTGACGGCCGGGCCGTTGAGGCCCGGGGTGCGCTGGAATTCGCGACGCGACGGCGTGGCGTCGGAATCGAGCATCGGCTGATGCAGGATCTGCATCAGGATCGTCGGGCCTTCCTGGTCGAACATGCGCTGGGTCAGGCCCGCGACCAGCGCCGCGCCGGCGTCCCGGCCCATCACCGCGATGCGGGCGGCGTCGGCGTCCAGCTCCGCGCTGTTCGCGACGACGTACCGGAAGGCCGCTTCGACATCGTCGAGCGCCGCCGGGCAGGGATGCTCGGGCGCCAGTCGGTAGTCGACCGATACCACCAGGCAGCCACCGTCGCGGGCCAGCTCCACGCAGTGGGCATGGTCAGTCTCGAGGTTCCCGGTGACGAACCCGCCACCGTGGGCGTACACCACCAGCGGCGCGGAGGATTCCGTGCGGCCGCGGTAGAGCCGCAGGCCGAGCTGCTGACCGTCCGGCCCGGCGATGGATCGTGAATCGATTGAGACGCCCGTGGTGTCGGCCGATGCGGCGCGCTGCGCGGCAAGCAGGTTGGCGTGTTCCCGCTCGGCGGGCAATGTCTCGGCGCGAAATTCGAAGGCGCCCAACTCCACGGCGGCGTCCCGCAACACCGGGTCGATGCGGTTGAGGCCGTGCGGCCGGGCCAGGTTCGTCTGTGTCATGTCAACTCGTTTTTCGGGCTCGTCGTGCGGGCGCTTCGGCGGTCCCGGACGGTGTCCCGTACCGGAAACCACCTTCAAGGTAGACCTGCGCTTTTAGCGAGTGACACACGAGGTGCTCGGCACCGCGACTCGAGCCCGGCGGGCCGCCGGTGCGATAGGACTGAGACCACGTCGAGTGGGTCCGCGCACGCCCCACATCGGTCACCGTGCGGGTGGCGTTACCACCCACGCCGTTGGGCTTCGTTGCTATTTATACTATGATAGCTATTTTCCGCTCGGTACATCCCCGCCGTGGATCCCGCGGGCACTCGCAAACCCGTCCGCGTGAACGGCCTTATCGGTTGTCTCAGGAGGAGCGCTGATGACGCTCAGCACTGGCCCGAACGGTCAGCCCGTCGTACCCCCGCTCGATTTCACCGGCGAAACCAGCCCTTACCCGTTCTTCGAACACATGCGGCACACCGACCCGGTATGGCACGGGTCCCTTTCGGACAACACCCAGTTGCCGGAGGAACTGAGGCCCAGCGACGAGTGGGTTCTTTTCGGCTATGACGGTGTCCACCAAGCCTTTCGCGACGACCGGGTCTTCACGTCGGCCGCCTACGACAAGACGATCGGGCTGGTGATGGGACATACCATCCTGGCGATGGGCGGCAGGGAACACCACGACCACCGCAACCTGGTGGCCAAGGCCTTCCGGGCGACCGCGCTGGAACGCTGGGAGCCGTCGGTCATCGGGCCGGTCTGCGATCGACTGGTAGACGAAATCAAGAATGACGGTCATGCTGACCTGGTGAAGGCCGTGACCTTCGAATTTCCCACGCGGATCATTTCGACGCTGCTCGGCCTGCCCGCCGAGGACCTGGACCTGTTCCGGCGGCTCTCCCTCGACCTGATCTCGATCCCCACCGACATCATGGCGGGATTGAACGCCGCGACCGAGCTCTACGACTACTTCCTCAAACAAGTCGAGCAGCGCCGGCGCAAGCTCACCGACGACATCATCGGCGACCTGGTCGCCGCCGAAATCGACGGGGAGAAACTCACCGACGAGGCCATCATCGCCTTCTTGCGGTTGCTGCTGCCGGCCGGCCTGGAGACCACCTACCGCTCGTCGGGCAATCTGCTGTACCTGCTACTGACCCACCCAGAACAGCTGGCGATGGTCGACCGGGACCGGTCATTGATACCGATGGCGATCGAGGAAGGCCTGCGGTTCGAAACGCCACTGACGATGGTCATGCGGACCACGACCGAAGAGGTCGAAATCGGCGGAAAGACAATCCCGGCCAATGCCCAGATCGACATGTGCATGGGCTCGGCCAACCGCGACGAGAGCCGCTGGACCGATCCCAACACGTTCGACATCCGCCGGCCGCGGCAATCCCACATCGCCTTCGCCGGCGGCATCCACATGTGCCTCGGCATGCATCTGGCCCGGCTGGAAACGCGGGTCATGTTGAACAGCCTCCTCGACCGCGTCGACGACCTGGCGTTCGTGCCTGACGACGGAACCGGCGAGGAATCCAAAATCGTCGGGCTCACCTTCCGGTCGCCGAACAAGCTGCTGGTCACCTTCGCCCCCGCCGCATGAGAAGCCACGCAGCGATCCTGCACGACGTCGGCGGACCGTGGTCTGTCGAGGAATTCGAGCTCGATCCTCCCAAGGCCGGCGAGGTACTGGTACAGATGGCGGCCGCCGGCCTGTGCCACTCCGACGACCACATCCTCAAGGGCGACATGTCGGCGCCGAACGAGGTGATGCGATCGATGGGGCTGCCGACCATGTTCCCGACCATCGGCGGCCACGAAGGCTCCGGCATCGTGCGCGAGGTCGGCCCCGGCGTCACCGATTTCGCACCCGGTGACCACGTGGTGATGTCCTTCGTCGCCGTGTGCGGCCAATGCCGTTGGTGCGCCAGCGGAATCGAATACCTGTGCGACGTCGGCATCGGCACCATGATCCCGGGGATGCCGACGGACGGCACCTTCCGCCACCACACCGCCGACGGCCGCAACCTGGGTCATATCGCCAAGGTCGGCGCATTCGCCGAACACACTGTGGTGTCGACCAATTCACTGGTGAAGATCGAGGAACATCTGCCACTGGCGTCGAGCGCGCTGCTGTCGTGTGCCATTCCAACCGGTTACGGTTCGGTCGCCAACCGGTCGAACATGCGCGCCGGCGATACCGTGGCGGTGATCGGCGTCGGCGGGATCGGCACGGGTGCGATCCAGGGTGCCCGAATCAACGGCGCAGCCCAGATCGTGGCCGTCGATCCGGTGGACTTCAAACAGAAATCGGCGCTGCAATTCGGCGCGACGCACAGCGCGGCAACGATCGACGAGGCGCTGGACCTGGTGCGCGGTCTGACCTACGGGGTGATGGCCGACGCGGTGGTGGTCTCACCCTCGTTGATCACCCCCGAGGACGTCCGCGACGCGGTGAAGCTCACCCGCAAGGGCGGCACCTGCGTCCTCACCGGCATGACGTCGCAGTTGACCCGGTCGGTCAAAATCGACCTGCAGGACTTCATCCTGATGAACAAGACGTTGGCGGGCACCATATTCGGCTCGTGCAACCCGAAGGCGGACATCGCCCGGCTGGCCAGGCTTTATGAGACCGGTCAGCTTCAGCTCGACGAGATGATCACCAAGCGCTATCGCCTCGACGAGGTCAACGACGCCTACGACGACCTACTCAACGGCAAGATCGTCCGGGGCATCATCGATTTCGGGATCAGCTGAGGCCTTTCGGCCCACCACCCGCTGCAGTTGGCCGTACGCGTCGATGGGACTGTGCAGCGCCAAGCCGCCGTCAGCGTGCACGACTTGGCCAGTCACCCAGGGCAACTCGAGCACGCCCACGATCGTCCCGGCCACGTCGACGGCGTCCCCCAGACCTCCCAGCGCAGTTCGTTCGGACAGAGCTTCCACCCAGCCGGGTAGCTGTTCGGGTTTCGCCAGCATCGGAGTTCGAGTGACGCCCGGCCCGACGGCGTTCACCCTGATGCCGTAGGCCCCCCACTCCGCTGCGGCGACCTTCACCAACATGTTCACGCCGGCTTTCGACACGCAGTAGGCGCCCATATCGCGATCGGCGACAGTGCCGCTGATGCTTGAGACCGCAACGATCGAGCCGCCCACCCCCGCGTCGACCATCGCCTGCGCGCCGGCGCGAATCGTCAGCCAGGTCCCCGTGAGATTGACCCTCAACACCCGGTTCCATTCCGCGGGCGACTGCTCGAGCAACAGGCCCGACGCGCCGACTCCGGCGCAGGTGACGATCCGGTCGGGTGGGCCGTGGTCTCGTACGACCTGTCGCATGGCGGCCGACACGGCGTCGGGATCGCTGACGTCACAGTCGATGTCGGCACCTGAGAGATCCCACACCACGACGTCGCGCCCCGCTTCGCGCAACCGTGCGGCGACCTCATGCCCGATGCCGGACGCGCCTCCGGTCACCAGGGCCGAGCGGGGACCATCTTGCACAAGACGCGAGTTTAGTCCGCCCCCACCCCATCGGCCGCGCCCACCGTCACGCGTGGGGGTCGCCGTCACGCTGGCGTGACGCTCGGCGGTTGCCGCCCTGCTAGGCAACCTTGGCCAAGGTGCGATCCCACAGCTTGCGCGCGAGCACGGGATCGTCGGCCGCGCGGTTGACCCTGGCGACCTTGCCCTTCGCGTAGTACTCGCCGGAAGCCCAGTCGACGCCGGGCGAGCTGGTCGCCAGCCAGACCAGTTGGTCGGCGCCCTGATCCGGAGTTTTGATGAAACGGCTCACCGGGGTTCGCTGCATGGTGGTCAGAAATCGGGATCCCGACGAGTGACCGATGTTGGTGTTGACGAAACCCGGGTGCACGACCGCCGCTGACAGTCCGTCGGCGAAAAAGCGCCGATGTAATTCCTTGGTGAACAAGATGTTTGCCAACTTCGCCACCGCATAGGCGGTGCTGGGCCGGCGCCTGTCCGTCGTGTCGAAATCGGCGAGCTTGACCTTGCGCAGCAGTCGCTGCGACGAACTGGACGTGTTGACGACCGTCGCCCGCGAACCGACCAGCACGTCCAGCAACAACGTGGTGAGCAGGAACGGCGCCAGGTAATTGACCTGCAGAGTGATCTCGTGGCCGTCGGCCGTTCGCCGCAGCTTGGAAAACACGCCCCCGGCGTTGTTACCGAGCACGTCGATGCGCGGATACTCGGACCGGAGTTTGTCCGCCAGGGCCCGCACCTGGGACAGATCGGCGAAGTCGGCGACGAAGTAGTCGGCATCGAGCTCCGCGGCCACGGCCGCGGTCTTGCTCTCCGAGCGTCCCACCAGCACCACGTTGTCACCGCCGCGGCTGAGCCGGCGGGCCGCCGCCGCACCGATGCCGTCGCTGGCGCCCGTGATGACCATCGTCCTGCGCGTCATTGCCAGACCTCCACCGGAAGTGTAGCGACCGGGGCGGGGCTTAAGGTCAGGCCAGCGAGTACCGAACCGGCAGATGCTTGAGTCCGCCGACGAAAGTGGTGGCGACCAGTTCCGGATCACCGGTCAGCTCAATGGATTTGAGCCGGGGCAGCAGCTGGGAGAAGAAGCTGTTGACCTCCATGCGGGCCAGCGCCGCGCCCATACAGAAGTGCACCCCGTAGCCGAAGGCCACGTGCTTGTTGGGGTCACGACCGACGTCGAAGCGGAAGGGATCGCTGAACACGTCCTCGTCACGGTTGGCCGAAACGTAGGACAGCAGCACCGAATCCCCAGCGGCGATGGGCACTCCGCGCACGGTGGTGTCCCTGGCGGCGGTACGCATGAATTCCTTGACGGGCGTCACCCAGCGGATCATCTCCTCGGTGGCCAGCGGCATCAGGTCGAGGTTGTCGCTCAGGCGCCGCAGCTGATCGGGATTCTCGATGAGCGCCTGCAGGCCGCCCGAGATGGTCGCGCTGGTGGTGTCGTGCCCGGCGGTGGCCACGATCAGGTAGTAGGACACGGTGTCGATGTCCGACAAGGGTTCGCCGTCGACGCGGGCGTTCGCGATCGCCGACGCGAGGTCCTCGGTCGGATGCTCGCGGCGCGACGCGGTCACACCGTTGAAGTACTGGAACATGTCGAACAGCGCGGGCAGCTGATCCTCGTTCGAGCTGCCCCGTTTGAATTCGGAGTCGTCGCTCCCGAACAACTCCTGGGTCAGCTTGAGCATCCGCGGAAAGTCGGCCTCGGGCAGGCCCAGCAGCGACATGATGACGTAGAGCGGGTAATTGACGGCGACTTCCTGTACGAAGTCACATTCCGGGCCGGCCGCCATCATTTTGTCGACATAGATCTTGGCCAGTTCGTCAACGCGAACCTTCAACGCCCGCATCGCCTTTGGACGAAACCAGTCGGAGCCGATCGCGCGCACCACCCGGTGCTGCGGATCGTCGAGATGAATCAGCGTGCGCACGCCGGCGGCGGCCTGCATCTCGTCGCCCTCCGCGGTCGTCAGCACCGGCCGGGGCCAGTTGGTGAAGAGCATGTTCTCGCGTTCGATGTCCATGACGTCGGCGTGTTTGGTGATCGCCCAGAACGGCTTGTAGTCGGGCACCTCCACCCAGGACACCGGAGCTTTGGCGCGTAGGTGCGTCAGCGCCGCATGCAGCCGCTGCTCGTCGGTGTACGCCAACGGGTCCGCCAAAAGCTTTGCGGCCTCGTCCATCGTCGTTGCGCTCACTGGTGAAACTCCTTCAATGCGGCGGTGATACAGGACTGCGACGCGGTCAAGAAGATGGGCAGGACACGGTCGACCGCACCTTCGCACCGGCTTTTCAAGGCGGCGGCGATGGTGTCGAGCGGTCCGACGACGGCGAAAGCCCCGAGCACCTCGTCGTCGATCAGCGATCCCATCGCGTCCCACTCCCCCGCCAGCGAAAGCCGGTGCAGTTCGGTGTGCAGCTCGCCCCACCCGTGCAGGTCGAGGACCTTGCGATAGGCCGGCGTCGAGCCGTAGAAGGCGATCTGCTTGCGCACGGCCGCGGTGGCGGTGGCCAATTCGTCGTCGGTGTGACCGGTGGCGACGAGCACTTCGCACGACACCTCGAAGTCGCCGCGATCGCGGCCGCCGCGTTGCATGCCGCGCAGCAGCGCCGGCACCGTCACCTCGTCGAGATAGCGCTTGGAGACCATCGGGTGCCCCAGGTGCCCGTCGGCGACCTCGCCGCACATCTCGGTCATCGCCTCACCGACGGCGGCCAGAAAGACCTTCGGTGGTGGATGTGGCTGGGGCTCAGGGGTGAACATCGGAGTCATGATCTTGTGGGTGTAGAAACGGCCCTCGAAACGAAGCTTGGTGCCGTCCGTCCACGCCGACCAGATCGCCCGCAACGCGGACACGAATTCGGCCATCCGGGCCGCCGGATGACTCCACGGCATGCTGAATCGCTTTTCGATATGCGGCTGGATCTGCGTTCCCAGGCCCAGGATGAACCGGCCCTGCGAATACGCCTGCAGGTCCCAGCCGATGTTGGCGACGATCATCGGATTGCGCGCGAACGCCACCGCAATGTTGGTGCCGAGTTCGAGCCGCGACGTGTGTTCCGCGGCCAGCAGCAGCGGAAGAAAAGGGTCGTGACTGGTTTCGGCGGTAAAGCCTCCGTCGTACCCCTGCTCTTCAAGAGCGACGGCCGCATCGGCCACCTGTGCAAGCCGATTGGGGATGCCCCCGTCGACCTTGAGGCGGGCGGCGTCGCGCATGCGGGTAACTTTACAGTAAGCAATCCAGTATGTGACCCTACAGATCTGTGGCGGTCGCAAGCGCGGCGCAGCGGGTCGCCACCATAGGACTGGTCGCGCGACGAATCTCCATGAGGTAGGACATAGGCATGCCGAAAGCCCAGGACTGGGGAGAAACGCTCGAGGATCTCGAGCGGCGCCGTCAGCAGGCGTGGGACATGGGCGGGCCGGAGCGGCTCGACAAGCATCGCAACAAGGGCAAGCTCGACGCGCGGGCGCGAATCGAGTACCTCCTCGATCCGGGCACATTCCGCGAGCTCGGCACCCTGGTTGGTGGTGAAATCGCGGGCGACGGCCTGGTGGTCGGCTCCGGTGAGATCAACGGCTCGCCGGTGATGCTGGGCGCCGAGGACTTCACCACCATGGCGGGCAGCATCGGCCCGGGCGGCAACTCGAAGCGGTACCGCATCGCCGAACTGGCGCTGCGGGACAAGATTCCGCTGGTGATGCTGCTCGAAGGCGCCGGCTTCCGTCCCGGCGGCGGGCATTACGGGCGCACCCCCACCGATCTGCTCGCGCAGGCGCAGTGCTCGGGCCGGGTTCCGACCGTCGCGGCCGTGCTCGGCCCCTCCGCCGGACATGGCGCGCTGGTGGCCCCGGTCTGCGACTTCCGCATCATGAGTGCCCAGGGCGCGATCTTCACCGCCGGACCGCCAGTCGTCAAAGAGTCCACCGGAGAAGAGATTTCGAAGGAAGACCTCGGCGGGCCCACCGTCGCCCTGCCCAGCGGGGTGATACACAATGTCGCCGAGAACGACGAGGCGGTCCTCGACGACGTCCGGCGCTATCTGTCGTACTTCCCGCCGAGCGCCTGGTCCTACCCGCCGTCACTGCCCGCGGACGGGGCCACCGCGCCTCGGCAGACGCCGGAGTTGCTCGACATCGTGTCCCGGGACAACCGCCGCGTCTACGACATGCGTGCGGTGCTCGAAGTCGTCTTCGACAGCCCGGACTGGTTCGAGGTGCAGCCGCAGTTCGGCAAGGCGATAATCTGCGGGCTCGCCCACCTCGGCGGCCATCCGGTCGCGGTGGTGGCCAACCAGCCCCAGGTGCTGGCCGGCTCCATCGATGCCGACGCCGCCGACAAGGCCGCGCACTTCATCATGGTGGCCGACTCGTTTCACCTGCCCATCGTGTTCCTGGCCGACAATCCCGGCATGCTGCCCGGCAGCCGCTCCGAGCGCAGCGGTGTGTTGCGTGCCGGCGCGCGGATGTTCGCCGCGCAGACCGCCGCCACCACGTTGAAACTGCATCTCACGCTGCGCAAGGCGTATGGGTTCGGGTCGATGGTCATGTCGCTGTTGGGCTTCGACCATCAGGTCGCGACCTTCGCCTACCCGGGCGCGACGATGGGCGCCATGAGCGCTGCGGCGCTGGGCCGGGCGACGCACGCCGGCGAGGACGTCACCGCGAAGTTGCGCGATGCCGAGTTGCAGGCTTCCTTCCGGTCGGCCGAGCACATGGGCTTCGACGAACTCATCGATCCCCGGGAGACGCGTGACGCCCTGCTTGCCTCGCTGAAGCGCGGCCTGTCCAGCAGGCAGGCGGCCGCCGAACCGGTCACCCGGACCGTCATCATGCCTTAGGACTGCCGCGAAACTGCAACTACCGACGCGTTTACCGAGTGGGAGCGTCGGTAGTTACAGTCTCGCGGTAGGCCGCGACGATCGGCTCGAGCTCGTCGGGTGTGGCACCGTGCATGATGACCGCGTCGGCCCCGTAGTCGAATTCCTTGCGGATGCGGTCCACGCACTGCTGCGCCGACCCGGTAGCCGACGGTTCCAGCCATTCGTCGGGAATCAGCGTCGCGATGTGCTCGATCTGCTCGGCCGTTCCCTTGTGATCGATCCCGCCCGCGATCGACGTGACCACCGGGTCTTCCCGGAAGCGTTGCAGCACAGCGGGATCCCAGTTGTTGGTCTCGACCAGCAGATCGCCGTAGCCCTGCAGATAGGTGGCCAGGCGCGCCACGGTCTTCTTCAACCGCAGTTCCTCGGGCAGATGGTCACCGACGGTGGCGAAGCACGACCACACCCGGACGCTGCCGGGGTCACGGCCGGCCTTCTCCGCGGCCGACTTCACGGTTTTGACGCTTCGCTGCAGAGTCTCGGGGGTGAAGTAGGTATGCAAGATGACGTCGTCGAACACTCGCCCCCCGAGCGCGAGCGTGTTGGGCCCGAAGGCCACCAGCGCCAGCCGAATGTCTTCGTTGAAGTCGGGATCGAGGAACAGGATGGGGTACTTGCCCATCGGGCCGTCGTGGTTGAAGATCAGCTCGCCATGCCACAGCCGGCGCATGACCCGGGCCCAGTCCTCCATCTGCGCCGTCGTCACCGGCGGGATGCCGAAGGCGCCGTAGATCGCGGCGATGCCACGGCCGATGCCGAGGGTGAATCGGCCGCCGGACAGGCGATGCATCGTGGTCGCCCACGAGCCGGTGATCAAGGGATGGCGGGTGTTGTGATTGGTTGCGGCGGTGGCGATCTGCATGCGGTTGGTCACCGCGCACGCCGCCCCCACCAGAGACGACGCCTCTTTGACGTTCCACCGCTCGGAGATGAAGGCGCTGCCGAAGCCGAGTTCCTCGCCGCGACGGGCCTCGTCCATCAAGGTTGCCGGGCCCTCACCACCGGCCCCGGCCAGCAGGTAAAAGCCCAATTCATCAAGCGAACGCTCACTCAATTCCAAACCCCTTGCTGGTAGCCACAGTTCCACACCTCGGTTATCTTGCCATCGACGACGCGGAACACCTCGATGCTGGCGATGTTGGTCTCGGTGCCGTCCTTGGTGGTAATCGTCGAGTCGTAGACGATCGCCACGTGCTCACCGTCGTCGCCCTCGATGACGACGTTGAGGTCGAAGTGCAGCGAGTCGGCCATCTGCCACATGTCGGCCACCCGCTGCACCGCTTCGGCGTGGGTCAGCGTGCGCGCCCCGCCCACCTCGTGCCGGATCACGGTGTCGGCCAACAGCTCCGCGGCCAGGTCGATGTTGCATTCGTTCCACACGACGAGGTTGTAGAGCTCGACCACCGTACGTGCCGTCCATGCGGCCGCCATCAGTCGGGCACCGGGTCGTCTTGGCGCGAGGCCACGTCGCGCAGAAATCGGTCGGTGATGCGCTGCACGCGCCGCGAGAAGATGTGCCCGACGTGGCTGCCCTCATACCAGTACAGTTGGCCGCCCCAGCGGTCCTGCAGAGCATCGGCGGGCTCGCGCATCGCCATCCGGTCGTGCCACGCGCCGACGATGAGCCGGCGATCCGGCGGCGGGGCCGGAGTGACCGCCAACGGATCGATCACCGAGGTCAGCTGGGTGACCACGGGGGATTCCAGCAGTTCGCGGAACCCGTCCCGCGAGGGACCCCACCGCTGCAGGTGCCGCGCGATCATGGCGTTGAGCCCCAGGATGGGCGTGTAGAGGGCGACGGCGTCGGTCTGCTTCTCCAGGTGCGAAACCAGCGCGGCCACCGGTGTGCCCATCGAAATCCCGGCCACCACAACGGCGGTGGCTTGCGGCTGCACCCAGCGCACGACTGCGCGCACCTCGGAGACCACGCGCATCATCCCCGCGACATTGCCCAGCGGATCCATGTCGGGATAGACCGGCCATTGGCGCCGCCGGCAACCGTGGCCGGGCTGCACCGGTAGCGCGACGTTGAACCCCAGCTTGTGATGCAGCCGTCCGATCCGGGACAGCAGCAGGTCTTCGGTGCCACCCTGGCCGGCGCCGTGCACCCATACCAGCCACGGCCTGGGCCCGTCGTGGTGCCGGCACAGGTGCACCACCGCCCGCGCCGGCCCGCCCAGGCCGTCGGCCTCCAGCGTGGCGGGCAACGCCGGGTCGTGCTCGAAGGCCATCCGTTCATACGCCAGACCCGCGATGCTGCGCCTGCGTATCGAGTTTGCCCGCAACGGTTTCGGATCGGCGTGCGCACGGTCGATACCGAGCGACGAAAGCTCTTCGGCCGCCGCGGTGCACGCATCCAACGGCCGCATCGCCGCGGGGCTTCTGGCCAGCAGCGAAAAGCCGCTCAGCACCAGTTCGTCGAGCATCGCCTCGCCGAACTGCCGCGCGCCGCGGGGCGACAGGGGCGCCCAGCCGGTCGACTCCTGCAGCCCGGCGACCGTGCGCGGCACCAGCATTCCCAATTCGCGGGCCATATCTCTGGCCAGGCCCAGTCCGTTCAATGCCGTTGCCATGTCGTCACCTTCACCAACTAGGACAGCTTGAAACCGGTGTATCCGCCGGTCGCGATTTCGTCGCAGCGGCGCCGGTATTCGGGAATGCCGCCGGTATAACCCATGTACATCCGCTTCTTGCCCGGCACGTTGCCGCCGTTGTACCAGGAGTTGCATGACGGGTGAACCAACACCGTCGGCGCGACCAGCGCGGTGGCGTGGTCGATCCACTCCTGCTGGGCGGTGCTCAGCGCTTCGATGGTGCGAATGTCGTTGGCGCGCAGATACGCGATGCAGTCACCGATCCACTCCACGTGCTGTTCGAGTGCGGCGACGAAGTTCGTGGCGGCGCTCGGGCTGCCCGGCCCTTGAACCGTGAAAAGATTCGGGAAGCCGGCGACCGCGACGCCCAGATACGACAGCGGTCCTTCGGTGGCCCAGAAGTCGCCCAGCGACATCCCGCCTCGACCGCGGACGTCGATCCGGCTGAGCGCGCCCGTCATGGCGTCGAATCCGGTTGCGTAGACTATGACGTCGAGTTCGTGCAGCTGGTTCTCGGTGCGGATGCCACCCGGTGTGACCGCACGGATCGGCGAGCGCCGCAGATCGACCAGGGTGACGTTGTCCCGGTTGAACGTTTCGTAGTAGCCCTGGTCGATGATCGGTCGCTTACACGCGAAGGGATGCACCGGCACCAATGACGCGGCGGTGTCCGGGTCTTTGACGATCCGGGCCACCGCCTCGCCGTACAGCTTGGCGGCCATCCGGTTGGCTTCGATGTCGAAGAAGATGTCGCCCCAGTTCAACGCGCCCATGACACCGTTCTCCTCGATGGCGCGCAGCTGTTCGGTGCGTGTCGCCGACTTCAACGGTGGCCTGCCGAGCATCTCGAGCAGGACGGAGAAGGCGCTCAGCCGCGCCGCCCCGATCGGGTGGGCTCGTTGGGCGGCCCGGATGTCGTCGTAACGTGCCTTCATGTCGTCGAGTTCGCCCGGGGAGAACCGATGCACCCGCCAGGGCAGGGTGTAGGCGGGCGAGCGCTGAAACACGCTCAGGTGCATGGCTTCTCGAGCTACCACCGGGATGAGCTGAACGCCGGTCGAGCCGGTGCCGATGACGCCGACGCGCTTGCCGCTGAGGTCCACGCCGCCCTCGGGCCAGCGGCTGGTGAACAGTGAGGTCCCGGCGAAGGCGTCCATTCCGGGAATGTCGGGTTCCAGCGGCACCGACAGAATGCCCGAGGCGGCGACGACGAACGGCACCCGGAACGATTCGCCGGCTTCGGTGCGCACCAGCCACACGCCGGCGACTTCGTCGAAGGTCATCGCGACGACCTCGGTGCTGAATTGAATGTCGCGCCGGAGGTCGAGCCGGTCGGCCACGAAGTTCAGATAGGCCTCGATCTCGGGCTGGGCCGGCATCGACTCGGTCCAAACCCATTCCTGCTGAATCTCTTCGGAGAAGCTGTAGGAGTATTCGATGCTCTCGATGTCACACCGCGCACCCCGGTACCGGTTGAAAAGCCACGTGCCGCCGACGTTTCCGGCCATCTCCAGCACCCGGGTCCGTATCCCGAGTTGCCGCAGCCGGTGCAGCATATACAGCCCGGAAAATCCGGCGCCGATGACGAGCACATCGAACGAGGTATCAGGTTCAGCCATTCTCACCACCGGTCATCTTCAAGATGGTTCGGGTCAGGTGCAGGCTTTTGATCCGCCAGCGACCGTCGCTCTTCTCGTAGGTCTCGTGGTAGTGACCGGCCCCGTATAACTCGCGGCCGTCATTGAAGATCAGCAGGTCCTCCATCGCCCAGATGCCCGTCGCGGTGGTGGCCGAGGTGAGGTTCAGCTCGGGGGTGTGGCTTTCCTGCAGAGGAAGTGCAGGGTCGCCTACGTTCTCGAGGCCGCCCATCACCACGGGAGCGAAGTTGTCAACGCCTTCGATCGGTGCCGCGGTCTGGGGATCGGCGCCGGCGGTGGACACCGCCATGTCCAGCGTGACGACCACATCGGTGGTGAACACGTCACGCCAGGACGCGGCGTCCTTGGTGTCCAGGAAACGGCAGTAGCGCGCCTTCAGCTGCCGGATGGCTTCCAGCTCGTCCGCCGCCTCAGTCATGTCACTCCCTTGCCGGTTACGGACCAGACTGCTGAAATCTATACTGTAACGGACTTAGTATCTATCGGAAATCGAGAGGCTTCGCGTGAAAGTCCCATTCACCTGGAAAGTCACCGGCTGGTTCATGGTCGGCTGGTCTCCGGAGTTTCCCGTCGGCGAGGTCCGGCCGCTGCACTACTTCGGGGAGGATCTGGTGGCCTACCGAGATGAGCAGGGTGAGCTGCACGTCCTGGAAGCCCACTGCAAACACCTCGGCGCGCACATCGGGCATGGCGGCAAGGTGGTCGGCGACTGCGTCGAGTGCCCCTTCCACGGCTGGCGGTGGGGACCGGATGGCACCAACCGGTACATCCCGTATCAGCCGGACCGGCCCAACCGCGGGCTACGGCTCAGGGTGTTTCCCGTGCGGGAGCAGTACGACTGCGTCTTCGTCTGGCACCACCCGGACGGCAAGGAGCCGCAGTGGGGGATGCCGGACATCTTCGGAAAGTTCCCGCAGTTCGAGACGGACCCGGCGGCCTATTACCGGGCGTACCCGGAGTTCTCCCGGCGCGCGGAGCGCGAACCGGTGCACCCGCAGATCGTGGCCGAGAATGCGCCCGACAGCGCACATTTCGAGTACGTGCACCACGCCACCGTGACGCCCCGGGTGCTGGACTGGAAGATCGTCGACCAGGAGTGGCAGTTCGTCGCGGGCTGGCCGGACGCGCGCAGCGACAACCCCGAGGACCTCGCGTTGCGCTTCCACAGCCACTTGTTCGGCCTCGGCGGTGCGATCAGCGTCTTCGAGGGCGCGCAGAATCATCGGCTGATCTTCACCTGCACACCGGTCGACGACGAATGCTCGGACCTGTTCTACTCGATCTGGTGGCCGCGACTGCCCGGCGACACCGCGGCCGTTCCTGACGGCAAACTGCGGGAGGTCATCGAGAAGCAGTTCCTGTCCACCGTGTTCGACGATCTGCAAATCTGGCGCTACCAGAAATACGTGGAACACCCCGCGCTGTCCAAGGTCGATGCGAAAGGCTATATGGCGCTGAGGAAATGGGCGACGCAGTTCTATGATGTCGCTCCGGCGGGCACCCCCGCATGACGGACCGGCTGGCCGGACTGGTCACACCCGCGCACACCGCGATCGTCACCCAGGAGTGCCAGGGTGCGGTGATGGGACCCGATGCCGGGCTGGCGATGCTCGCCGAGGAGGCCCGCCGCGAGGCGCTGCCCAACATCGCGCGCCTGCTGCCCGCGGCCCGGGCGGCCGGGGTGCGCGTCGTGCACTGCCTGGTACAGCGGCGGCCCGACGGGCTCGGCTCCAACCACAACGCGAAGATTTTCGCGATGGGCGGCGGCAATCGGGTGGACATCACGCCCGGCACGCCGGGTGCGGAGCTGCTGCCCGACTTAGGTCCGGAGCCTTCGGATTTGGTGTTGCGCCGGTGGCACGGCGTGGGCCCGATGGGCGGCACGGACCTGGACGCCGTGCTGCGCAATCTCGGGGTGTCGACCATTGTCGTGGTTGGCGTTTCGCTCAACATCGCGATCCCCAACCTCGTCATGGACGCCGTCAACGCCGCCTACCGGGTGGTCCTGCCCCGTGATGCGGTCGCCGGCATACCCGCCGACTATGGTGCAGCGATGATCGCCAACACGCTGTCGCTGCTGGCCAGCATCACCAGCACCGACGATCTGCTCCAGGCATGGGACGGGGCAGCGCGATGACCGAAACGGCGCCCGAAGTGCGTGGCGGATTCCCCGACGTCACCCCCGTGGAGCACGCTCCCGCGGAACTGGGCCCGTTCGTCGCCGCGCTGCGTCGCCTGCAGGACCTGACCGTGTCCACCAAGCCGGACCCCGCGCTGTGGGCGGCCGCGACCGCGCACCTGGAGGACGCCTGCGCGCTGCTGGAGGGCCACGAGGTCCCGGAGACCGAGGCGGTGGCCGGCCGGGTGCTGAGCCTGCCCGGACTGGCCCATCCCCTGATGCCGCCCTGGCTGGTGACCGAGTCCGGCCGCGACGGCGTGCGGATGGCCGGTCACTTCACCACGTCGCACATCGGCGGCAACCGGGCGGTGCACGGCGGCATGATCCCGCTGTTCTACGACTGGCTGTTCGGCATGGTCGTGACCACCGCGGGCATCCGGCCGACGCGCACGGCTTATTTGCACGTCGACTTCCGCAACATCACCCCCATTGACCAGCCGCTGACCGCGCATGGCCGCATCACCAGCGTCGAGGGTAGGAAGGTTTTCATTGACGCTACTATGATAGCCGCCGATGGAACATTGCTCAGCGAAGCCAACGGCTTGATGGTTCGTTTGCTACCCCACCAGCCGTGAGAGGCACGATGTCCGACACCACAACAGCATTCACGGTTCCGGCCGTCGCGAAGGCGGTCGCCGCCGCCATCCCCGATCGGGAGCTGATCATCCAGGGAGACCGGCGCTACACCTACCGGCAGGTGATCGAGCGCTCCAGCCGGCTGGCCGCGTACCTGCACGCCCGTGGGCTTGGATGCCACACCGAGCGCGCCGCGCTGGGCGGCCACGAGGTGGGCCAAGACCTGCTGGGCCTCTACGCCTACAACGGAAACGAATTCGTCGAGGCCCTGCTGGGCAGCTTCGAGGCGCGAGTCGCCCCGTTCAACGTCAACTTCCGCTACGTGAAGAGCGAGCTGCAATATCTGCTGGCGGATTCCGGCGCGACCGCGCTGCTCTACCACGCCACGTTCGCGCCGCGGGTGGCCGAGATCCTGCCGGACCTGCCACAGCTGCGCGTGCTGATCCAGATCGCGGACGAGTCGGGCAACGACTTGCTCGAGGGCGCAGTCGATTACGAGGCGGCCCTGGCGTCGGTGTCGCCGGAACCGCCGCCGGTGCAGCACTCCGCCGACGACTTGTACGTCCTGTACACCGGTGGCACGACGGGGATGCCGAAGGGCGTGTTGTGGCGCCAGCACGACATATTCATGACCTCATTCGGCGGCCGGAATCTCATGACGGGCGAGCCGTCGAGCTCCATCGACGAGATCGTCGAACGTGCCGCCGCGGGCCCGGGCACCAAGCTGATGATTCTGCCCCCGCTCATCCACGGTGCGGCCCAGTGGAGCGTGATGACCGCGATCACCACCGGGCAGTCCGTCGTCTTTCCCACAGTCGTCGATCATTTGGACGCCGAAGACGTGGTGCGGACGATCGAGCGGGAAAAAGTCATGGTGGTCACCGTGGTGGGCGATGCGATGGCGCGCCCCCTGGTCGCGGCCATCGAGAAAGGGATCGCCGACGTGTCGTCGCTGGCGGTCGTCGCCAACGGCGGCGCGCTGCTGACCCCTTACGTCAAGCAACGCCTGATCGAAGCGCTGCCGAACGCCGTTGTGGTCGACGGCGTCGGCTCGTCGGAGACCGGGGCGCAGATGCATCACATGTCGACGTCGGGGGCGGTGGCCACCGGCACGTTCAACGCCGGGCCCGACACCTTCGTAGCCGCCGAGGACCTGACGGCAATCCTGGACCCAGGCCACGACGGGATGGGCTGGCTAGCGCAGCGGGGGTACGTTCCGCTCGGCTATAAGGGCGATGCGGCCAAGACGGCCAAGACATTTCCGGTGATCGACGGTGTCCGGTACGCCGTCCCCGGTGACCGCGCACGCCACGGCACCGACGGCTCCATCGAATTGCTGGGCCGGGATTCGGTCACCATCAACTCCGGGGGCGAGAAGATCTTCGTCGAGGAGGTCGAAACCGCCATCGCGTCGCATCCCGCGGTCGCCGACGTGGTGGTCGCCGGCCGTCCGAGCGAACGGTGGGGCCAGGAGGTCGTCGCCGTGGTGGCGCTCGCACCGGGCGCCGGCGCCGAGGCCGAAGAACTGGTGTCGCACGCCGCGCAGACGCTGGCGCGCTACAAGCTGCCCAAAGCGATCGTGTTCCGTTCGATCATCGAGCGCAGCCCGTCGGGTAAGGCCGACTATCGGTGGGCGCGCGAGCAGGCGGTGAATGGCTGACGGTGCTGCCGGCGGCCCGCCGCGGGAAGGCGTAGATCATGACGTTGCTGCAACAGGACGAGACGCTGACGGCATCGACCGAAGTGCGGGCCTCCGCGGAACAGGTCTACGCCGTCGTCTCCGACGTCACCCGCATTCCGGAGTGGAGTCCGGAGACAACGCGCGCAAAGTGGCTGGGGCCGAACCGTTTCCAGGCGTGAAACCGCCGTCGCCTGGGCCGGTGGCGCACCGTTGCCGACGTCGTCGAAGCCGAACCGGGACACAGGTTCTCATTCGTCGTTCAGGCGATGGGTGGGGACTGGACGCAATGGACGTACCTCATCGATCCCGGATCCACCATCGGCACAACGCGTCTCACCGAAACGTTCCGGATGTGCGTTCGGCTGCCGTTCGGCGCGGTCGCATTCGAGCACCTGTTCTTGTTCGTCCGGGACCGTCGTGGAGATCTGCAGAAGAACCTCGACGTCTCGGTAGACCGGATCCGCGGGATCGTCGAAGCAGGAGTGGAGGCGTGACAAACTCGTGAAGTACCAAGGTCGTGTCGCAGTGGTCACGGGTGCCGGCTCCGGCATCGGCCGCGCCTTGACGCAGGCGCTTACCCGGGATGGGGCGCACGTCGCCGCATCCGATATCGACCCGAACGGCCTGGCCGAAACCCAGGCGGCATGTCCGGCAGGGCAAGTCACGCCCTATCGGGTCGACGTCGCCGACCGGGGTGCGGTGATGGGCTTCGCCGAAGAGGTGCGCCGCCAGCACGGGCCCGCCGCAATGCTGTTCAACAACGCCGGAGTCGACCTGTTCGCCAGCGTGGCGGACATGTCCTGGCAGGACTTCGACTGGCTGATGGGCATCAACGTCGGAGGCGTCATCAACGGGACCAAAGCCTTTCTGCCACAACTCATCGAGGCCGGTTCGCCGCGACGACCCGCCCGGTTGATCAACCTGTCCAGCGCCTTCGGCCTGATCGCGATTCCCTACCAAGGCGCCTACAGCACGTCGAAGTTCGCGGTGCGTGGCTTCACCGAAGCGCTGCGGCAGGAGATGATCATCGAACGCCGCCCCGTGACCGTGCACTGCGTGCATCCCGGTGTCGTGCGTACCAACTTCGGGGCCAATATGCGCACGTCGGACACCGAGGATCCCGAGGTCGCGGCCAAACTCTTCGACCGCGCGGCACTCACCTCTCCCACCAAGGCCGCCCGGCTCATTTTGCGTGGGGCCGAGAGGAATCAGGCCAGAATCCTCATCGGTGCCGACGGGCGCGCGATGGCCGCGGTGCCGCGGTTGCTCGGTGTGCGCTACGCGGGCCTGCTGGCGCGCGCCGCGAGGCTGACCAACTCGGGCTCCGCGCACGCCGACCGCTAGAGCGCCGTCGCTATCCGCGCGGCCGGCCCCGCAGCCGCCGGTGGGTGCGAGCGCGCGTCATGCGCATCATGAGGTTTGCGCCCAGCCGCAGTGACCGGCCGAACGGCGGCGCCGCGTTCCCGGTGATGCTGAACGGCAGGTCGTTGCCCACCACGGTGCGGTGATGACTGAAGGTATCGAAACCGGCCTTGCCATGGTAGGCACCCATCCCGCTGCGGCCCACTCCCCCGAATGGCGCCGCCGACGGGATCATCTGTGCCGCAAAGTCGTTACGGGCGACGCCGCCGCTGCGGGTGCGACGAACGAAGGCGCGGAAGTCGGCATCGTCGGGTCCATACCAGTACGCCACCAGCGGCGCCGGGCGGCCGTTGATGTAGTCGATGGCCTCCGCCAACCGCGAATACTCCTTCACCACCAGAACCGGGCCGAAGATTTCCTCGCCGGCGATCCTCATCCGGTCATCGACATCACGCACGATGGTGGGAGCGATCTTGCGGGAGGCATGGTCGGGCAACGATTCCCCGCCCGGCGCAATGGTTTCCACGTCGGCCCCCTTGCCCCGCGCGTCCTCGATCAGGCCGACGACCCGATCGAAATTCGCCTGGTTGACGCTCGAGCAGTAGTCCTTGTTCGACACGATGGTGGGGAACATGTCACGCAAGGTGCTCCGCGCGACGACGACGAAGGCGTCCAGCTTCTCCTCGGGCACGAACACATAGTCGGGGCAGACGCACACCTGTCCCCCGTTGACCATGCGTGCCTGCGCGATCCGTACCGCGGCGCGGTGGATGTCGGCGCCCGGCGCGACGACGACGGGATTCTTGCCGCCGAGTTCCAACGTCACCGGCACCAGATTCTGCGCCGCCGCCCTTTGCACCAGGGCACCGACCGACGGTGAGCCGGTGAAGAAGAGGTGATCGAAGGGCAGGGCGGCGAAGGCCGCCGCCACGTCGGGACCGCCGGTGACGACGTGCAGTTCCTCTGAGTCGAAGTACTCGGGCGCCAGCGACGCCATCAGGTCGGCGGTGTGCGCGGTGACCTCCGACATTTTGACCATCGCCCGGTTGCCGGCCGCGAACGCGGTGGCCGCGGGAAGGACCACGAGATTGAGCGGGAAGTTCCACGGCCCGATGATCCCGATCACCCCGAGCGGTGAGGGCTGGACCTCGGCCCGCAGCCCGCAAAGCCGCGCCGTCCGCATCAGCCTGGTCGGTCGCATCCACTGCGCGGCATGGGATCTGGTGTGCTCGATGACCGAGAGCATGCCGATGACCTCGGTGAACAACGTTGCCGCCTTGGACCGCGTGCCGAAGTCGGCGGCCATCGCGTCCACGAACGCATCGGTGTTGTCCAACACGAGCGCCATCAACCGGTCGATGCGGTTGCGCCGCACCGTCAGGCTGGGCGGCCCCTCGGCCAGGAACGCACGCCGCTGCCGCTCCAGCACGGCACCCAGCTCGGCGGGCCGCTGTTCGACTGTGCCGTGAGCGCGTTCGTCGAGTGTGCTCATGAATCACCTTCGGTGTCCGGACCGGCGAGCGGCCTCGCCCGGTCATGCCCATATTGCCTACTGTAATAATTACAGTACGATCTTACGAGGAAGTGTTCGATCGTGCTGAGATCAAGATGCTGGAGATCAGGTGACGACCAACGTTCACACCGCCGCCGGTGCCGGCGACGAGACCGTCAGCCTGCGCGACCCCTACCCGTTCTTCGCCCGCAAACGGCGAGAGGCCGGGGTGTTCGCCGGCTCGGTGATGGACTACTCCAAGACGCCGGAGTCCCTGATGCCCAAACGGGAGTACTCCGCGATGTCGTTCGACGCGGTCAACACGGTGTTCCGGGACGGCCGGGTGTTCAGTTCCAAGCCGTACGACAAGACCATCGGCCTGTTCATGGGGCCGACGATTTTGGCGATGGAGGGCAAGAAGCACCGCGAACACCGCAACCTGGTTTCCGCGGCGTTCAAGTCGAAGGCGCTGGCCCGCTGGGAGCCGACCATCGTGCGGCCGATCTGCAATGCCCTGATCGACGAATTCATCGAGACCGGCCGGGCCGACCTGGTCCGGCAGTTCACCTTCGAATTCCCCACCCGGGTCATCGCCCGGCTGCTCGGGCTGCCCGATGACGACCTGCCGATGTTCCACACTCGCGCCGTGCAGTTGATCAGCTACCACGTCAACTACGAGCGCGCCTTCGAGGCGTCGACCGCGCTCAAGGAGTACTTCGTCGAGCAGATCGAACAGCGCAAGTCCAAGCCCACCGAGGACATCATCGGCGACCTGGTCACCGCGGAGATCGACGGCGAAAAGCTCAGCGACGAAGCCATTTACTCGTTCCTGCGGCTGCTGCTGCCCGCCGGCCTGGAAACCACCTACCGCTCGTCGGGAAACCTGCTCTATCTCTTGCTCACGCACCCGGAGCAGTTCGCCGCGCTGCAAGCCGACCGCGAGCTTCTGGCACCCGCCATCGAGGAAGGGCTGCGCTACGAGACGCCGCTGACCACCGTGCAGCGCTTCACGACCGAGGACACCGAGGTGGCAGGTGTGAAGATTCCGGCACGTTCGGTGATCGGGGTGTGCATCGGATCGGCGAACCGCGACGAGCGGCGCTGGGAACGCCCCGAAGAGTTCGACATTTTCCGCAAGCAGATTCCGCACATCTCGTTCGCCGCGGGCGAGCACACCTGCCTGGGATTGCATCTGGCACGGCTGGAGACGCGCGTTGCGATGGAATGCCTGTTGAACCGGCTGACCAACGTCACCTTGCTGACCGAGGGTGACCCGCACATCCACGGTCAGCCCTTCCGGTCACCGAATGCGCTTCCGGTGACGTTCGACGCGAAGTAGGGTCCACAAAATGGTCAAAGTCATGGCGGGCTTTCGGGTCCTGGAGCTTGCGCAGTTCACCTTCGTTCCGGCGGCGGGAGCGATCCTCGCGGACTGGGGAGCGGACGTCATCAAGGTCGAGCACCCGTTGCGCGGCGACACCCAACGCGGTTTCATCAACATGGGTGGCATTCAACTCGATCCGGAGCGGCACCCGTTGATGGAGCATCCCAACCGGGGCAAGCGCAGCGTCGGGGTCGACGTATCGACGCCGGGCGGTCAGGAAGTGATCTACGAGCTGGCCAAGACCGCCGACGTGTTCCTCACCAACTACATGCCCGCGCAGCGACAGAAGCACAAGTTCGACGTGGAGCACATCCGCGCGGTGAACCCGAACATCGTTTACGCGCGCGGTTCGGCCTACGGCGACAAAGGGGCCGAGCGTGACACCGGCGGCTATGACGGAACGGCGTTCTGGACGCGCAGCGGCATCGGTTACGCGCTGACGCCGGAAGAGCTGGGCGGCGCACTGGGACAAGGCATTCCCGCGTTCGGCGATTCGATCGGCGGCATGTTCATCGCGGGCGGCATCTCGGCCGCGCTGCTGCACCGGGAGCGCACCGGCGAAGCCGTAGAGCTCGACGTGTCGCTGCTGAGCACGGCCTGGTGGGCGGCGGGCGCCAGCGTGACGCAGGGCATGGAGACCGGCGAGGTCATGCGCACCCCGATGCCGGGTTCCGGCGCGCCATCGGTAAACCCGTTCATGGGCAACTACGAAACCTCCGACGGCGGCACGATCAACCTGTGCATCATCAGCCCGACCGGCCTGATCCGCGACACGTTCGAACACCTGGGCATCCCCGATGCGGCCGACGATCCCCGCTTCTCCGACGTGCTTCCGCTGATTCAAAACGCCGACGCCGCCACCGAACTGATCGCGAAGGCCTTCGCCGGCAAGCCCTTTGACTATTGGCGGCAGCACCTCAAAACGATGAAGGGCCAATGGGCGCCCTTCCAGAGCCTGCTCGACCTGATCGACGATGAGCAGGCCGTCGCCAACGACATGATCAGCGAGGTCGAACTCGCCGCCGGCGGCAAGCCGTTCCGCGTGGTCCGCGGCCCCGTGCAGTTCAACCACGAGCCGTTGACCACGACGCGGGCGCCACAGGCCAGCGAGCACACCGAGCTGGTGCTGATGGAGCTGGGCATGGACTGGGACCGCATCGAGGAACTGAAGAACGCGGGAGCCATTGCGTGACCCCCAACAGCAACCGCGCAGCGACGATGCAGAGCGAAGCGATGGGGAGGAGCGGCGCCCATGAATGATGTCGCCATCATCGGCGTGGGTTTGCACCCGTTCGGGCGCTTCGAGGGCAAGTCGGCGATGCAGATGGGCGTCGACGCCATCCTCGCCGCGGTCGCCGACGCCGGTATCGCTTGGCGGGACGTCCAATTCGCCACCGGCGGTAGCTGGACGGTGGCCAATCCGGACGCGATCGTCGGCATGGTCGGCCTGACCGGCATCCCGTTCACCAACGTGTTCAACGCGTGCGCGACCGCGGCCAGCGCCGCCAAGGCGTGCGCCGACGGCATCCGGTTGGGCGATTACGACATCGGGATCGCCGTCGGGCTGGATAAGCACCCGCGGGGTGCGTTCACCGAGGACCCCGCCCTGGTCGGGATGCCGCGCTGGTATGCGGAGAACGGGCAATACCTGACGACTCAGTTCTTCGGCATGAAGGCCAACCGCTACCTGCACGACCACGGCATCTCCCAGCAGACCCTGGCCAGGGTCGCCGCCAAGAACTTCCGCAATGGGGCCATGAACCCCAACGCATTTCGCCGCAAACCGATCTCCGAAGAAGACATCCTGAACTCGGCGATGCTCAATTATCCGCTGACCCAATACATGTTCTGCGCGCCCGACGAGGGCGCCGCCGCCGTGGTCATGTGCCGCGCGGACATCGCGCACCGCTACACCGCCAAGCCCGTCTACCTGCGGGCGGTCGAGGTCCGCACCCGCCGCTACGGCGCCTACGAGGTCAACACCACCTGCGCCCCCGTCGAGGAAGACGTGGCCCCAACGGTTTACGCCGCCCGTAGCGCATTCGCCAAGGCCGGCATCGCCCCCGCCGATGTCGACGTGATCCAGTTGCAGGACACCGACGCCGGTGCCGAGATCATCCACATGGCCGAGTGCGGATTCTGCGAGCACGGCGATCAGGAAAAGCTGCTCGCCGAGGGCGCCACCGAGATCAACGGGACGATGCCGGTCAACACCGACGGCGGGCTGATCGCCAACGGCGAGCCCATCGGCGCCTCCGGCCTGCGGCAGATCCACGAAATCGTGCGCCAACTCCGCGGTGAGGCGGGCGAGCGCCAAGTGCCCGGCAACCCGAAGGTCGGATTCACTCAGCTCTATGGCGCGCCCGGCACGGCCGCGGCGACGATCCTCACCACCTGAGCGGGGTGAGCGCCGAGGAGCCGACGCCGGCCGCGCCGCGCGACATCTACGCCACTATCTGGCGCTGCTACGGCTGCAGGTACACCGTTGGTCGGTGGGCACACGTTTCATCACGCTCTCGGCGTGCTGACCACAGCCCGCCCACGTGATCTTGCCGCAGTGGCTGCAACGTACGGGATAACACACGGTAGTTCTCTGCGTGGCAGGGCGAAACAGCCTCGGCCGCTACGCCTTTACCGCAGCTTTGCGCTCGGCGATCTTCGCACGGACCGTCTCCATGTCGAGCCCTTCGACCTGTCCGATCAGGTTGTCCAGCACCGCGGGTGACATTGCTCCCGGCTGGCTGTAGACGAGGATTCCCTCGCGGAACGCCATGATTGTCGGAATCGAGCGGATGCCGACGGCAGCGGCCAGTTCGCGCTCGGCTTCGGTGTTCACCTTGGCGTGAACAATATCCGGGTGGTTTTGCGCCGACCGTTCGAAGGTCGGCGCAAAAGCCCGACACGGTCCGCACCAAGAAGCCCAGAAGTCCACCAGCACAATCGGATTTGCGCGTATGGTCGACTCGAAATCGGCGCCGGTAAGTGTTTTGACGGTCATCAGTGTTCCTTTCGGGGTTTTGGGCCGGCCCCGCAGGTAGGCCCGAGGACGCCAGCGGCCCGGACACCCGGGGCCACCGACGGTCCTATACGACAATCATTGAGGCGATCCGGCCCCGGTATTCGCGGTCTTGTCTGCGAATTCGCAGAACGCGTCGTAAGCACGAGCACCGTAGATCGTGGCCGGCCCGCCATGCATGAGGATGCTGACGCCGATCGCCTCGGCGGCCTCCTCCTTAGTCGCGCCGGCACGGGCCGCCCCCTGGGCGTGGGAGGCGATGCAACCGTCGCACCCGGCTACGACGCCGATCGCCATCGCGATCAGCTCCTTGAATTTCTTGTCCAAGGCGCCCGAGGACAACGCACCGTTACTCATCTCTGCGAATCCCCGATAGACCTCGGGGATCATCTTGCGCAGAGCGCGGTGCTGCGGGTTGAGGTCGTCTAGGACCTGCTGGTGGTGGTGGCGGTCTTCCGTCATACTCATTATAATACCTATACGGGTAGGGGTATTCCCACTTCGAAATTCGGGCCCGGTTACCTAGGTCGCGGCGGTCACGGACACCACACCGGCAACGATGCCCACCCGCGCCGCGATCCGACCCAGCCGACTCGGCCGCTCGAATGAATCACTGACAGAGGGCCGCGCGGTGGTCGTTACCCTCCCCAATTCGGGTCGATCGGTCACGTTTTGAACGATGTAGCACCTAGATCTCCCCCAATAGAGTCAATGGGCCCTAGAACCGGGATATCACCACGCGCATTCTGACCTCGGGAGCACCTTGGCGTTAGTCGAGTTGTCAGCTTTGACCGAGGAGTATCAATGGCACGAGTCGTGATCCTGGGTGCCGGCATCGCGGGGCACACCGCCGCGCTGCACCTGCGCCGATGGCTGGCCCGCCGTCACGAGGTCGTCGTGATTTCCCCCAACGCCGACTGGAACTGGATTCCGTCAAACATCTGGGTCGGCGTCGGCCGGATGGATCCAGCCAAGGTGCTCATTCCGCTCAGGCCGATCTACCGGCGCAAGGGCATCGTCTTTCATCAAGCGCTGGCCACGGCAATCCATCCGGAGGGCAGTGGAGACCAGTCGGCACCATCGGTGGACTTCACCTACACCGACGAGGAGCAAGACGGCCAGACCGGCTCCATTACGTACGACTACCTCGTCAATGCAACCGGGCCGCGACTGAACTTCGCGGCCACTCCCGGGCTCGGGCCCGCCGGCCACTCGTACTCGGTGTGCACGGCGGCCCATGCCGTCGAAGCGGCGGAAGCGCTCGGCCGAGTCATCGCCAGGATGAAGGCAGGCGAGAAGCAGCGCCTTGTCATTGGCGTCGGACACGGCACCTGCACCTGCGAGGGTGCGGCGTTCGAGTACGCCTTCAACGTCGAGCACACGCTGCGGGCCGCCGGCGTGCGCGACCTCGCCGATATCGTCTACCTCACGAACGAGTACGAACTGGGCGACTTCGGAGTCGGCGGCATGAGTTTCGTCGAAAAGGGCTTTGTGCAGTCCAGCCGGCTGTGGACCGAGTCGCTGTTCCGTGAGCGCGGCGTCAGGGCCATCACCCAAGCGGCAGTCCATGAGGTGATGGATGGCAAGCTGCGCTACGAGCAACTCGACGGCAAAGAGCACGAGCTGGACTTCGACTTCGCCATGCTGCTGCCGCCTTTCAGGGGAGCCGCCATTGCCGCATACGACAAGGGCGGTAACGACATCACGTCGGTCCTGTTCGCACCGTCAGGTTTCCTGAAGGTGGATGCCGACTACTCGGTCAAGTCCTACGACGAGTGGTCGGCCGAGGATTGGCCACACACCTACGAATCCCCCGCCTACCCGAACGTCTTCGCGCCCGGCATCGCTTTCGCGCCGCCCCACCCGATATCCCGGCCGCGTACGAGTCCCAACGGCACGGTGATCACGCCAAGCCCGCCGCGCACCGGGATGCCGTCGGGCATCATGGCCAAGACGGTTGCCGAGACCATCCGGGATCGAATCACCAAGGGCCCGAATGCTGTTGCGCATCACGCGTCGATGGCAAGCATGGGCGCCGCGTGCGTTGCGTCGGCTGGCACCGGGTTGCGTGAGGGCTCGGCCGCGGCGATGACGATGTTCCCCGTGGTTCCCGACCCGGTGAAGTATCCGCAAACGGGTCGGGATGTCGCCGGCACGTCCGGTGAGCTCGGCTTGGCCGGTCACTGGATCAAGCTGCTGTTGCACTATCTCTTCATTTACAAGGCGAAGGCCCGCCCGTTCTGGTGGCTGATCCCTGAGTGAAAGGCACGCGATGGACGACGAGAACACCCGCTCAGACGTGAACGCGCTGACGGCCGAGCGTATTGCCGACGCACCGCTGCCCACCGCTGCGACGCTCCGGATGCGTCAGAGCATTCTCGTGCAGTTCGGACGTTTCATCCGTATCAACCTCAAGATGCTGCGGATCATCTACGGGCACGGATGACGGACCGCTCGGGTTGGCGCGCGAAAACCACTGACGCGCGCCGAGCGTGCGCTCGGTGCGAAAATCGGGGTGATTTCTCGCGCTGAGTGCACATTCGGCGACGGGCTAACAGCACCACCGCGGCATGGCCGCGGGCGCTAGGAGACCTTTTTGACCGGCGGCGCGTACGCCGGCTTGCCCAGGCCCAGCATGTACTGCGCGATCATGTTGCGGAACACCTCGAGGGTGCCGCCGTAGATCCCGACCAGCGGCGCGAAGCGGTACACGTACTCCGCGGCGCCGTCGTCGGCCGCGCCGTCGGTGCCGACAGGCAGCGTGGACGCGGTGCCGAGGATGTCCATCAGGTCCGGGGCGATGTCACGCATCGTCTGCGCCAGGGCGACGCGCCCGAAGATGCCGGGCGCGCTCAGTGACGCTTCCATCCGTGCGGCGCTGCGGCCCAGGCGATATGACACCGCCGAGTCGTCAATCAGCCTGCGCCCGTTCGGGTTCCGCTCCGCGACCCTGGCTGCGGCCTTGTCCAGGGCGTCGGCCATGAAGCCGGCCTGGTGCATCATGATCGAGACGTCCTGCAGCCCGTCCGGGGCGGCCGCCACCGCCCCGTGCTCGGTGTTGAGGGGTTCACGCAACACCGTCCAGCCCGCGTTCACATCGCCCAGGCGGTACTTGTCGTCGACGCGCACGTCGCTGTAGTAGACGATGTTGGTGCGGTCGCCGTCGACGGTGCGGATGCCCTGGATCTCGATGCCCGCGGAGTTCAGCGGGACCAGGAACATGGTCAGGCTCTTGTGCTTCGGAGCGTCCGGATCGGTATTGGTGATGAGGAAGACGTACTGGCAGTTGTGGGCCCCGGTGGTGAACATCTTGGAGCCGTTGATGACCCAACCGTTGCCGTCGCGGACCGCGCGGGTTTTGCAGGTGGCGATGTCGGACCCGCCTTCGGGTTCGGTGTAGCCCAGGCACAGGCGAACGTGCCCGCTGAAGACGCCCGGTAACACCTCATCCTGCAACTCGGCGGAGCCGAACCTCGCGACCGAACGGGCCACCATCGCGGTGGTGCCCCAGGTCACCCAGGGCACGTGCGCGCGCCGCTTCTCCAGCTCCCAGATGCGGCGATGCACCCGGCTGAAGCCGCCGTCGGCTGCCGACTTCCATTCGCGTTCGAGATAGCCGGCGGCACCCAACGCCAGGTGCACCCCTTCGTCGAAGTTGTCGCCCGTTTCCCGGTCCCGGCGCTTGACGTCTTCTGTCACGTGCGTGCGCAGAAAATCGCGCGCTTCGGAAAGGAAGCGCTGATCGTCGCCGGATAGCGCGACACGTGAGAAGTCCACTTAGGCGCCCTTTCCACTTTCGCGTGCGGCGACGAGCTCGCCGATGTACTTGGCGCTGGCGCCGGGATCCCCACCCGCCAGTGCCCAGCCCCGGGCACGCACCAGATACGCGGTCGCCGCCGCCTCCGCCGAAACACCAAGTCCGCCTTGGATATGTACTGCCATGGTCGCGGCCTTCGCCGCCTCCTCCGCCATGAACACGAACGCCGAGGGCGCCAGCTCCGGTCGTTCGTGCGGCTCGTTGTCGAGGAACCAGGCCGCGCGCCGGGCCAGATTGCGGCCGCCCTGCACGGTGATCGCAATGTTGGCCAGCGGATGGGAGATGCCCTGCAGCGTCGAGATCGGCACCCCCAGCGTGTAGCGGGTCTTGGCGAACTCGGCCGCGATGGTCATGGTCTCCTCCACCAGGCCCACCAACGCCGCTGCGCTCAGCACCCGCCACTCGTCAAGTGCCCGTTGATATTCCACCAACGCTTCGGGCCCGGCGGCCAACACGGTCCGGGTGTCCGCGGTCGCCGGATCCACCCAGGCCATCGGCAGCCGGCCGATGTTGTCCACCTTGGTGGGGCGCGTACCGAACGTCAGCGCGACGACGTCCTCGCCGTCGCGGACGATGATTTCATCGGCAATCGACCCGGTGGGCAGGAGCCGGGCGCCGGACGCGCTGTCGTGCTGCGGATCGAACGCGGCGAGTCGCTTGCCGTGGACGACGTCGGGTTCGGCCGCGCCGAGGCGCGCGAGTAGCCGTGCGGTGCAGACCTGGTCGATCCACGGTACCGGCGCCAGCGATCGCCCGATCTCCTCGGCCACCAACGTCAGATCGACGAGCGTCGCACCGTCCCCGCCCGCGGATTCCGGGACCGCCATGCTTGTTGCGCCCATGGCGCACAACCGCTCCCACAGGTTCTTGTCGAACCCGGTTTCCTCCGCGGCGCGCACGGTTTCGATCGAACAGCGCGTCTTGAAGAAATCACGGTAGGCGGCCTGCAACGCCTCGTGATCCGGCGTCAGGCTGTAGTCGAGCCTACGTAGTTCGTAGCGGTCCATCCTCAGCCTTTCTCCCGGCCACCGAAGAAGAATTCTTGGGCATTGTTGTAGAGGTAGTTGTCGAGCACGTCGGCGGGCAGGTCCAGCCCGGCGGCTTCCGGAACGACGCGGTGCATTTTCAGCACCGGCCAGTCGGAAGCGAAGATCACCTTGTTTGGTCCGCGGGTCCGCATGTAGTGCAACAGGCTCTCCGGCAATCGCTTTGGCGACCACGCCGACGTCATCAGCCGCAGGTTGGCGTATTTGATCAACAGCCTGATCGCGATGTCCCACCAGGGATCCGCGCCGTGGATCATGCAGAGCTTCAGTTCCGGAAATCGCACGCAGACCCGGTCGAGGTGGATCGGATTCTGCACCTCCCCGGGGATGGGCGGCCCGGGAATGCCGGTGTTGATGCACAGCGGCAGCTCGAGCTCAGCGCACTTGGTGTAGAGCGGGTAATAGACGGCGTCGCTGGGCGGGTACTGACCGTCACCCCAAAAGCTCGGCCCCACAGCGGCATAGGCAACCGGCAGGTCGTTGACGATGGCGGACAGTTCCCGCAGGGACGGCATCGGCCGCAGCAGGTTCACCCCACCCATGGCCAGGGCGAAGCGCTCGGGCTTCTCCTCGACGAATTTGCGCGCGGTCACCGACGGCTTGGCGAGGTTGTCCATCAGGATGGCTTTGTGCACACCCTGCGCGTCCATCTCGTCGAGCAGCTTGGCCAACTCGACCGGCTCGAACATGGACTCCGGGCCCTTGAAGTAGTCGTCGCGCACCTTGAGCATCCACGTCGGCTGCTGCTCGGTCTCGCCGAAGTGCACGTTGACCAGGCAATCGATAGCTTTCATGTCGACATCGGCGCCTTTGCTGTCGCGTGACGTTTCGCCCAACGGTAATCGGCCTTGCCGTTGCCCAGGCGCTGGACCTGCTCGACGACGAGGAACTCCTTGGGCGCCTTGAACCGCGCCAGTCGCGACGTGCACAGCGTGTGCAACTCATCGGCGCCGGCGACGGCACCGACCCGGAGTTCGACGAGGGCGACGAGTTCTTCGCCCCAGCGCTCGCTGGGGCGACCGACCACGAGCGCGTCGGCGATCGCCGGGTGGGCGCGCAGCACCTCTTCGACCTCCTCGACGAAAACCTTCTCGCCGCCGGTGTTCACCACCAACGAGTCGCGGCCGTACAACCGCAGCGCCCCGTCGGGTTCCAGTGCGGCCCGGTCGCCGGATATCACCACCCGCTTGCCGTCGATCTCGGGGAAGGTCTTGCGGGTGGCTTCGGGATCGTTGAAATATCCCAACGGTATTCGCCCTTCCCTGGCGGCCCAGCCCACCTCCGACTCTCCCGGGGACAGGAAGTGGCTATAGTCCTCGGAGAGAACCAATCCGCCTTCGCGCAGCGTGAAGGTGTCGGCCTGGGTGCCGGGCCGGCTGTGGCCGAAGCCCATGTTCCCGGTCTCCGATGAGCCATACCCGTTGATGAGGGTGATGTGTGGTAACAGCTCCAGCAGGGCTTGCTGATACTTCGGATTCGTTGCGGCACCGCCGGTGCCGATGGCGTACAGCGACGACAAATCGTAGGAACCGCCCTGTAACTGCGCCACCAGCGGAGCGGCGTAGGCGTCCCCCACCATGGTCATCATGCCGACCTTCTCACGCTCGGCCGTCTCCCAGACCACATGCGGGTCAAGCTTTCTGGAGGTGTCGTAGAGCACCACGGGCGTACCCGCCATGACCGCCGAGAAGGCCGTCCACATGCCGGCCGCGTGCATCAACGGCGAGACCGCGAACCACGGTGCACCGGCGTTGCCGCGCACCTTGTCGTGGATCTCCCGGGCGCAGGCATGGTCCGCGCCGACCATCGACGACACATAGATGTCGGACTGGCGCCACAGCACACCCTTGGGCCGACCGGTGGTGCCGCCGGTGCAGATCATCAGCAGGTCGTCCGGGGATGCCGTCACGCCGTGGTCGGCATCCCCCTGCGCCAGTGCGTCATCCAAAGACACCGCGCCGGGCAGTTCCGGGGCACCGCTTCCGTCGTCGACCGACAACAACACGTCAACGCCGGCGGCGGTGAGCACGTCGGCGAATTTTTCGCCCAGCCCGCGGTGGTAGATGACGGTTCGGGGCTGGATGTAGTCGAGCAGCTCCGCGACCTCGCGCGGCGTGTAGTAGTAGTTGATGTTCACCGGAACGGTCCGGGCCTTGAGGCAGCCGATGACCATGTCCGGGTACAGATCGTTGTGCATGACCAGCGCCACCCGGTCCTGCCCGCACTCCCAGTTCTGCAGGGTTGCGCGTTCCCGGTGCGCCCCTAATCCGTTGCTGGCCAGGAAGTTCGCCAGCCGGCGGGTGCGGTCGGCCGACTCGCGGAAGGTGCTGCGGCGGCTGCCGCACACCGTCATCGTCCGGTCTCCGATGACGTTGGCGATTTCGTCGAGAACCGCCCCTATGGTCCATTCACTCACGGGCGTGGCCGGCCTTGGATAATCAAGTCGATCAAGCGGCCGAGCCGACTTGGACGCCGAGCAGATCTAGCGCGTTGTCCCGCATGATCTTTCGGACATCGGACTCGCTGAAGCCCTTCAGCTCCTCGGCGAACGAGACCGGCGATTCGAGGCCTTCCCCGTGCGGCCAATCGGAACCGAACAGAATCTTGTCGACGCCGATGGCCTCGGCAAGCTCCGGCAGGTCGTCCTCGTAGTAGGGGGCGATCCACACGTTGTTGCGTAACTGCTCCACCGGGTCCTCGGGGAAATACTGGGGCTGGGTGTTGGCCGCCTTCTTCAAGCGCTTGATCAGTCGGTGCACGAAGTAAGAACCGTTCTCGATGCTGACCGCCTTGAGTTTCGGATGACGGGTGAACACCCCGTGCACGATCATCGAGGCCATCGTGTCGTGAATGGCGCGGTCGTCGAGCAGCACGTTGTCCAGCGGATCCTTGGCGCCGAAGCCCTCGAACGTCGCCTTGCCACCCCACGCCGCCGCGATGTGCAGATAACCACTGTCGGACAGGTGGAATCCCACCGGCACCCCCGCCTCGGCCAGCCGGGCCCACACAGGGTCGTGGCTGGGATCGCCCAGCGACCGCGGCTTGACCAACCCGGGCACCGGCGCCGGCCGCACCAGCACCAGCTTGGCGCCCCGCCCCAGCACGAAGTCGAGCTCCTTGACCGCCTCGGCCGGGTCGGCCAGCGAAATGATCGGCGCCGCAATGATTCGGCGGTCCGGCCGGTCGAAGCCCCAATCCTCGTCGAGCCACAGATTGAACGCATGCACCGACGCCATCGTCGCCTCGATGTCGTGTTTGAGCGCCTCCTCGACTCCGCAGCCGAAGGTGGGCAGCATGAACACCGTCTCGATGTCCTGGGTGTCCATCACCGCGACGCGGGCGTCGCGGTTCTGGTACTCCGGGTGTTCGCCGAGCCGCTCGACCTTCATCAGCGACGCCGGGTCGACACCGTCGGGAATCTCGCCGCGGAACAACAGGTCCAGGCAGCCCGGCACGATGATCGGGTCGAAGGTGGGATTGGGAACGAAGTGGTTGACCCGCCCCCCGATCACGGCCAAGGTGCGCTTGCCCTGACTGACCATCTGCACACCGCGGCTCTTGAACCTCTTGTCCAGATGACGGGTGAAGGAGTCCAGCGGCTCGTAGTAGTGGTTGTCAACGTCGATCGCCTGGTAACTCAAGTCAGCCATGATCAATCCTTTCCGCCTTACCGGCGAACATCAAGCGTCGGTCGAATCGAGGGAGGGGAATCGCGGCGGCCGCTTCTCGAGAAAACTCGTGATGCCCTCGATGACGTCGGGGCGCGGCATGGCCTCGTGCAACAAAACCTCGGCAAGCGAATTGGCCTGTACGACGTCGCGGTTGGCGTCACCGTAGACCTGCCTCTTGATCACGGCCATCGACGCCGGAGAGCAATTGGCGGCGATGTCCTCGGCATAGTCCAAGGCGCGCCGCAGCAGACCGTCCGGCGCAACGACCTCTTTGACGAGGCCCAACTCGGCGGCCTCCTCGGCGAGAAAGGTCCGTCCGCTCAGCAACAAATCGAGAGCGACGCCCCAGTTGGTCAGCCGGGGCAGTATCCACGAGATCCCGAACTCCGCGATCAGACCGCGCCGGGCGAATACGGCGCCGAACTTCGCGCCGGCGGCGGCGAACCGCACATCGCACATCAGCGCCTGGGTCAGCCCGATGCCGACACAGGCACCGTTGATCGCCGCGATGACCGGCTTGCGCAGCGTCGTCACAAAGTGGGGTGGGCGCTCCCCGACCAGGTCGGCCAGGTCCGTCTGACCCGCCTTCTCCATCGTCTCGCCGTAGCTGGGTGCCGAACTCGGTGCGCCCAAATACGCACCGGCACAAAACCCCCGGCCGCGGCCGGTCAGCACGATCACCCGGACGGCCGGGTCCTGCTCGGCGCGGTCGATCGCCGCGTAGAACCCCGCGGCGATGTCGGGGCCCCAGGCGTTGAGGCGATCCGGACGATTGAACGTCAAAATCGCAACACCGGTATCAGTGGTCTCGTACAGTACCGCCTCATCGGTGACCACACGGTCGGCGGCGCTCATCAGACCGTCCCCTCATAGCTGACCAACAGGCGAGTTTGTACCCATACTGTATACCTATCGGTACCGCATTCCACAACCGCGGCAATCAGGCCGCGAAACCCCGACTAAACTGCGGTTTCGGACGCCGAGGCGACGCTCCAGCCGCACGCGTATCGACGGTGCGGGCCACACCGATTTTGACGGGCCCGTAACTCCCGAACCGCCTGCCACGGCCCAATTTCGGGGCCAAACGGCCGACGGCGTGGCAAGACTTGAATGTTGTGGCGCGTGACACGTTGGCGACACGTTTGCATCGGCCGCGCGATCGGGAAACCCACAACAAGCAGTCGACAATGGGGAGGTAGATGCAATGGTTGACACCAAGAGCGGCCCGATCGAACTCGTCCGCGGCATCATCGAGGATGCCCTCGGAAAGACCAAGCAGGTCATCGGGATCATCATCAACAACGACGGCCTGGTCGAAGAGGGCAAGGCCCAGCAGGACAAGGCGGAAGCGCAGCGCAACGCTGGAAAGAAGGAAGCGGCCGCCGAGAAAGCCCGTGGCAAGGCCAAGGCCCACGAGGAGCGTGAGCGGGCCGAACAGCAGTAACGGCCCCAGCCAGTGGAGCGGACCCGGTCGGAGACCGGGTCCGCCTCGCTGCGTGATCCCCGCTACTGCAACGCGTTTTCGAGCAAGCCCAGCCGCTGGTAGGCATTTTCGATCTGAGCCTTCGCCTCGGCGGGCAGCTCGGCTTGCGGGGGGCGGGAATGGGGATATGCACCGATGGGCAGGCCCAGCAGCGACGCCGCGTACTTGAATGCCCCGCCCCAGTGGGTGAAGTAATCCGCTCGTCCCGGGTAACACGTCCACCAGGATCCGATGTCGAGGTCGAACTGGTCCAGGCCGGACTCGCGACCGTAATCCATGGCCTCGACGAGCTTGTCACTCTGAACCAGGTCCCAGTATTCGGAAAACAGTCGCCGCGCAGGCGTTTCGAAGAGATAGCCCGCGGTACCCAGCTGCGCCGGACAGACGATCCCGTCGCGCAGCCAGCCGGCCCGGTACACCGTCTTGTCGCATTCCCACACGGCCAGACCGGGTGCCAATTCATGCAGCATCCGGCTGCTCGCCGGCCGGAAAGCACCCTCCTTGGTTGCGCACACGGCCGGAACCTCGTCATAGATGCGGGCGCTTTCGACGGGCGTCAACACATAACCCGAGGATGGCGAATTGAACATGCCCAAGGCGATATCCGTGTGCGCGGCAACATATTTGAAGAAGCGCAACACACCCTCGCCGCCGTGCGCCTCCATCATCGGTGTTTGGATGTAGGCAATGTCAGCCCCCGCCTCCTGAGCGTGCAGCGTCAGGTTCACGCAGTCCTTCGCCGAATTGGCCGCCGTGCACGCCTGCACCACGACGCCGGGATTGATGCCGCGCGCTTCCTCGACTGCCACCTCCAGCAGGCGTTTCCGCTCATCGAGGGTCAGCGACCAGAACTCGGCGATCCCGCTGGTACACCACAACATCGGATGCCCGAGATCACCGACGCAATAGCGCACCAGCGTCCGGTAGGCGTCCCAGTCGATGTCATCGCCGTCGGTGCCGCAGAACGGGGTGTAGAGGGAGTCACCGATCCCCCGCAATGCGCCGGGCGCCCAGGTGCGCGCCTCTGCTGCCGTAGCCACAATCGACTCCTTCTGTCTGCCAATCGATTTCTTCGACCCGTGGTCAGGTGAAGTCTGAACCGCCATCGACGTTGATGTTGGCACCGGTCATGTAGGAGTTACGCCGCGAGGCGAGGAACGCGGCGACCGGGCCGATTTCGTCCGGCAGGCCCGCACGCGGCAGGTGCGCGGGATGACCGAAATGCTTGGCAATGGCCTCCATCAGGGCATAGGGGTCGTTGCCGTCCACCCCCACCGACTTCGCCCAGCCGACCAGGGATTCCGACGCGATGCTGCCGGGTGAGACCACGTTGACCAGGATTTCGTCTTTGGCCAGCAGCAGCGACAGGTTCTTCGAGACGCTGGTCAGCATCGATTTCGCCGCCGTGTAGGCGGGCAGCATGACACTTTGCCGCTGGGTCGAGTGCGCCGAAAAGTTGACGATGCGGGCCCATTGCGCCTTGCGCAGCAGCGGAAGCGCCGCACGGACGCAGCGCACCATCCCCAGCACGCCGTCTTCGACCGACTGGCGCCACTGGTCGTCGGTCAGATCCTCGAACGTTCCCGCGGCGCCCGGCCCCACCGTGATGACAAGGGCATTGAGTGCGCCGTCCCATCGCCGGGCAAGCTCGCTGAACACCTCACCGACGGCATCGTCGTCGCCGATGTCGGCGGTCAGTCCGATCGCGTCCGGGCTGCCACGTTGCGTGAGATCGCTCACCGCGGCGTCGAGGGCGTCGCGGCTACGGCCCACCACCGCCACCCGAGCGCCTTCGTCGGCGAGGCAGCGCGCCGTCGCCAAGCCCATGCCGCGGCTACCGCCGACCACCACCGCAGTGGCATTCGCCAGCCCTAGATCCATTGCTTAATCCGTAGCCCTAGTCTGGTCATTTTCGCCTGTCCAGCCGGTTTACCAAAAAGCCTACGATAGGTATTACAGTAGCAGAGGAAGAATGCGACACGAAGGCGTATACGCAGGTCAGAAGAGAAGTGCCGGTAAATTCAACTGTACCGGCAGTACGGCTGCCAGACCGCAGGTACGGAACGGAATTTGATGGAGGTGCCCGTAGTGGCAAAACAGGCAACCGCCGATAAGCGCCAACGGCGCGAACGCGGGTCCATCAATCCCGATGACATCATCAGCGGCGCATTCGAACTCGCGGAGGAAGTGTCGATCGACAACCTCAGCATGCCGCTGCTCGGCAAACATCTCGGTGTCGGTGTGACGAGCATCTACTGGTACTTCCGCAAGAAGGACGACCTGCTCAACGCGATGACGGACCGTGCGCTGAGCAAGTACGTGTTCGCCACTCCCTATGTCGAAGCCAGCGACTGGCGCGAGACATTGGCCAACCATGCGCGCTTGATGCGTAAGACGTTCATGGGCAACCCAATTCTGTGCGACCTGATTCTGATTCGGGCGGCCCTTTCCCCGAAGGCGGCGCGGATGGGCGCTCAGGAGATGGAAAAGGCGGTCGCCAATCTGGTGCAGGCCGGGCTGTCACCGGAGGATGCGTTCGACACCTATTCGGCGATTTCGGTTCACGTGCGCGGTTCGGTGGTACTGCAACGGCTCTACGAAAAGAACCAGTCGTCGGACGTCGGACCCCGCGCAATCGAAGACGCCGTGTCCATCGACCCGGAGAAGACCCCACTTCTTGCCCAGGTGACCCGGATAGGCCACCGCATCGGCGCGCCCGATGAAACCAACTTCGAGTACGGGCTCACCTGCATCCTCGATCACGCCGGCCGGCTGATCGACGAGAGCAAGGGTTCGAAGGACGGCAAGGCGGCGCCGGCACGGCAACGCAAGCCCGCCAAGTCGGCTTCCACGCGCGGCCGAACCAAGGCGGCAGCTACTCGCTAGCCCCGCACCAAACGCCTTGTCAGCCCTCGGGTTCCGGGACGTGGAAATGCTCGTCGCGTAACCGAAACGCTTCCTTCGCGCCGTGCTGCGCACGGGTTTTGACGAAGTTGAATTCGCCCGGCCCGAATTGCAGGTTCGTGCCGAAGGCGTGGAACAGGTAGCTGGCGACCTCTTCGCCCTGGTACACCTGGCTCTGCTCGACAAGCCGGAACGCCTCCTTGGCGATGACGACACCGTCGGCGGGCATCTTCGCCGCCTTCTCGGCCCAATAGCGCGCCCGGGCCGTCACCGCGCCGGGAGCGCAGGTGTCGGTGAAGACGCCGAGGTGCTCGATCTCCCCCGCCTCGATGATGTCGCCGGTCAACAACAGGCGTCGGGCCAGCACCGGCCCGAGCCGGTGGAAGAACATGTGCAGGCTGCCGAGCGCGGGGCCCAGGAAACGGGTTGCCGGCATGCCGATCTTGGTGTCCCGCGCGATCACCGAGATGTCGGTCATCAACGCCATCTCGAAACCGCCGCCGAGGGCGTAGCCGGCGATCTCGCCCACCGTCACCTTCGGGAAGCCCATGAAATTGTGATAGAAGCCAAAGGACCTGCGGTCCACGGTAAGTCGCCGGCGCTGACTGGGGCGGCGGTTGGCGGTCCGGTCGTCGCCGGCCGCCTGGTCCGGCGGCGCCGACGAGCCATACCAGCCGTAGGCATTGTTCATGTCGGCACCGGTGGAAAAAACTCCCTCGGCCCCGCGCAGTAGCACCACCGTGAGGTCGTCGTCGTCGGCCACCCGGTCCAGACAACGGGCGACGGCCTCGCGCATGGCCGCGTCATAGGAATTCCGTTGTTTGGGGTTGTTCAGCGTGATGGTCGCGATGCGCCGATCGGGATCGACGTCGAAGAGCACGCGATCGTCAGAGGTGCTCGAGCCGGTCATGTATTGGACTCCTTTCGGCGCCTGCCGAATCGCGATCCGGCAAGCTTCTCCGGCCGTGACGCCAACGTGTTGACCTCGCCGGTACACAGGACTTCGTCGTCGAGCAGCAGCCGCCCGGTCGACGTGATGCCGCGCTCGCCCTGCAGGCGGGCGATGTCGAAGCGCAACTCGGTCAACACCGGTGTCGGCCGGCGGAAGGTCACGACGAGGGATCGCGTTTTGCCGGAAAGCCCGGTGACGCAATTGTGGTGCTGAATGACGCAGTCGAAGAAGACGCCCAGGAAGCCACCGTGCACCAGTCCCGGCGGCCCCTCGTATATCAGGGGGAAATCGACTGTGCCCGTCGCGTTTTCGGCATCCAGGTGGTCGAACCGGTATTCGGGAAAGCTCGGATTGTAGGCACCGATATCGGTTGCGTGGTTCAGGTAGACGCGCCGGGGATCGTCGGGCATTTCGCCGATGCGCGGCGCGTTGTCGGCAGGCGCCGCGGCGGCCAGCTCGCGTTCCCACTCGGCGAACTTCTCCAGCATGGCGTCCACCGCGCGGTGCGGGTGCTCGAGGGACACCAGCAGCGAGCTGAGGCGCCGCATGGCGGCTGCCGCGGCCACCGTCTGGGCAAGCGGCGCCTCGCCGAATCTCGCGTCGCCGTTGCTCGTCGGCGCGGGCGCGGCGGGCCCCTCCTCGATCGGCATAGGCGCCGCTCCTCCTCAGTGCTTCGCTTCGCGTGGTCGCCGGCGCGGGTCGTGGTTTTCTCTTCCACCCCGTTGTTTCGCAGGCAGCGTATCCTTGCTAACTTATACAGCGTATCAATCGTATTGCCTACTGTATGGGTAACCGTATCGGCGAGGAAAGGCCGGATTCGACGGTGAGTCAGGGGGCCGACACGGCCGGTACCGAGGGCTCGGTAACAGTGCACCGAGACGGTGCGGTGTTGCTGGTTACGCTCGATCGCGCTTCCCGGCGTAACTCGTTGACGCAGTTGATGATCCGGTCTTTGGTCGACGCACTCACCGACGCCGCGGCCGACGATTCGCTGCGGGCCGTGCACATCCGTGGCGCCGGCGACGACTTCTGCGCCGGCGCCGACTGGGTGGCGGCCAACGATCCCGGCGGCCAACGTCCCCGCGCCGGGGACCTGGTGCGGAGAATCCCCCACGCCGCCCACCGCGTCATCGAGCTCATCGCAAGCATCCAGCTGCCGGTGGTGTGCAGCGTCCGGGGATGGGCCGTGGGATTCGGCTGCAATCTCGCGCTGGGCGCCGACTTCACCGTGGCCGCCGACGACGCGGTGTTCTGGGAGCCGTTCGTCGGCCGCGGGTTCAGCCCGGACTCGGGGTCCACCTGGCTGCTGCCCCGGCTCGTCGGCCTGGCGCGGGCCCGGCGCATGCTGCTGCTCGGCGAGAAGGTGGGCGCGCCGGACGCGGCCGACTGGGGATTGATTCACCAAACGGTAAGCGGCCCCGACCTCGAACATGCCGCCGAGGAGTTGGTCGGCCGGCTGGCCTCCGGGCCGACCGCGGCGATCGGACTGGCCAAACAGGCGCTGAACTTCGGCCAGCATGCGACGCTGAGCCAGTCGCTGACCCAGGAGCTGTTCAACCTGGAATTATCCTGCCGAACAAGCGATTTCAAGGAGGGTCTGGAAGCCTTCCGGCAGCGACGGGATCCGGATTTTCGTGGACGCTAACTCTTGGGCATCGAGTGTGGGCCCTACGCACGGGAACTGCCTCGAATCCGTCCATATGCCCCACACTCGACGTTCATACGAAGGGACGACCGATGCCCACTGATTCGTTCGACACGATCAAGTACGAGGTCGACGGACACACCGCGACCATCACCCTGAACCGTCCGGACGCCCTCAATGCGCTCAGCCCGCACATGATCACCGAGCTTCGGGCCGCATACGACGAGGCCGAAAACGACGACAACGTCTGGCTGACCATCGTCACCGGCACCGGCCGCGCGTTCTGCACCGGCGCCGACGTGAAAGAGATACCCGAAGACGGCAAGGTGATCTACGAGCGGCCATACCTGTCGACGTACGACCAATGGGAGGCGCCGCAGGAGGGCACACCGCCGTTTCGCACCATGGCCAAGCCCGTGCTGACCGCGGTGAACGGAATCTGCTGTGGCGCCGGCATGGACTGGGTCACCACGACCGACATCGTCATCGCCTCGGAGCAGGCGACATTTTTCGATCCGCACGTCAGCATCGGGCTGGTGGCCGGCCGGGAGCTGGTGCGGGTGTCTCGGGTGTTGCCCCGCTCGATCGCGCTGCGAATGGCCCTGATGGGCAAGCACGAGCGGATGGGCGCCGGGCGCGCCTACGAGCTCGGGTTGATCAGCGAGATCGTCGAGCACGATCGCCTGCTGGAACGGGCCCACGAGATCGCTGACATCGTGAATTCCAATGCGCCGCTGGCTGTCCGGGGAACCAGGCTGGCGATCCTCAAAGGCCTCAACGTGCCGCTGCACGAGGCGGAGATACTCGCCGAGACCTTCCGGGAGCGTGTGCTGCGCACCGAGGACGCGCAGGAAGGCCCCAGAGCGTTCGTCGAGAAGCGCAAACCGAATTGGCAATGCCGATGACCTTCGAAACCATTCTGCTCGAGGTCGACGCGGACGACCATGTCGCCACGATCACGCTGAATCGCCCTGGGCAACTCAACGCGTTCAACCGCACCATGTGCGAGGAGATGGCCCGCGCGTGGCGGATGGTCAAATTCGACGATTCGGTGCATGCGGTGGTATTGCGTGCCTCCGGCGACCGGGCATTCAGCGCCGGGCTCGATATCAAGACGCCGTACGGCCAGCCCGAAAACGTCTGGAATCACGAGGATCCCGGGGAACTGCTCAGCCCCAAATGGCAGAAGATGTGGAAACCGGTGGTGTGTGCGGTTCAGGGCATGTGCACCGCGGGGGCGTTCTACTTCATCAACGAATCCGACGTGGTCATCTGCGCCGACGACACCACCTTCTTCGATTCGCACGTATCGGCCGGACTGGTCTGCGCGCTGGAGCCGATCGGCCTGATGCGGCGCATCGGCCTGGGCGAGACGTTGCGCATCGCACTGATGGGAAACGACGAACGGGTCAGCGCCGACACGGCGCTTCGCATTGGGTTGGTGTCGGAAGTGGTTGGCGCCGAGACGCTGTGGGACCGCGCCCACGAGATCGCGGCCACCATCGCCGCCAAGCCGCCGGCCGCGACCCAGGGCACCGTCAAGGCAATCTGGGAATCGCTGGACAAGCCGTACCGCGCCGCATTGGACCAGGGCCTGATCTACACGCGGCTGGGAAACCCGTTGGGCACGGCGGAACTCGCCGCTCAGCACGATTCCCCGGCCCCGCCCGCCGCGCGGACACCGAAGATACGCTGATGCCGCGTCACCCATTGGTTCAACGCATCGCCGACGTGCTCGACCTCCAACCGGAGTCGCACGCCATCGAATATGGCGGCCAATGGATCTCCTGGGCTCGGGTCGGCGCATCGGCGCGACGCATCGCTGCCGTCACCGAGGGAGCCGAAGTCGGGATGCTGCTGCGCAACCGGCCGGGGCACGTGGCGGCCTTCCTGGGCGTGCTGCTCGGCGGTGGCACGGTCGTGGTCATCAACCCCTCGCGCGGTGACAAGCGCACCAAGACCGACGTTGCCGGGCTGCGGCTTCCCGTGATCATCGGCGAGCGCGACGATCTGACGAGGCTGGTCGACGCGGGCACGCCGACGGTTACGATCTCGGGCCTGCTGGACGGCGACGACGTTCCCGCGCCGCGTACCGGCGACGCCGGTCCGCCGTCCGGTGTCGCCGTGCGCATGCTGACCAGCGGAACGACGGGCCCGCCGAAGCGAATCGACCTGGGCTACGACATGTTGGCGCGCAGCGTGATGGGCGCCGAACCCGACCGCGCGCCGGCGCCGGTGGAGCCGCGCCGCGGCGTCGCCATCGTGAACTCGCCGCTGGTGCACATCGGCGGGGTATTTCGTGTGTTGCAATGCATCACCGAGGCAAGGCCGTTCGTGCTGCTGGAGAGATTCGAGCTCACCGCATGGGCCGAGGCGGTGCGCAAGCACCGGCCCCGCGCGGCGTCGCTGGTACCGGCCGCCCTGCGCACGGTATTGCATTCCGATCTTTCGCGCGCCGACCTGGAAAGCCTCCGCGCCGTCACCTGCGGGACGGCGCCGCTGTCGGCCGAGGATGCCGATGCCTTTACCGAGAAGTACGGCGTGCCGGTGTTGACCTCGTATGCAGCAACCGAATTCGGTGGCGGCGTGGCGGGCTGGACTCTTCCCGACCACCAGCGGTACTGGAAGACCAAGAGGGGCAGCGTCGGTCGGGCCAACCCGGGCGCGCAGCTCCGGGTGGTCGCAGAGGACGGAACACCGCTGGGCCCGGACCAAGTCGGCCTGCTGGAGGTCAAGCCGGGCCAGCTGGGGCCCGCCGCGCAATGGATGCGGACCACCGACATGGCGCGCATCGACGACGACGGCTTTCTCTGGATCGTCGGCCGCGCCGACCAGGCGATCATCCGCGGCGGCTTCAAGGTGATGCCCGACGACGTGCGCGCCGCTTTGGAAAGCCACCCCGCGGTGGCCGGTGCGGCCGTAATCGCCCAACACGACGAGCGGCTCGGCGAGACGCCGGTCGCCATGGTCGAGCTCCGCCAGCCCGCGTCGGCCGACGAGCTGGTGGCGTATCTGCGCGAGCGACTGGCTCGCTACGAGATACCCACCGAAATCGCGATCGTCGACGCCCTCCCTCGAACACCTTCGGGGAAGGCCGATCTCGGCGCGATTCGGGGCTTCTTTCGCGAGCCCGCAATGCAGCGCGACCATGCCCGTTGAGTCGTTGACGGTCGCCCAGACCCTGCGGCATCAAGCCCGCGCGCGCGGGGGCCACCCGCTGCTGGTCTGCGACGATGACCGGATCAGCTACGCCGACGCCGATCGGCGCTCGGCTGAGCTGGCCCGCGGGTTGATCGCCCTCGGCGCCGGCAAGGGAACACATGTGGGCCTGCTCTATCCGAACGGACCCGCGTTCGTCGTCGGGATGCTGGCGGCGGCCCGGATCGGCGCCGTGGTGATCCCGTTCTCCACCTTCGTCACCGCCCGCGAGCTGCGCGAGCAACTGGTCGACGGCGACGTTGCAATCTTGTTGACCGCCGCGTCTTTTCGCTCTCACGATTACGTGCAGCGACTGTCCGAGATCCTCCCGGACGCCGACCTCGGTTCCCGATTGCTGTGTGCGGCAGCACCCCAGCTGCGCCACGTCGCGGTCACTCACGAGGCCGTGTACCGGCTAGCCGATTCCATCGACCCCGCGCTCCTGACGGCGCTGGAAGATGACGTCGCAGAATGTGATCCGCTGACGATCGTGTACACGTCGGGATCCACCAGCGCCCCCAAGGGGGTGGTGCACACCCACGGTGCCCTGCTCGCGCACCAGCAGAACCTCAACGACATCCGGGGTCTGAAAGCCGACGACCGATTGTTCTGCAATTCGCCGTTCTTCTGGATCGGCGGGCTGGCGTTCGGCCTGCTCGCAACCCTGCTCGCCGGATCGACCCTGGTGTGTTCCAACGCCACCGATGCGGGCGCGACGCTCGACCTGCTCGAAGCCGAAAAGCCGACCATCACCAACGGTTTCACGGCGGCGATCGCCCACCTCACCGACCACCCGAGCTTTCCCCAGCGCGATCTGTCGTCGATGCGGCGCGGCAACCTCTACCCGATCATGGCGCCCGACGCCCGCCCGGCCGACCCGGAACTGCGGCACAACATGCTGGGCATGACCGAGGCCGGCAGCGTCGTGCTGATCGGCGACGACGAGTCCGACCAGCCCGAGCACCGGCGCGGATCGTTCGGCAGGGCGGCACCGGGATTCGAGACCAAGGTCATCGATCCCGATACCGCGGCCGCCGTACCGGTCGGCGAGATCGGCGAACTGTGCCTGCGCGGGCCCTACCTGATGCAGCGCTACCACAAGCGCAGCCGGGAAGAGTGTTTCGATGCCGACGGCTGGTTCCACAGCGGCGACCTGGTGCGTGTCGATGCCGACGGATTCGTCTATTTCGTCGGTCGGCGCAGCGCGATGATCAAAACGTCGGGTGCCAACGTCTCGGCGGCCGAAGTGGAGAAGGCCATCGGCAGGGTCACCGGCGGAGCGCAGGCCTATGTGATCGGCATTCCCGACGCGCGGCGCGGTCAGGTCGTTGCCGCGGTGGTTGTCCAGGACGGGAGTGCGGCGGACTTCGACGGCGCCGCGCTGGGCGAACGACTCCGAACGGAGCTGTCCGCGTACAAGATTCCCAAGCGGTTCGTCGCCCTGCGCAGTGCCGAGGTTCCGCTGCTGTCCAGCGGCAAGGCCGACGTGCGTCAACTCAGAAAGCTCTTCGATGTCTAGCACCATCGACCACCTGGTGCGGCTGCGGGCCGCCCACGATGGTGACACGCCGATGGTGATCGATCCCGCCGCCCGGATGACCTACCGCGAACTCGACTCGACCACACGTGATTTGGCCGCAGCCTTTGTCGAAGCCGGCATCGGCAAGGGCACCCGGGTAGGACTCATCATGCCCAACGGCACCCGCTGGGTGCGGGTCGCCATCGCCCTGACCCGCGTCGGCGCGGTGCTGGTCCCGCTGAGCACCCTGCTGACCGCCGCGGAGCTGGCCGCGCAACTGCGTACGGCTGCGGTGCAATTCCTGATCAGCGTCGAGGAATTCCGCGGCCACCGCTACCTCGACGACCTGCCGACGGCGCGACAAGCCGAACTCCCTGCGTTGCGCCAGGTTTGGTCGATCGACCGACTCGACAGCGCGGTCGCTAGCGAAGCTGCCCGCAGCATCGTGGACGCCATGACCGCGACGGTCACGCCCGCCGACCCGCTGGTCATCATGTTCACCTCGGGCAGCAGCGGATCGCCCAAGGGAGTCGTCCATTCCCACGGCAACGCGTTGGGCGCCGTGCAGTCGGGCCTGGCGGCGCGTTGCATCACCTCCGAAACCCGCCTGTACCTGCCGATGCCGTTCTTTTGGGTGGGCGGTTTCGGCAGCGGGATACTGTCCGTCCTGCTGGCCGGCGCCACCCTGGTGACCGAGGAAATACCCCGGCCGGAAACGACCCTGAAACTGCTGGAGGGCGAACGGGTCACGCTGTTTCGGGGCTGGCCGGACCAAGCCGAGGCCTTGGCACGGCACGCCGGCGAGGCCCACGCTGACCTCTCGGCTCTACAGGCGGGAAGTCTGCAGGCCCTGTTGCCTCCCGAGCAGCGCGCCCAACCCGGCGCCCGGGCGACGCTGTTCGGCATGACCGAGGCCTTCGGGCCGTACTGCGGCTATCCCGCCGACACCGACATGCCCGCGACGGCCTGGGGCAGTTGCGGAAAGCCGTTCGCCGGCACAGAAGTCCGCATTGTCGATACCGACACCGGTGAGCCCGTCGCAGCGGGAGCCACCGGCATGATCCACATCCGCGGCCCGCATACCCTGCGCGGCATCTGCGGGCGGACCCGCGAGGACCTCTTCACCGCCGACGGCTTTTACCCCACCGGTGACCTCGGCCACCTCGACGAGGATGGCTTCCTGTTCTACCACGGGCGATCCGATGACATGTTCAAGGTCAGCGGGGCGACCGTCTACCCCAGCGAGGTCGAGCGCGCGCTGCGCACCATCGACGGCATCGACAACGCCTTCGTCACCAATGTGCCGGGCACGACGGGTGATCGGGTGGGCGCGGCGGTGGTGTGTGGCGATCGCGCACTGAGTGCCGAGCCGCTGCGCCGCTCGGCACGAACCCTGCTGAGCGCCTTCAAGGTCCCGACGGTCTGGCTGCTGCTGGATTCCGACGACGACGTGCCGCGCGGCGGCACCGGCAAGGTCGACATCCGCCGACTCCGCGAGATGCTGGCCGACGAGGCTCAGGGGACCCGCGTCCAGGGCTGACAGTTCTGCGACTCGAAGGCCTTCACCGATGAGTTGATGTTCGCGAACATCGGGCCGATGGAGGTGTTCGTTTGGAGCACATGGTCCTTGTTCGCGTCCGGCGTGCTGTAGGTGAACCACGAGCACATCGACTCCTGGGTCGGCACGTTGTTGATCCACACTCCGAAGGTCGATCCCGACCCGCCGGTGTGATAGAGGCCCGGTGCGATGTCGGGCCCGACGACGAAGACACCGTTGCCCGGGATCGGGTCGAGCAGGTCGGCATTCGCCGGTGCGGCGAATGCGAGTGCGCTAATGCAGGCGACGAACACTGCCGATGCACGAAGCGGTGGCGACATTCTTCCTCGCTCTGCCCTCTTGCCCCCTTGCGTTGCAGCGTATGCCTAGTTGGGCGTGCGCAACAAGAGATGCCGCCGCGGTGGCCTTAGGGAGAACCGGCGCCGGCCTCGACGACCACCCCACGCGCAACGAGGTGGTCGATCAACGGAACCGCACCGGCGGCAAGGTGTTCCGACATGGCCGCCCGGGCGAGCTTGTCGTCGCGCTTTTTCAGGGCGGACAGGATCCGCCGGTGGTCCTGCATCGATTGCTCGGGCCAGCCCTCGATCGCGGGAAACACCGATTCGGGGGCGTAACGGGTGATCTGAGACATCAGTTGGGCGAGCTTGGGCGAGTCCGCCGCGACATTGATCGCGCGATGGAATTCGTGGTTCAACCGGACGGTGTGTTCGTGTTCGTCGCCTGCATAGGCGGCCTCCAGCTGCGCCTGGATCTCCTTGAGTTCGCGCAACTGCTCGTCGGTGATGTTGAGCGCCGCCCGCGCGGCCAATTCACCACCGACGTGCGCCTGCACGTTCGCCACATCGGTGAGGTCGCGTCCGGTGACCGGCAACACCACAAAGCCGCGTCGCGGCTGCTGATTGATCAGGCCCTCGGCGCACAGCGCGAACAGCGCCTCACGCACCGGGGTGACACTGATGCCCAGCTCCGCAGCCAATTGATCCAACCGGACGTACGATCCGGCGGCGTACGTGCCGTCGAATATCCGCCTGCGGATAATCCGCGCAACGTCCTCCGAAAGTTGAGGCCGCGCAGCGAAATCCGGAACGCTCATCTGCTTACACCTGATACTCGGCGAGCAGTCGCTTGCTGATGATGTTCTTCTGGATCTCGCTGGTGCCCTCTCCGATGAGCAGGAACGGCGCGTCACGCATCAGCCGCTCGATTTCGTATTCCTTGGAATAGCCGTAGCCACCGTGGATCCGGAAACTCTGTTGGGTGACCTCGGTGCAATACTCGCTGCACAGGTATTTGGCCATCCCGGCGGCCACGTCATTGCGCTCCCCCGAATCCTTCAGGCGTGCCGCGTTGACCATCATCAGGTGTGCGGCTTCGACTTTGGTCGCCATCTCGGCCAATTGGAATGCGATGGCCTGATGTTCGGCGATCGGCTTGCCGAAGGTCTCACGTTGTTGGGCGTAGCGCACCGCGAGCTCGAAGGCGCGAATCCCGACACCGCACGCGCGCGCAGACACGTTGACCCGGCCGACCTCGATGCCATCCATCATCTGGAAGAAGCCCTGTCCCGTCGTGCCGCCGAGAACGTCGTCGGCGCCGGCCTGATAGCCGTCGAAGATCATCTCCGTCGTTTCGATGCCCTTGTAGCCCAGCTTGTCGATCTTGCCCGGGATCCGCAGGCCGGGAACGACTTCGCCGAAACCGACCGGCTTCTCGACGAGGAACGCCGTGAGGTTGCGGTGCGGCTTGTCCGAGCCCTCGTCGGTGCGCACCAGCACCGCCACCAGCGTCGAGGTGGCGCCGTTGGTCAGCCACATCTTCTGGCCGTCGATGGTGTAGGTGCCGTCGTCGTTGCGCCGGGCCCGGGTGCGGATCGCGGCCACGTCGGAACCCAGCTCCGGCTCCGACATCGAGAAGGCGCCGCGGGTTTCCCCGGCGGCCATGCGTGGCAGGAACCGCTGCTTCTGCTCGTCGGTGCCGTGCTGGCGCAGCATGTACGCCACGATGAAGTGCGTGTTGAGCACTCCGGACACGCTCATCCAACCGCGCGCCAGCTCCTCCACGCACAACGCGTAGGTCAGCAGCGACTCCCCCAGCCCGCCGTATTCCTGCGGAATCATCAGGCCGAACAGGCCCATCTCCCGCATCTGGTCCACGATTTCCTGAGGGTAGGTGTCACCGCGCTCGAGCTCGGCCGCGTGCGGAATGACTTCCTTCTCGACGAATTTCCGTACGGTGGCGATGATCTCGGTCTGGATCTCGGTCAGTCCGAGGGTCTGGGCGAGTTTGGTCATGTGCTGTCTTTCCCTTTCGGCCGCTCAGCAGGCGATGGTCTTGGCGTTCGTCAGACGCTCGATGTCGGTGGCGCTCAACCCCAGACGCGCCAGGACGTCGGCGGTGTCGGCCCCCAGGGCGGGCGCGGGCGCGGGGGCCGGATGGGTGCCGTCGAACGCGGCCGGCAGGCCCGGGGCGAGGTAGTCGCCGAGACCCGGTTGGCGCAATCGCGAAAACATCGGATTTTCAGTGACCTTCGGTCCCGCTGCGACCTCGGCGAAGGTGCGGTACCGCTCGAACAGCACCGTGGTGCCCGACAGCGCGGTGGTGATCTCGTCGGCGGTGTGATCGCCGAACCAGGTGGCGAACAGACTCGACAGCACATCGCGGTAGCGGTAACGATCGCCTTCGGCACCGAAATCGGCGCCCAGTGCCTCGGCGAGGGCTGACACCGCGGCGTCCGTGCCGGTCACCGCGAGCAGGTCTCGAAAGTGCCGATTGGTCAACGTAACCACCATGAACCTGGCCCCGTCGCTGCTGGTGAAGTCCTGCCCGTACTGGCCGTAGATGGCGTTGCCCAGCCGTTCGCGTTGTGTCCCGACGACTTGCGGCTCGGTCAGCAGCCCGAGGTTGGCGGCGGTGGCCAGGGCCACGTCCTCCAGCGCCAGACTGATCCGCGCCCCCGCCCCGGACTGTTCGCGGTGGCGCACCGCAGTGACGACGGCCAGCGCGGCGTACAGCCCGCAGCACACGTCCCAGGCCGGCAGCACGTGATTGACCGCACCGGCATGATCGGCCGGACCGGTGACGAGCGGATACCCGAGGCCCGCGTTGACCGTGTAGTCCACTCCGGTGGAACCGTCACCGCGCCCGAGCAATTGGACGTGAATCACGTCGGGGCGCTTGGCCGTCAGGACATCGTGGCCGAGCCAGGACAAGCCCGCGGCGTTGGTCACGACGACGCCGTCGCCCTGGATGATCAGCCGCTGGACCAGTTCCTGGCCGTCCGGGGAGCGCAGATCGATGGTGGCGGAGCGCTTTCCCTTGTTCAGCCCGGTCCAGTAGATCGAGGTGCCGTCCGCCGCCAACGGCCACCGGTGCACGTCGGAGGCGCCACCGATGGGATCGACGCGAATGACTTCCGCGCCAAGCTGACCGAGCGTCATGCCGCACAGCGGCGCGGCGACGAAACTCGACACCTCCACCACGGTGAGGCCGTCCAGCGGCAACCCCGATCGGGTCATCGCGATGCGACCCGCTCGAAGACGGCGGCAAGGCCCTGGCCGCCGCCGATGCACATGGTCTCCAGGCCGTAGCGGGCCTCGCGACGATCGAGCTCGCGCGCCAAGGTCGCCAGCATCCGCCCGCCCGTCGCGCCGACCGGATGGCCCAGCGAGATCCCCGAACCGTGCACATTGGTCCGCTCGTGGTCGGCGGCGCCGAACTTCCATTCCCGCATCACCGCAAGCGCTTGGGCGGCAAAGGCTTCGTTGAGCTCGATGAGGTCGATGTTCGACAATTGCAGGCCGGCCCTGGCCAGCGCCACCTCGGTCGCGGGCACCGGCCCGATGCCCATGACGTTGGGCGCGACCCCCGCCACGCCCCACGACACCAGGCGCACCAACGGCGTCAGCCCGAATTCGTCGGCCTTCTCCGGCGTGGTGACCACGCACATCGACGCCGCGTCGTTCTGTCCGCTGGCGTTGCCTGCGGTGACCGTCGCCTCCGGATCATCCTTTACCAGAACGGGTTTGAGCTTGCCCAGCGATTCGACCGATGTGTCGGCGCGTGGGTGTTCGTCGGTGTCGACGACTTCCTCGCCGTTTCGGGTGGGGATGATCACGGGAATTATTTCCGAGGCCAGGATGCCGTCTTTCTGCGCGGCAACGGCACGCTGGTGGGAGCGCACCGCGAGCTCGTCTTGCTCCCGGCGTGAAATGCCGTACTGGCGGCGCAAATTCTCGGCGGTTTCCAGCATTCCGCCGGGTACCGGGTAGTTGCGGCCGCCGGCGGTCGTGCGTCCCCGGGCCAGCCCGTCGTGCACCCGTACCCCGTGGCGGGCGCCACCCCAGCGCATGTCGGTGGAGTAGAAGGCGACGTTGCTCATGCTCTCGCAACCGCCCGCGACGACGAGATCGCTGTCGCCGCTGCCCACCTGCAGGCACGCTTGGATGACGGCCTGCAGGCCCGACCCGCAGCGCCGGTCCACTTGCATGCCCGGAACCGTCACCGGCAGACCGGAATCCAGCGCCACCACGCGCCCGATCGCCGGCGCGTCGCTGTTGGGATAGCAGTGGCCGAGGATCACGTCCTGCACGGCGTCGGGCGTCAGCCCGGTCCGCTCCAGCAGCCCCTTGAGTGCGGTGACACCGAGGTCAACCGCGGTCAGCGATTTGAACATCCCGCCGTAACGGCCGATGGGCGTCCGGACGGGCTCACAGATGACGGCCTGGCGCATGGCGCTCACAGGTGCCGGCCGCCGGTGATTTCCATAACGGTGCCGGTCATGTACGACGACAGGTCGGACGCCAGGAACAGCGCGACGCTGGCGACCTCGCTGGGCTCACCGGCCCGGCCCATCGGCACCTCGGCAACCTTGGAATCCCAAATGCGCTGCGGCATGGCCTCTGTCATGGCGGAGCGGATCAAGCCGGGGGCAATCGCGTTCACCCGGACGCCCAGGTATGCCAACTCTTTGGCGGCCGCCTTGGTCATGCCGACGATGCCGGCCTTGGCCGCCGAGTAGTTGGTCTGGCCGATCATGCCGACCTTGCCCGACACCGAGGACATGTTGATGATGGCGCCGCGCTTGTTTTCCCGCATGACGTTGGCGGCCAGCCGGGTGCCGTTCCAGGTCCCCTTCAGGTGCACGTTGATCACCTGGTCGAATTGTTCCTCGGTCATCTTGCGCATCGTCGCGTCCCGGGTGATGCCGGCATTGTTGACCATGATGTCCAGGCCGCCGAAGCGCTCGATCGCGGTCTGGATCAGCGTTTCGACGTCGGACGACTGGGTGACGTCGCACCGGACCGCGACGGCGACGTCGTCGCCGCCCAATTGCTTGGCCACCACCTGGGTTTCCTCGAGGTTGACGTCACCGAGCACGACTCGCGCACCCTCGGCGACGAAGCGCTCCGCTATCGCCAACCCCAGCCCTTGCGCTCCGCCTGTGATGACTGCGGTCTGACCTGACAACAACGACACCTGATCACTCATCCTTCACTGCTATCGCCTCCACCGGGCACGTGCCGGCAAATATCATATTTGATATAGGATCCTGCTCTGAACCGGGGTGCCCCGGATGGGGAGAGGAGCGTGGAGTCGATGGCGACCGCCGAATTCGCTGAAGTATCGGACGAAGACTTCCGTGAGATCCACTCTCAGACAAGGCAATTCGTGCGCAGCGTCGTCGTCCCGCGCGAGCAGGAGATCCTCGACACCGATCGCGTCCCCGACGACCTGCGCGACGAGGCCAAGAAGATGGGACTGTTCGGCTACGCGATTCCCCAGGAGTGGGGCGGTCTTGGCCTCGACCTCAGGCAAGACGTCGAGCTGGCGATGGAGTTGGGCTACACGTCCCTGGCGCTGCGGTCGATGTTCGGCACCAACAACGGCATCGCCGGGCAGGTTCTGGTCGGGTTCGGAACCGACGAACAGAAATCCCGCTGGCTGGAGTCGATCGCTTCGGGCGACGTCGTCGCCTCCTTCGCGCTGACCGAGCCCGGCGCCGGATCGAACCCCGCCGGGCTGCGGACCAAAGCCGTTCGCGACGGCTCCGGAAAGGATGGGGCTTGGGTCATCTCCGGCCAGAAGCGGTTTATCACCAACGCGCCCGTCGCCGATCTCTTCGTGGTGTTCGCACGGACCCGGCCCGCCGACGATCAGGGCCCGGGGATCGCCGTCTTCCTGGTTCCCGCGGACGCCGCGGGCGTCGAGGTGGGCGCCAAGGACGCCAAGATGGGCCAGGAAGGCGCCTGGACGGCCGACGTCAACTTCACCGACGTCCGCGTCGGCCCCGATGCGCTCGTCGGCGGCAGTGAAGACCACGGATATCGAGCAGCGATGACGTCGTTGGCCCGCGGGCGGGTGCACATCGCCGCGCTCGCGGTGGGCGCTGCTCAACGCGCGCTCGACGAATCGGTGTCGTACGCCGCCACCGCGACGCAGGGCGGGACGCCGATCGGAAGCTTCCAGCTGGTGCAGGGCATGCTCGCCGACCAGCAGACCGGTGTGATGGCCGGCCGTGCGCTGGTGCGCGAGGCCGCTCGGCTGTGGGTAGCGAACGAGGATCGCCGGATCGCACCGTCGGCCGCCAAGGTCTTCTGCACCGAAATGGCCGGAAACGTCGCGGATCTCGCGGTGCAGATTCACGGCGGCACGGGTTACATGCGGGGCGTGGCCGTCGAGCGCATCTACCGTGATGTGCGTTTGCTCCGGCTGTACGAGGGCACCAGTGAAATTCAGCGTTTGATCATCGGATCGAATCTCGTCAAGGCGGCGCAGCGCTAGCGGTGGCCGCGCCGAACCCAACAGAGGAGCAACCATGAGCGGCAAGCTTGCCGGAAGAGTGGCATTCATCACCGGCGCGGCACGCGGACAGGGCCGGGCGCACGCGGTGCGCCTGGCCTCCGAAGGCGCGGACATCATCGCCGTCGACATCGCCGGCAAGCTGCCGTCGTGCGTGCCCTACGACCCGGCGACTCCCGATGACCTGAGCGAGACCGTGCGCCTGGTCGAGGCGGCCGACCGCCGGATCATCGCCTCGGTCGTGGACACCCGCGACTTCGACGAACTCCGCAAGGTCGTCACGGATGGCGTCGCCGAGCTGGGACGCCTGGACGTCATCGTCGCCAACGCCGGGGTCGCGGCCCCGCAGGCCTGGGACGAGATCACGCCGGAGAACTTCCGCGACGTGATGGACATCAACGTCACCGGCACCTGGAACACCGTGATGGCGGGCGCGGACAAGATCATCGAGGGCGGCCGCGGCGGCTCCATCATCCTGATCAGTTCGGCGGCCGGAATGAAGATGCAGCCGTTCATGATTCACTACACCGCCAGCAAGCATGCCGTAACGGGGTTGGCGCGGGCGTTCGCCGCGGAATTGGGCAAGCACTCGATCCGGGTCAACAGTGTGCACCCGGGTCCGGTGAACACAGCGATGGGATCCGGCGACATGGTCACGGCGGTGGGCAAGACGATGGAAACCAACCCACAGCTGTCGCACGTCCTCACACCGTTCCTGCCCGACTGGGTCGCCGAGCCGGAGGAGATCGCCGACACCGTGTGCTGGCTGGCCAGCGATGAGTCGCGCAAGGTCACCGCGGCCCAGATCCCGGTCGATCAGGGTTCGACGCAGTACTGACCGGTCGCACGGGAATAGCTCCACGGTCCCGGCGTTTGCACTCGTCATGAGAGCCTTCAGCGAAACCGAGCGCCAGGAGTTCCTCGCCGACAAGCACGTGGCGGTGCTGTCCGTCGCCGCCACCGAAGGCCGGCCGCCGGCCAGTGTCCCGATTTGGTATGACTACACCCCCGGTGGGGACATCCGGATCATGACCGGGGCGTCGAGCCGCAAGGCCCGCCTGATCGCGCAGACCGGGGCGGTGACGCTGGTGGTTCAGCGTGAGGAGCCGCCGTATCAGTACGTGGTGGTGGAAGGCACCGTCGTCGAGACCACCAAGCCGGCCCCGGCGGACCTGCAGGAGTCGACCGCCGTCCGGTACCTCGGCGAGGAGGGCGGCCGCGCGTTCGTGCGCAGCATGGAAGGCGTCGAGGAGGTGCTCTTCACCATCCGGCCGGACCGCTGGCTGAGCGCCGATTTCACCGGCGACCTCTGAGTCCTCAGCCGATCAGGTCCAGCGTCCCCAGGTCGCGAATCGCCCGGCAGCCGCGGCTGAGCATGGTCAGCACCATGTCGTCGCCGCGCTCGGTGGCCGCGGCGAACGCGAATCCCAGCGCCGAGATGAGCGGTGCCTGCAACACCCCGAGCCGGTAGTCGCGCCAACATGTTTCGCGGTCGTAGTCGCTGACCCCGAGCGCCGTCAGCGAGCGGTGGTAGGCGGCGACGAGCTCTTCTTCGATGCCGGCGCGCAGCCGGGAATTGAGGCTGGTCGCGGTGAAGTAGGCGAGGTCGCGGGCCGGCAAACCGACGCCGAGGGTCTGCCAGTCGACGACGCTGACCCTGGTGCGCTCGGGATCGAACAGCAGGTTGTCCAGCCGGTAGTCGCCGTGCAGCAAGGCGAACCGGTCGTACTCGGACAGCAGCCACGGCGCAATCGAACCCATTGCCGCGCGGAAGGTGTCGCGGTCTTCGGGGCTCATCCGATCGCCCAGCTTCTCCAGGGTGATGTCGGCGCTCATCTTCGCCACCTCGCCCATCCCGCCCGCGCCGGCTTCATCCGGCCGGCCGAAGGCGATGCCCGGGAAATCGAGCCAGACGGGATCGCACCAACTCGGCGCGTGCAGGCCGGCCAGCGCGGTAACCGCAAGGCGCGCTTCGGTTTCGCCACAGCCGACGAGCTGATCGCCCTGCACCGCCGGCGCCTGATCGGCCAGCAGCAGGGCGAAATCCATTGCATCCTCGCTGATTTCGGAGTAAAAGCACCGCGGCGTCGGCACCTGCACCCGATCCGCGACCGAGGAGTAGAAGGCGCATTCGCTGCGGTAGCCGATCACCACCCGGTCGCGCACCGTGTCGTCCTGGGCGGGCAGTTTGATCACGAAGGTCGGCGGCAGGTCACCGGGATCCGTCGCGTAGCGAGCGGTGACCCGGTAGGTCGCCCCGGTCTGTCCGGTGCCGATCGCGACCACGTCCACGTCGGCGACCTCGACAGGTGCGCCGCTCCCGCTGAGCGCGGCCGACAACCACTGCGGGGTCACGTCGCCGGGGTAACGCGGTATCGACAGCACAGCACTCATAAGCAGCACGCCTCCTGTACGCAGACCGCTCGGTCCGACTGACAAACTGTAAGGCATACCGCAAGAGTTGCGGTCCATCGCGGTACGCTAATCGGCCAGAATGCGCCATTCGGCGGCTTCGTGCTGCTGCCGCCAGAATTCGCCGAAACGGCCACCCGCAGCGAGCAATTCGTCGACCGCGCCGTCCTCGACCACCTGTCCGTTGTCGAGGAACAGCACGCGGTCGGCGTGGCTGATGCTGGCCAGCCGGTGCGCGACGATCACCTGGGTGCGCGAGTGCGGGTCGGCGGTGAGCGCGTCGACCACCGCGGCCTCGTTCTCGGTGTCCAAAGCGCTGGTCGCCTCGTCTACCAGCAGGATCGGGGCGGGTTTGAGCAACGCGCGGGCGATGCTGACCCGTTGGCGCTCACCACCGGACAGTGCCGAGCCGGCCTCGCCGACGACGGTGTCGGCGCCGTCGGGCAGCCGCCCGACGAGCTCGTCGACGCGCGCGAGTGCCACCGCCCGCGCGAAGTGCTCGTCGCCGGCGCCGGGATCTCCGGCAAGCACGTTGTCGCGGATCGAGCCGTGGAACAGGTAGGGATGCTGGAAGACGACGCTGCTGGCTGCCCGCCGGGCCTCGGTGTCCAGCGTCGCCGCGTCCACCCCGTCGATCAGCACCCGGCCACCGGCGGGCTCGTGTAGCCCGGCGATCAGCGCCAGGATGGTGCTCTTGCCCGAACCGGACGGTCCGACGATCGCCGTGGTGCTGCCCGGCTCCAGCGTGAAGCTCACCCCGTCGAGCACCAGGTCGGTGGCGCCACCGACAGCTGGGTAGCGGAACATGACGTCGTCGAACTCGATACGGGGCGCCGCGGCGCCCTCCAGCGTCGCGGTTCCGGCGTTCATCAGCGGCGCGGTGAGCACGCGCCGGATGTTGTCGAGCGTGGCGCGGGTGCTCTCCAGCGCCGGCGCCAGCTCGCTGATGGTGGTGAACGGTTCGAGGTAACGGACGATGACGACGATCAGCGCGATCGCCTCGGGCACCGTGAGCGTGCCGTTCACGGTCAGCGCGGTGGTCGCCCCGGCCAGCAGAATCAGCGCGAGCTGGCTGGCGAGGCTGAACAGCAGCTGGCCCGGAACCTGCATGGAGAGCAGGCGCATGGTGGCTCCGTGTTGTGCCGCCAGCGCGTCGCCGACCAGACTCCTCGCGGGCTCGACGCGCCGCGCGGCCCGCAATGCCTGCTGGGTCCGGGCGAACTCGATGATCCGCTCGGTGAGCGCGCTGTTGGCGTCGGCCGCCGCGGCATCCGCGCGGCGCGCCAGGCGCGCCGACGCCCACAACGCGCCCAGCAGCAGCGGCAGGCCCCCCAGCGCGGCGACCCCCAGCTGCCAGGAGACCGGCAACAAGACCACGGCGATGGCCGCGGGCAGCAGGACGGCGGAGATCAGCGGCGTGAGCAGGTTGACGACGAGCCCGACGAGTTCGGGTCCGGTGGCAGCGATCGCCTGTCGTGCCGTCGCGGTGTGCTCGGCGGTGAACCAGTCCAGCCGCACGCCGGGCAATCGATCCGCCACGTCGTGCTGGCTGTGATCCAGCACCGCGAAACCCAGGTCGAAACCGATGCGCGCGGTCGCGGTGTCGACGACCCAACCCGTCACGGTCGCGGCGGTCAGCCAGCCCAGCCACACCAACGCGCGCTGCGGGACGTCGCCGAACAACGCACCCAGCAGCGGGACCAACATCACGGTGGCCACCGCGCGTGCCACCACGGAGACCAATGCCAGCACCGTGTAGGCGATGACCCGGTTGCGGCGATCCGCCGGAACCAGACCCAACCAGGTGCGGATCATCGCGCCCCCTCGCCCGGCGCGCCGGCGGCCACCTGCGCGCGACCGCCGTCCCACAGCCGTCGGTACCGGCCGTCGGCGGTCAGCAGCTCGTCGTGCGTGCCGCGTTCGGCGATGCGGCCGTGGTCGAGTACGACGATCTGGTGGGCCCGGGTGATCGTGTGCAAGCGATGCGCGATCACCAGCACGGTGCGGTCCTGCGTCAGCCGGTTGAGCGCTTGCTGCACAAGGTATTCCGATTCCGGGTCGGCGAAAGCGGTAGCCTCGTCCAGGATCAACACCGGGGTGTCGGCCAGGATCGCGCGGGCGATGGTGAGCCGCTGGCGTTCACCACCCGAGAGCCCGCTTCCGGCGCCGAGAATGGTGTCGTAGCCATCCGGCAGTCGCATGATGCGGTCGTGGATCTGCGCCTCACGGGCCGCTTGTTCGATGTGTGCCGCGGTGGCATCGGGGACGGCCAGCGCGATGTTTTCGGCGACGGTGCCGTGCACCAATTGCGTTTCCTGCAGGACGAATCCGACTTGGGCGTAGAGCTGGTCGGCGGTAATCGACCGAATGTCTTGTCCCCCGACGCGGATCGAACCCTGCTGGACGTCGTGGAACCGCGCCAGCAAGGCGGCCAGCGTCGACTTGCCGGATCCGGAGGGGCCGACCAGCGCGGTGACCGTGCCGGGCCGCAAGGTCAGCGATACGTCGTGAACGACCGGGACGTCGGGGCGGTAGCCGAAGCCGACGTGGTCGAACACCACCGTCGCGGCCGGCTCCCCGGTGGTCTCGTCGCGGTCTCGCACCGCGAGGTCGGCCTCATCCAGCGTGTTCTGCAGGCGTCGGGCGGCCAGCATGCCGGCCCGGATGCCGCCCAGGCCGTAGGCGATGCCGAGCAGTCGAGCGCCGAATGTGGTGCCCAGCAAGAGGAACGGCAGCAGATCGACCGGATTCATCCGGCCCGTTACCACCAGCAATGTGCCGGTGACCGCGATGAGCCAGAGGAACGTCGAGGGACGGGTGACCAGATCCATGAACGTCTTCTTGCCGGCCAGCGGGCGTTGCCAGGCGACCAGGAAGCCGACGTATTCGTCCAGCCGGCGCCGAAAGCTGGACGCGGCGGCGCCGCCGAAGACGCGAATCACCGGCTGGCCCTCCAGGTATGCGCCGGCCTCACCGCTCATCGTCTCCGCCCAGCGCTGCGACTGCGGGATGCGCGGGCCGGACTGAATCGTCAGCGACGACGTCAGCACCAGGTACACCAGCACGGGCGCGAACAAAACCAGCGCGACCCGCCAGTCGACGGCGAACAGGTAGACCAGCACCGCGACCGGAGCGACGGCGGCGGCGACCGCGTCCGGAATGGCATGGGTGACCAGGTAGTGCAACGACAGCGTGTCGTCGGTCAGTAGTTGCTTGATCGACCCCGACCCGCGTGCGGTGAACCAGCCCAGGGGTAGCCGAGACACCTTGCGCAACAGGTGCGACCGCAAATCTCGGGCGAATCGCGCGTCGACGACGTGCAGCCAGAGCGTGAGGGCGGCACCGAGCAGCGCTCCCAGGCCCAGCAGCGATACCGCGGCGATGCCGAGATCGACCAGTCGCGATGCGGGCGCCCCGGATACCAGGAGCCGGGCCAACTCGACCAGCAACACGAACGGCGCCAGTTGCACCAGCGTGATCACCGCCTGCAACACGCCCGAGAGGATCAGCGCCGAGCGCAGCGGCGCGAGCAGCCGGCCGGCGCCCTGGGCGCGCCAGTTCCCGCGGGCCGCCGGGACGGGTGGCGCGTCGGATACCTGCGGAGCCGATTCCAGCTGCGCCGCAAGGTCTTCCGCGGATACGCCGGGTGCGATCGTGTCGGGCGAGTCCGGCTCGTCGCCGCGCCGGGTGCCCATCGCGCGCCCGGCGCTCCAGTAGGCCTGGGCGTGCACCTCGGATTTGGGAAAGCCAAATTCGTCGCGCAGCCGGGTTCGAACCTGCTTGAGCGTCGTGGCCTCGGGCGTCGCCCACGCATACCAGTTGGACCAATCCCTGCTCTCGATCGCGGCCGCAAGCGACTTCTCGTCGTGGCGGGGCACCCAGTGCACGCGCAGCCGGGGATGCCGGGCGATAGGGATCAACGTGTCGTTGTCGTCATGTTGTTCGAGGTACAGCTCGATCGGGACGTCGTCGGGGACGACCCCGATGATCCCGTTCATTCCCGGAATGGATGCCGAGTCGCCGATCAGCAGGTAACCGGCGGGCTGCTCGTGGGGCACATCGAATCGCGACGAGCCCATCAGCGCCATCACCGCGATGCTGGCCCCGGGCTGCACGGTGCGCGCCCAGAGCGATGCCGGGCCGGCGGGGTCGTGCAGCACGATGTCGACGGCGAAGCGTCCGGCGGGGACGTCCGCCTCCGAGATCGTGTAGGCGCGCTGGAATTCCGTCTTCGACCCGTCCGGGTCCGGGAACCAGAACCGAAGCCAGGCGGCCGGTTCGGCATCCACGTCTTCGAAGAGCGTGGGCGAGGTCATGCGTACCCGCACGAAATGCGGGGCGATCCGGACGGTTTCGATCACCGTCGCGGTGTGGTCGCGCGCACCGAAGCTGCGCAGCATCACACCGGAGAATCCGCGTGCCATCACCGGTCCTTTCTTGCGGCGCACGGCGCGGCGGCCTCACCGATCTGACGACCCGGCGCAATCATCGCCGTGAGGCCACGGATCGGGGCGGCCGGCGACGGCCGCGTACACCCTGAGTTCGGCGAGCTGATCACCGGCCAGGCGGTCACGGCTGGGTACGTTACCGCACAAACTAAGGGTTGCCTAACCATAGGTCAACCTCGGTCCCCGCCATGATCCGTGCCCGTCGGTAACGTGACAGGAATGAGCGGTGAGTCGACGGCGCCGGTGCTCCTGTACGACGGGGTGTGCGGGGTGTGCAACCGGTCGGTGCGCACGATCCTTCGCTTCGATCCCACCGGTCCCCTGCGCTTCGCGGCCCTAGAGAGCGTCTTCGCCAAGGCGATCATCGAGCGGCATCCGGAGATCGGGGGCGTCGATTCGGTGGTGTTCGTCGATGACCCCGGCCGACCCTCTGAGCGGGTGGCCGTCCGGTCCGATGCCGTACTGCGCGTGGCCGATTATCTCGGCGGAGCGTGGCGGGTGTTCACGGTTGCGCGCGCCATTCCGGCTCCGCTGCGCGACTGGCTCTACGACAGGTTCGCCGCCGTCCGCTATCGCGTCGGCGGCAAGTACGACAGTTGTCCGCTGCCGGCGCCGCAGGTGCGCACCCGATTCGTGGCGGACTGAGAGCGTGGGTTAGGAGCCGGCGCCGTAATCCGCGGATTGTTTCCGCTTCAGCTCGGCCAGCTTGCGGTCGTCTGCCGCCGCTTGGCGGTGGATGACCGCAGACCTGCGGTGCACGTCAGCGTCGAGCGAGCCCCGTTCGACGGCCCGGTCCTGTAGCTTCGCGACTCGTTCATGCTGGATCGCGGAGTCTTCGAAGCTTTGCGCCGCGGACAGCCCCGCGCGAAACGCGCGTTCGCGGGCTACGGCGGCTCTGCGTTCTGCGACCTCGATTTCTTCTGCGGTGACGGCTTTTTCGCCTGGCGGTGTGGGTTGTGTTCCGGTGGGCATGGCGTTTCCCTTCCGTCCGGTGAGTTTCAGGTACCCGCGATGGAGGGTTTGACGCACACACCGTTGGAAATCTTCGGCTCGGGTTCGTTTGCTGTTGCCTCCCATCTGGCCGTGCGGCTCGCAAGCGAAGCTAGACCCGACCGTCCTGGAGCATCTGTGCGGGCGGGGGGACTCGAACCCCCACGCTCTTTCGAGCACCGGCACCTAAAGCCGGCGCGTTTTCCAGTTTCGCCACGCCCGCAAGCGCTCGTGATCTTATCCGCTTAGCGCTGCCAGAACATGTCGGCGGCGTGATCTAACTTGGGTTATCAAGGACGAGAGGCGGCAACGTGCGCTCAGCGGAGCAATTTGACGCGGCGCGGCGCCTCATCGCAGCTGGTGTAAACGACTGCGCGATTGCGCGACAGCTCGTTGTGCCGCGACCGACAGTGCAGGATTGGCGGCGCAGGCCGCAGATTCGACCGCGGCTTTTAGGCGGGTCAGACTGCGGCAACCTTCACGACTTCGGTGCTCTTCCGGCCGCGCCATATTCCTACGTCCTTGGCCTGTACCTCGGTGACGGTTGCGTCTCACGAGATCGACGAGTCTGGCGTCTCCGCGTCACGCTGGACAAAAAATATCCCGAAATCATCGAACGCTGCCGGGTAGCCATCGACGCCCTGATGCCCGGCCAGCGCGCGTCGATCCACCCACAGCCCAATGGCTGCGTAGTCGTCTCGCTGTACTCGAAACACTGGCCATGCCTGCTCCCCCAACATGGTCCCGGCAAGAAGCACCTAAGGCCGATCCGGTTGGAGCCATGGCAAGAAGTGCTCGTCAAGCAAGCCACCCAGGAGTTCATTCGCGGCCTCATCGATAGCGACGGATGCCGTGTGGTCGCAAACGACCGCGGGGTCCGAAGTGTCCGCTACCACTTCTCGAACCGATCCGACGACATTCGCGGGTTGTTCACCGATGCGCTCGACGACCTCGGCATCCCGTGGACGCGATCGAGCCGCTACGTCATCGCCGTCTATCGCAAGGCGGCGGTGGCGCGCCTCGACGAATTCGTCGGGGCCAAATCGTGAGCGGTACGGTCAAGGGGTGTCCACTACACATCGTCGCAGGCCGGCGCTGATCGCTCTGGTGATCGTCGCGGCATGCGGCTGCCTGGCCCTGGGCTGGTGGCAGTGGACCCGGTTCCAGTCCGTCTCCGGCTCATTTCAGAATCTCGGCTATGCGTTGCAGTGGCCGCTGTTCGCGTGGTTCTGCGTGTACGCGTACCGCAAATTCGTTCGCTACGAAGAGGAACCACCACAGCCGCGCAGCGCCGACGCGATGACCGAGATACCCGCCGGGCTGTTGCCCGAGCGACCCAAGCCCCCGCCGCAGGAATCCGACGACCCAGCGCTACGGGAGTACAACACCTACCTGGCCGAGCTCGCCGCGCAAGACGCCGAAAAGCAGAAGAGGACAACCGCATGACCACACCGGAGACGCCCGGGGCGCCAGTGCCCGCAGTCCCCGTCGACAAGATCCGCACCGCGTTGGTCGGCTACCGGATCATGGCGTGGACGACCGGTCTGTGGCTGATCGCACTGTGCTACGAGATCGTCTCGCACCTCGCCTTCGGCCACGAGATCCGCTGGATCGAAGTCGTCCACGGCTGGGTGTATTTCATCTACGTGTTGACCGCCTTCAACCTGGCGGTCAAGGTGCGCTGGCCGCTCGGCAAGACGGTGGGCGTGCTGCTCTCCGGGACCGTCCCGCTGCTCGGCATCATCGTCGAGCATTTCCAGACCAGGGACGTCAAGGCGCGCTTCGGCATCTAGGTCACATCCGCCCCACCGGTCTCTCCCCGGCATGGCACCGCGAGTGCCCACCTTTGCGCGACAACGCCGGGCAATAGCGATTTGTCGCTCAAAGGCGGGCAAAACGTCAATCATCCTGCGCCGGGACTTAAGTGACGCCTGTTGCCGATGCCATGCGGAGCGTTTTAATCCCGGGATCGGGCCAGCGATTCCAGCGCCGGCAACAGCAACCGCAACGCGCGACCGCGATGCGACACCGCGTCCTTCTCCGCAGGGCTCAGCTCCGCCGCGGTGCGGTTATCGCCATCAGGAACGAACACCGGGTCGTAACCGAAGCCACCATGGCCGCGCGGTTCGCGGGCAATGCTGCCGGGCCACTCGCCGCGGACGACGACCTCGCCGGCGGCCGAGACGAGCGCACAGGCGGACACGAACGCCGCGCCGCGCCGGCCGTCGGGCACGTCGCGCATTTGCGCCAGCAGCAATGCGGTATTGCCGGCGTCGTCGCCGTGCTTACCCGACCAGCGCGCCGACAGCACACCCGGCATGCCGTTGAGCGCGGCCACCTCCAGCCCGGAATCGTCGGCCACACTCGCCAGTCCGGTCGCGGTGAACGCATCCCGCGCCTTCGCCAAGGCGTTGTCCTCGAAAAGCGCGCCCGTCTCGGGCGCTTCCTCGAACGGCGCCACATCGTCGAGCGACGCCAACGTCAGCCCCGTCAGGCCGGCAGAATCGAGCACCCGGCGCAACTCGGCCAGCTTCTTCGGATTGCGGCTGGCGACCAGCAGCCGGGTCATCATCTATTCCTAACCACGCGTCTGGGCCGTTGCCGATGCACCCCGGCCACCTTACGGACTGCGAGCCGATGGGTCGGCGGCGCGAATCGCTCAGCAGTGCCGCCACGGCTTAAGGCACGTTCCGCAAGGAATAGACAGGGCGACGAACCAGCTTCCCCCAGGGTGAGCCACAAACCCGATACCGAGACGCTCAAGGCGATCAATAACAACATCACCGGCGAGTTCCGCGCCAACGCCGGCAAGGTCGGCGGACGATTCGAGGGCAACGAGCTGTTGCTACTCACTACGAAGGGCGCGAAATCCGGCGAGCCGCGCGTCGCGCCGCTGGTGGTCTTCCGTATCGACGGCAAGCTGCTGATCGTCGCGGGTTACGGTGGCGCCGACGTCAACCCGGGATGGGTGCACAACCTGCGGGCCAACCCGCGGGCGCGCGTTGAAGTCGCCACCGACTCGTTCGACGTCGTCGCGCACGAGCTCGACTCGTCCGAGCGTCAGGCGGTCATCCCGAAGATCAACGCGAAGGTACCCGCGTTCGCGTTCGAGAACTACCAGTCAAAGACCACCCGCGTCATCCCGATATTCGAGCTGCAGAAGGACGGGTCATAACCGACCGGAAGTTGTCTCGTCTTGGCCGCGGTGTCGGCGGTGGTAAACCGCGGGACAGTTAGGTCAAGGTCAGGCTGGCGACCAGCGGGCGTGACGATCGCAAGCGCGGCGAAGCCGGGCGCTGCGGGTCGTCACCATCAGGCACGGTCAGCTGCCGAACGCCTTCGGCGCCGGAGCCCCCTCGGGAAGGTCACCGGGGTACGGGAGCTGCAGCGCCTCGCGCTGCGCGGAGAACAACTTCTCGCATGCGGCCAGGGCCACGTCGAGCATTTTGTCCAGCGTCGAACGCGGGAAGGTGGCGCCCTCACCGGTTCCCTGAATCTCCACCAGGGTCCCGGTGTCGGTGGCGACGACGTTCATGTCGACCTCGGCGCGGGAGTCCTCTTCATAGGGCAGGTCGACCCGGATCCGGCCGTCGACCACGCCGACGCTGACCGCCGCGATCGCGCACGACAACGGGCGGGGATCGGACAGCTTGCCCGCCGCGGCGAGATACGTCACCGCATCGGACAGCGCCACGAAGGCGCCCGTGATGGCCGCGGTGCGGGTGCCGCCGTCGGCCTGCAAGACGTCGCAATCGACGGCGATGGTGTTCTCCCCCAACGCCGCCAGGTCGATGCAGGCCCGCAGCGACCGACCGATCAGCCGGCTGATCTCCTGGGTGCGCCCGGACAGGCGGCCCTTCACCGATTCGCGGTCCGAGCGAGAGTGAGTCGCCGACGGCAACATCGCGTACTCGGCGGTCAGCCACCCCAGGCCCGAACCCTTGCGCCAGCGCGGCACCCCGTCGGTGACGCTGGCGGTGCACATCACCTTGGTGTGGCCGAATTCGATCAACACCGAACCGGCGGGGTGGTCAGTGAAACCGCGGGTGATGACGACAGGCCGAAGCTCGTCGTCAAGGCGGCCGTCTTCTCGTCTCGTCACGAAGCCAACACTAGCCCGCCGACGATGCGCGCCCCGCGCTGAGGAGCCGGGCGACTCGGCGCGGTCGCGCGTGGCTCAGACCCTTTCGGAGCGGCGGATATCGAACGTCTCCCCGCACACCACCGCGTGCACCGGCCCATCGAACTCGGCCTTGGCCTCACTGATCACGTCCTCCCGCGAGGTCCACGGCGGGATGTGCGTCAGCAACAGTTCGTGAACGCCGGCCTCGGCCGCGGCCCGGCCGGCCTCGGTGCCCGACAGATGCAAGGCGGGCGGACGGTCCGGGGAGTGCGTCCAGGAGGCTTCGCAGAGAAAGACATCGGCACCGCGAGCCAGGTCGACAAGTTGATCGCACGCACCGGTGTCACCGCTGTAGACGAACGACGCGCCTGAGGGATCGGTGATCTTCAGGCCATAGGACTCGGTCGGGTGAGCCACCACTCGAGGGGTCACCGTGAGCGCGCCGATCGTCACCGCCTCGCCGTCGACCCAGTGACGAACGTCGAAGATGTCCGAACAATCGTCGATCTCGCCGCCGTAGGGCGACGACGCCGCGCCCAACCGCGACCAGGTGTCCCCGGGGCCGTACAGCAAAGCCTTGCCGTCGGGGCGCGTCGGGTGATAGCGCCGCCAAACGAAAAGTCCGGGCAAATCCAAACAATGATCGGCATGCAGATGCGACAACAGCACGTGCACGGATCCGGGATCGGCATAGCGCTGCAGCGCGCCGAGAACGCCCCCGCCGAAGTCGATGACCAACGGCGGAGTGTCCGGTGCCCGGAGCAGATAACCCGACGCGGGCGAATCCGGCCCCACCACGCTGCCCGAGCAGCCGAGCACGGTTATTCGCACGGACACTACTGTGCCATGCCCGATGGGACCGTGACGAAAACATCGCCGCATTGATGTGATGAGAATCTCGTCGGCACGGCTAATCGATCCGCACGTGGTGAACGGGCTGCACGCCGGTGACCGCGGGACCCAGGAATCGCGCCGCCAACTTCGTGAATGCCTCGGGGTCGCCGGTGGCTTCGAAGACCCGGGTCGCGGGCGGCGCGTCGTGCGGCCGCAGCAGGTCGCGCTCGGTAAGCACCCGAAGCACCTCCTTGGCGGTTTCCTCGGCGCTGGAGACCAGCGTCACGTTGTCACCCATCGCCAGCTGAATGAGTCCCGACAGCAGCGGGTAGTGCGTGCAGCCGAGAACCAGGGTGTCGACCTGCGCCCGCTGCAACGGCTCCAGATAGCCCTCGGCCAGCCCGAGCACCTGGCGCCCGCTCGTCACGCCGCGCTCCACGAAGTCGACAAAGCGCGGGCAGGCCACCGCGGTGATCTCGGTGTCGCGGGCGGCGGCGAACGCGTCCTGATAGGCGTGCGAGTTGATGGTCGCCTGGGTGCCGATGACGCCGATCCGCCCGTTGCGGGTGGTCGCGACCGCACGGCGCACCGCCGGCAGGATCACCTCCACCACGGGCACGTCGTAGCGTTCGCGGGCGTCGCGCAAGCAAGCCGCGGACGCGGTGTTGCAGGCGATGACCAACGCCTTGATGCCGCGGCCGACGAGATCGTCACCGACGGCCAGGGCGTGCGCCCGGACCTCGGGGATGGTCAGCGGACCGTACGGGCCGTGGCCGGTGTCGCCGACGTAGATGATGTCCTCGTCGGGCAGCTGGTCGATGATCGCCCGCGCGACGGTGAGTCCCCCGACACCGGAGTCGAAGACCCCGATGGGCGCCAATGCCGCGCTCATGTCTTGGGCCGCGGCGCGGCGGCGCCGACTTTCCTCGACGTCCGGCCCTTACGTTCCGGTGCGGACAAGACGTAGGCGGCCACGACGCCGGCGATCGCCCCGCACAGGTGGCCCTGCCAGGACACGCCGGGCGTGCCGGGCAGCACGCCGAGCAGGACGCCGCCATAGACGAACAACACGATGATGCCGACGACGATCTCCCACACCTTGCGGGTGAAGAAGCCGAACACGATCAGGAACGCCAACCAGCCGAAGATCAGGCCCGACGCACCGATGTGGGTGGTCTCGCAGCGTACGCCGACGTACGGGCAGCGCGCGCCGACATTGCCGATGAGCCAGGTGCCGAAGCCGCCCAGAATCCAGACGATGGCCGTGGCGAATATGAACCGCGACAGGCCGGCGAGCGTCATCAGGAATCCCAGCACCAACAGCGGGACCGTGTTAGCCATCAGATGCTGCCAACTGGCGTGCAAGACGGGAGAAAAGACGATCCCCCACAGCCCGTCGGCCTCAAGCGGTCTGATGCCGTTTTGGTCCAGGGAGTGCCGGGTCAGCTGATCGATCAACTCGACGAGGTAGAGCAGCGCCACGAAGGTCAGGATGGTGGCGGCACCCACCGCCCACGCGGGCCGCTTCGCCCGGGTCGCCGGTGCGGCGGGACGCCCGGTGCTCTTACCCATAGCTGCAGGTTACCGGGGCGGACGGCGGTGAACTTTTCATGAGGGAAAAGCCCCGGGCAACACCTCGCGGTAGGTCGGTATCCCCGCGACCGAATCCGCGGCGAACACACCGACCAGCACGGCGCGCGCCACGCAGTCGGCCGCCGCGGCACCCACCTCGGCGGCCAGCCGCATCTCCGGCGAAAACGAGGCGGGTGCGTCGGCCGCGGGTGGCACCTCCACGGCCCCGGTCGCAAGCGCGAACACGGTGTCGCCGTCGTACGGGGTGTGCGCCGGCCGGACGGTGCGGGCCAGGCCGTCCTGGGCGGCCACGGCGACGCGACGGCACGCGCCGGGGCTCAGCGCGGCGTCGGTGGCCACCACCCCGATGACGGTGTTGAGCGGGTTCTGCAGCGGAGTGGACGCCGTCGGCAACTGGGCGAAGGCGTCGACCTGTTCCGCCGGCGGTGGCCGCAGCGCGAACTCATCAATCAGGTCGGCCATCCACGGCAGGCCGGTCGCCCGGTCGGCGACCTCACCGGCGGAATTCACCACGACCAGCGCGCCCACGGTCACGCCGCACGGCAGCGTCGTCGAGGCCGTTCCCACACCGCCCTTGAGCACCCCGGCGCGGGCCCCGACGCCGGCGCCGACGCTGCCGACACCCATCGCCGTGCCGTCCTCGGCGGCGACACAGGCCGCGTAACCGAACTCGGCCGTCGGCCGGCACTCCCAGGCACCGACCGGGAGATCGAAGATCACCGCTCCCGGCACGATGGGCACCACTCCGCCGTCCATCGCCACACCGCGTTCGCGTTCCTCCAGGAAGCGCATGACACCGTCCGCGGCGGCCAGCCCGTAGGCGCTGCCCCCGGCGAGCAACACCGCGTCCACGAACCGCACGGTGTTGGCCGGGTCCAGCAGGTCGGTCTCCCGGGTGCCGGGCGCCCCGCCGCGGCAATCAACGGCGCCGACGGTACCCGGCGGGGCGAGCACGACGGTCACCCCGCGGGCCCAGCCGCCGCCCAGGGACGCGTCGGGGTCCAGTCGTTGGTAGTGGCCGATGCGGATTCCCCCGACGTCGGTGATGGCGTTCATCGGGCGTCCGTCGCGGTCATCGGGGACCCATGAGCACCAGGACCAGGTACTCCTGCAGCACGGTCAGCCACTGGTACACGTCGAAGTGCACGGCCAGCGGATGATCGGGTGGCAGACGCTCGGGGCCGTCCGGCCCGACCTCCAACATGACGCCCAAACTCAACCGGATGTCGTTGACCGCCCCGATCCAGGAGTTCGCGTCCTCCTCGGTGAGTTCGAACCGGCCGCCGTCGTCGGGAACCGTATCCAGTAACCGCTGTGCGGCAACGCGTTTGGCGTTGACGATGTCGGGCTCGTGCAGGCTGCGCAGGGCGGCGTTGAGGCTGTCCGCGGCATCGGGCGACGCGTCGTCCTCGTCGTCTTGCCGGTAGAAGTCGGGCAGCAGCCTGCGCAGCGTGGGATCGTTCGGCGGTTCGGCGTTTCCGGTCTTGATCCCGGTAATCTCTTCGAGTTCGTCTGCGGGCGAGGAAGATTCACGCTCGTCGAGCAAACCGATCATCGCCGTCGCCAGGTTTCTGAGCAGGGCGGCCTCATGGGAGGCCAGCGACGACCGAAAACGGGGACCGTCGGCGGTCTCGACCCGCTTCCATTTGCGCACAGGGAATCGCCAGCGCCTCGGGCTTCAGCGGTCCTGCTGCATCGTCGCCCACAAACCGGCGGCGTGCAGCTTGGACACATCGACTTCCATGGACTCCCGGCTGCCGGCGGACACCACGGCCTTTCCTTCGTTGTGCACCTGCAGCATCAGCTTGGTGGCGTGCGGCTCGCTGTAACCGAACAACTTCTGGAACACGTATGTCACGTAGGTCATCAGGTTGACCGGGTCGTCCCAGACGATCGTGACCCACGGGCTTGTCGTGGCCTCTACCGGAGCGGACTCTCGTTGTCCTGTAGTGCCCGGCTTCGTGGGCGCTGACATAACAACCATGGCCTACACGATACCGAGGGATGGACGACGTTACAGAGCCCCTAATGGCAGCCGATACCGTTATGGAATGAACGACGCGGTCGTTACTGGGCTGCTGACCGACAAGTACGAGTTGACGATGTTGGCCGCGGCGCTGCGCGACGGCAGCGCCGATCGACGGACCACCTTCGAGCTTTTCGCCCGCCGACTTCCCCAGGGGCGCCGCTACGGTGTGGTCGCCGGAACCGGCCGGCTGCTCGAGGCGCTACCGCAGTTCACCTTCGACGACCAGGCATGCCAGTCGCTGGGGCAATTCCTCGACCCAGATACGTTGCGGTACTTGCGCGAATTTCGGTTCGGCGGTGACATCGACGGCTACGCCGAAGGCGAGCTGTATTTCCCCGGATCACCCGTGCTGTCGGTGAGCGGGACGTTCGCCGAATGCGTGGTGCTCGAGACGCTGGCCCTGTCGATTTTCAATCACGACACCGCGATCGCGTCCGCCGCGGCGCGCATGGTGAGCGCGGCCAGGGGACGCCCGTTGATCGAGATGGGGTCGCGACGAACCCACGAGCACGCCGCGATCGCGGCGGCCCGCGCCGCCTACCTCGCGGGCTTCGCCGCGTCGTCCAACCTGGAGGCACAGCGCTGCTACGGGATACCCGCCGAGGGCACCTCCGCGCACGCGTTCACCATGCTGTACTCCCGCGCCGACTCAGCTACGGAATCGACCGAATTGGCGGCGTTTCGCGCACAGGTCGAGGCGCTCGGTGTGGACACCACCCTGCTGGTGGACACCTATGACGTGACGGCCGGTGTGGCCAATGCCGTGGCCGCCGCCGGCACCGAACTGGGTGCGGTGCGCATCGACTCCGGCGAGCTGGGCGTGCTGGCCCGCCAGGTGCGCGAGCAACTCGACAAGTTGGGAGCCACCCGAACCCGCATCGTGGTCTCCGGTGACCTCGACGAGTTCTCCATCGCGGCCTTGGCCGCCGAGCCGGTGGACAGCTACGGCGTGGGCACCTCGTTGGTGACGGGCTCGGGCGCCCCGACGGCGAACATGGTGTACAAACTCGTCGAGGTGGACGGCTTGCCGGTGCAAAAGCGCAGCAGCCACAAGGAATCCCGCGGCGGGCGCAAGGAGGCGCTGCGCCTGGCGCGCGGCTCGGGCATCATCACCGAGGAGGTGGTGTATCCGGCCGGCCATCGGCCCGCGGTCTCCGGACCGGCTCGGCTGGTGACCGTCCCTCTGGTCCGCGGCGGCGAGCTGGTGTCCAAACCGAACCTCGCGGCGGCGCGCGAGCTGGTAACTTCCGGGCTGCGCAGTCTGCCGTGGGAGGGATTGAACTTGTCGCACGGCGATCCCGCGGTCACGACGACGCTGATTCCCGCCGGCCGGCGGTAGCACCGCCCCAGAGTTGCTCGGCGGTAGCACCGCCCCAGAGTTGCGAAGAGGGTAGCCACGTCCGACGTGTCCGTGTCCGAGCTGCTGGCCACCGCCGTGGCCGCGCTCGGCGGCAGTGAACGCAGCGGCCAGCAGGAGATGGCCGCCGCGGTGGCGCGAGCCTTCGCCACCGGGGAGCATCTGGTAGTGCAGGCCGGCACCGGTACCGGCAAGTCGCTCGCGTACCTGGTGCCCGCGATCGTCCACGCTCTCGACGACGAGTCCCCCGTCGTCGTGTCCACGGCCACGATCGCCCTGCAACGTCAGCTCGTCGATCGCGATCTGCCCCGGCTTGTCGACGCGCTGGCCGATGCGCTGCCACGCCGCCCGCGGTTCGCGTTGCTCAAAGGCCGACGAAACTATCTGTGTTTGAACAAGATTCACAACGGCGGGGCGGCCGACGGTGAGGAAGGCGACGACCGGCCGCAGGAGGAACTCTTCAACCCCATGGCGGTCAGCGCCCTGGGCCGCGACGTGCAACGGCTCACCGAATGGGCGTCGAGCACCGAATCGGGTGATCGCGACGATCTCAAGCCCGGCGTCCCGGACCGGTCCTGGTCGCAGGTCAGCGTCTCCGCGCGGGAATGCCTCGGCCTGTCGCGCTGCCCGTTCGGCACCGAGTGCTTCTCCGAACGGGCCAGGAGTCAGGCGGGCCGCGCGGACGTCGTGGTCACCAACCACGCGCTGCTGGCCATCGACGCGGTGGCCGACTCGGCGGTGCTGCCCGAGCATGCGCTGCTCGTCGTCGACGAAGCGCACGAGTTGGTGGATCGGGTGACGTCGGTGGCAACCGCGGAGTTGACGTCGGCCGGCCTCGGGGTGGCCGCCCGGCGGATCGGCCGTTTGGTGGACCCGGAACTGGTCCAGCGTCTGGAGGCGGCGACGGCCAACTTCGCCTCGCTCATCCACGACGGCACGCCGGGCCGCATCGATCGCCTCGATGACGAGCTGGCGACCTACCTGACGGCACTGCGCGACGTGGCGACCGCGGCGCGTTCGGCGATCGACACCACGAACGACCCCAAGGCGGCCTCGGCGCGCGCCGAAGCCGTTGCGGCACTGAGCGAGATCTCGGACACCGCATCGCGCGTGCTGGCGTCGTTCGGCCCGGCCATCCCCGACCGCACCGATGTGGTCTGGCTGGAGCACGAGGAGATCAGGGGCGCACCGCGTCCGGTGTTGCGGGTGGCGCCGCTGTCGGTCGCCGGGCTGCTGCGGGCCCGGGTCTTCTCGGGTTCGACGGTGGTGCTGACGTCGGCGACGCTGACCATCGGCGGATCGTTCGACGCCATGGCCGCGGCGTGGGGACTGACCGCCGAGGACGACGACGCCCGCTGGCGCGGGCTGGACGTGGGTTCGCCGTTCGAGCATGCCAAAGCCGGAATCCTCTATGTGGCCGGCCACCTGCCGCCGCCGGGACGCGACGGCGTCGGCTCAGCCGAGCAGCTGAGCGAGATCGCCGAACTCATCACCGCCGCCGACGGACGCACCCTGGGGTTGTTCTCATCGATGCGCGCCGCCCGGGCGGCGGCCGAGGCCATGCGCGAACGGCTGTCGACGCCCGTGCTGTGTCAGGGCGACGACAGTACGTCGGCACTCGTCGAGCAGTTCAGCGCCGACCCCCAGACGTCGTTGTTCGGCACGCTGTCCCTGTGGCAGGGCGTCGACGTTCCCGGGCCGTCGCTGTCGCTGGTGCTGATCGACCGCATCCCGTTCCCCCGGCCCGACGACCCGCTGCTGAGCGCGCGGCAACGCGCGGTCGCCGCGCGCGGCGGCAACGGCTTCATGGCCGTCGCGGCCAGCCACGCGGCACTGCTGCTGGCGCAGGGGTCGGGACGGCTGTTGCGCCGGGTCACCGATCGCGGCGTGGTGGCGGTGCTCGACTCGCGCATGGTCACCGCCGGCTACGGCGGCTACCTGCGGGCCTCATTGCCGCCGTTCTGGCAGACGACGAACGGCGAGCAGGTGCGCCAGGCGCTGCAGCGCCTGCGCGGCGCCGCGGAAGGTCTGCCGGCCTGAGGCCTAATTCCAGCAGACCTCATAGACGCGCTGCGGATCCTGCAGGCCTTTGAGCTGTTCCTCTCGGCTTTCGCCGAACTGGAACTCGTGGCTGCCGGCAACCAACCCGCGTAAGACCGCCGACACCAGGATCCCGTTCCCGTTCGCTTTGGCCCCGATCCGCGCCGCCAGGATCACGGTGTGCCCAAAGAAATCTTCCCGCTCGCGAATCACCTCGCCGGTGTGCAGCCCGATCCGGACGCGCACTACCTGGCTACCGGACGGATCGCGATAGGACGCCAAGTCGCGTTGTATCGCGATCGCGCAGCGCAGCGCGTTGCGGGCGCTGGCGAAGGCGACCATAAAGCCGTCACCCTGCGATTTGACCTCAAAGCCGCTGTGGGCTGCCAGCTGTCGGCGGATAACTGCGTTGTGGCGGTGCAAGAGCTTCAGCCAGCGATCGTCGCCGAGTTGCTCGGCAAGTACCGTCGAGCCCTCGATGTCCGAGAACATGATCGTGACCGTTCCGTCAGGGGCGGCGACCCTGCTGAGGTCGGGCCGGTCCGCCTCGACCGACTCTGCAACGTCGTCCATCACCGACCACCCGAGCTGCTGCGCCCGGCTCTCCTCGTGCCCTCGGCGCAGCTGCACGAGTCGCTCGACCTCGACGCGCATGCTGTTGCGCTGCGCAATGTCGAGTCCCCGGTCGATCAGGCCCATCGCCTTGGCCCGATCCGCCGGCTCAGACGTGTTGAGCAGCATGCGTGCGTACTCGTAGCAGACCCGGGGTGTCACGTAGTCGCTGCCGATCTCCGCATTACGCGCAAGGGCCAGGTCAAAGTGATGCTGTGCGTCCACGCGGCGGTCCGCCGCCGCGGCGGCGAAGGCGAGGAACGTGTGGTTGGAGCCGAGACACCCGGCCCCGGCCAAAAACAGCGTGCAGCGGTCTTCGTAGGGCAAAAGCAGCTCGTACAGAGCGCTGGCGGAGTGTCGATCACCGATCGGAATCGAGGCCATCGAGAGCACGCAGACTGACGTCAACCAATCACTGGTGCGGCGTAGCGCTTGGAAGCCGTCAGTCGCCAGCTCCGCGAACCTGGCGCGCGCCTCATCGAGCTGGCCGATCTCGGTCAGCAGCCACACGTACGATGCCGGCCACGCCTGGCCGTAGCGCGCCGCGGCTTCGCGCGCGGCATCGCGCAGCTGATCCAGGGTGCCGTCCGCGAGCCGGGTCAGAAAAGAGTGCGCGCCGAAAACCACTGCCGCGACTTCCGGCTCGGCGCGCTGGCCGATCGACAGCGCCGTCTGCGCAAGACGCTCCGACTCCTTGTAGCGACCCTGCATCAGTGCTCGCATGGTGCGGAACACCGCGGTCTGCCACAGGTAGCGCGGCTGGTGCAGTTCGTTGGCCAGCCGGTCACACGCCGCGATCTCCTGATCCACCGCCCGGAAGTCGCCGAGCTGGGCAAGCGCGATCAGCCGCAGCTGGTGGCCCTCGAACTCCATGTCCCGGTCACCGAGGATCCGAGCGAGCCGCGCCATCTCTTCGCCCGACGCGATCGCCTCGTCGATCCGATCAGGACCCAAGGTGGACCACTGCCGGCTGTGCATGGCCAGCAGCAAGATTTTTGTGTCGCCGACGCGTTCGGCCATCTCGATGGCCTGCGCGCTGACTCGGTCGGCTTCCGCCAGCGCGCCCTTGCGGCGAAGCTCTAGCGCCAGCCGGGCAAGGACCGTCACTCGCAGCGCGCTGTCGCGCGCCGGCAGGACCTCGAGCGCCTCATCCAACAAGGTCACCAACTGTTCGTCGGCGCGGTCGGTGATCGAGAAGCCGCCCGGGCCGCCACCGTATCCGAGTGCGGCACGGGCAAAGTGGTCGTTGAGCGCCAGCTCGCGCGCGATCGACGCCGCCTCGCCGAAAGTCTTTCGGGCGCCTTCGCCTTCGCCGGCCCGCCACTGGGCATCCCCCAGCGCCAGCAGCAGATCGCACCGGCGCTGCGGTACCACCTCCGAGATCGTGTCGAACAGCCGCAGCGCCGTCCCGTAAAGGCTGACTGCGTCTTCATAGGCATACGTCGCCGCCGCCCGCTCGCCCGCCCACCAGGCGTAGTCGGCTGCCTTGGCGGCATCACCGTAGGGAGCCGCCTTGGCGAAGTGGAACGCGATCGCAGACAGGTGGGACTCGATCCGGTCTTCGTAGAGTTCCTCAATGGCCTCGCCGGCAGCGACGTGCAGCTGGGAGCGCCGCAGCGTGGCGAGGTCGTCGTACAGCGCGTCACGAGTCGCGCCGTGGGCGAAGGCATACCGGCCCGGCTCGCCACTGGCTTGCCGCACGATCGCCCCCTCGAGCGCTGGCTGCATCCGCTCCAAAACGGCATCCGCCTCCAGCGCGCTGACGTGGGCCAGCACCGGCAGGTCGAACTCGCGACCTATGACCGCCGCGGTCGACAGCAGCTCGAGTGTTTCGGCGGGCAACTTCTCCAACCGGCGGGAGACCACCTCGTGGACACCCCGAGGGATACCGAGCTCCCCATCGTCCCTGATGTTGACAACCCAACGGTCGTCGCGCCAATCAAGCACTTCGGAGTCGATCAGGTGGCGAACGATCTCTTCGGTGAAGTACGGATTGCCCTCCGACTCTCGGCAAACGGCGTCGGCGAGCGCGAGTTCGTCACGTCGATCCAGCGGTTGTTGCAGCACCGCTTCGAGCATCGCCTTGACGTGTTGATCGGAAAGCCCTCGCAGCTTGATGCGTGCGTAGCCGCGTTCCTTGCTGAGCCCGGTGAGCACTTCGTTTAAGTAGTGATCATCGGGAAGCTCGTCGTCGCGGTAGGTGCCCAGCACGAACACGCGCGAGTGAGCCAACTCACGCACCACGAAAGCCAACAGCATCAGCGAGGGTTGGTCGGCTTGTTGCAGGTCTTCGAGGAAGATTGCCAGAGGCTGGCGGTCGGAGGCACCGATCAGGAATCGCGCCACCGAATCGAACAGCCGGAATCGCGCCTGCTCGGCGTCCAATGCCGGCGATTCGGGGATCTCCGGCATCCGCTCGCGTATCTCGGAGACGATCTGTGCGATCTCGAACGCTCCGGAGCCCAAGTCAGCAGCCACCGTTTCGGCATCGTGACCGCGTGCATAGTCGCGGATCGCCTGGACCCACGGCCAATAGGCAGGAGCGCCCGCACCCGCATAGCAGCGACCCCACAGGACCTGCGCTCCCCGAAGGGCGGCGTATGCCGCGGCCTCCGACGCGAGCCGGGTCTTGCCGATTCCCGACTCGCCACTTATCAGCACAGTACGGCCGCGCCGGCCCACAGCGTCATCGATCGCGGCCCGGAGTTCGTGGGTCTCCCGCTCTCGTCCGAGGAATGTGCCATCGGTGATCCGGTCGAGCGCCGCCATGTCCTGAGTCGAGCCATCGCCACGGGCAACCGCAGCGGCGATGGCCCCTAAAGCATCGCGAACTTCGGCTGCCTGCTGAGGGCGCGCCTCTGGCGACTTCGCCAGCATTTTGAGCAACAACTGGTCGAGCGGTGCAGGAACACCGGAGCGATGCCCGCTCGGCGCGACCGGAGCAGTCGAAACATGCTGGGAGACAATCGCAGCCGCTGATTCACCCGCGAATGGTGTTATCCCGCAGAGCAATTCGTACAGCAGCGCACCAAGAGAGTAGATGTCCGAACGTGCGTCGGAACCCCGACCGAGGGCCTGCTCGGGCGGCATGTAGGCGACCGTTCCGATCACCGTCCCGACGGCCGTCACTCGCGTTGCGCCTTCTGCGACCGCGAGCCCGAAATCTCCGATCTTGGCGGTGCCGTCGGGTGCCAGCCACACGTTCTGGGGCTTGACATCGCGGTGCACCACACCCTGGGCGTGTGCGTGCGCCAGGCCGCTGGCGACGTCCTGCCCGATGCGGACCACCTCTTCGACGGCGAGCCGGTGATCCACTGCGTCTGACAACAAGCTGTAGAGGTCCCCGCCGGCCATGTACTGGCTGATCAGGTATAGCTGCCCCGCCTCATCGCCGAAGTCGTACACGTTGACGATGTTCGGGTGCTCGCCGAGCTTCGCCATCGCCTCGGCTTCCCGGCGCGCGCGGCGCATGGCTGCCTCGTCTGTACCGCCGGCCTTGAACACTGCGGCGGCCACCTCGCGCTGCAGGCGGGTGTCGATCGCCAGGTACACCCGCTTGCCGGCACCTTCGCCGAGCAGGCGGCCGAGCCTGTAACGCGCGTCTGCAAGCGTCTGGGGAACCGGCGGACCCGTAGGCTGCGCCGGCGCGGACCGCGCGTTCAGCTCGGTGCCGCACTCGTCACAGAAGCGCTGTCCCGCAGGATGGCGCGCGCCGCATCCCGGACATGCAATCTCGACCGCAAGCGGGCCGCCACATTTGCCGCAGAACTTGGCCTGAGGCCGGTTCCCAGCCCCACACTGACCGCACTTCACGTTCGCGGGCGCACTCATCGGTTACCTCAGCGCCGCACCTGGAAGTCCACCGACCAACAGCGTCCCCGGACCGACATGCGTTGCAACAACGGGTCCGATCTCGGAGATGAACTCCGGTTCGGTGCCTAACAGTTCGGCGACGCGCTCGGCCAGCCGCTTCGCCTCCTCGTGTGCGAAGGCGTGCTGGACGAACCACCGGTCGGCGCCCGCAGCGCGCCGTTGGACCATCAGTTCGATCAGTCGCTCGACACCTCGCCGGTGGGTGCGCACGCGCTCGAGGGCCTTGAGTTCCGATTCGATCGCCAGGATGGGTTTGAGATCGAGCGCCGATCCGACCCATGCGGCCACGGCGCCCACTCTGTTGCTTCGGCGGAGGTACTCGAGCGTATCCACCAGGCCCCAGCCCTTGACTTCCTTGCGGGCTTGGCGCACACGCTCGATAACACCCTCCGCGTCGGCTCCCCCGGCCGCGGCGCGCGCTGCCACCAGAGCCTGCAGTCCAAGGTGGCCGCCGAAGCCGGCCGAGTCGATCACGACCACCCGCTCGCCGCCATCGCCCCCTAGCTTCGCGGCTCCCTGTCGAGCCATCGAGCAGGTCTCGGAAATACCAGACGAGATGAGCACCGAGACGACGGCATTGTGTTGTTGCAGCAGTCGGTCAAAGACCGCGACGAAATCCTCGACGGTCGGCGCCGACGTAGTCGCGACGTTCTTCGACGCGTCCAACTCCGCATAGAACCGTGCGAAATCACCGTCGAACTCCGACTCGCGCAGTGGTCCTTCACCAGTGTCGTAGTACTGCGACACCACCGTGATATCGAGCTTGTCGACGAGCGCAGGCGGCAGGTAGCCAGTGCTGTCGGTAACCACCGCGACATCAGCCATGCGCGCACTCCAGCCGGTCCCGAACACCGTGAATCATGTCCAGCCACGACCTGTAACGGCAGTAAGCGTACTGCCGCAGACTTCCGGCGGGGGGAAGTCTGCTGACTTTCGTCGAACACCTGGGCTGCATCCGTGACCAGGGGCCGCGATGCTCGCTACCCCAGCGCCGCACCGGCAAGACCTCCGATCGCCAACCGGTTCCAGACACGCGCTGGCCGGTCTGACCTCTCATTCAGCCACGCGGATAGCCGGCCCATTGGTCGCCTACCTCGCCTATCCCAACGCCGCGCTGGGAAGACCGCCGACCGTCAGCATCCCCGGACCGGTATGAGTGGCCAGTACCGGTCCGACCGGAGAGATGAACTCCGGCTCGGTGCCGAACAGCCCGGCGAGACGCTCGGCCAGCCGCTGCGCGTCCTCCTGCGCATCGGCGTGCTGGACGAACCATCGATCGGCGCCGACCGCGCGCCGCTGTCGCATCAACTCGACCAACCGCTCGACCCCGCGCCTGAAAGTGCGCACGCGTTCGACGGCCTTCATCTCTGATTCGATCATCAAGATCGGCTTGAGATCGAGCGCCGACCCGATCCATGCGGCGGCGGTGCCGACCCGTCCGCCGCGCCTCAGATACTCAAGCGTGTCGACAAGGACCCATTGCCTGACCTCCTGGCGCGCCCGGCGTGCCTGCTCGGCCACGCCCTGTAGGTCGGCTCCTGCCGCCGCGGCACGCGCCGCCGCCAGCGCTTGACAACCCAGGTGGCCGGCCACGCCGGCCGAATCGAAGACCTTTATCCGCTCGCCGTCCACCCGTGCCGCCGCCTCACGTGCGAACTCGCACGTCGGGGACAGGTTTGACCCAAGCATGACGCCGACCACGGCGCTGTGTTCCTGCAGCAGCCGTTCATAGGCCGCGACGAAATCTTCGACCTTGGGCGGCCCGGTCGTCGCGACGGTCTTCGACGCGTCGAGTTCGGCGAAGAACCGTGCCCAATCACCGTCGAAGTCCGACTCGCGCTCCCCACGGCCAGGCAGCTCATGACCGCCGGTGGGCGACGCGGCACCGGTGATGTCGTAATACAGCGATACCACAGTGATGCCCAGGCTCTCGACAAGCGCCTGCGGCAACGCGCAGGTGCTGTCGGTAACGACCGCGACTTCAGCCATATGCGCCCTCCAATGCCGTCGTGGGAAGACTTCCGGCCGCCAACGCTCCCGGACCGGTGTGCGTCGCGACTACCGGGCCGACCTCGGAGACGAACTCAGGCTCAGAGCCGAACACCTTGGCAAGACGCTCAGCCAGCCGTTGCGCGTCCTCGTGCGCATACGCGTGTTGGACGAACCATCGATCGGCGCCCACCGCGCGGCGCTCCCGCATCAGCTCCACCAACCGCTCGACAGCGCGCCTGCGCGTGCGCACTCGTTCGACGGCCTTGAACTCCGATTCGATCAGCAAGATCGGCTTGAGGTCGAGCGCGGATCCGAGCCATGCGGCCGCGCCACCGATCCGGCCGCTGCGCCGCACATACTCAAGCGTGTCGAGAACGAACCATTGCCTGACCTCCTGGCGCGCCCGGCGCATCGCGGCGATCACTCCCAAACTGTCTTCCCCCGCGGCGGCCGCCCGCGCCGCCGCCAGTGCCTGAACGCCCTGGTGGCCGGCCGTGCCGGCCGAGTCGATCACTTCCACCCGGGCGCCACCGCGGCCCTCAGACTCCAGCCGTGCGGCTGCCTGTCGGGCGATCGAGCAGGTCCTGGAAATGCCTGAGGAGATCAGCACCGAGACGACGGCGCTGTGCCGCTGCAGCAACCGGTCAAAGACCTCGACGAAATCCTCAACGGTAGGCGGCGACGTCGTCGCGACCGTCTTCGATGCGTCCAGCTCCGCAAAGAACCGCCCGAGATCACCGTCGAATTCCGATTCGCGCAGCCCGCGGCCAGGCACATCGTGGCCCCCGCCAGGAGAAGCATCGCCGCTGATGTCGTAATACAGCGCCACAACCGTAATGCCGAGGCTGTCGATGAGTGCGGCGGGCAAGTAGGCGGTGCTGTCGGTCACCACCGCGACCTCAGGCATGCGCAGATTCGCCCTGCACTACCCGCATGATCTGCGGCAGGGCTTCACGGGTCGCGATTCGGCCGGCCTCGCGGGCACGGTCGATCTGGTGCCATTCGAGGAAGCCGATGCTGCTGGTGTCGGGGTGGATCGCCAGATCCGCCTGCTCGAGAACGGTCGACGTTGCCATCGCGCTGCCGATCGTCATGGTGCGCATGAGCGTGTCTACGACGTTTGGCACCCGCGGCGAGCGCGCCGGCTTCCTGTCGGTGGCGGGGGTTGCCTGCTGACCCGTGCCTATGCTCACCGCGAGGAGTGGGCCCTCGTGGCGCGCCAGCGTCGTTACCGGCAGGTTGTCGAGCACACCGCCATCGACGTGGAGCACCCCGTCATAAACGATCGGTGCGTACAGACCCGGCACCCGCAGAGAACAACCGACGACATCGGCGAGCGGACCTCGTCGATGCACGACGGCCCGACGCGCGAGTAGGTCGACGCTGACACAGCGGAATTCCTTCGGCAATTCCTCGACCAACTGTCCCCCGAAGACACTGTCGAGAGCGCCCAAGGTACGCCGCCCCCGAATCAGTCCCTTGCTCGGCAGGGTGTAGTCGTTGGTCGGGTTGCTGCGAATGAAGTATTCGTAAATGTGCGCGTCTACGGCTGCCGCATCCTTACCGGTCGCCGCGAGCGCCGCGATGATCGCGCCCATGCTCGTCCCGGCGTAACGGTCGACCGTCACCCCCGCCGCCTCCAACTCTTCGAGCACCCCAAGGTGCGCAAAGGCGCGCGCCGCCCCGCCGCTGAGGACCAGCCCGACCGAGCGTCCCGCGATGCGTGCCGCAAGGGGCCGCAGATCGGCAGTCCTGTGACCTGCCCGCACTACCTGCACCGAGCGCGGCGTCAAGGATTCTTCCCACTGGCGACGGCATTCGCGGTCGGCGGGCGGTCCCGCGAGAACGAGGTCGGCACCCGTTGCTCGTGCCGGCAGCGTCGACGGCGGTGCCGGATCGGCCGTCACCAGCACGACCCGGTCGGCCGACCGTAAGCAGAAGTCACGCCAGTTGGCGTCATCGGTTGCCGCGTGCAGCACCACCTTGTCCACCGCCCGCTCGGCACGCTCCAAGCCGTCGCGGTCCACCCGGCCCGGGTCCAGCACCTGCAGCCGCGGTGACAGCGCGGTCACCAGTTCGGCAGCCACCATCGATACCGGCGCGCGATTGTCGAGGCCGACGACCGCGACGACCACCTCAGGTGTCGAGGCAGGCGGCACCGCCGGGGGCGGAGCCTGGTGCAGCCGTGTTGCCAGCACGCGGACCAACGCCTCGAGGACGCTGGGATTGGCGATTTTGTCGAATTGGGCCTTGGTGAGCCGCACCAGGGTCGTGTCGCGCACCGCACGAATCGACGCGGACCGGGGTGCATCGATCAGCAATCCGAGTTCACCGACGACTTCGCCGCGGCCCAATTCCGTTGTAACCACGTCGTTTTGGAGCACCTGCAGGCGACCACTACGCACCACATACAGCGAATCGGACGCGTCTCCGGCGTGAAAGAGATACGAGCCCGCCTCGAGCTCGATCTGCTCGGCGCACTCGCGCAGCTCTGACAGGCAGATCGGGTCCAGCCCGGCAAACAGCGGCAGACCGCCCAGCGGATCAACCCCGCCCTCCGCGCCCGACCGCGAAATGGCGGGAAGGGAAACGATCCCGGGGGCACTTCCCGGTTCCGGCGAATCGAGGCGCAGCGGGAGTTCCGATTCCGCCGGCATCGCAGCGACGCGGCGGGTGCGCCCCAGCAACACCCCGCCGATCGCAACCACCGCGAAACAGACGGCGGCCAGCACCCAGCCTCGGCGCAACGTCTGTTCGGTGGCCCCGTGGGCCGGCGTTCCCACGACAATCACCAGCAATGCGATGCCGATCACGGCGCCCAGCTGGCGTGTGCTGCTGACCACGGCCGACGCGGTGGCATAGCTGCCGCCTGCGGCCAACCCGGCAAGTGCGGCGCTGCCAAGCATTGGCAGCGTCGCCCCGACCCCTATGCCCTGCAGCAGTTGACCGGGCAACCATTGCCCGACGAAATCGGGTTTGGATCCGACGCGTTCGATGTACCACAGGAGACTGCTCGTCCAGACCAGCGCGCCCGCGATGATGATCAGGCGGTAACCATGCCGGTCGGCGACGCGTCCGAGCACCGCTGCAACGAAAGCCGCGACGAAAGCAGCGGGCGCGACCGCCAAGCCCGCGCGCAGCAAGTTGTAGCCCCACACGTAGTTCAGGAACAACACGTGGGTCAGCAGGTAGGCGTAGAACCCGGCACTGGCGACAAGCGTGAGGACGTTGCCTGCGGTGAACGACCGAATGCGGAGGAACGCGGGATCTATCAGCGGCGTTGGATGGCCTCGCGAACTCATCACGAATCCGAGCATCGCGACGACAGCGGCCAGGAACGACGCGATGGTTGTTGGGCTGACCCAGCCCCAGTCCGGGCCCTTGACCAAGCCGAGGGTCAGGCATCCGAGTCCTACGGCCAACAACACCGCACCCCGTAAATCAGGCACACGCCGCCGTCCTGAGGCGCGGCTTTCGACCAGCCCCCGCCGTGCCACTACCACAGCTACAACGCCGAGCGGCAGATTCACCAAGAAGACCCAGCGCCAACTCGACGCCTCCACGAGCGCGCCTCCGATGGGAGGCCCGAGACCCGACGCGATGGCAGCTGCTGCGCCCCAGAGACCAACGCCATGTGCGCGTCGCGCCTCCTCGAAACTCTCGACCACGAGCGCTAGGGACGCCGGCACGAGAGTCGCCGCTCCGATGCCTTGCAGCACCCGGAATGCGACGAGCTGCCCGACGGTGTCGGCCGCCGCGCACAACGCGGATGCGACGGTGAACAACACCACCCCGTAGATGAACATCCGCTTGCGCCCGAGTAAGTCGGCAATCCTGCCGCCGGCCACCAGAAAGGCGGCAAACGCAATGTTGTAGGCGTTGAGCACCCAGGACAGGCTGCTGATGTCGCTGCTGTGGAAGTACCGCTGGATGGCCGGGAACGCGATGTTGACGATCGTTGAGTCGAGGAATGCCAAGAACGCGCCGAACGCCGCGACCAGTAGGACCGTCGTCGACGACGGCTGACGACGTCTGGTGAGCGTAGTGGCGGGTCGTCTCCCGGCGAGGCGACGTCTGCTGATCGAATTATTGACCGGGTTGAAACCAGCGATGGCTCGGGCATCCCCGGTCCTCGCATGATCGCCGGCATGCTTGCCACGAGTCGCAGAATGAGCAGCAGTCTCGTTCGCCATGACGCATCTCCGCTCGGTGAGGCCGTTGCGCCGTCGCCGCAATTGTTGCCCAAAAACGCACCTGAAGCGGGGCTTTTTGATAATGAGACTTGGAAATATGACCGATCGGTTCGCCTCGAGTGGACGACCGTAGGCCATCGGCCGCGAAGGTTCACGAAGTGATTGGAAACGCACCGGATTCAACCGCATCCGGTTCGCCGAGGGCCTATCCGAACGCCACCTGGGAATTACCCAGCAGCGGTTCGGCTAGCGGGCCAGCGTGACCAGACCGAGCTCGTTGCTGGCCGCCAGCATCGGGTTGTGGGGCAGTACCCGCACGGTGTAGCCGACGGATCCCGCCAGCGGCAGCGGCGTTGTCGTCGAGAAGACCTGGTTGCCACCCTCGGCGGTGCCGGTGTAGGACATCTCGACGGTGATCGGCTGCAGCAGCGCGTCGCTGGCGTCGACCCGGCCCACCAGCGCCTGGACCGTGACCTCGTCGGGCGCCAGCCCGGCCAGCTGGACGGTGGCGGTGAGGGTCAGCTTGGAGCCGAGCACCGGACTGTCCGGCAGGCCGGTGCTGTCGACGTCGGTGATGACGATCTTGGGCCAGGCCTCCTCGGCGCGCCGGCGGTAGGCGGCCAGCTCGCGGGCCGCGCCGAACTCGGCGCCGCCCGCCGCGCCGTCGGCGGGGGCGATCGTCTTGCGCAGCGACTGCGCGGCGGGCGTGTAGTACTGCTCGACGTAGTCGCGCACCATGCGGGACGCCAGCACTTTCGGGCCGAGCGTCTGCACCGTGTGGCGCACCATCTCGATCCAGCGCGGCGGGACGCCGTGTTCATCGCGTTCGTAGAACTTCGGCGCCACGGCTTCTTCCAGCAGCTTGTATAGCCCGCTGGACTCCAGGTCGTCGCGCCGGTCCTCGTCGGCCAGACCGTCGGCAGACGGTATCTCCCAACCGTTTTCGCCGTCGAACCATTCGTCCCACCAACCATCGCGGATTGACAGGTTCAGGCCGCCGTTGAGCGCACTCTTCATTCCCGACGTGCCACAAGCCTCCAACGGCCGCAGCGGATTGTTCAGCCAGACATCGCAGCCCCAATACAGCCGCCGCGCCATGGACATGTCGTAATCGGGCAAAAATGCGATGCGGTGGCGCACCTGCGGCCGGTCAGCGAAGCGCACCACCTGCTGAATCAACGCTTTCCCTCCGTCGTCGGCAGGGTGCGATTTCCCGGCGACGATCAGCTGAATGGGCCTCTCCTGATCGAGCAGCAGCCGTTCCAGCCGTTCCGGGTCGCGCAGCATCAGCGTCAATCGCTTGTACGTCGGCACCCGTCGAGCGAACCCGATGGTCAACACTTCGGGATCGAATGCCGTTGCTATCCAACCCAATTCAGCGTCGGAGGCACCTCGTTCCAGCCACGAGCGACGTAGCCGGCGCCGGACGTCGTCGACCAGCAACGACCTCAGCTGCGAGCGGATCCACCACAGATGGCCCGCATCGACCTGCTTGAGGCGCAGCCAAACACCCGGATCGCTGAACGAATCCGACCCGACCAGCTCACGGCCCAGCTGCAGCCACTGCGGCGCCGCCCAGGTGCGCGCGTGAACTCCGTTGGTAATAGAGCCGATCGGCACCTCACCCGCGTCGAAGCCGGGCCACAGTTCGTTGAACATCGACCGGCTGACCCGGCCGTGCAGCGACGACACACCGTTGGCGCGCTGGGCCAGCCGCAGACCCATGTGCGCCATATTGAATTTTTCGGGGTCGTCCTCGGCGCCGAGTGCCAGGATGCGGGCCGTCGGCACCCCCGGTAGCAACACCGGCGCGGCCGTGGCGTCCGAGGGCGCGGCCTTGTCACCGGATTGCGCTGCCGCACCGGATTCCGCCGCCTCATCCGATTTCGATGCGCCCGCGTGGTCGTCGAAGTACAGCCGCACCATCTCGATGGGAAAGCGGTCGATGCCGGCGGGCACCGGGGTGTGAGTGGTGAACACCGTGCTGGAGCGCACCACCGTCAGCGCGGTGTCGAAGTCCAGCCCCGGACCGGTCATCAGCTCGCGGATGCGTTCGGCTCCGAGGAACCCCGCGTGGCCCTCGTTCATGTGGAACACCTCGGGTGCGGGCAGCCCGTGAAAGTTTGTGAACGCGCGGATCGCGCGGACCCCGCCGATGCCGGCGAGGATCTCCTGCCTCATCCGGTGTTCCTGATCGCCCCCGTACAGGCGGTCGGTCACGCTGCGCAGTTCGTGTTCGTTCTCGGGGACGTCGGAATCCAGCAGTAACAGCGGAACCCGGCCCACCTGGGCGACCCAGATCCGGGCGTGCAGCTGCGCGGAATCGGGCAGCGTCAGCTCGACCAGGGCGGGCTCGCCGGTCGCGTCGGTGAGCAGCCGCAACGGTAGGCCCTGCGGGTCCAGCGACGGGTACGTCTCGTTCTGCCAGCCGTCGGCGGTCAACGACTGCCGGAAATATCCGGAGCGGTAGTACAGCCCCACCGCGACCAGCGGCACGCCCAGATCCGACGCGGACTTCAGGTGGTCACCGGCAAGGATCCCCAAGCCACCGGAGTAGTTGGGCAGCACTTCGGCGATGCCGAACTCCATCGAGAAGTAGGCGATGGCGGCCGGCATCTCGGCGCCTTGCTGCTGCTGTTGCTGATACCACAGCGGGCGGCTCAGGTAGTCATTCAAGTCGGCGGCCAGCTCGTCCAGCCGACCGAGGAAGGTCTCGTCGAGCGCCAGCTCGTCGAGCCGCGCCGGGTTGACCGCGCCCAGCAACGCGACCGGGTCGCTGCCGCACCGCTCCCACAGGTCGCGGTCGATGGTCGCGAAAAGCTCCTGGGTGGGTAGGTCCCACGACCATCGCAGGTTGGTCGACAACTGGTCCAGCGCGGTCAGACGCTCCGGAAGGTGAGCACGGACGGTAAACCGGCGGAGGGCTTTCACGCGTTACTACCTTACTGAGGTTCCCGCCCCGTGCACGGCGGGAAGGACCGCTTTTCCCCGACGGTGTGTGACCGAAGACTAGGGTGGGTATCGAGTAGTTATCGGGGTCGCAACGATGCTTCCCCGCACAGAAAGTTCCCCACGACAGGAAGTTTCCCGACGAGCGGCATTCCGCACGGAGCACACCGCGGGTTGGCCGCACACAATCGGAACGGAGTGGTGGTGCCCGGTCGTGTCGAAATCGATGACGTCCAACCGGTCGTTTCCTGTGGCGCTTATCCCGCGAAAGCCGTGGTCGGCGAGGTCGTGCCGGTCAGGGCCGCGGTATGGCGAGAGGGCCACGAGGCGGTGGCGGCGACCCTGGTCGTGCGCTACCTCGGTCCCGGCTATCCACAGGTAACGGAGACCCGCCGAGTCAAGGCGGTGCAGGCCCCCGCGCGGCCGGCGACCGAACGCGACGGCAAAGTCGACCAGCAACGGATCAAGCCGCTGCTGCTGCCGATGACGATGGGTCTCGAGCCCTATGTCTTTCACGGTCAGTTCACGCCCGACCAGGTCGGGTTGTGGACCTTCCGGGTCGACGGGTGGGGCGACCCGATTCACTCGTGGCGGCACGGGCTGGTCGCCAAACTGGACGCCGGTCAGGGCGAGACCGAACTGTCGAACGACCTGCTGGTCGGTGCCGGTTTGTTCGAGCGCGCAGCGACGGGCGTGCCGCGCGCGCTGCGCGAACCTCTGCTGTCGGCCGCGGCCGCGCTGCGCAAGTCCGGAGACCCGGTGACCCGATCCGCGCTGGCGCTGGGGCCGGCGGTCGAGGAGATCCTGGCGGACTACCCGCTCCGCGATCTCGTCACCCGGGGCGAGCAGTACGGCATCTGGGTGGACCGGCCGCTGGCCCGGTTCGGCTCCTGGTATGAGATGTTTCCCCGCTCGACCGGCGGGTGGGATGCCAAGGGCAAACCCGTGCACGGCACCTTCGCGACGGCAGCCGCCCAACTTCCACGTATCGCGGCAATGGGATTCGACGTCGTCTACCTGCCGCCGATCCACCCGATCGGCAAGGTACATCGCAAGGGGCGCAACAACTCCCCGACCGCCGCGCCCGGAGATGTGGGTTCGCCCTGGGCGATCGGCAGCGACGAGGGCGGGCACGACGCCATCCACCCGGATCTGGGCACCATCGACGACTTCGACGCCTTCGTCGCCGCGACGCGCGAGCAGGGCATGGAGGTGGCGCTGGACCTGGCGCTGCAGTGCGCACCGGATCATCCCTGGGCGCGTGAGCACCGCAACTGGTTCACCGAATTGCCGGACGGCACCATCGCATACGCGGAAAACCCGCCGAAGAAATACCAGGACATCTATCCGATCAATTTCGACAACGACCCGGCCGGCCTCTACGACGAGGTGCTGCGTGTGGTCCGGCACTGGATGGACCACGGCGTCAAGTTCTTTCGCGTCGACAACCCGCACACCAAACCGCCGGATTTCTGGGCCTGGCTGATCGCTCAGGTGAAAGCCATCGACCCCGACGTCCTGTTTCTGTCCGAGGCGTTCACGCCGCCCGCGCGGCAGTACGGCCTGGCCAAGCTGGGGTTCACGCAGTCGTACAGCTATTTCACCTGGCGCACGGCGAAGTGGGAGCTGACGGAGTTCGGCAACGACATCGCCAACCTGGCCGACTTCCGCCGACCCAACCTGTTCGTGAACACCCCCGACATTCTGCACGCCATCCTGCAGCACAACGGTCCCGGAATGTTCGCCATCCGCGCGGTGCTGGCGGCGACCATGGGGCCGGCGTGGGGCGTGTATTCGGGCTACGAACTGTTCGAGCACCGTGCGGTGCGGGAGGGCAGCGAGGAATACCTGGACTCGGAGAAGTACGAGTTGCGGCCCCGTGATTTCGCGGGTGCGCTCGCCGAAGGACGCTCGCTCGAGCCATTCATCACGCAGCTCAACGCAATTCGCCGCCTGCACCCCGCACTGGAGCAGCTGCGCACGATCCATTTCCACAGCGTGGACAACGATGCGCTGATCGCCTACTCCAAGTTCGACCCGGCGACCGGCGACTGCGTGTTGGTGGTGGTCACGCTCAACGCGTTCGGCACCGAGGAAGCGACGCTGTTTTTGGATATGGCCGCATTGGGTATGGAGCCATACGAGCGCTTCTGGGTGCGCGACGAGATCACCGGCCAGGAATTCCAATGGGGGCAGGCCAATTACGTTCGCCTCGACCCCGGGCAGGCGGTCGCGCACATCATCAACATGCCACTCATACCGTACGACTCACGAATGACACTGCTACGCAGGCAATGAAACGGACCGGAGGTGAAAGGGACATGAGCCAAACCGACCAACTCGCTCGGACACACCTGGCTCCCGATCCGGCCGACCTGTCGCGCCTGATCGCTGGCACACACCACAACCCGCACAGCATTCTGGGCGCCCACGAATACGGGGATCACACCGTCATTCGGGCCTACCGGCCGCACGCGGCCGAAGTTGTCGCGCTGGTCGGCGATGACCGGTTTCCGCTGCAGCACGTCGAGTCCGGCCTGTTCGCCGCGGTGTTGCCCTTCGTCAACCTGATCGATTATCGGCTGCAGATCACCTACGAAGGCGCCGAACCGTACGTCATCGCCGACGCATACCGCTTCTTGCCGACGCTGGGCGAGGTCGACCTCCACCTGTTCGGGGAAGGGCGCCACGAGCGGCTCTGGGAAGTCCTTGGCGCACATCCTCGCTCGTTCACCACGGCCGACGGCGTCGTGCACGGCGTGTCCTTTGCGGTGTGGGCGCCCAACGCCAAGGGCATCAACCTGATCGGCGAATTCAACGGCTGGACCGGAAGTGAAGCCCCGATGCGGGTCCTGGGCTCATCGGGTGTCTGGGAGCTGTTCTGGCCCGGCTTCCCCGTGCACGGCCTCTACAAGTTCCGCGTCCACGGCGCCGACGACGTCGTGACCGAGCGGGCCGATCCCATGGCGTTCGCCACCGAGGTGCCGCCGCACACCGCCTCCCGGGTCACGCACAGCGAGTACACCTGGGAAGACGCCAACTGGATGACCGAGCGCGCCCAGCGCAACCCGGTGTTCGAGCCGATGAGCACCTACGAGGTCCACCTGGGTTCATGGCGCCCCGGACTCAACTACCGCCAATTGGCCCGCGAACTCACCGATTACGTGGTGGAACACGGATTCACCCACGTCGAGCTGCTGCCGGTCGCCGAGCATCCCTTCGCCGGATCGTGGGGCTACCAGGTGACGTCGTACTACGCGCCGACGTCCCGATTCGGCACACCGGACGAGTTCCGGGCCCTGGTCGACGCCTTGCACCAGGCCGGCATCGGCGTGCTGGTGGACTGGGTGCCGGCGCACTTCCCGAAGGACGCATGGGCGCTGGGCCGATTCGACGGCACGCCGCTCTACGAGCACTCCGACCCGAAGCGTGGCGAGCAACTCGATTGGGGCACCTACGTATTCGACTTCGGCCGTCGGGAGGTGCGCAACTTCCTGGTGGCCAACGCGCTGTTCTGGCTCGAAGAGTTCCACATCGACGGCCTACGGGTGGATGCCGTCGCCTCGATGCTCTATCTGGACTACTCGCGCCCGGAGGGCGGCTGGACCCCCAACATCTACGGCGGCCGGGAGAACCTGGAGGCCGTGCAGTTCCTGCAGGAGATGAACGCCACGGTGCACAAGACCGCCCCGGGGATCGTCACCATCGCCGAGGAGTCGACCTCGTGGCCCGGGGTGACAAGACCGACAAACCTTGGCGGCCTGGGCTTTTCGATGAAGTGGAACATGGGCTGGATGCACGACACGCTCGACTACATCAGCCGCGATCCGATTTACCGCAGCTTCCACCACCACGAGATGACGTTCTCGATGCTGTACGCGTTCAGCGAGAACTACGTGCTGCCGATCAGCCACGACGAGGTGGTCCACGGCAAGGGAACGCTGTGGGGCCGGATGCCGGGCAACAATCACGTCAAGGCAGCGGGGCTGCGCAGCCTGCTCGCTTACCAGTGGGCGCACCCGGGGAAGCAATTGTTGTTCATGGGACAGGAATTCGGGCAGCGCGCCGAGTGGTCCGAGGAGCGCGGTCTGGATTGGTGGCAGCTCGATGAGCAAGGGTTCTCCAACGGGGTGCTGCGCCTGGTCCGCGACATCAACGACATCTACCGCAGCCACCCCGCGCTGTGGAGCCAGGACACCGTGCCCGACGGCTATTCCTGGATCGACGCCAACGACTCGGCCAACAACGTGTTGAGCTTCCTGCGCTACGGCAAGGACGGCTCGGTGATGGCGTGCGTGTTCAACTTCGCGGGTGCCGAACACGGCGGATACCGGCTCGGCCTGCCGTCGGCCGGTCGCTGGCGCGAGGTGCTCAACACGGACGCGACGGCGTACAACGGTTCGGGGATCGGCAATATGGGCGGCGTCGATGCCACCGAAGAGCCGTGGCACGGCCGCCCGGCCTCGGCGATGCTGGTGCTGCCGCCGACGTCGGCCCTGTGGCTGGAACCCGAGTAGAGCCGCTTCAGTACAGCGCGTTGGCGAGGTTGCGCCGGCCCGCGACCACCTCGGGATCGGCCGGGTCGAAGAGTTCGAACAGCTCGACCAGGCGAGTGCGCACTAGCGTCCGGTCGTCGCCGGATGTGCTGCGCACCAAGGCAATCAGGCGATCGAACGCCGCACTGACATCCTGATTGAGGATCTGCACGTCCGCCGCCGCGAGGGCGGCTTCGATGTCGCCGGGCGCGGCGTCGGCGACATCGACGGCGTCCGGGCGTTGCGTGGTTGCGCGCGTGAGGAATTCGATTTGGCGAATCGCGCCCTTGGCTTCGGCGTGGGCCGGGTCGGCGTCCAGGATCGATTGGTAGGACGCTTTGGCCGCCTCGAAATCGCCGTCCTCCAGCTGTTGACGGGCGGCGGCCAGCTCGGGGTCGATCGCCTCAGGCCCCGCGGAACCGGTTGCGCCCTTGAGCTTTCCGGCGGTCGCCGAGAGAATTTGGTCCAACCAGCCGCGCAACTGCTCGGTCGGCTGCATCCCCTGGAAACTCGAGATCGGCTGACCGGCGGCCAACGCCACCACGGTCGGGACGGCGTCGACACCGAATATCTGCGCAACCCTGGGCGCGACATCGACGTTGACCGTCGTGAACGCCCACTTGCCATTGTCCTGGGCGGCCAGGCCGGCGAACGTGTCGAGCAACTGGACGCACGCGTCGCTGCGCGGTGACCACAGCAACACGACAACGGGCACTTCCTCGGACCGGAGCAGGACCTCGGCCTCGAAATTGGCCTCGGTGACCGTGATGATTCCCGGGTCACCCTCGGCGGCCGACGGTGCGGATCCTCCGGCAGGGGTGCCTGCGGGCTGGGCCCGCTGCTTGAGGCCGGAGAGATCGACCGCACCAGCCAGGGCGGGGCCGATAGGGGGTCGCGGACGCGTCACGCCGTCAAGTTTGTCATGCGCGTGGGCCACCCATCCACCCGGTGGCGGCGGCGCTCAGGCGGCCGCGCAAGGGGCGAAAAATCGCTCCGAATGGCGGCGCAGCGCCCCGATATGACGAAGATCACAATTTGTCGTCGGCGCGCCGCGCCAGCAACCTCGGCGAAAGCCCGCAACCGCTGGCTATCCTGCGCGCAAAATCAGGGCGTCGCCCTGTCCGCCGGCGCCGCACAGCGCCGCGACGGCGTATCCGGAGCCGCGCCGCTTCAGTTCCAGGGCGGCATGCAGCGTGATCCGCGCCCCCGACATCCCAATGGGATGTCCGACCGCGATCGCGCCGCCGTTGACGTTGACGAGGTCGGGGTTCACGCCCAGTTCGCGGGTCGACGCCAGCGCCACCGCGGAAAATGCCTCGTTGATCTCGATGACATCGAGCTGGTCCACCGAGATGCCCTCACGCTTGATCGCTTTCTTGATCGCGTTGGCCGGCTGCGACTGCAGGGTGGAGTCCGGCCCGGCCACCACGCCGTGCGCGCCGATCTCGGCCAGCCAGCTCAGCCCCAGCTCCTGTGCCTTGGCCTTGTTCATCACCACCACCGCGGCCGCACCATCGGAGATCTGAGAGGCCGATCCGGCGGTGATGGTGCCATCGCGGCGAAATGCCGGCTTGAGGCCGGCCAGCGACTCGGCGGTGGTGTTGGCCCGGATCCCCTCGTCCTCGGCGAACTGCAGCGGATCGCCCTTGCGCTGCGGGATGTTGACCGGCACCACTTCGTCGGTGAAGACACCGTCCTTCCAGGCCGCGGCCGCCTTCTGGTGGGACCGCGCAGCGAACTCGTCCTGCTCTTGCCGGGTGAACTTGTCGACGTCGTTGCGCTGTTCGGTGAGCGCGCCCATCGGCTGGTCGGTGAAGACGTCGTGCAGGCCGTCGTAGGCCATGTGGTCCAGCACCGTCACGTCGCCGTACTTGTAGCCCGAGCGGCTGTCCATCAGCAGGTGCGGCGCCTTGGTCATGGACTCCTGGCCGCCGGCCACCACCACGTCGAACTCCCCGGCCCGAATGAGCTGGTCAGCGAGCGCGATGGAGTCGATCCCGGACAGGCACATCTTGTTGATGGTGAGCGCCGGAACGTCCCAGCCGATGCCCGCCACCACGGCCGCCTGGCGTGCCGGCATCTGGCCGGCCCCGGCCGTCAGCACCTGGCCCATGATCACGTAGTCGACCGCCGAGGCCGGAACATTGGCCTTTTCCAGCGCGCCGGCGATCGCGATGGCCCCCAGATCGCTGGCGGAAAAATCCTTCAGCGAACCCATCAGCTTGCCGATGGGTGTCCGCGCTCCAGCAACGATCACCGACGTCGTCATGACTCTCTCCTAAGGCTTACTGGCGCGCCCCCGATGGCCGTTTCGGCCGCCCCGAGAAGCGCAATCTTTGCCGCCAGGTTACCGTTATGTGATGACGACCGATCAAGTTGACGCCCGTCAGTTCCTGGCCACCTCCCTGGTGACCGCGATCGATCACGTCGGCATCGCAGTCGCCGACCTGGACGCCGCCATCACCTGGTACCACGACACCCTCGGCATGATCCTGGTGCACGAGGAAGTCAACGAGGAGCAGGGAATCCGCGAAGCCATGCTGGCTGTGCGTGGCGCCCAGGCGGGCACCGCTCAGATCCAGTTGATGGCCCCGATCGACGAGTCGTCGACCATCGCGAAGTTCCTCGACAAGCGCGGACCCGGCATCCAGCAGATGGCCGTTCGGGTGAGCGATCTCGACGCCTTCGTCGAGCAGCTCCACGAGCAGGGTGTGCGACTGGTCTACGACGCACCCCGTCGCGGCACGGCAAACTCCCGGATCAACTTCATCCACCCCAAGGATGGCGGCGGAGTTCTGATCGAGCTCGTCGAACCGGCCGCCTGAGACCGGGCATTCACGACCACTTCCTGGTCGGACCGCGGGTAGCGCGGTGCGCCCAGCATGGCGTGTGCCAATGCCGGCGGTCCTCGACCTGGCCCGGGCCCGCACCGAAGGTCGAATCGATCGGCCACACCACCAGATGTGCTGAGCCGGAACGTATTTCGTGGTCGCAACCGGGGCACCGGTAGGTCTTGACCGCGCGGGCGGCGGGGACGGCGCGGACTTCGTAGTCATGGCCGTCGGGCCCGGTCTCCACCCGGCGCAGCTCCGGAAGTGGCGCCCACGGCCGCTGCCGCCGCGATGGGGTCCGGCGCCGAGCCATGCGATCTCCTCTAGTGGCGAATACTCAGAACAGCCGGTATTCGTCGCTGTCCATCCCGCGCATCTTGTCGTAATCCAGTGTCAGACAACGGATGCCGCGATCGGTGGCCAGCGTACGGGCCTGGGGTTTGATCTGCTGAGCGGCGAACACTCCCCTCACCGGAGCCAGGACGGTGTCGCGGTTGAGCAACTCCAGGTAGCGGGTGAGCTGCTCGACCCCGTCGATCTCGCCGCGTCGCTTGATCTCCACCGCCACCGAGCCGCCGCGTTCGTCACGGCATAGCAGGTCGACGGGTCCGATGGCGGTCATGTACTCGCGGCGCACCAGCGTGTATCCCTCGCCCAGCAGTTGCACGTGCTCGGCGAGCAGGGCCTGCAGGTGCGCTTCGACTCCGTCCTTGACCAGCCCGGGATCGACGCCGAGCTCATGGCTGGAGTCGTGCTCGATCTCCTCGACGGTGATGCGCAGTTGTTCGCCGGCCTTGTTCTCGACCACCCACAGCGACGCCTGGTCGCCGGGCTCCTCGATCAGCCAGCACGGCGGACTCATCCAGTTCAGCGGCTTGTAGGCGCGGTCGTCGGCGTGCACGCTGACCGACCCATCGGCCTTGAACAACAGCAGCCTGCGCGCGGACGGCAGATGCGCGGTGAGCCTGCCGACATAGTCAACGGTGCATTGGGCGATCACTAGACGCACCCGACTCACCTTAGAGCGTGGCCGACAAATTAGGCTGACGCCACCATGTCGGCCACCCATAGCTTGGCAAAACGCATCGGCCGGGTGCTCGAGACGGTCACCCGGCAGAGCGGCCGGTTACCGGAGACTCCGGCCTACGGCTCCCTGCTGCTCGGCCGGGTCTCCGAAAGCCAGCGACGTCGGCGCATCCGCATTCAGGTCATCCTGACCGTGCTCGTGCTGGGGGCCAACCTGATCGGCATCGCCGTCGCGCTGCTCCTGGTGACGGTCGCCATTCCGCAGCCAAGCGTGTTCGACGCACCGTGGTGGATAACCTTCCTGGCATCACCTGGCTATATCGCGCTGGCACTGGCCGTGGGCACTTATTGGATCACCCGCAGGACCGTCGTATCGCTCCGCTGGGCCATCGAGGAGCGCACGCCCAACCAGGATGATGAGCGCAATACTTTCCTGGCGCCATGGCGGATCGCCCGCTTCGATCTCGTCCTTTGGGGTGTCGGGGCGGTGGTGCTGACGACGCTCTACGGCCTGGTCAACACGCTGTTCATCCCGCGCTTCCTCATCGCGGTGGGCATCTGCGGCATCTTGGTGGCCACCGGCAGTTATCTGCTCGCCGAGTTCGCGCTGCGCCCGGCGGCGGCCCAGGCGCTCGAAGCGGGGCCACCACCGCGGCGATTCGCCTCGGGCATCATGGGCCGGACCATGGTGGTCTGGTTCCTCGGGTCGGGCCTGCCCGTTCTCGGCATCGCCTTTCTGGCGGGCTTTCAGGCCCTGATGCGCAACCTGACCGAAACCCAGTTCGCGGTTGGCGTGTTCATCGTGTCGATAGCCACGGTGACCTTCGGTTGCGCCTTGATGTGGATTCTGGCTTGGCTCACCGCGACACCGGTGCGCGTGGTCCGTGCGGCGCTGCGGCGTGTGGAGCGGGGTGACCTGCGGGGCGACCTCGTCGTGTTCGACGGCACCGAACTCGGTGAGCTACAACGCGGTTTCAACGCGATGGTGGACGGGCTGCGCGAGCGCGAACGCGTCCGCGACCTGTTCGGCCGGCACGTCGGGCGTGAGGTCGCCCTCGCCGCGGAACGTGAGCGGCCGAAGCTGGGCGGCGAGGAACGCCACGTTGCGGTCCTGTTCATCGACATCGTCGGCTCCACCCAGTTGGTGACCAGTCGGCCTCCCTCCGAAGTCGTTTCGGTGCTCAACAAATTTTTCGGCATCGTCGTCGAGGAGGTAGACCGCCACCGCGGGCTGGTCAACAAGTTCGAGGGCGATGCGACGCTGGCCATCTTCGGGGCCCCGAATCGCCTGGCCAGTCCCGAAGACGAGGCGCTGGCCGCCGCACGCTGCATTGCCGAGCGCCTGAACGACGAGATGCCGGATTGCCAGGCCGGCATCGGCGTGGCGGCGGGTCAAGTCGTCGCGGGCAACGTCGGCGCCAGGGAACGCTTCGAATACACCGTGATCGGTGAACCGGTCAACGCGGCAGCCCGGCTGTGCGAACTCGCCAAGTCACACCCGAACCGGCTGCTCGCGACGGCCCACGCCATCGAGGGTGCAAGTGAAAACGAGCGGACGCGTTGGTCTTTGGGTGACAGCGTGACCCTTCGCGGGCATGACCGTCCCATCCGGCTGGCGGCGCCCGCCGGGGCTGACGACCCGCAGCACGATTGATATCGGGACGAAATGGGTAGAGGGACACAGGAAATGACCCCTCAGAGATTGGCTTTGACATGACCGGTAGTGGACTCGCCCGCCGCGCTTCTGTCGCCGCGGGGATCGCTGCGGCGATCGCCCTGAGTTCGTTGACCGCGGGATGCGGCTCGAGCAACGACAACAAGAACCCGACCACCTCGACCGTCACCACCACCGTCACGACGCCGGCGAGCGTCACGACGACTGCACCGACGTCGCCGGCTCCCGGCGGACCCGGCGGGGGTCCCGCCACCGGACCGGGTGGCGCCACTACTGCCGGGCCTGGCGGTTCGGGCGCCGGTGCCGGGCCCGGTGGGGCCAGCGCGGGTGTGCCGGGCGCGGGCGCGTCTGCGGGACCGGGCGGCGCGGGTGCGTGCGCCGGCGGCGTGTGCGTCGGGACGCCTCCCGGCTGAGCCGGGATGTGGGCGTGATCTGGGACTCCGGCCGACCGTTGTCCCGCTCGCCCCGGGACTTCATCGCGGCCGCCGCAGCCGTGGAGAATCCAGAGTCGAGACCCCAGACAACGGCGTGCGAGTAGTGCCTCAGACCGCGATCTGATGATGGCGCGTTTGGTTGCCCCCACACCGCTTGGCTTCGTACATCGCCTTATCGGCGTGGGCGACCAATTGGTGAAACGCATGTTCGGCGTATTCCGAGATCACGCTGCCCAACTCCAGGGTGGCTATGCCGACGCTGGCGGTCACGGACGCGTTCACCGCGGCCACGGCGTCACAGAGTTGCCGGCCCCACCTCGGCAGCTGTTCTGTCGTAACGATGTCGGCGACCAGGAATTCCTCCCCGCCGACGCGACCGACGACGGCGGTGTCTCCGCACGCGGTGGTCAAGGTGCCCGCCACCGCGATCAGCGCCTCGTCGCCGGCGGCGTGCCCGCGGGTGTCGTTCAGCTCTTTGAAGCGATCCAGATCGACCATCGCCACCGCCAGAAACATGTGATTGGCGCCCGCGAGCATCCGGCCGACGATGGCCCGGTCGCAGGCCCGCCGATTCAGCAGCCCGGTCAGCGGGTCGCGGTTGGCTCGCAAGAGGTCCAACCACAGCGCGCGCACCACGACCTGGATGGCAAGCGGGACGACCACGTTCAGTTCCAGGACCAGAAAGTAACCGGTGAAGGCCAGCACCGTCTGCCCGGAAGCGGCCAGGCGCACCGCTTGCCAGGCCCCGATTGTGCTGGCCAGCACGAAGTTCAGCACCATGAGCCTTGCTGTGTGGAAGAACGCGATGTACCCGCCGGTGACGGATAACGCCGAGCACGCCATCAGCCCGATGAGCGGCTGGGGTTGCCACAGGCAACCGCCGCCGATGGATACGGCGCCGGTCATGATGTAGAAGATGGACTGGCGCCGAGTGGGCCATCCGCTCAACCACAGCGCCGCCATGCCCAGCCCCAGGATGGCGGCGACGACCGAAACCGTCAGCGCGACACGCGGGTACAACGGGACGGGTCCCCACAACACGTTGACGGGCACCAACACCAATGAGGCCGCCACCACGGCTAGAACCTTGCGAGTACTTGTGCTCAGCCCGTGGGCTTGCAAATAGCCTGTCAGCCAGTCGAAATGGTCGTCCTGGCCCCACCATGTCGCCAGCCACGTCATCGGTTCGCCTTCCCCAACTCGCTCACCCCGTCGAGTCATACCCACCAGAGTCAGTGAGCCGGATCACAGTAAATACCATCGGCCGCAGCAAAAATCTCGTTTGGACGAGAAATCCGCGGCAGATGGCGAACCCCGCACGGCCGACTCCGGGGCCGCGGCACCAGCCCACGACGATGTCGCTTTTCCGCCAGTTTTGTCGGAGGCGGGGTGTAAGTCTGGAACCGTGCACGACGACTTCGAACGCTGCTACCGCGCCGTCCAGTCCAAGGACGCCCGGTTCGACGGCTGGTTCGTCACCGCGGTGCTGACCACCCGGATCTACTGCCGGCCCAGCTGCCCGGTGCGCCCACCGTTCGCCCGCAACGCGCGGTTCTACCCGACGGCGGCGGCCGCCCAGCGTGCGGGCTTCCGGGCGTGCAAGCGGTGCCGCCCCGACGCGTCGCCGGGGTCTCCGGAATGGAACGTGCGCGGTGACATCGTGGCGCGAACGATGCGGCTCATCGCCGACGGGACGGTGGACCGCGAAGGTGTCGGCGGCCTGGCCGCCCGTCTCGGTTACACCACCCGGCAACTGGAGCGGCTGTTACAGACCGAGGTTGGGGCCGGCCCTCTCGCGCTGGCCCGCGCGCAACGGGCTCAGACCGCCAGGGTGTTGATCGAGACAACGGACCTGCCATTCGGCGACGTCGCATTCGCCGCCGGCTTTTCCAGCATCCGCCAGTTCAACGACACCGTGCGCTCGGTGTTCGAGAACACACCGAGCGCGCTGCGCCGGCGCGCGGCGACACCCTCCACCGCGGTGCCCAATTCCCCTGGCACCGTGTGTCTTCGGCTCCCGGTGCGCACACCGTTCGCCTATGCGGGGGTCTTCGGTCATCTGGCGGCCGGCACGGTGCCTGGTTGCGAGGAAGTCCGCGCCGGCGCCTACCGGCGCAGTCTGCGCCTTCCGTTCGGCAGCGCGATCGTCACCCTGACCCCCGCTGCCGACCATGTCCGATGCATGCTCGTACTCGACGACTTTCGCGATCTGACAACGGCTATCGCGCGGTGCCGGCGGCTGCTGGACCTCGACGCCGACCCCGAAGCGGTGGACGAAGCGCTGAGTGGGGATGCGGAGTTCTGCGCCGTCGTAGCCAAGGCGCCCGGGCAGCGGGTTCCCCGCACGGTCGACGAGGCCGAACTCGCGGTGCGCGCGGTCCTAGGGCAACAGGTATCGACGAAGGCAGCGAGCACACACGCCGGCCGCCTGGTCGCTGCCTACGGCCAGCCGATCAACGACCCCGAGGGAACTCTGACCCACACCTTCCCGTCGGTCGAGCAGCTCGCGGAAATCGATCCCGTCCATCTGGCGGTGCCCAAGGCCCGGCAACGAACGCTCAGCGCCCTGATCGCCGGCCTCGCCGACGGCAGCGTCGTCCTGGGCACCGGGTGCGACTGGGAAAGCGCCCGAACGCAATTACTCGCCCTGCCCGGGGTGGGCCCATGGACCGCGGAGGTGATCGCAATGCGCGGCCTCGGGGATCCCGACGCGTTTCCCGCCAGCGATCTGGGTCTGCGCCTGGCCGCCGAACAGCTGGGCTTGCCATCCGACGAGCGCTCCCTCGTCGCGCGCAGTGCGCGGTGGCGACCCTGGCGCTCCTACGCCACCCAGTACCTCTGGACCACACTCGAACATCCCGTAAACCATTGGCCGCCAAAGGAGGTCGCATGATTCGCGCCGGCGACGATGCAGAGCGAAGCGATGAAGTGGGGGCACCTCCCGCTTGCGGGGGAGAGTGGCACACATGATCGAGTACCGCACCATCGACAGCCCGATCGGGCTGCTGACCCTGGCCGGCCGAGGCTCGGTGCTGACACACCTGCGGATGGTCGACCAGACCTACGAACCGAGCCGCACCGGTTGGTCGCCTAATCCGCGGGCGTTCAGCGCGGCCGTCGAGCAACTGGCCGCGTATTTCGCCGGCGAGCGCACCGACTTCGACTTCGAATACGACCTGCTCGGCTCCGAATTCCAGCGCCGGGTATGGCGGGCGTTGCTGACAATCCCATACGGGGAGACGCGGTCGTACGGACAGATCGCCCACCAGATCGGAGCTACCGGTTCCGCACGCGCGGTCGGACTGGCCAACGGGCACAACCCGATCGCGATCGTCGTCCCGTGCCACCGGGTGATCGGCGCCAACGGCAGCCTCACCGGCTACGGTGGCGGCCTGGACCGGAAGCGAACGCTTCTCGATCTCGAGCGCAGCCGCACGGCGGCGAACTTAACCTTATTCGACTGAATAACGCATTTGATTGCGAATGCAAAAACACCCCCGTTGCCGGGGGTGTTTTTGTGTATGTTCGGCGGTGTCCTACTTTTCCACCCGTATGGGCAGTATCATTGGCGCTGACAGGCTTAGCTTCCGGGTTCGGAATGGGACCGGGCGTTTCCCTGTCGCTGTGGCCGCCGTAACTCTATTTAAATTTGTTTGGTGGGGGGTGTGGCGTTTTCGCGGCATTACTGCCGTGAAATGGACTGTGGTTGCGATTGTGTGTTGGTAAGTTTTCGGCCGGTTAGTGCCAGTTCCCTGCACCCATTACTGGGCTTCCAGGTCTGGCCTATCGAACCCGTGGTCTGCGGGGGGCCTTATCCCTCTAAAAGGGTGAGAAACCTGATCTTGGAGAAGGTTTCCCGCTTAGATGCTTTCAGCGGTTATCCTGTCCGAACGTGGCTATCCAGCCGTGCCCCTGGTGGGACAACTGGTATACCAGAGGTTCGTCCGTCCCGGTCCTCTCGTACTAGGGACAGGTTTCCTCAAGTTTCTGACGCGCGCGGCGGATAGAGACCGAACTGTCTCACGACGTTCTAAACCCAGCTCGCGTGCCGCTTTAATGGGCGAACAGCCCAACCCTTGGGACCTGCTCCAGCCCCAGGATGCGACGAGCCGACATCGAGGTGCCAAACCATCCCGTCGATATGGACTCTTGGGGAAGATCAGCCTGTTATCCCCGGGGTACCTTTTATCCGTTGAGCGACACCCCTTCCACTCAGAGGTGCCGGATCACTAGTCCCGACTTTCGTCCCTGCTTGACTTGTAGGTCTCGCAGTCAAGCTCCCTTGTGCACTTACACTCAACACCTGATTGCCGTCCAGGTTGAGGGAACCTTTGGGCGCCTCCGTTACATTTTAGGAGGCAACCGCCCCAGTTAAACTACCCGCCAGGCACTGTCCGTGAACCCGATAAGGGTTCGACGTTAGGTGTCCAATACGATCAGAGTGGTATTTCAACAACGACTCCATACAAACTGGCGTCTGTATTTCACAGTCTCCCACCTATCCTACACAAACCGTACCGAACACCAATACCAAGTTGTAGTGAAGGTCCCGGGGTCTTTTCGTCCTGCCGCGCGTAACGAGCATCTTTACTCGTAGTGCAATTTCGCCGAGTCTATGGTTGAGACAGTTGGGAAGTCGTTACGCCATTCGTGCAGGTCGGAACTTACCCGACAAGGAATTTCGCTACCTTAGGATGGTTATAGTTACCACCGCCGTTTACTGGGGCTTAAATTCTCCGCTTCACCTTACGGTTAACGGGTCCTCTTAACCTTCCAGCACCGGGCAGGCGTCAGTCCGTATACATCGTCTTGCGACTTCGCACGGACCTGTGTTTTTAGTAAACAGTCGCTACCCACTGGTTTCTGCGGCCGAATCCCGCTCCCACCGCAAGGGTGTTCACGGTATTCCGGCCCCCCTTCTCCCGAAGTTACGGGGGCATTTTGCCGAGTTCCTTAACCATAGTTATCTCGTACGCCTTGGTATTCTCTACCTGACCACCTGTGTTGGTTTGGGGTACGGGCCGTGTATGTGCTCGCTAGAGGCTTTTCTTGGCAGCAGAGGATCACCGAATTCGCCTCAATCGGCTATGCATCACCTCTCGGGATTAGTGAGCGACGGATTTGCCTATCGCTCTCCCTACGGGCTTGCCCCAGTATTACCACTGACTGGTACGGCTGCCTTCCTGCGTCACCCCATCGCTTGACTACTACCAGCGAAGGTCCCACGCAGCCCCGAAACTCCATGCCCCCGAAGGGGAATGGTCGATCCGGTTTTGGGTGGTTAGTACCGCTGATTCATCAGGGACGCCTATACACGGGTACGGGAATATCAACCCGTTGTCCATCGACTACGCCTGTCGGCCTCGCCTTAGGTCCCGACTCACCCTGGGCGGACTGGCCTGGCCCAGGAACCCTTGGTCTTACGGCGGGCAAGGTTCTCACTTGCCTTATCGCTACTCATGCCTGCATTCTCACTCCCCCACACTCCACCACCGGTCACCCGGCGGCTTCGCTGCATGAGGGACGCTCCCCTACCCACATCCACCGTACGGTGAATGTGCCGCGGCTTCGGCGGTGTGCTTGAGCCCCGCTACATTATCGGCGCATAATCACTTGACCAGTGAGCTATTACGCACTCTTTCAAGGGTGGCTGCTTCTAAGCCAACCTCCTGGTTGTCTCTGCGACTACACATCCTTTTCCACTTAGCACACGCTTAGGGGCCTTAGCCGGCGATCTGGGCTGTTTCCCTTTCGACGTACGGAGCTTATCCCCCGCCGTCTCACTGCCACGCTTTACACCACGGCATTCGGAGTTTGGCTGACGTCAGTAACCTAGTAGGGCCCATCGGCCATCCAGTAGCTCTACCTCCGTGGTGAACCACGCAACGCTGCACCTAAATGCATTTCGGGGAGAACCAGCTATCACGGAGTTTGATTGGCCTTTCACCCCTACCCACAGCTCATCCCCTCAGTCTTCAACCTAAGTGGGTTCGGGCCTCCACGCGGTCTTACCCGCGCTTCACCCTGGCCATGGGTAGATCACTCCGCTTCGGGTCCAGAACACGCCACTACACCCCAAAGGGGATGCGCCCTATTCAGACTCGCTTTCGCTGCGGCTACCCCGCACGGGTTAACCTCGCGACGTGTCCCTGACTCGCAGGCTCATTCTTCAAAAGGCACGCCATCACCCCACGAGGAGGCTCTGACGGATTGTAGGCACACGGTTTCAGGTACTATTTCACTCCCCTCCCGGGGTACTTTTCACCATTCCCTCACGGTACTAATCCGCTATCGGTCATCGAGAAGTATTTAGGCTTACCGGGTGGTCCCGGCAGATTCACAGCAGATTCCACGGGCCCGCTGCTACTCGGGAACTGATACAAGGTAGGTATCGGGTTTTCGCGTACCGGGCTCTCACCGTCTACGGCAGGCCATCCCAGGCCATTTCTGCTAACCACGATACTTTCTGACTACCCCTCAGCCAGGTAGAGCTGAGACATATCACTCCCACAACACCGCGCACACAACCCCTACCCGGTTATACATGCGTGCGGTTTAGCCTGTTCCGCGTTCGCTCGCCACTACTGACGGAATCACAATTGTTTTCTTCTCCTACGGGTACTGAGATGTTTCACTTCCCCGCGTTACCTCCCGCACCCTATATATTCAGATGCGGGTAACACGACATCACTCGTGCTGGGTTTCCCCATTCGGAAATCCTCGGATCAATGCTCGGTTGACAGCTCCCCGAGGCATATCGCAGCCTCCCACGTCCTTCATCGGCTCTCGATGCCAAGGCATCCACCATGCGCCCTTAAACACTTACTTACACACAAAAACCAAAGAAGAAATTACACATTTCGATGAACTCGTCAGCCCCGAAGGACTACGCGTTCATCTAGATGCTCGCAACCACTATCCAATACTCAAACACCACACCCCACCACCAAGATGGGGAGACTCCACACGGTTCGACCGAGTGTTGTCTCAGGGCCCAATAGTGTGTCTGGCAATCATTTGCTGTTGTGCACCCGGTTTTCGTCCACTACAGACGAGAACCCCTCACGGCTCGCACACCACCAATTGGTGTGCTTTTCGTGGTGCTCCTTAGAAAGGAGGTGATCCAGCCGCACCTTCCGGTACGGCTACCTTGTTACGACTTCGTCCCAATCGCCGATCCCACCTTCGACAGCTCCCTCCCAAAGGGTTAGGCCACTGGCTTCGGGTGTTACCGACTTTCATGACGTGACGGGCGGTGTGTACAAGGCCCGGGAACGTATTCACCGCAGCGTTGCTGATCTGCGATTACTAGCGACTCCGACTTCATGGGGTCGAGTTGCAGACCCCAATCCGAACTGAGACCGGCTTTAAAAGGATTCGCTTAACCTTACGGCATCGCAGCCCTTTGTACCGGCCATTGTAGCATGTGTGAAGCCCTGGACATAAGGGGCATGATGACTTGACGTCATCCCCACCTTCCTCCGAGTTGACCCCGGCAGTCTCTCACGAGTCCCCGGCATTACCCGCTGGCAACATGAGACAAGGGTTGCGCTCGTTGCGGGACTTAACCCAACATCTCACGACACGAGCTGACGACAGCCATGCACCACCTGCACACAGGCCACAAGGGAACGCCTATCTCTAGACGCGTCCTGTGCATGTCAAACCCAGGTAAGGTTCTTCGCGTTGCATCGAATTAATCCACATGCTCCGCCGCTTGTGCGGGCCCCCGTCAATTCCTTTGAGTTTTAGCCTTGCGGCCGTACTCCCCAGGCGGGGTACTTAATGCGTTAGCTACGGCACGGATCCCAAGGAAGGAAACCCACACCTAGTACCCACCGTTTACGGCGTGGACTACCAGGGTATCTAATCCTGTTCGCTCCCCACGCTTTCGCTCCTCAGCGTCAGTTACTGCCCAGAGACCCGCCTTCGCCACCGGTGTTCCTCCTGATATCTGCGCATTCCACCGCTACACCAGGAATTCCAGTCTCCCCTGCAGTACTCTAGTCTGCCCGTATCGCCCGCACGCTCACAGTTAAGCCGTGAGATTTCACGAACAACGCGACAAACCACCTACGAGCTCTTTACGCCCAGTAATTCCGGACAACGCTCGCACCCTACGTATTACCGCGGCTGCTGGCACGTAGTTGGCCGGTGCTTCTTCTCCACCTACCGTCAACTCACGAAGTGAGCCTTCGTCGATGGTGAAAGAGGTTTACAACCCGAAGGCCGTCATCCCCCACGCGGCGTCGCTGCATCAGGCTTGCGCCCATTGTGCAATATTCCCCACTGCTGCCTCCCGTAGGAGTCTGGGCCGTATCTCAGTCCCAGTGTGGCCGGACACCCTCTCAGGCCGGCTACCCGTCGTCGCCTTGGTAGGCCATCACCCCACCAACAAGCTGATAGGCCGCGGGCCCATCCCACACCGCAAAAGCTTTCCACCACAAGGCATGCGCCAAGTGGTCCTATTCGGTATTAGACCCAGTTTCCCAGGCTTATCCCGAAGTGCAGGGCAGATTGCCCACGTGTTACTCACCCGTTCGCCACTCGAGTACCTCCGAAGAGGCCTTTCCGTTCGACTTGCATGTGTTAAGCACGCCGCCAGCGTTCGTCCTGAGCCAGGATCAAACTCTCCAAACAAAAACTCCTCGCAAAACGAGGTGAATTCAAATCAGAGAAAATCTGACCTAACAAAAAGACACCAAATAACTGGCATCAAAATACGGCCATACCGACACACGGGGAGTGTTTAAGTATGGCCAAAAAAACAACAACAAATAAAAAGACCAAACACACTATTGAGTTCTCAAACAACACTTGTTTCGCCCGTTTTGGGGCAACCCTGCCAGCTTAATACAGATCCGGCAGGTAAGTCAACTCCCAGTTTTGATCTTCTAGAGACCGTCTCGGGAGCAGCCGTGCCAGGCTAGTACCAATCCAGCGAGGGAGTCAAGGCCCCGATCTCGTCCACCTTCGCGTTGGTGACCGCGCTTGTGGGGCACTGACTTTGGTTACTGTACCCGCTCGATCTCCGCTCCCAAAATCGTCAGGTTTTCCACGAACAACGGGTAGCCGCGATCGATGTGGAAGACGTCGTGGACCTCGGTATCTCCGTCCGCGACAAGGCCGGCCAACACCAGGCCGGCACCGGCCCGGATGTCCGAACACCACACCGGTGCGCTCGACAACTGCGGCAGGCCCCGAACGACGGCGTGGTGCCCGTCGGTCCGGGCGTCGGCGCCCAGGCGAATCATTTCTTCGACAAACCGGAAGCGCGCCTCGAATACGTTCTCGGTGATCATCGATGTGCCGTCGGCGATCGAGGCCAGTGCGATCGCCATGGGCTGCAGATCGGTGGGAAATCCGGGATACGGCAGCGTCGCCACATTGACGGCCTTCGGCCGCTCGTACTGCGTCACCCGGAAACTGTCGTCGGTCTGGGTCACTGTGGCGCCGGCGTCGTGCAGCTTGTGCAGCACGACCTGCAGGTGCCCCGGGTCGATCCCCGTCACCGTGATGTCTCCGCGGGTTATCGCAGCGGCGATCCCCCACGTGGCGGCGACGATGCGGTCCCCGATCACGCGATGCTCGGTCGGGTGCAGCTTCGGAACACCGGTGATGGTCATAGTCGGCGAACCCGCACCTTCGATCCGGGCACCCATCTGGTTCAACATCGTGCACAGATCCACGACGTCGGGCTCGCGCGCCGCGTTGTGAATGGTGGTGACGCCCTCGGCCACGACCGCGGCCATCAGGATGTTTTCGGTGGCCCCCACCGAGGGGAACTCCAACTGGATCTCCGCGCCGCGCAGCGTATCGGCCTGCGCCACCACGCATCCGTGCTCGATGTTGCATTGCGCACCCAGTTGGCGCAGGCCGGCCTGGTGCATGTCCAGCGGACGGGATCCGATCGCGTCACCGCCCGGCAGCGCGACGCGGGCGCGCTTGCACCGGCCGACCAGCGGTCCCAGCACGCACACCGACGCGCGGAACTGTCGCACCGCGGCGAAGTCGGCATCGTATTTGGGCTCGTCCGGAGAGGTGATCCGTGCGACGTCGCCGTCCAGTTCGACGGTCGCGCCCAGGCCGCGCAGCACCTCCGCCATCAGCGGCACGTCCAGGATGTCCGGGCAGTTGGTGATCGTGCTGGTGCCTTCGGCCAACAGCGTCGCGGCCATCAGCTTGAGCACACTGTTTTTGGCGCCCCCTACTGCGACTTCGCCGGACAACCGGTTGCCGCCGGTCACCACGAATCGCTCAGCCACCCGCGTCAGTCTAGTGAAGCGGTATCGGCTTGTCAGTCGGCCAACCCACACACCCGGGTACGGTTTGCTCATGGCAGTGCACCTGACTCGCATCTACACACGGACCGGCGACGACGGCACCACGGGATTGAGTGACTTCTCGCGGGTCTCCAAGAACGACCCACGGCTGGTGGCCTATGCCGATTGCGACGAAGCCAACTCGGCGATCGGCGTCGCCGTCGCCGTGGGTCAGCCGGACGAGCAGCTCATGGGTGTGTTGCGGCAGATCCAGAACGATTTGTTCGATGCCGGCGCCGATCTGTCGACGCCGGTGGTGGAAAGCCCCGAATATCCCCCGCTGCGTGTGACCCAGCCCTACATCGACCGGCTCGAAAAGTGGTGTGACACATACAACGAGTCGTTGCCGAAGTTGAATTCGTTTGTGTTGCCCGGTGGTTCGCCGTTGTCGGCTTTGCTGCACGTCGCCCGAACGGTGGTACGCCGAGCCGAGCGGTCGGCATGGGCGGCGATCGATGCCGCGCCCGGGCAGGTGAACACCCTGCCCGCGAAATACCTGAACCGGCTCTCGGATCTGCTCTTCATCCTGTCGCGCGTGGCCAACCCCGACGGCGACGTGCTGTGGAAACCTGGCGGCGAGAACGCCGGCACGAGTTAGCCGAAGAGGCCTGTCCGGGCTGACCCGCAGGGAGGAATCGGTCTACAGGCTGCGCCGGCGGGAGCGGGGCGAGGGACGCGACTCCAGCCAGGACAAGAACGCGGTCAATGCGCCCTTGTCCAGGGCGATCTCGTAGCCGGACCTACGGTCCTGGGTCGTGTCGCGCAGCTCGATGACGACGATCTCGTCCGTCATGATGTCGAACTCGTCGCCGCGCGGCGCCCGCCTGGCGACGATCTCCACGCCTCGCCGGCTCAGCCGCCGGTCCGGCCACAGCCGCAGACTGGAGAGCCGATAGAACGCGGCTTCGCCGCCGCGGTAGCGGATTACGCCATGCCGCCAGCCGTGGCCTCCGACAGCGGGAATGTCTCGCATGATCCCCGCCGTGCCGCCCTGGCGCAGCTTCCACAACCGATAACTCAGCCCGATGACGGCGCTCGCCAGCACGACGACGAGCACGACCATGCCAATCATGGGCGCGCTCATCGGCGGTTAGTCGATCGCGCCGACGGCGCGCAATCTCGCGCGCCCTCTGGCGGCGATACGCGGATCGTCCGACTCAGATGCCTCTCGGGCGGCGCTCTCGTCGATCTCCGACTCGAACTCGGCGGATTCGGCCAGGATCGTGACCGATTCCTCGGTGACAGACAAGAATCCGCCGTCCACCGCGATCCGCAGATCGTCTTCGCCCTCTCGTTCGACGCGCACCATTGCGTCGTCGACCAACTGCGCTACCACCGGGATGTGCCGCGGCAGAATGCCGATCTCACCGACCGTGGTGCGGGTGAACAGAAACGTTGCCTCACCCGACCAGATCTTTCGGTCGACAGCGACTATCTCAACGTTCAATTCGGCCATGCCACAGAGCCTTTCAGAGCCTTTTCGCTAACGCCTCAGGATTCCAGTTTGGCGCCAAAGCCTTCGGCCTTCTTGGCCAGGTCGTCGAGGCCACCGATCAAGAAGAACGCCTGTTCCGGGATGTGGTCGAAGTCGCCCTTGGTCAGGCGGTCGAACGCCTCGATGGTCTCCTTGAGGGGCACCGTCGAGCCAGGCTGGCCGGTGAACTGCTCGGCCGCCATCATGTTCTGCGACAGGAACCGCTCGATCCGTCGCGCACGCTGGACGAGTTGCTTGTCCTCTTCGGACAACTCGTCGATACCGAGGATCGCGATGATGTCCTGGAGGTCCTTGTAGCGCTGCAGGATTCGGATGACTTCCTGGGCCACGCGGTAGTGCTCGTCACCGACGACGCTCGGGTCCAGAATGGTCGAGCTCGATGCCAGGGGGTCCACCGCCGGGAAGATGCCCTTGGAGAACACGTTTCGGGACAGCTCCGTGGTGGCGTCCAGGTGCGCGAACGTCGTCGCCGGCGCCGGGTCGGTGTAGTCGTCGGCGGGGACGTAGACCGCCTGCATGGACGTGATCGACCGGCCTCGCGTCGAGGTGATGCGCTCCTGCAGCTCACCCATCTCGTCGGCCAGGGTGGGCTGGTAACCCACCGCGGACGGCATGCGGCCGAGCAGCGTGGAGACCTCGGAGCCGGCCTGGGTGAACCGGAAGATGTTGTCGATGAACAGCAGCACGTCCTGGCCCGCCTCGTCGCGGAACCACTCGGCCATGGTCAGTGCCGACAGCGCCACCCGCATACGGGTGCCGGGCGGCTCGTCCATCTGACCGAACACCAGCGCGGTGTCCTTGAGCACGTCGGCTTCTTTGAGCTCGACCCAGAGGTCGTTGCCCTCACGGGTGCGCTCACCCACGCCGGCGAAAACCGAAGTACCACCGAAGTTTCGGGCGATACGGTTGATCATCTCCTGGATCAGCACCGTCTTGCCCACACCGGCACCGCCGAACAGCGCGATCTTGCCGCCACGCACGTACGGGGTGAGCAGGTCGACGACCTTGAGGCCGGTCTCGAGCATCTCGGTGCGGGGCTCGAGTTCCTCGAAGGCCGGTGGCTTGCGGTGGATCGACCAGTGCTCGAAGTCGTCGCCGTATCCCGGCTTGTCCAGGCAGTCTCCCAGCGCGTTGAAGACGTGGCCCTTGACCTCTTGGCCGACCGGCACCGAGATCGGCTTGCCGCTGTCGATCACCTCGACCCCGCGCACCAGACCGTCGGTGGGCTGCAGCGAGATCGTGCGCACCAGGTTGTCGCCGAGGTGCTGTGCGACCTCGAGCGTCAGGGTCTTCTTGAGGTCCTCGAACGTGATCTCGGCGTTGAGCGCGTTGAACAGTTCCGGAACGGATCCACGCGGGAACTCGACGTCGACCACGGGGCCGGTGATTCGCACCACCCGGCCGCTGGTCTCGGAGTTGGTGGACTTATCGGTCTTCTCGTCAGTAGCAGTCATTTTCTTCTTCCTCGTGTGCTACCTGGCGTCGGCGAGCGCGTTTGCGCCGCCGACGATTTCGCTGATCTCTTGGGTGATCTGAGCCTGCCGCTCGCGGTTCGCCATCAGCGTCAGTTCTTTGATCAGGTCGTCCGCGTTGTCGGTCGCCGACTTCATCGCCCGCTGGCGCGACGCGAGCTCCGATGCCGCCGATTCGAGCAACGCCGCGTAAACGCGGGTCGTCACGTACCGCGGCAACAGCGACTCGAAAAGCGTTGTCGCGTCCGGCTCGAACGAGTACAGCGTGTGGAGCTCCTCGGGTTCCTCGACATATTCCACGACCAGCGGAGCGATGCGGTGGGCCACCGCGGCCTGCGACATCATCGACTTGAACTCCGAGTAGACGATGTGCAGTTCGTCGACGCCCTGGCCGTCTTCGGACTCGTCGTCGCCCGTGCCGGCCATGAACGTCTCGACCAGGGTGGACGCGATCTCCGCGGCGTTTTCATACGTGGGTTGCTCGGAGAACCCCGTCCACGATTCGGTGATGTCCCAGTTACGGAACTTGAAGTAATTCAACGCTTTACGCCCAACCGTGTACACGACCGGTGTCTTGCCCTCCTCCCTCAGCAGGGAGAACAGCTCCTCGGAGCGACGGAAAATGCTCGAGTTGTACGCGCCGCACAAACCACGGTCTGAGGACACCACCAAAACTCCGGCCCGCTTCGGCTCTTCCCGTTCCACCAGCAACGGGTGGTCCAGCGCGGCCTCGGAGGACAGTGTGGTGAGCATCGCGGTGATCTGGAATGCGTACGGCCGTGCGGCTTCCAACCGGGCCTGGGCCTTACCGATGCGCGATGTCGCGATCATCTCCTGGGCCTTGGTGATCTTCTTGATCGACCCTGCCGAACGAATCCGGCCCCGTAATTCACGAAGTGTGGCTGCCATCGGTAGCTACTTCTTGTCCTTGCCGGAGGCCTTCTTGGATTCCTTCTTCGGCTTCTCCTTCTTGACCTGTACGGACTCCTTCGCCAGATCCTCTTCGTCCAAGGGCTCGACGTGCTCGTCGGGCACCACCGAGGCGCCGCCGGTGGCCGCGAAGCCCTTCTTGAAGTTCTTGATGATTTCGGTGAGCTGGTTCTCGCCCTCTTCCGAGAGCTTTCCGCTGTCGCGGACGCCGGTCAGGAACTTTTCCTCCGAAGCCCGCATGTGGTCCAACAGCTCCGTCTCGAACCGCCGGACGTCCTCGACCGGCACCGAGTCCAGGTGACCGCCGGTGCCCAGGAAGATCGAGACCACCTGCTCCTCAACGGGCATGGGCTGGTACTGCGGCTGCTTGAGCAGTTCGACCAGGCGCTCGCCGCGCTCCAGCTGCGCCTTGGACGTCGCGTCCAGGTCCGAGGCGAAGGCGGCAAAGGATTCCAGTTCGCGGTACTGCGACAAGTCCAGTCGCAGCGAGCCGGCAACTTCCTTCATGGCCTTGATCTGCGCCGCACCACCCACGCGGGACACCGACACACCGACGTTGATGGCCGGCCGCACACCCTGGTTGAACAGGTCGGATTCCAGGAAGCACTGCCCGTCGGTGATGGAGATGACGTTGGTGGGAATGTAGGCCGAGATGTCGTTGGCCTTGGTCTCGATGATCGGCAACCCGGTCAGCGAGCCGCCACCGAGCTCGTCGGACAGCTTGGCGCAGCGCTCCAACAGGCGCGAGTGCAGGTAGAACACGTCGCCGGGGTACGCCTCGCGACCCGGCGGGCGGCGCAGCAACAACGAGATCGCCCGGTACGCCTCGGCCTGCTTGCTCAAGTCGTCGAAGACGATCAGCACGTGCTTGCCGTCGTACATCCAGTGCTGGGCGATCGCCGAACCCGTGTACGGCGCAAGCCATTTGAAGCCGGCGGAGTCGGATGCCGGCGCCGCGACGATGGTGGTGTAGTCCATCGCGCCGCCCTCTTCCAGGGCGCGCCGCACCGACGCGATCGTGGTGCCCTTCTGGCCGATGGCCACGTACACGCAGCGCACCTGCTTGCGCTCGTCGCCGCTCTCCCAGTTCTCCCGCTGGTTGAGGATGGTGTCCACGCAGACCGCGGTCTTGCCGGTCTTGCGGTCGCCGATGATCAGCTGACGCTGGCCGCGACCGATCGGGGTCATCGCGTCGATGGCCTTGATGCCGGTCTGCAGCGGCTCGCTCACGCTCTGTCGCTGCACCACCGACGGCGCCTGGATCTCCAGCGCGCGGCGGATGTCGGTGTCGATGTCCCCGCGGCCGTCGATCGGATGGCCCAGCGGGTTGACGACGCGTCCCAGGAACGCGTCGCCGACCGGAACCGACAAGACTTCACCGGTGCGCTTGACCTGTTGGCCCTCTTCGATCTTCTCGAAGTCACCCAGGATCACCGCACCGACGCTGTGCTCGTCGAGGTTGAGTGCGACGCCGAGGACGCCGCCGGGGAACTCGAGCAGTTCCTGGGTCATGACCGAGGGCAGGCCTTCGACGTGCGCGATGCCGTCTCCGGCCTCGGTGACGGTACCGACCTCTTCCCGGGAGGTGTCGGACGTGAAAGAGCCTACGTACTCCTCGATGGCGCTCTGGATGTCATCAGCGGAGATTGTCAACTCGGCCATGGCTTTTCGTCTTCCTACTTGATCTTGGTATCGCGTGTGTCGTAATAGGTTTGTGATGAATGGTTGGTGTCAATCGGGCAATTGCGCCTCGGCCGCGGCAAGGCGAGAAGCGAGTGTCCCGTCGATCACTTCGTCAGCCACGGAGATGAGCAGGCCACCCAGTAGTTCGGCATCGATCTGCAGCTGGATCGCCACGGGGTGACCGTAGATGCGGTTGAGCACATCGATGAGGCGCGACCGCTGACCGTCGCTGAGTTCGGCCGCCGCCCGGACCTGGGCGACGATCTCGCCGCGGCGCGCCACGGCGACTTCGGTCAGGAACTGAACGGCCTCCTCGGCCGGCTGACCCTTGAGCAGCTCGACCGTCTGGGTCAGCAGCGCGGCCACAATGGGGTTGACTCTGGTGCTTGCGCTGTCAAGCACCTTGCGCAGCAAGTCAACCCGGCCTTCTACCGGAACGGCGTAGTCACCCAACAGGATGGAGAGCCGCGGCTGCGCGTCGAGGATGCGGGAGAACCGGAACAACTGTTCTTCGACCTCGTCGACTTTGTCCTCACGCTCGGCGACTTCGAGCAGCGCTTGCCGAGACACGTGTTCGATGGCGTCGATGAGGTCGGAGTTGGCCGACCACCGCTCCGACACCGCCGCGCGCAGCACATCGAGTGTGGTGTCGCCGACCTTGCCGGAAACCAGCCGCTCGATCAATCGGACCCTGGGGGCCCCGTCCTCGGCGGGCACGGTGAGGTACCGCGTGATGACGATCTCGCGGTCCAGCATCTGAGCCACCGCCACCAGTTCACTGGAGAGAGTCGAAAGCCCCTTGCTGTCAAGGTCTTTGGCGATGGTGCCGAACCGATCGGAGAGATTGCCCAGTGCGACCCGACTCGACGAGCGCATCTTGGTCATCAACGGATACTGGACGTCGGCGGACGCCGGCGCCATAGCGTCGAGCTCGTCGATGAACCGGTCGACGGTGGCCGACTGCTGTGCCGAGTCGGCGACGTAGTTGCGCACCAACTCGCCCGCCTGGCGCACCGCCTCGTGGCCCAGTTCCAAACGGAGCTGTCGGCTCAGCTGGGTGCGCAACAGGTCGACCTGGCGACTGCCCTGTGTGGTGATGCGTTCGGACTCGACATCAGCCTGGGCCCGCAGCTGTTCGCCGATGCGGCCCGCATCCGTCTGGGCCTCCTCGACGACCCGTTCGGCCTCCGTCTTGGCGGCTTCCACGGCCTTGCTGTGCGCCGTGGTCGACTCGGTCAGCCGATCGCTTGCCGTCGCAGCATCTTTCAACTGTTGGCGCACGGCGTCTTGCCGCGTGGCCATGAGCCGACGCACCGGTGGCACGACGTAACGCACCACCAGAAACACGATGGCCGCAAAGCCCACCAACTGGCCGATGAAAGTCGACATACGTGATTACCGTCCGGATGTCTTGGTCGCGGATGTGGTCGCGGCGGCGGGGGCGACGTCGACGCCGAGGATTCGACTGGCCAACGTCGCCGACATGGACGCCACGTTGGCACGCAGATCCAGTTCCACGGCGTCCCTCTCCCGCTTCAATTGCTCGGATGCCATTTGCAACGTCGACATCACCTGTTGTTCGGCACGGGCGCGCGCGTCTTCAACCACCTTACGACCTTCGGCGCGAGCGTTGTCGCGCAGCGACGACGCCTGAACCCGCGCCTCGGTCAGGGCTTCTTCGTAGTCGGCCTTGGCCGCTTCGAACTGCTCGGCCGCCTTCTTGTTGTCGGCAGCCGTCTTGGCGATCATGGCGTCGCGCTCGCGCAACACCTTCATGACCGGCGGCACCACGAATGTGCCGATGACCGCTAGCACGATCAGGAAGATGGCCAGCACGAAGAAGAAGGTGCCGTTGGGAACGAGGAAGTTGTTACCTCCCTCGGCCAGCACCTGGCTGGATGCCAGAACGCTCAGACTTGCGTCACCCATCGCAGCGGACTAGGTGCCGACGGGTGTAGCGAAGACGAACAGCGCCATGAAGGCCAGGTTGATGAAGTAGGCCGCCTCAACCAGACCGACGGTGATGAAGAACGGCGTAAACAACCGGCCTTGCGCTTCGGGCTGCCGGGCGATGCCGGAAACCAGCGCGTTACCGGCGATACCGTCACCGATACCGGCACCGATCGCGCCGCCGCCCATGATGAGTCCACCGCCGATGAGTGCAGCGGCAGCGACTTGGGGGTCCAGAGCCATTCTTATCCTCCTTGATATCTGGTAGGGGTCTACCAGGTCTCTGTAATGGTGCGTGGGTCAGAACAATTCGTGGTCTCAGTCATGGTGATCCTCGATCTCCATGGCTTGACTGAAGTACAAGATGGTCAGGATCGAGAAGATGAAGGCCTGGATCGCGCCGACGAACAGGTCGAAGGCCTTCCAGATGGCGTTTGGCGCCCACATGATGTACGGCGGGAACAGCGCGATCAGCGCGACCAGGATGCCGCCGGCGAAGATGTTGCCGAAAAGTCGGAGAGACAACGAGATTGGCTTGGCGAGCTCTTCGACCAGGTTGATCGGCGCCAAGAACGCCACGTGGCCCTTGAGCACGGCCAGCGGGTGCCCGATGACGCCGCGGCGCCAGATGCCCGCGACGTGGTAGCAGACGAACACGAAGAGGGCCAGCGCCAGAACGTAATTGATGTCCGCGGCCGCCGACTTCAACAGTTCGGTGGTGTGCCCGGAGGAGTCGGTGTACTGCAGCGGAAGCACCGACAGCCAGTTGGAGATCAGGATGAACACGAAGATGGTGACGGCCAGCGGCAACACGAACGGTGCGATCCGCATGCCGACCGCGCTCTCGATCTGATCGCGCATCTGGACGGTGATGGCTTCCCAGAACAGCTGAACGCCGCTGGGCACGCCGGTGGAGGTGATCTTCGCGCGCAGGAAGAAGGCCAGTGCCAACACGATCACCGCGGCGATCCCGGTCGCCAGAATCGTGTCGGTGTTGACGGTCATGCCCAGCCACTTCGCGTGGGTGTGCTCGCCGACCTCGATGGCGGCCTCGGCCAGGAACGTCGTCTCAGGCATCGGTGGTGTTCCTTCCTTCCGGTCCTTCCGATCCTGCGATCGCGCCGCCCTCGGCACCGTCCGAAGGCGCCGCCCAGTCGCCGGCGCGCAGCTTCTTCCACACCGGAAGCGCCGTCGAGGCGACTAAGAGGACCTGGAAAAGCGCCAATCCGAACATGATGCCCAGGCCGGTCGGCCGAAAGACGTAGGCGATGATCAGCGCGATGACGGTGATGATGGCCAGGCGTGACGCCGAGTTGACCGCCATCGACCTTTTCAGCGGGTGATCCTTGGCGGTGATCGACTCGACCGAGCGACGTACCAATACCGCGTTGAGCAAACCCAGGAGAAGCCCGGCCCCGAAGAAGACTCCGACCATCAGGTGACCGGACAGTCCGGCGGCGAGCACCGCCACCGCTGTGATGGCAACGCTGATCGCGAAGAGCCGAACCGGGCGAAAGGCAACAGAGGGAAACACCAACGGCGCGTCCTGCGCTGGTGTCGTCACTGCAGCACCTCAATCCCAGGTTGATGGAACGGGAACCCCTCCGACCGACTGATCGGTGGCCCGCCGAGCGTATCGCACGTCACAGTTGAAGCACCCAAGGGGTATCTCCCGTGGCCGGTCTTGAACCAGCCCGATCGGATCAGCCTCCGATGGACCGGTAGCCTGCGCGGCTTTTTGGGGTTCTACCAGCACCGTACCACACCGCGAACCCCACTACTACCGCCTGTCGTACTCCTCGTCTTCGTAGTCGTCGCCGCGGCGTAGCAACGGGATCGCCGTCGCGATGCCGGCCACCACAATGGCGCCCAGCATCACCGCCGCGGTGTCGCGGGGACGGAAAAAGATTGTGCTGGCGGCGCCGAACGCGACGATCCCCACCCACAGGTAGATCAGCAACACCACCCGGCGGTGCGAATGGCCGATCTGCAGCAACCGGTGATGCAGGTGCATCTTGTCGGGGCTGAACGCGCTGCGGCCCGCGCGGGTGCGGCGCACGATCGCCAGCAGCAAATCGAGCATCGGCACGAAGATGACCGCGGCCACCAGGAGGAACGGCGACAGTAGGACAAACACGTCGCGAGCGCCGTAGGCGTTCTGCGAGACGGGACCCGCGGCCGTCGTCGACGCAGCCGAGAGCATCAGACCGATCAGCATCGAGCCGGAATCGCCCATGAAGATCTTGGCCCGATGGAAGTTGTGCGGCAGAAAGCCCAGACAGGCCCCGGCCAGCACCACCGAAATCACCGCGGGCGGATAGAACAGGACGTCGCCGCCGTGGTCGCGCAGCAGCCCGACCGAGAACATGCAGATGGCGAGCGCGGTGATCAGCCCCAGCCCGGCGGCCAGACCGTCGAGGCCGTCGACGAAGTTCATCGCGTTGACGACCGACACGGTCAGCGCCAGGGTCAACAGGATCGACGAGGCCTGGTCGAGCACGATGGTGCCCACGCCGCCGATGGGTATGTAGAGCACGCTCCACGCCACGCCCATGGTGACCAGCACGCTGGCCGCGGTGATCTGACCGGCGAACTTGGTCAAAGCATCGAGGCCCCAACGGTCGTCGATCAGGCCGATGCCCATGATCACCGCGCCGGCCACCAGGACCGCGGGCATCCCGGTGGAGTAGACGAACCCACGGGTGAGCGCCGGGAGCTGCGACGCCAGGAAGACCGCCGTGATAACGCCGAGAAACATCGCCAGCCCGCCCATCCGGGGGGTCGGCGTCACGTGGACGTCGCGCTCGCGCGGATAGGCGACCGCGCCCAGCCGCGTCGCCAGCACCCGGACAGGTCCGGTCGCGAAGTACGTGATGATCGCTGCGGTCAATCCCACCAGCGCCAGCTCACGAAGCGGGACGCCGGCGCCGCGGTCGGCCAAGGCGAGCAAACCACCGGCGAGGTTGGTCACGTCGCTGGACATCACCGAGACCGTACTGGACAAACCTGGGACCTCGACAACCGCTCCAGTCAGGCCGGGGCGGCAAGGCTTTCCGGATCGACCGCGAGCACTTCCGCGATTCGCTCGACGCTCACCGGCCCCGGCCGCAGAATCCGCGGCGTGGCACCGGTCAGGTCGACGATCGTCGAGGCGGCGCCCTGATCGGCCGGACCCGCTTCCAGGTAGACGTCGACCAGATCGCCGAGCTGGCTGCGTGCCTCGTTGGCGTCCACGGCGGCCGGACGGCCGGAGACGTTGGCGCTGGACACCGCCAGGGGCCCAACCTCACGCAACAGTTCGATGGCGACGGGATGCAGTGGCATTCGCAACATCACGGTGCCCCGCGCGTCGCCGAGGTCCCACTGCAACGACGGCGCCTGCGTCACCACGAGGCTCAACGCGCCCGGCCAGAAGGCGCGGATCAAATCGCGGGCCCCGTCGGGCATGGTGTAGACGAGCCCCTCGATCGTGTGCCAGGAACCGACCAGCACACCCACCGGCATGTCACGGCCGCGGCCCTTTGCCGACAGCAACGCGGAGACCGCGGCGCTGTTGAACGCGTCGGCGCCGATGCCGTACACCGTGTCGGTCGGCATGACGACCAGTCGACCGCCCTTGAGCGCCCCCGCGGCCGCGGCGATGCCTTGTGAGCGCTGGGCGGGATCGGCACAGTCGAAGACGTCAGTCACGTGCGCCGCTCCTCCTCATCGCTTCGCTCTGCATCGTCTCGACGCGAGTCACGTGCGCCGCTCTCCCCCGCTGTGACCTTCCTGCGCGCTGTCACGAATCGCGGCCGCCCGGTCAGATCGTGCCGGGCCCGGATGTCGTCGAATTCTCTTGTGCGATCGAACAATTCCACCGTCTGCGCCGAGGTGGTGTCGTCGTGCTCGACGCCGATCAATCCACCGGGGCGCAGCCAGCGGCCGGCGAGACGGACGAGAGGGGCGATCACCGCCAGTCCGTCCGGTCCGCCGAACACCGCCTGGTGTGGATCATGTTGCGCGACTTCGGGATCCAGCACGGCATCGTCGGGAACGTAGGGCGGGTTGGCCACCACCATGTCGACCCGGCCGTCCAGTTCGGCGAGCAGGCCCGGCTCGGAAGCCAGCTCCGTGACGTCGGCGCGCAGCAGCTCGATCGCCGTGGCCTGCGCGTTGCGGCGCGCGTACTCGAGCGCGGCGTCGGAGTTATCGATGGCGAGTATTCGCGCCGCCGGCCGATGGTGGGCCAGTGCCACCGCCAATGCGCCCGAACCGGTGCACAGATCGACGATGACGGATTGTGACGCGAATTGTTGCGCAATCGCCCATTCCAGCAGGGCCTCGGTCTCGGGACGGGGGATGAAAACCCCGGGGCCGACGTGCAGCAGCACCGGCCCGAACGGCGCGGCCCCCAGGAGATGCTGCAGGGGCACCCGCTGTGCACGCGCCGCCACGACGTCGCGGTAACGCCCGTAGAAGTCCTCGCCGGGCGACTCCAGCAGGGGCAGGCGCCCGCGGTCGGTCCCCGCCAGGTGCGCGGCCAGCTGCTCGGCATCCCAACGCGCGGAATCGATTCCCGCTTCGGCAAGGGTGGCCGCAGCATCGTCGATCGCGCGCCTCAGACTGAGCTGGATAGTCCCGCTTCTGCTCATCGCTTCACCCTGCATCGTCGCGGGACGTCATGCCTGTTGTAGCCGGGTCTGCTTGTCGGCGGCGGCCAGGGCGTCGAACAAGGCGTCCAGGTCGCCGTCGAGGACCTGATCGAGGTTGTGCGACTTGAAATTGATGCGGTGGTCCGCGATCCGGTTTTCCGGGAAGTTGTAGGTGCGGATGCGTTCGCTGCGGTCCACGGTGCGGATCTGGCTGGCCCGGTCCGCCGAGGCATCCGCCAGTGCCTGCTCTTCGGCCAAGGCCTGCAGACGAGCGGCCAGGACCTGCAGCGCGCGGGCCTTGTTCTGCAGCTGCGACCGCTCGTTCTGGCAGGTGACGACGATGCCGGTGGGCAGGTGCGTGATGCGCACCGCGGAGTCTGTGGTGTTGACGCCCTGGCCGCCCTTGCCCGACGAGCGGTAGACGTCGATGCGCAGGTCCGACTCGTCGATCTGCACCTCGCCGACTTCTTCGGGTTCGGGATACACCAGCACACCGGCCGCCGAGGTATGAACGCGGCCTTGGGATTCCGTCACCGGGACGCGCTGCACCCGGTGCACCCCGCCCTCGAATTTCATCCGCGACCAGACCCCGTCGGCCGTGTCACCCTTGCTGGCGATGGACAGCGTCGCGTCCTTATAACCGCCCAGGTCCGAGGTGGTTTCGTCCAGCACGGTGACGGTCCAGCCGTGCCGCTCGGCGTAGCGGATGTACATCCGGGCCAGATCGGCGGCGAACAAGGCCGATTCTTCGCCGCCTTCACCGGATTTGACCTCGAGCAAGATGTCGTCGGCGTCATGCGGGTCGCGCGGGGCCAGCATGTCGGTCAGTTGGGTGTCCAGCTCGGCCACCTGGGTTTCCAAATCCGCCACCTCGGCGGCGAAGGACGCGTCGTCGGCGGCCAGCTCTCGCGCCGTTTCCAGGTCGTCGCGCGCGGAGACCAGCTTGCGGTAGGTGCTGACGATCGGGGCCAGGCGAGCGAACCGCCGTCCGGCTTTGCGGGCCTCGTCGGGATTGGTGTGCAATTCGGGGTCCGCCAGCCGGCGCTCGAGGTCGGCGTGCTCGGCCAGCAGCACGTCAATGGTCTGTACCGGCTTGGTCAAAGCCACACCTCCTGCCCCGGTTCGCCCGTCATCACCGCAAACGCAAACCGACGCCCGGCCTGTGCGACGGTACACACAGTTCGGGCGTCGGTAACCGAGCTATTTGTCGGCGGCGGATCCGGCGTTGCGCTTGCCGTACCGCTTCTCGAAGCGGGCCACGCGGCCACCGCTGTCGAGGATCTTCTGCTTACCGGTGTAGAAGGGGTGGCACTGCGAGCAGACCTCGACGACGATGCGCCCGCCGTCCTTGGTGCTGCGCGTCTGGAAGGTGTTGCCACACCCGCAGAGCACCGTGGTCTCCGCGTAGGCGGGGTGAATGTCAGCTTTCATCATGTCCTCTTCGATCGTTTGCCGCCCGCCCCCGTCCAAACTCGGACGGTCGGGCGTGAACTCCGAACCTCAGGCGGTTGACGGATAATCGAGCCCCGATTATGCCAGGTCAACCACCATCATCCCAAACAGCGAGCTGCGCCCGTGCATTCCCGGTGACCGGATCTGGTCTCGGATCTGGCCCGTGGTCTAGTCGTTGTCCATCGCCCCGGGTGTCGTCTTGGACACCTGGACCAGGAACTCGTAGTTGTTCTTGGTCTTGCGCAGCTGCGACATCAGGAGGTCGATGGCCTGGTGAGAGTCCAGACCCGACAGCACGCGGCGCAGCTTGTGCACGATCGCGAACTCGTCCGGCGACAGCAGCAGCTCGTCCTTGCGGGTACCCGACGGGTTCACGTCGACCGCCGGGAAGACCCGCCGCTCGGAGATCTTGCGGTCCAGCTTGAGCTCGGCGTTACCGGTGCCCTTGAACTCCTCGAAGATGACCGTGTCACCGGTGGATCCGGTCTCGACCATCGCGGTGGCGATGATCGTCAGCGATCCGCCTTCCTCGATGTTTCGGGCGGCGCCCAGGAACCGCTTGGGCGGGTACAGCGCGGTCGAATCGACACCGCCGGACAGGATCCGGCCCGACGCCGGCGACGCATTGTTGTAGGCGCGCCCGAGGCGGGTGATCGAGTCCAGCAGCACGACGACGTCTTTACCCTGCTCAACCAACCGCTTTGCCCGCTCGATCGCCAGCTCGGCGACCGCGGTGTGATCCGAAGGCGGCCGGTCGAAGGTGGAGGCGATGACCTCACCCTTGACCGAACGAGTCATATCGGTGACCTCCTCGGGCCGCTCGTCGACGAGCACGACCATGAGGTGGCATTCCGGGTTGTTCTTGGTGATCGCGTTGGCGATGTCCTGCAGGATCGTCGTCTTACCCGCCTTTGGCGGCGACACGATCAGCGCACGCTGGCCCTTTCCGATCGGCATGATCAGGTCGATGACCCGCGTGGTCAGCCGGTCGGGAGTGGTTTCCAGACGCAGCCGCTGGTTGGGGTACAACGGGGTCATCTTGGAGAAATCGGGCCGCTTCTTGGCGTCCTCGACTGGCCCACCGTTGACGCTGTCCAGACGCACCAACGGGTTGAATTTCTGCCGCTGGTTGGGCTGTTCGCCGTCTTTCGGCACGCGGACCGCGCCGGTCACCGCGTCGCCGCGGCGCAGGCCGTTCTTGCGCACCATGTTCATCGACACGTAGACATCGTGCGGACCGGCCAGGTAACCGGACGTGCGCACGAACGCGTAATTGTCGAGAACGTCAAGGATGCCGGCCACCGGTTGAACGACGTCGTCTTCGCGGAGTTCGGCATCGCCGCCCTCGCCCGATCGCTCGCCCCGACGACGGCGATCGCGGTCACGGAAGCGGCGTCCCCGCCGACCCTGACGGCCCTCGCCGTCGTCGTCCTGCTGGTTCGAACCGCCGCGACCCTGCTGGCCGCCCGAGTTCTGATCCTGGTCGCCGCCGCCGTCTTGGCCGCGGTCGTCATTCTGGTTGTCGCGTTTGGGTTTCTCGCGCCGGTCGGCCTCACCGGTGGACGCGCCCTCCCGGTTGCCCGAACCCTCGCGGTCGGCCTCGTCGTTGCCGCGGGCGTCGTTGCCGCGGGCGGCCGATCCCGCCTCGCGGGAAGCGCCGCGTCGTTCGCGGCGGGGCGCCTCGGTGGTCGTACCGTTCTGGTCGCCCTTGGCGGCCGGCGCTTCGGCGCTGTCGTCGTCACTCTTGGCGTTGTCGCTCTTGGCGTTGTCCTGGTTGTCCGACTTGCCGCCCGCCTCAGCGGACTTGGTGCCATTGGCGGGTGAGCCGTTGGCCTGTCCCCGGACTTCCTTGATCGCGGCGATCAGTTCGTTCTTACGCATACCCGACGTCCCTTTGACGCCAACTTGATTAGCCAGCGCGCGTAGCTCGGGCAGCACCATCGTGGACAGCGCACCTCCCGAGACGTTGGGTTTCGCGTCTGGAGTGTCTGTGGTCACGGCATTCGACAGGTGATTGGCGTCAGTGTTTTCGCCAGCCGTGAACAGGTCCGTATCGGTCACGGATTTCCTTTCTTCCCCCGCTGATCAGGTCATACGGGAGGTTCGTTGCATTCAGGCAAATCGCCGAGTGCGCCCAATCATCGACTCTGCAACGGTGATCGCCTGGATCGGCGGAGTAAACGGCGAACCTCGTCCACAAGAAGAATTGGTGTTGTCCTAGCGGCAAGGCAGTATGGATGCAGATGCAGATGCTGCGATTGCTGGACGGGTCCGAGGATAGCCCCCATCCTTGCGGGAAGCAAGCAAACCCTCCGGCCACGCTGTGGATCAACCGACGACGGTGACCCCCGGGCTCCAGCGAACTGGTTCGCCAGCGGTCATTTCGGTGATGGTAAATCCATTGGCGGCCCCGTACTCCACCACTTCTGGGGGCAACTCCGATGCCGTGGCCAGCGCGATCAGCGATGGACCAGCCCCGGAAAGCGTGGCTGCCACATTATGACGTCGCAGCAGTCGCAAATATTCCGCCGAGGCCGGCATGGCCGGCGCACGCTGCGGCTGATGCAGCACGTCTTCGGTGGCCGCCATCAGCAGGTCCGGACGTTCGGTGAGCGCCACCACCAGCAACGCGGTGCGGCTGACATTGAAGCGCGCGTCCTCGTGGCTGACCTGCGCGGGCAGCAGCACGCGGGTTTCCGCGGTGAGCGAGCGTTCCTCGGGGATCGCGGAGTACAGGCGGATATCGGGGTGCAGCCGCAGCGGCACCGCCGCGTACCGGGGCCGGTCGCCACCACGGTCAACCCACGAAACGACCGCACCACCCAACACGGCGGCCGCCGCGTTGTCGGGGTGACCCTCGAATTCCGAAGACAGCTGGATCAGCTGGGCGGTGTCGAGCGGTGTCCAATCAGTCTGTGCGGCAAGGCCGTTCGCGGCGGCTAGGCCGCCGACCACCGCCGCCGCGGAGGAGCCGAGGCCGCGCGAATGCGGGATGGCGTTGCGGCAGCGCACCACCAGGCCCGGTGCGCGGACCCCGATGGCGCCCAGCCCGCACTGCAGGGCACGCGCCACCAAGTGTTCGGGGCCCGTCGGGAGCTGACCCGCCCCCTCGCCCTCGACCAACACATTTAAGCCGGAATCGGTTGTCTCAACAGTGATTTCGTCATAGAGGCTCAACGCAAGACCGATGCTGTCGAAGCCGGGCCCAAGATTGGCGCTGGACGCCGATACCACGGCGCTGGCCACCAGCCCGGCGGGCAGCATCGGGGTCATCAACAGCCTTTCGTCGTGCGCACGCGCATGCGGGCCACCACAGGGCGACCCGCTGCACCCGGCTTCGCCGCGCTTGCGATCGCCACTACGTCTGATGCGCGGCGACCCGCTGCGCCCGGCTTCGCCGCGCTTGCGATCGCCACTACGTCTGATGCGCGGCGACCCGCTGCACCCGGCTTCGCCGCGCTTGCGATCGCCACTAGGCCAGCCCCAGCTTTTCGACCACCAGGACCGGGTCCACCGGCAGCGGCGTCACGGTTGGCATGTCCCGCAGCGCGGTGTCGGGGTCCTTGAGGCCGTTGCCGGTCACCGTGCACACGACGGTCGACCCGCGGGCCACCCAGCCGTCGTCGACGGCCTTGAGCAGTCCCGCGATGCTGGCCGCCGAGGCGGGTTCGACGAAGACGCCTTCGGACTCGGCAACCAGGTGGTAGGCGGCCAGGATCTCCTCGTCGGTCGCCGCCAGGAAGCGGCCATTCGATTGCTTCTGCGCGTCAACGGCCGCCGTCCACGACGCCGGCGCGCCGATCCGGATCGCGGTCGCGATCGTCTCCGGGTTCTTGACCGGTGCGCCGTTCACCAACGGGGCCGCGCCGGCCGCCTGGGTGCCCAGCATCCGCGGCAACTTCTCGATCAGGCCTTCGTGGTGGTACTCGGTGTACCCCTTCCAGTACGCGGTGATGTTTCCCGCGTTGCCGACCGGCAGGGCGTGCACGTCGGGCGCGGTACCCAGCGCGTCGACGATCTCGAACGCCGCCGTCTTCTGGCCCTCGATGCGCACCGGGTTGACCGAGTTGACCAGGGCGATGGTCGGAAAGTCTGCGGCCATCTTGCGGGCCAGTTCCAGGCAGTCGTCGAAGTTGCCATCGATCTGGATGATCTTGGCGCCGTGCATAACCGCCTGCGCCAGCTTGCCCATCGCGATCTTGCCCTGCGGAATCAGCACCGCACAGGTGATCCCGGCGCGCGCCGCGTACGCCGCCGCCGACGCCGAGGTGTTCCCGGTCGACGCGCACAGCACCGCCTGCTGGCCGCGCGCCAGCGCATCGGTGACCGCCATCGTCATGCCCCGGTCCTTGAAGGAGCCGGTGGGGTTGAGGCCCTCCACCTTGAGATGGACGCTGCAGCCGGTCTTTTCCGAGATCCGGCCCGCCACGATCAGCGGGGTGCCGCCCTCGAGCAGGGTGACCGGGGTCCAGTCGTCGCCCACCGGTAACCGGTCCCGGTACGCCTCGATGAGGCCGGGCCACGGCTTGTGGACGGCGGTGCGCGGGGCACTCATAGGTCGGTCCCTTCCAGTCGCAGCACGCTGGTCACGCTCTGCACGACATCCAAATCGGCCAGCGCATCCACGGTTTCGGACAGCGCGGCATCCGTGGCGGTGTGGGTGACCACCACAATGCGTGCGCCCACCCGTCGCCCGTCCTCGTCCGCGACGCCTTCCTGACGGACCTCGGCGATGCTCACCTCGCGCTTGGCGAATTCGGCCGCGACCGCGGACAACACGCCCGGCTTGTCGGCGACGTTCATGCTGACGTAGTAGCGCGTTGAGATGAAACCCATTGGGGCGACAGGAAGTTGGGCATACTTGGATTCCTTGGGCCCGCGGCTGCCCAACACCCGGTTGCGCGCGGCCATCACCATGTCGCCGGCCACCGCGGAGGCAGTCGGCGCGCCGCCGGCGCCCTGACCGTAGAACATCAGCCGGCCGGAGGCCTTGGCCTCGACCACCACCGCGTTGAAGGCTCCGTTGACGGTGGCCAGCGGGTGCGACAACGGCACCAGTGCCGGATAGACGCGCGCCGAAACCCGCTCCTGCCCATCGTCGGTCGTGATCCGCTCGCAGATGGACAGCAGCTTGATGGTGCATCCCAGGGCTCGGGCCGACTCGAAGTCGGCCGGGGTGACTTTGGTGATGCCTTCGCGGTAGACGTCGTCGGCGGTCACCCGGGTGTGAAACGCGATGGACGCCAGGATCGCCGCCTTGGCCGCGGCGTCGTAGCCCTCGACGTCGGCGGTGGGATCGGCCTCGGCGTAGCCCAGCGCGCTGGCTTCGGCCAGCGCGGTTTCGTAGTCGGCCCCGGTGCTGTCCATCGCGGACAGGATGTAGTTGGTGGTGCCGTTGACGATGCCGGCCACCCGCAACACCGTGTCACCCGCCAACGACTGCGTGAGCGGACGGATGACCGGAATGGCGCCTGCGACGGCCGCCTCGAAATACAAGTCGACATGGGCGCTTTCGGCAGCCTGCGCCAACTCGCCGGTGGAGGTGGCCAGCAAGGCCTTGTTCGCCGTGACGACCGATTTTCCGTGCTCGAGGGCGCACAGGATGGCCTTGCGGGCCGGCTCCACCGGACCCATCAGTTCCACGACGATGTCGACGTCGTCACGGGCGGCGAGCTCTTCGATGTCATCGGTGAGTAACTCGACGGGGACACCGCGGTCGTCGGCGACGCGGCGCACTCCGACGCCACGCAACACCAGGGGTGCGCCGACACGAGCGGCGAGGTCGCCAGCGCTGTCCTCGATAATGCGGACAACTTCGCTGCCGACGTTGCCCAACCCGAGTACCGCTACACCGACCGGCTTTTCGTCACGGGGCACAGTTCACCTCACTTCCAGACTCAGTAGATCGTCGACCGTCTCGCGACGCAGGACCAGACGCGCACGCCCGTCACGCACCGCGACAACGGCGGGGCGGCAGATCATGTTGTAACGACTCGACAATGAATAACAGTAGGCGCCGGTGGCGGCCACGCCGATCAGGTCACCGGGCCGCAGGTCCCCGGGCACCCAGGTGTCGCGCACGACGATATCGCCGCTCTCGCAATGCTTTCCGACGACACGGGCCAGCTCGGCGGGCGAATCGCTGAGCCGCGAGACCAGCCGGGCATCGTACTGCGCGTCGTAGAGCGCGGTGCGGATGTTGTCGCTCATGCCGCCGTCGACGCTGACGTAGCGCCGGTGTGCGGTAGCGCTCACGTCGACATCCTTGACGGTGCCCACCTCGTAGAGCGTGATGGTGCCGGGCCCCGCGATGGCCCGCCCCGGCTCGACCACCAGCCGTGGGGTCGGCAGGCCCACGGCCGCCGACTCGTTGCGAACGATCTCGCCCAGTTTGGCGGCCAGTTCGCCCATCGGCGGCGGATCGTCCGCGGCGAGGTACGAGATGCCCAGTCCGCCACCCAGATCCACCGTCGAGATCTGTGCGGTCTTCTGGACGCCGAATTGTTCGACGGCCTGATGCAGCAGACCAAGGACCCGGCGGGCGGCGAGTTCGAAGCCGGCGACGTCGAAGATCTGTGAACCGATGTGACTGTGCAGGCCCACCAACCGCAGGTTTTGCGTGTCGAATACCTTGCCGACGGCGTCCAGAGCCGCGCCGCTGGCCAGCGACAACCCGAACTTCTGGTCCTCGTGTGCGGTGGAGATGAACTCATGGGTGTGCGCCTCGACGCCGACGGTGAGACGAACGAAGACATCCTGGACGATGCCCGCCTCCCCCGCGATGGCGTCGAGACGATCGATCTCGACCATCGAATCCAACACGACATGGCCAACACCGGCTTTGACCGCCGCCGTCAGTTCGGCGACGGATTTGTTGTTGCCGTGGAAGGTGATCCGCTCCGGCGGGAAGTCGGCGTGCAGCGCGACGGCCAGCTCGCCGCCGGTGCACACGTCGAGCGACAGGCCTTCCTCGTCGATCCAGCGCGCGATCTCGCTGCACAGGAACGCCTTGGCGGCGTAGTGCACGTTCTTGCCGCCGCCGAAGGCCGACGCGATCTCCCGGCAGCGGGACCGAAAGTCGTCCTCGTCGATGACGAACAGCGGGGTGCCGTATTCCTGTGCGAGTTCGTTCACCGTGACGCCCGCGATGCTGGCGGCTCCCGTTTCGTCGCGAGCGACGTTGCGGGGCCACACATTCGGCGCCAGCAGCAGCAACTCCTCGGGGGATTGCGGCCGCAGCGGGCTTTCGGCGTGGCGGGTCTCTTCGGCGTGTCGAGGACCGGCGGGGTGAACGTTCACATTCGCTCCGGAGCGGTGACGCCCAGTATCGCCAGTCCGTTGGCAATCACCTGGCGGGTCGCCTGGCACAGCGCCAGGCGCGCGGTGTGCAGATCGGTGGGTTGCTCGTCGCCTTGCGGCAACACCCGGCATACGTCGTAGAACCGGTGGTAGTCGCCGGCGAGGTCTTCCAAATACCGGCACACCCGGTGGGGTTCGCGCAGCGTCGCCGCCGTGCTGAGCACCCGCGGGAACTCGCCGAGGGTACGCAGCAGCGTCCCCTCCTTGTCGTGGCTGAGCAACTCCAGGTGCCCGGTGTCGGGGATCAGGCCGAGTTCGGCGGCGTTGCGGGCCAGCGCCGAGAGCCGGGCGTGCGCGTATTGCACGTAGTAGACCGGGTTTTCGTTCGACGCCGACGACCACAGCGCGAGGTCAATGTCGATGGGGGTGTCCACCGAGGAACGAATCAGGCTGTAGCGCGCGGCGTCGACGCCGATCGCCTCGACGAGGTCGTCGAGCGTGATCACCGTGCCGGCCCGCTTGCTCATCCGGACCGGCGCGCCGTCGCGGACCAGGTTGACCATCTGACCGATGAGCACCTCGACGGTGGCCGGGTCGTCGCCGAACGCCGCCGCCACGGCCTTGAGCCGGGCGATGTATCCGTGGTGGTCGGCGCCCAACATGTAGATGGCCAGGTCGAAACCGCGCTCCCGCTTGTCCAGGTAGTAGGCGATGTCACCGGCGATGTACGCCGGCTTGCCGTCGCTTTTGATGACGACGCGGTCCTTGTCGTCACCAAAGGCGCTGGTGCGCAACCACGTTGCGCCGTCCTTCTCGTAGATGTTGCCCGTCTCGCGCAGCATGGCGATGGCCTGGTCGACCCGGCCGCTGGTGTGCATCGAGTCTTCGTGGGTGTAGACGTCGAAGTCGGTGCCGAACTCGTGCAGCGACTCCTTGATGTGGGTGAACATCAGGTCGACACCGATTTCGCGGAAGGTCTCGCGCATCTCGCTGGCGGGCAGGCTCAGCGCGTCCGGCGCCTTCTGCAGCACCTGGGCGGCGATGTCGTTGATGTAGGCGCCGGCGTAGCCGTCCTCCGGGGTGGGCTCGCCCTTGGCCGCGGCGATCAGCGAGCTGGCGAACCGGTCGATCTGGGTCCCGTGGTCGTTGAAATAGTATTCGCGCACCACGGCGGCGCCCTGGGTGGACAGCAGCCGGCCCAGCGCGTCGCCCACGGCTGCCCAGCGGGTCCCGCCGATGTGGATGGGTCCGGTCGGGTTGGCGGAGACAAATTCCAGGTTGATGTTGCGGCCGGCCAGCGCGTCGGAGTGACCGAAGCGGTCGCCGGCGTCGATGACGTTGGTGACGACGACGGCTTGCGCCGACGCCTCGAGACGCAGGTTGATAAAGCCGGGTCCGGCCACCTCCGCCGACGTGATGCCGTTGGCCGCTGACAGCGCCTCGGCGAGCCATCCGGCCAGCTCGCGGGGGTTGGCGCCGACCTTCTTGCCCAGCTGCAGCGCCAGGTTGCTGGCGTAATCACCATGCTCGGGATTGCGGGGGCGCTCCACGGTGACCGACTGCGGCAGCGCGGCAGCATCCAGCCCGCGCTCGGCCAGCACCGCGGCGGCGGTGTTTCTGAGCAGCTCAGCGAGGTCAGCGGGGGTCACGAGCGTCCATCCTATTGGCTGAGGTGCCCCCGCCTCGAATCCATTGCGGTGGCAGGGCGGCCGCTTCGATGCGTTAGTCTGTCCGTGCTAGTTCGAAAGCCCCATGGCGCAACGAGGTATGTCCGTGCGCCCCCGTAGCTCAGGGGATAGAGCGTCTGCCTCCGGAGCAGAAGGCCGCAGGTTCGAATCCTGCCGGGGGCACCACATCTGACTAGCAGTTATCGCCGCCCATTCGGTGATCGCGAACCGGCGCAACGCGCGCCTCTAAGACCGGCTCAAGATGAACGCCTCGATGTGGCGGTCCCCCGCCCGCGACTCGTACTTTCGCCAACCCGGGTAGATCTGCAGGCCCTTCGCCCAGATCTCGTCCCGCTCGCTGGGCGTGGCAACTCGGGCGGTGGCGCGCCAGGTTTCCCGCCCGATCGTGACCGTCGCCTCTGGGTTGGCCTTGAGGTTGTAGTACCAGGCCGGGTGCTTTGCCCCACCGAAGTTGGACGCGATGAGGCTGAGGCCGTCAGGATGCGGGATTCCGTAGACGGCGGTGGTGCGGGGTTCTCCGGATTTGGCACCGGTGGAGGTGAGCATGACCACCGGAACACCGGTAGCCAGTCCGGCGAAGCTGCTCCTGCCACCACTGACTTTGGTGATGAGCCGGTCCAAATGGTGTGCCGTCGGACGCAGGATCGCCACACCCACTCTGGTGGCCGCGAAGGTGCGCATAAACCGATGGAACGCGTTGGCTTCTTCGAAGGACAGGCCCGACATGGGTCCATTCTCGCCGAAGCCGCACGCGCGCACGCGCGTATTCGTGACTACAGGGGCCGGCGGTCCGGCCGGCTTTCCTAGTCTGACGAATCGTCGGAGTCGTCGGAGTCGTCGGACTCTTTCTCGGCCTTCTCGTCCGTCTCGTCGTCGTCGGAGTCGTCGGACTTGTTCTCAGACTTCTCGGAGTTGTCCGACTTCTCGGAGTTGTCCGACTTCTCGGATTTCTCGGAGTCCTCGGACTTATCGTCCGTCTCCGACTCGCCGCCCTTACCGGAGTCTTCGGACTCGTCGAGCTTGGTCGCGTACTTCGTCAGAAGCCCGGCCAGGTCACGCGCTTCCTCGGCTTGTAACAGGTCGTCGAATACCCGCTCGTCGCTCTCAGAGATGCGCTCAACGCAGACCGCGTTGTCCTTGATGCTGACGTCCCACCGGCCCCCTTGGTCACGAACCATGCGATGCCGCCTTTCGACTGGTGACCCGATCCCGAACCTGAAGCGCGTGGCCCGCGAGCGCTACTGCGTTGGTTTACCCAGTTCTGCCTGGCGCGACGCCTCGAATCTTGACGACGAGGCGGCAGCTGGCCTCGGCCTCCCCGGCCCCCGAACCGAATCGAATCGATCGGAGAGATTAATGCGCGCCCCGAAGAACTCAGCTCATTCCGAGCGCACCTGTGTTGCGAAAGATGGCCCCACGCGTCCCAGACGACATTAAGCTGCTGGTCGTGAGCGCGAAGGTGTTCGCTAAGGGCCGGGGGCGATGGCTTGCGATCGCCGCCTCGCTGATCGTCTCCGCCGCCATGATCCACGCGCAGGGCACCAAGACACGGTGCTGCGTCGAGGCACCCGCGGCGAGCCCCACCACCACCAGCAGCGCCGTGGCGGCTCGACCGCCCGCCAGCGCGCCACGCACCGCCACCCCGGCCGAGGTGGAGGCGCTGACGGCGCTGGCACCGCCCGCCGCTTCTGCCGGCCAGCAATTCCAGCTCGCATTGCCTCGCGGCGTCGGGTCCGAGGATCGATTACAGGTCAAGACCATCTGGGCGGCCCGCGCCATCGGCGTGCTCTTCCCCCAGATCAAAACCATCTACGGGTACCGGCAGGACCCGTTGCCGTGGCACCCCAACGGGTTGGCGATCGACGTGATGATCCCGAATTACCATTCCCCCGAGGGCATCGAGCTCGGCAACCAGATCGCCGGATACGCCCTGGCGAACACGAAGCGATGGGGCATCAACCACGTGATCTGGCGGCAGAAGATCTATCCGGGAGTCGGCGGCGGCAACTGGATGGCGGATCTGGGCTCAGAAACCGCCGACCACTACGACCATGTTCATATCGCCACGGGCGGCGGCGGCTACCCGACCGGACACGAAACCTATTACATCGCCTCGATGTCCCCGACGCCATCGGGCTGATCCGCGAAGTCATTGCGCGGCAACGGAATCAGGCATCGTCCGTAGCGCGGACAGCGCGCCTGATCCTGCGGGTAGACGCGGGCGCCCGGGCCCGACAACCCGAAGCCCAAGCAGTAGCCACAGCGATGACCCGAGATTGCTGACCGGGGGACACAGTTGCTGACGGATGGTTTGCCAGCTTTTGCTGTTCGCCGCGCGATCCGGCGCCAAAGGCAGCATAATGAGGCCATTGTCACCACTACAGATAGAAGGAGCCGAGCGTGAAGGCTGTTTGCGGGCTGCGCGTGTTATGCATTCCGGCCGTCGTTGCTGCCGTGTTATCGGTAGGTAGCGGGGTTGCGGTCGCCGACGATGACGGGTACCTGGCCCAGCTGAAGAAGATCGGCGTGGCGTGGCAGCCGGGCGGAGAAGGCACGCTGATTTCGCTCGGCCACGCCATCTGCTCAGACCGCGCCGCGGGCAAGACTCCCGACGAGCTGGCCACCGATGTTCATTCCGGCTTGAACAGTTCCTTCAACTACGCGGACGCCGCAGCGATCGTCAGCGCGGCGGAATCGAACTACTGCCCCTAACCAACCCCGAGGTCTCTCCGTCATGCCGGCCCGGCGGCGAACGCCGCCACCGGCATTTCGACGGTTCCACGGCATGGGCCGCTGCTGATGTCGGTGTGCCAGGTGCCACGCAACGATCGGTCCGGCTGCGGCGTGTAGAAGGCCCACGACCTGGCGGGTGCCCACACCTTCGGCACGCCTTCGCCCATGTAGCAATCCCATTGGAAGTCAAAGCGCTCGACCCACCTGGCGCCGTCCCACGTGTAGTGCGAAGGCCGGGGCAGCGTCGGGTTTTTGGGCGCGGGGCCGTTGGTGGCGGTAGCCACGCACGTGCCCGATGAGCATGCGGTGGTGAAGACGTAATCCGCACTGAAAGTCGGTTCGGCTTGGGAGGCGGCGACGCTGGTACCGGATTTATTGGCCGCGTACCTGACCAACGAATATTTGCCGTTCCACGACGGTGACATCGCGTTCGCACAGATGGCGGGTGTGCCGATGACGGAGGTGATGACGGCAGCGAGCACCGCAACTACCCGAAACGGCCGCATTGCGTCAATGGTGGGCGTCTTATGACGCGGCGCGATCTCGGCGCGGACACAATCGGGATCTGCCCAGGGATCATCGACGGCGCAACAGGAACAGCCCATAGGCGGCCACAGATTGCGCATCGGCGATGACTCCCCCGCGAATCATCTGCTCGAGCTCTTCGCGCGCGAACCACTCACTGCGCATGTCCTGCTCCTCATGCTCGCGGTCGGCCTGCCCCTCGGCGATACCCGTGGCCAAGAACACCCAGCCACGTTGACTGGACATTCCCGGAGCGACGTCGAGCTGGCCGAGTGCCTCGAACGACGTTGCGCGCAAACCGGTTTCCTCACGTAACTCACGCTCGGCCAACTCGACCGGTTCGGCATCGGCCAAGTCGGGAGCGGTGCCCTGGGGGAACTCCCAACGCCGTTCGCCGAGGGGATAGCGAAACTGCTCGACCAACCGAAAGCGCCGCCCGTCGTAAGGCATCACGAGCGCGTAGGCCGGCTTGTCCACAACGCTGTAGATGCCCTCGCTGCCGTCGGGCCGGCGGATGTCGTCCTCTCGCAGCACCATCCACTTGTTGCGGTAGATCTCACGGCTGGCGAGGCGTTCGATGAAAGTCACGCCGCCAGTATTGCCGCGAATACCGCGACTCATGCGGCGATGACGGCGAGGAGTAGCGTCCGAAGCTATGCCGTCCGCAGAAGCCATCACCGAGACCGTCAATCGCTACCTTGCGCTGGTGGCCACGGGCACCGCCGACGAGATCGTGACCCTCTACGCCGCCGACGCCACGATCGAGGATCCGATCGGGTCAGACATTCGCCGCGGCCACGACGCCATCCGCGGCTTCTATGCGGGATTCCAGGACGCGAAGAAGGACACCGAACTCGCCGAATTGCGGATCTCCGGGAGCGAAGCCGCCTTCTTGTGGCATCTGACGCTCGACGCGGGTGATAGCCGCACCCGAATCTCGCCCATCTCGACGATGTCGTTCGACGGGGACGCCAAGATCACGTCGATGCGCGCGTTCTGGTCACCCGCAGACGTTCAGGTGTTGTAGGCCCGTCAACTCTGTTGGTAGGCAGGTCAACTCGGAATTCGGCCGAGCATGCCCCGGACGATCGCGGTGGCGTCGTCACCCAGATCGCGCCCGATCACATCGACGTCGACCACGACGTTGGCCTTGGCCGCCAGGGCCCGCAGCGCGCTGGTGTGCTGGCTCCCGACATCGGTGGTCCGCCCGTTGTCGTGCACGGTCCCCAGCGTGCTGCGCACCGAGGTCACCGGACCGGTTTGCACCGGCGTTCCGACGGTGTAGATACCGGACACACCGCCGTGGGAATAGGTCAATTGTTTCCCGGCGCAGCCGTTGATCTGGTTGACGGCGCTGGTGACGAAAGTCTTTGCGGCCGCGGCATTGTCGAATGACGCGACGAACTCGGAAACCCCGTGCGGGAAGCCATTGGTGTGCTGGCCCAGGTCCACGCCATAGATGGCGCGGTAACCGCTGTCGCGATAGGACGCCGTCAGGCCGTTGAACACCGCTTCGGTGCACTCCGGGGGGTCGAAGCTGTCGCCGGGCTGCAGTTCGTGCGTTTGAGTCCACGTCTTGTTGACGTACATGCCGGGCGCCTTGATCAGCCCTCCTACATCTTCCCCGGTGAGCACCAGCGACTGTAGGCCTTCGGCCGTCACCGAGGGCTCGGGCGGCGCGGACGCAGCGGCGCTGGGCTTCGCCCCGCCGGCGGCGGTGGTTTCCCCGGAGTGCGCCGTTGACGGGCCGGAGTAGTTGTTGCCCAGGGTCGCCCACAGCACCAGCGCCACGACGGCGATCACGGTGAAGGTGTAGGACAGCGTCAGGCCAACCAGCGCACGGTTGCGGCCGCGGTCGCCGCGGCGACGGATATCGGCAAGAGCGAAGTGCCCCAACACCACGCCCACCGGGGCCAGCAGAAACGCGAACACCACCGACAGCGTCGCCAGCGTGTTCATTTCGTCGGAGGGCGGACGGGGCGGCGGCTGGTCCGGCGGCGGGGGCGGCGGAGCGCCAGGGTCGAAGGGGTTGGGCCAGCTGGGGCCCGGCCAGCTAGCCGTCATGAGAACGGGTCGTAGTCGGAGTCATTCGCGGGGCACCCTGGGGGTGGCGCGGAACTTGCCGGCGGTTGGGGCGACGCCGGGGGTCGATACGGGGCCGGTGACGCGGAGAAGGCAGATGGTTGCGGAAAGGCTGGCGCGGCAACGGGTTGGGGTCGGCGGCCCGACTGGAAGTACGCGTTGGACTTCGGGAGCGCGAGCAAGATGGCGGATGCGACCGAGATGATCATCGCCACGACGGCACCCACGTGTAGCAATTGGCCGAACCACGCGACGGACTCCCCCGGGTCGAGGACGAAGACGGCTATTCCCGCACACAGTCCGATGCCGCAGATGCCCCAGGTCACCAACCGGGCCCAGCCGCGTCCGCGATCGTCGAGCACGCCCAGTGACACCACTAACGCTGCGACGACGATCAGTCCGGCGGCTGCGGCAACCATAATCGGGCCGGAGGTACTACCACGCGAACGGAAATCCGAGATCGCAATCAGCACGGCGATCGCCGTCGCCAATAACAGCGCGGCGATGCCGGCGAACACATAGCTGCCGAAAAACACGGTGGCCGGGGACAAATCGGCGACCTTTTGGGCCGCGGGTGGTCGCGGCGCGGCGGGTGGTCGCGGCGCGGCGGGTGGTCGCGGCGCGTCGGGTGGCGGCGCGGCGGGTGGCGGCGCGGCTGAGGGGGGCACTGAGGATGTCCGACCCTTCCCAGGATCCATTCGTCGATCCCTTTAGCCCCGAACCGGTTTCACCGGCGCCGCCGTGGGGTCCACCGCCGTCGCCCTCAGCCGCGCCGACCGTCCGCCTGCGGCGCCACCACAGCGCACCCCCGACACCGATCCACGCGGCCAACGGCAACACGATCGCGGCGTACATGATCGGGCTCAGCGACGTGCCGAACACCGACTTCGGCATGGGGATAAGCACACCCGGATCGCCGGTCCACACCTGGCTCATGGGTCGCGCACTGGTCAGGCCGCCCAGCCACACTCGCTGGGCGGAACTCTGCTGTGCCGAACTCTGCAGCCGCGGCCCGAACAGCGAGCCGCTTGCGGTCGCGGGCAGGTTGGGATGGTCCTTGGCGAAGTCCTTCGGCGTCATGTTGACCATGGGGATGTTGGTGAAATCGACGCCGCCGATGGTCAATTTCCAGGTGGTGCGGTCGCCGGTCTGCCAGGTGTAGGTCGCGTCCCCCTCGTAGAAGGACTTGCGGTAGCGGCCGAAGAGTTCCTGCGGGCTGAAGGGCTCCTTGGAGGTCCAGGCGTCGATGTTCCCCGAGTCAACGATTTTCGAGTAGGCGGTGGCTTTCGTCTTGCTGCGTTGCCGGTACCACTCGGCGGCGATCCGGCTGGCATAGACACGGCGCAGGTCGGCGTACTCGGGCGCGTGGTTCACCTCGTCGACGATCTTCGGCAGGATCATGGTCCGGTACAGGTCGTCGTTCTGGCGGGTGATGCCCGCATCCTGGGCCGGGCAGCCGATGCCCGGCTTCAGGTCGGGTCCCTCGATCTCGAGCTTCACATCCAGCGGAGCGTCCAGGATGTACATCGAGTCGCCTTGGGCCGACACGCTGGCCGGCAACGGAATGATCCACTTGCGTTGCGGGGAAAAGCATTTCGCTCCCTGCAGGGCATCCAAGAAGCGGCGGCCATCCGGGGTGGCCGGGTCCACGAGCTTCGCCGTGGCCTGCTTCATGGTGTAGTCGGCTTCCAGCAGGATCCGCCCGGCGTCGGTGCGGCCGAACTGTGCATCGATGATGCGGTCCGGTTCGTTCGGGTTGAGGTTCACCGTGAACGCCGATGTCGGTAGCGCGAGCCAGACGAAAAACGAGTCGGAAGCCATGTACGCGTTGGCATTACCGCCGAAGGACGGCGTAGCGCCGGTTTGCGTATTGGCGGCGAAGGAATACTGCACGCCGTTGCCGTTGAGATCGGTGTCGGAGATGTAGCGGAGCTGCAGCGTGGAGAAATCGACGCCGCCCAGCACGCCGCCGATCCCGCTGGAAACGGCACTGACCCCGCTCGCCACGCCGCCGCCGATCCCGCTCGCGACGCCACCCACGATTCCCCCGGTTACCGCGCCGGCGATGCCGCTGACCAGGCCGCCGGTGACATTGGCCAAGACGGCGGCCGCGCCGCCGGTCGCGGCGCCGATGATGCCGGCGACGGTGTTGGCGGCAGTCACCCCCGCGAGGACTCCCGCATCGACGATCGGACCGACAACGGCTCCCGGATTGATCGGCATGGGGCCAGAAACCGGCCGGGGGGCCGGCTGGGCGGGCACCGGCTGGGCGGGCGCGGGCTGGACGGGCGCGGGCTGGACGGGCGCCGGAACCGAACCGGGCGCCGGAACCGAGCCGGGCGCGGGCTGGGCGGGCGCCGGAACCGCGCCGGGCGCGGGCTGCGCCGGGGCGGGCGCCGGAGCCGAACCAGGGGCCTGCTGCCCCGGAGCGGGGGCCGGTGCCGAGACCGGCACCGACTCGGGCACGGACTCGGGATCCTGGGCCGCCTGTTCGATGTCCATGTCGGCGTTGACCTGGCCTGAGACGAAGGCTTGTTCGATTGCCTGGGCGGGCGAGTCAGGAGACGCGCCGGTAGTTTGATCGGCACCGCCGTTGACCGGGTTCTGTCCGCCGCTGGCGAGGACGGCTTTCCCGGACGGCTCGGGCACGCCCACCGTCGGGTAGTACCGGACGAACAGCCGGTCGGATGCGCCCAAGCCTTGGGCGGCGGAAAGCATGGCCTGAAGCGTCGCCGCCGGCGGCTTGTCCGGGAAGATGTACACCACCCGCCGACCGGTCTGTTGCGCGATGCGCAGAAAGTCTTCGAGCTGCGCCTTGTCGACCGCCCCGGTCTTGATCTCGACGATCTCCTGACCGTTATGGAAATCCGGGCGCCGGTTGATCGACGTGTTCTTGATCTTTCGGTTGCGGATATAACCGTTTTCCGTCAACTTCAGCTCTTGATCGAGCGCAGTTTCGAAGCTGGTGCCGGTGTTTCGATTGTTGAAGGCGCGCACGTAAGCGTCGCGATAGTCTGCCCAGCTCAACGGATTCGCGACCGCGGGCGCCCGCTGGTTCTGGTAGACCAGCCAACTCTTGTAGAGGTGCTGCTCGGTGCCGGCGGTGTACTTACCCCTGGTATTGATATCGATCAAGGCGGCGCGGCTCGGTGCGGGTAGCCCCGAGAGCCCATTAGCCGACGGAAATTTGTAGCTGAGCGGGGTCTTGCCCGGCGGCGGATCCTGGTCAGCGGCGTACCCGGGCAGTTTCGGTGCGGGATCGGCGACGGCCTGGCGCGTGGGCGCCAGCAGCACTGTCAATGCCAAAACCAGAGCGGTCGCAATGACGCGACGCCATATCAGCCAAACCCGAGCCATATGCGGCCCTCCCCGTCGGATCTCGCGCGCTCGAAGGCCAAGCACACGATGTCGCGATCCTAAGTGAGGTTAGCGGGCTTGAGAATTCAGCCGACCCATTCGTCGTAGTAGGCACGAGGACGACCGAGGTCGCCACGCTCGAGCATGAAGGAGAGCAGATGGAACGGCCCGGTAAAGCCGGCGTCGTCGTTCAGCTGAAGCTGAAAGTTGGCGGTAATCGGGTCGCCCTCGTCGCGAAACTCGCGGTACACCCAACGCGACGGGCAGCCACGCCGCAGTATCTCGCCCAGGTAGTAGCTGGCACCCTCGACGAACTCGGCATTAGCCGGATCCCGAAGGGCAACCACAGTGGGCGTTTTCCGCGATACCAGGTCGGTCAACCGATTAATGCTGTCTGGTGTGTAGTCCCAGTTTCCGCCGTTCTGGGCCGCCCAGTCGGGAAACCGCTGCTCCTGGCGAGCGAGCCAGTCGTCCAGCACCATCGAGGGCGCCGGAGCGTTGAACAGGCCGTCGGCAAGGGTGCGCTCTTTGACCGGAGACCAATCGGGATGCGTTGCGGCATAAGATTTCACCGTCTCCTGCCAGCGCTGGTAGACCGTGGCAAACACGGCGGTGTCGCCGGCGAGCGCCTCCAGAAGCAGATGCGTCGGCGACAACGCCTCCAGCCCGGAATCGGAATCGGGGCGAATGATCGGAAAGCCCGTAGCGTCGGGCTCGCCCGCGCTGTCGATGCGCCAACGATGCTCAGACAACCGCCGCAACAACACGGCATCATCGATCGCGGCGTCGGCGGGCGCCTCGGCGACCCAGTCCCACCGCCCGCCGCCGACCCGCATCAAGGCCTCACCCAGATACGCCACCACCCCCGCGGTAAAGGACTGATGCTCGTCATCGAGCGCTTCGGCCGGATCAGCCAGCCGGTTTCGGGCCGCGACCTCCAGCGCCGACAACGACGCCTCGGAGTAATCCAGCGCGACTGCCCCGCCCAGATCGACGTCGCCCGTCATGTCGATCAACAAATTGACCCGGTCCAACCACCAATCGAGTGGCCCACCCTCCACCGCGTTCTCCCATCCAGTTCCGGCAAGCGACGACGCGGCCAATTATCGTCTTCCGCTTCGAGTACATGTCGCGCTGGCATCAAACGGCACCGTGCCCGATAGTCGTAGCAATAAGTGAGCGCCGATGTCATCAGAGGTGGGGTTTATGCGGGACGACTCACCACGCCGCAGCGCACGAAATCGTGCCGTCCCGGCGGGACGTCCATGACCACGCGCCGCCACATCATCGTCAGCGGTGACGACGCGCTCGCGACCACGATCGCCGAGGAATTGAACCGCGCGGGCGCCGCGATCATCAAGCTGCACAGCGAGGAGCTCGCCGGAGCCAATCTCGCCCGCGCAAGCGCGATCGTGTGCGCCGGGGACGACGATGCGAAAAACCTCGAAATCGCCTTGCTGGCAAGAAAAACCAATCCCCATGTGCGCGTCGTCGCCCGCTTGGGCAACGACGTGCTGCGGGCAGCCGTGGCCGCCGACAACGGTCCCGGCGCCATCCTGGACGTCGCCGACCTCGCGGCGCCGTCGGTCGTCGAGGCCTGTCTGGCGAGCCACACGCACCCGGTCGAGGCCGCCGGCATCAAGTTCCTGGTCTCGGGGGCTGAGGCGCCCCGCGACGCGACCCTTCGCGAGATCTACGGCGACCTGGCACCGGTGGCCGTGATTCACGGCGAGAACGCCGCGACGCCCGACGAGGTGGTGCCCTGCCCCGGACGAGATCATCGGGTGCGCGCCGGCGACTGGACCGCCATGATCGGCAGCGCCGACGAACTGGCCGCACGCGGCATCAGGACGCCGCGTCCGAGCGCGACACGCTCTCGGCAATCGTGGATGCGGCGCTTCTCGGATGCCGCCCGGGCGATGCGCGACGACGTCAATCCCATGCTCTTCCCGGCGATGCTGCTCGCGCTCAGCCTGCTGCTCGCTTCGACGGCCGTGGTGCACTACTCCTACACGAAGCCGCGACTGTCCTGGCTGGACGCCATGTACTTCACCGCGGAGACCATCACCACCGTGGGCTACGGCGAATTCACCTTCCTCCACCAGTCCGCGTGGCTGCGGATATTCGCGGTAGCCCTGATGTTCACCGGAGTGACAACCACCGCCCTGCTCGTCGCATTTCTGGCGGACTTGCTGCTCTCGCGCCGGTTCGTCCAATCGGCCGGGGTCCGGCGGGCACGCCACCTACGCAACCACATCATCGTCGTCGGGCTGGGCTCGTTCGGCAGCCGCGTCGTCGGTGACCTGACCGCTGCCGGATACGACGTCGCGGTGATCGAGCGCGACGAGAACAACCGATTCCTTTCGACCGCAGACGAACTCGACGTGCCGGTGATCTTCGGGGACGCAACGCTGCGCCAGACGCTGGAGTCGGCGCGGGTCGACCGCGCCCGGGCCGTCGCGGTGCTGACTCAGGACGACATGGTCAACATCGAGACCGGAATCGTGCTGCGCGAGATGCTCGGCCCCCGGGTGATGCCCGAGGTAAACCGGCCCGACGTGCCCATCGTGCTGCGCATCTATGACCGTGCCCTGGGCGATGCGGTGGCCAAGCGGTTCGGTTTCGAGAACGTCCGCTCCACCGTCGACCTGGCCGCGCCCTGGTTCATCGGCGCCGCGATGGGCCTGCAGGTACTCGGGACGTTCTCCGTCGGCCAGCGTTCGTTCATGGTCGGTGCCATGCACGTGGCGGCCGGTAGCGAACTCGACGGGCTGCGGATGTTCGAAATGTCCACCCAGACCCGCGTCATCGCGATCACCCGCCGGGATGCGCCTGTCGAACTACACCCGCGCCGCGACGCCTGGCTTCGCGGCGGCGACACCGTCTACCTGGTGGGGCCGTACCGCGAGCTGCTGGAGACGCTGCGCAAGGGGCAGCCGCCGCAAGAGCCTTCGGTGAACAACGAGCGCGCGGCGGATAAAGCGGCAACCTGAAGACCGCGGCAATCGCCAATACTCAGCTCACCCAATCGTCGAAAAAGGCGCGGGCACGGCCGGGGTCACTGCCCTCGAGCAGCATGAGGTGTAGCAGGTAGAAGGGGCTGGTGAACCCGGCGTCCCCGTTGAGTTGGAGTCTGAAATTGGCCAGATCCGGGTCGTCGTCGTCGTGAAACTCGCGGTAAACCCACCGCGAGGGATACCTGCGGCGCAGCATTTCGCCGAGGTAATACATTGCGCCTTCGATGAATTCGCGGTTCGCCGGATCCCTGAGGGCCTCGACCGTCGGGGTGACTCGGCCGACGAGCTCGGTCAGCCGGTCGATCGTTTCCGGGGTGTAGTCCCAGTGGCCGCGGTAGCGCGCGGCCCATTCAGGGAAGTGATGCCGCTGGCGGATGAGCCATGCATCGAGCACCGGTGCGGGCGGCGGTCGGGAGAAACCGTCCGCCAGGGTGCGCTCCTTGGCGGGCGACCAGCCAGCGTCGGCGGCAGCGGATTCATCGACTGCGCGGCGCCACCTTTGGTAGACGCCCGCCATGACCCCGCCGCCACCACTCTCGACGGCATCCAACAGCAGGTGCAGCGGGGACAGCTTCGCAAGCTGCGTGGCCGGATCCGGGGCCACGATCGGCAGGCCCGCCGCATCGACCTCGTCCTCGTCCATAGCCCGCCAGCGGTGCCTGGCCGCGCTCAGCAGCAGATTGGAGTCACGGATCAGGCAGTCGAAGGACGTCTCGGTCGCCTCGGTGGTCCACTCCCAGGCACCGCCGCCCACCCGCATCAAGGTCTCGCCCAGATACGCCGCCGCACCCGCGGCGAAGTGATCATCGTTGAGCAATTGGATCGGATAGCGGTAGCGCTGACACACCACCCCTTCCAGGGCCCGCAGCGAGGCCTCCGAATAGTCCAGCGGCACGGCGCCCTTCAAGTAGGTATCCGCCATCATGTCGATCAACACGTTGATCCAATTCAGCCACCAGGCCAGCGACTCGTGCGCGCCGGAGTCGCTCGCCGGCTCGCCGCGCCGGGCGCACCATCCGGCCAGCGCCTGCCGCGCGGCCAGGGTCACCGGATGCTTTTCGCCGAGTACCCGCGCCTCCTCCTCGGCCAGCGCTTCCCACGCGGCGACCTCGTCCGTGACCCCGGCCCGCTCCGGGGCCCAGAGCGTGAACATATGCCGCGCCATCAGCAGGTGGGCGTGGTGGTCTCCCAGACGCTCGCGCAGTTCGCCGATCAACGATTCGAGCTCGGCGACGGCCTCGGGGACATTACCCGCCCGGCCCCGCCAGATCGCCAGCATCAATCGCATACCGAGTGTGTCGGCATGATTGTCGCCAAGCACCCGGCGCCGCGCGGCGAGCACGTGTTCGCCCTCGGCCATCGCACCGACGACATCACCTATCTCCCAGCGCTTTTCGGCGACATTCTCGCGGGCCACCAGCGTGCTCTCGTGGTCGGCACCCAGGATGCGCTGTTCGTCGGCGAAAAGCTGCGACCACTCGGCGAGCGACGACAGCGAAGGTTGCTGCCGCCCCGCCAACAGGTGGCGGGCGGTCAGGGTGCTGAGGTGATCGCGACCGAGCACCTCAACGAGGTCCGGTATCAGCCGCGCGAACTCTTCGTACGCGACGGCGTCATCGCCCGCTCGCAGCTGCAGCGTGGCCAGCGACACCTTGAGCTCCAGGGCCGAGGGATGACGCTCGCCCAACGTTGCGCGGCAGAGGGTGACCAGCTCGTTCGCCTGCCGCGCGGCCCCGGCGTAATCACCGTTGTTCGCGCACTCGATCATCAGCCCGGTCAGTTCGGCCAGCGGGGCGGGCAACTCCTGCTGCGTCATTCGCCAATGAAACCGCTACAGCGCCGATGCGGCAATTCACCACGCCCTACCTGTAGCGATGCCGCGCGGCGGAGACTACAGCCGGGCCGCCACGTCCGCGGCTCGATGCAGCTGATCGACGTCCGAGCTCGTCGGGATCAGCTGAATTTCGTCGGTGCCGATCTCGGAGAACCTGCGCAACACGTCCAGCAGCTCGTCCTCACTGCCGGCCCAGCCCGTCATCGGCGCCATCGCGTCGACGTATTCGGCCGGTATCCAGTTCATGTAGCGCCGCAGATGACGGTGAATCTGCTCGCGAGACCCCTCGGGCGACCCGAACGCGAACCAAAACGACGTGATCAGGTGGGGTTTGGGCTTGCCGGCCTGCGCCCAGGCTTCTCGGGTGACGTCGAACAGCTCGTTCTGCTTGGCGATGTCGAGGTCCAGGGTGGTGCCGGCCAGCCCGTCGGCCCACGCGGCCGCGCTACGGATGGTTTTCGGCCCGATGCTGCCGACGAACAGCGGCGGACCACCGGGCTGGACCGGCGCGGGCCCGACGGGCAGCACCGAGTCGGTGGTCTTCTCCCCCGCCCAGACCCGCTTCATCACCGCGACGCGTTCTGCCATGCCGCGCATCGTCTGCGTGGCCGGGTCGGCACCCACGGCGCGGTAGTCCTCCTGCCGGCCGCCCACGCCGATGCCCACGGTCAGTCGGCCGCGGCTGAGCACATCGCCGGTCGCCAGCCCCTTGGCGAGCATGACGGGATCGTGCAGCTGGGGCACGATGACCGTCGTCAGCAGCCGGACCCGCGTGGTCCAGGCCGCCAGCGCGCCCAGCAACGTCAGGTTGTCCGGGTTGTCGAAGGCGATCCGCTCGCCCCAGCACAACGACGAGAACGGGCCCTCGTCAGTGGCGCGCGCCCAGGTCTCGAGCACCGTCGCATCCAGATCCGGCTCCATCACCGGCATGGTCATCGCAATTCGCACGACCGCGATTCTGGCATGTTTAACATGCGGCCCTTCAGTGGAACGATGGAGCAGGTGGCGTTCACGAGTAGTTCCATCGCACATGTCCGGCTGACCGTGACCGATATCGAGCGGTCGCGGCAGTTCTACGAAAGCGTGTTCGGCTGGCCGGTGCTGTTGGAGGTTCCCGAGAACGCCGACGAAGCCACCCGCAACCAGTTGGGCTTCCTGTTCGGCGGCGTCATCTACGACCTGGGCGGCACACTGCTGGGGCTGCGGCCCGTCGCCGCGGATCGCTTCGACGAGGATCGCGTCGGACTCGACCACATTGCCTTCCGGCTCGGAAGCAAAGACGAATTAGATTCGGCGGCAGCACATCTCGATGAGCTCGGCGTGGTTCACCAGCCGATCAAGGACATCGGGCCGTCCTACATTCTGGAGTTCCGCGACCCCGACAACATCGCCCTGGAGCTGACCGCACCGAAATAACGCGGCGTTGTCGCGCCGGGCGCTCAGTGGTTGACTGGAAAGAACTATGACCATCAGTTTCAACCACACCATCGTCGCCTCACGCGACAAGCGGGAATCCGCGGAGTTCCTGGCCGAGCTGTTCGGGTTGCCCGGCCCAAAGCCTTTCGGCCACTTCATGGTTGTCGAGCTCGAGCACGGCGCAAGTCTCGACTACGCGGATGCCCCCGAAGGCGCGGACATCCCGCGTCAGCACTACGCGTTCCTGGTGTCCGAGGAGGAGTTCGACACCATCTACGACAAGATCTCCTCGCGCGGCCTGCAGCACTGGGCCGATCCGGGCGCCAAACGCCCCGGCGAGATCAACCACAACCACGGTGGGCGCGGGGTCTATTTCCCCGACCCGTCCGGCCACGCCATGGAGATTCTCACCAGCCCGTACGGCTCGGCGGGCTGAGCGAGCAGGCGCTTTCGCTTAGTCGCCGGTGCGCGCGGTGCCGTGCCGCTGGCTTTCCTGCTTGCGATAGTCATCGGCGAGTTGGGCGACGTGCTTGGGCAGCCCACCGGTGGCGACGTCGGCCAGCGTCGTTTCCTCCAGCACCGACCGCATGCTGGCCCGCAGCGCACGCCAGACGTCGGTGAGCGCCGCCGTCGGCCCCGAGTACGGCAAGTCGCCGAGTCCGATGTCCCGGACGCTGGCCAGCGGCCCGTCGATGCAGCGGAGCACATCGGCAATGCTGATGTCTTTACCGGGACGGGCCAATTCGTAGCCACCTTCGCGACCGCGATGGCTCCGCACCAGCCGGTCGGTGCGCAAGTTGGTGAGAATGTCGACGAGAAACTGCGGCGGAATGCCCTGCGCCTGGGCCAGGTCGTCGGTCTTCACCAGCGTCCCGTCGGGCACCGTGGCGAGCTGAATCATCGCCCGCACGGCATACTCCGCCTTCGCCGACATGCGCACTCACAGGATTGTGCCACCCGGCGGCACAATTTCGGTGCACCCTGGCTGATCGGCGGCCTACCCGCGTGATTCGAGCAGGTCGATGACCCGCTGCGCCTGCTCCTCGATTGTGCGGTCCGGGGTGAGCCGCAGATCTGGGCTCGCCGGTGCCTGATAAGGGCTGTCGATGCCGGTGAACTGGGTGATCTCCCCCGCGCGCGCCTTGGCGTACAAACCCTTCGGATCACGCTTTTCGCATTCCTCGATCGGGGTGTCACAGAACACCTCGATGAAGTCAAAGCCGGCTTCGGCGTGCACCTGACGCGCCAGTTCGCGCTGCTCGGCCAGCGGACTGATCGCCGGTACCAGCACGACGTTGCCGCAGTCGGCGAGCAGTGCCGCCACATGCGCCAGCCGGCGCAGGTTTTCGGCTCGGTCGGCCATGCTGAAGCCCAAGTCCGCGTTCAGGCCGTGTCGCAGATTGTCACCGTCGAGAACGTAAGCCAGGGCTCCCCTTTCGAGCAGCCTCTGTTCGATCAGCATGGCCACCGACGACTTGCCCGAGCCGGACAACCCGGTGAACCACACCGTCCTACCGCGGGGCCGGGCCTCGGCGATGGCGGATGACTTGTGCCGCACGGTGTTCGGACTCGCCGCCTGCGCGGTCCCGTCGCGCAACACCATGCCGGCCGCCACCGTTCCGTTGGTGTGCGGGTCGATGAGGATGAATGAGCCGGTGCTGGGGTTACGGGTGTACTCGTCGAGCAGCAGCGGCACCTGGGTGCGCAGCGAAATGCGGCCCAGTTCATTCAGATTCAACGCCGTCGCGGTCTTGTCGCGGTGCAGCGTGTTGACGTCCAGCCGGTAGTCGAGCGTGGTCACCTTCGCATGCGTGGTGCGGGTGGTGTGCTTGATGACATAGTCGCGGCCGGGTTCGAGGGCCGCGTTGTCGGCCATCCAGCACACGGTCGCGTCGAAGTCCTGCGAGATCCTGGGCTGATTGTGGGTGCGGGCGATCAAATCGCCCCGGGAGATGTCGATCTCGTCGGCCAGGGTCAGCGATACGGCCATCGGCGGGAAGGCCTCTTCCACCGGACCATTCGGCCCCTCGATCGCGGTGATGCGGGTGCGCTTTCCGACCGGCAGCACCACGACTTCATCGCCGGGACGCATGACCCCGCTGGCGACGGTACCGGCGTAGCTGCGATGGTCCTGGTGTTCGAGGGTGTGCGGGCGGATGACGTACTGGACCGGGAACCGCACGTCGACCATGTTGCGGTCACCCGCGATGTACACCTCCTCGAGGTGCGACAACAACGCCGGGCCCTCGTACCAGGGCGTCTGGTCCGACTTGGTCACCACGTTGTCGCCGTGCAACGCCGACAGCGGGATGGTGGCGACGTCGTGCACATCCAGACGAGCGGCGAACGCGTGGAACTCGTCGCGGATCGCCTCGAATTTCTCTCTGTCCCAACCGATCAGGTCCATCTTGTTGACGGCGAGCACGATGTGCTGGATGCCCAGCAGCGACGCCAGGAAGGCGTGCCGGCGCGACTGCTCCAACAGCCCGTGCCGGGCATCGACGAGCACGATCACCAGTTGAGCGGTCGACGCTCCGGTCACCATGTTGCGGGTGTACTGGATGTGGCCGGGCGTGTCGGCGATGATGAATTTCCGCTTGGGAGTGGCGAAGTAGCGGTAGGCGACGTCGATCGTGATGCCCTGTTCGCGCTCGGCCCGCAAGCCGTCGGTCACCAGCGCCAAATCGGTGTAGTCGTGTCCACGGTCCTTGGACGTCTGTTCCACCGCGGCCCACTGATCTTCCATCACGGCCTTGGAGTCATAGAGCAACCGACCGATCAGGGTGGACTTGCCGTCGTCGACGGATCCCGCGGTTGCCAGGCGCAATAGCGTTGTCGGCCCGGCCATCAGAAGTACCCCTGCCGTTTGCGATCTTCCATGCCGGCCTCCGAGATCCGGTCGTCGGCCCGGGTGGCCCCGCGCTCGGTCAGCCGGGACACCGCGGTCTCGGCGATGACCTCATCCACGGTGGCGGCCTCCGATTCCACGCACCCGGTGCACGTGACGTCCCCGACGGTGCGGAAACGCACCGTCGTCTCGAACACCGGCTCGTCGGGACTCGGCTGCATGTTGCGGTCGACCGCCAGCAGCATGCCGTCGCGGCGAAACACCTTGCGCTGGTGGGCGTAATAGATCGACGGCAGTGCGATGTTCTCGGCGCCGATGTAGGACCAGATGTCGAATTCGGTCCAGTTGGACAACGGAAACACCCGGATGTGCTCGCCCTTGTGATGGCGGCCGTTGTAGAGGTTCCACAGCTCGGGCCGCTGGGCCTTCGGATCCCATTGGCCGAACTCGTCGCGGAAGCTGAACACGCGTTCCTTGGCGCGGGCCTTCTCCTCGTCGCGGCGCGCTCCCCCGAACGCGGCGTCGAACTTGTTCTCCCGGATGGCGCGCAGCAGCGTCACGGTCTGGATCGAGTTGCGGCCCTGCTTCGGCTCGACGACGCGGCCGGCGTCGATGTCCTCCTGGACCGAGGCGACCACCAGGCGCACGCCGTGCTCGGCCACCAACTCGTCGCGGGTCGCGATCACCTCGTCGAAGTTGTGCCCGGTGTCGACGTGCATCACCGGGAAGGGCAGCCGCCCGGGGCGGAACGCCCGCAGCGCCAGGTGCAGCATGACGATGGAATCCTTGCCGCCCGAGAACAGCAGCACCGGCCGCTCGAACTCCGCAGCCACCTCGCGGATGATGTGGATCGCCTCCGCCTCCAGCGAGCGGAGATGACTCAACTCGTACTGTCCGGCGGCGGGGGCCACCTTCAGGTCACTGGTCATGGCTTCCTTCGTAAAACCTGGCAGAACTGACCATATTTGGCATCTTAGCAATCTATAAGACCAGCTGGGCCCGGCGCTGTCAACCGCGGGACCCGCGACCTACGGGGTCAGTTCAGAGCGCGAGCGTAAGTGGGCTGCGAAAATCCTCGCGATCTTTCGCAGTGTGATTACGCTCGCGGCCGACGATGGCTCAAGGCGTGATCTCGTCGAGCTTGCCCGTGGCCACGTCGAAGACGAATCCGCGAGCGGAGACGTGCTTGGTGACGAACGGGCTGGCCTCGAGACGGCGCAGCGACTGGCGGACGTCCTCGGCAGGGTCCGGGAAGGCTTCGGCCGCCCACGGCGGTTTCAAGCCGGTCTCCTCCTGAATGCTGCGCTTGAAGTCGTCGTCGGTGAAGGTGAGCATCCCGCAATCGGTGTGGTGGATCAGGATGATCTCCCGCGTCCCCAGCAGGCGTTGGCTGATGGCCAGCGAGCGGATGACGTCGTCGGTGACGACTCCGCCGGCATTTCGGATGACGTGGGCGTCCCCCTCGTTCAGCCCGAGCATGCGGTAGACGTCGAGGCGGGCGTCCATGCACGCGACGACCGCGACGTGTTTGCCGGGCGGCATCGGCAGCGGCCCTTCGAACGTGCTCGCGTACTGGGCGTTGTTGGCCAGGTAGTCATCGGTAACGGTCACGCCAGCCTCCTTGGGAGTGTCGCGGCCCCGAACGTGCTCGTTTGCTGCACGGCTCGGTACCGCGGTGGATCCTAACAATCGATCACACGCGATTCACGCATGAGAATCAACCGGATCAGAAGGCGCCCGAACGCGCCGGGCGCTGCAAGGCGCGACGCTGTGCTGCAGGCTCGATAGCCTGTCCCAATGCGAGCTGGAGTGTGCGGACGGGCATGACTCGGTTTCTGGCTCGCCGGTTGCTCAACTATGTCGTGCTGCTGGCGCTGGCATCGTTTCTGACGTTTTGCCTGACGTCAGTGGCCTTCAGGCCCTTGGACAGCCTGCTGCAGCGCAGCCCGCGGCCGCCGCAAGCCGTGATCGACGCCAAGGCCCACACCCTCGGCCTGGATGAACCGATACCGATCCGCTACGCGCACTGGGCGTCGCACGCCGTCCGCGGCGACTTCGGCAAGACGGTCACCGGACAGCCCGTCGGAACGACGCTCTGGCGTCGCGTCGGAGTAACCCTGCGCCTGCTGATCATCGGTTCGCTGGTGGGAACCGTCCTGGGCATCGCGGCCGGGGCATGGGGCGCCATTCGCCAGTATCGACTCAGCGATCGCGTGGTCACCATGGTGGCCCTGCTGGTGCTCAGCACCCCGACATTCGTGATCGCCAGCCTGCTGATCCTTGCAGCGCTGCGGGTCAACTGGGCCGTGGGCATCCATATTTTCGACTACACCGGCGAGACCTCACCGGGCGTGACCGGCGGGGGCGGCGCACAGCTCCTCGACCGGTTACGGCACTTGGTCCTGCCGTCGTTGACCCTGGCGCTGGCCGCCGCGGCCGGCTACAGCCGGTATCAGCGCAACGCGATGCTGGACGTCCTCGGCCAGGATTTCATTCGCACCGCGCGCGCCAAAGGGCTCACCCGGCGGCGGGCGCTGGTCAAACACGGGCTGCGCACCGCGCTGATCCCGCTGGCCACCCTGTTCGCCTATGGGGTGGCCGGTCTGGTGACCGGTGCGGTGTTCGTGGAGAAGATCTTCGGCTGGCACGGCATGGGCGAATGGCTGGTGCAGGGCATTGCAACCCAGGACACCAACATCATCGCGGCGATCACCTTGTTCTCCGGCGCGGTGGTGTTGCTGGCCGGTCTGCTGTCGGACGTGTTCTACGCAGCTCTCGATCCGCGGGTCCGGGTGTCATGACCTCCGAGGCGAATGTCGATGGTGCTCATGGCCTTTCGGGACACGAAGTCGCGGACTTCACCTCCCGCCGCACCCTGGTGCTGCGGCGGTTTGTCCGCAACCGGTTCGCGGTGGCGTCGTTGGCGTTGTTGGTGCTGTTGTTCGTCGGGTGCTACGCGCTGCCTGCGGTGCTGCCCTATTCCTACGAGGACCTCGACTTCACCGCGCTGCTGCAGCCGCCGAACGCGCGCCACTGGCTGGGCACCAACGCGCTGGGTCAAGACCTGTTGGCGCAAATCCTGCGCGGGATGCAGAAGTCGATGCTGATCGGCGTCTGCGTGGCGGTGATCTCCACCGGCATCGCCGCCACCGTCGGGTCGATTTCGGGCTATTTCGGTGGCTGGCGCGACCGCGTGCTGATGTGGGTGGTCGACCTGTTGTTGGTGGTGCCCAGTTTCATCCTCATCGCCATCGTGACGCCGCGAATCAAGAACTCGGCCAATGTCTTGATGCTGGTTCTGCTGCTGGCCGGTTTCGGCTGGATGGTCAGCTCGCGCATGGTGCGCGGTATGACCATGAGTTTGCGTGAGCGCGAATTCATCCAGGCCGCAAGGTATATGGGCGTATCCAGCCGCCGCATCATCGTCGGCCACGTGGTGCCCAACGTGGCGTCCATTCTGATCATCGACGCCGCGCTCAACGTTGCCTCGGCCATCCTGGCCGAAACCGGCTTGAGCTTCCTCGGTTTCGGTATCCAGCCACCGGACGTGTCGCTGGGAACGTTGATCGCCAACGGCACCCAGTCCGCGACCACCTTTCCGTGGGTATTCCTGTTTCCCGCGGGAGTGCTGGTGCTGATCTTGGTGTGCGCCAACCTCACCGGCGACGGCCTGCGGGACGCGCTTGACCCCGGCAGCGCGTTGTCGGGGGGTGGGAACCGGTGAGCCCGCTGCTGGAGGTGACCGACCTGGCCGTCACGTTCCCGACGGGGGGCGCGCCGGTGACCGCGGTGCGAGGCATCAGCTACCACATCGAACCGGGCGAAGTCGTCGCCATGGTCGGCGAATCTGGTTCGGGGAAGTCTGTTTCCGCGATGGCGGCCATCGGCCTGTTGCCGCAGTACGCGCGGGTGCGCGGGTCGGTCCGGCTGCACGACACCGAACTGATTGGCCTGGGCGACGACGCGATGTCGCGGTTGCGCGGCAAGACGGTCGGCATGGTGTTCCAGGATCCGATGTCGGCGCTGACTCCCGTTTACACCGTCGGCGACCAGATCGCCGAAGCGATCGAGATCCACCAGCCGCGGGTGGGCAGGAGAGCCGCTCGCCGGCGCGCCGTGGAATTGCTTGAGCTGGTGGGAATCGCTCAGCCGGAGCGCCGCGCCCGCGCGTTTCCACACGAACTGTCCGGCGGCGAGCGACAACGGGTGGTCATCGCGATCGCGATCGCCAACGACCCCGACCTGCTGATCTGCGACGAGCCGACCACGGCACTGGATGTCACGGTGCAGGCGCAAGTTCTCGAGGTGCTCAAGACGGCGCGCGACATCACCGGCGCCGGGGTGCTCATCATCACTCACGACCTCGGTGTGGTCGCCGAGTTCGCCGACCGCGCTCTGGTGATGTATGCCGGGCGGGTCGTCGAATCTGCCGATGTGACAACGCTTTACCGGGATCGCCGAATGCCCTACACCGTCGGTCTGCTGGGCTCGGTCCCGCGGCTGGATGCCGCACAGGGCACCCGGCTGGTGCCGATTCCCGGTGCGCCGCCGTCGCTGGCGGGGCTGGATCCGGGATGCCCGTTCGCTCCGCGCTGCCCGTTGGCCATCGACGAATGCCGCCTCGAGGAGCCGGAATTGCTTTTGGTCGGCAGCGATCACCGGGCGGCCTGCATCCGCACCGATCAGGTCGACGGGCGAAGCGCCGCCGACATCTACGGGGTGAGCACGGCAGCCCACCAGACAGAATCCGCTGACACGCAGGTGGTCGTTCGGGTGCGCGACCTGACCAAGATCTTCCGGCTGACGAAGGGCGTGTTGCGCCGCAGCGCCGGCGAGGTCCGCGCCGTCGACGGCGTCAGTTTCGAATTGCGGCAGGGCCACACTCTGGGCATCGTCGGCGAGTCCGGTTCGGGCAAGTCGACGACTCTGCACGAGATCTTGGAACTCACCGCGCCCCAATCGGGTTCGATCGAAGTGCTCGGCAGCGATGTCACCACGCTGAGCGCCGCGAACAGACGATTGCTGCGGCGCGACATTCAGGTCGTGTTCCAGGACCCGGTCGCCTCGCTGGACCCGCGGTTACCGGTGTTCGAACTCCTCGCGGAACCCCTGCGGGCCAACGGGTTCGACAAGGGCCGCACCAACACGCGCGTCGCCGAGTTGCTCGACATCGTGGGACTCCGCCGCGCCGACGCAGTCCGTTACCCCGCCGAGTTCTCCGGCGGGCAAAAGCAACGCATCGGTGTTGCCCGCGCCCTGGCCTTGCAGCCGAAGATCCTGGCGCTCGACGAACCGGTTTCCGCGCTCGACGTGTCCATCCAGGCCGGGATCATCAACCTGCTGCTCGACCTCCAAGAGCGGTTCGGGCTTTCCTACCTGTTTGTCTCCCACGATCTTTCGGTGGTCAAACACCTCGCACACCACGTCGTGGTGATGTATGCCGGCACCATCGTGGAGCAGGGCGACAGCCGGCACGTCTTCGCCGATCCGCAACACGAATACACCCGGCGGCTGCTGAACGCGGTGCCGCAACCGGATCCGGGCAGACGTGTCTAGCCGGGCGGCCAGGGTGGGCCACGGCACCCGGTTCGGGTCGGTGGTTTTCGCGATGACGCTGGCGCTGTCGGGCTGCTCGCCGGCGATCAACCTCGTTCCAGAAACCGGCCACAACGCGCAGATCGGCTCGACCAGCGACATCAACCCACACGATCCGGCCACCCTTCGGGACGGCGGCGACCTGCGCCTCTCGCTCACCGACTTTCCGCCGAACTTCAACATCTTGCACATCGACGGCAATTCGGCCGACGTCTCGGCGATGATGAAGGCCACCCTGCCGCGGGCCTTTGTCATCGGGCCGGACGGCTCGACGACGGTCGACACCGACTACTTCACCAGCATCGAGCTCACCGGCACGGCGCCGCAGGTGGTCACGTACACGATCAATCCGAAGGCGGTGTGGTCCGACGGCACACCGATCACCTGGGAGGACATCGCCAGCCAGATCCACGCCCTGAGCGGCGCCGACAAGACCTTCGAGATCGCCGGCCCCAGCGGCGCGGACCGCGTCGCCTCGGTGACCCGCGGTGTCGACGACCGGCAGGCCATCATGACCTTCGCCAAGCCGTACGCCGAATGGCGCGGCATGTTCGCCGGCAACGGGATGCTATTGCCCAAGAGCATGACGGCCACCCCGGACGCCTTCAACAAGGGCCAGCTCGAGGGGCCCGGCCCGTCGGCCGGACCGTTCGTCGTCTCGTCGCTGGATCGAACCACCCAGCGGATCGTGTTGAGCCGCAACCCGAAATGGTGGGGGGCACGGCCTCGCCTGGACAGCATCACCTACCTGGTGCTCGACGATGCCGCGCGATTACCGGCGTTGCAGAACAACACCATCGACGCCACCGGGGTCGGCAGCGTCGACCAGCTGACCATCGCGCAGCGCACCAAGGGGATCTCGATCCGGCGCGCGCCTGCACCGTCCTGGTCTCACTTCACGTTCAACGGCGCCCCAGGATCGATCCTGGCCGACAAGGCGCTGCGCGTCGCGGTGGCCAAGGGGATCGATCGGCAGACCATCGCCCGGGTCGTTCAATACGGCCTCACCAGTGACCCGCTGGCCCTGGGCAATCACATCTACGTCGCCGGGCAGCAGGGCTATCAGGACAACAGCTCCGTCGTTCCCTACGACCCGGCCGCGGCCAGCCGAGAGCTTGACGCGTTGGGCTGGAAGCGATCCGGCCAGTTCCGGGAGAAGGACGGCCGGCAGCTGGCCATCCGGGACTTGTTCTACGACGCCCAGGGCAGCCGGCAATTCGCCCAGATCGCCCAGCACAGCCTCGCCCAGATCGGCGTCAAGCTCGAACTCGTCTCCCGGTCGGGCAGCGGCTTCTTCACCAACTACATCAACGTCGGGGCCTTCGATATGGCCCAATTCGGTTGGCTCGGAGACGCGTTCCCCCTCTCGGCGCTGACCCAGATCTACAAATCCGACGGGGAAAGCAATTTCGGCAAGATCGGCAGCGAGCGGATCGACGCCGCCATCGAGGGCACCCTGGAAGAACTCGACCCGGCCAAGGCGCGGGCGTTGGCCAACGATCTCGACAAGATGATCTGGGCGGAGGGGTTCAGCCTTCCGCTGACCCAGTCACCCGGGGATGTCGCGGTGCGCAGCACGCTCGCCAATTTCGGCGCGGCCGGTCTCGCCGACCTCGACTACACCGCCATCGGGTTCACGCGGAGTTGAGCCGCCTCCGTAGCCGATTCGGGATTGGCAGCGCCCCCTCGGCGACGGCCGCCGCCTCGAGCGCCTTCCACAGCAATCGCACCTCGGGGCGTGGCGGCAGCGCGTCCAGCGCCGGCGCCTGTGCGGCAAGCCCGTTCAGATCGCCGCGCCGGACCGCATCGGCACTGGCGAGCGCGATGGGCTCACGAAAATCCAGCGCGCTGTGCGCCATGCTCGGCAGGCTCAACAGCACCGCATTGGGCAGCAGCGACGCGACGCGTTGGGCCACGGCCGGCGGGGTGATCAGGTCGCGGCCCCCGGAAACCACCGCGGTGGGCCAGTCGAACTTCGGCATTTCGGCCGCCAGGTCGTAAGGCTCGTCTTCGAACGTCACGCGTTGCGTGCGTGCCCTGCGTTCGGCCACCGCGGGATCCAGCGGCAGGCCGTCGGGTTCGGCCGCGTAATCCAGTTCGCGGAACGCGATGCGGCTCACCAGATCTTCCTCGTAGCGATACGGCAGGTTACCCAGGGTGGTGAACCGGGATAGCGCCCACCACAGTAACTTTCGGCCATCGAGGAGCAGGTCGAGTTGCCGCTCCAACAGGTCGGTCCCGCCGTAGCCGTAGATTGTCGCGACAACCTGTGTTGCCGTAGCGTTCATGACGCCGGCGTCGACGAGTTTGCGCATTTTCGGTGCCACCGAGGCCGTTTCGGCGCTTTCGCCCTTGAGCAGCAGCCGGCGAATCGCGCGGCGCACAATGACAATGTCATGCCGGGACAGCAGCGGCGAATCGAGCACCATGCCCCGTACCCGGTGCGGATGGCGCACCCCGACGCCGGCCGCGATGTAGGTGCCGTACGAAGCGCCATAGATGACGGCCGATTCCACTTGGGCATCGTCGAGCACCGCGGCCACGTCGTCGACCACCTGGTTCACCGTCATCGATTGCGGGGGCAGATCGGCGCCGGAATCGTCGTGGCGTGACATTCCGACGCCGCGGTGTTCGATCATGATGACGTCGAGCCCGGCCGCCACGGCGCGCCGCCGCAGTCCCTTGTACATCTGCACCGACGCCACCCCCGGACCGCCGGGGATGATGACGAGCGGATGGGGGGACTTGCGGCCCGCGCGCACGTAATACAGATCGAACTCTTCGGCACTGTGCGGCGAGATCGGTCGGCGCACGGGTCGTACGCCGGGCAGTTCGGCCAGCTTCTCCTGAATCCGGCCGCGCTTCGCGTTCATCGTCATTCGTGTGGGCCCACCATCATCCCATTCTGCAGGCAAGGCGCCTGTGCGGCATCGAATCACGCCGACCAGCGACATCGGCTGTGGTCAGCTGCTTGGGCTAAGCGCTGAGATCGATGCGGTGCGCGCCCTTGACGCTGTCGTAGCGGTCGGGGCTACAGGTGAGCACGATCACCTGACCGTGGGTCCCCACGGTGTCGAACAACTCGCCCATCTTGGTCAACCGGTCGGGGTCGGTGAAGCCGAGCGCGTCGTCGACCACCACCGGGACGGCGTCCTCCTTGGCGACCAGGGCCGCGCCGGCCAGCCGTGCCAGGATGCCAAGTTGCTCCTTGGCCCCGCCGGACAAGGAGTCATAGGGCACCGTGATGCCATTCAGCGTGCGGCTACGGATGCACAAGTCGCTGTCGATGTCGACCTCGAAACTCGGGCCGAACACGGGACGGCCGAGGCGCTGCAGTTCCGCGCGATAGGGCTCGACGTAGCGCCGCCGAGTGGTGTCCCGATGACGCGTCATGACCGAACGCAACAGTTGCGCCGCCCGGGCGCGCCCGCCCACCTGGCTGTGGGCGCTGGCGGCGTGCTCGCGTTCTGTTTCCGCGGCGTCGAGCTTGCCTTGGCGCCCCTCCGTGCCGAATACGGACAGCTCGATGGTGATTTCACGCAACGCGCGGGCGGCTTCTTCGTAACGCTCACGCAGCGCGGCGGCTTCCTTTTCGGCATCGGCCAATTCAGTCGCCACCGCATCGGGTGTGGCCGCGGCCAGGGCGTCGTCGAGTTCGGTGACCCGCTGTTGCGCGGCCTGCGCCGCGCCCAGCGTCGTGTCCGCCGAGGCCTCGAGCTCCCCATCGGCGGCCGACGCGCGCTCGGCCGCCAACCGGACGGCGGCGGCGTCCAGCTCGGCACGCTGAGCCTCCAGGGCATTGTGCAGAACCGTTGCACACGTGGATAATTCGGCGAGGCTGGTAGCGGCGGCGGTGGCGGCCTGACGGCGGGCCTCGCACTCGCTCGATGCCGCCGCACGAGCCTCCTGGACCGCTGCGAGTTCGGCGCGGGCGGCGGCGATGCCGGTGAGGGGGAGGTCGGCCTCGGCGGGCTGCGCGGCACGCAGCTGCGCTAGTCGCGATCGCAGCTCGTCGATCTGGTCGTCGCCGCACAGGCCGGTCAGGGTCGCGGTGAGCTGATCCCGGGTGCTTTGCAGCTCGCGGCGGCGTTGGTCGACGGATCGCGCCGTGGCGAGGTCAGCCACCTCACCGGCCGCCAGTGCCGCGGCCATCTCGCCTTGTGCCGCAGCGTGTTTGGCGTGGACGTCCAGCGTGGTGGCGCCCGGGGTAACCCGGGCGGCCAGGACACCGGAGACCTCCACCAGGGTGGGTCCGGCGGCGGTGATCGCCCAGCTCTGCCCGGCCGGCAACGAAACCTGTTCATCACCGACGATGAGTTGAATGTCTGCGGTAGCGGTGAATTCGATCGCGGCCGACGTCAGCGCCAACTGGTCACCGGTGCGATCCACAGCGGCGGCCGCGTCCTCGATGCGTCGCAGCATCGGCTCGGTGATGGCGATCGTGCTGAGCTCGGTACCGATCCGCTGGCGATCCCGCTCGATGGCATCGATCTTGGCCAGCCGGGTAGTCAAACGGTCGGCCTCTTCGCGGTGGGCCAGCTGGTCGACGGTGCCGCGTGCGGATTCGGCCCGGCGCTGCAGCTCGGCAAGGCTGTCGGTGGCCTGCTGCAGCGCCACGTCGGACGCTTCGGCCTCGGCACACGCGGCCGCTTGGGCGGCTGCGGCCTCTTGGGCCTGGGCCTGCGTTTCGGCGACCGCGCCGGCGCGGCCGTCGATTTCGGCCAGCAGTTGCCGGCGCGCGGTGTGGGCGCCGCGCGCCGCGGCGGCGGTGGCGGCCGCGGCCTCGGCGACGAGCTGGGCTTCGCGCCGCTGCGCGGTGAGCGCCGCGATCTTGTCGGCGGCTTCCCGCGCGGCGGCCACCCGAGGGGCGGCAGCGATACGCCGCTGGGAGAAGTCGGCCACCTGCTCGGTCAACACGGCATGGCGAGCCACCCGGTCGTCGACCTCGGCGACCGCCGCGGCGCACTCGACGACCGCGGCCTCGGCGTCGGCCAGCCGGGTGATCGCGGCGGCCCATTCGCCCGTCGGGCGTCCGGTCGCGGTGAAATAGCGCCCGTATTCGGCGTCGATGCGTTCGATCAGCAATGGCTCGGTGCCGCACAGTCCCCCGCTGTCGCCGGCGGCGACATCGAGCGCGCGGGAGAGCGCGTCGCAGCCGGACAAATCCACCGCGGTGGTCGACGCCGACTGCAGCACTCGTTGCGCGTGCCACAGGTCGCTGTCCACCGTCTCGGCCAGCATCGCCCGGACGCGTTCGTGGGCTTCGTCGCCGGTCAGCTGTTCGCGGTACGGACGGATCACGGTCAGCTCCGTCTCGCACTTCTTGTGAAACCGCTTTCGATAGACGAAACGGTAAGGACCACAACTGATTTCGGCCGAAACTTCGGAGCCGACGTCACTGTGGGTGGGCTTGACCTGCTTGACTTCCTTCTTCGTGGAGCGGTCCCGGGATTCCAGGAGCAGGTCCAAGGCCTCGATCATCGACGACTTGCCGATCTCGTTGGCGCCACACACCACCACGACACCGTGGTCGGGGAATTCGATTTCCCGGTGCGTTATCCCGCGGTAGTTCGTCAGGACCAGCCGGTGCAGCTTCACGCCGCCCCCCGGTCGGTGAGACGCAGCAGTAGCGCCAACGCCGCCTGCGCGTCGACAGCGGCGGTGGAGTCCTCTTCGCGCGCCGTCGCCACCAGCTCCTCGACCGCCGCGGCGGCGAAACCTCCGATACCGAGGTCGCTGAATTCGCCGTCGGCGGGGATCACCGCCAGGTCGGTGTGCCGTTCCCACAGGCCCAGCCACGCGAACAACCGCGCGTATTTATCCAGGCAGGCGTCCAGCGCGGCACGGTCGGTGACCGTCAACGAACCGGTCAGGGCCAGGCGCACCACGGTGCGGTCCTTCTCGGTGATCAAGTCCAGGTTCATGTCGAGATCGGCGATGTCGCGGCTGGTGTCGACCTGTCGGCGCAGCGTGACGAACCGCCAGCTGCCGACGTGCCGGGCCGTCACGGAAACCGCGCGTTGCGGGTCGGCCTCGTCGATGTCGACGATCAGGACATGGCCGGGGTCGGACTCCACGTCGTCGAAGTTGGTCACCTCCGGGGAGCCGGAATACCACACCCGGCCGCTGCCGCCGACCTGGGTGAGTGAGTGCTTGTCCCCCAACGCCACATAGTGCAGCGCGCCGCGGGTCAGCGCGGCGTCGACCCTGGCGATGCGGATCAACGAGGGCTTGTCCCGATCGGGATCCAGGACGTCGACCCCGCCGTGCGCGACGAGGATGCGGGTGCCCGTAGCCGCCGGCAGGTCGTCGAGGACGTCGGCGACCAGGTCGATGGTCGGCACCTTCGACCGCCACGGCGCGGCAACGATTTCCAGCCCGGGACGCACCTGATGCACGCCGGCCCTATCGAGCACCACCACGTTATCGGGGCGTTCCGCGGCGAACAGCGCGCTGGTGTACACCGACGATGCATCCAGGGGATCGTGGTTGCCCGGCAGCAGGTACACCGGAATTCCGATGGCGCGCATGGCTTCCAACGACTGTCCGATCACCTTCGGTGGCAGCTGATTGTGTTCGAAGACATCCCCCGACACGACGACGAACTCGGCCCCCACTTCCGCCGCCAGCGCGCCCAGACCGGCAACCGCGTCGCGGCGGGCCGCTGAATACCGTGGCTGCGCGTCACCGGCGAGGAAGTGCCGGGTCATGCCCAACTGCCAGTCGGCGGTGTGCAGGAATCGCATGCCGGCGACCCCCTTCCGAAGTGCGTGTTTACCAGGGCATCGCGAGTTTAGGTCTGCGCACCGACAAGACGCGGGACCTCGGTCGGCAGGTCTCGGTCCAAGAAATCCGGCCATATCGGCCGGCCCCCGATCGGCGCGTCGGATCGGGCGGCGCACCGGTCACAAAGCGACCGCGGTCCCGAATTTCGAATCTTTTGCGCGAGTGTGAATCTATGGCGGTTGGGGGCCGGTTTTTGTCGGTGGGGGTGGTTAGTTTGGCGGTGTGAGTCCAAGTGGTGCCCAGGAGGTCGACGCGGTGTTCGACGCGCTCGATGCCGACTTGGATCGTGCCTGTGGGTTGTCGTTGGAGGCGTTGAGTCCGCGGCAACAATTGGCGGTGTTGGAGCGCTGCGAGAAGGTGCGTCGGCGCCTCCCGGCCCTGGAGCATCCGCTGATCAATTCCCTTGCCCGCCAGGCCCCATCGGAGGAACTCGGCGGCACGCTGACCCATGCGCTCACCGAGGCGACGCTGATCAGCCGCGCCGAAGCGTCCCGGCGCGTCAAGGAAGCGCGCGATCTGGGCCCGCGCCACGGCCTGACCGGGGAGCCCGTCGCACCGGCGCTGGCCGCCACCGCGGCCGCCCAACGCGACGGCACACTGGGGGCCGGCCAAATCGCGGTGATCCGCACGTTCTACCACCAGCTGCCCGGCTGGATAGATGCGACCACCCGCGAGCACGCCGAAGCGCGATTGGCCAAGGAGGGCACCCGGTATCGGCCCGAACAACTGGCCGGGCTCGCCAAGACGCTCGCCGACTGCCTCAACCCCGACGGCCGCTATACCGACCAGGACCGGGCGCGGCAGCGTGGCCTGACGCTGGGCAACCAGCAACCCGACGGCATGTCGGCGCTGCGCGGCTGGCTGACCCCCGAGGCCCGCGCCACCCTCGAGGCGGTGCTGGCCAAACTCGCCGCCCCGGGCATGTGCAACCCCCTCGACGA
>NZ_LZJP01000088.1:0-914 GCF_001667865.1 Mycobacterium mantenii | reverse complement strand
TGCGGATCGAGCCAGCAGGCAGTGGATTTCGCCGCCCAAGCGGTCGCCGCCGGCGCCTGCGACGTAATAGTAGCGGGTGGGGTGGAATCCATGAGCCGACTGCCGCTTGGCGTAACGCGGCAAAGTGGATTCCCATACGGCCCGAGGGTTATGCAGCGGTTTGACGATTTCTCGTTCAATCAGGGACTGTGCGCCGAGGCGGTGGCACGAAAGTGGGGATTGACGCGGGTCGATCTCGATGCCTACGCCGCAGCGTCGCATCAGCGGACCGCCGCGGCTATCGACTCCGGTGCATTCGACGCGCAAATCATCGTACTTTCCACGGAGACCGGAGAATTCGATACCGACGAGGGGTTGCGCCGTGGCACCAGCATCGAGACCCTCGGACAGCTCAAGCCGTTGTTCATCGAGGACGGGCTGATCCACGCCGGTAATTCGTCACAGATCTCCGACGGCGCCGCCGCCCTGCTGATCACCACCGCCGACAGGGCCGCCGATCTGGGGCTGACTCCGATGGCCCGCTACGTCGCCGGAGCGGTGGCCGGTGCAGACCCGGTGCTGATGCTGACGGCACCGATTCCTGCCTCCGAGATGGTGTTGTGGCGGGCCGGACTCGGTATCAGCGACATCGGAGTGTTCGAGGTCAACGAGGCGTTCGCCTCGGTGCCACTGGCTTGGACCGCCCAACTGGGCGCGGACCCGGCCCGGGTCAATCCGCTGGGCGGGGCCATCGCAGTGGGCCACCCGCTGGGGGCCTCGGGCGCTCGCCTGATGACCACGATGGTGCACCGCATGCGCCGCGACGGCATCCGCTTCGGCCTGCAGACGATGTGCGAGGGCGGCGGCATGGCGAACGCCACGATCGTGGAACTGCTGTGAGCCTCGTGTCGCGCGACGTGTTCGACGGCGATCAG
>NZ_LZJP01000087.1:0-1554 GCF_001667865.1 Mycobacterium mantenii | reverse complement strand
GAAGCTCAAATCGCGAAGTTCGACCTGGCGCTGGGAAAGCTGAACCTCGAGCCCGGGATGACGCTGCTGGACATCGGCTGCGGCTGGGGCGGCGCCCTGAAGCGGGCTGTCGAGAAATATGACGTCAACGTCGTGGGCCTGACGCTGTCGGAGAACCAGGCGGAGCACGTGCAGCAGTCCTTCGACCAGATGGATACCTCCCGCACCCGACGTGTGCTGCTGGAAGGCTGGGAGAAGTTCCACGAGCCGGTGGACCGCATCGTGTCGATCGGCGCGTTCGAGCACTTCGGCCGGCAACGCTACGGCCGCTTCTTCAAGATGGCCTACCAGGCGCTGCCGCCCGGCGGAGTGATGTTGCTGCACACCATCGTTCGTCCGTCGTTCAAGGACGCCCGGGCCAAGGGCATGACACTGACCCACGAGATCGTCCAGTTCTCGCAATTCATTCTGGCCGAGATTTTCCCCGGCGGCTGGCTGCCGACCCCGCAGACCGTCGGCGAGTATGGGGTGACGACGGGCTTCGAGTTGACCCGCGTCCAGTCGCTGCAATTGCACTACGCCAGAACCCTGGACCTGTGGGCCGAAGCCCTCGAGGCCAATCGCGAGCAGGCCCTGGCGATCCAGTCCCACGAGGTCTACGACCGGTACATGAAGTACCTGACCGGCTGCGCGAAGCTGTTCCGTGAGGGATACACCGACGTCAATCAATTCACGCTGGAAAAGTAACCGGACCACAACGAGCAATCAGCCCCGAACGAATCACGTTCGGGGCTGAATTGCTTTGTCCTACTTGACCATCGTGAACTGCCCCACATTGCAGACGCCCTTGCGGAAGAAGTTCTCGCACCCCGTCAGGTAGTGCATGTAACGGTCGTAGACCTCTTGCGATTGGACAGCGATCGCCTTGTCCTTATTGGCTTCCAGATTGGCCGCCCATATGTTGAGGGTCCGCTCGTAATGCTTCTGCAGCAACTGCACCCGTTCGATCGAGAAGCCAGCAGCCTCACCGAACTTGAAGATATCCTCCTGCGCCGGCAGCTGTCCGCCGGGGAAGATTTCCTGGCCGATGAATCGCATGAAGCGCAAATCGCTCATCGTGATCGAAACACCGCGCTCATGCTGCTGCTTTTGGGAATACGCCAAAATCGTGTGCAACAGCATGCGGCCGTCATCGGGAAGGATGTCGTACGCGCGCTCGAAAAATGCCGAGTAGCGCTCCATCTTGAAAGCTTCGAAGGCGCCGATCGTGACAATCCGGTCGACCTTGTCTTCGAACTCTTCCCAGCCTTGTAGGCGCACCTCGATGTTGCGGTCGGTCGGCAACGCGGCCAGCTTGTTCTTGCTGTACTCGAACTGATTGCGGCTCAGCGTGATTCCGATGACGTTGACGTCGTACTTCTCGACAGCCCGCTTCAGGGCGCCGCCCCAGCCGCAGCCGATGTCCAGCAGCGTCATCCCGGGCTCGAGGTTCAGCTTTCCCAGCGCCAGGTCGAACTTCGCGATTTGAGCTTCTTCGAGCGTCATGTCGTCGCGCTCGAAGTAGGCGCAGGTGTA
>NZ_LZJP01000086.1:0-1596 GCF_001667865.1 Mycobacterium mantenii | reverse complement strand
TACAGTTGCGCCTACTTCGAGCGCGACGACATGACGCTCGAAGAAGCTCAAATCGCGAAGTTCGACCTGGCGCTGGGAAAGCTGAACCTCGAGCCCGGGATGACGCTGCTGGACATCGGCTGCGGCTGGGGCGGCGCCCTGAAGCGGGCTGTCGAGAAGTACGACGTCAACGTCATCGGAATCACGCTGAGCCGCAATCAGTTCGAGTACAGCAAGAACAAGCTGGCCGCGTTGCCGACCGACCGCAACATCGAGGTGCGCCTACAAGGCTGGGAAGAGTTCGAAGACAAGGTCGACCGGATTGTCACGATCGGCGCCTTCGAAGCTTTCAAGATGGAGCGCTACTCGGCATTTTTCGAGCGCGCGTACGACATCCTTCCCGATGACGGCCGCATGCTGTTGCACACGATTTTGGCGTATTCCCAAAAGCAGCAGCATGAGCGCGGTGTTTCGATCACGATGAGCGATTTGCGCTTCATGCGATTCATCGGCCAGGAAATCTTCCCCGGCGGACAGCTGCCGGCGCAGGAGGATATCTTCAAGTTCGGTGAGGCTGCTGGCTTCTCGATCGAACGGGTGCAGTTGCTGCAGAAGCATTACGAGCGGACCCTCAACATATGGGCGGCCAATCTGGAAGCCAATAAGGACAAGGCGATCGCTGTCCAATCGCAAGAGGTCTACGACCGGTACATGCACTACCTGACGGGGTGCGAGAACTTCTTCCGCAAGGGCGTCTGCAATGTGGGGCAGTTCACGATGGTCAAGTAGGACAAAGCAATTCAGCCCCGAACGTGATTCGTTCGGGGCTGATTGCTCGTTGTGGTCCGGTTACTTTTCCAGCGTGAATTGATTGACGTCGGTGTATCCCTCACGGAACAGCTTCGCGCAGCCGGTCAGGTACTTCATGTACCGGTCGTAGACCTCGTGGGACTGGATCGCCAGGGCCTGCTCGCGATTGGCCTCGAGGGCTTCGGCCCACAGGTCCAGGGTTCTGGCGTAGTGCAATTGCAGCGACTGGACGCGGGTCAACTCGAAGCCCGTCGTCACCCCATACTCGCCGACGGTCTGCGGGGTCGGCAGCCAGCCGCCGGGGAAAATCTCGGCCAGAATGAATTGCGAGAACTGGACGATCTCGTGGGTCAGTGTCATGCCCTTGGCCCGGGCGTCCTTGAACGACGGACGAACGATGGTGTGCAGCAACATCACTCCGCCGGGCGGCAGCGCCTGGTAGGCCATCTTGAAGAAGCGGCCGTAGCGTTGCCGGCCGAAGTGCTCGAACGCGCCGATCGACACGATGCGGTCCACCGGCTCGTGGAACTTCTCCCAGCCTTCCAGCAGCACACGTCGGGTGCGGGAGGTATCCATCTGGTCGAAGGACTGCTGCACGTGCTCCGCCTGGTTCTCCGACAGCGTCAGGCCCACGACGTTGACGTCATATTTCTCGATGGCCCGCCGCAGCGTGGCGCCCCAGCCGCAACCGATGTCCAGCAGCGTCATCCCGGGCTCGAGCTTCAGCTTCCCCAGCGCCAGGTCGAACTTCGCGATTTGAGCTTCTTCGAGCGTCATGTCGTCGCGCTCGAAATAGGCGCAGGTGTA
>NZ_LZJP01000085.1:0-668 GCF_001667865.1 Mycobacterium mantenii | reverse complement strand
TGCGGATCGAGCCAGCAGGCGCTGCACTTCGCCGCGGCCGGGGTTATCTCGGGCCAGTACGACGTCGCGGTGGCCGGCGGCGTCGAGATGATGAGCCGAGTCCCCATGGGCGCATCCCGCGGGATCGACGTCGGCGATCCGATGACCGAGTCCGAGCAGAAACGCTACGGCGTCAAGCAATTCCACCAGGGCATCGGCGCCGGACTGATCGCTCAGCGCTGGTCGCTGTCGCGCACCCAACTCGACGAGTACGGCGCAGAGTCTCACCGCCGGGCCGCACAAGCCATCGATGCCGGGGAGTTCGTCGATGAGATCTTACCGGTGACACTGCCCGATGGAACGACCGTAGCCACCGACGGCGGCGTGCGCCGCGACACGACGGCAGACAAACTCGCCGCGCTCAAGCCGGCCTTCACCACCGACGGGGTAATCACCGCGGGCACCTCGTCTCAGATCTCCGACGGATCGGCGGCGCTGCTGATCACCACCTCAGCCCGGGCACACGAGCTGGGGCTGCGACCGTGGGCCCGGATCCACACCGCGGTGCTGGCCGGCTCCGACCCAGTGACGATGTTGACCGCTCCGATTCCCGCGACCGCCAAAGCCCTTGCACGAGCTGGATTGTCGATGTCTGACATCGGCACCTTCGAGGTCAACGAGGCGTTCGC
>NZ_LZJP01000084.1:0-1204 GCF_001667865.1 Mycobacterium mantenii | reverse complement strand
GCTCATCAGCACGCCCCAGATACCGCAGCTGCCCATCAGCACCCCACCGCACCAAATCCCCGGTGCGATACATCCGCACTCCGACCCCACCGAACGGACACGCCACAAACCGCGACGCGGTCAAACCTGCCCGGCCGACATATCCGATGCCCACGCCCCGGCCCGCCACATATAGTTCCCCGACCACGCCGGTCGGCACCGGCCGCAACCAGTCGTCGAGGACGAACAGCGCCGCGGTCGTTACCGGCGAGCCGATCGGTGCCCCACTGGCCCCAACTGACAGAGGAGGGCTCATCGATGCATACACCGTGGCCTCGGTGGGACCGTAGGCGTTGATCACCACTCGGCCGGGTGCCCAACGGTCCACCAACTCGGCCGCGCAGGGCTCGCCACCGAGCAGCAAAGCCACTGAATCCAACCCGCAGGGCGACAACATGCCCGCGGCAGAAGGGGTCTGGGTGAGGACGTTTATCTTTTCGGCAATCAGGAAGGCGTGGAACTCCTCCGGCGAAGCGGCCACCTCTTCGGGCACCACGACCAACCGACCGCCACCTAGCAACGCGGCCCATATCTCCCACACTGAGAAGTCGAAGGCATACGAGTGACACTGCGTCCATGCTTGCGCCGCCGGCAGATGCGTCGGCAATGACGCCGCCAGATGAGTCAGGTTGTGGTGGGTGATGGCCACCCCTTTGGGCACGCCGGTGGTGCCCGAGGTGTAGATCAGGTAGGCGATGTGGTCGGGGTGCGGCGGCGGTAATGCGGTGCTGGGTTGGGTGCGCACGGCGGGGTCGTCGATGTCGATGACCGCGAGGTCGTGTCGGTCGAGCCGCTGGGCCAGATCGGTGGTGGTGATGGCGGCGGCCGGCGCGGCGTCGGTGAGCATGAAATCGAACCGGGCATCAGGCAGTGCGAGGTCGATCGCCAGGTAGGCCGCCCCCGCTTTCAACACCGCGAGCATCGCGGCAATCGCCTGGGCCGAGCGCTCCAACCCCAGCGCTACACACTGCCCCGGCTTCACGCCCCGGTCGATCAGCAGATGCGCCAGGCGGTTTGAGGACTCATCGAGCTCGCGGTAGCTCCACGAGTGACCCTGGAAGGTGACCGCGATCGCCTCGGGTGAGCGCGCCACCTGCGCGGCGAACAATTCCGGGATCGATACCCGTGCGGGTGCGGGCTGGGTCAACACCGCCCGATTGCCCCA
>NZ_LZJP01000083.1:0-230051 GCF_001667865.1 Mycobacterium mantenii | reverse complement strand
TCGCGTTGCGCTGACCGATCAACTCCGCCAACTCCTCGAACAACACCTCAAGACGGTCGCTCGCAGTCACCACCACGGCGTCAGCGGATCCGGTCGACAACATGCCGTCATCATCGCAGCCACCACCGACAAATCCTGGCCGCGCCGACCGCTGAACATTCGGTGCACCGCATCCCCGAGGTCGCTACCGCGCGGCGGAATCCGACTCTGGCGAGCCGGACGTGTCGTCTTTCGCGTGGCCACGCCATTTCCGGTATCCGCGATGCGCGGCGAACGCGCCGACGATGGCGCTGACGCACCACACCGCTATTGCCGCGTAGGCCAACGGCGACGATCGGTTCCCGATCGAGGCGCCCAGCGCGGTGTAGGCGAACGCCCGCGGGGCCGATCCGATGAACGCACCAATGGCCATCTGCCACAACGGAACTCCGAACGCTCCGAATGTATACGAGGCCAGAGCATCCGAGATGCCGGGCACGAAACGCTGGCCGACGACGGCCCACAGGCCCCCGCGCCCGATCAGGGCATCCATGCGATCAGCTCGCGCCGGCCCGAGCAGCGCGCGTGCGCTGTCGCGACCGGCCCGCCGGCCGACGAAACTCGCTACGGTCGCTGTGCCCACCGTCGCGCCCAGCGTCACGAAGACGCCCACCAGCGGACCGAACAGCAACCCACTGCCCGCCGCCAGTATCGAGCCCGGAACGAACAACGCCCCCACCACCGCCGAGACAACCACGTAGGTCAGCGGCGCCGCCGGCCCAGTCGCCGACACCACGCCCCGGATCTCGTCGATGTTGATCACCCGCGCGACGGCCACCAAGTAGAAGACCACCGCCAGGAACGCGGCGAACACCGCGAGCCGCACGATGTGGCCGCGTCGCGAACCGGGCCGCGATGCCGGTGCGGGAGCTTCGTCGTCGTTCATGCTGCCGCCGATTCTTCCGCACCGGTGTGCACCGGGCTCACCCGGCTATTTCCAACACGCCGCGGCGCCGGCGCGGCCGTCGTAGAGTGCCGCATATCGGACTGGCGAGAGGCCTTCCACGATGACCGAGCACCCTGAACCACCGTGGGATAACCCGGGTTACCCGCCGAATCTGACCGCCGATCAGCAAGAGCTCAACCCCAACGCGAAAGACTGGGCGTCCCCCGCGGTGTGAAGGAACAACTGCCATGGCATTGAATTCGCTGACCGAACTCGACCAGTACAAAGCGGCGCCGTTTCCGCCCGGCTATCCCGACACCACGCGGACGTTCTACAGCCCGGTCGACCGGGTGCACGAGGCGCTCAAGGCGTTGTTGACGTCGGCGAACAAGACGATCGTCGTGGCGATGTACGGCTACGACGACACGGAATTGAATGCGGTGCTGCAGTCGGCGCTGAACGACGAAAAGATTTATGTGCAAATGAGTCTCGACTCCACCCAGGCCGCGGGGAAGTCCGAACACGCTCTGCTGGCGCCGTGGCTCAACGGCAAGGTCGGCAACAGCATCGCCATCGGTCACAGTGAGAAGTCGGCGATCATGCACCTGAAGATGGTGATCATCGACGGCGTCGACGTCATCACCGGCTCGACGAACTGGTCCACCGGCGGAGAATCCAAGCAGGACAACCAACTCACCGTGATTCGGGACCCGTATGTGTGCGCGGAAGCCCGCTCGCGAATCGACATCATCCACGACGTCATGCTCAAGCAGATGGCCGCTCAGGCTCGAGCCGGTGGCGTCCCCACCGCTAGCTGAACGACCGCAGCCGCTGTGCCAATCCGCTTGCCCGCGCCGCCCGGCGGCCGATCGCGGCGCGCACCGAAGCCTCCGGCCCCACCACCCGCACCTTGGTCTTGGCCCGGGTGATTCCCGTGTAGAACAATTCCCGCGTCAGCAATCGCGAATCTTCGGGCGGTATCAACACCGTCACCTCGCCGGCCTGGCTGCCCTGGCTTTTGTGGATGGTCATGGCATGCATCGTTTCCACCTCGCCGAGGCGGCTGGTCGCGAAGTCCAGCGGTCCGGTCGCGCCGGCGAAGATCGCACGCAGGCCGTCCGCACCGGCCACCGTCACGCCGGTATCCCCGTTGTACAGGCGCAGCCCGTAGTCGTTCGCCGTCACCAGCAGGGGACGGCCGGCATACCACTGGGTCCAGGCGGGCTGGCCGGTCGCCTCGGCGATCCACTTCTGCACCTGCGTGTTCCAGTGCGTCGCCCCGTAGGGTCCGTCGCGGTGCGCACACAACAACCGGTGTTCGTCCAGTGTGGTCAACGCCTCGCGCACCGCGCCCAGCAGCGCGGCCGAGCGCAGCCGCAACGCGTGCGCAACCAGCACCTCACGCAGCCGGTCGGCCGGGCGATCGGAATCCACCCATTCGATATGCTCGCCGCCGGCCGCCAGCAGCCCCACGACCCGGTCCGCGTCGCCGACTCGGACCGCCTCGGCCAGCGCGCCGATCGACGTGCCGAACCGGTGCGGCGTGCGCAGCGCGGCCACCCGCACGTCGTCGCGGTCGGCCAGCCCATCCACCAGATCGGCCAGCACGGCGCCCGCCTCCACCGAGGCCAACTGGTCGGGGTCACCGACCAGGATCAGCCGCGTGTCCGGCCGCACCGCTTCGGCCAGCCGGGCCATCATGGTCAACGACACCATCGACGTCTCATCGACCACGATGACGTCGTGCGGCAGTCGATTGCCGCGATTGTGCTTGAACCGCACCGACGTATCCGGCCGGGGCCCCAGCAGGCGGTGCAGCGTGGTTCCCGGCAGGCCGGTCAGCCGCGCCCGGTCCGCGGCGGTGAGCTCCTCGATCCCCGCGGCCACCGCCTCGGCCAGCCGGGCCGCCGCCTTGCCCGTCGGCGCGGCCAGCGCGATCCGGGGTTTGGGCAGACCGGCACGCTCCGCCTGTTCGGTGAGCAGGGCGAGCAGGCGGGCGACCGTGGTGGTCTTGCCGGTGCCGGGCCCGCCGGTCAGCACGGTCAACGCCTGCGACACCGCGACCTCGGCGGCCGCCCGCTGCTCTGAGTAACCGGGCGGGAAAAGTCTTTCGTAGCTGGATGATTCGACGGTGGCCGGTGCCGCCGAAAGCGCCAGCAGGTCGGTGCAGACCTGCTGCTCCTCGAGCCAGTACCTGTCGAAGTACAGCAGATCGCCGAGCAGTCGCAGCACCGGTGGCGTCTGAAGCAGGGCGCTGGCCCGCACCGCCGACATCCAGTCGGCGGCGCCGGGCCAGGGCAAATCGGCGTCATCGACCTGGGCGGGCACCGCGCGCAGATCGACGCAGACCGAGCCGCCGCGCAGCGCACGCACCACCAAAGCGACCGCCAGCGCCACCCGCTCATCGGATTCACCCGTGAGCGAGGTAAGCCGTTGCGCAACATGGACATCGGCGGGATCGAGAACACCGGCGTCACTGAACGTGCGCAGCAATCCGGTCGCGGACATCACTTCCGCCGTCACGCGGCCACCCCCCGGGCGTCGAGCAGGTCCGACAGCGCCGCGATCAACGACCAGGGCGGCCGCCAATCGAAGACGCCCGACGGATGGCCGTCGAGCACCGGCGTCTGCGCGCCGCACATGCCTCGTACGAACAGGTAGAGGACGCCACCGAGATGGCGGCTCGGGTCGTAATCCATCAACCGCCACCGCAGGAACCGGTGCAGCACAGCGCAATACAGCAGCGCCTGCAGCGGATAGTCGGAGTGCAACATTGCCTCCGCCATCCGTGACCGGTCGTAGTCGGCGGCGGTCAGCGGTCGTTCCGGGTCCCCGAGCCGGTTGGTCTTGTAATCCACCACCACGAAGCGGTGCCCCGCGCCGTCGGGAACACGCAGGACGGCGTCGATCGATCCGGTGAGGTATCCGCGCAGCGACTGATCGCCGAGGCCGGGTTCGGCCAACCGGTCGGCATACGATGCCAGCACGTCATCGGCCGGCAGGTGTTCGCGCAACAGCGGCGCCAGATCCGCCAGCCGAACCTGCGGCGCCGTCGCACGACGATCCCCGCCGGCCAGGGGAAGCTCAAAATCCAGTTCGCGCAACCGGTCTGGCAATCCGATCTGGCGCAGCGTCATACCACCGGTCAACGGCCCCAGCGAGGTGTCGTGCATCGGCACCATCGCCGCGGCCAGCTCCTCGGGCGCCGCGGCAACCGGCCACCACGCAGAATGCGCCCGGATCTGCGTCTCCAGCTCGGCCGCGAGGTCGGCGGCGAACGGGTCGGCCGTCTCCAGCACCGCGTGCACCAGCGACCCGAACGTGGCGCCGGCCGGAAGATCCGCCATCGGCGAGGGTACGTCCGGCCCGGATGCCGCGGACACCAACGGGATTTCGCTCACTTCGTCGTCGAGTTCGCCGACTTCGGGTTCGCTGCCCACCCCGCTGCTCTGCGCCGCCCGTAGCAGACCGGAATAAGAGGTGCGCCGCCAGCCGGTGTCGATGCCGCGGTGGAAGTGGCGGCTCTCCAGGCGCGCGGGCACCGGGTCGGCGGGCAGCGACGGGGCCGGCGCCACCACCGACTCCTCGATGACCGGCCCGCCGGCCGCCTCCCACTCGCGCAGCCGGGCCATGGCGTCGTCGTCGGAGATCTTCGCGGGTTCGCAGCGGTCCGGAACCACCGGGTCGCCGGGCCGGCGACCGCGCAGCAGCCGCGACAGGCCGCCGTTGGGTTCGTAGTACGCCGGCGACCACCACGCCACCACCTGGGCCTGCGCCCTGGTCAGCGCGACGTAGGTGAGCCGGCTGTCGTCGCTGGCGTCCTCTTTACGGCCAAGCCGCTCAACGGCTTTGAAGTCGGGGCTGTCCTTGCCGCCGACATGCAGACAACGCGTGCCGTCCTCGTCGTGGAACAGCACCACGTCGCTGTCCTGGGTGTTGCGGTTGAACGCGAACGGCAGGTACACGATCGGGTATTGCAGGCCCTTGCTGACGAAGACGGTCATGATCTGCACGGCGGCGGCGTCGCTGTCGAGCCGGCGGTTGCGCTCCGGTGCGCCGCTGCGTTCGTCACGCTGCCGGCGCAGCCAATCGCGCAGCGCGGGCAGGCTGTAGTGCTCGCGGTGCGCGACGTCCTGCAGCAGCTGGGCGACATGCGCCAAATCGGTCATGTGCCGCTCACCGCCCTGCCAGGCGAGCACGCGATTGCCCATGCCCAGCAATTGCGCCGCCTCGAAAATGGCCGCGACACCGCGTTCGCGGGCATGGCCGGCCCACTCGCGCAGGGTTTTTGCGATCCGGTCCGTGAGGGCGTCGCCCCCGGCGGCCAGCGTTTCGGCGGTCTCCCCGAAGAACATCGTCGCCGCGGCCGCGCGCACCATCCCGGGCCGGTGCGGTTGGTCGAAGGCCTCCAGCAGGCACAGCCAATCCTCGGCGGCCTCGGAGGTGAACACGTCGGAGTTGCCGGTGTAGACCGCGGGGACGCCCGCGTCGCAGAGCGCCTTGAAACACGCGTGCGCGTCCCGGTGCTTTTCCACGATGACGGCGATGTCGCGGGCCTGCAGCCGCCGGCCGCCGAACGTCGCACCGCTGGCCAGCAACGCGCGGATGTCGGACGCCAGGTCCGCGCCGATATGCTCGCGCACCTGGTCGATCGGCAGGTTCTGAACGCCGCGTCGCCCCAAACTCTTTCGCGCGACCACGCGCAACCGGAAGGGGTCGTTGCGCGGCGCTCCGGCGAGCCGATGGCCCTGGTGATGCGCGTCGACGTCGTTCACCACGATCGCGGGATCGCCGAGTTGGGCGCCGCGCAGCACCACCTGCAGCCGCCGCAGCAGCGCGGAATCGGTGCGCCAGTTGGTGTCCAGCGTTTTGCGCCGGCCCGCCGTCTCGGCCGCCCGCAGGTAGGTGACGATGTCACCGCCGCGAAACGCGTAGATCGCCTGCTTGGGATCACCGATGAGAATCACCGTGGAGCGCCCACTGAACGCGCGGTCGATCACCTGCCATTGCACGGGGTCGGTGTCCTGGAACTCGTCGACCATGACGATCGGCCAGCGTTGATGCATGCGCAGCCGGGCGGGGGAGTCGCCGGTGGCCAGCGCATCGGCCAGCCGGATCAACAGGTCGTCATAGCCGAGGACGCCCAGCCGGCGCTTGCGCGTATCCAGCTCGGCCAGAACATCATTGGCGAACCCGACGCTGACGGCGGCCCGCGAATCGGGATCCGGGTCGCGCGGCCGCAGCTGGGTCGACGGGTTCTTGACCACCTCGCGCGCCAGCCGCAGCGCCTCGCGATAGTGCAGCACCGGATCGTCGCGCTCCTGGCCGAAGTGGGCCAGGTACAGGTCGTCGACGATCTCGGTCACCAGGTCGTCGAGGCTGTCGAGCAGCGTCACGCCGGCCGCGGTGTCGCCGGCCACGCCGAGCGAGCGCAGCACCAACTGGCAGAACTGGTGGGTGGTGGCGATCGTCGCCGCGTCGAAGCCGGCCAGCGCGTCGCGAAGGCGCTGTTGGCGCGCCGCACGCTGGTCCTCGGTGCCGTCCAGCAGGTACGCCACCACCTGGTTGTCGCCGACGGTCGACGGATCCGCGAAAGCGCGTACGGCCTCGACGATTTGACAGCGGACGCGCTCGCGCAGCTCCTGGCTGGCGGCCCGGCCGAAGGTGATCAGCAGCATCTGGTCCAGCGTCGCGGCACCGTCGGCGAGATACCGGGTCACCAGGCCGGCCAGCGCGAACGTCTTGCCGGTTCCGGCGCTGGCCTCCAGCACCGTGTTGGAACGCTCGGCCGGCAGCGCACCCAACAGGTCGAAGCGCTCCATCAGACCGGCTTCCTCTCGGCGCGCAGCATCGGCAGCCAGACCCGGGCGGCGTAGGCGCCGAGCCGGTTGTCTTCGCCGTCGCACTCCTCACCCGGCCGCACCGGCTGCATCAGCGCGTCGATCGGCGCACCCTTTCCCCACGCCCGCGCGTGCGCCGGAGCCTGGTCCTCGCCCGGGAAGCGGTCGCTGGACCTCCAGCGGTACCGCGCCTCGGCCACCGGGTCGTCGCCGCCGTGGCGCGCGGCCGCCCAGGCGTAGGACGTCTTGATGGGCAACGGAATCGGCTCACGCCGTCCCGCGTCGTAGATCGCCACCAGCTCGCGCAGCACCTCGACGGCCCGCTCACCGTCGCGGGGCGGCCCCAGACCCTCCACCCGGGTGCCGGTGCCCCTGCGCATGCGGCCGATGCACACCGCCGACCAGTCCCGGCCGGGATCGTGAGCGACCAGCGCCAGCAACGGGATCCACGATTCGAGCAGGTGCTTGCCGTCCAGCCGCGAATACGTCACCGACACCGTTTGGTCGTCATACACCGGCGACACCGTGCCGGTGAGGCGCCGCCCGCCGCCCAGATCGACGTCGACGTCGTATGCGGCGGGGCGGTGCTTTCGCGTGTGACGATGCGCCTCGAGCGCCAATACGGCGGCCTGGTCGCGGATCTCGGTGACCTTGCGCCAGCCGAGCTGGCCCGGCGGCAGCGTGCCACGCCGCCACTCGGCCTGCCGCGCATCGTCGGGAGTCATCCCGCGCAGGATGTCACCGAGCATCCGATCGCCGACCGTCCACTCTTCGAGACCGTCGATGTCGACCGGCATGGCGTCCTGCACGCCGTCGACATCGTGCGGCAGCGTGAATTCCAGTGCGCGGAAGAACCCTTTCACCGGGTCTTTGAAGAAGCCGACCAGGTCGGCGAGGATCACGTCACCGGCCGGCGGCGCCGGCAGCGACGCCGAGATGAACCTCGGTTGCTCGCTGTGTTCGCCGGTGGCCGCGCGCGCCGCGCGCAGCACCGTGGGGTCGAAACTGAACGGCACATTCGGGACGAGACGGCCGGGGATCACGTTGCGAATGTCGAACGGCTGCAACGGATGTTCGACGACGATCTGGTCACGCACCTTCGCCGTGGTGGTGATGTCGAGGGTGTCCAGCAATTCGGCCAGCGGCACCGCGGGCGGGCGTGGCTGCCCCGAATACTCGTTGGCGCCGGTGTAGGTGATCACCAGTTTCTCGGTGGCCGCGCCGATCGCGTCGAGCAGCAATTGCCGGTCCTCGGAACGGATGTCGCGCTCCCCGGTCATCGGGCACCGGGCCAGCGCGTCGTCACCGTCGACGATGCCGAGCCGCGGGAAGAGGCCGTCGTCCAGCCCGACCAGGCAGACCACCCGGTGTGGCACCGAGCGCATCGGCACCATGGTGCACACCGTCAGGGTGCCGGTGCGGAAGTTGGCCCGCGTCGGGCGCCCGGAAAGGCGTTGGCCGAGCAGCGCGCGAATGTCGGGCAGCCGCAGCGCGGTGCCGCCCCGGGATCCGGCCTGCGCCGCCGTCCGGGCGAACTCGCGTTGCATCTGACCGGTCTGCCATTCGTCCGCGTCGCGGACCTGGGTCAGCAGCGCGACGCCCCCGGTCAGTGCGGCCAGCCACTCGGTCAGCGACCGGGTGCCGGTGAGCGAGTCGACCACGTGCGCCAGCCGGGCGACGAATTCGGCGAACTGGCCGGCCAATTGGACGCGGTTGCTGCTGACGTCGTCGAGCGGCAGCGTCGCGTCGATCCATGCGTTCGAATCGTCCGACATGGCGACGCCCGCCAGTATCCGGTCGATGCCGAAACGCCAGGTGTTGTGCACGAAGTCGACGTGGTAGGGCCGCCGATGCTCCTGGTCCAGTCCCCACCGGATGTTCGCCTGCCGCACCCAGCGGGTGATGGCCTCCAGGTCGTCATCGGTGAACCCGAACCGGGCGCGCACCGGCGGCGCCTGGGCCAGGTTGAGCACCTCGCTGGCCGTCACCCGGCCGGCCGCCAGGGCCAGCAGTTGCGCGGCGATGCCCAGCAGCGGATTGGTCTGGATCGGCGAGCGGTCCGCCAGCCGCACCCGTAGCTGGTGGGCGGGATGAGCGCCGTGCACCACGTCGCCCAGGCCGAAGTCGGCCATGATCAGCGGCGCGTAGGTTTCGATGTCCGGGCACATCACCAGGATGTCGCGCGGCTCGAGCGTCGGGTCGTCCTGCAGCAGACCGAGCAGCACCTCGCGCAGCACGTCGACCTGGCGGGCCGGGCCGTGGCAGTTGTGTATCTGTACCGAGCGGTCGTCGGCCGCCACCGTGCGGCCAAGTGGGCGAACGGCATTGGCGGCGATGTCGGACTGCAGCCAGCCCAGCAGCGTGTCCGGCCGCGCGGCACCGGTGAGGTAGTCGTCGGTCACCGGATCGGCCGGCAGGCCGCGTTGCAATTCGCGCAGGTCCCGTCCCAGCGTCGCGAGCAGCGGATGGGACACCGCGCGATGGCTCACGTCCTCGCGCCGGGGAATGGCGCCGTGCGTGCCGGCCAGCGCCCGCCACAACCGGTCGCTGGGGTGGGGCAACCACAGGTGCAGCTCGTGGTGGGCGGCCACGGCCTCCAACAGCTCGATGTCGGTGCGCGTCAACCGGGTGTGCCCGAACAGCGACAGCCGCGGCGGCAGTTCGCCGGGCGCCGCCCGCAACCGCGCGATGGTCTTGCCGTGGCGGATATGCGGCGGGTCGGCGGCAACCCGGGCGACCAGCGCCCGCCACAGCTCGGGCTGCCAGCGCAGGTCCTCGTCGAGATCACCGATATCGCCGTCACACCAGTCGACGAGCAGTTGCGGGCGTTGCCGGGCGTAGGAGTCGAACAGCCCCGCCAGCCGGCGCGCGACCTCGTATCGTCTGCCCCGGCGCAGCTCGGCCTCCGCGCCGGTGTGGAAATGCCCCACGTGCGTGGCCAGCGTGCGGCACCACGGCTCGTCCAGCGAGCAGTCGATCGCCTCCAGCAGCGGCCAGGCCATCGCGTCCGGCGACCACGGGTCGTCCTCGGAGGTGCCGGTGATCTCGGCGATCAAGGAACCCGGGCTGCGGAAATCGACGCCGGCGCACACCCCGTCACCGCCGCGCGCACCGAGCACATGCGACAACCGCTGGCTGAGCCAGCGCTCCACGCCGCGCGCCGGGACGACGACGAGTTCGGTTGCGAACGGATCGGCCAGCGGGCGGGCCAGCAGAGCGCCGAGACCGTCGGCCAGCAGATCGGTGCGCTCGGCACGGTGCAGATGAAGCGGCATTGCGCTGTCACGATAAACCCGAACACCGACGCGGGTGGCCGCTTAGGCCCGCGGCGTGTGTCGCCCGAGGGGCGGGCGCGGCGTTATTTGGCCAGCGTGAACTGGTTGACGTCGATGTATCCGGCCCGGAATGCGTCGGCGCACCCGGTCAGGTACCGCATGTAGCGCTGGTACACCTCTTCGGACTGGATTTCGACGGCCTCGCTGTGGCGCGCCTGCAACGCCTCGGCCCAGTGATCGAGGGTGCGGGCGTAATGCAGCCGCAACGACTGCCTGCGCTTCAGGTTGAAGCCCATCTTGGACGCGTGGAACTCCACTATCTCGATCGCCGGCAACTGACCGCCGGGGAAGATCTCGGTGGCGATGAATTCGTTGAAGCTGGTCTGCTCCTCGGTCATCGGCAGTTCGCGCTCGACGATCTGCTGCGGGGTGAGCATGGTGATGGTGTGCAGCATCATCACCCCGTCCTCGGGCAGGGTGCGGTGGGCCATCGCGAAGAAGTCGTCGTAGCGGTCATACCCGAAATGCTCGAATGCGCCGATGGAGACGATCCGGTCCGCGGGTTCGTCGAACTCTTCCCAGCCGTGCAGCAGCACCCGCCTGCTGCGTTCGGTGTTCATCGCGTCGAAGAGCTTCTGCACGTGGGCGGCCTGGTGCTCGGACAGCGTCAGACCGATGACGTTCACGTCGTAGTTTTCGATCGCGCGGCGCATGGTGCCTCCCCAGCCGCACCCGATGTCCAGCAGCGTCATGCCCCGCCGCAGACCCAGCTTGCCCAGCGAGAGGTCCATCTTGCGCAACTGCGCCTCTTCCAGCGAGATATCGCGGTTGCGATCCCAGTACGCGCAGCTGTAGGTCATGGTGGGGTCTAGGAACAACCGGAAGAAGTCGTCGGACAGGTCGTAGTGGGCTTGTACCTCTTCGAAGTGCGGCGTCAGGTTCTCTGCCACGGCGGAAACCCGCCTTTCTGCCTAGGGACCATTCGGTTGTTCACGAGTGGGCCGCTCGGATGGTTCACCACGGCTTCCCCGAAACGCGGCAAACAAACCACAGCGGTCGTCCGGGTAGCCTCGATTGATCCGGCGTTGCATGGCCACCTGCGGCTTTGGCCGCGTCGTCGGAGAAGTCGTATTTAACTGTGGCCCAAGGCGTTTGGCTGCGTTGGCACCCGTCCACTCACATCTACCGGAGCTAGGCTACGGGCGAACGCGCAATCCCTACCTGGGAATTGAGCCGATCCTACGCCGGTTTATCCGGGAAAACAGACGATGGAGGGAACCAGATGGAAGCTTGGGACGTGATCTGCGCACGCCGCAACGTGCGGGAGTACCAGCCGAAACCGATACCGGGTGAGGACCTGGACCGCATCGCCGAAGCCGGCTGGCGCGCGCCGTCGGCGAAGAACCGCCAACCGTGGGACTTCGTCATCGTCACCGACCGCAACCAGCTGGCCGAGCTGTCCACGGTCTGGCGGGGCGCCGGCCACATCGCGGCGGCCCCGGCCGCGATCGCCATCGTGGTCCCGGTGCCGCCCGACGAACGCCGGGTGGTCACCGACAACTACGACGTCGGGCAGGCCACCATGGCGATGATGATCGCCGCCACGGACCTGGGTATCGGGACCGGTCACTCGTCGGTGGGGGACCAGGACAGGGCCCGCGCAATCCTCGGTGTGCCCGACGAGTACCTGGTGGCTTTCCTGCTCGGTGTCGGTTATCCCGCCGATCGCCCGCTGCGCCCGATCCGCAAGCCGAATCGGCGGCCGTTCTCGGAGGTCGTGCACCACGGCCGTTGGTGATCCCCAACGCGAAAAGCCTTCGGCGCCTTATCGAATCGCGTGTGCACGACCGCCGGGTTACGGTTCCGCCGGTGTCCGAGGTATGCATCTACGCCGAATCCGATAGCGCATGCGCTATCGGATTCGGCGTAGTGTCCAATGCTCCGGACACGGCCCCGCGCGACTAGCCTTCCGGTCGTGCATGCTGGGACGCATGACGAGAAACGAACTCACCGAACAGATCGTCGTCGCGCGGTTGGCCAAAGGGCTGACCTGGCAGCAGCTGGCCGATGCGATCGACCGGCCGCTGATGTGGACCACGGCGGCGTTGCTCGGCCAGCACCCGATTCCGGTCGAACAGGCCAAGGTTCTCATCGACATGCTCGGTCTCGACGAGTCGGCGGTGCCGGTGCTGGCCGCCGCCCCGATGCGCGGCGGGCTGCCCACCGCCGTTCCGAGGGATCCGACGATCTACCGCTTCTACGAAGCCCTGCAGGTATACGGCGGCGCCCTCAAGGAAGTCATCGCCGAACAGTTCGGCGACGGCATCATGAGCGCGATCAACTTCAGTCTCGACGTGCAGAAGAAACCACACCCGTCCGGTGACCGGGTGGTGGTGACGTTCGACGGGAAGTTCCTGCCGTATCAATGGGTCGCGGCGGAGCAATAGATGGCGGCCAAGGCGGGGCAGCCGAAAATCGTGGACCTTGTCCTCTCCGGTGGCGGCGTCAAGTTCATCGGCTTGGTGGGTGCCATCGTCGCGCTGATGGATGCCGGATATTCGATCAAACGAGTGTCGGGTGTGTCGGCCGGCTCGGTGGTCGCGGCGATCCTGGCGGCCGGGTCCAACGACGGCCGGCTGACCGGCGCGGAGGTCAAGGAACTCGCCTTCTCGGTCCCGCTGCACAAGTGGCGCGACGCGCGACCCGTGCCCTATCTCGGTGCCGCATGGGGACTGGTGCGGGAAACGAGCATGTACCGCGGGGACGTCGCCTACGCCTGGATCCGCGGCGAGCTGAAGAACTTGGGCGTCAACACCTTTGGCGATCTGATCCTCGACGACGACCCCGCACTCGGCGGCCGGCGCGACAAGCTGGTGGTCACGGTCGCCGACGTGACCGCGGCCCAGTTGGTGCGGCTCCCGTGGGACTACCGGCGGCTCTACGGGCTGGACCCCGATGAGCAGTCGGTCGCCGAGGCGGTGCGCGCGTCGATGGCGATCCCGTTCTTCTACCGCCCGGTCAAACTGACCGGTGTCACCGGGGCGACGTCCACACTGGTCGACGGTGGTGTGCTGTCCAATTTTCCGATCGACACCTTCGACCGGCGTGATGGCAAACCGCCGCGCTGGCCGACGTTCGGGATCACCGTCTTACCGATGGCCACCGAAGGTATCGCGGCGGTGATGCCCGCGTTGAAACCGCTGCGCCTGCTCGAACAGACGGCGTTGCTGGAAAGCTTGCTCGTCACCATATTGGCTGGCCACGACCAGACACACCTCAGCCAGCCCTGGGTCGCTTCCCGCGCCATCACGGTGGAATCGACCGATGTCGGCGTGCTGGACTTCGACATCTCCAGGGGGCGATTGGAAAAGCTCTACGACAATGGTTACGCGGCCGCGCAGGCTTTCCTGGCCACCTGGGACTGGCCCGCGTATTTGGACCGATTCCGCTGAGCCGGCGAGCCGTCGGCCGGTGAAGTGACGACGCCGCGCGCGCGTGTCAGACTGGCGTCGAGGAGGCGAAGGGAACGCGGTGGCGCCAGCGGCGGCCACCGCGTTCGCCGTTCAGTTCATCAAGACTTGCGGCGAAAGCTCTTTGAGCATCGCGTTGGCCCAGCGCATCTGGCGCAACGTCTCGGGGTGGCAGCGCGACGTAAGGTTCAGCAGTTCGGCATCCTTGGCGGCTTGCGCGCCCTGCGCCAGCAGCTCCCAATCCAGCGACACCCCCGCCGACAGCCGGTGAATCCGTCGCAGGTCGGCGAGCAGCGCCAGACCGGGCTCGGGTCGCCGCCGCAGCATCGCGCTGACCCGCGACTGGAGCAAACCGGTGATCGCGTCGGTGTGCGGGTCGGGGGACAGGCGCAGACCGTAGTGGCGGCCGTGCTGCGCCAGTTCCCGCAGATGCTGCCGCGACCAGCCGGCCAGGTCGCGTGCCAGGTGACAGATGTCCTGGTCACTGCGGTGACGCGCGGACACCACGTTGAGCTCGTGGGCCAGCTTGCGTTCGGAACGGTGCAACTCGCGGATCGCCAACTTCAGCTTCATGGCCGGCTCCCCGTCAGGACGACCTCGGTCACGCCGGCCATCGCGCCGCCTTCCGTCGCGGGCACCGATCCGTTGACCGGTGTGGACGCCGCGGTGGTCGGGGCGCACCCGTTTTGGTCGCCCTGTCGCGCGCGAACCTTGCGCAGCCGGGCGGCGGCCGTCTTGTAGATCGGTTGCTTGGACACCGGATCCCAATCGGTGAGCGTCATTTCATTGCCCGCACGCTGGTGGGTCTTGCCGTCGGTGTCCCAATAGCCGTAGTGGAAGGGCACGAACAGCACGCCGTCGCGAATGCCGCAGATGCGAGCGGCGCAGGAGACGCGGCCGCGCGGCGTGCTCACCTCGACGAGGTCGCCCTCCTCGATGCCCAGGCGGTGGGCGTCGCGTTCGGACACCTCGACCCACACCTCGGGGGCCGCCCGCTGAAGTTGCTGTGCCCGAGCGGTTTTGGTGCGGGTATGGAAGTGGTAGACGGTGCGACCGGTGATCAATGCGAACGGGAACTCGGGGCTGGTTCGCTCGTGCGGGGGCACGTATTCGGCAGCTTTGATGATGGCCTTGCCGAAGGGGTTCATCGAGCGGTACTCGTCGGGCTGCAGTGGGGCGCCGGTGATCAGGTCCTTGCCGTAGGCCTCGCAGTAGTCCGGGGTGGCCCAGAATTTCGCGTCGGCGTAGAGGCGTTCGGTGCCGTCGGGATGCTCTGCGTTGCAGGGCCATTGGATGCCGCTGCCGCCGCGCAACTTCTGGTAGCTCAAGCCCGTGTAGTCGCAAGGCCGGCCCGCGCTGCATTTCTTCCACGCCTCGAACGCGGACTCCGCATCCGTCCAGGGCGGGAAGGGCCGGCCGTCGGAGTCGCGGAAGTCCATCCGCCGCGCGTAGTCCAGGAAGATATCGAGGTCGGAACGCGCGGAACCCGGTGGCTCCACGGCCTTTTCGGACAGGTGCACGGTGCGGTCGGCGTTGGTGAAGGTTCCGGTCTTCTCGGCCCACGCCGCGGCGGGCAACACCACGTCGGCCAGCGCGGCGGTCTCGGTCATGAAGATGTCCTGGACGATCAGGAACAGCCGTTCCTGCGACAAGATGTCGCGGATCCGCGGCAACTCCGGCAGGGACACCGCGGGATTGGTGGCGGTGACCCACAGCATCCGCAACGTTCCCTCCTCGGCGAAGCGGAACATCTGCATGGCGTGCGTCGGCGGCCCGTAGTGCGGAATCTGAAGGAGGTCAAGGTTCCACAATTCCGCGAGCTCGGCGACGTGGGAGTCGTTGGACCAGTTGCGGAAACCGGCCAGGTCCCCGTTGGCGCCGCACTCGCGGGTGTTCTCCGCGGTCGGCTGTCCGTTCATCTGCAACACCCCGCAGCCCGGCTTGCCCAGCATGCCGCGCACCAGGTGAATGTTGTTGACCTGCACGGCCGCCGCGGTGGCCTGGTGGGACTGATAGAAGCCCTGCAGCACGGTGGACATCAACCGCTTGGCCGTGCCCAGTAGCCGCGCCGCGCGCCGGATGTCGTCGGCCCGCACACCGCAGATCTCGGCCACCCGCTCGGGCGGGAACTCTTCGACCCGGCCGCGCAACTCGTCGAAACCGACTGTGTGCGTGTCGATGTAGTCGCGGTCGATCCAGCCGTGGCCGATGATCTCGTGCAACAGGCCGTTCATCAACGCCACGTTGGTGCCGGGCAGCGGCGCCAGGTGGACCGTGGCGTGCCGGGCCACCGGCGTGAGCCGGGGGTCGACGCAGATGATCGCCGGCGGCGCGTTGCCGGCCAGCCGGTCCAGCATCCGCGCCCACAGCACCGTCTGCGTCTCGGCGACGTTGTGCCCGAACAACGCGATGACATCGGCATGGTCGACATCGGTGTAGGACCCCGGTTGACCGTCGCAGCCGAACGATTCCTTGAGCGCCTCGGCGGCCGTCGCGGTGCACAGCCGGGTGTTGCCGTCGACGTGATTGGTGCCGATCGCCCCGTGCGCGATGGCCCCCTGGGTGTAGTACGCCTCGGCGAACAGCTGCCCGGAGGTGTAGAAACCGATCGAGCTGGGGCCGTGGCTCTCGAGTAAGTCCCTGGTGTGGTCCACGATCCGCTGCATGGCGGCATCCCAGCCGCACGGTTTGAGCTCGCCACGGATCCGGATCATCGGTGTGGTGAGCCGGTCGGCCGAGGCGTTGGCCTGCCAGCCGAACAGGTCTTTCGGGTCGAGCCGCCCGTGGTTGACCCGGTCGACGCCACGGCCGCGCACCCCCACGATCCGGCCGTCCTTGACGGCGATGTCCAGGCCGTCGCCGTTGGAGTGCAACACCGCGGCCGATTGCACCCAGCGATCCACCGACTCGGCCGTGACCCCGTCGGCCAGGTAGGTATCGACTCGCTCCGGCCATCGCGTGCCGGGTTCGTAGGGAGTCCGCGTGCCCCAGGGGTCCGCGATGCGATCTATGGCCATGCCGGTGACTTCCCCGGCAGCGCCCCACGAAACCGGCTCAGGCGGACGGCGCCGCGCGGCTCACACCCCGAATTCGGCTTCGATCCCGTCGATGCCGGCGCGGATGGCGGCCAGGGCGTCCGCGCGGGTGCGCAGCTTGGTGGCGGCGTGCGCGTGCCGATGCAGGCCGGCGAACTCGCGTGCGGCCTCCTCGGCCCGGTCCACCACCATCTCGGGCAACACGATCTCGTCGACAAAGCCTGCGGCGAGGGCGGTTTCACCGAAGAACGTCTTGGCCAGGCCGCTGGCTTGCTGATAGGCCGAGGGCGTCAACCGCAGTTTCATGATCTCCAGCGCGGCATAGGGAATGACCATGCCGATCGCGACCTCGTTGGCCTGGATGTTGTAGGCGTGCGCGGCCACCCGGTGATCGCCCGCCGACAACAGGAACGCCCCCATCGCGATGGCGTGGCCGGTGCACGCCATCACCACCGGCTTGGGATGGGACAGCAGCCGATACGCCAGCTCGAATCCGCCGCGCAGCATGTCGATCGCGGGCTGCACCTCACCGGAGGTGAGGATCTTCAGGTCGAAGCCGCCGCTGAACACCCGCTCGTTCCCGGTGATCACCAGCGCCCCGGCGTTGTCCGCCTCGGCCCGGTCGATCGCGTCGTTCAGGGCCTGCTGCATGGTCGGGCCCAGCGCATTGACCTTGCCGTCGTCCATCTTGATGACGGCGATGGAGTCCTTGGTGGTGTAGTGGACCGGGGCGCTCATCGGTTGCTCCTTGCCGTCACGCGGGTTGGCTGTGGTGTTTGCCCAGGTCGTCTTCGGCGTTACTCCAGCGCAGGCTGACATCGGTGGGTTCGTCGAGTTGGCGGGTGCGCCACCTGTCTTGGGTTTCCCGGACCGCGGTGTTGATCCGCTCGATCTCGCTGCGGAACACCTCGGGGCGGGTTTCCTTGCTGGCGTAGTGGAAATAGGTCAGCAGGCCGCGCAGCAGCTCCAGCTTCTCCTTCTCCCGCTTCGCCAGGTCATGGGTGGTCATCAACTCGATGCGCTGCACGGGCGGCAGGGCGGCCCAGTCCAGCACCACATCGGTGTGCAGCGGGGAACGTTCGCGCTGCCAGAACCGTCGGCCGGCTTTCTGATCGGGCCGGTCGTAGTAGGTCAGGGTGCCGGTGAAGCGGGATTCGATGCCACTGCCGATCTCGGCGCGGTCGAGGGCGGAATCCCACACCATGCGCCATTCCTGCCCGGGGGCCAGCATCGGCAGCTCGCGGGGGAGTCGCAATTCGACGACGTCGGCGTAGCCGTCGCTGGCGTTCTCGTATTCGGCCACGGTGGGGGGATTCAGAAAGGAGAACCCGATGTCGTAGGCCGCGGTCTGGCCGAAGTTGCGGACCACGAGTTCGATCACGTGCCAGTCGGCGGAGTGCGGCTCCATGAACATCGCGACGTGCGGGCGGGTCTGCTCGGACGCCGCGCGGCGGTTGCGGTTGATCTGGCTGTTGGTGAAGACCAGTGTGACGACGGCCAGGACGATCGCCGCCCACGCTGCCCACGCAATCCAGGTGCCGGACCCGACGTGCGTGACATCATGCCAGCTGTCCTGGATCCAACCCATGGAATCCACCCTCCGCTTATATCACAGGGGCGGTCGCCGGATGGCCTTGACCGAGCGATCCCCGAGGAGCTCAGCCGCCCATCAGCATCCGCCATTGACCGAGGTCCGCGGCCCGGTACACGTAGTTGGAACGCTTGACCTCCGACAGCGAGGCGCTCGGCTCCGCCGAATACCAGTGCCCCGGAAACACCGTCGGATCACCCGGCAGCGTCGCGAGCCGCTGCAGGCTGCGGTACATCTCGTCGGAGTCGCCGCCGGGGAAGTCGGTGCGTCCGCAACCCTCCAAAAACAACGTGTCACCGGCCACGAGGCGGCCGTCGAGCAGAAAGCACTGGCTGCCCGGCGTGTGGCCGGGGGTGTGCAGCAGCTCGATCTCGATGTCGCCGATGCTGACCTTGTCGTGGTTCTCGTGTGAGGTCAGGTCGCCCAGGCTGATCCCGGTCACTCGCGAAACCCATTGCGCCTCATGGGTATTGACATGCACCGGCACCGCCTTGCGGTCCAGCAGCTCGGCCAGGCCCTGCAGCGAAAAACCCATCATGGATCCGCCCACATGGTCGGGATGATGGTGCGTCACCAGCACCCCGGACAGGTGCATGCCGTCGGCCTCGAGCGTGTCGAGCAGTTCGCCGGCGGCGTACGCGGGGTCGACCACCACGCAGTCGCCGGTTTGCCGGTCGCCGATCAGGTAGGCGAAGTTACGCATCTGCGTCGCGAACATGTCGCCGGCGGCGAAGTCGCGACCGGAGAGCAGTTGACGAAAGTACAGCCGGTCCTCGGACACGTGACCAGACTAGGACCTCGACCGGGCCCCGCTACGAGTAGACCGCCGCCACCGCGGATTCGTGGCGACGGAAGCCGCCCGACCTGCGGACGCTGCCGAGTGCCGGCGAATCCGTCGAGCAGGGCGATGAGTACGACGAATCCAGCGACCTCAGTGCATGGCAGCCCCGGCGCACCAACGGGAGTGGCTGACGTTTGCCCGGCTTCATCAATCGCCATCAATCGCCGGGTGAGCTCCATGATTTCGGACGACCGGCGCACGACGCCGCTTCGCCACCCGTGGTTTGGTGCCGCTGCGAGCCAGGCTGTACCCTCTTTTAGGCCCGCGCGGACTGAATCGCTTCGGGTGAACGGCCCCCTTAGCTCAGTCGGTAGAGCGTTTCCATGGTAAGGAAAAGGTCAACGGTTCGATTCCGTTAGGGGGCTCGGCGGACGCCGAGCAGGCGTGGCGGCCCCGACCCCAAAAGGGGTGGCCAGAGGCGATGTAGCTCAGTCGGTTAGAGCGAACGACTCATAATCGTTAGGTCGCCGGTTCGAGTCCGGCCATCGCTACAACACAACAGCACAGCTTTTTTAAAGAATTGAGAGAGAACCGTCATGGCGTCCAGTACCGACGTACGGCCGAAGATCACCTTGGCGTGCGAGGTGTGCAAGCACCGCAACTACATCACCAAGAAAAACCGCCGGAACGACCCGGACCGGCTGGAGCTGAAGAAATTCTGCCCCAACTGCGGTAAGCACCAGGCGCATCGGGAGACACGCTAGCGGCCACCCGCGGGCGTTTAATACGATTGACTAGGTAGTTTAAGAACCGTGCCGTTAACCGAAAGCATCGTGGGGATGCACTACCGCTACCCCGATCATTACGAGGTGGAGCGGGAGAAGATCCGCGAGTACGCGGTGGCCGTGCAAAACGACAGCCCCGAGTTCTTCGAGGAGAAGGCGGCGGCCGAACTCGGCTATAAGGGGTTGCTCGCGCCGCTGACGTTCATCTGCGTGTTCGGCTACCAGGCCCAGACGGCGTTCTTCAAGTACGCGAACGTGGCCGTCCAGGACGCGCAGATCGTCCAGGTCGACCAGGTACTGAAGTATTTCGCGCCGATCGTGGCCGGCGACAAGCTGTACTGCGACGTCTACGTGGACTCGGTTCGGGTGTCGCACGGCACCCAGATCATCGTGACCAAGAACATCATCACCAACGACGCCGGTGATGTCGTGCAAGAGACCTACACGACCCTGGCGGGCCGTGCCGGTGAGGATGGAGAAGAGGGATTTACTGATGCCACTGCGTGAGTTCAGCTCCGTGAAGGTGGGTGACCAGCTTCCTGAGAAGACCTATCCGCTGACCCGACAGGATCTGGTGAATTACGCGGGCGTTTCCGGCGACTTGAACCCGATCCACTGGGACGACGAGATCGCCAAGGTCGTCGGCCTGGACACCGCGATCGCGCACGGCATGCTGACCATGGGCATCGGCGGCGGCTACGTCACCGCGTGGATCGGTGACCCCGGTGCGGTCACCGAGTACAACGTGCGGTTCACCGCGGTGGTGCCGGTGCCCAACGACGGCAAGGGCGCCGAGCTGGTGTTCAGCGGACGGGTTAAGTCTGCCGATCCCGAGACGAAGTCCGTGACCATCGCGCTCACGGCCACCACCGGCGGCAAGAAGATCTTCGGCAGGGCGATCGCGTCCGCGACGCTCGCGTAGCCCATGGCGCTGAAGACAGACATCAGGGGAATGATCTGGCGCTACCCGGACTACTTCGTTGTGGGGCGGGAGCAACTGCGCCAGTTCGCACTGTCCATCAAGAACGACCACCGCGCCCACTTCGAGGAGAGCGTGGCCGCCGAGCTCGGCCACGACGCGATCGTCGCACCGCTGACCTTCGCCACGATCTTCGCCAAGCTGGTCCAGCTGGATTTCTTCCGGCATGTCGACATCGGCATGGAGACGCTGGTGATCGTGCAGGTCGACCAGCGCTTCGTGTTCTCCAAGCCGATCAAGGCCGGCGACAAGCTGTGGGCCCGCATGGACATCCATTCGGTGGAGGAGCGCTTCGGCGCCGACATCGTCGTCACCAAGAACACCTGCACCAACGACGACGGCGAGGTGGTTCTGGAGGCCTACACCACGTTGATGAGCCAGTACGCCGAACAGTCGGAGAACCTGCGCTGGGACCCGGAATCCGGCCAGGTCGTCAGAACGGCGTAATTAGTATCTGGCTCCCGCGTCGATGTACACTCGGTCCTCGGGGTTTTCCCAGCATTAGCGCGCTTTCCGTGAGTCGAGCAATCGGAGGGCGCGCGCGTCATGTGAGCCCCGGTAGGTAAGCGCAGGTTGGCCTGCCAACCGCGAAGGGGCGTAGCTCAACTGGCAGAGCAGCGGTCTCCAAAACCGCAGGTTGCAGGTTCAAGTCCTGTCGCCCCTGCTGACGAGCGTTCGGTGACGATCCAGGCCGCAACGGCCTGAGGAGGATCCGGACCATAAGAGGATGTGCCATGGTGGACACTGGAAGTACGTGCCGCCACCAATGGGACGGCTCTAAAAGCATTAGCAAACAAAGGAGCATGCGGTGAGCGACGAAGGCGACGTTGCCAACGACGCCGCAAGCGACGGCACTGACAAAGAGGACGGCGGCGCGAGCGGCGGTCGGACAGCGGTGGTGACGCGGCCACAGCGCCCCACGGGTAAGCGGTCCCGGCAGCGGGCGACCGAGGCCGGCGACGACACCGGCCCGTCGGACGAGGTCGAGACCTCCACGCCGGAGAAGGCCGAAAAGGGCGCCAAAGCCAAGAAGGCCGCCAAGTCCAAGAAGGCCGGCGACCACCGGGCCAACCCCTTCGCGTTCGTCTACAACTACCTCAAGCAGGTCGTTGCGGAGATGCGGAAGGTCATCTGGCCCAACCGCAAGCAGATGCTCACTTACACCTCCGTCGTGCTGGCCTTCCTGGCCTTCATGGTGACGCTGGTCGGCCTGGCGGATTTCGGCCTGACCAAGCTGGTGCTGTTGGTGTTCGGCTGAGCGAGTGACAGAGAGGACTCAAACCGTGACTACCTTCGACGGTGACCCGTCAGCGGGTGAAGCGGTCGACGTGGACGAAGCCGCGCAGGCGCAGGCCACGGACACCTCTGCGGCCGCTGAGGTCACCGAGGCGACCGCGGACGAGGCTGCCGACGAGACGGCCGAGGCCGCCGCGGCGCCCGAGGAGTCGGCCGAAGAGGCCGACCCGGCCGCCGCGCTCAAGGCGGAACTGCGCAGCAAGCCCGGCGACTGGTATGTCATCCACTCCTACGCGGGCTACGAGAACAAGGTCAAAGCCAACCTCGAAACGCGTGTGCAGAACCTTGACGTCGGGGACTACATCTTCCAGGTGGAGGTGCCCACCGAAGAGGTCACCGAGATCAAGAACGGCCAGCGCAAGCAGGTCAATCGCAAGGTGCTGCCCGGATACATCCTGGTGCGCATGGACCTGACCGACGACTCGTGGGCCGCGGTGCGCAACACCCCCGGCGTCACCGGGTTCGTCGGGGCGACCTCGCGTCCGTCGGCGCTGACGCTCGACGACGTGGTGAAGTTCCTGCTGCCGCGCGGCGCGACGAAGAAGGCCGCCAAGGGCGCGGCCACCACGGCCGCCGTCGCCGAGGTCGGCGGGCTGGAACGTCCGGCCATCGAGGTCGACTACGAGGTCGGCGAATCGGTGACGGTCATGGACGGGCCGTTCGCGACGCTGCCGGCCACCATCAGCGAGGTCAACGGCGAACAGCAGAAGCTCAAGGTGCTGGTGTCGATCTTCGGCCGCGAAACCCCGGTCGAATTGACCTTCAGCCAAGTCTCCAAGCTCTAAACCGGCGCATACGCCGGGCGTAAACCAGGAAGGAACAGCACAATCTCATGGCCCCGAAGAAGAAAGTCGTCGGGCTGATCAAGCTTCAGATCCAGGCGGGGCAGGCCAACCCGGCGCCGCCGGTCGGGCCCGCGCTCGGTCAGCACGGCGTCAACATCATGGAGTTCTGCAAGGCATACAACGCTGCCACGGAGAACCAGCGCGGCCAGGTCATCCCGGTGGAGATCACGGTCTACGAGGACCGCAGCTTCACCTTCGCGCTCAAGACGCCACCCGCCGCCAAGCTGCTGCTCAAGGCTGCCGGCGTGGGCAAGGGATCGGCCGAACCGCACAAGACCAAGGTCGCCAAGGTCAGCTGGGATCAGGTCAAGGAGATCGCCGAGACCAAGAAGGCCGATCTGAACGCCAACGACATCGACGCGGCCGCCAAGATCATCGCCGGCACCGCCCGGTCGATGGGTATCACCGTCGAGTAATACCTCGCACCACCACCGTGGGAGGGCCAGCTTCGGCCCGCCAACCACGACCCAACACCGATTGGATGAATCAATGAGCAAGAACAGCAAGGCATACCGCGCCGCCGCCGAAAAGGTGGACCGCGACAACCTCTACTCCCCGCTGGAAGCGGCCAAGCTCGCCAAGGAGACGTCGTCGAGCAAGCAGGACTCCACCGTCGAGGTGGCGATCCGGCTCGGCGTCGACCCGCGCAAGGCCGACCAGATGGTCCGCGGCACGGTCAACCTGCCGCACGGCACCGGCAAGACGGCCCGCGTCGCGGTGTTCGCGGTGGGCGACAAGGCCGAGCAGGCGCAAGCCGCGGGGGCCGATGTGGTCGGCAGCGACGACCTGATCGAGAAGATCCAGGGCGGCTGGCTGGAATTCGACGCCGCGATCGCGACCCCGGACCAGATGGCCAAGGTGGGCCGCATCGCCCGGGTGCTCGGTCCGCGCGGCCTGATGCCGAACCCCAAGACCGGTACCGTGACGCCCGACGTCGCCAAGGCCGTGGCCGACATCAAGGGCGGCAAGATCAACTTCCGGGTGGACAAGCAGGCCAACCTGCACTTCGTCATCGGCAAGGCCTCGTTCGACGAGAAGGCGCTGGCCGAGAACTACGGCGCCGCGCTGGACGAGGTGCTGCGGCTCAAGCCGTCGGCGTCCAAGGGCCGCTACCTGAAGAAGATCGTCGTCTCGACGACGACGGGCCCGGGCATCCCGGTCGATCCGGCCGTCACCCGCAACTTCGCGGAGTCCTAACCGCCGCACTCGGCGATGCGCCGCCGCAGAAACCGGCGGCCGGGGTCAGATCCGCCTGCCTCCAACGCTATTCGATACCAGGCGAGCGCATCCGCGGGTCTGCCCGCGCGCCGCAACAGGTCGGCCCGCACGGTCGCGACCAGGTTCGAGCGACCGAGCCGCGGATCGTGTGCCACCTTGTCCAGCGCGGCCAGGCCGGCGCCGGGGCCGTCGCGGAATCCGATCGCCAGCGCCCGGTTGGCGGCCACCACCGGCGAGCCGGTCATCGCGAACAGCCTGTCGTAGGCGGTGCAGATGGTGACCCAGTCGGTCTGCTCCCAGGACGGTGCCGTGGCGTGCAGCGCGGCGATCACGGCCTGGGGCAGGTAGGCGCCCGTCGACCCCTGGGCGTGGCGCAATCGCTCGAGCCCGCGCGAGATGCGCCCGCGGTCCCAGCGGCGCCGGTCCTGGTCCTCGAGCGGCACCAGCATCCCGGTGTCGTCCACCCGGGTCGCGCGGCGCGAATCATGCAGCAGCATCAGGGCGGACAGGGCGTGCGCCTCCGGCTCGTCGGGCAGCAGCGCGCACAACTCCCCGCCCAGCCGGATCCCCTCGTCGCACAGGTCGTCCCGGATGGCCGACGGGCCCGCGGTCGACCAGTAGCCCTCGGTGAACACCGAATAGACGCACCCGAACACGTGCGGCGTGCGCTCGGGCAGCAGTTCGGCGGGCGGCACCCGCAGCGGGATATTGGCGTGCCGAACCTTGTTCTTGGCGCGCGTGATTCGCTGACCGATCGCCGCCTCGGTCTGCAGGAGCGCGCGGGCGATCTCGCCGACGGTCAGACCGGACACCAGTCGCAGCGTCAGAGCCAGTTGCGATTGCCGGTCCAGCGCCGGGTGGGCACAGGTGAACATCATCCGCAGCTCGTCGTCGCGAACCGGATGCGGGTCGGTGCGATCGGTGCGTGCCCTGATGTCGTCCAGCACAGCCGCTAATTCCTTTCCGGGGCGCACGGATTCGCGGCGCAGCCGGTCCCGCGCGCGGTTGCGGCCGACGGTCACCAGCCACCCGCCCGGGTTGGCGGGCACCCCGCTGCGAGGCCAGGTGCGCAGCGCCTCCGCGCAGGCCTCCTGGACGGCGTCCTCGGCGACGGTGAGGTCACCCGACCACCGGGCGAGCGCGGCCACGGTCGGGCCCCACTCCCGGCGAAAGACGCCGTCCAGGTCGGCCATTCGCGACGGCTAGAGCGCGGAAAGGCCGGCCAGTTGCCGCACCTGCACGGTCGAGGCGGGGATCATCGAAGCGAGCTTGACGGCCTCGTCGCGATCCGCGGCACTCAACAGGTAGATCCCGGTGGCGATCTCGGCGCCCTCGACATAGGGCCCGTCGGTGATGAGGACCTCGCCGTCGCGCACCCGCACGGTCGTGGCGGTGGAGCGGTCGTGCAACGCGGCGCCGCCGATGATGTGGTCGCCCGCCCCCGCATGCAGGTCCGCGTGCTTGGCCGCCACGGCCTCCCACTCCGGGGTGCCCGGCGTGTGCGCCGACGCGGGGGGTTCCAGCAGCAGCGCGAGCCAGTCGTTCCCGGTGAGCCGGCGGGACGGCTCGATCATGTGGACCGTGGGCCACACTTCCACGGCGCCGTACGTGGCGAGCGGGACATCGCGGGCCAATGCCAGCGCCTCGTCCAGGTTCTCCGCTTCGAACACGTAGTAACCGCAGGCCACCTCGGCGGACTCGGCGAAGGGACCGTCGGTGACCACCGGCGCGTCCGGACCTCCGGTGATGACCACCGCGTCGGCGGCGGGCGCCAATGCGTCTCCGGATTTGATCGCCGGGCCGGCTTTGGCGTGGAAGTCGCCCCACGCGGCCATCGCGGCCGGGTCTTCGGGTGCGCGGTCTTGCTCCCTGCTGATCAATAGGGCGAAGTACTGCATGTCTCGTCACCTCCAGGTAGTGAGCGAAGCCCTGTGCTCCACTCTCTACCTTTTCGACGAACGACGCGCGGGCAATCCGACAGCCGCGAAAGTTCTAGGCCGCGGCCCCGGGCTTGAGGTAGGTCACCAGGCTGACGTCGAGCATCTCGTCGCCGAAGTAGTGCTCGCAGCCACGCAGGTACTTGATGTAGCGGTTGTACACCTCTTCGGAGGTGACCTCGATGGCCTTGTCCTTGTTGGACTCGAGCGTGTCGCCCCAGATGTGCAGCGTCTTGATGTAGTGCGGCCGCAGCGAAAGCGGTTCGGGCACAATGAATCCCGCTTTCTCGCCGTGATCGACCATCATCTGGGTGGACGGCAGCCGGCCGCCGGGGAAGATCTCGGTGACGATGAACTTGATGAACCGCGCGGTCTCGAAGCTGAGCTTCTTGCCGCGGGCGGCCAGGTCGTACGGGTGGTAGCTGACGCTGCTCTGCACGGTCATCCGGCCGTCGTCGGGCATGATGTCGAACGTCCGCTTGAAGAAGTCGTCGTAGTTCTCGTGGCCGAAGTGCTCGAAGGCCTCGATCGAGACGATGCGGTCGACCGGCTCGTTGAAGTCCTCCCAGTTCTGCAGGCGCACCTCCCGCGAACGGTTGCTGTCGGTCGAATCGAGCAACGCCTGAGCGCGGGCGTGTTGGTTCTTGGACAGCGTCAGGCCGATGACGTTGACGTCGAACCGCTCGACGGCACGCTTCATGGTGGTGCCCCACCCGCACCCGATGTCCAGCAGAGTCATGCCGGGCTTGAGGTCCAGCTTGTCGAGGTTGAGGTCGATCTTGGCGTACTGGGCCTCTTCCAGGCTCATGTCGTCGCGCTCGAAGTAGGCGCAGCTGTAGATCCGGGTCGGGTCCTGGAACAGGCCGAAGAAGTCGTCGGAGACGTCGTAATGCGCCTGGATGTCCTCCGAACGTGTCCGCGTATGCGTCTTCGTCGGGCTAGTCGGTTGCTCAGCCATTTTCGTCCTGTTCTCCTGGATGAGGTTCACTCCCTACAACCCACGCACACATCGGAGGGGTCATGTCTGACCTGCAACGGTACCCAATGCTGAGGCTTCTTTTCACCAGGGTGCGGGTTGCGCGTCGCGGCCCGACCGCGGACACGGACTCTACTTTTGCAGGGTGAACTGGTTGACGTCGACATAGCCGCCCCAGAACAACTTCGCGCAGCCGGTCAGGTACTTGATGTAGCGCTCGTAGACTTCCTCGGACTGAATCTCGATGGCCTCGTCCTTGCGCGCCTGCAGGGCCTCGGCCCACAGGTCCAGGGTTCTGGCGTAGTGCGTTTGAAGCGACTGGCGGCGGGTCAGCGTGAAGCCCGCCTTCGACGAGTGCTCCTCCACCATCTCGACCGTCGGCAACCGGCCACCGGGGAAAATCTCGGTCTGGATGAACTTGAGGAAGCGAAGCAGCCCGATGGAGATCGGTAAGCCCCGGTCGATGGCTTCCTGCTTCGTCAACCCGGTGATCGTGTGCAGCAGCATCACGCCATCGGCGGGCAGTACGTTGTGGGCCTTCGCGAAGAAGCCGTCGTAGCGGTCGTGGCCGAAGTGCTCGAACGCCCCGATCGACACGATGCGGTCGACGGGCTCGTCGAACTGTTCCCAACCCTCGAGCAGTACTCGCCTGCCATGCGGGCTGTCCATCTCGTCGAACGACTGCTGAACGTGCGCCGCCTGGTTCTTCGACAAGGTCAGGCCGATGACGTTGACGTCGTGCTTGTCGATCGCCCGGCGCATGGTGGCACCCCACCCGCAGCCCACGTCGAGCAGCGTCATGCCGGGCCGCAGCCCCAACTTACCCAGCGACAGATCGATTTTCGCGATCTGTGCCTCTTCCAGCGTCATGTCGTCGCGCGCGAAATACGCGCAGCTGTAGGTCTGGGTGGGATCCAGAAACAGCCGGAAAAAGTCGTCCGACAGGTCGTAATGTGCCTGCACGTCTTCGAAGTGCGGCGTCAAGTTTTTCGCAGCCATAAGCCTGCCCGCCTTTCTCGCTAGCCCCCCCTGGGCAGGCGAACGGTGTTCTACCTACACCGCTGGCACGAGCCCGCCAACGATTCGGTTCAACCAACCCGACGCCACCCGACGACCTCCGCTACTTGGTGAGCGTGTACTGGGCGACGTTGGAGATGCCCTTGCGGAACAGACCCGCGCAGCCGGTCAGATAGCGCATGAAGCGGTCGTAGACCTCTTCGGACTGGATGGCGATGGCGCGGTCGCGGTTGGCCTCCAGGTTAGCCGCCCACATGTCCAGGGTCCGCGCGTAATGCGGCTGCAGATATTGGGTCTGCTCCAGCGAGAATCCGCTGGCTTGCGCATAGTCGACGATGTCGGCTTCACCGCACATCTGCCCGCCGGGGAAGATTTCCTTGCCGAGGAAATGCAAGAAACGCAGATCTGACATCGTGATTTGGACGCCGCGCTCCTTCCAGTTCGCCTGCGGGTACGTGAAGATGCTGTGCATCATCATCCGGCTGCCGTCGGGAAGGGTTTTATAGGCCCAATCCCAGAATGCGGGCCAGCGTTCCTTTTTGAAGGCGTCGAAGGCCTCGAAGCTGATGATCCGGTCGACGGGCTCGTCGAACTCTTCCCATCCCTGCAGCCGGGCCTCGGCCCGCCGCGTCGTCGGGATAGCGGCCAGCCTCGCTTTGGTGCGCGCGTAGTGGTTGCGGCTCAGCGTGATGCCGATGACATTGACGTCGTACTTCTCGAGAGCCCGGACCACGGCGCCGCCCCAGCCGCACCCGACATCGAGCACGGTCATCCCCGGCTCGAGGTTCAGCTTGCCCAGCCCCAGATCCAGCTTGGCCAGCTGCGCCTCTTCCAGCGTCATGTCGTCGCGCTCGAAGTAGGCGCACGTGTAGACCATGTTCGGGTCAAGGAACAGCGCGAAGAAGTCGTCCGAAATGTCGTAGGTTGCCTGCGACTCTTCGTAATACGGCTTCAGCTTAGCCATTTAGACACCCACCCTTCTTCGCCAACCGTACAGCCCCGCGACATGGACTGAAAATCGCAGGACGCGTTTCTACCGAGTGTTTTTGGGCTAGTCGGCTCTGCTGAAGTTTTTAGTCAGCACGCCGATCACCTGATCCCAGAGTTGCTGTGGAAGATCATGACCCATTCCATCGAATGTCACCAATCGGGCACCGTCGATGGACCTCGCGACGGCCCGCCCTCCGAACGGCCGCATCAGCTTGTCCGCCCGGCCGTGGATCACCACGGTGGGCGCGGTGGTCTCGCGGTTGTAGCGACGCAGGCTGCCGCTGCCCAGCACCGCACCGAAATGTCTCGCGACGCCCTGCGGGTAGTAGTTGCGGTCATAACCCTCGGCGGCCTCGGCGCGGGCCTGTTCGTCGGGCACGCGGTAGCGCGGGCTGCCGATGATGTTGCCGACGCGCACCGCGTTGTCGATGATCACCTCGCGTGGGGAGTCCGGCGGCGGGCCCTTCAGCAGCGCCAGCAATGCGCGCGGGGCCGGCGGCGGCAGCAACGCCGAGTTGTTGCTGGAGAAGATGATCGCCAGGGTCGTGGTCCGCTCGCGGAATCGCGCGGCGAAGATCTGCGCGATCATGCCGCCCATCGACGCGCCGACGATATGGGCGCGGTCGATGCCCAGATGATCCAGCACCGCCGCGGCGTCGTCGGCCATGTCCTCGAGCTTGTAGGCCGCCTGGCTGGGCAGGCCCAACCAGGACCGCAGCAACCTCGTCACCAGCGGCTGCCCCGAGCTGCGGTGCTGCGTCTTGCTGGACAGGCCGACATCGCGGTTGTCGTAGCGGATGACGCGCAGGCCGTGGCCGACCAGTTTCTCGCAGAACGCGACGCGCCACAGCAGCAGCTGGGCTCCCAATCCCATGACCAGCAGCACGGGCGGGGCGTCGATGTCGCCCATGTCCTCGTAGTAGAGCTTCAGGTCACCCGAGGTGGCGTTCCCGGTGCGGATCTCCATCAGACCTCGACGTCGGATTGGTGCTCGCGGCTGACTTCCACCATGAAGTTCGCGAAATAGCCCGTCAGTTGCGGATCCGACATCATCTGCCACTTGGGCGCCAGCAGCTTCATGTACCGCTCGACGTAGAGGAATTGCTTGCCGATCAGCACCAGCTCGCGGGGCAGCTTGACGTCGTAGGCGTCGGCCAGCGCCGAGAGCTGCCGGCCGATGTCGGCGTAGGACATGTCACCCAGCGTCGACATGGTCAGCGGGGTGGCGAACTTTTCCAGGTCCTTGGCGGCCTCGGCCTCCGGCTTCATGGTGCCGACCGCACCCATCAGCACCACGATCTTGCCGGCCGCGGCGTGGTCCTTCTTGACCAGCAGCGCGTACACCAGCTCGCGCAGCAGCCAGCGGGTGCGGGGATCGATGCGGCCCATGATCCCGAAGTCGAAGAACACGATGCGGCCCGCCTCGTCGACGTAGAGGTTGCCCGCGTGCAGATCGCCGTGGAACAGCCCGTGCCGCAGCCCGCCCTCGAACAGCGAGAACAGCAGCGCCTTCACCAGCTCGACGCCGTCGAATCCGGCCTTGCGCACGGCGGCGACGTCGTCGATGCGGATGCCGTGCACCCGCTCCATGGTCAGCACCCGGTCGCTGGTGAAGTCCCAAAACACCTGCGGCACCCGGATGTTCTTGCCCAGCGGTGAGGCGTGCAGGTGCGACACCCACGCCTCCATCGACTGCGCCTCCAGCCGGAAATTCAGCTCCTCGGCCAGGTTGTCGGAGAAGTCGGCGACCACGTCCTGCGCGGAGAGCCGGCGGCCCAGCTTGGCCAGTTCGACGGCCTGGGCGAAACGCTTCAGGATCTGCAGGTCGGCCGCGACCCGGCGCCGGATGCCCGGGCGCTGGATCTTGACGACGACCTCCTCGCCGGTGTGCAGCGTCGCGTAGTGCACCTGCGCGATGGACGCCGACGCGAACGGCGTCTCGTCCCATTTGGCGAACAACTCGGACGGGTCGCCGCCGAGGTCTTCGACGAAGAGCTTGTGCACTTCGTCGGAGTCGGCGGGCGGCACCCGGTCGAGCAGGCCGCGGAACTCCCGCGACAACGATTCACCGAACGCCCCGGGACTGGACGCGATGATCTGTCCGAATTTGACGTAGGTCGGTCCCAGGTCGGCGAAGGTCTGCGGGAGCTGCTTGATCACCTTTTGTTGCCACGGGCCCCTGCCCGGCAGCTTGGTGACGATGCGAGCGGCGGTGCGGGTGACCTGCCAGCCTGTCACGGCAACCCGGGCCGCTTCGACCGGCAACGGCACCCGGTCGAGCTTGGCCCCCTCTCGATGCTTGGTAGAGCTCATCTGTGCAGTGTGCCGCATCCGCGGGGGTGAGGCCCAATCCGCTAACTCGGACGCGGACCGCTGTCGCCGCTTTTCCAGGGCTGCACCCAGCCCTCGATGGCCCAGCCCTCCCGCGCGGCGATCAACTCGTACATGGTGGCGCCGTCGATCGTCTCCCGGATGATGTCGGCGTGCCCGGCGTGCCGGGCCAGCTCGTTGATCACGTGCAGGATCACCCAGCGCACCGACCAGGCCTGCTGGTTCTTGGGAAACCACGGGATGTCGTGCGGAACGGGCACCGCGGCGTCGAGGTCGGCGGTCTCCACCAGCCGCAGCGACGTCGCGTTCTGCTCCTCGAACGCCTCCAGCAGCCCGGCCAGCGTCTCGTCGGGCCGCATCACGTGCTGGTCGGCGAACTCCTCGGCGATCCGCTCGAAGGGGCGGGGGTCTTTCGGCGGTGCGTCGGGCGCGGCGGCGACGCGCGCCATCCAGCTGCGCTGCATCCCGGTGGCGTGTTTGATCAGCCCGCCGATCGACAGCGCACTGACCGAGGGCGTGGACCGGGCCTGTTCGTCGGTGAGGCCGTGGCTGACCGCGAAATACGCGCTCTGGTGAAACGCCAGGAATTCGCGCAGTGCGTTGCGTTCGTCGGCCACGGGCGGGGCGAGGGCGGGCATGCATCGATCCTAGGTCTCGGGCGCCGTAAGGTGCGGGGATGCAGGTGGTTTCGGCATGCAGATGACCAGGGCCGAGTCGACCGAGCTCTTCGTCGGGCCACCGGACGCGCCGCTTCAGCTGGTCCGCGTCACCGTGTCCGGGTGTGCCGAGCCCACGCCCGTGCGCATCGACGGCCGCGGCCTGCGCGGGCAGACGATCGCCGAACCCGGCTGCGAGGTCCTCGAGGTTGCGGTGACGGTGGACGGGCCGGTCGCCGGGCACCGCCGGCCCGCGCGGGCGCACGCCGGCGGTCAGCGGCTGCCGTTCGAGTTCACCGTGGCCGAGCCCGGCTGGACCATGTTCATGGTCAGCCACTTTCACTACGACCCGGTGTGGTGGAACACCCAGGGCGCCTACACCAGCGAGTGGACCGAGGACCCGCCCGGGCGGGCCCGCCAGGCCAACGGTTTCGACCTGGTGCACGCGCATCTGGAGATGGCGCGGCGCGAGCCCGAGTACAAGTTCGTGCTGGCCGAGGTCGACTACCTCAAGCCGTACTGGGACACCCGGCCCGAGGACCGCGCCGATCTGCGCCGGTTCATCGCCCAGGGCCGCGTCGAGGTGATGGGCGGCACCTACAACGAACCGAACACCAACCTCACCAGCCCGGAGACGACGATCCGAAACCTGGTGCACGGCATAGGTTTTCAGCGTCACGTCATGGGAGCCAATCCGGCCACCGCGTGGCAGCTGGACGTGTTCGGCCACGATCCGCAATTCCCGGGATTCGCCGCCGACGCCGGCCTGACGTCGAGTTCGTGGGCCCGGGGACCGCACCACCAGTGGGGCCCGGCGCTGGGCGACGGCGACGTCGAGCGCATGCAGTTCTGCAGCGAGTTCGAGTGGATCTCGCCGTCGGGCCGCGGCCTGCTCACCCACTACATGCCCGCGCACTATTCGGCGGGCTGGTGGATGGATTCCGCGGCCTCGCTGGGCGAGGCCGAGACCGCCACGTATGAGCTGTTCGATCAGCTCAAGAGGGTCGCGCTGACCCGCAACGTGCTGCTGCCCGTCGGCACCGACTACACCCCGCCCAACAAGTGGGTCACCGAGATCCACCGGGACTGGGCCGCCCGCTACACCTGGCCGCACTTCGTGTGCGCGGTGCCGCGCGAGTTCTTCGCGGCGGTGCGCGCCGAACTGGCGCGGCGCGATGGCGCGCCGTCACCGCAGACCCGGGACATGAACCCGATCTACACCGGCAAGGACGTCTCCTACATCGACACCAAGCAGGCCAACCGGGCCGCCGAGAATGCCGTGCTGCAGGCCGAGCGCTTCGCGGTGTTCGCCGGGCTGCTGACCGGCGCCCAGTACCCGCAGGCCGCCCTGGCCAAGGCCTGGGTGCAGCTGGCCTACGGCGCGCACCACGACGCCATCACCGGTTCGGAATCCGACCAGGTGTACCTCGACCTGCTGACCGGATGGCGCGACGCCTGGGAGCTGGGCCGCGCGGCCCGCGACAAGTCGCTGGCCCTGCTGTCCGGCGAGGTCGGTTCCGGCGACGGCGACGTGATCGTGTGGAATCCGCTGACCGGCGCGCGCACCGACGTCGTCACCGCGCGTCTCGACCCGCCTCTGGGTGCCCGGGTGCGGGTGTTCGACGCCGACGGCGCCGAGCTGGCGGCGCACGTCGAGCACGACGGCCGCTCGGTCAGCTGGGTGGCGCGCGACGTGCCGTCGCTGGGGTGGCGGGCGTACCGGTTGGTGCCCGAACCGCAGGGCGAACCGGCCGGCTGGGAACCGGTGGCCGGATCGGTGATCGCCAACGAGCACTACCGGGTCGAGGCCGACCCGGCCCGCGGCGGTGGAGTCGCCTCGCTGATCCAGGACGGCCGCGAGCTGATCGCCGACGAACGGGTGGGCAACGAGCTCGCCGTCTACGAGGAGTACCCGGCGCACCCGAGCCAGGGCGAGGGCCCCTGGCACCTGCTGCCCAAGGGGCCGGTCGTCTGTTCGTCCGCGACGCCCGCGCGGGTGCGGGCCTACCGCGGGCCGCTCGGTCAGCGGCTGGTGGTGCACGGCCGGATCGGCGCGCTGCTGCGCTACACCCAAACCCTGACGCTGTGGACTGGCGTCGCGCGGGTGGACTGCCGCACCACCATCGACGAGTTCACCGGGGCCGACCAGCTGGTGCGGCTGCGCTGGCCGTGCCCGGTGCCGGGCGCCATGCCGGTCAGCGAGGTGGGCGACGCCGTCGTCGGCCGCGGGTTCGCGCTGCTGCACGACGGCCCCGGCGGCTCCCGGTCGGTGGACACCGCCCGGCACCTCTGGACCCTGGACAACCCGGCGTACGGCTGGTTCGGCCTGTCGTCGGCGGCCCGGGTCCGTGTGCCGGGCGGCGGCGTGCGGGCGATCTCGGTCGCCGAGGTGGTGTCGCCGGCCGAGGCGGTGTCCGGGCCGCTGGCCCGGGAACTGATGGTCGCGCTGGTCCGCGCCGGCGTCACGGCCACCTGCGGCGCCGCGGACAAGCCGCGCTACGGCCACCTCGAGGTCGATTCCAACCTGCCCGACGTGCGCATCGCGCTGGGCGGGCCCGCCGGCAACGCCTTCACCGCGGCCGTGCTGGCCGACGCTCCGGCCTACCGCGACGAACTGGACCGCCAGCTGGCGAGCACCGGCCGGGCCAGGGTATGGGTGCCGGCCGAGACGCCGCTGGACGCGGTGTGGGTGCCCGGCGCCGACCTGCGTCCGTCGCGGGCCCTGCCGGTCCTGGTCATCGACGGCCGAGACGAGGACGACCTGCGGGCCGCGATCGCCGCGGTGGCCGACGATCTCGGCGACGCCGAGATCGTCGTGTCGCAGCAATCGCCGTCGGGGACATACCCTTTCGAAGATCGCACCGTCGCCCTGCTCAACCGTGGGGTGCCCAGCTTCGCCGTCGACACCGAGGGCACGCTGCACGCCGCGCTGGTGCGTTCCTGCACCGGCTGGCCGTCGGGCATCTGGATCGATGACCCGCGCCGCACCGCGCCGGACGGCTCCAACTTTCAACTCCAGCACTGGACCCACGCCTTCGACTACGCGTTGGTCAGCGGAGCCGGCGACTGGCGGCGGGCCGCGATCCCCGCCCGCAGCGCCCAGTTCTCCCAGCCACTGCTCGCCGTGACGCCGGACCGGCGCGCCGCCGCGCTGCCGCCGGCCGGATCGCTGCTGCGCGTCGAGCCCGCCGGATCGGTGCAACTGGCCGCCCTCAAGGCCGCCGGCAATCCCCTGACCGCGGGCAGCGCGGCGCTGCTGGACCCCAATACGGTCGCCCTGCGCCTAGTGGAGACGACCGGCGCGGGCGCCCACGTCGTCATCGACTCGGACGTCGCGACGGTGAGCGGCCTGCGACGGGTGGATCTGCTGGAAACGCGACCCGAACCCGTGCCGTCGGTCGAGCTGCACGGCTACCAGGTGGCGACGGTGCTCGCCCGACTCGACGCGCCCGCGGCGGCGAGCGACGCCGCCGCGCTGGCCCCGCACGCGGAGGCCGCGCAGCCGCTCTACGCGCGCTATTGGCTGCACAATCGCGGCCCCGCGCCGCTGGGTGGGCTGCCGGCCGTCGCCCACCTGCACCCGTCGCAGGCGACCGCGGAACCCGGCGCCGCGGTGACGCTGCGCCTCACCGCGGCCAGCGACAGTACCGACGCCACGCTGCGCGGCACGGTCGCCCTGCGCTGCCCGGACGGCTGGACGGCCACGCCCGCCGGGCTGCCGTTCACGCTGTGCGCCGGCGACCACCTGCACACCGACGTGGCGGTGTCGGTCCCGGCCCGCGCCGAGCCGGGGCTCTACCCGGTCCGCGCCGAACTCCGCGTCACCGGCGAAGCGGTCCCGGCCGCCTGGCGCCAGCCCGTCGAAGACGTCTGCGTGGTGGCGGTGGGCGAGCCCGGCGAGCTGATCTACCTCGCCGACGGGCCGGCCGAGGTGACGCTCCGGCCCGGCCAGGCGGGCACGCTGGCCGTCACGGTCGGCAGCCGCGCCGGGGCCGATTTGGCGCTGGAGGCGCATCTGATCAGCCCCTGGGGCACCTGGGAATGGATGGGTCCCGGCGCGCTCGGCGCGGTGCTGCCCGCCCGCGGCACCGCCGACCTACGCTTCCAGCTGACCCCGCCGGCCTGGCTGGAGCCGGGCCAGTGGTGGGCGCTGGTGCGGATCGGCTGCGCCGGCCGACTGGTCTACTCGCCGGCGGTGAAGGTGACGGTGACATGGCAGAGCTGAATTGCCCGACTTCTTCTCACGCCGACTCGCGGCGTGCATCGTCGTCGGGCGAGCATCCGATCGCGACCGTGGCCGGCGTGCCCGTGCCACCGGACGTCCTCGACGCCGCCGAAGCGCGGCTGCGCAGCGCGCGGGGAGCGGCCGCCCTGCCGGTCCGCGGCACCGGCGAGGGCCGCCAGCTGCGGCGGTGGCTGACCCAACTTGTCGTCACCGAGCGGGTGGTCGCCGCGGAGGCGGCCGCGCGGGGGCTGACCGCGCGCGGAGCGCCGTCCGAGGCCGAGCTGCTGCCCGACGCGACCGCACGACTGGAGATCGGCAGCGTCGCCGCGGCCGTCCTGGCCGATCCGCGTGCCCGGGCGCTGTTCGCCGAGGTGACCGCCGCGGTGCGCGTGACCGACGCCGACGTGACGGCCTATCACGCCCGCAACCCGCTGCGCTTTGCCGCGCCGCGTCGGGGCGCACACGGTTGGTGCACGACGGCGGTGACCGGCCCGCCGCTGGACGAGGTGCGGTCGGCGATCGAGGAGCACCTGCGCGGCGCCGCGCGGCGACGCGCCTTCCGGCTGTGGCTGGACGCGCGGCGCGCCGCGCTGGTGCAGCTGGCACCCGGCCACGAGCATCCCGGCGACCCCCGTCAACCCGACAACACCCACCGGCACTGAACACCGTGCTGACCCTCTGCCTGGACATCGGCGGCACCAAAATCGCTGCCGCGCTTGTGGATTCCGGCGGCAAGCTGGTGTACACCGTCATCCGCCCCACGCCCGTCACGACCGCGGCCGACGACGTCTGGGCCGTCGTCGAAGCGTTGATCGCCGACGCGCTGCAGGCGGCCGGCGCTCCGGTCGCCGCGGTGGGGATCGCGTCGGCCGGGCCCATCGACCTGCACGGCGGGTCGGTCAGCCCGATCAACATCGACAGTTGGGACCGTTTCCCGTTGCGCGACAGGGTCGCCGCGGCGGCGCCCGGACTGCCGGTGGTGCTGGGCGGTGACGGCGTCTGCATGGCGTTGGGGGAGCACTGGATCGGGGCCGGGAAGACCGCGGGCGCCCGATTTCTGCTGGGCATGGTGGTCTCCACCGGGGTGGGCGGCGGACTGGTGCTCGACGGCGTCCCCTACTCGGGGCGCACCGGCAACGCCGGTCACGTCGGGCACGTGGTGGTCGAACTGGGCGGCCGGCCGTGCGCCTGCGGTGGTCACGGGTGCGTGGAGACCGTCGCATCCGGGCCGTGGATGGTGCGCCGGGCGCGAGAGGACGGCTGGTCCGCCCCGCCGGGCGCCGGCGCCAGGGACCTGGCCGCGGCGGCAGCGGCCGCAGACCCGGTGGCCCGGCAGACATTCCACCGGGGGGCCAACGCGCTGGCCGCGATGATCGCCTCGGTCGGCGCGGTGTGCGACCTGGACCTCGTGGTGATCGGGGGAGGCGTCGCGAAGGCCGGTCCGGTGCTGTTCGAACCGCTGCGGGCCAAGCTGTCCGAATACGCCGGCCTGGACTTCCTGTCCGGGCTGCGGGTGGTGCCCGGCGAGCTCGGCGGTGAGGCCGGCCTGATCGGCGCGGCCCGCCTCGCGGGCCTCGGGCCCGGCGTCATGCCAAGGTGATTGCCATGAACCACAGCATCGACGCGCTCGCGGTCGTCGTCACCGGGCTGATGGTCGGCGTGGAGCTGGCGGTGGCGGTCTTCTTCAACCCGCTCATCGCCCGGCTTCCCGACGACGCCTTCCGTGCGGCGCGCGGCGGCGCCGGCCGGGCGCTGGGCACCACGATGCCGTTCTGGTATGCCGTCGTCCTGCTGCTGTTGGCGGCCCTCGCCTTCGAGGAGCGCGGCGCCCCGCGCGACTGGCTGTGCGGCATCGCCGCGGGCCTGATGGCCGCGGTGGTGCTGTTCACGGTCACCATGTTGGTGCCGCTCAACAACCGCATCGCGAAATGGCCGAGCACCGGTGAGCTCTCGCGCGAGCTCGCCGCTCGCTGGGATCGGCGCCACCGGGTGCGGGTGATCCTGCTGCTGGCGGTGTTGGTCCTGCTGGCCCTCGCCGTCACCTGAGGTCGCCGTTTTGGCTGATCGCGCGGGCCACGCTATCCTGTTAGCCGATCCACCGAAGACCGTCGGTCACCGAGCAATCGGTTGAAGGTCCGGGAGCATCCCGGCGGCCCACGCAGGAGGACGAGGCACCGCGCCGGCTCGCGCCGGCGTATTTCACGCCCCGGCCGCTTCTGCGCCGGGGCGTTCGTCGTTCTCGGGGGGATCGAGACGACACGTCGCATTGACTTTCACATCAGGAGGTAGGCATGGCCAGGGCTGACAAGGCCACCGCCGTTGCAGACATCGCCGAGCAGTTCAAGGAATCGACCGCGACCCTGATCACGGAGTACCGCGGTCTGACCGTCGCCAACCTGGCCGAGCTGCGGCGCTCGCTGGGCGGGTCGGCCACCTACTCGGTGGCCAAGAACACGCTGGTGAAGCGGGCGGCATCGGAAGCCGGGGTGGAGGGGCTCGACGAGCTGTTCGCCGGCCCGACGGCCATCGCCTTCGTCACCGGTGAGGCGGTCGACGCCGCCAAGGCCATCAAGACCTTCGCCAAGGAACACAAGGCGCTGGTCATCAAGGGCGGCTACATGGACGGCCGCGCGTTGACGGTCGCCGAGGTCGAGCGCATCGCCGACCTCGAGTCGCGCGAGGTGCTGCTGGCCAAGCTGGCCGGCGCGATGAAGGGCAACCTCGCCAAGGCGGCCGGGCTGTTCAACGCCCCGGCTTCGCAGGTCGCCCGGCTCGCGGCGGCACTGCAGGAGAAGAAGGCCGCCGAAGTGCCGGCAGGTCCCGCCGCCGCTGCGGAACCCGCAGCCGCTGCGGAGCCCGCCGCGGAAACCACCCCGGAACCCGCTTCGGAAACACCCGCTGAGGCGCCGGAAACCCCGGCCGAAGCCGAATAACAACCCAACCCGGAACCTGGAAAAACAAGGAAGGACCCACACCCATGGCAAAGATGTCCACTGACGACCTGCTCGACGCCTTCAAGGAGATGACCCTGCTGGAGCTCTCCGACTTCGTGAAGAAGTTCGAGGAGACCTTCGAGGTCACCGCGGCCGCTCCGGTCGCCGTCGCCGCTGCCGGTGGTGGCGCCGCCGGTGGCGCGCCCGCCGAGGCCGCCGAGGAGCAGTCGGAGTTCGACGTGATCCTCGAGGCCGCCGGCGACAAGAAGATCGGCGTCATCAAGGTGGTCCGCGAGATCGTCTCCGGCCTGGGCCTCAAGGAGGCCAAGGACCTGGTCGACGGCGCGCCCAAGCCGCTGCTGGAGAAGGTGGCCAAGGAGGCCGCCGACGAGGCCAAGACCAAGCTCGAGGCCGCCGGCGCCACCGTCACCGTCAAGTAAGTCACTGCGCGTGAACCCCCGGGACCACCGTCCCGGGGGTTTCGTGCATTCAGGCCATTGCCGACTGCACGGACTGTTGCACTCGATCCGCTGAATCACCAAGCGCCACCAGCAAACTCGAGTACATTGCGACGAGTACCGGCGTGACGGCCGCGCCGCCGTCGCCGTAGTAGCCGGCCAGCTCCAGCATGACGAACCCGTGAATCAACGCCCAGAACTGGGCCGCGGTGGCCACGACGGACGCATCGTCGACGCCGTCTTTCGAAGTGCCCGCGGGTTTGATCCGGCCGGCCAGCATGCATCGGTGCACCCCGCGCACGACGTGCGCGAAGCTGGGGTAGCTCCGCTCGATCTCGGCGACCGTCAGCGTCAGGACGTTGTGGGCGGGCGCGTTGATGCCGTGTGCGCTGGTGCTGCCGAACATCAGCCGATACATGTGCGGACGCCCGATGGCGTAGCGCCGGTAGGCGGCGCCGGTGGCGAACAGGTCGGCCACCGGATCGGCGGTCTGCGGCACCGAGAGTGCGGCGTCGAACTGCCGCAGCCCCTCCTCGGCCACCTCGGCGATCAGGCCCCGCATCCCGCCGAAGTGGGTGTAGACCGCCATCGTGGACGTCCCCGCGGAGCCGGCCACCTTGCGCGTCTGCAGGGCATCGGGCCCGTGCTCGTCGAGCAGGGCGACCGCGGCGTGCAGCAGCTCCTCGCGAACGCCGCGCTGAACCTCGGAAGTCATCGTTGCCATCTTCTCATCGGGAGCGTACCGTGCCAATAACGCTGAAATAACAATGTTATAGGAGTTCAGCCATCGTGACCACGACAACCGCCAAGCCCGGCAATCCCTACCTCGAAGACTTCCTGGCCCCGGTGGGCGCGGAAGTCACCGCGCACGATCTGCGCGTCACCGGACGCATTCCCGAACACCTCGACGGGCGCTACCTGCGCAACGGCCCCAACCCGGCCGCCGAGGTGGACCCGGCCGTCTATCACTGGTTCAGCGGCGACGGCATGGTGCACGGGGTGGCGCTTCGCGACGGGCAGGCCCGCTGGTACCGCAACCGGTGGGTGCGCAGCCCGTCGGTGTGCCGCATCCTCGGCGAGCCGGCGCCGGGCCGGCTCGACCCGCGCGCCGGAATGCTGAGCCTGGGCGCCAACACCAACGTGTTGAGCCACGCCGGGCGGACCCTGGCGCTGGTCGAGGGCGGCGTCGCCAACTACGAGCTCACCGAGGAGCTGGACACCGTCGGGACGTGCGACTTCGACGGCACGCTGGCGGGCGGCTACACCGCGCACCCGCACCGCGACCCGCGCACCGGTGAACTGCACGCGGTCTCTTACTCGTTCACGCGCGGGCGGACCGTGCAGTATTCGGTGATCGACGTCGCCGGCCGCGCCCGCCGGACGGTGGACATCGAGGTCGGCGGGTCGCCGATGATGCACGACTTCTCGCTGACCGACAAATACGTGGTGATCTACGACCTGCCGGTGACCTTCGACCCGGTACAGGTGCTGCCACGGCAGATGCCGCCCTGGTTGACCCTGCCGGCCCGCCTGGTGCTGCAGTCGCTGATCGGGCGGGTGCGGGTGCCGAGCCCGGTCACCGCCCGGATGAACCGCGACGCCCGGCACTCGGATCGGATGCCCTACGCCTGGAACCCGCACTACCCGGCCCGCATCGGGGTCATGCCGCGAGAGGGCGACAACAAGGACGTGCGCTGGTTCGACATCGAACCCTGCTACGTCTACCACCCGCTCAACGCCTATTCCGAAATGCGAAGCGGCGCTGAGGTTTTGGTGCTCGACGTGGTGCGCTACGCGCGGATGTTCGATCGGGACCGGCGCGGTCCCGGGGAAAGCACCCCCATGCTGGACCGCTGGACCATCAACCTGGCGACTGGTGCGGTCACCACCGAATGCCGCGACGATCAGTCGCAGGAATTCCCGCGGATCAACGAGGAGTTGCTGGGCGGGCGGCACCGGTACGGCTACACCGTGGGCGCACAGTTCGCCGGCGGCGGATCCGGCCTTTTCAAACACGATTACGCGACCGGGTCCCGCGAGGTGGCGGCCCTCGATGCCGGCCTTTTACTCGGCGAGATGTCCTTTGTGCCGAACCCCGGGGCCGGCACCGAAGACGACGGCATCCTGCTGGGCTTCGGCTATCACCGCGACCGCGACGAAGGCCAATTGCTTTTGCTGGACGCGCAGACTCTCGAGCAGGTGGCCACCGTTCACCTGCCGCAGCGGGTGCCGATGGGCTTCCACGGCAACTGGGCGCCCACCGGCTGACGTTCGGCTAACACGCGCGTCAAATAAGTTGTGCCGCGCGGGCTTCCGGGTGATCTCAGGACGGCTAATATTTCCCGGCTGTCGTCCGCATCCCTGATGCCGTGTGGCAGCAGTGCGCTACAGTGACTCATGCCACACAAAAGGGCAGGTGGCGGGCACGAGTGTCGACGGAAGGATTTCCCATGGGCGTCGCTATCGAGGTGAATGGACTAACGAAGTCCTTCGGCTCCTCGAGGATTTGGGAAGACGTGACGTTGGAAATCCCCGCCGGGGAGGTCAGCGTCCTGCTGGGGCCGTCGGGTACCGGCAAATCCGTTTTCCTGAAGTCCCTGATCGGTTTGTTGCGGCCCGAACGCGGCTCGGTTGTCATCGACGGCACCGACATCTTGCAGTGTTCGGCCAAGGAGCTCTACGAGATCCGCACGCTGTTCGGCGTGATGTTCCAGGACGGCGCCCTGTTCGGTTCGATGAACCTGTTCGACAACGCGGCCTTCCCGCTGCGCGAGCACACCAAGAAGAAGGAAGGCGAGATCCGTGACATCGTCATGGAGAAGCTGACCCTGGTCGGTCTCGGCGGCGACGAGAAGAAGTTCCCCGGAGAGATCTCCGGCGGTATGCGCAAGCGCGCCAGCCTGGCCCGTGCCCTGGTGATGGACCCGCAGATCATCCTCTGCGACGAGCCCGACTCCGGTCTGGACCCGGTGCGTACCGCCTACCTGAGCCAGTTGATCCTCGATATCAACGCCCAGATCGACGCGACGGTGCTGATCGTTACCCACAACATCAACATCGCCCGCACCGTGCCGGACAACATGGGCATGCTGTTCCGCCGCAAGCTGGTCATGTTCGGCCCGCGTGAGGTGCTGCTGACCAGCGACGAGCCGGTGGTGCGGCAGTTCCTCAACGGCCGCCGGATCGGGCCGATCGGTATGTCCGAGGAAAAGGACGAGGCCACCATGGCCGAGGAGCAGGCGCTGCTCGACGCGGGTCACCACGCCGGTGGCGTCGAGGAGATCGAGGGTGTGCCCCCGCAGATCACCGCGACACCCGGAATGCCCGAGCGCAAGGCCGTCGGCCGCCGCCAGGCCCGGGTGCGCGAGATCCTGCACACCCTGCCCAAGAACGCTCAGGCCGCGATCCTCGACGACCTCGAAGGGACCCACAAGTACCGCGCCCACGAGTTCGGCGACTAGGCGGCCGGCCTGTCGTGTTTCGCGATAACTCCGCGTAACACGACGGCTTGCCCTCTTGACGACGGGCCGCAAACGAGCCAGTCTGTTGGGCAGCATGTATCCAGCGGAAAGTCGAAACGCCAGCCAGCGCCGATGTCCCTGGAATGCTGACGCTGGGAAGTTGAGGAATGCGCGGTCCTGCGCTATTGTTGGACGTTGCGCTGGCTACCTCCTGCCCACCTCACCCGCCACCTGACACCGTGGTCTAAGCCTGAGCCCCCCGAAGTGGCTTAGTTCTTTAGTTGCGCGCGTGAGATCCGGACAGTTCGTTCGCCGGCCGAACCGACACAATTCGCGGCGAGCTGGCCGGTGGTCCCGGCCTTCGTGAGTCGCACGAGGTGCTGGAAGGATGCATCTTGGCAGATTTCCGCCAGAGCAAGACGGATCGCCCACAAAGTTCCTCTAACGGAAGTTCCTCGAACGGCTCCGTGCCCGGAGCGCCCAACCGAGTCTCCTTCGCCAAGCTCCGCGAACCCCTCGAGGTTCCCGGCCTGCTTGACGTGCAGATCGACTCCTTCGAATGGTTGATCGGCGCGCCGCGCTGGCGTGAGGCCGCCGCCGCCCGCGGGGACGTCACTCCGGTGGGTGGCCTGGAAGAGGTGCTCTACGAGCTCTCGCCGATCGAAGACTTTTCCGGCTCGATGTCGCTGTCGTTCTCCGACCCGCGTTTCGACGAGGTCAAGGCGCCGGTCGACGAGTGCAAAGACAAGGACATGACGTACGCGGCCCCGCTGTTCGTCACGGCCGAGTTCATCAACAACAACACCGGCGAGATCAAGAGCCAGACGGTGTTCATGGGTGACTTCCCGATGATGACCGAGAAGGGCACTTTCATCATCAACGGCACCGAGCGTGTCGTGGTCAGCCAGCTGGTCCGCTCGCCGGGTGTGTACTTCGACGAGAGCATCGACAAGTCGACCGAGAAGCTGCTGCACAGCGTCAAGGTGATCCCGAGCCGGGGTGCCTGGCTGGAGTTCGACGTCGACAAGCGCGACACGGTCGGCGTCCGAATCGACCGCAAGCGCCGCCAGCCGGTCACCGTGCTGCTCAAGGCGCTGGGCTGGACCAACGAGCAGATCACCGAGCGGTTCGGCTTCTCCGAGATCATGATGTCGACGCTGGAGAAGGACAACACCGCCGGCACCGACGAGGCGCTGCTGGACATCTACCGCAAGCTGCGTCCGGGCGAGCCGCCGACCAAGGAGTCCGCGCAGACCCTGCTGGAGAACCTGTTCTTCAAGGAGAAGCGCTACGACCTGGCCCGCGTGGGCCGCTACAAGGTCAACAAGAAGCTCGGCCTGCACGCCGGCGAGCCCATCACGTCGTCGACCCTGACCGAGGAAGACGTCGTCGCCACCATCGAGTACCTGGTGCGCCTGCACGAGGGCCAGGCCACGATGACCGTCCCCGGCGGCACCGAGGTGCCGGTGGAGACCGACGACATCGACCACTTCGGTAACCGTCGGTTGCGCACCGTGGGCGAGCTGATCCAGAACCAGATCCGGGTCGGCATGTCGCGGATGGAGCGCGTGGTCCGGGAGCGGATGACCACCCAGGACGTCGAGGCCATCACGCCGCAGACCCTGATCAACATCCGGCCGGTCGTCGCCGCGATCAAGGAGTTCTTCGGCACCAGCCAGCTGTCGCAGTTCATGGACCAGAACAACCCGCTGTCCGGGCTGACCCACAAGCGCCGTCTCTCGGCGCTGGGCCCGGGCGGTCTGTCCCGTGAGCGCGCCGGCCTGGAGGTCCGTGACGTCCACCCGTCGCACTACGGCCGCATGTGCCCGATCGAGACCCCGGAGGGTCCGAACATCGGCCTGATCGGGTCGCTGTCGGTGTACGCCCGGGTCAACCCGTTCGGGTTCATCGAGACGCCGTACCGCAAGGTCGTCGACGGTGTGGTCTCCGACGAGATCCACTACCTGACCGCCGACGAGGAGGATCGCCACGTCGTAGCGCAGGCCAACTCGCCGATCGACAGCAAGGGCCGGTTCGAGGAGTCGCGGGTGCTGGTCCGCCGGAAGGCGGGCGAGGTCGAGTACGTGCCCTCGTCCGAGGTGGACTACATGGACGTGTCGCCGCGCCAGATGGTGTCGGTGGCCACGGCCATGATCCCGTTCCTCGAGCACGACGACGCCAACCGTGCCCTGATGGGTGCCAACATGCAGCGCCAGGCGGTTCCGCTGGTGCGCAGCGAGGCGCCGCTGGTGGGTACCGGCATGGAGCTGCGCGCGGCGATCGACGCCGGCGACGTGGTGGTGGCCGAGAAGGCCGGGGTGATCGAGGAGGTCTCCGCCGACTACATCACCGTGATGGCCGACGACGGCACCCGGCACACCTACCGGATGCGTAAGTTCGAGCGGTCCAACCACGGCACCTGCGCCAACCAGTCGCCGATCGTCGACGCGGGCGAGCGGGTCGAGGCCGGTCAGGTCATCGCCGACGGTCCGTGCACGGAGAACGGTGAGATGGCGCTGGGCAAGAACCTGCTCGTCGCCGTCATGCCGTGGGAGGGCCACAACTACGAGGACGCGATCATCCTGTCCAACCGCCTGGTTGAGGAGGACGTGCTCACCTCGATCCACATCGAGGAGCACGAGATCGACGCCCGCGACACCAAGCTGGGCGCCGAGGAGATCACCCGGGACATCCCGAACGTCTCCGACGAGGTGCTGGCCGATCTCGACGAGCGCGGCATCGTGCGCATCGGTGCCGAGGTCCGCGACGGCGACATCCTGGTCGGCAAGGTCACCCCGAAGGGTGAGACCGAGCTGACGCCGGAGGAGCGGCTGCTGCGCGCGATCTTCGGGGAGAAGGCCCGCGAGGTCCGCGACACCTCCCTGAAGGTGCCGCACGGCGAGTCCGGCAAGGTCATCGGCATCCGGGTGTTCTCCCGCGAGGACGACGACGAGCTGCCGGCCGGCGTCAACGAGCTGGTGCGCGTCTACGTGGCCCAGAAGCGCAAGATCTCCGACGGCGACAAGCTCGCCGGACGCCACGGCAACAAGGGCGTCATCGGCAAGATCCTGCCGCAGGAGGACATGCCGTTCCTGCCGGACGGCACGCCGGTCGACATCATCCTGAACACCCACGGTGTGCCGCGACGGATGAACATCGGTCAGATCCTGGAGACCCACCTCGGGTGGGTGGCCAAGTCCGGCTGGAACATCGACGGTTCGCCCGACTGGGCGGCCAACCTGCCCGAGCAGCTGCGGCACGCGCAGCCGAACCAGATCGTCTCGACGCCGGTGTTCGACGGCGCCAAGGAGGAGGAGCTGGCCGGCATGCTGTCCTGCACGCTGCCCAACCGCGACGGTGAGGTCATGGTCGACGGCGACGGCAAGGCGGTGCTGTTCGACGGCCGCAGCGGGGAACCGTTCCCGTACCCGGTGACCGTTGGCTACATGTACATCATGAAGCTGCACCACCTGGTGGACGACAAGATCCACGCCCGCTCCACCGGTCCGTACTCGATGATCACGCAGCAGCCGCTGGGTGGTAAGGCGCAGTTCGGTGGCCAGCGCTTCGGTGAGATGGAGTGCTGGGCCATGCAGGCCTACGGCGCCGCGTACACGCTGCAGGAGCTGTTGACCATCAAGTCCGACGACACCGTCGGCCGGGTCAAGGTGTACGAGGCGATCGTCAAGGGCGAGAACATCCCGGAGCCGGGTATCCCCGAGTCCTTCAAGGTGTTGCTCAAGGAGCTGCAGTCGCTCTGCCTCAACGTCGAGGTGCTCTCCTCGGACGGCGCGGCGATCGAGCTGCGCGAAGGAGAGGACGAAGACCTCGAGCGGGCGGCGGCGAACCTGGGAATCAATCTGTCCCGCAACGAATCTGCGTCTGTTGAGGACCTGGCTTAGCGGTAACGCGAAGCCAGCCTCTTATTGGTAACTAAACCCGCAAGGGGAAAGGGAGTTACGTGCTCGACGTCAACTTCTTCGATGAACTCCGTATCGGCCTGGCCACCGCGGAGGACATCAGGCAATGGTCTTACGGCGAGGTCAAGAAGCCGGAGACGATCAACTACCGCACGCTGAAGCCGGAGAAGGACGGCCTGTTCTGCGAGAAGATCTTCGGACCGACTCGCGACTGGGAGTGCTACTGCGGCAAGTACAAGCGCGTCCGGTTCAAGGGCATCATCTGTGAGCGGTGTGGCGTCGAGGTGACCCGCGCCAAGGTGCGTCGCGAGCGGATGGGCCACATCGAGCTGGCCGCGCCCGTCACGCACATCTGGTACTTCAAGGGCGTGCCGAGCCGGCTGGGTTACCTGCTGGACCTGGCCCCGAAAGATCTCGAGAAGATCATCTACTTCGCGGCCTATGTCATCACCGCGGTCGACGACGAGATGCGCCACAACGAGCTCTCGACGCTCGAGGCCGAAATGATGGTGGAGCGCAAGGCCATCGAGGACCAGCGCGACGCCGACCTGGAGGCCCGCGCCCAGAAGCTCGAGGCCGACCTGGCCGAGCTGGAGGCCGAGGGCGCAAAAGCCGACGCGCGGCGCAAGGTTCGGGACGGCGGCGAGCGCGAGATGCGCCAGCTGCGTGACCGCGCCCAGCGTGAGCTGGACCGGCTCGAGGAGATCTGGACGACCTTCACCAAGCTGGCCCCCAAGCAGCTGATCGTCGACGAGAACCTCTACCGCGAGCTGATCGACCGCTTCGGTGAGTACTTCACCGGCGCCATGGGTGCGGAGTCGATCCAGAAGCTGATCGAGAACTTCGACATCGACGCCGAGGCCGAGATCCTGCGTGACGTCATCCGAAACGGCAAGGGGCAGAAGAAGCTTCGCGCCCTCAAGCGGCTCAAGGTGGTCGCCGCCTTCCAGCAGTCGGGCAACTCGCCGATGGGCATGGTGCTCGACGCTGTCCCGGTGATCCCGCCGGAGCTGCGCCCGATGGTGCAGCTCGACGGTGGCCGGTTCGCCACGAGCGACCTGAACGACCTGTACCGCCGCGTGATCAACCGGAACAACCGCCTCAAGAGGCTGATCGACCTCGGTGCGCCCGAGATCATCGTCAACAACGAGAAGCGGATGCTGCAGGAGTCCGTGGACGCGCTGTTCGACAACGGCCGTCGCGGCCGCCCGGTCACCGGGCCGGGTAACCGCCCGCTGAAGTCGCTGAGCGATCTGCTCAAGGGCAAGCAGGGCCGGTTCCGGCAGAACCTGCTCGGTAAGCGCGTCGACTACTCGGGCCGTTCGGTCATCGTGGTCGGTCCGCAGCTCAAGCTGCACCAGTGCGGCCTGCCCAAGCTGATGGCGCTGGAGCTGTTCAAGCCGTTCGTGATGAAGCGGCTGGTCGACCTCAACCACGCGCAGAACATCAAGAGCGCCAAGCGCATGGTGGAGCGTCAGCGTCCCCAGGTGTGGGATGTCCTCGAAGAGGTCATCGCCGAACACCCGGTGCTGCTGAACCGCGCACCCACCCTGCACCGGCTGGGCATCCAGGCCTTCGAGCCGATGCTGGTGGAAGGCAAGGCAATCCAGCTGCACCCGCTGGTGTGTGAGGCGTTCAACGCCGACTTCGACGGTGACCAGATGGCAGTGCACCTGCCGCTGAGCGCCGAGGCGCAGGCCGAGGCACGCATCCTGATGCTGTCTTCCAACAACATCCTGTCGCCCGCGTCGGGTCGTCCGCTGGCCATGCCGCGTCTGGACATGGTGACCGGTCTGTACTACCTGACCACCGAGGTGGACGCCGCCTTGGGCGAATTCAAGGCGGCCGCCAAGGACGAGCCGGAGGTCGGCGTCTACTCCTCGCCGGCCGAGGCGATCATGGCGTCGGACCGCGGCGTGCTGTCGGTGCGGGCCAAGATCAAGGTGCGGCTGACCCAGTTGCGTCCGCCCGCCGAGATCGAGGCCGAGCTGTTCGGCGCCAACGGCTGGCAGCCGGGCGACGCCTGGCTGGCCGAAACCACGCTGGGCCGTGTGCTTTTCAACGAGCTGCTGCCGGTGGGCTATCCGTTCGTGAACAAGCAGATGCACAAGAAGGTGCAGGCGTCGATCATCAACGACCTCGCCGAGCGCTACCCGATGATCGTCGTCGCGCAGACCGTGGACAAGCTGAAGGACGCCGGTTTCTACTGGGCGACCCGCAGCGGTGTCACGGTCTCGATGGCCGACGTGCTCGTCCCGCCGCGCAAGAAGGAGATCCTCGACCAGTACGAGGAGCGGGCCGAGAAGGTCGAAAAGCAGTTCCAGCGTGGTGCTTTGAACCACGACGAGCGCAACGAGGCGCTGGTGGAGATCTGGAAGGAAGCCACCGACGAGGTCGGTCAGGCGCTGCGTGAGCACTACCCGGCCGACAACCCGATCATCACGATCGTCGACTCGGGCGCCACTGGTAACTTCACCCAGACGCGAACGCTGGCCGGCATGAAGGGTCTGGTGACCAACCCGAAGGGTGAGTTCATCCCGCGTCCGGTCAAGTCCTCGTTCCGTGAGGGTCTGACCGTGCTGGAGTACTTCATCAACACGCACGGCGCTCGAAAGGGCTTGGCGGACACCGCGTTGCGTACCGCCGACTCGGGTTACCTGACCCGTCGTCTGGTGGACGTCAGCCAGGACGTCATCGTCCGCGAGCACGACTGCGAGACCGAGCGGGGCATCGTCGTCGAACTGGCCGAGCGCCAGGCGGACGGCACCGTGATCCGCGACCCGTACATCGAAACCTCGGCGTACGCACGGACTCTGGGGGCCGACGCGGTCGACGAGGCCGGCAACGTCGTCGTTCCGCGCGGCGAGGACCTCGGTGATCCCGAGATCGAGGCACTGCTGGCGGCGGGCATCACGTCGGTCAAGGTGCGCTCGGTGCTGACGTGCACCACCGGCACCGGGGTGTGCGCGACCTGTTACGGGCGGTCCATGGCCACCGGAAAGCTGGTCGACATCGGCGAGGCCGTCGGTATCGTCGCCGCGCAGTCCATCGGTGAGCCCGGTACCCAGCTGACCATGCGTACCTTCCACCAGGGTGGTGTCGGTGAGGACATCACCGGCGGTCTGCCCCGCGTGCAGGAGCTGTTCGAGGCCCGCATCCCGCGCGGTAAGGCGCCGATCGCCGACGTCACCGGGCGGGTCCGTCTCGAGGACGGTGAGCGCTTCTACAAGATCACCATCGTCCCCGACGACGGCAGCGAAGAGGTCGTGTACGACAAGCTGTCCAAGCGGCAGCGGCTGCGGGTCTTCAAGCACGAAGACGGTTCCGAGCGGGTGCTGTCCGACGGCGACCACGTCGAGGTGGGCCAGCAGCTGATGGAAGGCTCGGCCGACCCGCACGAGGTGCTGCGCGTGCAGGGCCCCCGCGAGGTGCAGATCCACCTGGTCCGCGAGGTCCAGGAGGTCTACCGCGCACAGGGTGTGTCGATCCACGACAAGCACATCGAGGTGATCGTCCGCCAGATGCTGCGCCGCGTCACCATCATCGACTCCGGCTCGACCGAGTTCCTGCCGGGTTCGCTGATCGACCGCGCGGAGTTCGAGGCGGAGAACCGCCGGGTGGTGGCCGAGGGCGGCGAGCCCGCCGCCGGTCGTCCGGTGCTGATGGGTATCACGAAGGCGAGCCTCGCCACCGACTCGTGGCTGTCCGCGGCGTCGTTCCAGGAGACCACGCGGGTGCTGACCGATGCGGCGATCAACTGCCGCAGCGACAAGCTCAACGGTCTGAAGGAGAACGTGATCATCGGAAAGCTGATCCCGGCCGGTACCGGTATCAACCGGTACCGCAACATCCAGGTGCAGCCGACCGAGGAAGCCCGGGCCGCCGCGTACACGATCCCGTCCTACGAGGATCAGTACTACAGCCCGGACTTCGGCCAGGCCACCGGTGCCGCGGTCCCGCTGGACGATTACGGGTATTCGGACTACCGGTAGTCCCCGCTATCGGCGCACGAGAGAAAGCCCCCGCTTCGGCGGGGGCTTTTTCGTTCCGCGATGAGTTCAGCCGCCGGTCGAGGTCTACCTTGCGACTGTCGGAGAATCTAGGAGGAGCGCGTGGCCCAACTGCTGCGAGTCCACAACTTCATGCTGTCTCGTGACGGGTTCGGCTCAGGACTCAACCAACGCTTGGAGCGGCCGTTCGGCGACGCCGACCAGCCCGCCTTGTTCGCGTGGGTCGGTGCGACGGCCAGTTGGGTGGGCCGAAGCGAACCGGGCGGGACGCGCGGCCTCGACGACTACTTCACCCGCGACTACCGGAACAACATCGGGGCGGAAATAATGGGCCGCAACAAATTCAGCCCCTACCGCGGCCCCTGGGAAGACCAACCCGAGTGGCAGGGCTGGTGGGGGGACGAGCCGCCGTTCCACACCCCGGTGTTCGTGCTGACCCACTATGGACGTCCGTCACTGACGTTGGGGGAGACGACGTTCCACTTCGTCTCCGACGACCCGGCGAGCGTCCTGGAGCGGGCGAAGGCGGCCGCAGACGGCAAGGACGTGCGGCTCGGCGGCGGCGCGAGCACGGTCCGGCAGTTCCTGGACGCCGGCCTCGTCGACACCTTGCACGTGGCGGTCGCCGACATCGAGATCGGCGCCGGATCGCGCCTGTGGGAGTCCCCGGACGAGCTCGACGACCGGTACCACCACGAGGTGGTGCCCAGCCCGAGCGGGGTCACCCACCACCTGTTCTGGCGGAGATGACGGCTGTACGCGGCGTCGGTGGGCGCGCCTAGACTCGGTTCGTGCTCATTGGTTCCCATGTCCACGGCGACGACCCGCTGGCCGCCGCGGCCGCTGACGGCGCCGAGGTGGTCCAGTTCTTCCTCGGCAACCCGCAGAGCTGGAAGAAGCCCAAGCCCCGCGACGATGCCGAGGCGCTGAAGGCGTCCACCATCCCGCTGTACGTGCACGCGCCGTACCTGATCAACGTGGCGTCGGCCAACAATCGCATCCGCATCCCGTCGCGCAAGATCCTGCAGGACACCTGCGATGCCGCCGCGGAGATCAATGCGACGGCCGTGATCGTGCACGGCGGCCACGCCGACGACAACGACATGGAGGCCGGCTTCGAGCGGTGGGTCAAGGCGCTGGACTACCTGGAGACCGACGTGCGGGTGTATCTGGAGAACACCGCCGGCGGCGACCACGCGATGGCCCGCCACTTCGACACCATCGGCAGGCTGTGGGATCGCATCGGCGACAAGGGCATTGGGTTCTGCCTGGACACCTGCCATGCGTGGGCCGCGGGTGAGGAACTGATCGACGCGGTGGACCGGATCAAGGCGCTGACCGGCCGCATCGACCTGGTGCATTGCAACGACTCGAGGGACGCGGCGGGCTCGGGCGCCGACCGGCACGCCAACTTCGGCACCGGCCAGATCGATCCCGAGCTGCTCGCCGCGGTGGTCACGGCGGCCGACGCGCCGGTCATCTGCGAGACCGCGGATGAGGGCCGCAAGGACGACATCGCGTTCCTGCGGGAAAAGACCAGCGGCTGAGTCACAGCCCATGCCCGGTCGACTCGCGACGCTCTTCGGGGCGCTCCTGTTGGTCGCGGGTTGTGCGCCGGCGCTGCCGTCGGGCTTCGTCACCGGCACCAGCCTGCACCACGTCAATGTGGGCGGGCGCGATCGCAGCTATCGGCTCTACGAGCCGGCGGGTCTACCGGCGTCGGCGCCGCTCGTGGTCGTGCTGCACGGCTATTCCGGGAGCGCACGGCAAGTCGAAAGGGACTACGGCTGGGACGAATTGGCCAATTCGGACCGGTTCGTCGTCGCTTACCCGGATGGAGTCGACCGGGCCTGGAACGTCGACGGGGAAGGCTGCTGCGGCCGGCCGGGACGAGAGGGCGTCGATGACGTCGCCTTCATCAGCGCGGCCGTCGCCGACATCGCCCGCAACGTTGCCACCGATCCCGCCAGGGTCTATGTCGCCGGTATGAGTAACGGCGCCATCATGTCCTACACGCTGGCCTGCGACACCGACATCTTCGCCGCGATCGGTCCGGTGGCCGGTACGCAGCTGACCGACTGCCGCAAGCCGCGCCCGATGTCGATCATGCACATCCACGGCACGGCGGATCGGTTGGTGCCCTACGGCGGCGGGCAGGGCTTCAGCGTCATCAACGGCCCGTCTGTGCCCAGCCTGAATGCGTTCTGGCGCAACGTCGATCGGTGTGGCAGTCCGGCCACCGCGACGAACGGCCCGTTGGCCACGTCGACGGCGGGATGCGCCGGCAACCGCGGCGTCGTCCTCATCACCATCGACGGCGGCGGCCACGAATGGCCGGGCTTCGCCACCCAGCGGCTGTGGGAGTTCTTCGCGGCCCATCCCCGGTAGCTGTATTACAGCTCTTGTGCAACTGTCGGAAAAATGTAACATGAGGGCATGTCGGATACGCATGTCGTCACCAACCAGGTTCCTCCGCTGGAGCACTACAACCCCGCGACATCCGCGGTGCTCGTCGAGGCCCTGATCCGCGAGGGCGGGGAATGGGGCTCAGAAGAGGTGAACGAGGTCGGCGCCATCGCGGGTGGCCACGAGGCCCAACGGTGGGGTGAACTCGCCGACCGCAACCGGCCCATCCTGCACACGCACGACAAATACGGTCATCGCGTCGACGAGGTCGAATACGACCCGGCCTACCACGAACTGATGCGCACGGCGATCGCCGGCGGCATCCACGCCGCGCCGTGGGCCGACGACCGCCCGGGCGCACATGTGGTGCGGGCCGCCAAGATGTCGGTCTGGAACGTCGAGCCCGGCCACACCTGCCCGATCTCGATGACCTACGCCGTCGTCCCGGCGCTGCGCTTCAACCCGGAGCTCGCGGCGGTCTACGAGCCCCTGCTGACCAGCCGTGAATACGATCCCGAACTCAAGCCGGCCACCACCAAGCGGGGCATCACCGCGGGCATGTCGATGACCGAGAAGCAGGGCGGCTCCGACGTGCGCGCCGGCACCACCGAGGCGACCCCGAACGGTGACGGCAGCTACCGACTCACCGGCCACAAGTGGTTCACCTCGGCGCCGATGTGCGACATCTTCCTGGTGCTCGCGCAGGCTCCGGGCGGCTTGTCGTGCTTCATGTTGCCGCGGGTGCTGCCCGACGGCACCCGCAACCGGATGTTCCTGCAGCGGCTCAAGGACAAGCTCGGCAACCACGCCAACGCCTCCAGCGAGGTCGAATACGACGGTGCCGTCGCGTGGCTGGTGGGCGAGGAGGGCCGCGGCGTCCCCACCATCATCGAGATGGTCAACCTGACCCGCCTGGACTGCACCCTGGGCAGCGCCACCAGCATGCGCACCGGCCTGACCCGCGCCATCCACCACGCCCAGCACCGAAAGGCGTTCGGCGCCTACCTGATCGACCAGCCGCTGATGCGCAACGTGCTGGCCGACCTCGCCGTGGAGGCCGAGGCCGCGACCATCGTCGCGATGCGGATGGCCGGCGCCACCGACAAAGCGTTGCGCGGCGACGGGCAGGAGGCGCTGCTGCGCCGCATCGGCCTGGCGGCCAGCAAGTACTGGGTGTGCAAGCGCGCCACCCCGCACGCCGCCGAGGCGCTGGAATGCCTGGGCGGCAACGGTTATGTCGAGGACTCGGGCATGCCGCGGCTGTTCCGCGAGGCGCCGCTGATGGGCATCTGGGAGGGCTCGGGCAACGTCAGCGCGCTGGACACGTTGCGCGCCATGGCAACTCGCCCCGAATGCGTCGAGGTGCTGTTCACCGAACTGACCGAGAGCGCCGGGGCCGACCCGCGACTGGGCGCTCACGTCGAGCGGCTGCGCCAGGACCTGACCGACCTGGACACCATCGCGCACCGCGCCCGCAAGGTCGCCGAGGACATCTGCCTGGCGCTGCAGGGCTCGCTGCTGGTGCGTCACGGCCACCCCGCGGTCGCCGAGGCCTTCCTGACCACCCGGCTCGACCGCCAGTGGGGCGGGGCGTACGGCACCATGCCCACCGGCCTGGATCTGGCCCCGATCCTCGAGCGCGCGCTGGTAAAGGGCTGAGCGCCCGCATGACTCACGCGATCAGGCCGGTCGACTTCGACAACCTGAAGACGATGACCTACGAGGTCACCGATCGGGTTGCCCGGATCACCTTCAACCGGCCGGAAAAGGGCAACGCGATCGTCGCGGACACCCCGCTGGAGCTCTCGGCGCTGGTGGAGCGCGCCGACCTCGACCCGAATGTGCACGTCATCCTGGTGTCCGGCCGCGGCGAGGGTTTCTGCGCGGGGTTCGACCTGAGCGCCTATGCGGACCGCACCGGATCGGCGGGCGGCACGGGCGCGTACAAGGGCACGGTGCTGGACGGAAAGACCCAGGCGGTCAACCACTTACCCGACCAGCCGTGGGACCCGATGATCGACTACCAGATGATGAGCCGGTTCGTGCGGGGCTTCGCCAGCCTGATGCACGCCGACAAGCCGACGGTGGTCAAGATCCACGGCTACTGCGTGGCCGGCGGCACCGACATCGCGCTGCACGCCGACCAGGTGATCGCCGCGGCCGACGCCAAGATCGGCTACCCGCCCACCCGCGTGTGGGGCGTCCCGGCCGCGGGCCTGTGGGCGCACCGCCTCGGCGACCAGCGCGCCAAGAGGCTGCTGTTCACCGGCGACTGCATCACCGGCGCCCAGGCCGCGGAGTGGGGGCTGGCGGTCGAGGCGCCGGACCCGGCGGACCTCGACGAACGCACCGAGCGACTGGTCGAACGGATCGCCGCGGTGCCCGTCAACCAGCTGATCATGGTCAAGCTCGCGCTGAATTCGGCGCTGCTGCAACAGGGCGTGGCCACCAGCCGCATGGTCAGCACCGTGTTCGACGGTGTCGCCCGGCACACCCCGGAGGGCCACGCCTTCGTGGCCGACGCGACCGAGCACGGCTTCCGGGAAGCGGTACGGCATCGCGACGAGCCCTTCGGCGACCACGGCCGCCGCGCCTCCGGAGTGTAGCCATGCCGGACATGACAGCACGGTCGGTGGTGCTCAGCGTGCTGCTCGGCGCACACCCCGCGCACGCCCGTGCCAACGAATTGGTAAGGCTGACTTCCGATTTCGGTATCAAGGAGTCGACGTTGCGGGTGGCGCTGACCCGCATGGTCGGTGCCGGCGACCTGATCCGCTCCGCCGACGGCTACCGGCTCTCGGATCGCCTGCTGGCCCGCCAGCGGCGGCAGGACGACGCCATCGACCCCCGGGTCCGTCCCTGGCGCGGGGAGTGGGTAACGCTCATCGTGACCAGCGTGGGCAACGACGCGCGTACCCGCGCGGCGCTGCGAACCGCCCTGCACGACAAGCGGTTCGGTGAGCTCCGCGAAGGCGTGTGGATGCGCCCCGACAACATCGCCGCGGAGCCCGGCCCCGATGTCACGTCCCAGGCGCGGGTGCTGCGCGCCCGCGACGACCACCCGGCCGAGCTCGCCGCCCAGCTGTGGGACCTGCCCGCCTGGGCCCAGACCGGGCAGCGGCTGCTGGACGAGATGGCCGCCGCGCCAGACATTCCCGGTCGTTTCGTGGTGGCGGCGGCGACGGTGCGCCACCTGCTCACCGATCCGGTGCTGCCCGACGAGCTACTGCCGGCCGACTGGCCCGGCGCCCGGTTGCGTGCGGCCTACCACGACTTCGCCGCTGAGCTGCTCGGGCGGCGCGAACCACTATTTGCGGAGGCGACATGACTGATCCGGTGCGTATCGAGCGCAACGGCGCGGTGACCACGGTGATCATCAACCGGCCGGCGGCGCGCAATGCGGTCAACGGCCCCACGGCGGCCGCGCTGCACTCGGCGTTCGAGGAGTTCGACCGCGACGACACCGCATCGGTGGCGGTGCTGTGGGGCGATAACGGAACATTCTGCGCCGGAGCCGATTTGAAGGCGTTCGACACCCCCGACGCCAACGCCGTGCACCGTACCGGTCCCGGCCCCATGGGCCCGTCGCGCATGGTGCTGTCCAAACCGGTGATCGCCGCGGTGAGCGGCTACGCCGTCGCGGGTGGGCTGGAGCTGGCCATCTGGTGCGACCTGCGGGTGGCCGAGGAGGACGCCGTGTTCGGGGTGTTCTGCCGGCGCTGGGGGGTGCCGCTGATCGACGGTGGCACCGTGCGGCTGCCGCGGCTGATCGGGCAGAGCCGCGCGCTGGACATGATCCTGACCGGCCGCGGGGTCAAAGCCGACGAGGCGCTCGCGATGGGGTTGGCCAACCGCGTCGTGCCCAAGGGCCAGGCGCGGCAGGCGGCCGAGGAGCTGGCGGCCCAACTGGCCGCGTTGCCGCAGGAGTGCATGCGATCCGACCGGCTCTCGGCGCTGCATCAGTGGGGACTGCCGGAAGCCGACGCGCTGGACTTCGAATTCGCCAGCATGCACCGGGTTTCCGCCGTGGCGATGCAGGGGGCGCGGCGTTTTGCCGCCGGCGCCGGCCGGCACGGCGCGCCGGCCGGCTAGCCCGGCAGCGGTGGGCGCAGCCGGCGGGCTAGCCGTTAGGCGGTCAGCCGCCCTTGGTGATCGTGTTGCTCTGGCCGATCTTGTCGACCTTGGGGTCGCCGTCTTTGTAGGTGATGGTGTTGTTCATCCCCAGCACGGTGATGCGGGTGTTGACCTTGTCGAAGGTGATCTTGTTGTTGGTGCCGCTGACGGTGGCCGTCTCGCAGGTGCCCGTGATCGTCAGGTTGTTGTCCGAGCCGCCGACGTTCAGCGACTTGCCGCTGGCGCAGTCCAGGGTGGTGGTGGTGCCCATCGATCCGTAGTTGATCGTGTTGCCGATCTCGATGGACGCGGTGGTGCTCGCACCGCTCGTTTCCGTCGTCGGCGCCGCACCGGCACTGGTCGTCGTCGCGGTGCTCTTGGTGGTGGTCGTCGAGGAGCCCGCCGGCGGGTTGGCCGTCGAACTGCAGCCGGCCAGGACCAGTGCCGCGGCGGCCGGCGTCACGGCGAGCACGGCCAGGCGCAGTGAGTGGTCACGGATGTAGGCGGGCATGGTTCCTCGATTCTTGATCGGATTATGTTGTGCTGCCGTGGTTTAGCCCGGCACCTGCTGGAGCCGGTTGGTCATGCCCAGTTCGCGGCCGCGGTCCCACAGAGCGGGCTGACCGCTCTTGTAGAACACCGTCTCGTTGTAGCCGTACACGGTGATGTCGTGCGACACCGAGTCGGCGATCACGGTGTTCGACGAACCCATCACCGTCACCGCGTAGCAGTTGCCCAGCGCGGTGACGTTGATCCCGGTGCCGTTGACCATTAGCGTGGCGTCGTTGCAGTCGATCGTCTGCTCGATGTCCTGCCCGATGATGTGGGTGTCGCCATTCTTGGCCTGCGCGACCGGCGGGGCGGCCGCGGCGGCGACGGCGATGACACAAGTGGCCAGTGACCCGGCGACAGTCGTCCACTTCACTGCGGGCCCCCTTTTGGACGGGTCGGCTGCTCGAAACGAGGCAAGCATGACATTACGTGCATTCGCCCGCCCGATGGCAGACTTTATTTTCCTTTGCCGCGCGCTCGTATCCCCTCCGGGAGATTCGTGTCCGAACGGGCGTCAACTAGAGTCATTAGTTAACCGCAACCCGTTTCATGTAATCGAAGGGCGACCGCCATGGCAGCTCCACCGGATCCGCCGCCGGCGGCCGGGCGCCAACGCGCGGGACGGCCCGCCTCCCGTCCGGCCAAGCTGAGCCGGGACGGGATCATCGACGGCGCCCTGACGTTCTTGGATCGCGAGGGCTGGGACGCCCTGACCATCAACGCCCTGGCGATGCAGCTGGGCACCAAGGGGCCGTCGCTGTACAACCACGTCGACAGCCTGGAAGACCTGCGCCGCGCGGTGCGGATCCGCGTGATCGACGACATCATCACGATGCTCAACCGGGTCGGCCAGGGCCGCGCCCGCGACGACGCGGTGCTGGTGATGGCCGGCGCCTATCGCAGCTATGCCCACCACCACCCGGGCCGCTACTCGGCCTTCACCCGGATGCCGCTGGGCGGTGACGATCCCGAATACACCGCCGCGACCCGCGGGGCGGCCGCACCGGTGATCGCCGTGCTGTCCTCCTACGGTCTGGACGGCGAGGCGGCCTTCCACGCCGCGCTGGAGTTCTGGTCCGCCCTGCACGGTTTCGTTTTGCTGGAGATGACCGGTGTCATGGACGACATCGACACCGACGCACTGTTCTCCGACATGGTGCTGCGGCTGGCGGCGGGCCTGGAAAGGCGCACCGCCCACGACGGCGCCAGGTCCTGATCCGACGGTGGCGACCCGCCTCGCGCGGCTGCGCCGCGCTCGCGATCGCCACTAGCCGCCGCTTTGACCTGCGAGACCGCTGGCGGGTATTGTGGTCCCTCGTGCCTGGCGGCTTACGGCGCCTAACCGTAAGGGAGTGGATGCCGGGCGAATTCGCGTGTCCACGAAGCTTCGGGCCCAGTCCGGTGCGCAGCGCATGCGACACACCCGGCCGCGGGGTGACGCGGCCGGACATAATTGCAGTACACAGACTTGAAAACGCTAGAAATATGCCGAACACGAACACAGAAAGCCGGTAGATGCCAACCATTCAGCAGCTGGTCCGCAAGGGTCGCCGCGACAAGGTCGCCAAGGTCAAGACCGCGGCCCTGAAGGGCAGCCCGCAGCGCCGTGGCGTATGCACCCGCGTGTACACCACCACCCCGAAGAAGCCGAACTCGGCGCTTCGGAAGGTCGCCCGCGTGAAGCTGACGAGCCAGGTTGAGGTCACCGCCTACATCCCCGGCGAGGGCCACAACCTGCAGGAGCACTCGATGGTGCTGGTGCGTGGTGGCCGAGTCAAGGACCTGCCCGGTGTCCGGTACAAGATCATCCGCGGCTCGCTCGACACCCAGGGTGTCAAGAACCGCAAGCAGGCTCGCAGCCGTTACGGCGCCAAGAAGGAGAAGAGCTGATGCCGCGCAAGGGGCCCGCGCCGAAGCGTCCATTGGTCAATGACCCGGTCTACGGGTCGCAGCTGGTGACGCAGCTGGTGAACAAAGTTCTGCTGGACGGGAAGAAATCGCTGGCCGAACGCATTGTTTATGGAGCGCTCGAAAACGCCCGGGAAAAGACGGGCACTGATCCGGTGATCACCCTCAAGCGCGCGATGGACAACGTCAAGCCCTCCCTCGAGGTGCGCAGCCGCCGCGTCGGTGGTGCTACGTACCAGGTCCCGGTCGAGGTGCGTCCCGATCGCTCGGTGACGCTGGCTCTGCGTTGGCTGGTCAGCTTCTCCAAGCAACGCCGCGAAAAGACCATGGTCGAGCGGCTCGCCAACGAGATCCTGGATGCCAGCAATGGCCTCGGAGCCGCCGTCAAGCGGCGCGAGGACACCCACAAGATGGCCGAGGCCAACCGCGCCTTCGCGCACTATCGCTGGTAGGGCCGGACGGCGCCCAAAGGCAGAGTGGCCGGGCGCAAACCGACAGCGAACTAACCAAGCAATCGAAAGAGTGGGAAGACTTCTGTGGCACAGAAGGACGTGCTGACCGACCTGACCAAGGTCCGCAACATCGGCATCATGGCGCACATCGACGCCGGCAAGACGACGACGACCGAGCGCATCCTCTACTACACCGGTATCAGCTACAAGATCGGTGAGGTGCACGACGGCGCCGCCACCATGGACTGGATGGAGCAGGAGCAGGAGCGGGGGATCACGATCACCTCCGCGGCCACCACCTGCTTTTGGAAAGACAACCAGATCAACATCATCGACACCCCCGGGCACGTCGACTTCACCGTCGAGGTGGAGCGCAGCCTGCGGGTGCTCGACGGTGCCGTGGCCGTCTTCGACGGCAAGGAGGGTGTCGAGCCGCAGTCCGAGCAGGTCTGGCGGCAGGCCGACAAGTACGACGTCCCGCGCATCTGCTTCGTCAACAAGATGGACAAGATCGGGGCCGACTTCTACTTCTCCGTGAAGACGATGGAGGAGCGGCTCGGCGCCAACGCCATCCCGATCCAGCTGCCCGTCGGCTCCGAGGGTGACTTCGAGGGCATCGTCGACCTGGTCGAGATGAACGCCAAGGTGTGGCGCGGCGAGACGAAGCTGGGCGAGACCTACGACACCATCGAAATCCCGGCCGAGCTGGCCGAGAAGGCCGAGGAGTACCGCACCAAGCTGCTCGAGGCGGTCGCCGAGACCGACGAGGCGCTGCTGGACAAGTACCTCGGCGGCGAAGAGCTCACCGTCGAGGAGATCAAGGGCGCCATCCGCAAGCTGACCATCAGCTCGGAGGCCTACCCGGTGCTCTGCGGAAGCGCCTTCAAGAACAAGGGTGTGCAGCCCATGCTGGACGCCGTCATCGACTACCTGCCCTCGCCGCTGGACGTGCCGCCGGCCGTCGGCCACGTGCCGGGCAAGGAGGACGAAGAGGTCACCCGCAACCCGTCGACCGACGAGCCCTTCTCGGCGCTGGCGTTCAAGGTCGCGACGCACCCGTTCTTCGGCAAGCTGACCTACGTCCGGGTCTACTCCGGCAAGGTCGACTCCGGCAGCCAGGTCATCAACGCCACCAAGGGCAAGAAGGAGCGGCTGGGCAAGCTGTTCCAGATGCACTCCAACAAGGAGAACCCGGTGGAGACCGCCTCGGCCGGTCACATCTACGCGGTGATCGGGCTCAAGGACACCACCACCGGTGACACCCTGAGCGACCCGAACCAGCAGATCGTGCTGGAGTCCATGACCTTCCCCGACCCGGTCATCGAGGTGGCCATCGAGCCCAAGACGAAGAGCGACCAGGAGAAGCTGTCGCTGTCGATCCAGAAGCTCGCCGAGGAAGACCCGACGTTCAAGGTGCACCTGGACCAGGAGACCGGCCAGACCGTCATCGGCGGGATGGGCGAGCTGCACCTGGACATCCTGGTGGACCGGATGCGTCGCGAGTTCAAGGTCGAGGCCAACGTCGGTAAGCCGCAGGTGGCCTACAAGGAGACCATCCGCCGCATCGCGCAGAACGTCGAGTTCACCCACAAGAAGCAGACGGGTGGCTCGGGCCAGTTCGCGAAGGTCATCATCACCCTCGAGCCGTTCACCGGCGAGGACGGTGCGACCTACGAGTTCGAGAACAAGGTCACCGGTGGCCGCATCCCGCGTGAGTACATCCCCTCGGTCGATGCCGGTGCGCAGGACGCCATGCAATACGGAGTGCTGGCCGGCTACCCGCTGGTGAACTTGAAGGTCACCCTGCTCGACGGGGCCTTCCACGAGGTCGACTCGTCGGAGATGGCGTTCAAGATCGCCGGTTCCCAGGTGCTGAAAAAGGCTGCGCAGCAAGCCCAGCCGGTCATCCTGGAACCGATCATGGCCGTCGAGGTCACCACGCCCGAGGATTACATGGGCGACGTGATCGGCGACCTGAACTCCCGCCGTGGCCAGATCCAGGCCATGGAGGAGCGGAGCGGTGCACGCGTCGTCAAGGCGCACGTGCCGCTGTCGGAGATGTTCGGCTACGTCGGCGACCTGCGGTCCAAGACCCAAGGCCGGGCGAACTACTCCATGGTCTTCGACTCCTACGCCGAAGTGCCGGCGAACGTGTCAAAGGAGATCATCGCGAAGGCGACGGGTCAGTAGAAAACCCTCGGAGTAATCTTGCCGGGTCATTGCAAAGCCTTGGGCGCGGCACAACTGAAAACACCAACACTGCTTTAACAAGCACCAACTAGTCCAGGAGGACACAGAAGTGGCGAAGGCGAAGTTCGAGCGGACGAAGCCGCACGTCAACATCGGGACCATTGGTCACGTTGACCACGGCAAGACCACGCTGACCGCGGCTATCACCAAGGTTCTGCACGACAAGTACCCCAACCTGAACGAGTCGCGCGCATTCGACCAGATCGACAACGCGCCCGAGGAGCGTCAGCGCGGTATCACGATCAACATCTCCCACGTGGAGTACCAGACCGAGAAGCGTCACTACGCCCACGTCGACGCCCCGGGTCACGCCGACTACATCAAGAACATGATCACCGGTGCGGCCCAGATGGACGGCGCGATCCTGGTCGTCGCCGCCACCGACGGCCCGATGCCCCAGACGCGCGAGCACGTGCTGCTCGCCCGTCAGGTCGGTGTGCCCTACATCCTGGTCGCGCTGAACAAGGCCGACATGGTCGACGACGAGGAGCTGCTCGAGCTCGTCGAGATGGAGGTCCGCGAACTGCTGGCCGCCCAGGAGTTCGACGAGGACGCCCCGGTGGTTCGGGTCTCGGCGCTCAAGGCGCTCGAGGGCGACGCAAAGTGGGTCGAGTCCGTCGAGCAGCTGATGGAGGCCGTCGACGAGTCCATCCCGGACCCGGTCCGCGAGACGGAGAAGCCGTTCCTGATGCCCGTCGAGGACGTCTTCACCATCACCGGTCGTGGCACCGTGGTCACCGGTCGTGTCGAGCGCGGCATCATCAATGTCAACGAGGAAGTCGAGATCGTCGGCATCAAGCCGACCAGCACCAAGACCACGGTCACGGGTGTGGAGATGTTCCGCAAGCTGCTCGACCAGGGTCAGGCCGGCGACAACGTCGGGCTGCTGCTGCGTGGTATCAAGCGTGAGGATGTCGAGCGCGGTCAGGTCGTGACCAAGCCCGGCACCACCACGCCGCACACCGAGTTCGAGGGCCAGGTCTACATCCTGTCCAAGGACGAGGGCGGCCGGCACACGCCGTTCTTCAACAACTACCGTCCGCAGTTCTACTTCCGCACCACCGACGTGACCGGTGTGGTGACGCTGCCGGAGGGCACCGAAATGGTGATGCCCGGTGACAACACCAACATCTCGGTGAAGCTGATCCAGCCCGTCGCCATGGACGACGGTCTGCGGTTCGCGATCCGTGAGGGTGGCCGCACCGTCGGCGCCGGCCGGGTCGTCAAGATCATCAAGTAGTTTCGAACCACCGCAGAGCCCGGATTGCCGACTCGGCAATCCGGGCTTTGTGCATCGGTCGGCGTCGGCCCGGGGCAACGAGGAGGAAATCATGCGGCGACGGCGGCGCCTGGTTTAGGATTTGCTCATCATTCTCCTGAGGGTTCGGCGGGGAGGTATTGATGTCCTTCGTTGAAGCGACGCCGGAATTCGTCGCGGCCGCTGCGGGGGATCTGGCCAGGATCGGGACGACGATCAGCTCCGCCAACTCCATTGCAATGGGTCCGACGTCGGCTGTGCTGGCCCCCGGCGCCGACGAGGTGTCGGCGAGTATCGCCGCACTGTTCGACGCGCACTCCCAGGTCTATCAGGCACTCAGCGCGCAGGCGGCCGCGTTCCACAGCCAGTTCGTGCAACTGATGAACGGCGGTGCAACGCAGTACGCGTTGGCCGAGGCGGCCAACACCACGCCGTTGCAGACCGCGGCGGCCCCGGCATCGGTGGCCGCGCAGGTACCGGCGGTGAGCGGCGCCTTCGGTCCCTCCGCTCCGGCCGCACCCGCGGGCCCGCTGATGGCGGCGGTGGCACCCGCCGCCACCGCGGCGATGCCCGCACCGGCCGGCACGCCGGTCGCGGCGGCTCCGGCCGGATCGGCGACGCTGGCCTCGGCCACCATGCCGGCGGGTGCGGCGCGGGTGGTCACCCCGGCCTACGCCCCGGCCAGTTCTCCGGCCGCCGTCCAGCCGGTGGCGTCGGCGGCGACGCCGGCCGGCCCTCCCGCGGCGGCCATGCAGACGGCGGTGCCGCCGCAGACCTCGGCGGCCCCGGCGATGCCGGTATCGGCGCGTACCGCTGCGACCCCTGCCGCCCCGGCGCACCCGGCGCACCCGGCGCAACAGGCGACGACGCCGGTACGCCGGGTGCCGATCGTTCCCCCAGAGATGGTGTAAGCGACCGGAAGCGGTTTGCGCGTATCGCATTCGCCACGGCACCGCGAGCGCTACTCTGTCACGGATTCCCCAGTAAGCCGAGGAGGGGCAAGTGTTGGCGCGCTACCTGAAGGCACAGTTGGTGGTTTTGCTGTGCGGCGGTCTGGTCGGACCGATTTTCCTGATCGTGTACTTCACCCTCGGGCTCGGCAGCCTGCTGCAGTGGATGTTCTACGTCGGCCTGCTCATCACCGTGGCCGACGTGCTGGTCGCGCTGGCGTTGGCGAATTACGGGGCCAAGTCGTCGGCGAAGGTGGCTGCGCTCGAGCAGAGCGGGGTGCTGGCGCTCGCGCAGATCACCGGGATCACCGAGACGGGGACGTGGGTCAACAACCAACAGGTCGTCAAGGTGCACCTGCACATCGCCGGTCCCGGCTTCCTGCCGTTCGACAGCGAAGACCGGGTCATCGCCAGTGTCACCCGGCTGGGCAACCTCAACGCCCGCAAGGTGGTGGTCCTGGTCAACCCCACCACCAACGAATATCGAATCGACTGGGAGCGAAGCGCTTTGGTCAACGGTCTGGTGCCCGCACAGTTCACGGTGGCCGAAGACAACAAGACCTATGACCTGAGCGGACAGGCGGGCCCGCTGATGGAGATCCTGCAGATCCTCAAGGCCAACAACGTCGCGCTCAATCAGATGCTCGACATCCGCTCGAACCCCGCGCTGCGCGCCCAGATTCAGGCCGTGGTGCGACGCGCGGTCGAGCAACAGGCCCCGGCCGCCCAACCGGCGCCGGCCGCGGCGCCTGCGGCGGCGGCGGTCGTCACGCCGCCCGAGCCGTCGATCGCCGGGCGGCTGCAAGAACTGCAGGCTCTGCACGCCAGTGGGGCGCTGACCGACGCGGAATACGCCAGCCGCCGCGCCGCGATCATCGCCGAAATCTGAAGTGCCGCTCGGCAACGCCGGGTGAATTAGAACACGTTTCAGTTCCGCTGCTAGCCTGGCTTGGTCTATCGGCGGTCGAAGGGGTTACAGGTGGCTGGACAGGCCGGATCACTGCAGGGACGGGTGGCGTTCATCACCGGGGCCGCACGCGGGCAGGGACGCTCGCACGCGGTGCGGCTGGCCCGCGAGGGCGCCGACATCATCGCCCTGGACATCTGCGCGCCGGCGTCCCCCAGCGTGACGTACCCGCCGGCCGGCCCCGAGGACCTCGACGAGACCGCCCGGCTGGTGGAGAACGAAGGCCGCAAGGTCCTGACCCGCGAGGTCGACATCCGCGACGACGCGGCGCTACGGGACCTGGTGGCCGACGGCGTCGAGCAGTTCGGCCGGCTCGACATCGTGGTGGCCAACGCCGGAGTGCTGAGCTGGGGCCGCATTTGGGAGCTCACCGATGAGCAGTGGGACACGGTCATCGGCGTCAACCTGACCGGCACCTGGCGCACGCTGCGCGCCACCGTGCCCGCGATGATCGAGGCGGGAAACGGCGGATCGATCATCGTGGTCAGCTCGTCGGCGGGGATCAAGGCCACACCGGGCAACGGCCACTATTCGGCCAGCAAACACGGCCTGACCGCGCTCACCAACACGCTGGCCATCGAGCTCGGCGAATACGGCATCCGGGTCAACTCGATTCACCCGTACTCGGTGGACACCCCGATGATCGAGCCCGAGGCGATGATGGAGATCTTTGCCCGGCATCCCAGCTTCGTGCACAGCTTTCCGCCAATGCCGGTGCAGCCCAACGGCTTCATGTCGGCCGACGAGGTGGCCGACGTGGTGGCCTGGCTCGCCGGCGCCGGTTCGGGCACACTCACGGGCACCCAGATCCCCGTGGATAAGGGCGCCCTAAAGTACTGACGGCCCATCGTGCTAAGAACTCCACGTGAGTAGTGACGAAAGCGCCAACCACGGAATCGTGATCGTCGGCGGCGGACTGGCCGCCGCGCGCACCGCCGAGCAGCTGCGGAAGTCGGGGTATTCCGGGCCCATCACGATCGTCAGCGACGAGGTGCACCTGCCGTATGACCGCCCGCCGCTGTCTAAAGAGGTGCTGCGCAAAGAGGTCGACGACACCGCGCTCAAACCCCGCGAGTGGTACGACGAGAACGACATCACCCTGCGACTGGGGTCGGCCGCGAGGAGTCTGGACACCGCGGCGCAGACGGTGACTCTCGACGACGGCACGACGCTCGGCTACGACGAACTGGTGATCGCCACTGGCCTGGTGCCGCGGCGCATCCCGGCGATCCCCGATCTCGAGGGAATCCGTGTGCTGCGGTCCTTCGACGAAAGCATGGCGCTGCGCAAGCACGCGTCCGCGGCGCAGCGCGCCGTCGTCATCGGCGCCGGCTTCATCGGCTGCGAGGTGGCGGCCAGCCTGCGCAGCCTGGGCGTGGACGTGGTTCTGGTGGAGCCGCAGCCGACACCGCTGGCCGCGGTGCTCGGCGAGCAGATCGGCGAGCTGGTGGCCCGGCTGCACCGCGCCGAGGGCGTCGACGTCCGCCTCGGCGTCGGGGTGGCGGAGGTGCGCGGTGAGGAACACGTCGAGGCGGTGGTGCTGAGCGACGGCACCGAACTGCCGGCGGACATTGTGGTCGTCGGAATCGGGTCGCGCCCGGCGACCGAATGGCTCGAGGGCAGCGGAGTCGAGGTCGACAACGGCGTCATCTGCGACGAGGCCGGACGCACCAGCGCGCCGAACGTGTGGGCGCTCGGTGACGTCGCGTCGTGGCGTGACGCGACGGGACACCAAGGGCGCGTTGAACATTGGAGCAACGTCGCCGACCAGGCCCGCGCCGTCGTGCCCGCGATGCTGGGCCAGGATGTGCCGCCGGTGGTGGTCGTCCCGTACTTCTGGAGCGACCAGTACGACGTCAAGATCCAGTGCCTGGGCGAGCCGGAGGCCGATGACATCGTGCACGTCGTCGAGGACGACGGCCGCAAGTTCCTGGCCTACTACGAACGCGACGGCGCCCTGGTCGGGGTGGTTGGCGGCGGGATGCCCGGCAAGGTCATGAAGGCGCGTGCCAAGATCGCCGCGGCCGTGCCCATCGCCGAAGTGCTCGGCTGAGGCAAGCTCACTACCGGTACGCGCCCCCCGCTAGCCGACGGCCACCGCGTGCCGGTCGCTGGGGATGCCGGTGTTGCGAATCACCGTGGCGAGCTGCTCGGCGATGCCCGGCGCGGTGACGATCGTCGACGCGGATTTGTGGGTGTGCGGGTTGCCCCGCGCGTCGGTGAGCAGCGCTCCCGCTTCGCGGGCGAGCAGTGTCCCCGCGGCGGTGTCCCACGGCTTGTTGGACATCATCACGCAGGCGTCCAGGGCACCCTCGGCGACGAGGGCGAGGTCGAGCGTGGCCGCACCGATCATCCGGATGCGCTCGACGCGGGGCACCAACTCGGTGGTGAGCGCCAGCCGGCGCGCGTTGAGCCGGCCGGCGTCTTGGCCGACGGCGTAGTCGCCGAGGGACACGATGGCCCCGCTGAGGCTGTCGGTGGCGCTGGCGGTGATCCGTTGCCCGTTGACGAACGCGCCCTTGCCTTCGATGGCGTGGTAGGTCTTGCCGAGCAGGGGGGCGTGGGTGACGGCCAGTACGGTGCGGCCGGCGTGCAGCAGGGCCAGCGATACCGCGCACAGCGGCAGGCCGTGGACGAAATTGGACGTGCCGTCGATGGGGTCGAGCACCCACAGCCACTCGGAGGTTTCGATGTCGGGCTGGTGCTCGGACTCCTCGGCCAGTAGCGCGATATCGGGTGTGATCTGGGCCAGGTAGTCGTCGATATCGCGCTGGATGGTGAGGTCGACATCGGTGACCGTGTCGCGGTCACCTTTGTGCTGTACCGAGCTCGGCTGTGATTTCTTGAGCGTGGTGGCACCGATTTGTGTTGCCTGCCAAGCTATTTCGAAAAGTTCTTGCATTGTCTTCATGAGACAGATCTGCCTCGCTTCCAGTGTTGGGTGCGTTCGGCGTTTTTCGAGCATAAGCGTTCGGCCATTTCGCGTCGCGCGCACCCCGGGCGAATCGGGTATTAGCCCAAAGCGGCACGAATTGGGCATACACCACAGCACAATTCGATGGTGATACGCCTCACCGGCCAATCACTTAAAACGCTCGATGGCCGATGCGGAGACGCTGTAGTCCTTGTCACACAATTGCCAGCACCGGCAACGCCAAACGCATTGTGCTGGAAACCCGTAACTCTTCGGGGTGGCGAATTTTGCTGTGCCCACATGCCTCGTCGCGCCCTCTGCGCCGCTTGCGAGGCTTGGTTACTGTCTGCAGGCGAACGATGTCGGGGGGCGTCGCACTATGCGACGGGTCGGCTGACCGCACGGCCGCGCGGCCGTCACCGAATCATCGTTCTTGCCCAGAAAACCCAGTAACCCAAATAGGCAGGCAGGTGATTGGCAAGTGACAGTGATCGATGAGATGTACGGCTCGCCCGGCGCGATTCCGACCGTCGCTCTCAATGACGAGGCGAAGATGCCCGTACTTGGCCTGGGGGTGGCCAAGTTGTCGGATGAGGAGACGGAAGGCTCGGTACTCGCGGCGCTTCAGGCCGGCTGCCGTCTCATCGACACCGCCGCCTCCTACGGAAACGAGGAGGCCGTCGGGCGCGCGATAGCCGCCTCGGGCGTCCCCCGCGAGGAGTTGTTCGTCGCCACCAAGCTGGGCACCTCCAAGCAGGGCTTCCACACCGCGCAGCAGTCGTGCAAGCAGAGCCTGGACCGACTCGGGCTGGATTATCTCGATCTCTACCTGATCCACTGGCCGGCGCCGAAGCTGGGCAAGTATGTGGAGAGCTTCGAGGGCATGAAGGTGGCCCGCGAAGAGGGGCACGTCCGCTCGATCGGCGTCTGCAACTTCACCGAGGAGCTGCTGGCGACGGTCATCGAGCAAGCCGACGAGGTGCCCGCGGTGAACCAGGTCGAGTTGCACCCGCGGCTGAACCAGGCCGCGCTGCGCCAGGCCCACGCCCAGCACGAGGTGACCACGCAGTCCTACAGCCCGCTGGGCGTCGGCCGGCTGATCGAGGAACCGGTCGTGACGTCGATCGCCGCCGAGTACGGCCGCACGCCCGCACAGGTCCTGGTCCGGTGGAACCTGCAGCTGGACAACGTCGTCGTCTCGCGATCGTCCAAGCCCGAGCGCGTCGCCCAGAACCTGGACGTGTTCGACTTCACCCTCGACCCCGTGCACATGGAAGCGATAGAAGGGTTGCACGACGGCACCCGCGTGCTGCACGATCCGATGACCTTCATGGGGACCTAGCCCCGAGCCGGTTGCAGCCGAAATGCCTTGCTGCAGTTCGCCATTCGGCCACCCCAGGTCATAGCCAGTCCACCGGCGGCCCGTGTGGATGGCATTCGCCCAGAACCTGCGGATCGCCGTGCGGCCAGCAGCGCGCCCGCACCACGAACTTGATCGGTGCGCCCGGGCCGTCGCGGGCGGGCTCCATTGTGAGGTGCGCGAACGGCGAGCGCGCATCGGCCCGTCCGGCCAGCGTGTCGACGTGGGCGAGCACCGCGCCGCGTTCGTCGGCGGACAGATACTGCCAGGTGATCGAGTGCCACAACACGGTCAGCGCGCCATCCGTCAGTGTCAGGCCGGCGACCGCTTCGGCCGCACTCCGGCGCTCCAGTCCCGCCGGGACCCGGCGGGCGACCTCGATGGCGCCGCGCAGCCGCGCCAGCCGGGCGCCCTGGTCGGGCCAGACGTAGCTCAGCACGGTCATCTCCCCGTCGGTGTGGCCGACGTCGATGGGCGCGATGTCGTATCCGTGGCGCGCCACGATCCGCAATTCGCGCCGGGGCGGCAGCGCGCCGCGCCACGCGTCGTCGATGGTCACCGCTGCGTCGGCCGGTCCCCAGTAGCCCCCGGCGAAGTGGTAGCGGTAGTGGTCCGCGCGCAGGTTGAGGCCCGCACTCGATCCGATCTCGAAAAGCCTTATGGGCAAGCCGAATTCGGAGTTGATGTGCAGCAGTCCGCCGATCAGCGCGGCCGACCGGCCCACCTCGTTGGTCTGCGGTGGCCGGCCCAGCGCCGCGCGCAGCACGTCGACGTGACCGGCCACGGTGTCCAGGATCTCCGGCCACGCGGACCCGGCGTCCCACGCGCCCCCGGTGCTGGGATAGAAGCGGCGCAGGCGCGCCGCCCGGCCGTCGAGCACCAGCCGGTGCAGCCCGCCGAGCAACCGCAGCGGTACCGCGTCACCCGACGGGGCGTCCTCGCGCCCGGACAGGACGGTTGCGAAGACGCCGCCCGCCTCGACGTCGCCGGCCACCAGCTCGCACAGTTCGCCATACATCCGCGAGCCCGACGAGTCGCAGAACCTGCCCTGCGACCGCAGGGTGTGCACCAGGTGCTCGGTCACCTGTCCAGCCCGTCCAGCCCGGCGCGGACAACGTCGAAGGCGTTGCCCAGGGCAACCGGCAGCGGGACGGACTCATCGCTGAGCCAGTGTTCGTAGGCCGACAGCGCCACCCCGAGCATCGTCCAGGCGACGGTCTGGGGCAGCAGATCGGTGGTCTTGCAGTCCAGGCGGCGGGCCACGAACCCGGCGATCACCTCTCGCCAGCCGGCATACATCGTCATCGAATACGCTTGCAGCTCAGCGGTTTGCAGGATCACGCGCATGCGCTGGCGGTGCCGGGCCGTCTCGGATTCGTCAAAGGTGTTGAACGTTAACAGTGCTGAGCGCAGCGCATCACCCAGCCGCACGTCGGATCCAACCTTGTCGAGCAGATCGCGCAGGTGGGCAAGGTGATTGTCGAAGTCGCCCCAGGGAATGGCGTTCTTGGACGCGTAATACCGGAATAGGGTCCGGCGGGAGATGCCGGCGGCCTGGGCGACGTCGTCGACGCTCACCTCGGCGAAACCGCGGGCGGTGAACATGTCGATCGCGACGTCGGTGATGTGGTGCGGGGTGGTCGAGCGGCGCCTGCCCACCCGCGGCTGCGGCATCATCGGACCCCGCCCTTCCATTTCGGCACTCGATGCCATATTCTGACGGCGAGTGTGACTCAGAACCCATCGTTGTCAAGACCGGACGAAAGGCAAGGCCCCGTGGACCACGAGACCGAAACTGACACCCAGCTCGTCACCGAGACCCTGGTCGAAGAGGTGTCCATCGACGGCATGTGCGGGGTCTACTGACCGTGCCCGCGCCCGCGCAGGATCGCACGGCAGCCCCGTTCGATCCTGATCGCGGCTGGCGATTGCACCCGCAGGTAGCGGTTCGGCCGGAGCCGTTCGGCGCGCTGCTCTACCACTTCGGTACCCGCAAGCTCTCGTTCCTGAAGAACCGCACCATTCTCACGGTGGTGCAGTCGCTGGCCGACCATGCCGACATCCGGTCCGCCTGCCGCGCGGCCGGAGTGGACGACGCCGCGCAGGCGCCGTACCTGCATGCGCTGGGTGTGCTCGTCGAGTCCAACATGCTGGTCCCCCGGAAGGACGATCAATGACAACAGCGGCCCCCGTACCCCGGCTGATCGAGCAGTTCGAGCACGGGCTAGATGCGCCCATCTGCCTCACCTGGGAACTGACGTACGCCTGCAACCTGGCTTGCGTGCACTGCCTGTCGTCGTCGGGCAAGCGGGACCCGCGCGAGCTGTCCACCCGGCAATGCATGGACATCATCGATGAGCTGGAACGCATGCAGGTGTTCTACGTCAACATCGGCGGCGGGGAACCCACTGTGCGCCCGGACTTTTGGGAACTGGTCGACTACGCGACCGCCCACCACGTCGGCGTGAAGTTCTCCACCAACGGCGTCCGGATCACGCCCGAGGTCGCCGCGCGGCTGGCGGCCAGCGACTACGTCGACGTCCAGATCTCGCTGGACGGCGCCACCGCCGAGGTCAATGACGCCGTGCGCGGGCCCGGCTCGTTCGACATGGCGGTGCGTGCCCTGGAGAATCTGGCCGCGGCCGGATTCAAAGACGCCAAGATCTCCGTGGTGGTCACCCGGCACAACGTCGACCAGCTCGACGAGTTCGCCGCGCTGGCAAGCCGTTACGGAGCCACGCTGCGGATCACCCGGCTCCGCCCGTCCGGGCGTGGCGCCGACGTCTGGGAAGAGCTGCACCCCACCGCCGACCAGCAGGTGCAGCTGTACGACTGGCTGGTGGCCAAGGGCGAGCGGGTGCTCACCGGCGACTCGTTCTTCCACCTGGCCCCGCTCGGCCAATCCGGCGCCCTGGCCGGCCTGAACATGTGTGGCGCGGGCCGCGTCGTATGCCTGATCGACCCGGTCGGCGACGTGTACGCCTGCCCGTTCGCCATCCACGACCGCTTCCTGGCCGGAAACGTGGTGTCGGACGGGGGATTCGACAACGTCTGGAAGAACGCCCCGCTGTTCCGCGAGCTGCGCGAACCCCAGTCGGCCGGCGCCTGCGGCAGCTGCGGACACTACGACAGCTGCCGGGGCGGCTGCATGGCCGCCAAGTTCTTCACCGGCCTCCCCCTGGACGGCCCGGACCCCGAATGCGTCCAGGGCCACAGCGCGACGGCGCTGACCCACGAGCGCGAGACGCCGCGCCCCCGGGCCGATCACTCCCGTGGCAAGCGCATCCGCCAACCGGTGCCGCTGACCCTGTCGCTGCGACCGCCTACGGTCACGCCGGCCGCGCCGCCCGCCCGCATGTGTAACGAAAGTCCGGTGTGACAATGGCCGACGCATGGTTTGAAACCGTTGCCATCGCGCAGCAACGCGCCAAGCGCCGGCTGCCGAAATCGGCCTACTCGTCGCTGATCTCGGCCAGCGAAAAGGGAGTCACGGTCTCCGACAACGTGGCAGCCTTCAGCGAACTCGGTTTCGCGCCGCACGTGGTCGGCGCGCAGGAAAAGCGCGACATGACGACCAGCGTTATGGGGCAAGAGATTTCGCTGCCGGTGCTGATCTCACCGACCGGCGTGCAGGCGGTCCACCCCGATGGTGAGGTCGCCGTGGCGCGCGCCGCCGCCGCCCGCGGTACCGCCATGGGGTTGTCCTCGTTCGCCAGCAAACCGATCGAAGAGGTCATCGCGGCCAACCCCAAGGTGTTTTTCCAGGTGTACTGGCTGGGCGACCGCGACGCGATCGCCGCGCGGGTCGAGCGCGCCCGGGCGGCCGGGGCGGTGGGCCTGATCGTCACCACCGACTGGAGCTTCTCGCACGGCCGGGACTGGGGCAGCCCGTCGATCCCGGAGAAGATGGACTTAAAGACCATCGTCAAGATGAGCCCGGAGGTCATCACCAAGCCGCGCTGGTTTTTGCAGTGGGCGAAGACCATGCGGCCGCCGGAGCTGCGGGTACCCAACCAGGGCCGCCGCGGCGAGCCCGGGCCCCCCTTCTTCCAGGCCTACGGGGAGTGGATGGGCACGCCGCCGCCGACCTGGGAGGACATCGCCTGGCTTCGCGAACTGTGGGGCGGGCCGTTCATGCTCAAGGGCGTGATGCGTGTCGATGACGCCAAAAGGGCGGTAGATGCGGGAGTTTCGGCGATCTCGGTGTCGAACCACGGCGGTAACAACCTGGACGGCACGCCGGCCTCGATCCGCGCCCTGCCCGCGGTGGCCGCGGCCGTCGGCGATCAGATCGAGGTGTTGCTCGACGGCGGGGTCCGGCGCGGCAGCGATGTCGTCAAGGCCGTGGCGCTGGGAGCGCGCGCGGTGATGATCGGCCGGGCCTACCTGTGGGGCCTGGCCGCGGCCGGCCAGCCGGGCGTGGAGAACGTCCTCGACATCCTGCGCGGCGGCATCGACTCGGCGCTGATGGGTCTGGGGCGTTCCTCGGTCCACGACCTCGGACCCGACGACATCCTGGTGCCGCCCGGTTTCGGCCGGGTGCTGGGCGTGGCCTCGGGCGGCGCGTAGCTAAAGCCGGGCTGTTCAGGGCGGCTTTATCCAAGATTATGTGACGCCCGCGCAAACCGTGATACGGGCGAGGTATCCGTGACGAACGAGTCCACATTCCGAACGCCCAGTGAACGACCCAGAAAAAAACTTATTTTCAAGCTTCAACAATCGGTGCACGCCAGGTGAATTCGTCCTACCATCACCGAGTGTCCGTACTCGGCGAATTGGGAGCCGCGACGTCGAGCCAGCTATCAAGCGTGGCGCCGTCGGTAATGGTTCCCCTGGGATCGACCGAACAACACGGTCCGCACCTGCCGCTGGACACCGATACCCGGATCGCGACGGCGGTGGCCGGCGACGCTCAGGCCCGCCTCGGGCACCCGTGGCTGGTGGCGCCGGCCATCGCCTACGGCGCCAGCGGTGAGCACCAGAGCTTCGCCGGAACGATCTCGCTGGGCACCGAGGCGTTGACGATGCTGCTGGTCGAGTACGGCAGGTCGGCGGCCGGCTGGGCCCAGCGCCTCGTCTTCGTCAACGGCCACGGCGGCAATGTCGCGGCGTGCAACGGCGCGGTGGCGCTGTTGCGCACCGAGGGCCGCGACGTCGGCTGGTGCCCCTGCCTGACCGTCGGCGGTGACGCCCACGCCGGCCATACCGAAACATCGGTGTTGCTGTATATCTCGCCGACCGTGGTCCGGACCGATCAGCGGGTGGCCGGCAACACCGCGCCCCTGCCCGAGTTGCTCGGATCGATGCGCCGCGGGGGAGTCGCGGCGGTCAGCCCGGTCGGCGTGCTCGGCGACCCGACCACCGCCACCGCCGCCGAGGGCGGGCGGATCTTCGCCGAGATGGTCGACGACTGTGTCCGCCGCGTCACCCGGTGGCGGCCCGGGCCTGACGGGATGCTCACATGAGCGCGTCGGCGCCCCGGCTGCCGGACGGGTTCGCCGTTCAGGTCGATCGCCGCGTGCGGGTGCTCGGCGATGGCTCGGCGCTGCTCGGCGGTTCACCGACCCGGCTGCTGAAGTTGGCTCCGGCCGCACAGGGGATGCTTTCGGATGGCCGGCTGAAGGTGCGTGACGACCTCAGCGCCCAACTCGCCCGCACCCTGCTGGACGCCACGGTGGCGCATCCCCGGCCGGCGGGCGGCCCCTCGCACCATGACGTCACGGTAATAATCCCGGTGCGGGACAACCTTTCTGGGGTGCGTCGCCTGGTGAGCTCACTGCGCGGCCTGCGCGTCGTGGTGGTGGACGACGGCTCGTCCCCCCCGATCGAGCCGGAAGACTTCGTCGGCACGCACTGCGACATCGAGGTGCTGCGCCACCACCGCAGCAAGGGCCCGGCGGCGGCCCGCAACACCGGGCTGAGCGCCTGCCGGACGGACTTCGTCGCCTTCCTGGACTCCGACGTCGCACCGCGCCGCGGTTGGCTCGAAGCCCTGCTCGGTCACTTCTGCGATCCCACGGTCGGCCTGGTCGCGCCCCGCATCGTCGGCCTGTCGCACAGCGAGAACGCGGTGGCGCGCTACGAGGCGCTGCACTCCTCGCTCGACCTCGGTGAGCGTGAAGCGCCGGTGCTGCCGCACAGCACGGTGTCCTACGTGCCCAGCGCCGCGATCATCTGCCGGTGCTCGGCGATCCGCAATGTCGGCGGGTTCGACGAGACCCTGCAGTCCGGCGAGGACGTCGACCTGTGCTGGAGGCTCATCGAGGCGGGCGCCCGGCTGCGCTACGAACCGATCGCGCTGGTCGCCCACGACCACCGCACCGAATTGCGGGATTGGCTCGCGCGCAAGGCGTTCTACGGCGGCTCGGCGGCTCCGCTGTCGGTACGCCACCCGGACAAGACGGCGCCGGTGGTGATTTCCGGCTGGGCGCTGATGACGTGGATCCTGATGGCATTCGGGTCCACCCTTTCCCGGCTGGCGTCCATCGTGCTGGCGGTACTGACCGGACGCCGGATCGCCCGGGCGATGCGTACCGCCGAGACGTCGATGACCGATGTCGCGATGATCGCCGGCCGCGGCCTGTGGTCGGCGGCGCTGCAGCTGGCGTCGGCGCTGTGCCGGCACTATTGGCCGCTGGCGTTGGTGGCCGCCACCATGTCGCGCCATTTCAGGCGGGTGGTCGTGGTCGCGGCCGTGATGGATGGGGTGGTCGACTGGCTGCACCGCCGCGACGCCCTCAGTGACGACGTCGAACCGATCGGGCTGCCCGCCTACCTGCTGCTCAAGCGCGTCGACGACCTGGCCTACGGGCTCGGATTGTGGTGGGGCGTGCTGCGGGAGCGCAACGTGCGCGCCCTGAAACCCCAGATCCGGAGCTAACCACCACCTTGACCACAGCCGTCTCGCACAGCGATGTGCTGATCGTCGGCGCCGGCAGTGCAGGATCGGTTGTTGCGGAACGTCTTTCCGCCGATCCGGGGTGCACGGTGACCGTCCTCGAGGCAGGGCCGGCGCTCGACGAGCCGGGACTGCTGGCCCAGACCGCCAACGGGTTGCAGTTGCCGATAGGCGTCGGCAGTCCGCTGGTCCAGCGCTATCAGACCCGCCTCACCGACGAACCCGCCCGGGTGCACCCCCTGGTGCGCGGGGCGACGGTGGGCGGATCGGGCGCGATCAACGGCGGCTACTTCTGCCGTGGGTTGCCGCGCGACTTCGATCGCCTGGCGCTGCCGGGCTGGGCGTGGTCAGACGTCCTCGACAGTTTCCGCGCCATCGAGACCGACCTGGACTTCGATGGCCCGGCACATGGCCGCAACGGTCCCATCCGGGTGCGCCGCACGCACGAAATGACCGGAACCACCGAGCGTTTCATCGCCGCCGCGCAGCATGCGGGATTCGACTGGATCGACGACCTCAATGACGTTGGGCCCGAGCCTGTTCCGGGAATGGGCGCCGTCCCGCTCAACATCGTCGACGGCGTGCGTACCGGATCGGGCGCGGGATATCTGGTGCCGGCCCTGAGCCGGCCGAACCTGACGTTGCGGGCGCGGACGCGCGCGGCGCGGTTGCTTTTCGCCGGCACCACCGCCGTGGGTGTCGACGCGATCGGCCCGCACGGTCGCACCCTCATGACCGCCGACCGAATCGTGTTGTGCGCCGGTGCCATTCAAACGGCGCAGCTGCTCATGCTCTCCGGCATCGGCGTACCGGACGGGTTGCGGGCCGCCGGCGTACCCGTGCTGGCGCCGCTGCCGGTGGGGGCGTCGTTCTCCGATCACCCCGAGTGGGTGTTGCCCACCGACTGGGCGGTGGCTCCGGGCCGGCCGGTGCTCGAGGTCGTGCTCAGCACCGCCGACGATCTCGAGATCAGGCCCTACACTGGCGGATTCGTCGCCATGACCGGGGACGGCACCGCCGGGCACCCGGATTGGCCGCACATCGGGGTGGCACTCATGCAGCCGCGGGCGCGCGGGCGGATCACGCTGGCGTCGGCGGATCCCGACGTGGCCCCTAGGATCGAGCATCGTTACGACAGCGAGCCGGACGACATCGCGGCGCTGGGGCGCGGGGCCGAGTTGGCCCGCGAATTAGCCGGTAACGCAACCTATGTCGGCGCCTCCGTCTGGTCCACCTCGCAACACCTCTGTGGCACCACGCCGATGGGTACCGGCACCGACCCGCGTGCCGTCGTCGACTCGCGGTGCCGGGTGCTGGGCGTCGACAACCTGTGGGTGATCGACGGCTCGATCCTGCCCGCAATCACCAGCCGCGGTCCGCACGCCACCATCGTGATGATCGGGCACCGGGCCGCGGAGTTCGTTCAGTGACGCCGTAGGCGTGTGCGGGCGGGCCCCAGGTGTGCGGCCCGGAGCCCGCCCGAAACGAGCGGCGGATGTTCATGCGATCCACGTAGATGGCCACGACAAGTGGCGGTGCACGCGCAGACCTTGTGCGTCGCGCGGACAATGCGTCGCAATATTCGTGGACGGCACGACCGCCGGCTCGCTGTTCACATGCTCTTGCTTACTCCGGCCGATACCCCCTTTCGATCGAAAACACGCAGGCAGTCACGCTCGTAGCGGAGGTGAACGCTGCCGCGCCCACACCAGGAAGACCGGCAGGCGGGCGCTGCGACCGCGGGTGGGTGTGTTGCGTCGGCGGCCCGCCGGCTCGGTGGACACTGCGGTGCCTGTGCGGGGGCGGCACTGTCGCGCTGCGGGAAGCTCGCAGACGGCGTGCCGAGCCGGCCCGCCCAGTCGCCCCAGGCGAATCCATTCGGCCTCCACGATCGCCGCCGCCTCGCTCAGCGCGGGGCATGCCGGCTCGGCCACGCTCGTCTCGCTCATCAACACCACGTCGCACCTCGTCGCCTCGCAGAGATGATCTGTATCTGTCGATATATATTTCTGATACCAGAAGCGGCTGAGGTTTTCAAGCGTTCTTCGGACCGATACACGGTGAAGCCGCTGTCGGACAACACTATTGGATGCAGCGTGGCTCAGCTGTGACGCCGCGACAGCAGGGCGCGCACCGGGCGCAGCTGACGGCCGTCGCGGCCGGGCGCCCACAGTCCGATCATGACGGCGACGACGGCCACGATCACGGCCATCGTGACGGTGGACGCGTGCATGGCCGCCAGGAAGGCGCCTTTACTGACGTCGGCCAGCCGGCCGCCCGCCGGCCCGAGCTTGGCGGCCACCTCGATGGCCTTGGCCAGCGAATCGCCCGCCGGGCCGCGGACCGGCCCGGGAAAGTCCGCCAACTTCGGGGCGAGCTCGTGCGAATAGCGACCGGCCAGGATCGAGCCGGCCACCGCGATGCCCAACGCGCCACCCATTTCCCGTGACGTGTCGTTCACCGCGGAGGCCACCCCCTGCTTGTGGTCGGGAACCGCACCCATGATCGCCGACGTGGTCGGCGCCGTGCAGATTCCGATACCGGTGGCCAATATCAGCGTCGGCCAGGTGAACTCGAAGTAGGACGAGTGCAGGTCCAGTCGGTACATGCACGCGAAGCCGGCCGCCATCAGCAGCGTGCCGATGAACAGCACCAGCCGCAGACCCAGCTTCGGCACGTACCAGAAGGACAGGGCCGAGAAGATCCCCAGCGGAACGACGAACGGGCCGAAGGAGATCGCCGTCGCCAGCGGGGAGTAGCCCATGATCTGCTGCACGTACTGCATGCCGATGTAGAAGAACCCGAACGTTGCGCCGAACAGCACGACGATCGCCGCGACACCCGTGGCGAAATTGGGGTCGGCGAACAGCCGGACATCCAAAAGTGGCTGCCGCCGCCGGAATTCGACGATGCCGAAAACCACGGCGATGACCGCGCCCGCGATCAGTCCGCCCCAGACCAGGGGATCCGTCCAGCCGCGACCGGGCGCCTCCAGGATCGCGAAGACCGCGATCGCAACCGCCACGCCGATGAGGACCGCGCCGAGCCAATCGACCCGCGGGGCATCGGTTTCGCGCGAGGAGGAAACGGTGCAGCCCAGCGCGAAGATCACCAGGCCGGCGATGCCCAGCGACCAGAAGATTGCGTGCCAGTCCCAGAAGCGCAGCAGCAGCCCCGAGCCCAGCATGCCCAGCACGCCGCCGGATCCGGCCGTGCCCGCCCAGATGCCGACCGCCTTGGTGCGGTCCTCCTTCGAGTAGGCCACCGTCAGCAGCGACAGCGTCGCGGGCATTACGAAGGCGGCGCCGACCCCGGCGACGGCCCGGCCCGCGATGATCTGCGCCGGGCTGTGCAGCATGGCCGGCGCCATCGAGCCGAGCGCGAAGACCACCAGCCCGGCGAGCAGGGCGCCCCGCCTGCCGTAGCGGTCGCCGATGGCCCCGGCGGGCAGCAGCAGGCAGGCCAGGGCCAGGGTGTACCCGTCGACGATCCAGGTCAGCTGGGTCTGGGTCGCGGACGTGGCCACGGCGAGATCGCCCAGCACGGTGTTCAACGCCGTCATCGACGCCACCACCAGGGCCACACCCATGCAGGCGACGGCCAGCGTCCAGTTTCGGGCTCGGGGGCTACCGCCGATGCTGACTACATCAGTACGCTGGTCAGGCCGGAGCAGGGTTTCGACCATGTGATGCGCCTCCTCACGGTGGCGTTGCGGACTTTCAAGACCAATAGTCTTGTAGGTAGACCGATAGTCTCGTTCCCAAACAGGGAGGTGGGTCACAATTACTGGCGGTACTACCGATCCCCGGCCCGCACGCTCCCGGGCCCGTTTGCTCGAGGCGGCCGCCACGTTGCTGCGTTCCGGCGGCCCCAGCGCGGTGACCGTCGACGCGGTCACCCGTACCGCCAACGTAGCGAGAGCGACGCTGTATCGGCACTTCCCGAGCGGAAACGATTTGCTGGCAGCGGCTTTCAACAGCCTCATTCCGCCGTCGCCCACGCCGCCCGCCGAGGGTTCGCTGCGGGACCGCCTGGTGGCGGTGGTGCTGGCCCAGGCCGAGTCGGTGGCCCAGGCGCCCGCGGTCATGACGGCCATGTCGTGGCTGGCCCTGGGCCGGGACCTGGACGAGATGCCGGAGCCCCGCGACAGCCACGCCACGGACAGCACGGACAGCACGGCGATCACCACGCTGCGCGAGCGCATCGCCCAGCAGTACGCGGCGCCATTCGACGCCATTTTCGACAGCCCGGAGGCCGCCGAGCTGGGCGAGGTGGACCGATCCCGGGCGATCGCGCTGCTGATCGGCCCCTTGGTGCTGGGCCGGCTGTCCACTCTTCCCGACTTCGATTACCGCGAGTGCGCGCTGGCGTCGGTCGACGGTTTCCTCTATATCCAGCGCGCACACAACCGGGCCGGCGCGGCGAACATCGAATCCGCGGGCGCCTGAGGCCTAAAAAACCAGGTCGGCGGCCTCCTCCCGGGATTTGGCCAAACCCACGATCTGAGGCATACTGTTCAGGTTGCCTTGAGCCGGGTTTGCGCCTGGTCGGGCATACGACCAGCGTCCAAACGGGCGCGTCCGGTCCCATCCTTTGAGAGCGACGAATTTCGATCCTGAAATTGTCGTGCTGAGGCTGCGTGAGGGTGACACACCCGACCGCGGGGGCCGGTGGACCACGACAGGTAAACAGCGGCGCAATATCCGGCGCAGCGCTCGATCGGCCCAGAGTTGGCCGGCCCGATCGGCGCGCCGGTGGCACCAGGCCCGGTTTCGGGCCTCAACAGGAGTGAGGGTAGGAGAAGCGTGGCGGGACAGAAGATCCGCATCAGGCTTAAGGCCTACGACCATGAGGCTATTGACGCGTCGGCGCGCAAGATCGTCGAGACCGTCGTCCGCACGGGTGCCAGCGTCGTAGGTCCGGTGCCGCTGCCGACCGAGAAGAACGTGTACTGCGTCATCCGCTCCCCGCACAAGTACAAGGACTCGCGGGAGCACTTCGAGATGCGCACGCACAAGCGGCTGATCGACATCCTCGACCCGACGCCGAAGACCGTCGACGCGCTGATGCGCATCGACCTTCCGGCCAGTGTCGACGTCAACATCCAGTAGGAGATCCAGACTCATGGCAAGAAAAGGCATTCTGGGTACCAAGCTGGGCATGACGCAGGTGTTCGACGAGAACAACAGGGTCGTGCCGGTGACGGTCGTCAAGGCCGGCCCGAACGTGGTGACCCGGATCCGTACCCCCGAGCGTGACGGCTACAGCGCCGTGCAGCTGGCCTACGGCGAGATCAGTCCGCGCAAGGTCAACAAGCCGGTGACCGGTCAGTACAGCGCCGCGGGCGTGAACCCGCGCCGGCACCTCGCCGAGCTGCGCCTGGACAACCCCGAGGCGGCCGCCGAGTACGAGGTCGGCCAGGAGCTGACGGCGGAGATCTTCGCCGACGGCGCCTACGTCGACGTCACCGGCACCTCCAAGGGCAAGGGCTTCGCCGGCACCATGAAGCGCCACGGCTTTTCCGGTCAGGGCGCCAGCCACGGTGCCCAGGCGGTGCACCGCCGCCCGGGTTCCATCGGCGGCTGCGCCACTCCGGCCCGCGTCTTCAAGGGCACCCGGATGGCGGGCCGGATGGGTAGCGATCGGGTGACCGTCCAGAACCTGTTGGTGCACAAGGTCGATACCGAGAACGGCGTGCTGCTGATCAAGGGCGCGGTCCCCGGCCGCACCGGTGGACTCGTCGTGGTCCGCAGTGCGGTCAAACGAGGTGAGAAGTGATGGCAGAAGGCTCCAAGACGCTCAAGATCGACGTCAAGACGCCGGGCGGCAAGGTCGACGGCTCGGTCGAGCTGCCGGCCGAATTGTTCGATGCCCCGGCCAATATCGCGCTGATGCACCAGGTGGTCACCGCGCAGCGGGCGGCCGCGCGTCAGGGCACGCACTCGACCAAGACGCGTGGCGACGTCAGCGGTGGTGGCCGTAAGCCCTACCGGCAGAAGGGAACCGGCCGGGCCCGACAGGGTTCGACGCGTGCCCCGCAGTTCACCGGCGGTGGCGTCGTGCACGGCCCCAAGCCCCGCGACTACAGCCAGCGCACGCCCAAGAAGATGATCGCCGCGGCGTTGCGCGGCGCACTGTCCGACCGGGCGCGCAACGGCCGCATCCACGCCATCACCGAACTGGTGTCGGGTCAGACGCCGTCCACCAAGAGCGCCAGGGCGTTCCTGGGCACGCTGACCGACCGCAAGCAGGTGCTGGTCGTGATCGGCCGCAGCGACGAGGCCGGCGCCAAGAGCGTGCGCAACCTGCCCGGTGTGCACATCCTGGCTCCCGACCAGCTCAACACCTATGACGTGCTGCGCTCCGACGACGTGGTGTTCAGCGTTGAGGCGCTCAACGCCTACATCGCCGGGGCCACCGGCGCGGCCGCCGATAAAGATGTGGAGGTTTCGGCCTGATGGCGACCATCACTGACCCCCGCGACATCATCCTGGGCCCGGTCATCTCCGAGAAGTCCTATTCGCTGCTCGACGACAACGTGTACACGTTTGTGGTGCACCCCGATTCGAACAAGACGCAGATCAAGATCGCTATCGAGAAGATCTTCTCCGTCAAGGTCGCGTCGGTGAACACCGCGAACCGGCAGGGTAAGCGCAAGCGCACCAGGACCGGATTCGGCAAGCGCAAGAGCACCAAGCGGGCCATCGTCACGCTGGCGCCGGGTAGCAAGCCGATCGATCTGTTCGGGGCACCGGCGTAGCCGCCGCGAGAGGAAGACCTGATTAGACATGGCAATTCGTAAGTACAAGCCGACGAGCCCAGGCCGCCGCGGCTCGAGCGTGTCCGATTTCTCCGAGGTCACTCGTTCGGAGCCGGAGAAGTCGCTGGTGCGCCCCCTGCACGGTCACGGTGGGCGAAACGCGCACGGCCGCATCACCACTCGCCACAAGGGTGGTGGCCACAAGCGCGCCTACCGGGTGATCGACTTCCGTCGCAACGACAAAGACGGTGTCAACGCCAAGGTCGCGCACATCGAATACGACCCCAACCGGACCGCCAACATCGCGTTGCTGCACTTCCTGGACGGCGAGAAGCGCTACATCATTGCGCCGCAGGGACTCTCGCAGGGCGACGTGGTGGAGTGCGGCCCGAACGCGGACATCAAGCCGGGCAACAACCTGCCGTTGCGTAACATCCCGGCCGGTACCGTGATCCACGCCGTGGAACTGCGGCCGGGCGGCGGCGCCAAGCTGGCGCGGTCGGCCGGATCGAGCATCCAGTTGCTCGGTAAAGAGGGCACCTACGCGTCGCTGCGTATGCCCAGCGGCGAGATCCGCCGCGTCGACGTGCGCTGCCGCGCCACGGTCGGCGAGGTCGGCAACGCCGAGCAGGCGAACATCAACTGGGGTAAGGCCGGCCGGATGCGGTGGAAGGGCAAGCGCCCTTCGGTCCGTGGTGTGGTCATGAACCCGGTGGACCACCCGCACGGTGGTGGTGAGGGTAAGACCTCCGGTGGTCGCCACCCGGTGAGCCCGTGGGGCAAGCCGGAGGGCCGTACCCGCCACCCGAACAAGGCCAGTAACAAGCTCATTGTCCGACGCCGGCGCACCGGCAAGAAGCACGGTCGCTAGGAAGTCAGGAGTAGCACATGCCACGCAGCCTGAAGAAGGGCCCGTTCGTCGACGGCCACCTGCTCAAGAAGGTGGACACGCAGAACGAGAAGAACACCAAACAGGTGATCAAGACATGGTCGCGGCGTTCGACGATCATTCCTGACTTCATCGGCCACACCTTCGCCGTCCACGACGGACGCAAGCACGTCCCGGTGTTCGTCACCGAGGCGATGGTCGGCCACAAGCTTGGTGAATTCGCGCCCACCCGCACCTTCAAGGGACACATCAAGGACGACCGGAAGGCCAAACGGCGATGACCACAACGGAATTCCCTTCGGCGGTGGCCAAAGCACGGTTCGTGCGGGTGTCGCCGAGAAAGGCGCGCCGGGTGATCGATCTGGTGCGCGGCCGCTCGGTGGCCGACGCGCTGGACATCTTGCGCTGGGCGCCGCAGGCCGCCAGCGAGCCGGTGGCCAAGGTGATCGCCAGTGCGGCGGCCAACGCGCAGAACAACAACGGGCTGGACCCGGCGACCCTGGTGGTCGCCACCGTCTACGCCGACGAGGGCCCCACCGCCAAGCGCATCCGTCCGCGCGCCCAGGGCCGCGCGTTCCGGATCCGCAAGCGCACCAGCCACATCACGGTCGTGGTGGAAAGCCGCCCGGGTAAGGACCAGGGGTCGGCCAAGTCGACCCGGGCCCGTCGCGCCGAGGCCAGCAAGGCCGCCGCGAAGGCACCCGCCAAGAAAGCGCCGGCCAACAAGGCACCGGCGAAGAAGGCCGGGGCCAAAGCGCCCGCGAAGAAGGCCGCAACGAAAGCCGAAGCCAAGACGTCTGAGACCTCTGACGCGAAGGGAGGCTCAGACTAGTGGGCCAGAAGATCAATCCGCACGGCTTCCGGCTGGGCATCACCACCGACTGGAAGTCACGCTGGTACGCCGACAAGCAGTACGCGGACTACGTCAAGGAAGACGTCGCGATCCGGCGGCTGCTCTCGACCGGCCTGGAGCGGGCCGGGATCGCCGACGTGGAGATCGAGCGCACCCGTGACCGGGTCCGGGTGGACATCCACACCGCGCGTCCCGGCATCGTCATCGGCCGTCGCGGCACCGAGGCCGACCGGATCCGTGCCGACCTGGAGAAGCTGACCGGCAAGCAGGTGCAGCTCAACATCCTCGAGGTCAGAAACCCGGAGTCGCAGGCACAATTGGTGGCCCAGGGCGTCGCCGAGCAGCTGAGCAACCGCGTGGCGTTCCGCCGCGCTATGCGTAAGGCCATCCAGTCGGCGATGCGTCAGCCCAACGTCAAAGGCATCCGGGTGCAGTGCTCCGGCCGTCTCGGTGGTGCCGAGATGAGCCGCTCGGAGTTCTACCGCGAGGGCCGGGTGCCGCTGCACACGCTGCGCGCCGACATCGACTACGGCCTGTACGAAGCCAAGACCACCTTCGGCCGGATCGGCGTGAAGGTCTGGATCTACAAGGGCGACGTCGTCGGCGGCAAGCGCGAATTGGTCGCCGCCGCTCCGGCGGGCGCCGAGCGTTCGCGCCGCGAGCGTCCGTCGGGCACCCGTCCGCGCCGCAGTGGCGCGTCGGGCACCACGGCCACCAGTACCGAAGCCGGCCGCGCGGCCGCGAGCGCCGAAGAGGGCGCAGCAGCCGCCGCGCCCCAGGCCGAACCCGCTGCAGAACCACAAAGCACGGAGAGCTGAATCATGTTGATTCCCCGCAGGGTTAAACACCGCAAGCAGCATCACCCCCGCCAGCGCGGTATCGCCAGTGGCGGCACGGCGGTGAACTTCGGTGACTACGGCATCCAGGCCCTCGAGCACGCCTACGTCACCAACCGGCAGATCGAGTCCGCTCGTATCGCCATCAACCGGCACATCAAGCGTGGCGGCAAGGTGTGGATCAACGTCTTCCCCGACCGTCCGCTGACCAAGAAGCCCGCCGAAACCCGCATGGGTTCGGGTAAGGGCTCGCCCGAGTGGTGGGTGGTCAACGTCAAGCCGGGCCGGGTGCTGTTCGAACTCAGCTACCCCAACGAGCAGACCGCCCGGGCGGCACTGACTCGCGCAATCCACAAGTTGCCGATCAAGGCACGCATCGTGACTCGAGAGGATCAGTTCTGATGGCAGTGGGAATTTCGCCTGGCGAACTGCGTGAGCTCACCGAAGAGGAGCTGGCCGAGCGGCTGCGCGAATCCAAGGAAGAGCTGTTCAATCTGCGTTTCCAGATGGCGACCGGTCAGCTCACCAACAACCGCCGGCTCCGCACGGTGCGTCAGGAGATCGCGCGGGTCTACACCGTGCTCCGCGAACGAGAACTGGGCTTGGCTTCCGGGCCCGACGGTAAGGAATCGTGATGGCAGAAGCCAAGAAGGCTGCCCCCAAGAAGGCCGCCGCAACCGAGGCCGCGTCGAAGGACAAGGGCCCCAAACACACTCCGGCCAACCCGAAGGTGCGTGGACGCCGCAAGGTCCGCATCGGATACGTCGTCAGTGACAAGATGCAGAAGACCATCGTGGTCGAGCTGGAAGACCGGGTGCGTCACCCGCTGTACGGCAAGATCATCCGGACCACCACCAAGGTCAAGGCGCACGACGAGAACAGCACCGCCGGGATCGGCGACCGCGTCTCGCTGATGGAGACCCGCCCGACGTCGGCGACCAAGCGTTGGCGGCTCGTCGAAATTCTGGAAAAGGCGAAGTAAGCCCTTTTAATACCACCACCACGACGCCCGGTCCCGGGTGTAGTCTGCGACGATGGTGGCTGGATCGGGGCAATCCGCGGAGTTCAACGGCAAGATCGAGCTCGACATCCGGGATTCCGAACCGGATTGGGGCCCCTATGCCGCACCGACCGCGCCCCCGAACTCGCCCAACGTCCTGTACCTGGTGTGGGACGACACGGGCATCGCAACCTGGGACTGCTTCGGCGGTTTGGTTGAGATGCCCGCGATGTCGCGCATCGCCGAACGCGGCATCCGGCTCTCGCAGTTTCACACCACCGCGCTGTGCTCGCCGACCAGGGCGTCGTTGCTCACCGGCCGCAACGCCACGACCGTCGGCATGGCCACCATCGAGGAGTTCACCGAGGGGTTCCCCAACGCCAACGGCCGCATCCCGTTTGACACCGGGCTGCTTTCCGAGGCTCTCGCCGAGCGGGGGTATAACACCTACTGCGTGGGCAAGTGGCACCTGACGCCGCTGGAGGAGTCGAACCTCGCGTCGACGAAGCGGCACTGGCCGACCTCGCGCGGCTTCGAACGGTTCTACGGGTTTCTGGGCGGCGAAACCGATCAGTGGTATCCCGACCTCGTGTACGACAACCACCCGGTGAGTCCGCCGGGCACGCCGGAGGACGGCTACCACCTCTCCAAGGACCTCGCCGACAAGACGATCGAATTCATCCGCGACGCGAAAGTGATTGCGCCCGAGAAGCCTTGGTTCTCCTATGTGTGCCCCGGCGCCGGGCACGCGCCGCACCACGTCTTCAAAGAATGGGCCGACAAATATGCCGGCCGCTTCGACATGGGCTACGAGCGCTACCGCGAGGTGGTTCTGGAGCGGCAGAAGTCGCTGGGAATCGTGCCACCCGAGACCGAATTGTCGCCCGTGAACCCGTATCTCGACGTGAAGGGACCGGGCGGTGAGCCGTGGCCGTTGCAGGATACCGTGCGACCCTGGGACTCCCTGGCCGACGAAGAGAAGAAGCTGTTCTCCCGGATGGCCGAGGTGTTCGCCGGTTTCCTGAGCTACACCGACGCCCAGATCGGCCGAATCCTGGACTATCTCGAGGAATCGGGTCAGCTGGACAACACCATCGTCGTGGTGATCTCCGACAACGGTGCCAGCGGTGAGGGCGGCCCGAACGGATCGGTCAACGAGGGCAAGTTCTTCAACGGCTACATCGACACCGTCGAAGAGAGCATGAAGCTGTTCGAACATCTCGGCGGCCCCGAGACCTACAACCATTACCCCATCGGATGGGCGATGGCGTTCAACACGCCCTACAAGCTGTACAAGCGGTACGCCTCGCATGAGGGCGGCATCGCCGACACGGCAATCATCTCGTGGCCCAACGGAATTGCCGCACACGGGGAGGTCCGCGACACCTACGTCAACGTCTGCGACATCACTCCGACCGTCTACGATCTGCTGGGCATGACGCCGCCGGAAACCGTCAAGGGCATCACCCAGAAGCCGCTGGACGGTGTGAGTTTCAAAGCGGCCCTTGCCGATCCGAGCGCCGACACCGGCAAGAGCACCCAGTTCTACACCATGCTGGGTACCCGCGGGATCTGGCACCGGGGCTGGTTCGCCAATACCGTGCATGCGGCGACACCGGCCGGCTGGTCGCATTTCGATGCCGACCGCTGGGAACTGTTCCATATCGAGGCGGACCGCAGCCAGTGCCACGACCTGGCCGCCGAAAACCCGGACAGGCTTGAGGAACTCAAGGCGTTGTGGTTCTCGGAGGCGGCCAAATACAACGGCCTGCCGCTGTCGGATCTCAACATCCTGGAGACCATGACGCGGTCACGGCCGTATCTGGTCAGCGAACGGGACAGCTACATCTACTATCCCGGCTGCGCGGATGTGAGCATCGGTGCCGCCGCCGAAATCCGCGGCCGGTCGTTCTCGGTGCTGGCCGACGTGACCATCGACACCACCGGCGCCGAGGGCGTGTTGTTCAAGCAGGGCGGCGCGCACGGCGGGCATGTTTTGTTCATCCAGGACGGCCGGCTGCACTATGTGTACAACTTCCTCGGCGAGCGCCAGCAGGAGGTCTCCTCGTCCGTCGCCGTGCCCCTGGGCAGGCATCTGTTCGGCGCCAGCTATTCACGCACCGGGACGGTCGAGAACAGTCACACGCCGCTGGGCGACGTCTCGCTCTTCATCGACGACGAGGTCGTCGGCTCACTGGCCGGAGTGACCACCCACCCCGGCACCTTCGGACTGGCGGGAGCCGGTATCACGGTCGGGCACAACGGCGGATCCCGAGTGTCCAGCCGCTACAAGGCGCCCTTCGCGTTCACCGGTGGCACCATCGCCCAGGTCACCGTCGACCTGTCGGGCCGGCCCTACGTGGACGTGGAAACCGAAATCGCGCTTGCCTTTTCGCGGGACTGATCCGGCGGCGGACGCGAGGGTGCCGGCTCGGTCGCCGGCTCAGCAAACCGGTGGCCCCGAAACCGTGTCATCGCTATCCGCTGAAAAGTCGGGCCCGCGCTGCTAGCATCTCGCAGCGTGATGCCCCAATGACCGCCGGGCCGCCGGCGCCGCCCGCGCCGACCGGCGCACGAGGACGGCAAATCGCGATCGCGTTCGGGATCGTCGCCACCCTCATCGTCATCTACGCGCTGTCGCTGATCGCCGTGCATCTGTTGGCCAAATCGGCGCCGCCACTGCCCGCGGTGGACCTGAGCAAGGTCGAGGCCGAAGACAGCGTCGTGCAGGTGCGGCTGGAGAAACTGGACACCGTCGCGAACCGCTTGACGGTCAACGTGCTCGTCTACCCCAAAGACACGTTGTACGACAAGAACTTCGGCGTGCTGACGACCGACGCGGCTGTCCGGCTGTATCCCGACAACGACCTGGGTGACCTGCAATACCCGGTCGGCAAGGCGCCCGCACAGGTGACCACGACCATCGAGGCGCACGGCGATCCCGCGAACTGGCCGTTCGATTCGTACCGGACCGGGGTCATTTCGGCCGATGTGTTCACCGGATCCGGCGCAAACAAGGAGAAGACGGCCGCCCGCGTCGAAGCCACCGGAGGGCTGGACGGGTGGGACACCACCGTCACCCGGGTCCACGACGCGGAAGACACCAACCCGGATCTCAAGGACGACGTGGTCATCACGTTGCACCGGGCCAAGGGGCAGTTGATCTTTGACGTCGGCATCTGCCTGGTCTTGATCTCGCTGCCCGTCCTGGCGTTGTGGGTCGCCATTCCCGTGGCGCTGGGCAGGACGTCCTTCCTGCCGCCGCTCACCACGTGGTACGGCGCAATGCTTTTCGCCATCGTCCCGCTGCGCAACATTTTGCCCGGCAGCCCACCGTACGGCTCCTGGGTCGACCAGGCCATCGTGCTGTGGGTGTTGATCGGGCTGGTCACCGCGTTGACGCTGTTTTTGGTCGGCTGGTGGCGACAACGAGATCGAAAAACGCCCACCAAGAGCTGATCATTCGCGCTCGTCGCGGCGATGGCTCTCTACATGCTCACCTGGTATCGGCAATCCGAATAGGGGCCGGCGTAGCCTGACGGGGTGCTGAGCGAGCTGGTCGACCTGCCGGGCGGGTCATTCCGCATGGGGTCGACCAGCTTCTACCCCGAAGAGGCGCCGATCCACACCGTGACGGTGGGTCCCATTGCGGTGGAACGGCACCCGGTGACCAACGCGCAGTTCGCCGAATTCGTCGCCGCCACCGGCTATGTGACGGTAGCCGAGCAGCCGATCGACCCGGCGCTGTATCCGGGAGCGGATCCCAGCGATTTATGCCCTGGCGCAATGGTTTTCCGGCCGACGGCGGGGCCGGTCGACCTGCGCGACTGGCGGCAATGGTGGCATTGGATGCCGGGGGCGAGCTGGCGCCATCCGTTCGGGCCCGACAGCGATGTCGCGGACCGTGCCGACCATCCGGTGGTGCAGGTGGCCTATCCGGACGCCGCGGCCTACGCGCGCTGGGCGGGGCGGCGGCTGCCGACCGAGGCCGAGTGGGAGTACGCCGCCCGGGCCGGGTCCACGACGACCTACTCATGGGGTGATGAGGCCACGAGCGGTGGCCGGCTGATGGCCAACACCTGGCAGGGCAGCTTCCCGTACCGTAATGACGGGGCGCTCGGCTGGGTGGGGACGTCGCCCGTCGGCACGTTCGCCCCCAACGCATTTGGGCTTGTCGACATGATCGGCAACGTGTGGGAGTGGACGGCTACCGAATTCTCCGCGCACCACCGGCTCGAGGCGCCGCCCAAGTCCTGCTGCACCCCGTCGGGTCCCGCCGACCCGTCCGTCAACCAGACGTTGAAGGGCGGCAGCCACCTGTGCGCGCCGGAGTACTGCCACCGCTACCGTCCGGCGGCCCGGTCACCGCAATCTCAGGACTCCGCGACGACGCACATCGGGTTTCGCTGCGTGGCGGATCTGCCATCGGGCTAGCAAATTCGACGTGATGAATCGTCCGATTGCACTCGGGCGCTGCCGGCCGCTGACGTTGCTTCCGCATGGCCGGTAGGTCCGTACTTGTCGGACCCCGGTGGCATGATCGAACGTATGTTCGAGTGGTGGTATGCGTCGCGTCCGTCGCCGGAGTCGTCGGCGTTGCTGGATCGGGTGCGCGAGGCCGGGCGTGCCGAGGCGCGCGCGGCCGCAGACCGGTTGGTAGCAGCCGGGGAGTTGCTGGTGTTGTGCTGTCGGCAGTCCGGGGAGTGCGCGGACTGGTCGGCCGATGCCTGGGAGGTGGTGGCCGCGCAGCTGGGGGCGGCGTTGGGGTGCAGCGTCGCGATGGGGCATAGCTACTTGCGGTATGCGATGGCGATGCGCGATCGGGTGCCGCGGGTGGGTGAGGTGTTTGCGGCCGGCCGCATCGATTATCGGGCGTTTCAGACGATCGTGTTTCGCACCGATCTGATCGATGACCCCGCGGTGCTGGCGAAGGTGGACGCGCAGTTGGCGGCGCTGTTGTCGCGGCGCCCCTCGCTGACCCGCGGTGGGCTGGCCGCCGCGGTGGACCGGGTGGTGGCCGCCCTGGACGCCGATGCGGTGCGCCGCGCCCGCGACGCGGTCGCTGATCGCTACCTCGATGTGCTCGCCAATGAGTCCGGGATGGCGTACGTGACCGGCAGCCTGTTGGGCACCGACGGCCTGGCCCTGGATCGCCGGCTTGATGAGGTGGCCGCCACGGTGTGCGGCGCCGATCCGCGTACCGCCAAGCAGCGCCGCGCGGATGCGTTGGGAGTGTTGGCCGCCGGCGGTGCGCGGCTGGTGTGCCGGTGCGGGCGCGCGGATTGCGCCGCGGCGGCACCGGCGCCCAAGAGCAACGTAATGATCCACGTGGTCGCCGAGCAGGCCAGTGTTGAAGGCCGCGGCCCCGCCCCGGCGGTGGTGTCCGGGGTGGAGGGCCTCTTGCCGGCCGAGGTGCTCACCGAGCTGGCCGCCTCGGCGCGCCTGGTGCCGCTGCGCCCACCGGCAGCCGCTGAACCCCGGTATGCCCCCTCGGCTGCGTTGGCTGATTTTGTGCGATGCCGGGATTTGACCTGCCGGGCCCCGGGGTGTGAGCGCCCGGCCAGCGCCTGCGACCTCGACCACACCATCCCCTACGCCGACGGCGGGCCCACGCATGCGTCGAACCTCAAGGCGCTGTGTCGTGGTCATCACCTGATGAAGACGTTTTGGGGCTGGCGCGATCACCAGCTGCCCGACGGCACGGTCATCTGGACCCTGCCCGACGGGCACACCTACGTGACCACCCCGGGCAGCGCGCTGCTGTTCCCCAGCCTGTGCGCCCCGACCGGTGACCCGCCCCCACCCGCCGGACCGACACCCGACCGGTGCGCCGAGCGCACCGCCATGATGCCCCTGCGCACCCGCACCCGCGCCAAAAACCGGGCCGCGCGAATTGCGGTCGAGCGCAAGCACAATCGCGAGGCCCGCGCAGCCCGACGGGAAGAGTGCGCGAGCTACGCCGGTCCCGCCCCGCCGGCCGACGGCGACGATGATCCGCCGCCTTTCTAGACGGCGAACAGCCGCCAGTCGCCGGGCACACCCTTGAGCTGGTGCGCGCCGCGCTCCTCGAAGTCGAGGCCCGATCCGATCACCAGGTCGCGCAGCGTGCTGGACACCAACACCTCACTCGGCCCCGCCAGTGCGCTCACCCGCGCGCCGATGTGCACGGCGATGCCGCCGATGTCATCGCCGCGGATTTCGCATTCGCCGGTGTGCAACCCGGCCCGCACCTCGATACCGAGTGCTAGCACGGCGTCGCGGATCGCCATGGCGCAGCGGATCGCCCGCTGCGGGCCGTCGAACATCGCCAGGAAACCGTCGCCCGAGGTGTTCACCTCGCGGCCCCGGAAGCGAGCGAGTTGCACGCGCACGATCGCGTCGTGCGCATCGAGTAACGCGTGCCAGTCCCGGTCGCCCATTTCCGCGGCGCGGCGCGTGGAGTCCACGATGTCGGTGAACAGCACTGTGGCCAGAACCCGATCATCGGCGACGTCGGCCTGCTCGCCGGTGAGAAACTCGGCAATCTCCTGAAATGATGCGCGCCAGTCCGGTTCGAAGAAATGGATGAGGTTGCGTCCTGGAAGCTCAACGTATTTCGCGCCCAGTATGCGATCCGCAAGAGCCTTGCCCCACTCGGGCGGGATCAACAAGTCGTCAGCATGCTGGATGACAAGGGTGGGCACGCGGATTGAGGGAAGCAACGCCCGCACGTCCATTTCGGCCACCAGAGGCAGCATCAAGGCGACCGTCCCTGGGCTGGCCGCCCCCCGCTCCCAGCGTGCCAGCGATGCCCGGATCTCCTCGTTCCACGGCATGTCCGGATTCAATACGCGTTGGTATTCACCCGTTCCCCACATGGCGACCGTGGCCGCAGTCATCTGTTCGGATGTGGGTCCCTCGTCGGTACGCTCCGCCAGCGGATTCGGGTAGCCCTCCAGCGCGACGAGCGCAGTGGTGCGGGACGGATATGTTGCTGCAAAAAGGGCCGCTGGTGGCACCGCACCGACGATCGCGAGGAGGACCGCTTCTCGGCTACCCAGATCGTCGAGCACCGCGGTGATGCTGTCGGCCCATTGCTCCAGGGTCGGCATCGCGCCCGGCGTGACGGGATCGGATGACCCGGTGCCCGGCTGGTCGAACAAGATGAGCCGACCCAGCGATGTCATCGCCTCGACCCACCCTTTAAGCGACGGCAGCTCCGGAAGAACCTCACAATTTGTGAACCAGTTGGCGACGAGCACGATGTCACGCTCACCCTCAGGTGATGCCCGATAGGCGACGCGCAAGTTCCCGTTGCGGGCATAGCGCGTCTCCGAGAACATTGCGGAAGTGTAGTTCCCGAAGGAGGGCGTCTCCAGGCGTTTCCGCTGTTCAAGAGCGTTCCGCTGACGTGATCCCCGGAGATTCGGTGCCACCATATGATGACGACCCGGCCGATCTCGATCGCCCGTGCGCAGAATTTGGCTCTGAGCTGGTCGTCCCCTAGACTCTAGGGGTTGCCTTGGGCAGACCTCGGCCGGTGTGAATCGGCCCCGCGTGCCCTTCGGTGACAAAGACCGCGCACGTCAGGTTTTTGGTGGGTCATGCCCGCCGAATGCCCACCCCGGTGGGTTCTCCTGCCGTGCACACGCAACCAGGTCAGGAGATCGAGTGATTCAGCAGGAATCGCGACTGAAGGTCGCCGACAACACCGGCGCCAAGGAGATCTTGTGCATCCGTGTGCTCGGCGGTTCGTCGCGACGCTACGCCGGCATCGGTGATGTCATCGTCGCCACCGTCAAGGACGCCATCCCCGGCGGCAACGTCAAGCGTGGGGATGTCGTCAAGGCCGTCGTGGTGCGCACGGTCAAGGAGCGCCGCCGTCCTGACGGCAGCTACATCAAGTTCGACGAGAACGCCGCGGTGATCATCAAGCCCGACAACGACCCGCGCGGGACGCGCATCTTCGGGCCGGTTGGTCGCGAACTGCGCGAGAAGCGGTTCATGAAGATCATCTCGCTTGCCCCGGAGGTTTTGTAAATGAAGGTCCGCAAAGGCGACACCGTCCTGGTCATCGCCGGCAAGGACAAGGGCGCCAAAGGCAAGGTGCTGCAGGCTTACCCGGAACGCGACCGAGTGCTGGTCGAGGGCGTCAACCGGATCAAGAAGCACACCGCGATTTCGACCAACCAGCGCGGAGCGCAGTCGGGCGGCATCGTCACCCAGGAAGCCCCCATCCACGTCTCCAACGTGATGGTCGTCGGCTCGGACGGTAAGCCCGCCCGCGTCGGTTACCGGCTCGACGAGGAGACCGGCAAGCGGGTCCGTATCTCCAAGCGCAACGGCAAGGACATCTAGCATGACCACAGCAGAGGCTAAAGAGAAAGCTCAGCCGCGCCTGAAAGAGCGCTACCGCAGCGAGATTCGCGATTCGTTGCAGCAGCAGTTCGGCTACGCCAACGTCATGCAGATCCCGACGGTGACCAAGGTCGTCGTCAACATGGGTGTCGGGGACGCGGCGCGGGACGCGAAGTTGATCAACGGCGCTGTCACCGACTTGGCGGCGATCACCGGGCAGCGGCCCGAAATCCGCCGCGCACGCAAGTCCATCGCGCAGTTCAAGCTGCGTGAGGGCATGCCGATCGGCGCGCGGGTCACCCTGCGCGGGGACCGGATGTGGGAGTTCCTGGACCGTCTCACCTCGATCGCGCTGCCCCGTATCCGCGACTTCCGCGGGCTTTCGCCCAAGCAGTTCGACGGTGTCGGCAACTACACCTTCGGCCTGGCCGAGCAGTCGGTGTTCCACGAGATCGACGTGGACAAGATCGACCGGGTCCGCGGCATGGACATCAACGTCGTCACCTCGGCGACGACTGACGACGAAGGACGAGCGCTGTTGCGGGCCCTCGGCTTTCCCTTCAAGGAGAACTGAGTAGATGGCAAAGAAGGCACTGGTCAACAAGGCCGCACGCAAGCCGAAGTTCGCGGTGCGCGGCTACACGCGTTGTAACAAGTGCGGCCGCCCCCGCGCGGTCTTCCGCAAATTCGGCCTGTGCCGGATCTGCCTGCGCGAGATGGCGCACGCGGGCGAACTGCCCGGCGTGCAGAAGAGCAGCTGGTAACAGCCCCAACCCCTAAGACCAACCCAGAACAGGTGCGCGACAGGCCCGGACCGGGAACCATCGCGAGGAAGGTACCAACGCTGTCATGACGATGACGGACCCGATCGCAGACTTCTTGACGCGTCTGCGCAACGCCAATTCGGCGTATCACGACGAGGTGACGTTGCCGCACTCGAAGCTGAAGGCAAACATCGCCCAGATCCTCAAGAGCGAGGGCTACATCAGCGATTTCCGGACCGAGGATGCTCGGGTCGGCAAGTCGCTGATCGTTCAGCTCAAGTACGGGCCGAGCCGGGAGCGAAGCATCGCCGGCCTGCGCCGCGTGTCCAAGCCCGGTCTGCGGGTGTACGCGAAATCCACCAATCTGCCGCGCGTGCTCGGTGGCCTGGGTGTGGCGATCATCTCCACTTCCTCGGGTCTGCTGACCGACCGCCAGGCAGCCCGACAGGGCGTGGGCGGCGAAGTCCTCGCGTACGTCTGGTAAGGGCGGGGAGGTAACGAAAGACTATGTCTCGCATTGGTAAGCAGCCGGTTCCGGTCCCGTCCGGAGTCGACGTGACGATCGACGGCCAGAACGTGTCGGTGAAGGGGCCCAAGGGCGTCCTGGACCTGACGGTGGCCGAGCCGATCACCGTGTCGCGCAACGACGATGGCGCGATCGTGGTCGCCCGTCCCAACGACGAGCGGCGCAACCGCTCGTTGCACGGACTGTCGCGCACCCTGGTGTCCAACCTGGTCACCGGCGTGACCGAGGGGTACACCGTCAAGATGGAGATCTTCGGCGTCGGTTACCGGGTGCAGCTCAAGGGATCCAACCTCGAGTTCGCGCTGGGCTACAGCCACCCCGTGGTGATCGAGGCTCCGGACGGCATCACGTTCGCCGTCCAGTCGCCGACGAAGTTTTCCGTCACCGGGATCGACAAGCAGAAGGTCGGCCAGATCTCGGCGAACATCCGCCGCCTGCGCCGCCCCGACCCCTACAAGGGCAAGGGCGTGCGCTACGAGGGTGAGCAGATCCGCCGCAAGGTCGGAAAGACAGGTAAGTAATCATGGCGCAAACACAAGCTGGCACCGCCGCGCGAAAGCCGGTGGGGCAGAGCGTATCCGCGACTCGACGCGTCTCCCGGCTGCGCAGGCACGCCCGGCTGCGCAAGAAGATCGCCGGTACCCCGGAGCGTCCGCGGCTGGTGATCAACCGGTCCGCGCGACACATTCACGTGCAACTGGTCAACGACGAGACCGGGACCACGGTGGCCGCCGCGTCCTCGATCGAGGACGACGTGCGCAGCCTGCAGGGAGACAAGAAAGCCCGCAGCGTGCGGGTGGGCCAGCTGATCGCCGAGCGCGCCAAGGCCGCCGGCATCGACAGCGTGGTCTTCGACCGTGGCGGATACACCTACGGCGGACGGATCGCGGCGCTGGCCGATGCCGCACGCGAGAACGGATTGCAATTCTGATGACTGAGAACTTGAACACGACTGGAAGGACCGCATAATGGCGGAGCAGCCGACCGGCGGACATGGCGCCGGCGACAGCCGCGACTCGCGCGGTGACCGCGACAACCGCGGTCGGCGCGGCGACGGCGGTCGTGGTGGCCGCGACCGCGACGGCGACAAGAGCAACTACCTGGAGCGGGTTGTCGCGATCAACCGTGTCTCCAAGGTGGTCAAGGGTGGACGGCGATTCAGCTTCACCGCGCTGGTGATTGTCGGTGACGGCAACGGCATGGTCGGTGTCGGCTACGGCAAGGCCAAGGAAGTTCCCGCGGCCATCGCCAAGGGCGTCGAGGAGGCCCGCAAGGGCTTCTTCCGGGTGCCGCTGATCCGCGGGACCGTCACCCACCCGGTGCAGGGTGAGGCGGCCGCCGGCGTGGTGCTGCTGCGTCCGGCCAGCCCGGGTACCGGTGTGATCGCCGGTGGCGCCGCCCGTGCGGTGCTGGAATGCGCTGGCGTGCACGACATCCTGGCCAAGTCACTGGGTAGCGACAACGCGATCAACGTGGTGCACGCGACGGTCGCCGCGCTCAAGCTGCTGCAGCGCCCCGAGGAGGTGGCCGCCCGCCGTGGCCTGCCCATCGAGGACGTTGCGCCGGCCGGAATGCTCAAGGCGCGCCGCGAAAGTGACGCGATGGCCAGTGCTGCGGCACGCGAGGCCCAGACCTCGGGGGCGCAGCCATGAGCAGTCAACTGAAGATCACCCAGGTGCGCAGCACCATCGGGGCCCGCTGGAAGCAGCGCGAGTCCCTGCGCACCCTGGGCCTGCGAAAGATTCGCCAATCAGTGGTCCGCGAGGACAACGCGCAGACCCGCGGGCTGATCGCGGTGGTCAGCCACCTCGTCGAGGTGGAGCCGGCCGAAGCGACGGCCGCGGGTTCCGGAGGTAGCAAGAAATGACGATCAAGCTGCACGATCTCAAGCCGGCGCGCGGGTCGAAGACCGCGCGCACCCGGGTCGGCCGCGGTGAGGGCTCCAAGGGCAAGACCGCCGGTCGCGGTACCAAGGGCACCAAGGCGCGCAAGAACGTGCCGGCGACCTTCGAGGGTGGCCAGATGCCGATCCACATGCGGCTGCCCAAGCTCAAGGGCTTCCGCAACCGGTTCCGCACCGAGTACGAGATCGTCAACGTGGGTGACCTCAATCGGCTCTTCCCGCAGGGCGGTTCGATCGGCGTGGACGAGTTGGTGGCCAAGGGTGCGGTTCGCCGCAACTCGTTGGTCAAGGTCCTCGGCGACGGCAAGCTGACGGTCAAGGTCGAGGTGTCCGCGCACAAGTTCAGCGGCAGCGCACGCGAGAAGATCACCGCCGCAGGCGGTTCGGCGACCGAGCTGTCCTAGCTAGCTCAGCTGCGGAATCACTTCTGCGGCAAGGCGTTCCATCTGCTCGCGGTTCTCGCGGGCATCGGTGCCGACGGGGTTCAGTAGCACCATCTGCGCCCCGGCGTCGATGACCTCGCGCAGCCCGCGCACCACGTCGTCGGGTGTGCCGGAGACCGGCACGTCCTGCACACCGGGCATCCGCCCGTAGATGCGGTCCAGCCCGGCGAGCACACGTTCACGGGCCTTGGCGGCGTCGTCGTCGACCATCAAATAGACCCGTTTGCCGATGGTGAAGCCGGCGGGGTCCTTGTGTTGCTCGTCGAGTTCGCGGCGCACGACGGTCACGGCGCCGGCGAACGCTTCGGTGGTCGACGAGCCGGCGCCCAGGAATGAGTCACCGTGGCGCACCGCGCGGGCCAACGCCTTGGGCGCGAGGCCGCCGAACCAGATCGGCGGGTGCGGTCGCTGCACCGGCTTGGGCGCCATCGGCAGGTCGTCGACGTCGCGGAACCGGCCGTGAAACGTCACCCTCGGCTCGTCGGACCAGGCGGCCTTCATCAGCTCCAGCCCCTCGGTGAAATACGAGATGAAGGTGTCCTTGTCGACGCCGAAGGCGGCGAACTTCCGCCTGCCGCCGCCGGGTGCGACGCCGATGTCCAGCCGGCCGTGGCTGAGTCGGTCGACGGCGGTGGCGGCCGAGGCCAACTGCAGCGGGTCGTGCAGCGAGGTCACCAGGACGCCGACGCCCAGGCGCAGCCGCTCGGTGCAGGCGGCGCAATACGCCAGCAATTCCAGCGGCGCCAGCAACGGTGCGGGCCCGATGATCTGTTCGAGCAGCCAGCCGCCCTCGAACCCGAGCTCCTCGGCGCGCGCGAGGAAAGCGCGCAGCCCCGCCCCGTCGAAACCGTCGTAGTCGAACTGCGGGATTGCGATGGAGAACCTCACCCGACCACCGTACGGGCGTCCCTCTGTAGTCTGCAGACATGTTCGCTTTCCTGCCTTCGATCCCCGGCTTGTCAAAAGGGGCGGACGAGGTTCGGGCCCTGGCCGGCCGGGTCGATACCGCCCGCCATCACGGCGTGCCCAACGGCTGTGTGCTCGAGCTGGACCTGCGCTCGATGCCGCCGGAGACGACGGGCTTCGACCCGCTGGCCCTCATCAGCGGGGGCCGGCCGGTAGCGCTGCGCGACATGGTGGCCGCGATCTACCGGGCGGCCGAGGATCCGCGGGTCGCCGGGCTGATTGCCCGGGTGCAGCTCACCGCATCGCCGGCGGCCGCGGTGCAGGAGTTGCGCGAGGCCATCGTCGCGTTCACCGCCGCCAAGCCGTCCCTGGCCTGGGCCGAGACCTACCCGGGCACGTTGTCGTACTGCCTGGCTTCGGCGTTCGGCGAGGTCTGGATGCAGCCCGCCGGAAGCGTCGGGCTGATCGGCTTCGCCAGCAACGAGACCTTCCTGCGCGACGCGTTCGACAAGGCCGGAATCGAAGCGCAATTCGTTGCGCGCGGCGAATACAAGTCGGCCGCAAACCGTTTCACCGAGCACGGCTTCACCGAGGCCCACCGCGAGGCCGTCACCCGGATGCTGGAGAGCGTGCAGGAGCAGGTGTGGGCAGCGGTCGCGGAATCACGCAAGCTCGATGCCGGCGCGCTGGACGCGCTGGCCGACCGCGCCCCGCTGTTGCGCGAGGAGGCCGTGTCCGCGGGCCTGGTCGACCGGATCGGCTTCCGGGACGAGGCCTACGACCGGATGGCGGAACTGGTTGGGGTGCAAGATGTTTCCGACGAGAACGCACCACCCAGGTTGTACCTGTCGCGCTACGCCGGTGCGGCCCGGTCCCGGCTGTCCCCGCCGGTGCCGTCGGTTCCCGGACGGCGCCCCAAGCCGACGGTGGCCGTCATCAACGTCGACGGCACGATCGTCGACGGGCGTGGCGGACCCCAGTTCCTGCCGTTCGGCGCCTCCACCGTCGGGAGCGACACCATCGCCCCGGCGCTGCGGGAGGCCGCCGCCGACGAGTCGGTGTCCGCGATCGTGCTGCGGGTGAACAGCCCCGGGGGCTCGGTGACCGCATCGGAAACCCTGTGGCGCGAGGTGAAAAGGGCTCGCAAACGCGGCAAGCCGGTGGTGGCGTCGATGGGTGCGGTCGCCGCGTCCGGCGGCTACTACATCGCGGCGGCCGCCGACGCGATCGTGGCCAGCCCCGCGACCATCACCGGTTCGATCGGCGTGCTCACCGGCAAGCTGGTGATCCGGGATCTGTTGGAGCGCCTGGGCGTCGGGCTGGACACCGTGCGCACCAACGCTAATGCCGACGCGTGGTCGATCGAGACGCCGTTCACCCCGGAGCAGCGCGCCCGGCGGGAGGCCGAGGCCGACCTGGTGTACGCCGACTTCCTGGAGCGGGTCGCCGACGGCCGCAACCTGACCACCGAGGCCGTCGATCGGGTCGCCCGGGGCCGGATCTGGACCGGTGCCGACGCCCGCGAGCGGGGCTTGGTCGACGAACTGGGCGGCTTCCGGACCGCGCTGCGCCGGGCGAAAATCCTTGCCGGACTTGACGAGGACGCCGACGTGCGCGTCGTCACGTACCCGGGCGGCTCGTTGCTGGACATGCTGCGCCCGCGGGCCTCCTCGCAACCGGCCGCCGCGTCGGTGCCCGACGCGCTGGGCGCGCTGCTGGGCCGCACCATCGGCGCCATCGTGGACAACGCCGAACGGACCTACAGCGGGGCCAGCGCGTTGTGGCTGGGCTCCTGGCGGTTCTGAGGCTAGCCCGTCAGCTTGGCGCTGATGAAGATGATCTCGCCGAGCGGGTCGTCGTGCTCGGGGGCCGGCGCCTCGATGCCGTTGCGTGCGAAGAGTTCCGTTCGCGTCACGCCCTCGGCCTGCCACCCGATGCTGGACAGATAGTCGACGACGTGGGTGCGTTCGCCGGTGTAGACCAGCGACGCCATGTCGATGTCGACGCCGTGCTCCCGGAATGAACCGGACATCCCGCGGACCCGTTCGGCGTCGAAATCCACGATGCCGGGCACGAATTCGGTGGCGATGGTGCTGCCGGGCGCACTGAGCGCGGTGATGTTGTCGAACAGTCGGTCCTGGGCCTCCGGCGGCAGGTAGATCAACAGGCCCTCGGCCAGCCAGGCCGTCGGCGCCGCGGTATCGAAACCCGCAGCCTTGAGCGCGGTGGGCCAGTCCGCCCGCAGATCGATGGGAATGGTGCGCCGGGCCGCGGTCGGCTCGGCGCCGACGCCGGCCAGCGTGCTGCTCTTGAACTCGATCACCCGCGGCTGGTCGATCTCGTAGACCACGGTGCCGGCCGGCCAGGGCAACCGGTAGGCGCGCGAGTCCAGCCCGGACGCCAAGATCACCACCTGACGCACCCCGCCACCGGTCGCGTCGACGAAGTAGTCGTCGAAGTATTTGGTGCGCACCGCCATTCCGTCGACCATCGACTGCATACGCACCGGGGTGGCGTTCTCGATGGCGTCCAGATCGAGGTCGCCGTCCATCATCTTGGTGAAGAAATCCACCCCGACCGCGCGCACCAGCGGCTCGGCGAACGGATCGTTGATCAAACGGCGGGGATCCCGGGTCGCCATCGCGCGCCCCGCCGCGACCATGGTCGCGGTCGCGCCGACGCTGGACGCCAGATCCCATTCATCGTCGTGAGTGCGTGACATGGTCTCAAACCCTAACCCGAGCGTTACTTGAGGACGGCGGCGACGTAACTCATCTCACCGAAGGTGGCCGCCATCTCGTCCTCCGGAAACTCGAAGCCGTTGCGCGCGTAGAGTTCCCTGACGGGATGGGCAGTCACCTGCCAACCGTGGTCGGTCAGGTAGTCGACGACGACACTGCGGTCGCCCTGATAAAACAGGTCCGCCGCGTCGAGATTGAAACCGGCGCGCCGCCACCGCTCGCTGATGCGTTGCAGTCGGTCCTCGGTGAATGCGTTCGGGTCGGGCACGTGCTCGGTGGCCAGCCGGCTTCCCGGCGCGCTCAGCGAGGCGATGTTGTCGAACAAACGATCCTGGGCCTCGGGGGGCAGGTAGGGTAACAACCCCTCGGCGCTCCACGCGGTCGGCTGCGTGGTGTCGAATCCGCTCTCCCGCAGCGCCGCAGGCCAGTCCTCGCGCAGATCGATTGCGACTGTCCGGCGCTCGGCGGTCGGCGCGGCGCCGAGATCGGCCAGGGTGTTGGTCTTGAATTCGATGACCTGCGGCTGGTCGATCTCGTAGACCACCGTCCCGGCCGGCCACTGCAATCGATATGCTCGGGTGTCGAGGCCGGAAGCGAGGATAACCGCCTGTCGCACACCGTCTTTCGTGGCGCCCACAAAGAAGTCATCGAAGAACCTGGTCCGCACGGCCATCTGCTCGGTCCGGGTCTTGCGGTTCAGCAGTGGGTCATCGTCGAAATCGACTTCCCCGTCGAGTATGCGAACGAAGGGGGCCAGTCCCACCGCGCGGACCAGGGGGTCGGCGAATGGATCGTCGAGTAGCGGGTTCGGTCCCTGGGACGCAACCGCGCGGGACGCGGCGACCATGGTGGCCGTCGCGCCCACGCTGGACGCCAAATCCCAACTGTCGCCCTCGGTTCTGCCCGTGTCAGTGGTCATCGGGGTCAGCTCCTATTTCTCGGTCAGGGTGCCGCTGGTGTAGAGCATCTCGCCCATGCGCATGTCGTCGTCGGTGAGCGGGTCGATTCCGTTGGCCGCGAACAGCTCCCGGATGCTGACGCTGTTCAGCCGCCAACCTCGGGCGGCCAGGTAGGGAGCCGCCTCGTTGCGATCGCCCAGGTAGACCAGGCCCGCCATGTCCAGCTCGAAACCGTGCGTGCGCCAGCGCTCGGAGAGCGTCTGCATGCGCTCCTTCATCTTCTCCTCGTCGCCGGGCTCGGGGTTGGGCGCGCTTTCGGTGGCGAGCCGGCTGCCCGGCGCGCTGAGCTCGGTGATGGTGTCCAGCAGGCGATCCTGCGCGTCGGGCGGCAGGTAGCCGAGCAGGCCCTCGGCGCTCCACGCGGTCGGCTGGGCCGGGTCGAACCCGGCGGCGCGCAGCGCGGAGGGCCAGTCCTCGCGCAGATCGACGGCCACCACCCGGCGCTCGGCGGTGGGGGCGGCGCCCAGGTCGGCCAGCGAGCGGGTCTTGAATTCGATGACCTGCGGCTGGTCCACCTCGTAGACCACCGTCCCGGCCGGCCACGCCAGCCGGTAGGGGCGGGCGTCGAGCCCGGAAGCCAGGATCACGGCCTGCTTGATGCCCGCGTTCGTCGCGTCCAGGAAGAACTCGTCGAAGAACTTGGTGCGGACCGCCATGTTGTCGGCCATCCGCGACATCGCCCCGGCGGACCCCGCGGCGCCGTCGTGCACGTCGTTCAGCTCGGCGGGATCCAGCTCGCCAGTGGCCAGCCGGGACAGCAGGTCCACGCCGACCAGTTTGACCAGCGGCTCGGCGAACGGGTCGTTGATCAGTGGGTTGTCGGCGCGGGTGGCCATGGCACGGGCGGCCGCGACCATGGTCGCGGTCACCCCGACGCTCGACGCCAGGTCCCAGGTGTCGCCTTCGTACCTGGTGGAAGTCATGTATGTGCCCCTATCGGAAGTAGTCAATCTAATATTTAGCCGATATAACAAGCTTCTCCCACTGTACGCTTCCCGCGATTCGCGGCAACCTGTACTGATGGCGTACGCGACGGGCGGTCAGCGGGTGCTCATCGCGCGTGCTTGGTCGGGATGGGGTGCGGCCCGATGAAGGCGCTGGTCTTCGGTGTGCCACCGGAGCCCGTCGAGGTCCCCGATGACGCCGGTCCGCTGACCCGGAACCTGGCCCGCACCCCGACCGCGCTGCGCGAACTGCCGGATCCACAACTGCCGCACCAGGACTGGGTGATCACCCGGCCGCGGCTGACCGGCATCTGCGGGTCGGATTCCAAGCAGATCCTGATGGATTTCGGTGAGGGCGACGGCGACAACGCCATGGCCGCCTTCTGTTCGTTCCCGCAAGTCATGGGCCACGAAGTGGTCGCCGATGTGGTGGCGCTGGGACCCCGGGCGCGCGGACTGCAGGTGGGGGAGCGGGTGGTGCTCAACCCGTGGCTGTCCTGCGGACCGCGAGGCATCCAACCGCCCTGTCCCGCTTGCGAAGCCGGCGACTACAGCCTGTGCTGGGGGTTCACCGACGGCGACCTCAAACCCGGCATCCATACCGGGGTGTCGGCCGACGTGACGGGTGGCTACGCCGAGTTGATGCCCGCCCACGACAGCATGCTGTTCGGTGTGCCGGACTCGATTCCCGACGAGATGGCGGTGTTCGCCGATCCGTTCTCGGTGTCGCTGCACGCGATCACCCGCCACCCGCCGCCCCGCTCGGGCTCCGTGCTGGTGTACGGGGCCGGCTCGCTCGGGTTGTGCGCGGTCGCGATCCTGCGGGCGCTGTATCCCGACGTGGCCGTCGCGGTGGTGGCGCGCTTCGCGGCGCAGGCGGATCTGGCCCGGCGGTTCGGCGCGGCCAGTGTGCTCGCCCACGAACCGCGGGCGGCCCTCATCGAGGAGCTCGTCGCCTGGGGCGGCGGGCGGCTGCACCGGCCGCTGCGGGGTCTGCCGATGGCTCACCCCGGCGCCGTCGACGTCGTCTACGACACCATCGGCAAGCCCGAGACATTCGAAGTCGGGGTCCGGGTGCTGCGTTCGCGGGGGACCTTGGTGAAGGCCGGTGTCCATGCGCCCGGCCGGTGGGAGTGGAGTCCGTTGTATTTCAAGGAGATCGCCCTCGTCGGCTCCAACGCGTTCGGGATCGAGGAGGTCGACGGGCAGCGCAAGCACGCCATCGCCCACTACCTCGACCTGGCCGGCGCTCGGCGAATTGACTTGCGCCCCATGCTCACTCACACGTTCGGCCTCGAGCAGTGGCGCGACGCCTTCGGGGTGCTCGCCGATCAGGCCGAAAGTGGTGCGGTCAAGGTGGCTTTCGACCAGCGCTAGCCGTCAGACCGTCAGCGCGCCGTGGGACCCGGTGATGGGTAGGTCGATCGGGGTGATGACGCCCGGTTGGGCCTCGCACACGAACGGTATGGCGTTGACGGCCGCGACCGCGGTGCTGTCCATCAACACGGTCATCACGTCCTCGCCGGGGTGGCCGAACCGGATCGTCGCGTCGACGTGTGGCCGGCCTTCGATCACCACGCTGAAACCCTTGGGATCGGTCCAGTGCGGGTCGAGCGCGTCGTCGCTCATGGTCCAGCAGATGGCCAGCTCGACCACCGGTCGGCCACCGCGATGGCCGCGGTAGGTGCGACGCTGGCCGCCGATGGTGCCTGCCGCGAAGTCCACCCACCCCAGATTCAGATCCCGGGTCAGCACGGCGGGCTCCACGAACGCGTCCTTGGACTCGAGTTCGACGCCCAGCATGGCGGCGATCATGTCCAGGGTCTCGAAGTAGCCGAGGCCGTATCGCTGCGTCGCCGGGTCGAGATGCGTCACGGGCTCGCGGGGTGTTCTGCCGAACCCGAGCACCCGCCACACCTCCCATACGGGATAGGTGGTGCAGTCCAAGGTTTCGACGAGCTTGACGTTGCGGACCTCCCGGCACGCGCCGGTGAGAAACCCGGCGACCACGTTGATGAAGCCCGGCTCGAAGCCGGTGCCCAGGAAGGTGGCCTGGCCCCGTTGCGCCGCCTCCTCGAGCGCCGGGAGTTCGGCCGGGTGATGGGTGCCGGTGAGGAAGTCTCCGGTCGTGACGACGTTGATGCCGGAGCGCAGCATCCTTTCCACCAGCTCGTAGTCGATGGCGCGGGGCATGTAGTTCACGCAGTCCGGTCGCAACCCGATCAACGCGTCGGCATCGGAGGTTGCGGCCACACCGATCGGGGGCCGGTCGGCCAGCACCCCGGCGTCGCGGCCCACCTTGTCCGGACCGAATGCGTGGACGCCCACCACGTCGAAGTCGTCGCGGTCCAGCAGGACGCCGAGCGCCCGACGGCCGATGTTGCCGGTCGACCACTGGACCACGCGATAGGGCGGCATGGCGTCAACCGTAACGCCCGGCGATGCTCAGAGTGGCTCGAAATCCAGCCATTCATCGACGTCGAATCGGTCGGCGACGCCGCGGATGGTCGCCCCGCCGCGACCGGGGTAGTGCGCCGGGATCACGGCGGCCTTCGCCCGGACGGCCTCGGTGAATATCCGCCGGCGGGTGACCGCGGCGGCCGGCGCGTCGATGTCGAAGGCGCAGGCGTCGGCGGGCCGGCGCAGCTGTAGCGGGCTGTGGGTGAGGTCGCCGACGAAGACCGCCGGCTCGCCGGCATCCAGCCACAGCACCGAGGAGCCCGGCGTGTGTCCGGGTGCGGGCCGGAGCCGCAGCGACCGGCTGAGCTCATAGTCATCGGACCATTGCACGAGCTGCCCGGCCGCATCGACGGGCGCAATGCTGTCGGCGAACACCAGCTGGTCGCCGCGCTGCTGGGCGGCGTCCTCTTCGCTGCGCGGCGTCCGCCGCGCGGCGGGGCCATCGGGCGCGAAGTGGCGGTGGTCGGCGGCCGGCACCAGGTATCGGGCGTTGGGAAACGTCGGCACCCAGATGTCGTTGCGCAGCATGGTGTTCCACCCGACGTGGTCGGAGTGGATGTGGGTGTTGACCACCACGTCGACGGCGTCGGGGTCGACGCCCGCGGACCGCAGCGCGGCCAGGAATGCGGTGTCCAGGTGGTCCAGGGCCGGCATGTGCGGGCGCTGGCGGTCATTGCCGACTCCGGTGTCCACGACGACGGTCAGCCCGTCGACCTCGATGACCCAGCTCTGGATCGCGATGTGCCACTGATCGGTCGAGGGGTCGAAGAAGTCCGGCACCAGCAGGTCGGCATTGTCTTGCCAACCGGATGGCGGCGTCTGCGGGAAAAGGCGTGTCCCCAGGTCGAATTGAAGTTCGACCACCCGGGCCACGCCCGCGTGGCCGAACCGGACCGGGCGCATCAGGTGTTGGCGCGCAGGTAGCCGTAGACGGACGCGAAGTTTCGGTTGACGTCCTCGGGGATCGGCACCGGGCCGCCGAGAGCACGTGCGCCCCAGACGATTTGGGCGGTCCTCTCGACCAGTGCGGTGATGTGCAGCACCTTGTCGGGGCGCGGTCCCACCGCCACCAGCCCGTGGTTGGCGATCAGCGCGGCGCCCCGGCCGTCGAGCGCTTTCACGGCGTTGGCGCCCACGTCGGGGGTGCCGGACGCGGCGTACTCGGTGCACCGGACGTCCCCGCCGCAGTACACCGCGAACTCGTCGATGCATGCCGGAATCGGTTGGTGCGCAATGGCGAACATGGTCGCCCACACCGGATGACTGTGGATGACGCTGCCGATGTCGTCGAAGGCCCGATAGCAGGCCAGGTGCAGCTGCATCTCCGACGACGGTGCCCGGCCCTCGGCGGCGTGCAGCACCGCGCCGTCCGGGTCGATGAGCACGAGGTCGTCGAGCCGCATGTCGCGGTAGTCCACCGACGACGGCGTGATGACGATGCCGCCGTCGGCGCGCCGCGCCGAGATGTTGCCGGCCGTGCCTTCGACCAGGCCGCGGCGCAACATGTCCTTGGCGGCGTCCAGCACCGCGGTTTCCGGGTTGTCGACGAACTTCATGACCCCAGCACCTCCGGGTTGACGATATGCACGGGGGCGCTGCCGGCCAGCAGCGCCTCCAGGTCATCGGCCACCATCTGCGCCTGGCGCGCTTCGGTGTCGAAGGTGGCGCCGCCGATGTGCGGCGTCAGCACCACGTTGGGCATGCTGATCAGCGGGTGATCGGCCGGCAGCCATTCGCCGACGAAGTGGTCCAGCCCGGCCGCGCCCACCTTGCCCGCGGCCAGGGCGTCGACCAGGGCATCGGTGTCGTGCAGCTGGGCGCGGGCGGTATTGAGGAAGACCACGCCGTCGCGCATGGCCGCGAACTGCCGCGCGCCGATCATGCCGGCCGTGTCGTCGGTCACCGGGGCGTGCAGCGAGACCACGTCGGCCTCGCTCAGCAGCTCGTCGAGACTGTGCCGGGCATCGGGGTTGTAGGGGTCGTGCGCGATGACCCGCAGGCCCAGCCCGGACAGCCGCCACTGTGTCGCGCGGCCGACGGCACCCAGGCCCACCAGCCCGGCGGTGAGCCCGGCGATCTCGGCGGCGCGGAACCGCTGATACGGGATGCTGCCGTCGCGAAAGATGTTGCCGCTGCGCACATCCGCGTCCGCGGTCAGCAGGTGACGGGTGGCGGCCAGCAGCAGGGCGACCGTCATCTCGGCGACGGCATCGGCGTTGCGGGCCGGGGTGTTCAGCACCGGGACGCCGGCCGCGGTGGCACCGGCGATGTCGACGTTGTTGGGATCGCCGCGGGTGGACGCGATCACCCGCACGCCCTGCTCGAACACCGGGCCGCGCACCGAATCGCTTTCCACTACCACGATTTCGGCGGCTTCGCCGGTGATCCGCTCGGCCAGCTGCTCGGCGCTGTAGATGCGCAGCGGGGTCTGCTCGATCCAGGGGTCGTACACCACGTCGGCCAGCTCTCGCAGTTTGGCGAAGCCCGGCCCCCGCAACGGGGCGGTCACCAAGGCGCGTGGTTTGGACGTCACGAAAGCCAATGCTGGCGTACGGTGACGCCCGTGTCACGCAAAGACGTCACAATCGGCATCGACGTCGGCAGCACCGCGGTCAAGGCGATAGCCGCCGACGCCGACGGCAACGTGGCTGCCCGCGTGCGCATCCCCCACGAGCTGCGGGTGCCGGCACCCGACCGGCTGGAGCACGACGCCGATGCGGCATGGCGGCGTGGGCCGGCCGCGGCCCTGCACGAACTGATCGACCAACCCGGCGTCGCGGCGGTGGCCGTCTCGGCGATGGTGCCGTCGATGACCGCCGTCGACGACACCGGCACGCCCATCACGCCGGGACTGCTCTACGGCGACGGCCGGGGCCGCACGCCCGGCGGTGACACACAGCCGCTGCCCGCCCTGGGCGAGGCCGCCGAGTTCCTGCGCTGGACGGCCGCGCAGGCCCCGGGCGCCGCCGGCTACTGGCCCGCGCCGGCGGTGGCCAACCACGCGCTGGCGGGCGAGGCGGTGATCGACATCGCGACCGCCGCCACGGCGTTCCCCCTGTTCGACGGGACCGGCTGGAATCCCGACGCATGCGCCGAGCGCGGCGCGACCGTCGGGCAGATGCCGCGGGTAGAGAGCATGGGGGCCCTCGTCGGGCAGGTGCGCGGCACCGATGCCGCGCTGGCCACCGGCGCCATCGATGCGCTGTGCGAACAGATCGTCGCCGGTGCCGACCACGACGGCGACGTGCTGGTGATGTGCGGCACCACGCTGATCGTGTGGACGACCATCGCCGAGGCCCGGCAGATGCCCGGCCTGTGGACCATTCCGCACACCACGCCGGGCAAGAGCCAGATCGGCGGGGCCAGCAACGCCGGCGGGCTGTTCCTGGGCTGGGTGGATCGCGTTGTGGCACAGGCGGATCCGGCCGTCGTCGAACCCGGGCGCGTCCCGGTGTGGTCGCCCTATCTGCGCGGCGAGCGCACCCCGTACCACGACCCGGACCGCAGGGGCGTGCTGGAGGCGCTGGACCTGACCCACGACGCCGCCGCGCTGCGGCGGGCCGCCTACGAGGCCTCCGGATTCGTGGTCCGCCAGCTCATCGAACTCAGCGGGTCGCCGGTGTCGCGCGTCGTGGCCACCGGCGGCGGCACCCGGGTGGGGCCGTGGCTGCAGGCCATCGCCGACGCCACCGGGCGCCCCGTCGAGGTGTCCGGGGTGGCGGAGGGGGCCGCGCTGGGGGCGGCCTTTCTGGCGCGGATGGCGGCCGGCCTCGAGACGACGATCGCCGACGCCGCCCGATGGGTGCGCACCGAACGGACCGTCGAGCCCGACCCCGCCTGGGCGAGCGCGGTCTCCGACCGGTACCAGCGCTTCCTGGAGCTGGGAAACCGCAGATGTAGCGCGGTCGGACCCCCGGCGTTCTAGGCTGGTGCAATGACCGACCAGGACCGCAAAGCCGCTCGCCGCGAAATCGCCGACGCACTGTTGAAAGCCCTCGAACGACGGCACGAAGTGCTCGACCTGATCGTGGAGGCCGACAACAACGCGGAGGCCGTCGAGGCCATCGCCGGTTTGCTCGGCACGTCGCACACGGGTGCCGAAGCGGTGTTCGGCTTGTCCTTCGACCGACTCACCAAGGATTCGCGCAGGACGATCCAGGCCGAGCTGGAGGACCTGAACAAGCAGCTGAGCTTCACCCTGGGCGAGCGTCCGGCGAGCTCGGGGGACACCCTCGAGCTCCGGCCGTTCTCCGCGAGCGAGGACCGCGACATTTTCGGCGTGCGCACCGAGGACATGGGTGGCGTCTCGGGCGACGGATCCGGTGGGCAGGCGGGCAACCTCGACGACGAGATCAAAGCCGCGCTGGCCCGGGTCGACGACGAAGAGGCCGCGTGGTTCGTCGCCATCGACTCCGGCGAGAAGGTCGGCATGGTGTTCGGCGAGCTGGTGCGCGGCGAGGTCGATGTCCGGATCTGGATTCACCCCGACTACCGCAAGCGGGGTTACGGCACCGCCGCGCTGCGCAAGTCGCGCTCGGAGATGGCGTGGTGTTTCCCCGCGGTGCCGATGGTGGTGCGCGCGCCGGCGGCCAATCCCAGCTGAGCGCTACTGCCGGACGGCGGTCACGGCGACGATGTTGCGGAACTGCGCGATCGCCTCGTCATCGTGGAATTGCAGGCCGTACTCGCCGAACAGCTCGCGGCGCGGCCGGGACGCCACCTGCCAGCCCTTACCGGTGAGGTAGTCCACGACGTTGCTGCGCTCGCCGTCGAAGAACAGGCCCGACAGGTCGATGTCGCAGCCGACTTTGGCCCACCTGTCGCTGAACTCCTGGGCGCGTTGCGCCATCGTCGTGCCGGCGGTGGCGGGGTGGTATTCGGTGGCCAACTTGCTGCCGGGGGCGCTGAGCTCGGTGATGTTGTCGAAGAGCCGGTCCTGGGCGTCCGGCGGCAAGTACATCAGCAGGCCCTCGGCGCTCCACGACGTCGGCTGTGTGGCGTCAAAGCCGCTGTCGCGCAACGCGGCCGGCCAGTCGTCGCGCAGATCGACGCTCACCGTGCGCCGTTCCGCGGCCGGGGCGGCACCCAGGTCGGACATGGTGGTGCTCTTGAACTCGACGACGGCGGGCTGATCGACCTCGTAGACCACGCTCCCGGGCGGCCAGCTCAGCCGGTAGGCGCGGGCGTCGAGGCCGGCCGCGAGGATCACCGCCTGGCGAACCCCGTCGCGGGCGGCGTTGAGGAAGAAGTCGTCGAAGAAGCGGGTGCGCACGGCGATGGAGTCGGTCTCCAGCCCCAGGTCCTTCCCGCCGCCCCCAAGGGACTCGGATTCGGTCACCTCGCCGTCGACCAGCCGCCGGAAGAAATCCAGCCCGACCGCGCGCACCAGGGGCGCGGCGAAGGGGTCGTTGATGATCGGGTGGGTGCCCTCGCTCGCCAGTGCGCGCGCCGCGGCGACCATCGTGGCCGTCGCACCGACGCTCGAGGCCAAGTCCCAGCTGTCTTGGTCAGTGCGTGTCATGCTGCTCCCAAGTTATTTAGCAAATGCAACGAGTCAGGGGAACTCTACGCCGCGCGGCTTACGGCTTCCTGTGTTTCTCCGGGCGCGTTGCGGCGGGGGTGCGAACACCCGGTTAACGGCACCCCGAGGGGGCTTCCCCGGGGCCGCCGCAATGGCCCTGACCAGATGCGGGCAAACCAGCTGTTAGTCTCGTACACGGTTTGACGCGCGACGCCGTACGTCCTGGCCTGCGGGTGTTGGGCGCGTGATGCGAGAAACCCCCGGCTGCGCAGGAGGAAGAGTTGCTTTCCGCTTTCATCTCATCGCTGCGGACAGTCGACCTGAGACGGAAGATCCTCTTCACGCTTGGCATCGTCGTCTTGTATCGGGTCGGCGCCGCGCTACCGTCCCCTGGCGTCAACTATCCGAACGTCCAGCAGTGCATCAAAGAGGCCAGCGGCGGCGCCGCCGGTCAGATCTATTCGCTGATCAACCTGTTCTCGGGTGGTGCGCTGCTCAAACTCACCGTGTTCGCGGTCGGGGTGATGCCCTACATCACCGCCAGCATCATCGTGCAGCTGCTCACGGTGGTCATCCCGCGGTTCGAGGAGCTGCGCAAGGAAGGCCAATCCGGCCAGGCCAAGATGACGCAGTACACCCGCTACCTGGCCATCGCGCTGGCGATCCTGCAGGCCACCAGCATCGTGGCCCTGGCGGCCAACGGCGGCCTGCTGCAGGGCTGCTCGCTGGACATCATCGCCGACCAGAGCATCTTCACCCTCGTCGTCATCGTCCTGGTGATGACGAGCGGCGCGGCGCTGGTGATGTGGATGGGTGAGCTGATCACCGAGCGTGGCATCGGCAACGGCATGTCGCTGCTGATCTTCGTCGGCATCGCGGCGCGCATCCCCGCCGAGGGCAAGTCGATCCTGGACAGCCGCGGCGGGATGATCTTCGCCGCCGTCCTGGTCGCCGCGCTGGTCATCATCGTCGGCGTGGTCTTCGTCGAGCAGGGCCAGCGCCGGATCCCGGTCCAGTACGCCAAGCGCATGGTCGGCCGGCGCATGTACGGCGGGACCTCGACGTACCTGCCGCTCAAGGTCAACCAGGCCGGTGTTATCCCGGTCATCTTCGCGTCCTCGCTGATCTACATCCCGCACTTGATCACCCAGCTGATCCGCAGCGGCAGCGGAGGCGTGGGCAACAGCTGGTGGGACAAGTTCGTCGGCAGCTATCTGTCCGACCCCAGCGACCCCATCTACATCAGCATCTACTTCGGGCTGATCATCTTCTTCACGTACTTCTACGTGTCGATCACGTTCAACCCCGACGAGCGTGCCGACGAGATGAAGAAGTTCGGCGGGTTCATTCCCGGCATCCGGCCGGGCAAGCCGACGGCCGATTACCTGCGTTTCGTGCTGAGCCGGATCACGCTGCCGGGTTCGATCTACCTCGGCGCCATCTCGGTGCTGCCCAACTTGTTCTTGCAGATCGGCAATGGCGGAGCGGTCCAGAACTTGCCGTTCGGCGGCACCGCGGTTTTGATCATGATTGGCGTGGGCTTGGATACGGTCAAGCAGATCGAGAGCCAGCTCATGCAGCGCAACTATGAAGGGTTCCTCAAGTGAGAGTCGTTTTGCTGGGTCCGCCGGGGGCGGGCAAGGGGACGCAGGCCGAGAAGCTCTCCGAAAAACTTGGGATCCCGCACATCTCCACCGGTGAGCTGTTCCGGAGCAATATCGAGAACGGCACCAAGCTGGGCCTGGAGGCCAAGCGTTATCTGGACGCGGGCGACCTGGTGCCCTCGGAGCTGACGAACCAGCTGGTCGACGACCGGCTGAGCGACCCGGACGCGGCCAAGGGGTTCATTCTGGACGGCTTTCCGCGGTCGGCGGAGCAGGCCAAGGCGCTGCACGACATGCTCGGACGCCGCGGCACCGACATCGACGCGGTGCTGGAGTTCCGGGTGTCCGAAGACGAGTTGCTGCAACGTCTCAAGGGCCGCGGCCGTGCCGATGACACCGAGGACGTCATCCTGAACCGGATGAAGGTCTACCGGGACGAGACCGCACCGCTGCTGGATTACTACAGCCACGAACTCAAGACGGTCGACGCCATCGGCACCATGGACGAAGTGTTCGCCCGCGCGCTGCAGGCGCTGGGCAAGTAGGAATGAACCCGCTGGCGCGGCTGCGGAGTCGCAAGGTGGTCGCGCAGCGCACTGCCGGCGAACTCGACGCCATGGCCGCGGCGGGCGCGGTGGTGGCCGCCGCGCTGCGGGCGGTCCGGGCGGCCGCGAGTTCCGGGGTGTCGACGCTCAGCCTGGACGAGATCGCCGAATCGGTGATCCGGGACGCCGGCGCGGTGCCGTCGTTCCTGGGCTATCACGGTTACCCCGCGTCGATCTGCGCGTCGGTCAACGAGCGGGTGGTGCACGGGATTCCCTCGGCCGCCGAGATCCTGGCGTCCGGTGACCTGGTGTCCATCGACTGCGGCGCGGTGCTGGACGGCTGGCACGGTGACGCCGCGGTCACCTTCGGGGTCGGGACGCTGAGTGCGGCCGACGAAGCGCTGTCGCAGGCGACCAGGGAGTCGCTGGAGGCCGGGATCGCGGCGATGGTGCCCGGTAACCGGCTGACCGACGTCTCGCACGCCATCGAGATGGGCACGCGCGACGCCGCGGCCCGCCATTCGCGCGCGTTCGGGATCGTCGAGGGCTACGGCGGCCACGGCATCGGCCGGCAGATGCACATGGACCCTTTCCTGCCCAACGAGGGCTCTCCCGGACGCGGCCCCCTGCTGGCCGCCGGGTCGGTGCTGGCCATCGAACCGATGCTGACGCTGGGAACCGGCAAGACCGCGGTGCTCGACGACCAGTGGACGGTCGTCACCGTCGACGGGTCGCGCGCCGCGCACTGGGAGCACACCGTCGCCGTCACCGACGCCGGGCCACGCATCCTGACCTCGGCTTTGTAGTCGGGCTAGCCTTGAACCAGCCGCGACCGCAAGCGCGGCGAAGCCGGGTGTAGCGGGTCGAGGCCAATTGAACTGGCCGCGATCGCAAGCGCGGCGAAGCCGGGTGTAGCGGGTCGGGGCCAATTGAACCCAGCACCCACTCGCCTCGTTTCAGTAGTCGGAGGTGATCGAGTGGCTCGTGTGGCTGGCACCAGGGCGTCCGGCGCTGCCGAGGCCGCTCTGATGAAGGGGCTCTACGACGAACACGCCGCGGTGCTGTGGCGCTACGCGCTGCGGCTGACCGGGGACGCGAGCCAGTCCGAGGATGTGGTGCAGGAGACGTTGCTGCGGGCTTGGCAGCATCCCGAAGTCGTCGGCGACACCGAGCGCTCGGCGCGGGCGTGGTTGTTCACCGTGGCCCGCAACATGATCATCGACGACCGCCGCAGCGCGCGGTTCCGCAACGTCGTCGGCTCCACAGACGTATCGGGGGCGCCCGAACAGTCCACGCCGGATGAGGTCAACGCGGCGCTGGACCGGTTGCTGATAGCGGACGCGATGGCCCAGTTGTCCGCCGAACACCGAGCAGTGATCGAACGGTCCTACTACCGCGGATGGACCACCACACAGATTGCCGCAGACCTCGGCATCGCCGAGGGAACAGTGAAGTCGCGACTACACTATGCCGTGCGGGCGTTGCGACTCACTCTGCAGGAACTCGGAGTAACCCGATGAGGGGCTCCGGACGCTTGAGGGGTGAGCAGAATGGATGAAATGAGGACGCCGGTGCAGGATCTCGGCCCTCCCGAAGACCGCTACGCGATGTGGGATGCCGCATACGTGTTGGGATCTTTGTCGGCCGCGGAGCGCCGCGAATTCGAGACGCACATGGCCCACTGCCCGACGTGCCGGGCGGCCGTCGCCGATCTCAGCGGTGTGCCCGCCCTGCTGTCACAGCTCGACCGTGACGAGGTGGCCGCGATCGACCAATCCGGTCCGGCCCCGGAGATGTCTCCGGAATTGCTGCCGTCCCTGCTGGCGACGGTTCGCTGGCGCCGGCGCCGCACCCGGGTGGTGACCTGGGTGGCGTCGGCCGCCGCGGCCGCGGTGTTGGCTATCGGGGTGTTCGTCGGTCTCGAGGGGTGGTCGTCGACTCCGTCCCAGCAGGTGACCGCGTCGTCGGAGCCGATGGCGCAGGTGGGCACCAGCCTGCTGACCTCGACGGTCGCGGTCAGCAGCCAGCACTGGGGGACGTCCATCAACCTGCGCTGCGTGTGCCTGGCTCCGCTGAACGCGCACCACGACACGCTCGCGATGGTGGTGGTGGGCCGTGACGGCAGCCAGACCCGGTTGGCGACGTGGGTGGCCGTGCCCGGCCACACCGCGACGCCCGCGGGCGCCATCTCGACCCCGGTCGACCAGATCGCCGCCGTGCAGGTGGTTTCCGCCGATAGCGGCCAGGTGCTGTTGCAACGCTCTTTGTAGAACGATCGGAGCCAGCGTGTCCGGCTACGCGCGTCCGCTTCGGGTGCTCGTTGTGGGCGCCGGTGTCGCCGGGATCTCTGTCGCCCGGGGATTGCTGCGCGACGGACATGACGTCACCGTGTTCGAGCGGCGGCCGGATGTGCGGGCGGCCGGCGGCGCGGTGACGATCTGGTCCAACGGCGAGACGGTGCTCAACCAGCTCGGTGTCGACATGGGCGGCGCCGGCAGGCTGCTGGCGACCGTGCGGGCCGTGACGTCGACGGGTCGCCGGGTCGCCACCCTGGACGTCACCGCGATGGTGCGCCGCCTGGGCGCGCCCGTCCGGATGGTTCCGCGTCGCGTTCTGCTGGATCGGCTCCTCGAAGGGTTTGACGCGGAGCGCATCCGGTGCAACTGCCGGGTGATCGCGTTGGGCGGCACGGCAAACGGGGTCCGCGCCGACTTCGGTGATGGCAGCGCGGCAGAGGGGGACGTGCTGATCGGTGCCGACGGTCTGCACTCGGTGGTGCGCGATCACGTTGGCGCGCAAGGCGCGAAGCCCACCGGCTGGTGCAGCTGGCAGGGGCTGGCCGCCGTTCCGGAGATCGCGGACTCCGATGCCGCGCTCATGATCATCGGGGCGCGCGGCAACCTCGGCCTGTGGCCGGCCGGCGGCACCGACGTGCAGTGGTGGTTCGACCTGCCGTGGTCGGATGACTTCGTCCGACCGCAGCGTCCGATCGAGATGATCCGGTCGCATTTCTCCGGATGGTCCGCCTCGGTCGATCGGGTGCTCGCGACGTTGACCGACGACGATTTGGCCCGCTCGCCGTTCCCGCATTTCCGGCATCCGATACCGCGCGCGGGTCGCGGCCCGGTCACGTTGCTCGGCGATGCCGCGCACACGATGCCGCCCACCCTGGCGCAGGGGACCAACCAGGCGCTGCTCGACACCATGGTGCTGTGCAAGGCGCTGACCGACTTCCGGACGAACGGCAGCGGCGCCGATGTTGCGCGCGCGCTGCGCTGGTACGAGAAGACCCGGCGACGCAAAGTCATGGCGGTGTCCCGGGTGGCGTCGCTGCCGGTGTCGCACGGTGAACTCGTGCTGAGGCCGGCCGCACTGGTCTCGGACCGGCTGCAGGCATCGGCGCTGACGACGTTCCTGCGCCTGACGAGCCACCGCCGGATGTCCGCGCAAATCAGCCGAAATCTGGGGGTAGCGGCGACGATCCCGTCACCCCCATGAACGATCCGGCCGATTCGGTAAGAGTGCGAGGCGATTTCGACTCACCCTCGCGCTGGCTCTGGCTGTTGAAGTGGTGCGTGCTGGCCTTGCCGCACTACCCGATCCTGATCGCGCTCTACCTGGTGTATCCGTTCTCGACCGTCGCCGCCGGGGTTGCCATCTTGTGCACCGGGCGATATCCGCGGCCGCTCTTCGATTTCAACGTCGGGGTGTTGCGCTGGTCGTGGCGGGTGATGAACTACCGGTTCCCGATGAACAGCACCGACAAATACCCGCCCTTCACGCTCGCATCTCGACCCGACTACCCCGGCGACCTGCACGTCGACTATCCGGACCGGCTGAACAACCGGCGGGTGCTGGTGAAGTGGCTGCTGGCGATCCCCCAGGTGGTGATGTGCTGGTCGATGGAGGCGCCGCTGCAGGTGCTGTGTCTCATCTCCGCGCTCACGTTGTTGCGCACCGGGACGATCCCGCGGGGCATCTTCGATCTCCTGATGGGCATGGTGCGCTGGCGATATCGGGTCGCGGTGTACGTGTCTTTGATGCGTGACGAATATCCGCCGTACCGAATGGATTTGGGCAACGCATGACCCCCCGCAATCTCCTGTTCCCGTATGTTTACCGGTTCGGTCAGCCGGTGTTCGATCGGCTGTTCTACCACCGCTATCGGCGGGAGGCGATGAGCAACGCAACCGGGCGGCTGTTGATGCTCGGCCTGGGCCCGGGCACCGACCTGAGGTTCCTGCCCGCCGCGGTGACCTCGGTCGCCGCCGTGGAACCCCAAGTGTCGTTTCGGCGGATGGCCGCCAGGCTCGCCCGGCGCCGCGGCGTCGCGGTCGACATCGTGGCGGGAAACGGCGAGTCAATCCCGTTCCCGGACAACTCTTTCGATTCGGTGCATATCGGTCTGGTGTTGTGTTCGGTGGACGATGTGGCCGCCACCCTCGATGAGATCCGGCGCGTGCTGGTTCCCGGGGGCAGGCTCGTGGTCCTCGAGCACGTGCGCGGGGACGGCGCGATGGGCCGGTTCCAAGACCTGATCGCCAAGCCGTGGTCATGGCTGGCCGGCGGTTGCGAGCCCAACCGCCGAACCCTCGACTCGATCGCCGCGGCCGGATTCGATACCACCGCGCTGCGCAGCATTCCGCGAACGCCGGTGCCCTTCCCGTGCAAACCCCATCTGCAGGGATTCGCCACCCTCAATCGACGCTGACCGCCTCGACGATGTTGAGCCGCGCCGCGCGCCGTGCCGGTGGCACCGAGCCGAGCAGGCTGATCGCCAGCGCCCCGAGCGTGAACGCGAGCGCCAGCGGACTCAGCCGGAAGCCGACTTCGAAATTCATGATGGCGCCGCTGATGCGGCTGAACAGCCACTGATCCAGGAGTCCGAGCGCAAGGCCGAAAACCCCGCCGACAAGGCCGATTCCGGCCGCCTCGGCCAGGACCATCCGCAAGGCGAACCGCCGGCTGGATCCCATCGCGCGCAGCACCCCGATCTCGCGCCGGCGTTCGATCACCGACAGCGTCAACGTGTTGAGCAGTGCGACCGCGGCCACCGCCACGACGATGATCCACACCGCGTTGGCGATGAACATGCTCTGATGCAGCGGAGCCTGCAGCCCCGCCAGCGCCGCGGGACCGTCGTACACGTGGTTCGGCGCCGGCACCACCGCGCGGACGCCGGCCAGCAGCCGCTGCCGATCCACGCCGGGGGCGGCGGCGATCTGCAGAGTCGTCGCCGCCGGGCGATCGAACCACGCCCGCATGTGGTCGAGGTCGATTCCCACGGTGCCGATGACGGTCGAGAAGAACGGCACCAGCGCAAGCACTTTCGTCTCCCGCGGGCCGTGCGGCGTCAGCAACCGCAGTTGATCGCCGGCCCGGACGTGCAGGACCGCGCCCAGATTCTGGGTGAGCACCACACCCCGGCCGCCGAGCGCCTCGGTGCGCACCCGCTCGTCGAGCGCACGGAACAGCGCATCGTGGCTGCCGGCGGAGAACCCGTCGAGCAGGACGCGGGTGCCGCCGACGACGGCGAATCCGTATGCGCCCTCGACGACCTGCGCGACGCCGGGTACCGCGGCGACCTTCTCGCGGAGTCCTTGCGGCAGAACGTCGGTGGGGTAACTGTCGGGAGCGTCCGCGCTCACCCAGACGTCGGCGTCGGCGACCGGGGAAAAGATGTCCCGCGCCGAGCGGATCATGTCGGCGTTCGTACCGGTGATCACGACGGTGGTGAGCACCCCGATGAGCACGGTCATCACGGTCGCCCACACCCGGCGCGGGGCGCGCTGGATCGTCGCCGCCGCGAGTGCCCCGACCGATCCGAACATTCGCGCGGTCGCCGCCGTGGCGTTGACGATGGGCACGGTGAGCGCGAAGCCCAGCGCGAGCTCGGCGCTCAGCACGGCGGCCATCGCGACGACGGCGTAGCTGCCGCGCTGACCGGTGACGACACACGTCGACACCGCGAACACCGCGACCGCACCGACGCCACAGGCCGTGCGCAGCCACCGCGGCACGGCGTCGGCCGCCGATGCCCCCACCGGCGCCAGCGCCTCGATGGGCGAAACCTTGTACACCTGCCGGGCCGCCATCGCCGCGGCCGCCACGCTCGTCAGCGTCGTCACCGCCAGCGCCAGCGGTAGCGCGTAGCCGGGCAGCCAGTACTCGACGCGGGCTTCGAGGCCCTGCGTCACCGCCGGGGGTAGCCGGCCAATCGCGATGTGCCCCGCCACAATTCCGATGCCGGACCCGACGGCCCCGCCGATCAGGCCCAGAAGCGCGGCCTCGGCGAGCATGTCGCCGACGATGGTGACACGCCGCCCGCCTATCGCGCGCAGCATCGAGATGACCGGCCGGCGCGCGGTGATGGCCATCGTCATCGTCGTGTAGATCAAAAACGCGCCGACCACCAACGCGACCGCGGCGCCCAGCAGGGCCATGTAGTTCATCAGCTTCACGCCGTCACCGGCCCGGGCCGCCCGAAAGCTTGGGGTCGCGACGATCGCGCGGCCGTGCACGGCGCCGGTCACGGCCGCGCGAACGGCGCCCAGGTCGGCGCCGGGCTTCGTGGTGATCAGTATCGAGTCGAGCTGGCCGGTGCGACCGGTGACGTTCTGCGCCAACGCAAGTGGCGCCAGCACGTAATGTCCGCCGTTGAGGTCGGCATATTGCTTGCCCGCGAGCACCTCGGTGACGGTGACCGACGCCGAGCCCAACGGGAACCTCTGGCCTTTCGCGTAGCCGACGCGGGGTCCGACCTGGACGCCGGACGGCGTCGCGGACAGCGCCTGCACCGGCCGTTGCAGCGCCCCCTTCAGGGCGCCGCCCAGGGCGGCGGTGTTCGCATCGGCGCCGAGCAGCAGCACCGGCCCCGACGGTGTGGACGTCGAAGTGCGGATCATCGGCGCCGCGGTGGCCACGCCGGGGACCGCGGCCACCTCGGCCAGTATCGAGTCGGGGAAGCCGGCATCGGTGATGCCGGACACCTCGAGTGCGGCGACGCCGGCGATCCCGTCGGCCAGCCGGCTGACCGATCCGGTGATCGACCCGAAGATTCCGAAGATGGCCACCAAATACGTTGCCGATACTGCCATTACGGCTACCGACGCGAACGTGCGGCGGCGGTGCACGGCGAGCTCACGCAGGCTGAAGACCCGCAGCCTGCTGGCCGCGGCCGTGATCGCGGCCCCGGGCTTCACCCGGCGACCGCCAGGACGTCCGAACCGACCCGGCCGTCTTGCAGCGTGATCACCCGGTCGGTGGCCGCGGCCGCGTCGGAGTTGTGGGTCACCATCACCACCAGCCGGCCCGGACCGTCCTCGTGGGCCACCTCGGCCAGCAGCGCCAAAATGGACGCGCCCGTCGTGGAGTCCAGGTTTCCTGTCGGCTCGTCGGCGAGGATCAGCGGCGGGTTCATCATCAGCGCGCGAGCCACCGCGACCCGCTGCATCTGGCCGCCGGACAGCTCGGCCGGCCGGTGCTGGGTCCGGTCGCCGAGCCCGACCCGGTCCAGCAGCCGGATCGCCTCCGGTTTGGCCCTGCCCAGCCGGACACCGTCGAGCAGCCTGGGAATCGCCACGTTCTCCCACGCCGACAGGGTCGGCAGCAGGTTGAAGAACTGAAAGATGAAGCCCACCCGGTGATGGCGGAACCGCGACTGTTCTTCGTCGCGCAGGCGCGAGATCTCCTCGCCGTCGAACAGGATCGACCCGGAATCGGGCGAGTCCAGCGCACCGAGCAGGTGCAGCAGCGTGCTCTTACCCGCCCCGGACGGCCCGACGACCGACACGAACTGCCCGTCCGCCAGTCGCAGGCTGACCTCGTCGAGCGCCCGCACCGTCTGACCGCCGACCCGGTACCGGCGCACGACGTCGCGCAGTTCGATGGTCATCTAGGCACCACGATGGCGCGCCGCGATCGGTTCAGGGCGGCGATGAACCGACCGGGCGGCCCCTTCGTTATCCCAGGCATGCCCGGCAGGTATCGGGTGGTCGACCACATCGTCGGGCACCTCGCGGCAATCGGAGTCGATCACATCTTCGGTGTGGACGGCGCCAACATCGAGGACTTGTACGACGCGGCGTATTTCCGCCCCGAGGTCAACGCGGTGCTGGCCAAGCACGAGTTCTCGGCGGCCACCATGGCCGACGGTTACAGCCGAAGCGGGGCGGGCCTGGGTGTGGTGGCTGCGACCTCCGGCGGGGGATCGTTGAACCTGGTCGCGGGACTGGGCGAGTCGCTGGCGAGCCGGGTCCCGGTGCTGGCACTGGTCGGCCAGCCCGCCAGCACGATGGACGGCCGGGGCAGCTTCCAGGACACCAGCGGCGTGAACGGGTCGTTGAACGCCGAGGCGCTGTTCTCGGCGGTGTCGGTGTTCTGCGAGCGGTTGCGCACGCCCGCCGACATCGTTTCGCTGCTGCCTCGGGCCGTCGCCGCGACGCGCACCGCCGGACCGGCGGTGTTGTTGCTGCCCAAGGACATTCAGCAGGCGCTCATCGACGTCGGGCATGGCGGTGATGACTCCGATGGCGGTCGGGCGCCGATCGGTGACCCGCATCCGATCCTGCGGGCGCTGCGCCGTGCCCGGGGCCCGGTCACCATCATCGCCGGCGAGCAGGTGGCCCGCGACGACGCCCGGACCGAGCTCGAGGCGCTGCGCGCGGCGCTGCGCGCGCGGGTCGCCACCGTTCCGGACGCCAAGGATGTCGCCGGCGCGCCGGGTTACGGGTCGTCGTCGGCGCTGGGGGTGACCGGCGTCATGGGCCACCCGAGCGTGGCCGAAGAGGTGGCCGCCAGCGCGCTGTGCCTGATCGTCGGCACCCGGCTGACGGTCACCGCACGCGGCGGGCTGGACGACGCGCTGGCGTCGGTGCGGACGGTCTCGCTCGGGTCGGCGCCGCCCTATGTCGCCTGCACGCACGTGCACACCGACGACCTGCGCGGCTCGCTGCGCCAGCTGACCCAGGCGCTTCGCGGCCGCGCCCGCCCAACCGGTCTGCGCGTGCCCGACGCGGTGCGGCGAACCGAGCTGACGCCCCCGCCCTGCGCCGGACCGGGTGTGCGGTACCGCGAGGCCATGGCGGTGCTCGACGGTGTCGTGCCCGACGGGGCCGACATCGTGGTGGACGCCGGCAACACCGGCGCCTCGGCGATCCACTACCTGCCGGCGCGGCGCGGCGGCAAGTTCGTGGCCGCGCTCGGCATGGGCGGCATGGGCTACAGCTTCGGCGCCGGAATCGGAATGTCGTTCGGGCGGGCCAACTCCGGGCGCCCCGACGGCCGCACCGTGGTGATCGCCGGGGACGGCGCGTTCTTCATGCACGGCATGGAGGTGCACACGGCCGTGCAATACCGGCTACCGATGACGTTCGTGCTGTTCAACAACAACGCGCACGCCATGTGCGTGACCCGCGAGCAGCTGTTCTACGACGACCTCTACAGCTACAACCGTTTCCGGCCCAGCCGGCTGGGCGCCGGTCTGGCGGCGATGTTCCCGGGCCTGACGTCGGTGGACGTCAGCGATGTCGACGGTCTTGCCGCCGCCATGGGAGCCGCGCTCGACATCGACGGCCCGGCGGTGATCAGCGTCGAGTGTGCCGCCGACGAGGTCCCGCCCTTCGCACCGTTCATCACCGCGGCGCCGACGAAAGCCGCTGCCGTGGGCCATATTTCACTTGACAAGGAGACCCGCACCAATGTCGTTGCCAGCGCTTGAGGATATCCCCGACGTCATCGACGGGGTCACCCGCATCGAAACCAGCCCCAGGGAGAAGGCCACGCCGATCATCATGGACATGATGCGGTCGGTGTATCCGCACGATCAGGTGTTCGGGCAGTACTGCACCGTCAACGATTACGTCGACTGCCCACCCGACGAGTTGTACGACTACATGGCCGACACGCGCAGCCTGGAGGAGTGGACCTACAGCCTGCGCGGATTCACCCCCACCGACGAACCCGGGTTGTGGCTGGCCTACGACCGGCTCGGCTCGGAGACCCAGATCTACACCCGCACCGTCGCCAACGCGGCGGCCCGGACCGTGGACTACCACTGTGCCTGGGATCAGGGCAAGCATCTGTGGATGATCTACCTGATGCGCGTCGTCGATGCCCAGACCGTCCTTAACAAGCCGGGATCGGTTGTGCTGTGGACGAATTGCCATCACCCGTTCTACGACCACAACCCGTATCCGGAGACCGCACCCGCCCAGCGGCCGGTATGGGTCGGCGACTTCTGGGACATGTTCGGCGCCGGCCATCAGCTGGAGATGAACAACCTCAAGGCGATCGCCGAGTACCGCCACCGCAACGGGCTGCCGGTGACGCCGGCATGGATGAGATGAGCGCACCATGGGCAACCCGAACGTCAGCCTGATCGACGTCGCCACCTACCTGCCGGGCGAGCCGATCCCCGCCGACTACTACGCGCGCTACGCCGAATCCGACGAACTGCGGGACAACGTGATGTTCCGCGCCCCGAAGTTTCGCCATCACGTCGCCGCCGACGAGAGTTCCATCGACATGATCGAGCGCGCCGCCCAGGGCCTGATCGAGCGGCACGGCCACGACGTCGTCGAGGGCGCCGACGTGCTGATCACCCACACTCAGGTGCCCGACATGGCGTTCTACGGCCAAGGTGGTGGCATCGCGCATCGGCTCGGCATGCGGCCATCCTGGGTGCTCGACCTGAACAACGGCGGTTGCGCCGCATTTGTGTTGGCGCTCAACGTGGCCCGTAGGCTGCTGGGTGCGGGCGAAGGGCGTACCGCGCTCATCGCCATCGCACAAAACGCGGCCGGCCAATTCTTCGATCAACCGACGATCCGGCGCAAGGCGCAGTCGGCGGTGCCCGGCGACGGGGCCGCGGTGGGGCTCGTCGCGGTGAGCGACCAGTCGCCGATCCTGGATGTCGAGTGCCGCACCTACGGCGAATACGCGGGGGAGATGACGCTCTCCTACGACCCGCCACGCAAATGGTGGCAGGCCGGTCCCGGCGAGGGCAGCATCGGCTTCACCGAAAGCAAGATCACCAAGGTGCTGGCCCGCGGCAACCGGCAGGTTCCCGAGGTGGCGTTGGCGGTGTGCGACCGAATCGGGTTGGCCGCCAAGGACATCGACCTGCTGGTCACCAATCAGCCGAACCGGGCGTTCCTGCGCAACTGGCGTGACGCGCTGGAGCTGCCCGAGTCCAGACACCGCGACACTTTTGACCAGTGCGGCAACCTGTTCGGTGCGGGGATCCCGATCAACCTGGACCGCGCGATATCCGACGGCCAGCTCAAGACCGGGGAAGTGGTCATGATGGCGGCGTTCGCGCATGCCGGTGACTTCGCCGGGGCCGCCGCGGTGCGCTGGGGTGGGCGGGGCTGATGCAACCCGCCCGGAGCCTGGTGGCCGGCGAGATCTGCGACGGGCTGCCCAACGCGGTCGATCCGTTTGCCGTGTCGCTCAACGAGAATCCCTTTCCGCCGCTGCCGGCGGTGCGTTCGGCCTTGATCCGGTCCGTCTGCGCGGCGAACCGGTATCCGGAGTTCCTGCCCGAGCGGTTACGTGACCTGATCGCCAGGCGTATCGGTGTGCGCCCCGACCGGGTGGTGCCGGGCGCCGGGGCGACGGGGGTGGTGCTGCAGGCCCTGCAGGCGCTGACCGTGCCGGGCGACACGATGGTGATGGCATCGCCGACGTTCGACGGCTTTCCGATCCTCGCGCGGATGGCGCGGCTGAACACGCTGCTCGTTCCGCTGGACGAGCACGGCCACAACGACCTCGACGGCCTGGCCGATGCGGCCGCGGCGGCGCGCGTGGTGGTGGTGTGCCGCCCGCACAACCCGACCGGCACGCTGGAGCCCACGCCCGCCGTGCTGCGGTTTCTGCGGCGCGTGCCGCGCGACACCATAGTGCTGCTCGACGAGGCCTACATCGAGTTCGCCGCGCCCGAGCACCGGCTCGACGTGCCGGCATTGGTCGCGCGTCACCCCAACGTGGCGGTGGTGCGGACCTTTTCCAAAGCCTATGGTCTGGCGGGGCTGCGGATCGGTTACGCGGTGGCCTCCCATGAGCTGGCACGGACACTGTGGTCCTACCAGCTGCCGTTCGGCGTCGCGATCACCAGTTTGCCCGCGGTCGCGGCGTCGTATCGCGCGGAAGACGAACTGCGGCGACGAATCCGGCTGATCACCGCCGAACGCCGCTATCTGCGGATGCGCCTGAGCGCGATGGGGATCTACACGACCGACACGCATGCGAATTTCCTGTATCTGCCCCCCGACGGGGACGGCTGGGATGAGCAGTGTCGGCCCTGGCGTGAGGTTTTCGGCGACGGTGAGCCGCGGGTGCGGTACTACGCGGACGGAGGCGCGCGCATCACCGTCGGCAGCCGCGCGTCGACGCGGGCGGTGCTGTCGGCGCTGGGAAAGGCCACGCCCGGGCTGCAAGTGCGGTAAGAAGGGGCGTGGCGCAATCACCGGACAAGCGTGATCCGATCGCAGCCGCGCGCTCCAATTGGGAGCGCGCGGGGTGGGGCGACGTGGCGCCGGGCATGGTCGCGGTGACCTCGGTGATGCGCGCGCATCAGATCCTGCTGGCCCGTGTCGAGACGGCGCTGCGTCCCTACGACCTGAGCTTCTCCCGGTACGAACTGCTGCGCCTGCTGGCGTTCAGCCGGACCGGCGCACTGCCCATCACCAAGGCGTCGGACCGGTTGCAGGTCCACGTGACCAGCGTGACGCACGCGATCCGCCGGCTGGAGGCCGACGGGCTGGTGCAGCGCGTGCCGCATCCCACCGACGGGCGCACCACGCTGGTGCAGATCACCGACCTGGGCCGTTCGACGGTCGAGGACGCCACCGTCACACTGAACAAGCAGGTGTTCGCCGACATCTGGATGACCGAAGAGGAATCGCGGGCGCTGGTGACCTCGATCGAGACATTGCGCCGCGGCGCAGGGGACTTCTGATTCTCAGCTGCCACGCAGCAATTCGATGACGGCGCTGAAGTCCTTATCGGCGTGGTCGGTGGCGAATTTGGCGTAGATGTCGGCGGCGTGCCTGCCCAGCGGGGCCGCCGAGCCGGTCGAGTCCACCGCATCCATCGCCAGGCCCAGGTCCTTGTTCATCAGCGCGGTGGCAAAGCCCGGCTTGAAGTCGTTGTTGGCCGGCGATGTCGGGACCGGACCCGGCACAGGGCAATTGGTGTGCACGGCCCAGCAGTTGCCGGTCGCCCCGGTGATGACGTCGAACAGGGACTGGGCGGACAACCCAAGCCTCTCGGCCAGGATGAACGCTTCGCCGATCGCGATCTGCTGCACCGCAAGCACCATGTTGTTGCACACCTTGGCGGCTTGCCCGGCCCCGGCCGCACCGCAGTGAATGATCTTGCCCGCCATGGGTTCCAGCACCGGGCGGGCCCGCTGCAGGGCGGCCTCGTCGCCGCCCACCATGAACGCCAGCGTCCCGGCGACGGCCCCCTTCACTCCGCCCGACACCGGCGCATCCAGCTGCACGACGCCGTTGGCTTCCGCCAGCGCATGCACCTCGCGGGCGTCGTTGACCGAGATCGTGGAGCTGTCGATGAACAGCGCGCCGGGTCGTGCGGCGGGCAGGATCTCCGCGTAGCAGCGTTTGACCAGCTCGCCGTTGGGCAGCATGGTGATGACCACGTCCGCGCCCGTCACCGCATCGGTGGCGCTGCCGAATCCGGTGACGCCGGCCCCGGTCGCCGCGGACAGGGCCGCGGGCACCGGATCGAATCCGCGCACCGCGTGTTTGGCCGCAACGAGATTCGTCGCCATGGGCCCGCCCATATTTCCCAGGCCCAGGAAGGCCACCGTCAGGTGCTCGGTCATCTACAAGGCCCTTCTATGCGGTTGCGCGGACCCGCGCGGCTTCGGCCCGACCGATGACCACTCGCATGATTTCGTTGGTCCCTTCCAGGATTCGGTGCACCCGCAGGTCGCGGACGATCTTTTCCAGACCATACTCGCGCAGGTAGCCGTAGCCGCCGTGCAGCTGCAGGGCCTTGTCGGCGACCTCGAAGCAGGTGTCGGTGACGTAGCGCTTGGCCATCGCGCACAATTCGACCTTGTCGGGATCGTCGGCGTCCAACGCATTGGCGGCGCGCCACAACATCATTCGCGACGTCTCCAGGCCGGTGGCCATGTCGGCCAGGGTGAACCGGATGGTCGGCTCGTCGAGCAGCGACGACCCGAACGCCTGCCGGTCGCGAACGTAGGCTCCGGCCTTGTCCGAGGCGGCCTGGGCGCCGCCGAGCGAGCACGCGGCGATATTGAGCCGGCCGCCGTTGAGGCCGTTCATCGCGATGCCGAATCCGGCGCCCTCGCCGTCCGCGCCACCCAGCATCGCGTCGGCCGGCACCCGGACGCCCTCCAGGATCACCTGCGCGGTGGGTTGGGCGTGCCAGCCCATCTTCTCTTCGAGGGAGCCGAAACTCAGCCCGGGAGTGCCCTTTTCGACGACGAAGGCCGATATGCCGCGCGGACCCTCACTGCCGGTCCTGGCCATCACCACGTAGACGTCCGAAGCGCCCGCGCCGGAGATGAACTGCTTGACGCCGTCCAGCACGTAGTCGTCACCGTGCTTGACCGCGCGGGTGCTCAACGCGCTGGCGTCGGATCCCGCGCCGGGCTCGGTGAGGCAGTAGCTGGCGATGACGTCCATCGCCGCCAGCCGCGGAACCCAGACCTTGCGCTGCTCGGCGGTGCCGAAGGTGTCGATCATCCACGCGCACATGTTGTGAATGGACAGAAACGCGGCGGTGGTCGGGTCGGCGATGGCCAGCTGCTCGAAGATGCGGACCCCGTCGAGGCGGCGCAGCCCACTGCCGCCGACGTCCTCGCGGCAGTAGATCGCCGCCATGCCGAGTTCGGCCGATTCGCGCAGCACGTCGACCGGAAAATGCTTGGCCGCATCCCATTCCAGGGCGTAGGGGGCGAGGCGCTTGGCGGCGAACGCGGCGGCCGTCTCGGTGATCACCCGTTCGTCGTCGTCGAGGGTAAACGAAGCCATGTCCCTAATCCATTGTGGGAATGACGAACTCGGCGCCATCCTTGATGCCCGACGGCCACCGCGACGTCACGGTCTTGGTCTTCGTGTAGAACATGATCGACGAGGGGCCGTGCTGGTTGAGGTCGCCGAAGCCGGAACGCTTCCAGCCGCCGAAGGTGTGGTAGGCCACCGGCACCGGGATCGGCACGTTGACGCCGACCATGCCGACCTGCACGCGGGCGACGAAGTCGCGGGCGGCGTCGCCGTCGCGGGTGAAAACCGCCACGCCGTTGCCGTATTCGTGCTGAGAAGGAAGCGCCAACGCTTCTTCGTAGTTTGTGGCTCTTACGATGCACAGCACCGGCCCGAAGATCTCGTCGGTGTAGATCGACATGTCCGGTGTGACGTGGTCGAACAGGGTGGGGCCGATGAAGAAGCCGCCTTCGAGGTTGGCGTCGCCGAATGTCAGGTCGTCGCTGGCGCGTTCGCGGCCGTCGATGACCAGTTCGGCGCCCGCGTCGACACCCTGGGCGATGTAGTCGCGCACCCGCGCCAAGGCGGCCTCGGTGACCAGCGGACCGTAGTCGGCCTTGGGGTCCAGGCTGTGGCCCACGCGCAGGTTGTTGATCCGTTCGATGAGCCGGGCGCGCAACCGGTCGGCGGTCTTGTCGCCCACCGGGACCGCGACGCTGATCGCCATGCAGCGCTCGCCGGCGCTGCCGTAGCCGGCGCCGATCAGGGCGTCGACGGCCTGATCCAGGTCGGCATCGGGCATCACGATCATGTGGTTCTTGGCGCCGCCGAAGCACTGCGAGCGCTTGCCCGTGGCCGCGGCCCCGGCGTAGATGTACTGGGCGATGTCGGAGCTGCCGACGAACCCGACCGCCTGGATGTCCGGGTGGTTCAGGATGGCGTCGACGGCCTCCTTGTCGCCGTGCACGACCTGGAAGACCCCGGGCGGGAGGCCGGCCTCCAGAAAGAGCTCGGCCAGGCGCACCGGGACCGACGGGTCACGCTCGCTGGGCTTGAGCACGAACGCGTTACCGCAGGCCAGCGCCGGTCCGGCCTTCCACAGCGGGATCATCGCCGGGAAGTTGAACGGCGTGATGCCGGCGACCACGCCCAGCGGCTGGCGCAGCGAGTAGACGTCGATGCCGGGTCCGGCGCCTTCGCTGTACTCGCCCTTGAGCAGGTGGGGGATCCCGATGCAGAACTCGATGACCTCGATACCGCGCTGGATGTCACCCTTGGCGTCGGCCAGTGTCTTGCCGTGCTCGCGCGACAGCAGCTCGGCCAGCTCGTCGCCTGACTGGTTGACCAGCTCGACGAAGCGCATCATCACCCGGGCGCGACGCTGTGGATTGGTTGCGGCCCAACCTTTTTGGGCTTCGACTGCCGACGCCACCGCGGCGTCGATGTCGGCCTGGCCGGCCATCGGCACGGTCGCCTGGACACTGCCCGTGCTGGGGTCGAAGACGTCGGCGCTGCGGCCGGACCGGCCGGCGGTGCGCTGCCCGTCGATGAAGTGCGGAATTTGTGTGGTCATGGGGCCCTCGAGTGTGTTGACGGCGCTTAAGCGGATACTTGGATATCCTAGTAACTGTGTTCGGACCTTGGCAAGGTGGGCGCCGGGCTAGCCTGACAGCTGTATGCACACCATCGAGGCCGATTACCTGGTAGTCGGCGCCGGCGCCATGGGCATGGCGTTCATCGACACGCTGGTCTCCGAGACGGAGGCCCGCGTCGTGGTGGTGGACCGCCAGCACGCCCCCGGCGGCCACTGGACCATGGCCTATCCGTTCGTGCGGCTGCATCAGCCCTCGGCGTTCTACGGTGTCAACTCGCTGCGGCTCGGCGGCGACAGCATCGACCAAGTCGGTTGGAACCACGGCCTTTACGAACTGGCCACCGCCGGCGAAATCTGCGCGTACTACGACCACGTCATGCGCCGGCAATTCCTGCCGACCGGGCGCGTCGGCTATTTCCCGATGAGCGAATACCGCGGCCATTACCGCGGCCAAGGCCGGTTTCGCACGCTGGCCGGCGTCGACTACACCGTCCGCGTGGCCCGCCGCGTCGTCGACGCCACCTACATGCGGGTCACGGTCCCGGCGATGCGCCGCCCGCCCTACCGGGTCGCCGACGGCATCGACTGCGTCGCGCCCAACGACCTGCCCCGACTCGGCGCGCACCGGCGCTACGTGATCGTCGGGGCAGGCAAGACCGGAATCGACACCTGCCTGTGGCTGCTGAGTCAGGGCGTCGACCCGGATCGGCTGACCTGGATCACGCCCCGCGACTCCTGGCTGCTGGACCGCGAGACGATGCAGCCGGGCACGTTGTTCGCCGACAAGCTCAAGGCGAGCTTCACCGCGCAACTGCGCGCGATCAACGACGCGGCCTCGACGGAGGATCTGTTCGCGCGACTCGAGGGTGCCGGCGTGCTGCTGCGCATCGACCCGGCGATCCGGCCCGCCATGTATCGCTGCGCCACCGTCACCCGGCTCGAACTCGAGCAGCTGCGCCGCATCACCGACGTGGTGCGCTTGGGCCACCTGCGGGCGATCGAGGCGGACAGGATGGTCCTCGACGGCGGCGCCGTCACGGTCGGCGGCGACGAGCTGTTCATCGACTGCACCGCCGATGGTGCCGAGAAGCGGCCCGCCACACCAATTTTCGATCCTGGACGCATCACACTGCAAAGCGTGCGCGGATGCCAACAGATCTTCAGCGCCGCGCTGATCGCGCACGTCGAAGCCGCATACCCCGACGACGCCGTCAAGAACGAACTCTGCGTGCCCCTGCCGCATCCGGACACCGACGTCGACTGGTTGCGGCTGGCGCTGGCCGACTACACCAACCAGCTGCGCTGGTTCGACGACCCGGAGTTGATGTCGTGGTTGTCCGCGGCGCGGCTGGACCTGTTCGGTCACCTGATCGGGCACCTGCTGCCGTCGGCCGCGGCGAAGCCCCGGGTCCGCGACCGCATCCTGAGCATCGCCAAGTCCGTGTTCGCCACCACCGCCACCAGGCTCGAGCAGCTGATGGCCGCCGAAGCCGCGCTCGCGGCGCCCTGACCCGTGTAACCCGCGCCGGTATCTATCGGGTGAAGGAGGCATGTGGCGGCAAGAAGCGAACCCCTCGGCCCGCGACCGCTGCGCGCGGTGCCCGACAGTGGCCATGATGCCGGCTACCCGAGCTGGGAAGCCGTGTACACCGACAACGTGACCTGGGTGTACCGCACGCTGTTCGCGCGCGTCGGCAACCGAACCGACGCCGAAGACCTGACCGCCGAGGTTTTCCTCGCCGCGCTGCGGCCGCTGCGGCTGTCCGCGAGCGCCGCCGAGGTGCGCGCGTATCTGCGGGCCACGGCCAGGACGGTGCTGGCCGCGCACTGGCGCGAGACGCTGGGGCGGGAGATAACCTCGATCGAGGATGTCGAGCAACCAGCCGAGAGCCAGGACGCCATCAGCACCGCGCCGCAGCGCGTTGCCCAGGTTCTGGACAGCCTGCCGGATCATTACCGCCGGATTTTGGAATCGCGTTTCCTGCAGGGAAATTCGATAAAGGAGTCAGCCGCGGAACTCGGGATCAGCGTGGCCAACGCCAAAGTGCTCCAGCACCGCGCCCTGCGGCTGGCGGCGCAGGTCAACGATGGGGGCCGGTCATGAACGCGCGCGGGTTGCGACGTTATGTCGACGATCTGTTGCGGGGGCGCCGGCCCAGGCCGTTCGCGCCCGACGACTTCGAGGCCGCGCAACTGCGCACCGCGATCGAGCTGCGCGCGGCCCGCGCCGGTGGCGACGCGCCACGCCAGGAATTCGTCACCGACCTGCACCGGCGGCTGGCCGACCAGATGTCCGGCGCGCCAACGGAACCGGCGTCGGGGCGGGGTAGCACCCGCCGGCAGGTCATCGTCGGCACGTCGGCCGCTGCCACGGCGGCGGTCGCCGCGGTTTCCGTCGATCGCACCCTGATCGCGGCCCGGTCCGGCGATGGTCGCGCCCCCGAGATCGCCGCCGGGCAACTCACCCCCAACCAGGGCAGCTGGCAGCGGGTCGCGTCCGGATCGGATGTGCCCGACGGGGCCATGCACGCCTTCGACCTGGGCTCGGTGAGCGGATTCGTCCGCCGCGTCGACGGCAAAGTCCAGGCGATCTCCGGGGTGTGCACCCATCAGGGCTGCCGGCTGTGGTTCGACGCTCCCGACGACACGTTGCGCTGCCCCTGCCACACCACCTCGTTCTCACCCAGCGGACAGGTGCTCACGCATCAGTTGCCGATAGCCCCAAAGCCCCTGCCCGCGTTGATGGTTCGTGAGGTCGACGGGGTCGTCGAGGTCTTCGCCCCGCCGCGTCCCGAGCGGCCGGCCTGACCGGGGTGTAACCCGCCTTCCTATCTCTGGGCATGGAAATTGCCATGCTTCGCCGGCGCATGGCGGCCGCGCTGGCCGTCGGTGCGCTGTTGGTCTCCGGATGCTCCCAATCGCGGCCGGTGGCGACCTCCGCCGCGCCCACCACCCAGGTGTCGGTCACCGCGCCGGCGGCTCCGGTGCGCGGCGATCAGGTCACCATCGACGGCTTCGCCTTCGCGCCAACCACGTTGACCGTCAGCGCCGGGACCACGGTCACGTGGACCAACCGCGACGAAGAACCCCATACGGTGGCCGCCAGCGACGGCTCCTTTCACTCACCCGGCATGGGAACGGGAGCCACCTTCACCCACACCTTTTCCACCGCCGGGACTTTCGACTACGTCTGCTCGATTCACCCGATGATGCGCGGCACCGTGGTGGTGACGGGATGAGCCGCCCCACCGACCCGAAGGCCATGACCCGTCGCCAGCTCATCCGGCACACGGCATGGTTCGGGGCGGCGGTCGGGTTCGCGGTGGCCGGTGGGGAGGTCATCTCACACGTCGCCGGCGAAGCGACCGCCGCGCGCACGCACGCGGCGCCGAGTTTGCGATTCGCCCAGATCAGCGACAGCCACCTCGGTTTCACCGGTGCGCCCAACCCGGATGTCTCCGCCACCTTTGGACGCGCGATCGATCAGGTGAACAACCTGGGCTACACACCGGATTTCGTCATCCACACCGGGGACCTCACGCACCTGTCCAGCCCCGAGCAGTTCGACCAGGCCAAGCAGATGATGAGCGGGCTGAAGACGCCACACGTGTTCACCGTTCCCGGGGAACACGACTCGGTGGACGACGCGGGGCAGAAGTACCGAAACGCCTTCGGGGCGGGGTCGGTGGGTGACGGCTGGTACAGCCTCGACGTCTCCGGAGTGCATCTGATCGCGCTGGTCAACACGTTGAACCTGCGCAAGCTCGGTCACCTGGGCGTCGACCAGCTTGAGTTCGTGCGCAAGGACGTCGCGGCTCTTTCCAGCGATACTCCCATCATCGTGTTCAGCCACATCCCGTTGTTCGCGATGTACCCGCAATGGGGCTGGGGTACCGACGATGCCACCCAGGTGCTGAGCTACCTGCGCCGGTTCTCCTCGGTCACCTGCCTCAACGGCCATGTCCACCAACTGTTTTCCAAGACCGAAGACCGGATCACCTTCTACAGCGGGACCACCACCGCGTACCCGCTGCCGCACCCGGGCGACGGGCCCGCGCCCAAGCCGGTCACCTTGCCGGCCGGCAGGCTGCGCGACGCGCTGGGCATCCGCGAGGTCAGCTACACCAAGGGGGAAGCCGCCTTGGCGCTCAAAGAGCGGACCCTGCAGTGACGGGCATTCTGGTCCGGCTCGGCCTCGCCGCGTCGTTGATCATCAGCGCACTCAGCCACGCCTTCCTGTATGTGCGTGGCTATCAACACATTCCGGCCATCGGCAGCGGATTCCTGGTTCAGGCCAGCCTCTCGTTCGCGATCGCGCTGTTGATCGTGGTGGGCGGCCCGGGGTGGCTGCGCTGGGCAGGCGCCGCGGTGGCGGGCGCTTCGCTGGTCGCCTTCACGCTGTCGCGAACCGTTGGCCTGGAAGGCTTTTCGGAGCGAGGCTGGGAGCCTGCGCCGTACGCGGCCATCACCGTCGGTGCCGAACTGCTCACGCTGGCGTTGTGGGGGCTCGGAGTTCGCCCTCGGCTTCGGGGAGTTCCGACCGCTTCCGTTTCAGCCGGCGTTTGAGTGACATCGAGGGCTTTTCGATGAGGAACCAACTCGCCACGGCCAGCGGCAGGACGGCCACCGCGGCGACGAGAAAGAGTATGCCGGGTTGCAGGCGGGCGAGCCCGCACACGACCAGCAACTGCTGAATCGGAAACGCATAGATGTAGACGCCGTAGGACAAATCCGTGCGCAGTCTCAGGTGGCTGTTCTTCAGCAGGGCACCGGACACGATGATGGCGTAGGCGAGCGGCAGGGCGGCGACCACCCGGTAGTCGGGCAGCAGGCTGGACGCCAGGACGATGACGGTGCTGAGCGCGACCAGCGACCAGCGGGCGGGGATGACGTCTTTCCATTGATAGATGACGGCGCCCGCCGCAAACATGATGGCCGAGCGAACGGCCAGCTGCGGGAGGGTCCAGTCCCCCGGGTAGGTCAGCGGGGGCATCACCGCCGCGGCGAGCACCGACGGTGCCAAAATAGCGAGCGAAATCCACCGGCGGTGGGCCAGCCCGGCGACGCCGATACCGGCGACCGCGAAATAGCAGATCGCTTCCCAAAACAGTGACCAGAGTGAGCCGTTCCAGACTCCGGAATGCGGTATCCCGCGCGGTGTTCCACCGATGTCCAGATGGACGTACGCGACCGCACTGTTTTTGAGAATGTATTCCAGCGGCGCGCCCGAGGACAGCAGCTCGCGCACCGAACCACGCTGGATCGCCACGCTGAGCGCGGCGAAGACGAACGCCGTGATGGTCAGGCAGACGTAGTAGCCGGGCAGGATGCGGAGCGCGCGGGCAGTGAGGAAATCGCGCAGTCGCGGGCCCTCGAGCCAGCTCCTGGTGATGAGGAATCCAGAGATTGCGAAGAAGCCGTCGACACCTATCGAAAACAGAAGTTGGAGAGTCGGTGCCGGCGGCAGGCGGCCCGTCACGGGCCAGCAATGCCACAGCATCACCTCGGCGGCCAGTATCAGCCGCCAAGCGTTCAGCGCGTTACTTCGCGCGTCGAATACCTGCCCGAGTGCCATTGGAGTGCGCCCATGCTAGGCCCCGGCGCCGTCGGGAGGGCGAAAGTCAGACGGAATCGGGTAGATCCGGAGCGGGCCGCTCGGCAAGGGCGTCGGCCGTGCTGATGGGCCGGGACTCGTCGGAGCTGGACGCGACGGGGGCGGACCATTTGACCCGAAGCCGCCGCTTGAGGGCCATCGCGGGCTTCTCGATGAGGAACCAGCTCGCCGCGGCCAGCGGCAGGGTGGCCGCGACCGCGGCGAGGAAGAACAGCGCCGGATGCAGAAATGTGAGCCCGGAGATGGCGAGCAACTGCTGTGTCGGGAATGCGTAGATGTAGACGCCGTAGGACAGGTCGGTGCGTAGTCTCAGGCGGCCGTTCTTGAGTAGGGAGCCCGACACGATGACGGCGTAGGCGAGTGGCAGGGCGCCGACCACCCGGTAATCGGGCAGCAGCAACCCGGCAGCCACCACGATGACGATGCTGACGGCGACGAGCGACCATCGGGCGGGGATCGCGTCCCGCCATTGATACATGACGGCGCCGGCCGAGAACATGATGGCCGACCGCACCGCCAGCTGCGGGATTGTCCAGGTGCCCGGGAAGGTCAGCGGCGGCAGTAACAGGGCCAGGCATGACGCCAGCACCAGGATCGCGGGAGAAATCCACCGGCGGTTGCCCAGCCCCGCCACACCGAGGCCGGCAACTGCGAGGTAGCACAGCAGTTCCCAGACCAACGACCACATCGAACCGTTCCAGGCGGGTCCGCCGGGCGCACCGTGGAGCGTTCCGCTGATGGTGGGCTGCAGGTAGGCGACCGCGCTGTTCCTCAGGACGTATTGCAGCGGAGCGACGGATCCGAGCAGCTTGGCGGGCGACCCGCCCTGGATCGCCACGCTGAGCGGGGCGAAGACGAACGCGGTGATGATCAGGCAGATGTAGAAACCGGGCAGGATGCGAAGGGCGCGGGCGGTGAGGTAGTCACGGACGCGCGGGTCGGTGAGCCAGCTGCGGGTGATGAGGAAACCGGAGATCGCGAAAAATCCGTCGACGCCGACGGAGAACATGAGCTGCAGGATCGACTTCGGCGGCATGTGGCCGGTGGCGGGCCAGGAGTGGAACAGCATCACCTCGGCGGCCAGCGCCAACCGCAGCGCGTTGAGCGCGTTTCTGCGCGGATCGAATACCTGCCCTAGCTTCATCCAGCCTCCCCCTGCGCACCGCGCATCGTCGGCGCCATCGTACGGGCCGAAAGCTGACGGGCGCTGACACGGGCGATGGCCTTGATCAGGTCGCGACTCCGTCGCTAGGCCGCACCGGGAACCTCCGGCGGCATCGCCATGGCCGCTTGCCCTTTGGCGCCTTCGGCCCTTCGTCTGAACCGCGCCTTCAGCGACCTCGCCGGCTTTTCGACCAGGAACCAGCTCGCCGCGGCCAGCGGCAGGGTAGCCACCGCCACGGTCAGGCAGAACACGAACGGATTGAGGCTGAGAAGCCCTAGGACGGCCAGCAGCTGCTGGGTCGGATACGCGTAGATGTACATGCCGTAGGACAGGTCCGTGCGCAACCTCAATCGCTTGTGGTGCAGGAGGGCCCCGGAGACGACGACGGCGTAGGCCAGCGGAACCGCGGCGACCACGCGGTAATCCGGCAGCTGGCCGGCCACCAGCACGATGACCACACACACCGCGACCAGCGACCAGCGAGCGGGAATGACGTCCCGCCACTGAAAGAGCAGCGCCCCGGCCGCGAACATGATCGCGGCCCGGCACGCGATGAAGATGATGACGGTGCCCAAATTGCCCGTGGGCCGATTGAACACGTCCGGGAAGGTGACGGGCGGCATCATCGACGCCCCGATCGCTGCCACGACCAAGATCGCCGGGGAGACCCACCTGCGGTTGGCCAGTCCGGCCACGCCGATGACGGCGACGACCAGGTAGCACATCACCTCCCAGAACAGCGACCAGAGCGACGCGTTCCAGATGCCCGCGTTCGGGATGCCCAGGGGAGTGCCACCGACGTCGGGCTTGAGCCACAAGACCGCGGCGTTTTTCAGGACGTACTCGAACGGGGCGAACGAGAACAGCAGCTTGGTTGCCGACCCGCCTTGAATCGCCACGCTGAGCGGGGCGAACACGAATGCGGTCACGATCATGCAGACGTAGAAGCCGGGCAGGATGCGCAGGGCCCGGGCGGCGAGGTAAGCGCGCAGCCGCGGATTGCTCACCCAACTCGCGGTGATGAGGAATCCCGAGATCGCGAAGAACCCGTCCACACCCACGCAGAGCAGGAGCTGAAGGACGGCCCGCACCGATGGGAGATGACCCCGAACCGGGAAGGTGTGCCAGAAGATGACCTCGGCCGCGAGCGCCAACCGCCATGCGTTGAGCGCGTTACTTCGCGGATCGAAAACCTGCCCGAGTTTCATCGGCGGCCTCCGCCTGCACTGGGCGTCGTCGGCATCATCGGCGCAATCTTAGCCTCACCCGCCACAGAAAAGCGCCGCTTGACGTTATCCGACGGCTCGGGGGACCGCAAACGAAGCTCACTGCATACGTGTGCAATTATGCTGGTGAGCCGGTAAATGCCTATTCGCGCTCGGTGAGCGCCAATGGGTGAGTGGCCCCGGCGCCGGTCTTCCGCCAATTGCATTGCCCGAGAAAATCTCTGGCGATGCGCGCGATCAGCCGCGCAAACCGTCGACGAACGCCCGCGTCTCGTCCCAGGTCGGCAACAGGCCGGAGGCTCGCACCTCTTCGAGGCTGGGCGCCGCGGCATCGCGGTCGGACAGGTTGGGCGGCGACCCATCTACCAGCGGCCATTCGATCGCCAATGCCGGATCGGTCGCGCAAATGGTGTGTTCCCGTTGCGGGTTGTACTCCGCCGAACACAAATACATCACCGTCGAATTGTCTTGCAGCGCCAGGAAGCCGTGCCCCAGGCCTTCGGAAATGTAGATCGTCCGGTGCTCGGAGTCGTCGAGCAGAACCGAATCCCACTGGCCGAACGTCGGCGAACCCACCCGGATGTCGACGACGACGTCGAACACCGAACCACGAACGCAGGTCACATACTTGGCCTGGCTCGGCGGCACCTGGGCGAAATGCAAGCCGCGCAACACGCCTGCCGATGATACCGAGCAATTGGCCTGCCGGACGTCCAATCGATGGCCGGCGAAGGAGCTGAATCCCTTGTCGGTGAGCCATTCAAAGAAGTGGCCCCGCGAATCGCCATGAACCGTAGGGGTGATCTCCCAGGCGCCGGGGATTTTCAGTTCGCGGACTCCCACGCTACTGCCCACGTTCTTCGTAGCGTGCTTCCGAGGCGTCTTTCAACGGACGCCACCACGATTCGTTTGCGCGATACCAGTCGATGGTTGCACGCAGTCCCTCCTCGAAGTCGGTATGCTTTGGCGCCCAACATAATTCGTCGTAAAGCGTGGATGGGTCGATGGCGTAACGCAAATCGTGGCCGACCCGGTCGGTGACGTGGTCGAAGTCGTCGGGTTCGCGGCCCATCATCTTCAGCAGCGTGCGCAGCACGGTCAGGTTGTCGCGCTCGCCTTCGGAGCTGATCAGGTAGGTGCGCCCGATCTCGCCCTTGTCCAGAATGCGCCGGACCGCGCTGTTGTGGTCGTCGACGTGGATCCAGTCGCGGACGTTCGCGCCGGTGCCGTACAGCTTGGGCCGCCGGCCGGTGAGCACGTTGGTGATCTGGCGCGGGATGAACTTCTCGACGTGCTGGTAGGGCCCGTAGTTGTTGGAGCAGTTCGAGATCGTCGCGCGCACCCCATACGAGCGCACCCAGGCGCGCACCAGCATGTCGGCGGCGGCTTTGGTCGCCGAATACGGGCTGGACGGGTTGTAGGGCGTCGCCTCGGTGAACCGCTGCGGGTCGTCGAGCTCCAGGTCGCCGTAGACCTCGTCGGTCGAGATGTGGTGCAGCCGCACACCGTAACGTCGCACCGCCTCGAGGATGGTGAAGGTCCCGACGACGTTGGTGTGCAGGAAAGGCTCGGGGCTGTCCAGCGCGTTGTCGACGTGGCTCTCCGCGGCGAAATGCACCACCGCGTCGGATTCGGCGACCAGCCGCGACACCAGTTCGGTGTCGGTGATGTCACCGACCACCAGCTTGATGGAGTCCTCGACGTCGGCCAGTGACTCGCGCCGGCCCGCATATGTCAGGGCGTCGAGCACCGTCACGGAATCCTCGGGGTGTTCGCGGACCGTGCTGTGCACGAAGTTGGCGCCGATGAATCCAGCGCCGCCGGTGACCAGTAACCGCATGCCCAAACCCTAACCGAGCCGCTCGGTCAGTTTGTGGCAGTTAGCCCCAGAGGCCCGGCCAATTCACTCAGCGCAGGTAGCAGCGTTTCCTCGTCGTGCCCGCCCAGCACCTGGACCGCCACGTGGTCGGCTCCGGCATCGAAGTGTTCACACAACCGCCCCGCGATGTTCTCGGGCGTGCCGTAGGCGACGACCGCGTCGATCAGCCGATCGCTGCCTGGCTTGCGCACGTCGGCCTCGGTGAACCCCAGCCGCAGCCAGTTGTTCACGTAGTTGCTCAGGCCCAGATAGAACTCGACCGTGCGACGCCCGATCTCGCGGGCTTTCGCCGCATCCGTGGTGAGCACCACCTTGTGCTCGGGCGCCAAATACACTGCACCGCCGAGCAATTCGCGCGCCTTGGCGGTGTGTTCCGGCGTGGTCAGATAGGGGTGGGCACCGGCGCTGCGCCGCGCCGCGAGGCCCAGCACCCGCGGCCCCAGCGCCGCGATCACCCGCCGGCTGGTCGGCACCAGGGCCGCGTCGAGTTCGTCGAGGTAGGAGGCCAGGGCGTCGTATGGCTTCACGTATTCCTCGGTGTGCTCGGGGTGACCCACCCCGATACCCAGCAAAAACCTTCCCGGATGGCCTGATTCGATCCGATGGAAGGACTGCGCGACTTCCGCGGCGGGTGCGTTCCAGATGTTGACGATGCCGGTCGCCAGCTGCAGCGACGTCGTCCGCGCCAGGGCCGGGTCCGCCCAGGTCAGCCCGGCGTCCGGCGATCCACCGATCCAGGCGGCGCCGTAGCCCAGGTCTTCGATCCCGGCGGCCAATTCGGGGGAGATGGATCGGGTGGGCAACCACACCCCGAACCGGCCGAGCTCGGGCTTGAGCGAAACTCCTTCGGTCATCCAGCTCCCCCTACGAGTTCGGGTCAGGACCGCTTGAGCCCCAGCGGCCCGGCCAGTTCGGCCAGCGCCGAGACCAGGTTTTCATCCTTCGTCAGGACCTGCACGGGGACGTGATCGGCGCCGGCGTCCAAATGCTCCGTGAGCCGCGCCGCGATCTGGTCCACGGTGCCATACGCCACCACCGCGTCGACCAGCCGGTCGCTGCCCGGCCGGGTGACCTCGTCCTCGCTGAAACCCAGCCGTTTCCAGTTGTTTCGGTAATTGGCGAGATTGAAATACACGTCGAGCGCCTTGCGGCCAACCGCCCGGGCCTTCTCGGCATCGGTGGTCAGGATCGCCTTGTGCTCGGGTGCCAGGAAGGCCGACGGCCCGATGATCTCGCGAGCCCGCGCGGTGTGTTCCGGGGTGGTCAGGTAGGGGTGTGCCCCGGCCGAGCGCTCCGCGGACAGCTTGAGGACGCGCGGGCCCAGTGCAGCCACCACCCGGCGGTTGGCGGGCACCCCGTAGTCGTCGAGCTGCTGCAGGTAGTCGGCCAGCGCGTCGTAGGGCTTGCGGTACTCGGTGTGGGCCTCGGGGTGGCCGACGCCGATGCCCAGCAGGAACCGTCCCGGGTAGGCCTTGTCGATGCGGTGGAACGATTCGGCCACCGGCTTGGCGGGTGCGGTCCAGATGTTGACGATGCCGGTGCCCACCTGCAACGTCGTCGTCGCCTCCAGGAGGGGCTCGACCCACGCCAGCTCGGCGGGCGGTGAACCGCCGACCCAGACGGCGCCGTAGCCCAGCGCTTCGATGTCCTTGGCTTGCTGCGGTGTGACGCCGCGTCCGAACGATCCGAACCGGCCGAGATCGGGCTTGCTTGCTGCATCGGTCATGGTGTTCCCAACCTGCGACCGGTGAGAGCTATTCCGCGGTCGCCACACCCTCGTCGACGTCGTCGAGGTCGGCAACGGCGACGTCGGCGGCGGGCGCCGTGAGCGGGAGCAGCACGATGAAGCGGGTGTCGCCGGGCGCCGATTCCACCCGCAGGTCCCCGCGATGTTTCTTGACGACGATGTTGAAGGCGAGATCCAGCCCCAGGCCGGTGCCCTCGCCGAACGGTTTGGTGGTGAAGAACGGCTCGAAGATGTGCTCGCGGATGTCCGCGGGGATGCCCGGCCCGGTGTCGCAGATCTCGACGCGGGCCATGTTGTCGCCGTAGCGGCAGGTGCGCACGGTCAGCGTGCCGCCCGTATCGCGCATGGCGGCGATCGCGTTGTCGATGATGTTGGTCCACACCTGATTGAGATCACCTGGATAGCAAGGGATTTCGGGAAGTGATTTGTCGAAATCCTTGACCAGGGTGATGGCGGGGGTGTCCTTGGGGCCGTCCCTGCCGGCGTCTTTGGTCAACCGGTCGGCGAACATCACCAGCGTGCTGTACAGCAGGTCGTGCACGTTGGCCACCTGGAACGGGGCCCGATCCATCTGCGAATACTGCTTGGCGTCGGCGACCAGCGCCGAAATCCGTTTGCTGGCTTCCAGAATCTGGTTCATCAGCAGTTCGCTTTCGATGGTGTAGTTGATCCATCGAATCGCCATCTCCAGCGAGGCTGACGGGAGCTCGTCGCTGACCGCGGAAATCCGCTCCAGCCAATCGGTGTCGACGCCGCCTTCGACGAACGTCGGGGCGATGTCCCACCCACCCTCGATGCCGTGGTCCTCCAGCCAGTCGCCGACGGCGTCCTCACGGTCGGAGGTCTCCAGCGCGCTCAAATGCTGTCCCCCACCTGGAGCAGCAGACTTGGCGACCTGCTCGGCGACCCGCTCCTGCAGCTGCACCAGGGCGCCGAGCGCCTCGGGCGTGATGGTGCCGTCGGCGAGCATCGCCAGCTTGTGCCGCATGTTGGCCACCCGCTCGCGCAGATCCGACGCGGCCCGAGAGATCGCCGCCGCCGGGTTGTTGAGCTGATGGGTCAGCCCGGCCGACAGCCGGCCCAGCGCCAGCAGCTTCTCCCGGTTGTCGATGATCCGGCGGGTGCGGTCGGTGCCGACGGCGATGCCGTCGAGCAGGTGCACCGCCATGGGGAACTGGTCGCGCATGAACTGCGCGAAGACCGGCGCGTCCATGACGAAGAAGCGCGACGGCTTGGTGACGTGCACGGAGGCGTCGTAGTTCTTCTGCTTGCCGCCGGTGAACGCCCGCCAGGCGCCGCAATACACGCCGCGCTGCGAGGTGCGGTTGGTTTCGATGTCCTGCCCGCCGGAGAGCTTGGACATCATCAGCTCGCCCTCGATCAGCACGTAGAAACACGTCGCCGGTTCGCCTTCGACGCAGATCGGGCCCGGCTGATAGTTCTCGATGTGGCCCCGGTTGCACAGCACCGCGAGCTGTTCGTCGGTCAGGGCCTCGAACAGGAACAGGCTGCGTAGCTCGTCGGGCTCGCAGGGCATGTCGATGGTCATGATTCGGCCAGGTAGCGGTGGACCAGCATGACCGCCATCGACCCCTCGCCGACGGCGGCGGCGACGCGTTTGGCCGACATGGAGCGGACGTCGCCGGTGGCGAACACCCCGGGCACGCTGGTTTCCAGGTGATGCGGCGGACGCTCGAGTGTCCAGCCGCACACGTTGCGCAGGTCCGGGCCGGTGATGATGAAGCCGTGGTCGTCGCGGGCCAGTACGCCGTCGAGCCAGTCGGTGCGGGGGGCGGCGCCGATGAAGATGAACATCCGGCCGCAGGTGACGTCCTCGGTTTGGCCGGTCCGGTTGTTCACCAACCGCAGCCGCTCGAGGTGGCCGTCGCCGGTGGCGCGCTGCACCTCGGTGCAGGTCAGCACGTTGATCTTGGGGTTCGCCTCGATCTGCTGGATGAGGTAGTAGGACATCGAGGCCTCCAGTGACGGCGCGCGCACCACGATGTTGACCGACTTGGCCGTCCGGGACAGGTACATGGCGGCCTGGCCGGCCGAGTTGGCCCCGCCGATCACGTAGACCTCCTCGTCTTCGCACTCCGAGGCCACCGAGATGGCCGCCCCGTAGTAGATGCCGCAGCCGGTCAGCTCCGTGCAGCCCTCGGCCTGCAACTGGCGGTAGGAGACGCCGGTGGCCAGGATGACCGCGTGCGCGTCGATCGAGCCGCCGTCGGCGAACCGCACGGTGCGCTTGGATCCGTTCACCTCGAGGGCGGTGGCCTTGCGGGCGGTGATCAGCTCGGCGCCGAACTTCTCCGCCTGCCGCCGGGCGCGGTCGGCCAGCTGGCCGCCCGACACCCCGTCCGGGAAGCCCAGGTAGTTCTCGATGCGCGAGCTCTGCCCGGCCTGACCGCCGGTGGCGGTGTGCTCGATGAGCACGGTGCGCAGCCCCTCGGAGGCGCCGTACACGGCCGCGGCCAGGCCGGCGGGCCCGCCGCCGACCACGATCAGGTCGTAGAACTCTTGTGACGGCGTGGTGGTCAGGCCCAGCGTCTCGGCCAGCTGCGCGTCGGTGGGATCCACCAGGGCGTCGCCGCGCTGGGTGACCACCACGGGCAGCCGCTTGCCGTCCTCGCCGGCCGCGGTGAGCAGCCGCTCGCCGGCGGGTTCGTCGGCCATGAACCAGGTGTAGTAGAGGCCGTTGCGGGCCAAAAAGTCGCGGACCTGCCAGGACCGCGCCGACCAGCGGTGACCGATCACCTTGGTGTGCGGGATGGGGTGCTCGGGTGCGGCCCGCCAGGCGTCCAGCAGCCCGTCGATCACCGGGTAGAACTTCTCCTCCGGGGGATCCCACGGCTTGAGCAGGTAGTGGTCCAGGTCGACGACGTTGATGGCGTCGATGGCGGCGTGCGTGTCGGCGTACGCGGTCAGCAGCACGCGCCGGGCCGCCGGATACAGGTCCATCGCCTGTTCGAGGAACTCGATGCCGCTCATCTGCGGCATCCGGTAGTCGGCGATGAGCAGCGCTACGGTCTCGCCGCGCAGTTTGAGCTCTTTGAGCGTGCCGAGGGCGTCGGGCCCGGATTCGGCGCGCACGATCCGGTGGTCCTCGCCGTAGTGGCGACGCAGGTCCCGGGCTACGGCCCGGGAAACCGAGGGATCATCATCGACGGTCAACATGACGGGCTTGCGGGACTGGGCCGCGCCGGGAGCATCGGGATTCGTCATCGGCGTTAAGTATGCGCTCGTCAGCGGCCCTGTGGGAGGTCGGCGAGACGGGCGGCGTTCCGCCCGCAGCGATTTTGGTGGAGCGGAATAACCGGGTATTGTGGAACAACGGTGCGGCATACGCGCCGACTTTTTGTGTGCCAAGTCCCTAGGAATTTCCTGTCACCGGCTCACGTTCCAAGTCGGTGCACTGTCGCGTCGACTAGGCGCGAACGAAACTATACGACGAGGATTCTTATTTAGTTATGGCCAAGAAGGACGGCGCCATCGAGGTGGAAGGCCGGGTGGTCGAGCCCCTGCCCAATGCGATGTTCCGCATTGAGCTGGAAAACGGTCACAAGGTGCTTGCCCACATCAGCGGCAAGATGCGGCAGCACTACATCCGCATCCTGCCCGAGGACCGGGTGGTGGTGGAGTTGTCTCCCTACGACCTGTCCCGCGGCCGCATCGTGTACCGGTACAAGTAAAGCGCCTGATCACCAGCAACCTACGAATAGACAGAACAGGATCGAACAGCCGTGAAGGTGAACCCGAGCGTCAAGCCAATCTGTGACAAGTGCAGGGTGATCCGTCGGCATGGGCGGGTCATGGTGATCTGCTCCGATCCACGCCACAAGCAGCGCCAGGGCTAGTCCATAAGCGCTTCGGCGCCCCGCAGTATCAACACAACTGAATGCAGACCTCCCAGCACCACTGAGCTGCCCGCATCTTTAGAGATGGGCCAGCTCATCCACGCCCGGTCGGAGGCCGGGCCCCGATCAGATCGGGAACGGGCTGGGATCAGACCTCCGCCTAGAAAAAGAGGAAACGCCACCTATGGCTCGACTAGTAGGCGTCGATCTGCCGCGTGACAAGCGGATGGAGATCGCGCTGACCTACATCTTCGGCGTCGGCCGCACCCGCTCCAACGAGATCCTGGCAGCGACGGGTATCGACAAGAACCTGCGCACCCGGGACCTGACCGACGATCAGCTGACCCACCTGCGTGACTACATCGAGGCAAATCTCAAGGTGGAGGGTGACCTCCGCCGCGAAACGCAGGCAGACATCCGCCGCAAGATCGAGATCGGCTGCTACCAGGGCCTGCGGCACCGCCGCGGCCTGCCGGTGCGCGGCCAGCGGACCAAGACCAATGCGCGCACCCGCAAGGGCCCCAAGCGCACCATCGCCGGCAAGAAGAAGGCCAGGTAACCCCCGATGCCACCAGCAAAGAAGGCAGGCGCGGCGGCGCCCAAGAAGGGCCAGAAGACCCGCCGGCGGGAAAAGAAGAACATCCCGCACGGTGCCGCCCACATCAAGAGCACCTTCAACAACACGATCGTGACGATCACCGACCCGCAGGGCAACGTCATCGCCTGGGCGTCGTCGGGTCACGTCGGGTTCAAGGGCTCCCGGAAGTCGACCCCGTTCGCGGCCCAGCTGGCCGCCGAGAACGCCGCGCGCAAGGCGCAGGAACACGGCGTCAAGAAGGTCGACGTCTTCGTGAAGGGCCCGGGCTCGGGCCGGGAGACCGCGATCCGGTCGCTGCAGGCCGCCGGCCTGGAGGTCGGCGCGATCTCCGACGTCACCCCCCAGCCGCACAATGGCTGCCGCCCGCCGAAGCGCAGAAGGGTCTAGGAACCATGGCTCGTTACACCGGACCCATCACCCGCAAGTCCCGCCGGTTGCGCACCGACCTCGTCGGTGGCGACCAGGCCTTCGAAAAGCGTCCCTACCCGCCCGGCCAGCACGGCCGCGCGCGGATCAAGGAAAGCGAGTACCTGCTGCAGCTGCAGGAGAAGCAGAAGGCCCGCTTCACCTACGGCGTGATGGAAAAGCAGTTCCGTCGCTACTACGAAGAGGCCGTGCGGCAATCCGGCAAGACCGGTGAGGAGCTGCTGCGCATCCTGGAGAGCCGGCTGGACAACGTCGTGTACCGCGCCGGCCTGGCGCGGACCCGCCGGATGGCGCGTCAGCTGGTCAGCCACGGGCACTTCAGCGTCAACGGCGTGCACGTCAACGTCCCCAGTTACCGGGTGTCGCAGCACGACATCATCGACGTGCGGGACTCCTCGCTGAACACCGTGCCGTTCCAGATCGCGCGGGAGACGGCGGGCGACCGCCCGATCCCGAGCTGGCTGCAGGTGGTGGGGGAGCGTCAGCGCATCCTCGTCCACCAGCTGCCCGAACGGGCGCAGATCGACGTGCCGCTCACCGAGCAGCTCATCGTCGAGTTCTACTCGAAGTAAAGACTTTTCGGGCCAGCCGGCCCGGAAACCTAACGGCATCAAATAGCGGGTGCCGAGAAGGAGAAGAAGAAACACCATGCTGATCTCTCAGCGACCCACATTGTCGGAGGAAGTTCTCACCGACAGCCGCTCCCAGTTCGTCATCGAGCCGCTGGAGCCGGGATTCGGCTACACCCTGGGCAATTCGTTGCGCCGGACGCTGCTGTCCTCGATCCCGGGTGCGGCCGTCACCAGCATCCGCATCGACGGCGTGCTGCACGAGTTCACCACCGTGCCGGGCGTCAAGGAAGACGTCACCGCGATCATCTTGAACCTCAAGGGCCTGGTGGTGTCCTCCGAGGAGGACGAGCCGGTCACCATGTACCTGCGCAAGCAGGGCCCGGGCGAGGTCACCGCCGGTGACATCGTGCCGCCCGCCGGTGTCACGGTGCACAACCCCGACCTGCACATCGCGACGCTGAACGACAAGGGCAAGCTCGAGGTCGAGCTGGTCGTCGAGCGCGGCCGCGGCTACGTGCCGGCCGTGCAGAACCGCGCCTCCGGTGCCGAAATCGGCCGTATCCCAGTCGATTCCATCTACTCGCCGGTGTTGAAGGTTACTTACAAGGTGGACGCCACCCGTGTCGAGCAGCGCACCGACTTCGACAAGCTGATCCTGGACGTCGAGACCAAGAGCTCGATCAACCCCCGCGACGCGCTGGCGTCGGCGGGTAAGACCCTGGTCGAATTGTTCGGCCTGGCACGCGAACTCAACGTCGAGGCGGAGGGCATCGAGATCGGCCCGTCGCCCGCCGAGGCGGACCACATCGCGTCGTTCGCCCTGCCGATCGACGACCTGGACCTGACAGTGCGGTCGTACAACTGCCTCAAGCGCGAGGGTGTGCACACCGTCGGCGAACTGGTCAGCCGCACCGAGTCCGACCTGCTCGACATCCGCAACTTCGGCCAGAAGTCCATCGACGAGGTCAAGGTCAAGCTGCACCAGCTGGGCCTGTCGCTCAAGGACAGCCCGCCGAGCTTCGACCCCTCGCAGGTCGCGGGTTACGACGTCGCCACCGGCACCTGGTCCAACGAGGCCGCCTACGACGACCAGGACTACGCGGAAACCGAACAGCTGTAAAACCCGTCCGGCGACGATGCGGCCGTGCAGCGGCCGCTGAGGAACCGGACACATGCAACACCGTCCGTCCCGGCCCTACCTGATACGGGGGTCGGCCCCACTTAGGAGATAGCGCAATGCCCAAGCCCACCAAGGGTCCTCGCCTCGGCGGGTCGTCTTCGCACCAGAAGGCCCTTCTGGCCAACCTGGCCACGTCGCTGTTCGAGCACGGCCGGATCAAGACGACCGAGCCCAAGGCGCGGGCGTTGCGGCCGTACGCGGAGAAGCTGATCACCCACGCGAAAAAGGGTGAGCTGCACAACCGTCGAGAGGTGATGAAGAAGATCCGCGACAAGGACGTGGTGCACGCCCTGTTCGCGGAGATCGGTCCGTTCTTCGCCGACCGCAACGGCGGCTACACCCGCATCATCAAGGTCGAGCCGCGCAAGGGCGACAACGCGCCCATGGCCGTGATCGAGCTGGTGCGGGAGAAGACGGTCACCTCCGAGGCCGATCGGGCTCGTCGGGTGAAGGCTTCCAAGAAGACTGACGCTCCTGTCGCCGCGGCGGCGGCGCCTCAGGCGGCTGTCGAGCCGCAGGAGGCCGTCGGCCCGACGGCCGAGGAAGCCACGGCCGAGGTCGAGGAGACCAAGGCCGAGGCCGAGGCCGGCGAAGCGCAGGCCGATGAGGCCGAAGGGTCCAGCGAGGATTAGCGAGGACATCCGTCTGCGGCTTGATATCGCCTATGACGGAACGGGTTTCGCTGGCTGGGCCGCTCAGGCCGGCCAGCGGACCGTGGCCGGAGTTCTCGACGAGGCGCTGACCACCGTGTTCCGCACGCCGGTGCGGCTGCGCGCGGCGGGACGCACCGACGCCGGAGTGCACGCCACCGGTCAGGTGGCGCACGTCGACGTGCCGCCGGACGCCCTGCCGAACGCCTATCCGCGGGCACCGCACGCCGGTGAACCCGAATTCGGACCGCTGGTGCGCCGACTGGGCCGGTTCCTGCCCACCGACGTCCGGGTCGTCGACATCACCCGCGCCCCTGCGGGTTTCGACGCCCGGTTCTCGGCGCTGCGCCGCCACTATGTGTATCGGCTTTCCACCGCGCCCTGGGGCGTGCAGCCGCTGCAGGCCCGCTACGTCACCGCCTGGCCCCGCCCGCTGGACGTCGACGCGATGGCCGCGGCCTCGCGAGACCTGTTGGGGCTGCATGACTTTGCCGCGTTCTGCCGCTTCCGCGAGAACGCCACCACGATCCGCGACCTGCAGCGGCTGGACTGGACGCGCGACGGTGACCTGATCACCGCGCACGTCAGCGCCGACGCGTTTTGCTGGTCGATGGTGCGCTCGCTGGTCGGCGCGCTGCTGGCCGTCGGCGAACACCGCCGCCCGGTGTCCTACTGTCGCGGATTGCTCAGCGCCACGGAGCGGTCCAGCGACTTCGCGGCCGCGCCCGCCCACGGGTTGTCGCTGGTCGGGGTGGATTACCCGCCCGATGACCAGTTGGCGGCGCGCAACCTGATCACCCGGGACGTGCGCTCGCGCTAAACCCTGGCCGCGGCGAATCGTGCTGCCTGGTTGGTCAATCCGGGCACGTAGCCCAGGTGCGAACTCCACTGCATCCCGCCCGAGCAGATCGGGTCGCCCGGGTTGCACAGGTCGATGGTCTTGCCCTCGAAATTGGGGGAGAGGGCGCTCATCAGTTGACCGGCGCGGCCGGACGGGTTGCCGAAAAGTGCGACGGCAGCGACGTGGTCGGCGGTCGCGGGCGGCAACGGCTGGCGGTAGCCGAGGCCGGGCAGCGGTGCGGCCGTGACGATGTCGACGACGGCGGCGCCCTGGGAGTACCCGCCCAGCACCAGCTTGGTGCCGGGGCAGTTGGCCGCCATCTGCTGCAGGTGGGTGCTGGCGTCGTTGGCGCCGTTGGTGGCGGCCAGGAAGTCCTTGCTGGCCGGGTAGTTCACCCCGTATGTGCCAACGCTTTTGCGGGTCTGCTCGCGCAGCGAGCTGACGAAGGCACCGCCCACCTTGCCGACACCGGGCGGCTCGTCGGTGCCCCGGGCAAAGACCACCTCAACGCCGGGGCACGATGCCGACGCACGCGGAACCAATTGGGGGGCAACCAATAACGCGGCCGTCGCGCCGATTACGATGCCCAGCCCTAACGGGATAAGCCTCACACAGCGATGTTACGGGTGCGTTGATAACCCGACGGTAACGATTTAGACGAGAGGTGCTTGCGGTGAGTCCGTGGCCGGCCCGGGCGCGGTGGGTGCGGGCAGCGACGGCCCTGGAGTCGGAACCGTACCGTCGTGGATCGACGGGCCCGACCCGGGCGGGTTCTGCCCGTACACCGGCGACTGCTGGCCGTAACCGGGCTGCTGCGGGACGGGGCCCAGCGGCGGGCCGAACGCGGGCGACTGCTGGCCGACACCGGTGGCCGCCAGCTTCTGCGCGACGAACGCCGCCGCCTGGGTGGTGTACACGGGGACGTAGCCCTCGGTGTGCCCGCTCCACTCGTTGCCCTGGCCCGCGTGGCAGATCGGGTCGTTGGGGTTGCAATAGTCGGCGGCCTTGGAGCCCAGCAGCGCGCTCTGGCTGGGCAGGGTTCCGCCGGCGCGGTCGGCCACGTCACCGAAGGTGACGACGGCGGCGATGTTGTTGGCGTACTGCGGGGGCAGTTTGTTGCCCCAGCTGATGCCACCGATGGGAACGCCGGCCACGATGTCCATCACCGACGCGCCCTGCGAGTAGCCGCCGAGCACGATCTTGGTGTTGGGGCACGTTTCCACGCTCTTCTTGACGCGGTCGATCGTGTCGTTGGCGCCGTCACCGCCGTGCAGCTGCAGCTTGCTGGCGGCGTAGTTCACGCCGTAGGGCAGGATGTTCAGGCCGTTGGTCTGCTGGCGCAGCGACTCCACCAGGGCGTCGCCGACCCGGCCCAGGCCGGCCGGTTCGTTGGTGCCGCGGGCGAAGATGACCTCGACGTCCGGGCAGTCGAACGCGGAGGCTTTGGGCGCTGCGGCGGGGGTCGCGAGCAGGCCAGCAGCGGTAGCCAGGGCGGCAGCACCCAGGCCGACGAAGCGTGTTGCCGACCGCGCGGTGCCCGCCCGACGGGTACGTACACGGTGAGTTTGCACCGGGCAATGTTACCCAATTTGTGATCTGTTGAAACTCCCGCGACCTGTGGATAACCGCCCGTGCGCCGCGAAACGGCGGCTTACCGTGGGCGTTGACGGATCCACGGGGTGAGGAGATCGGGTGCCGCGTCAGCCGGCAGCCTGGCTGCACATCAGCGCGTACCGGTATTTGCTGCGGCGCATCGAGGGCGCGTTGCTGGACGAGGGTGTCGGGGTGGCCGGGTCGGGCCCGCGCCCGTATCCGGCGGCGCTGGTGCTGGGGTGCGTGGTCACCGCCGTCGCCGTGGCCGGCTGCGCGGTGCTGGCCCTGCTGCGACCCCACGCGGCGCTCGACCGCGAGCAGATCGTGGTGAGCCGGGAATCCGGCGCCCTGTTCGTCCGGGTGGGCGACGTCTGGCATCCGGTGCTCAACCTGGCCTCCGCCCGGCTGATCGCGGCGACCGCCGCCAACCCGCGGCCGGTCACCGAATCCGACCTGGACACCACCAAACGCGGCCCGCTGCTGGGCATTCCGGGCGCACCGCAATTTCTCGGCAGGCCGCTGTCCCCGGAGGAGGTGGGTTGGTCGATATGCGCTAGCACCGGCGCTAACACAACCACGACGGTCATCGTCGCCCGCCGCTCCGAGGCCCCGGCGGTGCGCCAAGTCCCCGCGGCGCAGGCGATGCTGGTGGCTCCCACCTCCGGTTCGCCGGCCTACCTGCTGTACAACGGCCACCGCGCGACGGTGGACCTCGACGATGCCGCGGTGGTGCGCGCGCTGCGCCTCGAGGGCCGTGCGCCCCTGCGCGTCTCGGAGGCATTGCTGAATGCCGTGCCGGAGGCGCCGCCGATCGCGTCGCCACCGATCCGCGGCCCGGGCGGCGCGACAGCGAAGGTCCCGGGATTTCCGGTCGGAAGTGTGCTTCGCATCACACGGGCCGACGGCGACGAGTATTACGCGGTGCTGGCCGCCGGGGTGCAGCGCATCGGCCAGGTGGCCGCCGACCTCTTGCGCTTCGGCAACCCGCGGGCCACGGCCAACCCCGTCTCCGTTGCACCCGAGGTGATCCGGGCCGCTCCCGTCGTCACCGAGCTACCGGTTGCCCTGTATCCCGACCGGGCGCCGACGCTCGCGGCCCCCACCGGCGCGTTGTGCGCGAGTTGGGAGGAGGCCCGACCCGGCCAGGTCGACGTCGCATTTCTGGCCGAGAGCCGCCCGCCGGTGCCGGCCGGCCGGGCGCCGGTCATTTTGGCGCAGGCCGACGGTCCCGGCCCCGCGCTGGACGCCGTGTACGTGCCGCCCGGCCGCAGCGCCTACGTGCGGGCAGCCGACACGGCCGGCACCAGCTACCTGATCACCGACACCGGAGTCCGGTTCGCCGTTCACGACGACGCCGCCGCGCGGGACCTCGGTCTTACGCAGCCGGGCCCGGCGCCGTGGCCGCTGCTCACGCTTCTCCCGGCCGGACCGGAGCTGAGCCGACAGAACGCCTCAATCGCACGCGATGCGGTCGCGGGCACGCCGTAGGCGACCCCTGACCGACGCGGTGGCCAGCACGACGGCCAGGGCCATCAGGCAGACCGCCGCTCCCCGGAGCGCGGTGTCCCGGCCGCGCGAATCGCGCGGTTGGACCGGCGGCGCCGCCGGGATCGGTACCGGCGCCGCCGACGGACTGGGAGTGCTGCCGGAAGCATGCGTGCCGGTGCTGACCGCGGCGAACGGATCAATGGTGCCGTTCCCGACGAGGGGATCCCATCCGGCGGCCGGATGACGCGCCGTGGTCTTGATGCGCTGCATCACCTGGCGGGCCGTCAACGCCGGGAAGCGTGCGCGGATCAGCGCGGCCAATCCGCTGACCACCGGGGCCGCATAGCTCGTGCCGGACACCGGTTCGGGCGCGAGCGAAGTCACCCCTTCACCGGGCGCGGCGACATCCACCCAGGGGCCGGCGAGGGTGAACGCCGACGGCGCCCCAGCGGAATCCACCGAACCGACGGTCAGCACGTAGTCGTCGTACCACGCGGGACTGGCGACCACCGTGAGGTTCTGCCAGGTGGCATCCGCCCGCTGCGGTGGACACCCTGCCGCACCGCCGGTGTTGCCGGCCGCGGCCACGATGACGGCATTCTTGACGTCGACGGCGTAGGCCAGTGCGGCGCCCAGCGCGCGGTCGTCGGGCGCCGAAGCCGCCGGCGCGCACGCAACCGACGAGATGTTGATCACCGACGCACCCAGATCGGCCGCCGTCCGAACGGCTTTCGCCAGAGTGTCGACATCACCGACCCCGACACGGGACCGGTCGCTGGTCGGGGCGAACTTCGCGCTGGACTGCCGAATGCTGATCAACGTGGCCTCCGGTGCCACCCCGCTGAAGCTGTCGGACTTGGAATCGGCTGTGGCCGCGATGATTCCAGCTACCAGCGTGCCGTGCGCGTCGCAGTCCTGGGTGCCGTCGCCAGTGGATACGTAGTCGCCGCCGGGCACGACATCGGGCAGCCGGCGGTGTCGGGAAATCCCGGTGTCGATGACCGCGATCCGTTGCCCGGCGCCGCGGCTGAGTTGCCAGACCGCCGACAGGTCGCCCAGGCCCGCCGGCGGGTTACGGCCCGGTCCCGCGTCGACGGTCATCGTCGCGCACACCTCGCGTTGTACGGTCGGCCACGGGGGCGCCGGCAAGGCGGGCTTGGGCAACCAGCTGTCATCGACATCCGGGGGCGAAACAGCCCGCGCCGTCGGCGTTCCGAACACAAGCGCCAGCACCGACACCGCCAACAGGCGGCCGGCGCACGAGCAAATCATGTGAGGCTCAAGCCCCGAACCGTCCCGTACAGTCCGCATATCCAGCAGGTCAACGGAACCATGGCGGCCAGCACCAGCCACTCCAGCAATCCGACGCATCGGCGGACGACGGGCGAGGCGGGTATTGCCGCGCCGACGAAGCCGAGGTACATCGCCACGGCGACCGAGATGGTCGTCGCCGTCGCGACCCACGGGATGTGCACCGGTGTCCGCGACGCGGCAACCGCGAAAGTCGTTGCGGCAAGGATAATTCCGCTGATCGCAAACACCAGCGTTCTCTTCTCGTCGGCGGATCGGGCACGCAACAGCAGCAACGCGCCGGTGAGGGTGCCGAACGCGGTGCACGCCAGGCGCGGTGCGCCGGCAAGGACGGTGACGACCGCGCCCGCCGTGGCCGATGCCGACAACCCGGCAAGCAGGCCCGACAACCAACTGCCGGCGCGGACGGCCCGGCGGTGCACCTCCGCGCCGCCCGGGTCGATTCCGGCCATATCCGGTGTCCCCGGCCGGGGCGATAATCCCGCCAGCGCGATCGATGCGCGTGCGGCCACCCCGAGCAGGCCAAGGGATGCCAGTGCGGCCGCCGAAGCGATGACGGGCCATGGCGCCGCACTGATCGCGCCCGCCAACCCGGCCAGCGCGATGAGCGCGGCGCAGCACGACGCAGCGGTCAAAGTGACCACACCGCAGCCCGATACGCGCATCGCCACCGCGGAGGTGACCCCGGCCGCCACCGCCGCCAGCAAGACATTGGGGGCGCCGGGCACGCCGGGCACCGCCACGAAGCCGGCAACACCTGCGAACGCGGTGGCGATCACGCTCAACGTCAGCGCGGCGGTGCTGTCTCGATAGCCGCGGTGCGCCACGGCCGAAAGCCCGAGGGCGAGGGCCGCGGCCGACACCAACACGATGACCGTCGTGGCGACATCTCCGATAGCGTTGGTGCCTAACGTGTTACGCGCGATGACCAGTCCTCCGACGCCGGTCAACACGATCGCCGCGGCCGCGCCGGTGAGCCGGGCCGCGCGCCCGGGTGAGGCGTCGCCGCTCGGCTTTGCCGCCGCGTCGAGTGCGGCCGACACGGCCTCCGCCACGTCGAAGTAGCGGGGTGCGGGCAGTGGTGTGCCGCGCCGGCTCAGCACCAGCATCGCCCCGTCTCCGATGCCATGCTGCGCCAGCGTCATTGACGGATCCAGCCCGGACGCTCCGGGGACCGACAGGCGGTAGCGCCCATTGTCGGGGTGGTCGACCTCGAGGATGTCGACAAGTGGCGGAATCAGAACGGCGACAGGGAGTCCGGCGGGCAGGGTCACATCGACGACGGTGGTGTCCCAGTGCACCGAGACGCGTCGCAGCCCGGTATCGGATGCAGGCAACAGCGAACCCTTCGGTCGGATTAGGGGACAACTTAGCCAGGTCGCCACGACCCGGTATCCGGCTGTCCACAGGTGACTTGTCGTCGATGCCGGTGCCACCTACCGTCGTCGCACCGGGGAGGGAAGCGATGACAGAGGCTCTGATGCCGGCGCTACCGCAGGCGGCGAATGGGGACATCGTTGTCGACGCGCCACAGGCGGCGAATGGGGACATCGTTATCGACGCGCCACCGGAGCTACCACCTCGCACCTCGCCGGGCATGCTGGCGCGGCTGGCACCAGTGCTGCTCTCCCTGATGTGCATGGGCATCATGGCCGCGGTGTTCACCGTCGGGAGCGGCGTGACCCGCCACCCCATGTTTCTGGCTTTCCCGGTGATGATGCTGGTTTCCACCGTGGTGACGGGTCTGACCGGTCGTGCCCGCCGGCATGGCGGTGGCATCGATGCCGACCGCGATCACTACCTCGCCTACCTGAGCGCACTGAGTGACCGCCTATCCGAAATAGCTGTGACACAGCGCAGTTCATCGATCAGGAGACATCCCGATCCCGACACGCTGTGGACGTTGATCGGCGGCCCACGGATGTGGGAACGGCGACCAACCGACGCGGACTTCCGCGTCGTCCGGGTGGGCATCGGGCCCCAGCCACTCAACCCCGGACTGGTCGCCCCGCAGCTTCCGCCCGAGGGGTTCCGCGACCCGGTCACCGCCGCCGCACTGCGGCGCTTCCTGCACAAGCATTCGACGGTCCACGCCCCGGTCACGATCGACCTGCGCGCCGGCACGGTCGTGGCGATCGACGGCGATCCGGGCGAAGTGCGCGGACTCCTGCGCGCGGTGATCTGCCAGCTCGCCGTGCTGCATGCGCCCGATCAGGTGCTGATCACCGCCGCCGTCGACGATGCGCGTCGCGGTCACTGGGAGTGGCTGAAATGGCTGCCGCACAACCAACATCCGGTCGATACCGATGACGCGGGCCGGGTGCGGATGATCTATTCGAGCGCGGCAACGGCACGGCATGCGCACGCCGCGGCGCAGGGACGACACGTGGTGATGCTCACCGATCTTTCCGACGGCGTCGATCCAATCGTCGACGCGGCCACCATCGGGGTCGGCACCGGCCGCGACGGCGCACCGCTGACCATTCGGACGTCCGGTCAACCCGCATCGGGATTGAGTCCCGACGGGATGGCGCCCATCGACGCGCTGATCTGTGCGCGCCGGCTGGCCGGGTACCACGCGCGCACTGACCGCGCGGGAAGATCTGAGCCCGGTTGGCCGGAACTGGCCGGGCTTTGCGACCCGGATCGTTTCGACCCGGTAACCCGGTGGCGTCGACAACGGCGCCGCGACCGACTTCGCGTACCGATCGGAACCACCGCGGCGGGTGCCCCGGCCGAGCTGGACATCAAAGAGCCGGCCGACGGTGGGATGGGGCCGCACGGGCTGTGCATCGGCGCTACCGGATCGGGCAAGTCGGAGCTGTTGCGCACCATCGCGTTGGGCATGATGGCCCACAATTCGCCGGCGGCGCTCAACCTGCTTCTTGTCGACTTCAAGGGCGGCGCAACGTTTCTCGATTATGCGCACGCCCCACACGTGGCCGCGGTGATAACCAACCTTGCCGACGAAGCGCCGCTGGTGGCCCGGATGCGCGATGCCCTGGCCGGTGAGATGAACCGTCGCCAGCAGCTGCTGCGGACAGCGGGCTGCGTCAGCGTCGCGGCATACGAGCGAGCACGCGGGGTCGCTGCGTTGCCACCGCTGCCCACGCTGTTCATCATCGTCGACGAGTTCTCTGAAATGCTCAGCCAGCATCCCGATTTCGCCGACATGTTCGTCGCGATCGGCCGGCTCGGCCGTTCGCTGGGCATGCACCTGCTGCTGGCCAGTCAGCGTCTCGATGAGGGCCGGCTACGCGGACTGGAAGCCCACCTGTCCTACCGCATCTGTCTGAAAACGCTATCCGCCGGCGAATCCCAGGCCGCACTGGGGAATCTCGACGCATACCGACTGCCGAGCACCCCTGGCGCCGGCTTCTTGCGCAGCAGCGGCGACGAACCGATTCGCTTCCAGGCCGCCTCGGTTTCGGCGCCGCTGCCGGTGGACACACCCGGAAGTACGCCGACCATGACGGCGCATTCGGTGCGCGCGTTCAGCAGCCGGGTAACCGGGGCGATCACTTCGGCCGTCGAGGTGAGCGGGACGCCCGCACGGAGCATCTCGCACGTCGTCCTGGACCGGCTGTGCGGCCAGGGACCGCCCGCGCATCGGGTTTGGCTACCCCCGCTCGGGGCGGCACCGGCGCTGCGTAGCGTGCTGGCCGACGCTGACTGCACGCCAGGGGGTCTGGCAGTCCCCATTGGCGTTGTCGACCGGCCGTTCGATCAGTGCCGGACGCCGCTGATGATCGATATGTCCGGAGCGGCAGGCAATGTGGCGGTCGCCGGCGCACCCCAATCGGGCAAGTCGACGGCGCTGCGCACGCTCATCACCGCCCTGGCCGCCACGCATGACCCCGGCCAGGTGCAGTTCTACTGCCTGGATTTCGGTGGCGGGGCACTGTCGTCGGTGCACACGCTGCCGCATGTGGGTGCCGTTGCGGGGCGCGCGGAACCACGTCTCGCCGAACGGATCGTCGCCGCATGCGAGTCGGTCGTCGTTCGCCGCGAAGCCGTGTTCCGCGAGCATGGCATCGCGTCGATCGCGCAGTACCGCCAGCGGCGCGGGGACACCGCTGCATCCGATGATCCCTTCGGCGACGTTTTCCTCGTCATCGACGGCTGGGCGGGTGTGCGTCAAGAAGGGGAGACGCTGGAGGAGTCGATCACAACGCTGGCTGCTCAAGGACTTTCGTTCGGTGTGCACGTGGTGTTGTCGGCAACGCGGTGGGCCGAGGTGCGGCCCGCGCTGAGGGATCAGATCGGCACTCGCATAGAGTTGCGGCTGGGCGACCCCGCGGACTCCGAAATCGACCGCAGGGCCGCGCAACACGTGCCGTGTGACAGGCCGGGCCGTGGCCTTTCCCGTGATGGTCTGCACATGGTGATCGCCTCGCCCACCGCCGAGGTTTCCGCCGGTGATTCGGTTGCCCCGCCGATACCGGTGCTGCCGATGCACGTGGATCGCGAGGCCGTGGTGAACGGGGCGAGCGCCGAGGTTGGCACGCGGATACTACTCGGCCTACGGGAACGCGGATTGCAGTCGATGGCAATCGATTTCGAGCACCATTCGCATCTTCTCGTCCTCGGTGACAACGAGTGCGGCAAGACCGCGACACTGCGGATGCTGTGCCGGGAAATCGTCCGGACGAAGACGGCCGGGCAAGCTCGGCTGTCGATCGTCGACTTTAGGCGCGCACTGCTCGGCGTCGTCGAGTCGCACCATCTCGGCGGTTACGCCATGTCGCCCGCCGCGCTGGCGGCAATGTTGCCCGACCTGCTCGAGTCGTTGCAGGCGCGGATGCCGCCGCACGACGCCAGCCAGGACCAGTTGCGCAGCGGCTCCTGGTGGTCTGGACCGGACCTCTATGTCATCGTCGACGACTACGACCTGGTTGCCACGCCGGCGGGCAATGCGTTGGCGCCGATCGTCGAATTCCTGCCGTATGCAAGAGATCTGGGATTGCACCTGGTCATAGCCCGCCGCACCGGTGGAGTCGAGCGCGCGATGTTCGAGCCACTGCTGGCGAGTCTGCGCGACCTCGGTTGCATGTCGCTTTCGATGAGCGGATGTCCGGCCGGGGGCGGATCGTTCGGCTCGACCCGGCCGGTCCGGCTGCCGCCGGGCCGGGGCGTCCTGACCGCCCACGGCGGTGACGAAGAATTCGTCCAGGTTGCCTGGAGCCCACCATGAGTCAGCACCCGGCGATCGTCGAAGCCGGGCCCGGCACGATCCGCCGGTTGTGTTGCGCCACAAGCGCCGACGAGGATGCGGCGGTCCTCAGCCAAACGGCGCTGGACGCCATCGACGACCCGGTGGCGCTGGTCGGGGAGCGGCCGATGGCCGTCGACGCGTTGTGGGAGGCCGCGCTGCGATCGGCAACGCGCGGGCACCGCGACGGGATGGTCGTCATCCATCCGTCGTGGTGGCCGGCGGCGCGGGCGGGTGTGGTGAGCACCGCCGCTGCCGCGTTGGCGGGTGAGACGCGGACGCGATCCTCGCTGCTGACGCGGGCGTCCCGAGCCGACCCGGATGCGACGGCAGTGATCGAGATCGCCGAGCGGCTGGTCGCGGTCATCGCCAGCACGGTCACTGCCATTCCGCGCAACGCCGAGCCGCAGTCCGTCGCCCGCGACGTTGCGGGCGTCGTCGCCGCGATGGCGCCCGCGGCCGTGCTGATCGACACACCGGGCAGCGTCGCCGGTGCGTCCGCGCTGGCGGCGCTGATCGCCGACGCGGTGCGCAACGGCGGGCAGCAGGTGCCGGACATCCTGGAAATCAGCGACTTTCGGTTCGCCCGTCTGGCCGGATCGGCCTACCGGGCAACCGCCGCGCGGTCGGGTCCGGTCGCCCCCGCACCGGCCGGTGCCGTCCGATCGCACGGTCGGAGGCTGAGCGGACTCGCGGCGGCCGCGATCGTGGTCGCCGCCGCGGCACCGACCGCAGTGACGATGGGCCGACCCGCCGCGGTCCCACCGAAGCCGGTGGAAACCGCGCCTACGACGTTTCTGATGGAAGGGCGCGTGACGCTGTCGGTACCCGCGACTTGGTCGGCGCAACGGGTGGTCAGCGGACCGGGCTCGGCGCGGGTCCAGGTCACGTCGCCGGCCGACCCCGAAGTGGCATTGCACATCACCCAGTCACCGGTCGCGGGCGAGACGTTGAGCGGCGCCGCCGAGCGGTTGAAGCGCGCGATCGACGCCGAGTCCGCCGGGGTGTTTGTCGACTTCAACCCGTCCGGAACCAGCGCCGGTCGACCGGCGGTGACGTACCGCGAAGTGCGCCCCGGCCATCACGTGCGCTGGACGGTGCTGCTCGACGGCCCGGTTCGGATCAGCATCGGTTGCCAGAGCCGGGCCGGCGACGAAGACGCCGTCCGCGATGCGTGTGAGCAGGCCGTGCGATCCGCCCACGCGATCGGATGAAAATTCGGTGGAACCGATCGACGGCCGCGGGGGTCGTAGTTGGTATGGCTGCATCGAACACTTTGAGCACGGACTTCGACCTGATGCGGTCGGTGGCGGCTACCACCGACGCCCGCAACGAGGAACTCAGGGCCATGCTGCAGTCGTTCGTCGGCCGCATGAATGGCGTACCGCCGTCGGCGTGGGGTGGGCTCGCGGCCGCGCGCTTCAAAGACGTGATGGATCGCTGGAACGCGGAGTCGCTGAGGCTCTACCACGCCCTGAACACCATCGCCGACACCATTCGGCACAACGCGGCCGCCCTGCAGGAGGCCGGCCAGAACCATGCCCACCGCATCGGCGCCGCCGGTGGAAACCTGTGACGAGAAAGGATCCCCGTGGACCCGATGCTTTCCTATGACTTCGGCGAAATCGAACACTCGGTGCGCCAGGAAATCCACGCCACGTCGGCCCGCTTCAACGCCGCGCTGGACGAGCTGAGATCGCAAATCGCCCCGCTGCGGCAGCTCTGGACCAGCGAAGCGGCCGCCGCCTACCAGGCCGAGCAGCTGAGATGGCAGCAGTCGGCGGCCGCGCTCAACGAGATACTGGCCGAGCTGGGAAATGCCGTGCGCGACGGCGCGCAAGAGGTGGCCGACGCCGACCGCCGGGCGGCCGGGGTGTGGGCGCGGTAGCGGCCGAATGGACACCGCGCGGCCCCGGCCGCGCCGTGAGACCTGTGTGGTCCTGACGGGGGAGAGCCGTCGGGACCACACAGTCATTTTGACCTGCGGGGATGGCGGTCGGTAAGCTGCTCCGTTGGCGTGCGGTACGCCGGGGCCTCGGGTCAATGTCGGTCGCCGAGACCAAGCCCTCACCGCGAACGCCTGACCGGCCCCCGGGTCACCCCGGGATCCACCTCGAGAAGAAGAGAAGGTAAGCGCTGTGCCTACGTACACGCCAAAGGCGGGTGACACCACGAGGTCGTGGCACGTCATCGACGCCACGGACGTGGTGCTTGGCCGCCTTGCCGTGGCGGCAGCCACCCTGCTGCGCGGCAAGCACAAGCCGACGTTCACCCCCAATGTCGATGGCGGTGACTTCGTCATCGTGATCAACGCCGACAAGGTCGCCTTCAGCGGCCAGAAGCTGGACAAGAAGCTGGCTTACCGCCACTCGGGGTATCCCGGCGGTCTGAGCAGCCGAACCATCCGCGAGCTGATGGACAAGCACCCCGACCGGGTCGTCCAGGACGCGATCGTCGGCATGCTGCCCAAGAACAAGCTGGCCCGGCAGATCGCGCGCAAGCTGCACGTCTACGCCGGCCCGACACACCCCCACGCCGCACAACAGCCCGTTCCGTACGAGATCAAGCAGGTGGCCCAGTGACCGAAACGACCGAGGCCCCGGAAAACCCGGAGAACCCGGACACCCCAGAAGTCGCAGAGACCGTCGAGGAAACAGTGGTCGCCGCCGAGGCGACCGAAGCCCCGGTGGAGGCCTCTGAGACCACCGCAGCCGCCGCGCCCGCCGAGTCCTTCGTGTTCGACCGGCCCATCCAGACCGTCGGCCGCCGCAAGGAGGCCGTGGTGCGGGTGCGCCTGGTGCCCGGCACCGGCAAGTTCAACCTGAACGGCCGCACGCTGGAGGGCTACTTCCCCAATAAGGTGCACCAGCAGCTCATCAAGGCCCCGCTGGTCACCGTCGACCGGGTGGACAGCTTCGACATCTACGCCCTGCTGCACGGTGGCGGCCCCTCGGGGCAGGCCGGCGCGCTGCGCCTGGGCATCGCGCGGGCGCTGATCCTGGCCCAGCCCGAGGACCGGCCGCCGCTGAAGAAGGCCGGCTTCCTCACCCGTGACCCGCGTGCCACCGAGCGCAAGAAGTACGGCCTGAAGAAGGCCCGTAAGGCGCCTCAGTACAGCAAGCGCTGATCAGCGGTCGCTATCCGGCCACAACTTGGCATCGTGGTGCACAAGTTGTGGCCGGATGCGGCGTGTCTGCGCCCCGACGCGGCCCGTTTCATCGACAAAGGAACGGGCACGTTAGGTGCTAGCCCGACAACTGTGAGAGGTTTACCGCATGGGTCGACTATTCGGCACCGACGGTGTCCGCGGGGTCGCCAATCGCGAGTTGACCGCCGAGCTGGCGCTCGCGCTGGGTTCCGCGGCGGCGCGGCACCTGGCGAGCGTCCCGGCGCCGGGCCGGCGCGTCGCGGTGATCGGCCGCGATCCGCGGGCCAGCGGCGAGATGCTGGAGGCCGCGGTGATCGCCGGGCTGACCAGCCAGGGCGTCGACGCGCTGCGGGTCGGGGTGCTGCCCACCCCGGCGGTCGCCTACCTGACCGGTGCCTACGACGCCGACTTCGGCGTGATGATCTCGGCGTCCCACAACCCCATGCCCGACAACGGCATCAAGATCTTCGGCCCCGGCGGCCGCAAGCTCGACGACGGCACCGAGAATGACATTGAAGCGCTGCTCGCTGATGTCCCTGTCGACCCCGGGTTGCGTCCGGTCGGCGCCGGAATCGGACGGGTCATCGACGCCGAGGACGCGGACGACCGCTACCTGCGCCACCTGAGCAAGGCCAGCACCCTGCGCCTCGACGGGCTGACCGTGGTGGTGGACTGCGCCCACGGCGCGGCCTCCGCGGTGGCCCCGCGCGCCTACCGCGCCGCCGGCGCCAGGGTGATCGCGATCAACGCCGACCCCAACGGGCTCAACATCAACGACAACTGCGGGTCGACGCATCTGGACTCGCTGCGCGCGGCGGTCATCGCGCACCGCGCCGACCTGGGCCTGGCCCACGACGGGGACGCCGACCGCTGCCTGGCGATCGACGCCGACGGCAACCTGGTCGACGGCGACCACATCATGGTCGTGCTCGCGCTGGCGATGCACGAGGCCGACGAGCTGGCATCCAAGACCTTGGTCACCACCGTGATGAGCAACCTGGGGCTGCACCTGGCCATGCGTTCGGCCGGAATCGAGGTGCGCACCACCGGGGTTGGCGACCGCTACGTCGTGGAGGAATTGCGGGCCGGCGACTACAGCCTGGGCGGCGAGCAGTCCGGGCACATCGTGATGCCCGCGCTGGGTTCGACCGGCGACGGCATCGTCACCGGCCTGCGGCTGATGAACCGCATGGTGCAGACCGGCTCGACGCTGGCCGAACTGGCCTCGGCGATGCAGACGCTGCCGCAGGTGCTGATCAACGTGACCGTCGCCGACAAGGACATCGCCGCGACCGCACCCGCGGTGCAGAGCGCCGTCGGGCAGGCCGAGGCCGAGCTGGGCGACACCGGCCGAATCCTGTTGCGCCCGTCGGGAACCGAGCCGATGATCCGCGTCATGGTGGAAGCGCCCGAAAAGGACATCGCCGCGCGCATCGCCACCCGCGTCGCCGACGCGGTCAGCGGCGCGCTGTAGATCGCCTAACCCACCGGAACCCCGCCACCCCCGCGGGCGTCGGATAAGGCATGAAATCCGTTGGGGGAACACGCCCGGTAGCCATCGCCCGCACGCAGATCGACGCGCCGGCGGCGCAGCGGGTGGCTAATCAATTCGCCATGGCGGCCGAGTTCATCGACCGCGCGGTGAGCGACCACCTGTCCAGACTGGCTTTCGGCGGGGCCGGCGCCGGCCGCGACCACACCGCGCGCGGCGACGCGCTGCGCATCGAATTCGAGCGGCTGGTGGCGCAGGTGTCGCAATGGTCGCGCGCGTCGGCCGAGATCGCGGCCGCCCTGCGGTCCAGCGCCGAGCGCTACGCCGACGCCGAACTGTATGCCGCGGCGCGGATCGCCTAGCCGATGGCCGACCGGTTGGATGTGGCCGCGCGCCTTGAGGAGGGCCGGGTGGCCGTCGAGCACACCCAGACCTACGTGCAGGCCTGCCAGGTGCTCGGCTACCAAAACCCCGATCTGACAACGCATCCCGCGCAAATCCGGGAATGGTATGCCGGTGAGGACGGCCTGGACCTGCGCGCGCTGGATCGTGACTGTGCGGAGCTGCGGGCGTCGGGCGTGGTCGCGGCCGAGGCGCTGCGGATGCAGCGCGCCCAGGTGGCCGAGCTGGCCGCGGCGTGGACGGGTCCGGGCGGAGACGCCGCGGTGCAGCTGTTGCAGCGGCATTGCGAAACCGCGGACGCGCTGGCCACCGAGCTGCGCGCGGCGGCCCAACGCTGCGAGTCGCTGCGCGACAACCTGTGGTACCTGATCGATTCGGAGGTGGCGACGGCCATCGCCGTCGACGACCGGGTGGCCGCCGCGCGGCCGGCATGGCTGGCCGCCGCGGCCGCGGTGATGGCCGGGGACCGGGACCGCGCCGCGGAGGTGGTGCGCCAGCAGGTAATGCCCTACGTGGACAACGCTATTCGCCATGACTGGTTGACCGCGATGCGGTCCACCTCGGACGGGGTCGAGACGTCCTACGCCATGGTCATCGACAAGATGGCCGCCGTCCCGACGGCGCGCTTCGAGTTTCCCGGTGACCTCGGGGCGGGTGTGGTACCGATGCAGCTGGCCCCGCCGGCGACCGCGCCCGAACCGACGGTGAATTCGGCGCCCGAACCGCCGGTGGATCCGGCGCCGACGCTGACGGCCGCCGCGCCCGGACCGGTCTCCGCCATACCCGATCCGGTGACCCCCGCCCCGTCGCCGGTCGCTGCCGCGCCTCCCGCGGACTGGGGATCCGCGCTCGGTGACGGCCTGGGCATGCCTGCGGGCGATCTGGGTGGGTTCGGCGGTAGCGGTCTGGGTGGCGGACTCGGCGGCGGCGGTGGGCTTCTCGGGCTGGCCGGCCGGATCGTCGACGCGGTGGGCGGGCTGATCGGATCCGCCGGTGACGGCCTGGGCGGCGCGGATCCGGTGACCGGGGACGGCGGCGACTTCGACGAAAACCCCTTCCACACAGACGATTCCGAGGACAGTGCCGAGAACGCCGGCGATAAGGCCGGCGACGGGCCCGATGATCCCGCCACAACCGATGATGCCGCCACAACCGACGGCCCCGCAACGACCGACCAGCCCGTCGGCGAACCGGAGCCGAACCAGCCCGACGAATCGATCCAACCCGTCGGCGCCCCAGCACCGGTGAACGCGCCGCCGGCCGACCCGCCACCGCTCGCACCACCCGCGTCGCCGGCCGCCGCCCCTGCACCCGCGGCGGGCCAGGGATCGACGCCGTGCGAGATTGCCGCGGACCAGCTTCCGCAGGCGGGGCAATGACCGCTCAGGGCTGCAGCTTGAGGGCTTCCTCGACGAAGCGCACGGATTCGGCGGGGTCGGCGGCCAACGGGTTCACCAACAGCGTGGTCACCCCCGCCTCGGCGAACGCGGCCATGCGTTCGGCGACGTATCCGGGCGGGCCGATCAGCGACATGCCGCGCACCAGCTCGTCGGGCACCGCATCGATGGCCTCCTGCTTGCGGCCGGACAGGTACAGCTCCTGGATGCGGTCGGCGACCTCGCCGAACCCGTACCGCGTCGCCAGATTGTGGTAGAAATTGCGGCCTTTGGCGCCCATCCCGCCGATGTAGAGCCCCAGCTGCGGCTTGACCCACGCCAGCCGCGCGTCGACGTCGTCCCCGATGGCCAACGAGGCGTGCACCATAACGTCGAGCGGCCCCAGTGCGGGATCGCGTTTGGCGGCACCGGCCGCCAAGGCGTCACCCCAGATCGACGCGGCCTTGTCCGGAAGGTAGAAGACGGGCTGCCAGCCCTCGGCGATCTCGGCGGTGAGCTCGACATTCTTCGGTCCCAGCGCGGCGATGCTGACCGGAATACGTTCGCGCACAGGGTGATTGATGAGTTGCAGCGGCTTGCCCAACCCCGTCCCGCGATCGGCGGGCAGCGGCAGCTGGTAGTACTTGCCGTCGTATTGCACGCGTTCGCGGCGCCACACCTTGCGGCAGATCTCCACGATCTCGCGGGTGCGGCCGATCGGGGCGTCGAACGGCACGCCGTGAAACCCCTCGATCACCTGCGGCCCGGAGGTGCCGATGCCGAGGCGGAATCGCCCGCCCGACACGTAATCCAGCCCCGCGGCCGTCATCGCCAGCAGCGACGGCGTGCGGATGTAGATGGGCAGCACCCCGGACGCCAACTCCACGGTGTTCGTCTTGGCGGCCAGATAGCCCAGCTGGCTGATGGCGTCGAAGGCATACGCCTCGGCCACCACCACGACCTCGATGCCCGACTTCTCCAGCTCGACCACGCGGTCGACGGCCTCGTGGAAGCCACCCGAATAGTTAAGAGCGATCCCGATTCGCATCACAGACACTTACCACGCCGCCGCGCGGGCCGGGACCGTCAGCCCGTCGACGTGCCCGTCCAGTACTCCGCGAACCGCTGGCCGTCGGCGGCGAGGCGAAGGATGTCGTTGCCGGTGAACGAGACCGGGCCGTCCGGACCAAGGCCGGTACCCACCCAACGCCCGGCGACCAGGTCGCCGTCGGACAGCGGTCCGATCTCGATGGCAAAGCTCAGGTCCGAGAACATGTTTCGGGTCTGTTCGATGACCTGCGCGAGCCCCTGCGGCCCGTGCACCTCCCGGCCGGGCCAGTGGCCCACGAAGTCGTCGGTGACGATCTCGGCAGCGATGGGCTGGCCGTTCCACAGCTCGATGATCCAGCGGTCGTAGAGCGCTCGCACGGTCGACATACTGGGCAACTACCCCTTCGGCCGTGCCGCCTCACTTCAGCAGGGCGACGATCTTGTCTTCCAGCGGAATCGCTTCGGCCTCGGGGTCGATCGCATCCGTGCCGGGCAGGTGCGCCTGCGGATCGGCGAAATCGCGATACGTCTTGTCGCCGGCGAGGGTGTAGAGCAGGTAGCCGGTCAGCAGCGCCCGGACCGACCGCTGGGTGCGCCGGTGCGGGCCGGCCAGCCCCAGCACCTTGGTCAGCCGCCGGCCCTCGACCAGCCCGCCGGATTCGGCCTTGCTGACGATGCGCAGCGTCGCCGCGTCCCACACGTCGGCCAGTGCCAACGCGTTGGAGTTCAGCGTTTTCGGGTCGCCCGGTGCGGTGAAGATCACCCCGGGAACCTTCAGCGTCGCGGCCGGCTGCTGGGCCGGCGGACTGGTGACGCTGGGGAACAGCGCCGCGACCGCGGCGAGCTTGCCCGGCATCCCGGCCGCGGCGAACACCGCCGCCGAGCCACCGAAGCCGTGACCGACCACACCCAGCTTGGCGGGATGCACGCTGATCTTGCCGGGGCCCAGCCGCACGCCCGACACGATGTCCAGCGCGGTGCCGAGATCGAAGGCGAAGTTCAGCACCGACGGGGCCAGGCCGCGCTGGGTGTCGGGAGCGCCGGCCACGATGCCCCACGACGCCAGATGCTCGAGCAAGTTCGCATACCGGGCCGCGCCGGCGAGCCAATCGTGGCCGAACGCCACGCCGGGCAGATTCAGCCCCTCCTCGGGGGTGTACACCACTCCGGGTAGCCCGGCAAAGGCCAGGTCACCGCGCAAAACCCGATGCGGACCACGGCGGCTGACAGCTGCGACGAGCTTGCGGGTGCGGGCCACGCGTTGACGTTAGCGCATCGCAAACGGGCGCCGGAGGAGAAGGAACGCCGCCCCGCCCGCCCGGCCGGGCTCCCGCGCCCTTTCTAGCCCCTGACCTCGATGACACCCACCCGCCACAGCGCCGCATAGAGCTGGTTTAGGGCGCCGGACAGCAGCTGGGTGGTCATGTCCATCAAGGGGTTACCGGAGCCGGTCGCCGCCCGCGGGCGCGGCTTGCCCGGCCGCCGCGGTGCCGGTGCCATCGGGGCGGGCACCACGTCGTCGTAGCGAACTGCGGTCATGATTGCCTCCTCATGGCGCCTGATGGGCGGTCCGAAAAGTTACGCATCTCAATACGACCCGTTGCACAATTCCCGGTTAACAACCACTGACGACTGAATTCATGGCTCGGCTAAAAGCGTGGTCCCAGGTAGCCAGAATACTTGGCTTATGCCTAATTAATGCGTGACTGCAAAGCGATGACGACGGTTTCGCGGCTGATAAGCTGCGCAATCGTGACCGGGCGGGCTTCAAGCAGCTCGTCCTTCCGCTGGCTCGGGCTCTTTCCAATATTTGCTGACGTTTCGAATGCTAGGTCGATAAATCTTGCGGGTGAGGAGGCAAACGAAAACGTCACAAATACATCAGGTGAAAAACCTTTCCGCCGTTTATGACGATTGAGTGAATGAAACCGTCACCGACCCGGTGCGCCGAAACCCGGCGGCGGGTGAACTGGCGGTAGGGGGTCGACGCGGGCCTTTCGTGCAGGTGGGCGGCCTGACCACGACGGTGGAGTGCGGGGGTGGTGGTCCGCCTGCACTACCCTGGTCAGAATGTGCGGAATCGTCGGCTACGTCGGGCAGCAGCCCGCCTGCGAGGTCGTCATGGCCGCCCTGCGCCGGATGGAATACCGCGGTTATGACTCGTCGGGCATCGCCCTGGTCAACGGCAGTGGCCCCTCAGCAGGCACCCTGACGGTCAGCCGTCGGGCCGGCCGGCTGGCCAATCTCGAAGAGGCGGTCGCCGAGATGCCGCCGTCGTCGCTGACCGGAACCACCGGTCTGGGCCACACCCGGTGGGCCACCCACGGACGCCCCACCGACCGCAACGCCCACCCGCACCGCGACGCCCCCGGCAAGATCGCGGTGGTCCACAACGGCATCATCGAGAACTACGCCGGCCTGCGCCACGAGCTGGAGGCTCAGGGCGTCGAGTTCGCCAGCGACACCGACACCGAGGTCGCGGTGCATCTGGTGTCGCAGGCCTACCGGCACGGCGACACCGCGGGCGATTTCGCCGCCTCGGTGCTCGCGGTGCTGCGCCGCCTGGATGGTCACTTCACGCTGGTGTTCGCCAACGCCGACGACCCGGGCACCATCGTCGCCGCCCGCCGCTCCACCCCGCTGGTGATCGGCATCGGCGACGGCGAGATGTTCGTCGGCTCCGACGTGGCGGCCTTCATCCCACACACCCGCAACGCCATCGAACTCGGCCAGGACCAAGCCGTGGTGATCACCGCGAACGGCTATCGGATCACCGACTTCGACGGCAATGAAGACCTGGGACCCGGCGCCTACCGCGAGTTCCACATCGACTGGGATCTGGCCGCCGCCGAAAAGGGCGGCTACGAGTACTTCATGCTCAAGGAGATCGCCGAGCAGCCCGCCGCCGTGGCCGACACCCTGCTGGGGCATTTCGTCGACGGCCGGATCGTCCTCGACGAACAGCGCTTGAGCGACCAGGAACTCCGCGAGATCGACAAGGTGTTCGTGGTGGCCTGCGGCACCGCATATCACTCCGGGCTGTTGGCCAAGTACGCGATCGAGCACTGGACGCGGCTGCCCGTCGAGGTCGAGCTGGCCAGCGAATTCCGGTACCGCGACCCGGTTCTGGACCGCAGCACCCTGGTGGTCGCCATCTCGCAGTCCGGTGAAACCGCGGACACGCTCGAAGCCGTCCGGCACGCCAAGGAGCAGAAGGCCAAGGTCCTGGCGATCTGCAACACCAACGGCTCGCAGATTCCGCGCGAGTGCGACGCCGTCCTGTACACCCGCGCCGGCCCGGAGATCGGGGTGGCCTCGACCAAGACGTTCCTGGCGCAGATCACCGCCAACTATCTGGTCGGGCTGGCGCTGGCGCAGGCCCGCGGCACCAAGTACCCCGACGAGGTGCAGCGCGAATACCACGAGCTGGAAGCGATGCCGGACCTTGTCGCGCGGGTGATCGCGACGATCAAGCCGGTGGCCGCCCTGGCGTATCAATTCGCCCAGTCCCCGACGGTGCTGTTCCTGGGTCGCCACGTCGGGTACCCGGTGGCGCTGGAAGGCGCGCTCAAACTCAAGGAATTGGCCTACATGCACGCCGAGGGCTTCGCCGCCGGCGAGCTCAAGCACGGTCCCATCGCGCTGATCGAGGACGATCTGCCGGTCATCGTCATCATGCCGTCCCCCAAGGGTTCGGCCGTGCTGCACGCCAAGCTGCTGTCCAACATCCGCGAGATCCAGGCGCGCGGGGCGATCACCATCGTGATCGCCGAGGAAGGCGACGACACCGTGCGCCCCCACGCCGATCACCTGATCGAAATTCCTTCCGTGTCAACGCTTCTGCAACCCCTGTTGTCGACGATCCCGCTTCAGGTGTTCGCCGCCTCGGTGGCGCAGGCGCGCGGCTACGACGTCGACAAGCCGCGAAACCTGGCCAAGTCCGTCACCGTCGAATAGGCCGGCATGCCTCGCGCCGCTTCGCGCGGATACCCGGCAGAGGCGCAGCCGATCCACTACATTTCCCCTCGGGCAGCTTTTGCGGCAGGTGGGTTGGGCTAAGTCCGTACGGGAGGAAGTATGCGATCGGCCGGCACGAAGTACGGCGTCGTAGGCCTTGTCGTCCTCATCCTGGCGGCGTACGTGGTGGCCGTCGGGATGTACGCGCAAAGCGGCACGGGCCGGCGTCTGGATGCGACCGCCGCGACTCCCGACGGCGACAAGCCGTCGGCGACCATCAACGTCGAAGACATTCAGTCCAACAACAGCGTGCTGGCCGTCAACCTGGCATTCAATCCCGGTTCCGCGCTGCTGGATCCGACGACCCACCATCTGAAGGACGACCTGAGCCTGCGGGTCAGATCGGCCGCGATGCCCGCCCGGCACACCTGGACCAAGGGCATGCTGCCCGGCCTGATGGCGGTCCCGCTGACCATCGCCGGGCAGATCGAACGCTGGCCCTTCGATCAATACCGCTCGGGGCCGATCGAAGTCGAGATCTTCTACGGACCCGATACCGAACGGGCGGCGGTCCGCGTGCCGGTCACCTTCGTCGACCATCTTTCGGGATGGCGGCTGTCCGCCACCAGATCCCAGGCCGACGGTCCGTACCGACTGAACGTGCGGCGGTCGCTCAGCACCGCGGCGTTCGCCATCGTCATCCTCGGCGTGCTGATCACGATCGCCAGTCTGGCGGTGTTCGTCGCGGTCCAGACGGCGCGCGACCGGCGCCCGTTTCAGCCGCCGATGACGACGTGGTACGCGGCCATGCTGTTTGCGGTGGTGCCGCTGCGCAACGCGCTGCCCGGTTCGCCGCCGTTCGGCAGCTGGGTCGACATCACCGTCGTCATCTGGGTCCTGGCCGCGCTGGCGCTCTCCATGGTGATCTACATCAGCACCTGGTGGCGGCATTTGAAACCGATGCCCGCCGTCGCGCCCGCGAATCCCGCCCCCGCACCGGCGGATCCGGCTCCCGCGCCCGCGAAGTAGCCGGGCGCCGGCGGCGTGTTTGCCGCCGAAGTTGTCCGGCGGCACGCCCCGCGTGCGAAGGTTGATGGCGTGGTGCATCCATCGGTTCGCAGGCGAGTGCGCAGTATGACGCTGGTGGTTTGGCATTACGTGACCAGCGCGCCGCTGACCTACGGCTGGCTGCTCGTGCTGATGATCACGACGATCATCCAGACCCATCTCACCGGCCGGGAGCTGCACTCCGTACTCCTGCACCGCTCCACCAACATTCACGAGTTGGGCAGCGACCCGCTCGGCGTCCTGTTCGCCAGCCTGCTGTGGATCGACGGCAAGAACTTCGAGCCCTACCTGCTGCTGTTCACCCTGTTTCTCGCGCCGGCCGAGCACTGGCTCGGCCAGCTGCGCTGGCTCACTGTGGGATTGAGCTCGCACATCCTTGCCACCTACATCAGCGAAGGCATCCTCTACTTCGCGATCGAGGACCACGACGCCCCGCAGCGGCTGGTGCACTCCCGCGACATCGGGGTGAGCTATTTCCTCGTCGGCGTGATGGCCGTGCTGACCTTCCACATCGCCCGGCCGTGGCGCTGGGGCTATCTGGGGGTGTTGTTCATCATCTTCGGTTTCCCGCTGATCACGATGGGCAGCCAATTGAACTTCACCGCGATCGGGCACTTCACCTCGATCCTCATCGGCTTGTGCTTCTACCCGATGACTCGCAGCAGCACCAAACGCAGCAGCCCGTTGAGCCCTGCGCGCCTGCGGGCCATGGCGCGCCGCAACGTGCCGCCGGAAACCCCGACCTGATGCGGCGCCGAAAGGCTTTGCGGCCCAAGCCACTCCGCAACGGTGCCGGAAGCGGTGAATGTGGCCGGGCCGTGCGCGGCTGTACACCGCGACGGCGACACGTAATCTGACTCTGATGCGGCATTACTACCCGGTAGACGCGATCCGCCAGGCCGAAGCCCCACTGCTGGCCAGCCTGCCCGACGGCGCCCTGATGCGGCGCGCGGCCTACGGCCTGGCGACCGAGATCATCGGTGAGTTAGCCGCCCGCACCGGCGGGGTAACCGGGCGGCGTGTGTGCGCGGTCGTCGGCTCCGGGGACAACGGCGGTGACGCGCTGTGGGCGGCCACCTTCCTGCGCCGTCGCGGCGCGGCCGCCGACGCGATCCTGCTCAACCCGGAGCGCACTCACCGCAAAGGCCTGGCGGCGCTCCGGAAAGCCGGCGGCCGCATCGTCGAAAGCGTCTCGCCGACAACCGATCTCGTCATCGATGGCGTGGTGGGCATCTCCGGCTCGGGAGCGCTGCGACCCGCCGCGGCCGAGGTGTTCGCCGCAGTCGACGACGCGGGAATCCCGGTGGTCGCCGTCGACATCCCCAGCGGCATCGATGCGGCGACCGGGGCGATCGCCGGACCCGCGGTGCACGCCGTGCTGACCGTCACCTTCGGCGGGCTCAAACCCGTGCACGCGCTCGCCGACTGCGGGCGGGTGCGGCTGATCGACATCGGGCTCGATCTGCCGGATACCGACACGCTGGGTTTCGAGGCGGCCGACGTCGCCGCCCGCTGGCCGGTACCCGGGCCGCACGACGACAAGTACACCCAGGGCGTCACCGGCGTGATGGCCGGTTCGTCGACATATCCGGGCGCCGCCGTCCTGTGCACCGGCGCCGCCGTCGCGGCGACCTCCGGCATGGTCCGCTACGCCGGCAGCGCACACCGCGAGGTGCTCGCACACTGGCCCGAGGTGATCGCCTCGCCCAGCCCGGCGTCGGCCGGCCGGGTGCAATCCTGGGTCGTCGGGCCGGGATTGGGCACCGACGACATCGGGGCCGCGGCGCTGTGGTTCGCGCTGGAAACCGACCTGCCGGTGATCGTGGACGCCGACGGACTCACCATCCTGGCGGCCCATCCCGACCTCGTGGCCAACCGCACCGCGCCGACGGTGCTGACGCCGCACGCCGGTGAATTCGCCCGCCTGGCGGGTAACCCGCCCGGCGATGACCGGGTGGGTGCGTGCCGCAAGCTGGCCGACGCGTTGGGCGCCACGGTGCTGCTCAAGGGCAACGTCACGGTCATCGCCGATCCGGGCGGCCCGGTCTACCTCAATCCGGCCGGGCAATCCTGGGCGTCCACCGCCGGCTCCGGTGACGTGTTGTCCGGCATGATCGGCGCGCTGCTGGCGTCGGGCTTGCCACCTTCTGAGGCGGCCGCCGCGGCGGCCTTCGTGCATGCGCGTGCCGCGGCACTGTCGGCCGCCGACCCTGGCCCCGGCGAGGCGCCCACCTCGGCGTCGCGCATGGTGCCGCACATCCGAGCCGCCCTGGCCGCCCTGTAGCAGCAGTAGAAAGGATTTCGTTGTGCCCCAACACCCTTCCATGCCCGCGCATGCCATCGCCCCGGCCTACACCGGGCGCCTGTTCACCGCGCCGGTACCGGCCCTGCGGATGCCCGACGAGTCGATGGATCCCGAGGCCGCCTACCGCTTCATCCACGACGAGCTGATGCTCGACGGGAGTTCCCGGCTGAACTTGGCGACCTTCGTCACCACCTGGATGGACCCCCAGGCCGGGCGGCTGATGGCGGAAACGTTCGACAAGAACATGATCGACAAGGACGAGTACCCGGCGACGGCGGCCATCGAGCAGCGCTGCGTGTGCATGGTGGCCGACCTGTTCCACGCCGACGGCCTGCGCGACGACGACCCCTCCAGCGCCTGCGGGGTCTCGACCATCGGGTCCAGCGAGGCGGTGATGCTCGGCGGGCTGGCGATGAAGTGGCGGTGGCGCGCGAAAGTCGGCAAGGAGTGGAAGACGCGCACCCCGAACCTGGTGATGGGCTCCAACGTCCAAGTGGTCTGGGAGAAGTTCTGCCGCTACTTCGACGTCGAGCCGCGCTACCTGCCGATGGAGGAGGGGCGCTACGTCATCACCCCCGAGCAGGTCGTCGACGCCGTCGACGAGGACACCATCGGCGTGGTCGCGATCCTGGGCACCACCTACACCGGCGAGCTGGAGCCGATCGCCCAGATCTGCGCGGCACTGGACAAGCTGGCCGCCGACGGCGGCGTGGACGTCCCGGTGCACGTCGATGCCGCCAGCGGCGGATTCGTGGTGCCGTTCCTGCATCCGTCACTGAAGTGGGACTTCCGGCTGCCGCGGGTGGTGTCGATCAACGTCAGCGGCCACAAGTACGGGCTGACCTATCCAGGTGTGGGGTTCGTCGTGTGGCGCAGCAAGGAGTACCTGCCCGAGGACCTGGTGTTCCACGTCAATTACCTGGGCGGCGACATGCCAACCTTCACGCTGAATTTCTCCCGCCCCGGCAACCAGGTGGTCGGCCAGTACTACAACTTCCTGCGGCTGGGCCGCGAGGGCTACACGCAGGTCATGCAGACGCTGTCGTCGACCGCGCGCTGGCTGGCTGAGCAGCTGCGTGTCGGCGAACATTGCGAGCTGATCTCCGACGGCTCGGCGATCCCGGTGGTCAGCTTCCGGTTGGCCAAGGACCGCGGCTACACCGAGTTCGACGTCTCCCACGAACTGCGCGGCTATGGCTGGCAGGTGCCCGCCTACACCATGCCCGACAACGCGACCGACATCTCGGTGCTGCGCATCGTGGTGCGCGAGGGCCTGTCCGCCGACCTGGCCCGGGCGCTGCACGACGACGCCCGCAGCGCGCTGGCGTCGCTGGACAAGCTCAAGCCGGGCGGGCACTACAGCGCCGAGCACTTCGCGCACTGAGTTTCCGTCACACGGGCCACAGTGGTCCCGGGCCCGGAAGCGATGTGTGTGATGCCCGCCTCGCAGCGACAACGCGCTGGCGACCGCGTCATCCTGCGCGTTGTCGCGCAGAGGTGGGCAATTGCGTGTTTACCGACGCGCCGGGGCGCATGTGGCCGCTGTGATCATTGCGACAACACGGCCCGGCTGTGTGCGGTCCGTCCGCCGTCGGCGAACGGTGTGTCCGATCCGTTCTGGGAGAATGGCTGCTGCGAACTGACAGACAAACGAGTGGGAGCGCGACATCCTTGGCCGTTACGCCGATATCCCTGACACCGGGCGTCCTCGCCGAGGCCCTGGTCGACCTGGGCGCGATTGAGCACAACGTGCGGTTGCTGTGCGAGCAGGCCGGCGGCGCGCAGGTGATGGCCGTGGTCAAGGCCGACGGCTACGGCCACGGAGCCATCCAGACGGCGCGCGCCGCGCTCGCCGCGGGGGCCGCCGAGCTGGGTGTCGCCACCGTCGCCGAGGCCCTGGCGCTGCGCGCCGCGGGGATCACCGCGCCGGTGCTGGCCTGGCTGCACCCGCCGGGCATCGACTTCGGTCCCGCGCTGCTGGCCGACGTTCAGATCGCCGTGTCGTCGGAGCGCCAGCTCGACGAGCTGTTGGACGCGGCGCGCCGCACCGGCCGGACCGCGACGGTCACCGTCAAGGCCGACACCGGACTGAACCGCAATGGGGTGGCGCCGGCCCAATACCCCTCGATGCTGACCGCGCTGCGCCGGGCCGTCGCCGAGGAGGCCATCGTGTTGCGGGGCCTGATGTCGCACATGGTCTACGCTGATCAGCCCGCCAATCCCGTGAATAACCTTCAGGCCCAACGGTTTAGCGAGCTGCTCTCCCAGGCGCGCGACCAGGGTGTGCGGTTCGACGTGGCGCACCTGTCGAATTCTTCGGCCACCATGTCCCGCCCAGACCTGGCCTTCGACATGGTGCGCCCCGGCATCGCGATATACGGGTTGAGTCCGGTTCCCGAGCTCGGCGACATGGGTCTGGTGCCGGCGATGACGGTGAAATGCACTGTGGCACTGGTCAAGTCGATTCGTGCGGGGGAGAGCGTGTCCTACGGCCACACCTGGACCGCGCAGCGCGACACCAACCTCGCGCTGCTGCCGGTCGGCTACGCCGACGGCGTCTTCCGGTCGTTGGGCGGCCGGCTCGAGGTGTTGATCAACGGCAGGCGGCGCCCGGGTGTCGGGCGAATCTGCATGGACCAGTTCGTGGTCGACCTCGGACCGGGGCGCACCGACGTGGCCGAAGGCGACGAGGCGATCCTGTTCGGGCCAGGCGGTGGCGGCGAACCCACGGCGCAGGATTGGGCCGACCTGCTCGGCACCATCCACTACGAAGTGGTGACCAGCCCCCGCGGGCGGATCACCAGGACCTACCGCGAGGCGAACACCGTTGAGCCCTGAGAAACCCCGCAGGCGCCACAGGGGCAGGGCCTGGCTTGCGGGAGGCGCCGGGGTGACTGCCGTCGCCACCATCGTCGGAGCCTCGGCCCGACGGTCGATGACGCAGCGCACCACGGTCGAAGACCCGTACGCTCAGGAGGATTTCAACAGGCTCGAGGACGACGGAAGCCTGGTGGTGACCACGCCCGACGGGATACCGCTGGCGGTCCGCGAAGCCGGCCCCGGCGATGCACCGCTGACGCTGGTGTTCGTCCACGGATTCTGCCTGCAAATGGGCGCCTTTCATTTTCAGCGCACGCGGCTGCCCGATCACTTGGGCCCCGACGTGCGAATGGTGTTCTACGACCAGCGCGGGCACGGCAGATCCGGCGAGGCGGACCCCGAGACCTACACGCTGACCCAACTCGGCAGGGACCTTCAAACCGTGCTGAACGTGGTGGCACCGCGCGGAATGATCGTGCTGGTGGGCCACTCGATGGGCGGCATGACGGTGTTGTCCCACGCCCGCCAGTTCCCCGAGCAGTACGGGCGCCGGATCGTCGGCGCCGCGCTGATTTCCTCGGCGGCCGAGGGTGTTTCGCGATCACCGCTGGGGGAGATCCTGAAAAACCCTGCGCTGGAAGCGGTCCGGGTCGCCGCGCGGTCCGCGCCGAAGCTGATGCATCGCGGCCGCAACGTGTCCCGGTCGCTGATCGGCCCGGTGCTGCGGGCCGCCTCCTACAGCGACCTGCACGTCAGCCGCAGCCTGGACGCGTTCTCCCAGCAGATGATGAACAGCACCCCGATCCCCACCATGGTGGGATTTTTGGACGCGCTGGAACAACATGACGAAACCGCCGGGTTGTGGACGCTGCTGCGGGTTCCCACCTTGGTCGCCTGTGGCGATCACGACCTGCTCACCCCGGACGAGTATTCGCGAAAGATGGCCGCCAGCCTGCCGCAGTCCGAGCTGGTCATCGTCGCCGGGGCCAGCCACCTGGCACTGCTCGACAAGCCCGAGGCCATCAACGGCGGACTGGTCCGACTGGTCAGGCGGGCCACCCCGACCAGGGCGGCGCTGCGGTTACGACGGATACGAGAGAAGTTGCGGCGCCATGGTTGACGGCGTCGACCCGCCGCGCCCGGCTTCGCCGCGCTTGCGATCGCCGCGGGTTGACGGCGTCGACCCGCCGCGCCCGGCTTCGCCGCGCTTGCGATCGCCGCGGGTTGACGGCGGCACCGCGACGCTCGAGCGCGTCGAGGACACCATGGCGCTGGGCTCCAGGCTGGGGCAGGACCTGCGGGCGGGTGACGTGGTGGTGCTGTCCGGTCCGCTCGGGGCGGGAAAGACGGTGCTGGCCAAGGGCATTGCCGCGGCGATGGACGTCGACGGACCGGTCACCTCACCGTCCTACGTGTTGGCGCGGGTGCATCCGCCGCGGCGGGCCGGCACCCCCGCCATGATTCATGTCGACATGTACCGGTTGCTCGACCACACCGACAACCAAGGCGCCGACCTGCTCGGCGAACTCGATTCCCTGGACTTGGACAGCGATCTCGACGACGCTGTCGTGGTGGTGGAATGGGGCGAAGGCCTGGTCGAGCGGCTTGCCGAGCGTCACCTGGACATCCGGCTGGAACGCCTGAGCGAGTCCGACGTGCGGATCGCTTCGTGGCAATGGATTCGCGCATGAGCATCGTGCTGGCCCTCGACACCGCGACCCCGGCCGTCACGGCCGGGATCGTGCGGCGTGACGACCTGTGCGTGCTCGCCGAGCGGGTCACGGTCGACGCACGGGCCCACGCCGAACGGCTCACCCCGAATGTGGTTGCCGCACTGGCCGATGCGGAGTTGACGATGGCCGACCTGGATGCCGTCGTGGTGGGCTGCGGCCCCGGCCCGTTCACCGGCCTGCGGGCCGGGATGGCCACCGCCGCCGCCTACGGGCACGCGCTCGGCATCCCGGTGCGTGGGGTCTGCAGCCTGGACGCCATCGGGGTGCGCACCGCCGGCGAAGTGCTGGTGGTCACCGACGCCCGCCGGCGCGAGGTCTACTGGGCCCGCTACCGCGACGGGTTTCGCGCGGAGGGGCCGGGGGTCAACGCCCCGGCCGACCTCGATCCGGGCGCCGCGCGGGCGGTGGCCGGCTCGAAGGAGCACGCGGCGATGTTCGACCTGCCGCACTGCGAGCCCGTCTACCCCACACCGGCCGGGCTCGTCGCCGCGGTGCCCGATTGGTCCGCCGACCCCGAACCGCTGGTGGCGCTGTATCTTCGCCGCCCGGACGCAAAACCGTTGGCGGCGCGGCAATGACCGCCCACAGCGAACCCGCGACCGTCGGCGGCCTGACTCGGGCCGACGCGCAGCGCTGCGCCGAGCTGGAGGCGCAGCTCTTCGACGGCGACGACCCCTGGCCCGCGGCGGCGTTCAACCGCGCACTGGCCAGTGTCCACAACCATTACGTGGGTGCCCGGATCGGCGAGACGCTGGTCGGGTACGCCGGTATCTCGCGGCTGGGCCGCACCCCGCCCTACGAGTACGAGGTGCACACCATCGGCGTGGATCCCGCGTATCAGGGCCGGGGCATCGGACGCCGGCTGCTCGACGAGTTGCTGACCTTCGCCGAGGGCGGTGCCGTGTACCTGGAGGTCCGCACCGACAACGAGGCGGCCATCGGGTTGTACACCAGTGTTGGGTTCGAGCGGATCGGCCTGCGCCGGCGCTATTACCGCGTCAGCGGAGCTGACGCGTACACGATGCGACGGGAGGTCCAGTGACCATAAACATCTTGGCCATCGAAACCTCTTGCGATGAAACGGGAGTCGGCATCGCGCGGCTGGACGCCGACGGCGCGGTGACGCTGCTGGCCGACGAGGTGGCATCCAGCGTCGACGAGCACGTGCGGTTCGGCGGCGTGGTCCCCGAAATCGCCTCGCGCGCGCACCTGGAGGCGCTGGGGCCCGCGATGCGCCGCGCGCTGTCGACCGCCGGCCTGGACAAGCCGGACGTCGTTGCGGCCACCATCGGGCCCGGGCTGGCCGGCGCCCTGCTGGTGGGAGTCGCTGCGGCCAAGGCGTATTCGGCCGCCTGGGGGGTGCCTTTCTATGCGGTGAACCATCTGGGCGGACATCTGGCCGCCGATGTCTACGAGCACGGGCCGCTGCCCGAGTGTGTGGCGCTGCTGGTTTCCGGCGGCCACACCCACCTGTTGCATGTGCGCTCGCTCGGCGAGCCGATCCTGGAACTGGGCAGCACGGTCGACGACGCCGCCGGCGAGGCCTACGACAAGGTGGCGCGGCTGCTGGGGCTGGGCTACCCGGGCGGCAGGGTGCTCGACGAGCTGGCCCGCACCGGAGATCGCGACGCCATCGCTTTCCCGCGCGGCATGACCGGGCCGCGCGATGACCCCTACGCGTTCAGCTTTTCCGGGCTCAAGACGGCCGTCGCGCGATACCTGGAAAGCCACCCGGACGCGGCGAACGCCGATATCGCCGCCGGGTTCCAGGAGGCCGTCGCCGACGTGCTGACCCGCAAGGCGGTGCGCGCGGCCACCGACCTCGGGGTCTCCACGTTGCTGATCGCGGGGGGAGTGGCCGCGAATTCGCGGCTGCGGGAGCTGGCGGAGCAGCGCTGCGCGGCGGCCGGGCTGACGCTGCGGGTCCCCAGGCCCCGGCTTTGCACCGACAACGGGGCGATGATCGCATCCTTCGCCGCGCACCTGGTGGCCGCCGGGGCGTCGCCGTCGCCGTTGGACGTGCCGAGTGACCCCGGCCTGCCGGTGCTAAAAGGGCAGGTGAGCTGATGTTCGCTCAGCGCGGACACACCAACTCCGGAGAAGCAGCAGGGCGCCCTTGAGTGCTAGCACTCGCATGTATAGAGTGCTAGGTGGCAATCGGCCAAGCCCTGTGTCGGCACCCGCGACGACGGCGCTCGGGCACGGTCGGATGCCGAACACCTGATAACTCGGAAGGTTCGGGGTCAACCCGTACCGCCCGTCAACTCCGGTCCGGGCACGTCCCGGACCCGACCCAAACACTGGAGGGCTCCAATCGTGGCGAAGGTGAAGATCAAGCCACTCGAGGACAAGATTCTCGTGCAGGCCAACGAGGCCGAGACCACGACCGCGTCTGGTCTGGTCATTCCTGACACCGCCAAGGAGAAGCCGCAGGAAGGCACCGTCGTCGCAGTCGGCCCCGGCCGGTGGGACGAAGACGGCGCGAAGCGCATCCCGCTGGACGTCTCGGAAGGCGACACCGTCATCTACAGCAAGTACGGCGGAACCGAGATCAAGTACGGCGGCGAGGAGTACCTGATCCTGTCGGCACGCGACGTGCTGGCTGTCGTCTCCAAGTAAAGAACCGTGTTCCGCCCCGGCGATCCCCGCGTCCTGCGCGGGTGATTTCCGGGGCGGCATGCGTTTGGGTGAAGGAGCCTGATGAGCAAGATCATTGAGTACGACGAGACAGCGCGTCGCGCCATCGAGGCCGGCGTGAACACGCTCGCCGACGCGGTACGGGTGACGCTCGGGCCGCGCGGCCGGCATGTGGTGCTGGCCAAGGCATTCGGCGGCCCCGCGGTCACCAACGACGGTGTGACCGTCGCGCGTGAGATCGACCTGGAAGACCCGTTCGAGAACCTGGGCGCCCAGCTGGTGAAGTCGGTGGCGACCAAGACCAACGACGTCGCCGGCGACGGCACCACGACGGCGACCGTGCTGGCGCAGGCGCTGGTCAAGGGCGGCCTGCGGCTGGTCGCGGCCGGCGCCAACCCCATCGAACTGGGTGCGGGCATCAGCAAGGCCGCCGACACGGTGTCCGAGGCGCTGCTGGCGTCGGCCACCCCCGTCTCCGGCAAGGACGGCATCGCGCAGGTGGCCACCGTGTCATCGCGCGACCAGCTGCTCGGTGAGCTGGTCGGCGAGGCGATGACCAAGGTCGGCACCGACGGCGTGGTCAGCGTCGAGGAATCCTCGACCCTGAGCACCGAGCTCGAGTTCACGGAGGGTGTCGGTTTCGACAAGGGTTTCCTGTCGGCGTATTTCGTCACCGACTTCGACTCCCAGCAGGCCGTGCTGGACGACCCGCTGATCCTGTTGCACCAGGACAAGATCAGCTCGCTGCCCGACCTGCTGCCCATGCTGGAGAAGGTCGCCGAATCGGGCAAGCCGCTGCTGATCATCGCCGAGGACGTCGAGGGCGAGGCGCTGGCGACCCTGGTCGTCAATTCCATTCGCAAGACGCTCAAGGCCGTCGCGGTCAAGGCGCCGTTCTTCGGCGATCGTCGCAAGGCGTTCCTGGAGGACCTGGCGGTCGTGACCGGCGGGCAGGTGATCAACCCCGATGCGGGCCTGCTGCTGCGCGAGGTCGGCACGGATGTGCTGGGCTCGGCCCGCCGCGTGGTCGTCAGCAAGGACGACACCGTCATCGTCGACGGCGGCGGCGCCAAGGATGCGGTCGCCAACCGCGTCAAGCAGCTGCGCGCCGAGATCGAGGCGAGCGACTCCGAGTGGGACCGCGAGAAGCTGCAGGAGCGGCTGGCCAAGCTGGCCGGCGGCGTGGCCGTGATCCAGGTCGGTGCGGCCACCGAGACCGCGCTCAAGGAACGCAAGGAAAGCGTCGAGGATGCCGTCGCGGCGGCCAAGGCCGCGGTCGAGGAGGGCATCGTCGCGGGCGGTGGCTCCGCGTTGCTGCAGACGCGCAAGGCGCTGGAAAAGCTCCGCAAATCGCTGAGCGGCGACCAGGCGCTGGGCGTCGACGTGTTCTCCGAGGCGCTGGCGGCGCCGCTGTACTGGATCGCCACCAACGCCGGGCTCGACGGAGCGGTCGCGGTGCACAAGGTCACCGAGCTGCCCAGCGGGCACGGGCTGAACGCGGACAAGCTGACCTACGGCGACTTGATCGCCGACGGGGTCATCGACCCGGTCAAGGTCACCCGCTCGGCGGTGCTCAACGCCGCGTCGGTGGCCCGGATGGTCCTCACCACCGAGACGGCCGTCGTCGACAAGCCGGCCGACGAGGACGAGCATGGCCACGGCCATCACCACGGCCACGCGCACTAGCTGATTGACACCCGACTGTGGGGCTCACGCACAAAAGCGCAACGCTTTTCGTACATGAGCCCCACGTTCGGCGTCGTCGAGCGACGGCTCGACGCGAATGCTAAACGCCGCAGCTTGGCCGCGTGAAAGTTTAACCTCGCGTCATGGAACGTATCTGGCAGTGGGCGTGGGACCGTTTCAAGGCGAGATACTCGTGGGCGGTCTACGCCGTCGGAATCCCCATGATGCTGTGGACCTACCTGTTCTGGTTGTTCTTGATTGTTGCCGTGCAGGGATCCGATCGGTACATCGAGGCGGCCGTTCTCGCCCTTATCGCCGCACCCGTGTTGTGGTACGTGGCCGTGCTTCCGGGTGCGGGCGGCGCTCGCCTGGTGGAGGGATGGGTGACCGGTCGCGATGTCGATCGGGCGAGCGCATTGGACGCCACCTACGCATGGGCCCGGGGGACGGTCGCGCGGGCGGTGGCTTTCAATGCTGCGTGGACCGGGCTGTTATCCATTGTTGTCTCCACCATTGCCGGGGCGACTTGGTCGCAAAGCGTTCAATACGGAGTCCTGGGCGCTTTGATGGGGACGGCCGTTGTGATGAGTGGAGTGCATGGCACGGCGGAAGCAGCGGCTCGGCCGGCCAGAATGGCGATCGGCGGTGGCACAGCGGTTGGTGACAACCTGCCCCGCTCGCGTCCGACTTTCGCCTTTTGGTCAAGCGCGGCCCTACTGGCGAGTTCGTTCCTGTTCGCCGTCGACGGCACCATGCTGGTGGTCGCATTCCCTTGGGCGCGTGAGCAACCGGTGCTCTTTGCGGGTATCGGGTGCGCGTTGGTGATCGGCTTCGGGGTGCCGATGACCGTCGGTGCTGCGCTCGCGCCGTCCCTGCGGCCCATTCGTGACCTGGCGGAAGGAACGAAACGGGTTGTGGCCGGCGACTATTCGCAGCGCCTACCGGTGGTGCAGGACGACGACCTCGGCGCGCTGGCGGCGTCGTTCAACCGCATGCAGGCGGGATTGGCAGAGCGGCAACGACTTCAGGCAGCCTTCGGCACCTACGTCGACCCAGCCTTGGCGGCGCGGCTACTGCAGCAGGGCGATGACGTCTTCACCGGAGAGCGCCGCCAGGTGACCGTGATGTTCGTCGATATCCGCGACTTCACCTCGTTCGCCGAAGCGAATAGCGCCGAGGACACCGTCGCCCACCTCAACGCCCTTTTCAAAATCGTAGTGCCGGCGGTGGTCGATGCCGGTGGGCACGTCAACAAGTTCCTGGGCGACGGCGCGCTCGCGGTGTTCGGGGCACCCAACGATCTCGCCGATCATGCCGACGCCGCGGTGGCCGCGGCGGCGACGATCCATCGCCTGGTTGCCGAGCGATTTGGCGACACGCTTCGGATCGGCATCGGAATCAACACCGGCAAGGTGATCGCCGGAACCATCGGCGGCGCAGGAAAACTCGAGTTCACGTTGATCGGCGACACCGTCAACGTCGCTGCGCGCATCGAGCAGCTCACCAAGGCCACCGGGGACGCGATCCTTCTTACTCAACACACCGTCGACGCCCTAAATGTTCGCCCACATGGACTGCTCGACCGGGGACCGCATGCCCTGAAAGGCAAGTCAGTAGAGGTGCAGGTATTCGGCCTTGACCCGACAGTGATTCAGATAGACCGCCTCAGCTAACGGCTTACATCCAGCACCACTGAGACGGCGGTCGTAGACAAGCCCGCCGACGAGGACCAGCACGCCGGCCATCACCACGGCCACGCTCACTAGAAGTTGTTTGCGGCCTCGAATGTGGGGCTTATGCATGGGATCTCGTCGATTTCCGTCCTCAAGCCCCACATTCGGCATTTAGGGCTCGGGTGAGGTTTGGCTTAAGTGAGGACCATCGGCCCTATGAGAGCCCGGCGTCCGAGCGCATCCTGATGGCGAGTCGTTTGAGGCTCGTTTCTGAAATCAATCCATCAGGAGTGATCATGGCGGAGGGGACCGAGAAAAATAGTCCAGCGGAACGTGCGTCCGAGCTGGCGCAACGCGCAGCAGGCTTGTCTGACGAAGTGCTCAAATCGGTGGAATCCGGACAGCGGAGCGCGATCGATGCCGTACGCAAATTCGTTGGCGCCGTAGAAGAGTCGTTGCCGGGGCATGGCGACGATCACCCGTCGAGACGCGAGACCATCGTCGACGCCGCCCTCGACATGGCCGACAAACTCGTCAAGACCCAGTACGAGTTCATCCGAAGCGTCGTCAGCGGCGCGAGTGAGACCCTGAAAAAGCAGGGTGACGAAAAGTCGGGTGGTCATTAGCCGTACTGCTTGCTCGACGCCCGGCCCCAGCGCGGTGGACTGACCGAGCGCAGCTGAAGGAGAAACAAGCGATGAGCCAGCAGTCTGATGTCACGTCCGTCGAATCGCTCGACCTCGACCGTTACTGCGGCCTGTGGTACGAGATCGGCAGGCTCCCGCTGAGATGGGAGGACGCCAACGCCGCCGACATCACCGCCAACTACACGCTCGAGGACGACGGAAGCGTGCGGGTTGACAACCGGTGCCTCGACAAGGGCGCAGCGTCACAGGCGATCGGCCGGGCAATGCCGGTGAACGGCAAACCTGGCCAGTTGGAGGTCTCGTTTCTTCCGGAGTTCCTGCGGTGGATACCGTTCACGAAGGGTGATTATTGGGTCCTGAAGATCGATGAGGCCTATACGGTCGCCCTGGTCGGTACACCCGACCGCAAGAACCTTTGGCTGCTTGCTCGCGAACCCCGCATCGACCCCGCCACCGAAGCGGCCTACCTGGCGGAAGCGGCCCGGCAGGGGTTTGATCTGGAACGGTGGATCACCCCGGTGCAGTCTGGTCGGCGCGTCACCGACGAGCTGCTAAGGGGCTGACCCGCGACGGCATCACCATCACTAGGGTTGACGCGCCCCCGCCCGCGGTGAAAAATGTGATACTCGTCATATGACCACTGGTCACATCAGGCAGGAAGGCGGTCGCTCATGACCACGAGGGACAAATACACCGAAGTGCCCGCGCCCTACTCGTGGGAAGTCCCCAGTGCCGGCGACGCGCGCTTCACCTGGGAATACGACGACGGGCGCGCCCGGCTGCTTTCCCTGTATCAGAAGGGGAAGGACAAGCAGTGGGATGCCCAGTCGCGCATCGACTGGGCGCAAGACGTCGACCCGATGAACCCGGTCGGGCTGCCTGACGAGTTCCATCCGCTGTTCGGCAGCCCGATGTGGGACTCCGCAGACGACGCACGTCGCGCCGAGATGCGCCAGCACTTCCAGGCCTGGCAGCTCTCGCAGTTCCTGCACGGGGAGCAGGGCGCGATGGTGTGCGCGGCCAAGATCGTCGAGGTCGTCCCGGACCTGGACGCGAAGTTCTACGCGGCCACCCAGACCATGGACGAGGCCCGGCACGTCGAGGCGTTCTCGCGGTTCCTGCAGGACAAGGTCGACGTGGTCTACCCGATCAACAAGCACCTGACCGCACTGCTCGACGACACCCTGCGCGACTCGCGCTGGGACATGCCCTACCTGGGCATGCAGGTCCTCATCGAAGGGCTCGCGCTCGCCGCCTTCGGGGTACTGCGTGACATGTCGGCGCCGGGCTCACTGGCCAAGTCCGTGCTGGCCTATGTCATGCAGGACGAGGCCAGGCATGTCGCCTTTGGCCGAATCTCGCTGAAGGACTACTACTCCGCACTGACCGAGGCCGAGCGGGACGAGCGTGAAGAGTTCGTCGTGGACGCCTGTTACCTGATGCGCGACCGGTTCCGCGGTGAGGAGGTCTTCGAGACCCTCGGTATGGACGTGAAAGCCTGTGCCGAGTGGGTCGACACGTCGCCGCTGATGATTCAGTTCCGCTCGCACCTGTTCAGCAGGATCGTGCCGATCGTCAAGGACATCGGGTTGTGGGGCGACAAGGTGCAGGGGGCCTTCAGGGACATGGGTGTGCTCGACATGGCCGGCTCCGACATCGAGGCGTTGATGAAGGCCGATGAGGATCAGGCCGCCGCGCTGGACCAGGCACACGCCGAGATGGCCGCCCGGGCCGTCGAGGTGGACGAGGTGATCGCGGCGGGCGCGAGCTGATCCAGGGGAAATTACGTCGCGACGGCGCGCACGAACGCGTCGGCGAAAACATCTGTGACGGTGTCGATTTCGGGCAGTGGCCACGCGATGACATTCGGCAAGACCGGTCGGGTCAGCAGGTGGATCATGATGGGTCCCAAAAGTAGCTGGGCCAGTAGCGGCATGGGCAACTCGCGGATGCGTCCGGCTCGGATCTCGGCTGCGAACCAACGACCGAGCACGCCGAGCATGCGCGGGGCGCCGTAGGCCGCCAGCGATTGCACGGCGGGACTTGTCGGCCGCGCGAAGGCCTCGGCGAATATCGCTGGGGCGACGCGGGGTTCGCGGCCCAGCGCGTTCGCCACGGTCCGGTAGAACCCCCGCACCGTTTCGGGCAGCTCACCGTCGGCACCCGCGAGGTATTCCTCGATGTCGCGAACCGGGCTGTGCTGCTCGAAGACCGCTCGCATCAACTCATCGCGCCCGCCGAACACCGCGTGCAGGCTGTAGACCGAGCAATGTGCCCGGGCGGCAACGGCTTCCAATGTCGCTGCGGCAAGGCCGGATTCGCCGATCAGCGATGCGGCGGCGGCTACGGCACGGGTGCGCACAGGGGGAAGCCCGCCGGGGTCGACCCCGGCGGCGCGGATGGCGTCGTTCAATGCGGTGCGTGAGCCGCCGAAGCGTCGCAACAGGGTGCTTCGCGAGATGCCGGCCTCGGCGGCGATCCTGTCGACGGAAACGTCGGCCACGTCCTTACCCAGCTTTTCCGCGGCGCGCAGTGCGGCCTCGACCACCTGTGGCGTCGACACCTGTCGAGCCATACCGCCCCCTCCACCACTGTGATACGTTACTTGATGTAGCCTGCAATTGTATTCCATACTCCATGAGGAGTCGCGACCATGACGCAAGTGATGGAGACCCAGGTGTGCGTCGCCGGCGGCGGGCCGGCGGGCATGGTGCACGCCCTCCTGCTCGCCCGGGCCGGAATCCGGGTCGTCGTCCTGGAAAAGCACAACGACTTCCTGCGCGACTTCCGCGGCGACACCGTGCACCCGACCACCCTGCGGATCATGGACGAGCTGGGGTTCATCGACGAGTTCCTGCGGTTGCCGCACACCAAGATCGACCGCGTCGCCTTCGACACCGACGGCTCGATTCGCACCTTCGGCAACTTCACGGTGCTCAAATGGCTCGGCTTCAAGCAGCCCTATATCGCGATGATGCCGCAGTGGGATTTTCTCGATTTCATCGCTGAAAAGGCGTCCGCCTACCCGGAATTCACCCTGGTCCGCAACGCCGAAGTCACCGGGCTTGTCTTCGATGGCGATCGCGTGGCCGGGGTGCGCACCCCGGATCTGGAGGTGCGCGCCGAGCTGGTGATAGCCGCCGACGGGCGCAAGTCCGCGGTGCGCGCGGCGGCGGGGCTGCAGATCGCCGCGGCGCACTCGCCGATGGACGTGCTGTGGTTCCGGCTGAAATGGCGCCCCGGCGACCCTCAGGAACTGTTCGGGGTGCTGCGCAAGGGCCTGATGATGGCCATGATCTATCGGGGCGATTACTGGCAGATCGCCTACCTGATGCCGAAGGGATCAAACCCCCGCGACGGATCGCTGGAGGAGTTCAAGGCGCGGATCGTGTCCGCGCAGCCGCGGCTGCGCGAGCACGTCGATGACCTGAGCTCGTGGGACGACACCAGCCAACTCGACGTGCGGGTGGACCGGCTCGAGACGTGGTGGCGTACGGGCCTGCTGTGCATCGGCGATGCCGCGCATGCCATGTCACCGGCCGGCGGGGTCGGCATCAACCTCGCCGTCGCCGATGCGGTGGCCGCGGCCAACACCTTGTGCGCCCCGCTGCGCGACAACCGCCTGACCGACAACGATCTCGCGAAGGTGCAGCGGCGGCGCGAGCTGCCCACCCTGATCGTCCAGGCTTTTCAGGTGTTGATGCAGGACAGGGCGATCGCGCCCAATCTGAGCGGTGACCTGTCCCCGATCCGCGTCCCGAAGATCGTGGGATGGGGCCCGCTGCAGGCGATTCCGCCGATCTTCGTCGGGCGCGGTTTCCGTCCGGAGCATGTCCGCACGCCCGACGTGCACGCCGTCTAGTGGGGTGTCATAGCCCGATGATCACGATGATCACGCCGGCGATTGACGCCACTGCGAGCGACAGCAACAGAAAGCTGACGATCCACTCCTGTGGCGCTGAGGCCTCGTGGTCGCCCGCCGCGATCGGCGCGAGTTTGCGGCCGGCGCCCCATGCCGCCGCGAGCAGGGTTGCCAGCCAGTTCGTGTAGGCGGCGTACACGATCAGCACCGCTGCCGTGACTCCCCACGCGTGGGGCAGGTGGATGTGCGGCCAGAGCAGGCCGAGCAGCACGAGGAACATGCCGTTGAGGACGGCTTCGAGGTGACTCGACAGCCCCATGCGCGGGTTCTTGAGCGCGGCGACGGCGAACCCGGTCAGCAGTCCGAGCAAGAACAGGACCAGCCCGAGCGTGAACAGCAGTGTCTGCATGCCAGCACCTTAAAGGCCGCTGGCCGCGCGCGCGTTTGATTGCCGGCGACGAAGATGGCACACATGGGTACGCCGATATTCTCTGTCACTCCCGGCTATGGCGACCATCAGCTGCGGAAATTCCACTATTCACAAGTCGTGCGGTACGGGGACCGGGTAGAGACCGCCGGTCAAGGCGGTTGGGACGAGCACTGGCGCTATAGCGAGTCGGTTCGGGACCAGGTCGTTGCGGCCTTCGACAACGTCGAACGGACATTGGCGACGGCCGGAGCCTCCTGGCGCGACGTAGTGCACGTGCACTCCTATCACCTGCCGGACGCGGACGGCCAGATCGGGCGCGAGCACCTGGACACCATGGTCGAACAGTTCCGCCGGCGCATGGGCGACCGCGCGCCCTTGTGGACATGCATCGGCGTCGCCGCTTTGGCGAGTCCGGAAATGCGCGTCGAGATTCAGGCCACCGCCATCCTTGCGGACCAGGACTGAGCGGAGTTCTCGACGCGAAACACCCCCGTTCCCTTGCGGATCGGGGGTGTTCCCTTTCATGGTGGCTTGAGCGTCAGCGCCCGGGCGGATAGTTGGGCGGCGTCGTCACGGTCGTGGTCGGCATCGACGTCGTCAGGCTCGGGGTGCTGGTGACGGTGACGGTGCTGGTGCTCGTGCTGGTGGATGCCGGTGGCACCACGGTGGTGGTGGTACTCGTCGTGACGCTGGTGGTCGACGAGGTCGTCGTGGCGGACGACGCGGCGATCACACCGCAGGCCAGCCGCTTGCCCGATTCGCCGGTGGGGGCGGTGGTGCCCAGGTTGTCCGCGGTCTGGTGGATGATCAGCGCGGTGCCCGAGCTGTTCCTCAGGTCGGCGGAGGTGAACGCATTGCTGGTGGTGACCAGTTTCGCTGAGCCGTCGGAGCGCACTTGCAGGGCGGTCAGGTCGCCGCTGGCCGGGTAGCTGGTGTGATCGGCCGCCTGGTAGACGCTGCCGGCGGAGTCGAAGTCCCCGGTCGAGCCCCCGCTCGGCGCGGCCGAATTGGCCTCGCACTTGCCCACCGCGTGGATCTGCAGCCCGTGGAAGCCGGGGCTGAGCACCTGGTTGGGGCCGGCCTCAACGGTCACCGTCGCGTAGCCGTTGGCGAACTCGAAGGTGGCATTGGCGACGGGGCTGCCGTCGGCGGTCTTCAGCTGGGTGGTCAGCCGCTCCGCGCCGGGAGTCGAGCTGGTTAGCGGCGAGGTGTTGGGCTGGCTGCTTTGCTGGTTCGAGCATGCGGCTAGCGGGGCGACGGCCGCGGTCAGCGCCGCGACCGCAAAGCATGCGGCCTTGTTCATTTGCGGTGCCTACCCACATTGGCCCGGGCCGAAACTGCGATCTACTCGGCGGGCTTGCGCACCGCCCCGCCGCGCCTATGTCCCGAGGAGACTCAGGAACGTCTTGCGGCCGCGGACGCGGAACTTGTTGATGGGGGACTGATGTAACTGATCCATCCGCTCGACCATTCGGCTTCCCAGCGCGTCGAGCATGTCGGCGCTCAAATCAATTGGGGGCGGGCATAAGTCGCGCTCCTCTTCGCTGGCGTGCGCGTCCAACACCGTCACGAACGACTGCCACTCGTCGGCGTATTCCGGCGCCGCGGGCGACGTGCGCAGTAGCACCGCCAGCTGATCCCAAACCTGTCTGTGCTCCGCATGGGCGATGGCGACCAACCTGCTGGCCTCCGATATCGCCGGGTAGAACAAGTCGTCCTCGATGCGCATGTGGATGTCTAGTTCAACCAGCAATTCGGCCAGCGCGTCTTGGCGCGCATCGCTGTCCGCCGGTATATCGGTGACCTTCGCGCAGAGGTTGCGCAAGACGGTGTGGTGCTCGAAAAGCACCTCATAGGCGTTCATTTCGTCACCCCGTGCACTTCGACGAGCCCGTCGCGAATCCGAACCGGGTAATTTGTCAGCGCCGCGGTGGCCGGTCCGCGCAGCACCTCGCCCGATCCGCACGCGAATCTGGAACCGTGCCAAGGACATACGATTCGACCGCGGTCGATCCACCCGTCCCTCATCGGTGCGCCGAGGTGGGGACAGTGCTCACCGACCGCGATAACCCGGCCGTCGTGTCGATACAGAACCACGCCGATTCCGTCGGCCGTGACCCGTTGCGGCTGGCCATCCAGCGCGGTTGCGGGCAGCACCGGCATCCAGCGGTCACTGCGCAATAAGGCGCCGGACCGATCCACGCCGGTGCCCGCCCCGAACACCAAGGCCCCGCCGAGGTAGCCGCTGCCGAGGGTGAGGCCATAGCCCAGCGCGCTGGTCGCCATCCCGCGCCGGTGGCGGCCGCGGCGGCGATCCCACCACGACGCCGCATACAGCGCGGTTGCGAGCGCGTTCAGCGCGCCGTGGACCAGGCCGATCCGGCGCGACTGCTCGTGCGTGTGCTGCCAGTCCGTCACACCGGTCGCAGCGGCGCCGACGCTTCCCGCGAGTGCGACACCCAACGCAAATCTCGACCCGTCCCGCAGCCGGGCGGCACTCCCGGGCAGTGCGCCGGCCGCGTCCATGACGAGCGCCGTCGTCACCGCGCCGGTCGGCACCGACGTCAACGCCGGGTGCACGGGGTGACCGAGCCAGGTGCCGTGCAATGCGTTGCTGACTCGATCGCGGTTGCGGCCCATGGCCGCGAACACGAAGGTCAACGCGTGCTCGAGCCGGTAGCTAGGTCGATCCAGCCACGCTTGTTGTCCCAATGTTGTCCGCACCGCCAGCCCGGCAGTGCGGATCCGTTTTTCGAGAAGCTGCCACCGATTCGCCACGGCGTCCCTCCGGTCTATGCGAGAGCCGGCGTGACGCAACGGGCTCGACGCCGCGTCGACTGGGACCGCGACCCGGACGGCCTAGTCCATGACTAGGACACGGATTGGCACCGTGGATCGTTCACCCCCGACGGGGGTGAGTCCAAACGGGCGTTTAGGCCGAGCGGCGGATGGTGCGCCCGCGGCCGATGTCGCCCTTGAGCAACAGATCGCGCTCGGACTCCGACAGACCGCCCCAAACCCCGTACGGCTCACCGACTTCGAGGGCGTGCGAGCGGCACTCCTGGATGACCGGGCACTGCCGGCACATCTCTTTCGCGCGCTGCTCGCGTTGCATGCGGGCCCGGCCACGCTCGCCGTCGGGGTGGAAGAACATCGATGAGTCAACGCCGCGGCACAAGCCCTGCAATTGCCAATTCCAGATGTCGGCGTTGGGTCCAGGTAGCTGCTCCGGCTGTGGCATTGGTTCGTTCCCTCTCTGCACCGCCCGCTCGAGGTCAGGTTCGTGAACGCGATTGGGTGCAACTTAAATTAAGTGGAGTGGAGTCACCGATGACTACCCGTCATGCGTAGACGTTAGGGGCGACGGTGAATTTCCGTCAATAGCCAGTTAGACCGGCAAAGTATGTTCGCGTCTGAGCAAAATTAACTTTGCGTTCATCTCGATTGAAATTGCGAAACCTATGGCGTGCTACCAGGGAGTTGACCGAAACGAGATTTCCCAGCTCAGCGCGTGGAGGAGGGATAAGGAGATTTTATCCATGGGCTATAGTGATTAACGGTTCGGTAACATGAAGACCACAAACTGTTTACTACATCATTGTGATTGAAACTCGTCACACTTCCTTGATTGAGCGGCGGTTGGCCGCCGCGGCCTTCGGTGACCGGCCCGGCAGCTGGCCACTGCCCGCGGCGACGACGCCGGAAGAGCTGTGGCTGCGCGCCGTCGCGGCCGGGGGACAGGGGCGCTACGGCGCCGCCTACCGCGACCTCGCGGTGTTGCGGCGCAGCGCCCCGGCCGGGCGACTGGTGTCGTTGAGCATGAGCACGCAGGGGTCATTCCTGCGCCAACTCGGTTGGCACACCGTGGCCCGAGGCTGGGATGGGCGCGCGCTGGCGCTGGCCGGCGGCGACCCGGAAGCAAGCGCCGACGCCCTCATCGGGCTGGCGGCCGACGCGTTGGGCGTCGGGCGATTCGCGGCCGCGGCGACGCTGCTCGCCCGCGCCGACGCACTGCTCGCGTCGCCGAACTCCGAAGCCGCGCTGCCCGACCGGTTGCCGGTGCGCCGGCGGTGGGTGGCCGCCGAGCTCGCGATGGCCCGCGGCGAGGGCGACGTCGCCGTCGGTCATGCCGGCGAGGCGGTGGAACTGGCGGCGGCCATGGCCGTCTCGTCGCCGCGGCACCGGGTCAAGAGCGAGGTGGTGCTGGCCGCCGCGCTGTGCTGCGCGGGCAATCTCGACCGCGCCCGCGCGGTCGCGGACACCGCGTTGCAGACCGCCGGCCAATTAGGGCTGCTTCCACTTCGGTGGGCGCTGGCCTGCTTGCTGATTGATATCGAAAGCGTCTCATTCCCAACACATCAGCTGCACGAAATCCGAGATGTCTGCGCAGGCCAGGTGCGGCGCGCCGGTGGAACGTGGCGTTCCGCTTGAAACGGCCCTCTGCCCGTTATTGTCATTTCGTAAGTTAGCCCGGTTGGCCCGCGATGTGTCCGCTTCGTAACGTTGGAGATATCACCGTCGATGACAATTCCAGCAGGGGAACGTCTCGACGCTGTGGTCGCCAAGGCCGTGACCGGAGACCACAACGCATTGAGGGAGGTGCTGGAGACCATCCGTCCGATCGTTGTGCGATATTGCCGAGCGCGTGTCGGCACAGTCGATCGCGGTGGCCTGTCAGCCGATGACGTGGCACAGGAGGTGTGCTTGGCGACTATCACGGCGCTGCCGCGTTATCGCGATCGCGGACGTCCCTTCCTGGCCTTCTTGTACGGCATCGCGGCCCACAAGGTCGCCGATGCGCACCGGGCCGCCGGACGCGATCTCGCCTACCCGACAGAAACGATTCCCGACCGTTGGTCGAACGACGCGGGACCCGAACAGCTTGCAATCGAAGCGGATTCGGTGAGCCGGATGAGCGAACTGCTCGAGATCCTGCCGGCCAAGCAACGCGAGATCCTGATCCTGCGTGTCGTCGTCGGGTTGTCCGCCGAGGAGACCGCGGTCGCGGTCGGCAGTACCACCGGGGCGGTCCGAGTTGCCCAGCACCGCGCACTGTCGCGGTTGAAGTCCGAGATGATCGCGGCAGGTGACTGTGCCTGAATCCCTGGATGAATTCGCCCGCACCGACCTGCTGCTCGATGCGCTCGCCCAGCGCCGCCCGGTCGAGGTCGAAAATCCCGACGCCGACGTGCTCACCATCCTGCTGGAGGACTGGCGCGACAACCTGCGGTGGCCCCCGGCCAGCGCGCTGGTGACGCCCGAAGAGGCCGTCAACGCGTTGCGCACCGGATTGGCCGAGCGCCGGCGCGGCCATCGTGGCCTGACCGTGGTCGGATCGGTCGCCGCGGCGCTGTTGGTGGCCAGTGGTTTCGGCGCCATGGTGGTCGAGGCCCGGCCCGGCGGCACCCTGTACGGGTTGCACGCGATGTTCTTCGACCAGCCCCAGGTCCATGAGAAGCAGGAAATGCTGGCGGCCAAGGCCGACCTGGCGAAGGTGCAGGAATCGATCGACCGGGGTCAGTGGGACCACGCCAAGAATCAGCTGACGGACGTGAGCAGCCTGGTGCAGTCGATCGACGACCCGGCCAGCAAACAAGAGCTGATGAAGCAGCTGAAGCTGTTGAACGCCAAGGTCGATGCGCGCGACCCGAACGCGACGCTGCCGGTCGCGTCGCCGCCGGCGGCGTCACCCGGGCCGGCCACCGCGATTCCGGCGGAGCCGCCCGCCGCCTCGGTCGCACCGACGAAGGTGGCGCCGCCTGCGCCGCTCAGCCCGGCGGCGAGCGCGTCGCCGACTCCCTCAGTGGGCAAGCACCATCATCACGGCCAGACACCACCCCCGGTGGTGCCGCTGACTCCGAATCAGTAAGTGATCAGTGCCGGCGGTGGAAACCGTCGGCGTCCGACGTCGCTTCGTTGAGCGAGGCGTCGGCGTAGCCCCGGCAGTAATCCCACGTGACGTAGGCGTCCGGCTCGGGGTCATAGGCGGGCTCGTGCGGACGCACCGTGCCGTCGATCAGCAGCTGCAGCAGGTTGGCCCGCAGCATGTCCCAGTCGTGGTAGTGATCCTGCTGACATTCGTCGCAGCACACCACCAATCCGCGAATACCCTTGTGCGCCAGCAGTGCTTCGTACACGGCCAGATCGGCAAGGTCGGCCTCGACGGCCATCCGCTCCTGCTGATCCAGGGGCTGGCCCGGCTCGACGGCTTCCAGTGCCGCCGACGGATCACAGGGGTCGTCGGCGAATGGGTCGGGCGGCAAACCCGGTGGGAGGTGGTCGCGCACGCCCTCTAGCCTACGCAGCCCGCCCGGGATAACGCCAGCAGGGCGATGCGCGTCGGGTTTCTCCTCGCGCCGCCACGGCGCGCATCGTCACCGGGCGAAACCGAGCCGATAGGATGGGGCTCTCACCCCGCACCGTATGGAGGGCCCCACTGATGACCCGTGGCACGTCCCACCTGGAAGACAGCTCCGACCTCGTCGGCAGTGCGTATGTGCGGGTGGGTGGTCTGGTGGATGACCCGGTGCCCACCGGAGGCGACAACCCGCACAAGATCGCCATGCTCGGCCTGACGTTCGACGACGTGTTGCTGCTGCCCGCGGCCTCCGACGTCGTTCCCGCCACCGCGGACACCTCCAGCCAGCTCACCAGAAAGATCAGGCTCAAAGTGCCCCTGGTGAGTTCGGCGATGGACACGGTCACCGAGTCCCGGATGGCCATCGCGATGGCCCGGGCCGGCGGCATGGGTGTGCTGCACCGCAACCTGCCGGTCGCCGAGCAGGCCGGTCAGGTCGAAATGGTGAAACGCTCGGAGGCCGGCATGGTCACCGACCCGGTCACCTGCCGCCCGGACAACACCCTGGCCCAGGTCGACGCGATGTGCGCGCGGTTCCGGATCTCCGGGCTGCCGGTGGTCGACGAGTCGGGCGCGCTGGTCGGCATCATCACCAACCGCGACATGCGGTTCGAGGTCGACCAGACCAAGAAGGTCGCCGAGGTGATGACCAAGGCCCCGCTGATCACCGCGCAGGAGGGCGTGTCCGCCGACGCCGCGCTGGGACTGTTGCGGCGCCACAAGATCGAGAAGCTGCCCATCGTCGACGGCCACGGCCGGCTGACCGGGCTGATCACCGTCAAGGACTTCGTCAAGACCGAACAACACCCGCTGGCCACCAAGGACAGCGACGGCAGGCTGCTGGTCGGGGCCGCCGTCGGCGTCGGGGGCGACGCCTGGGTCCGGGCGATGATGCTGGTCGACGCCGGGGTGGACGTGCTGATCGTGGACACCGCGCACGCACACAACCGGCTGGTGCTCGACATGGTCGGCAAGCTCAAGGCCGAGGTGGGCGAGAAGGTCGAGGTGATCGGCGGCAACGTCGCCACCCGCTCGGCGGCCGCAGCCCTGGTCGCCGCCGGGGCCGACGCGGTGAAAGTGGGCGTGGGGCCGGGCTCGATCTGCACCACCCGGGTGGTGGCCGGCGTCGGCGCACCACAGATCACGGCGATTCTGGAGGCGGTCGCGGCCTGTGGCCCGGCGGGCGTCCCGGTGATCGCCGACGGCGGACTGCAGTACTCCGGCGACATCGCCAAGGCGCTGGCCGCCGGCGCGTCGACAGCCATGCTCGGCTCGCTGCTGGCCGGCACCGCCGAGGCCCCCGGCGAGCTGATCTTCGTCAACGGCAAGCAGTTCAAGAGCTACCGCGGGATGGGATCGCTGGGAGCCATGGCCGGCCGGGGTTCCGGCGGCGGTGGCGGCAAGTCGTACTCCAAGGACCGCTACTTCGCCGACGACGCTTTGAGCGAGGACAAGTTGGTGCCGGAGGGCATCGAGGGCCGGGTGCCCTTCCGCGGGCCGCTCTCCTCGGTGATCCACCAGCTGACCGGCGGTCTGCGCGCCGCGATGGGCTACACCGGCTCGCCGACCATCGAGGCGCTCCACCAGGCGCAGTTCGTCCGGATCACCGCGGCCGGCTTGAGGGAAAGCCACCCGCACGACGTCGCGATGACGGTCGAAGCCCCCAACTACTACGCACGCTGAGGCCCAGATGGTCGAGATCGGGATGGGCCGCGTCGCCCGTCGCAGCTATGAACTGAGCGAAGTCAGCATCGTGGCCTCCCGGCGCACCCGCTCGTCGCAGGACGTGTCGACCGCCTGGCAGTTGGACGCCTACCGGTTCGAGATCCCGGTGCTGGCCCATCCCACCGATGCGCTGGTGTCCCCGGAGTTCGCGATCGAGCTCGGCAAGCTCGGCGGCCTGGGGGTGCTCAACGGCGAGGGGCTGATTGGGCGGCACGCCGACGTCGAGGCCAAGATCGCACAGCTCGTCGAGGCGGCCAGCAAGGAGCCCGAGCCCTCGGCGGCGATCCGGCTGCTGCAGGAATTTCACGCGGCGCCGCTGAACCCCGACCTGCTGGGCTCCGCGGTCGCCCGGATCCGGGAGGCCGGGGTCACCACCGCGGTCCGGGTCAGCCCGCAGAACGCCCAGGCGTTGACGCCGGTGCTGGTGCAGGCCGGCATCGACCTGCTGGTCATCCAGGGCACCATCGTCTCGGCCGAGCGGGTGGCCAGCGACGGTGAACCGCTGAACCTCAAGACCTTCATCTCCGAGCTCGACGTGCCGGTGGTCGCCGGCGGCGTGCAGGACCACCGCACCGCGCTGCACCTGATGCGCACCGGCGCCGCCGGCGTCATCGTCGGTTACGGCGCGACCCGCGGGGTGACCACAAGCGACGAGGTCTTGGGCATCAGCGTGCCGATGGCCACCGCGATCGCCGACGCCGCCGCCGCGCGGCGCGAGTACCTCGACGAGACCGGCGGCCGCTACGTGCACGTGCTGGCCGACGGCGATGTCCACACCTCGGGCGAGCTGGCGAAGGCGATCGCCTGCGGCGCGGACGCGGTGGTGCTGGGCACGCCGCTCGCCGAGTCCGCCGAGGCCCTGGGCGAGGGATGGTTCTGGCCGGCCGCCGCGGCGCACCCGTCGCTGCCGCGCGGGGCGCTGCTGCAGATCGCCGTCGGTGAGCGCCCGCCGCTGCAGCAGGTGCTCAACGGGCCGTCCGATGACCCGTTCGGCAGCCTCAACCTGGTCGGTGGGCTGCGCCGGTCGATGGCCAAGGCCGGCTATTGCGACCTCAAGGAGTTCCAGAAGGTCGGCCTGACCGTCGGGAGCTGATTTCTCGCCGCCGAGCTGGGGGCACCGCCCGCTTGCGGGGGACACGCCGGCAGGGCAGGTGGACGTCAGCCAGGCGGTAGGGGTGTTGGTTTATTACCCGCCGGTAAGGCCATACTGGTGCGATGAAGCCGGATTACGACGTACTGATCATCGGTTCGGGTTTCGGGGGGAGCGTCAGCGCGTTGCGGCTGACTGAAAAGGGCTACCGCGTCGGCGTATTGGAGGCCGGCCGCCGGTTCGCCGACGAGGATTTCGCCGAGACGTCCTGGGATCTGCGTAAGTTCTTGTGGGCGCCGCGGTTGGGTTGCTACGGGATCCAGCGCATCCACCCGCTGAAGAACGTGTTGATCCTGGCCGGCGCCGGGGTGGGCGGCGGCTCGCTGAATTACGCCAACACGCTGTACGTGCCGCCCGATCCGTTCTTCAACGACCCGCAGTGGAAGCACATCACCGACTGGCGCGACGAGCTGATGCCGCACTACGAGCAGGCCAAGCGGATGCTCGGCGTAGTGGAGAACCCGACCTTCACCGACGCCGATCGCATCGTCAAACAGGTCGCCGACGAGATGGGCTGCGGCGACACGTTCGTGCCGACGCCGGTCGGCGTGTTCTTCGGTCCCGACGGCACCAAGGCCCCGGGCAAGACCGTGCCGGACCCGTACTTCGGGGGCGCTGGGCCGGAGCGCACCGGATGCCTCGAATGTGGAGCCTGCATGACCGGCTGCCGGTACGGCGCCAAGAACACCCTGCTGAAGAACTACCTCGCTCTCGCGGAATCGGCCGGCGCACAGGTGATTCCGATGACGACGGTGAAGCGTTTCGAGCACCGTCCGGACGGGCTGTGGGAGGTTCGCACCGTGCGCACCGGCAGTTGGCTGCGCCGCGACCGGCGCACCTACACGGCGAAGCATGTGGTCCTGGCCGCGGGAACCTGGGGCACCCAGCATCTGCTGTTCAACATGCGCGATCAGGGCCGACTGCCCCGGCTGTCCAAGCGCCTGGGCATGCTCACCCGCACCAACTCCGAGTCGATCGTCGGCGCCGGGAAACTCGAGGTCGACCCGAACCTCGACCTGACGCACGGGGTGGCGATCACGTCATCGATCCACCCGACATCGGACACCCACATCGAACCCGTCCGCTACGGCAAGGGCTCCAACGCGATGGGGCTGCTGCAGACTCTGATGACCGACGGTCACGGCCCGGAAGGCACCGACGTGCCCCGCTGGAAGCAGCTGATCGAGGCCGCGCGCGAGGATCCGCGCGGCACGCTGCGACTGCTCAATCCCCGCCAGTGGAGCGAACGGACCATGATCGCCCTGGTGATGCAGCACCTGGACAACTCGATCACCACCTACACCAAACGCGGCAAGCTGGGCATCCGCTGGTACACCAGCAAGCAGGGACACGGCGAGCCCAACCCGACCTGGATTCCGGTCGGCAACGACGTCACCCGCCGCATCGCCGACAAGATCGACGGCGTCGCGGGTGGCACCTGGGGGGAGCTGTTCAACATCCCGCTGACCGCGCACTTCCTCGGCGGTGCGGTGATCGGCGACAACGCCGACCACGGGGTGATCGACCCGTATCACCGGGTTTACGGCTACCCGACGCTGTTCGTGGTGGACGGCGCGGCCATCTCGGCGAACCTGGGCGTCAACCCCTCGTTGTCAATTACCGCCCAGGCCGAGCGGGCCGCATCGTTGTGGCCGAACGTTGGCGAGAATGACGAGCGCCCGGTGCAGGGCGAGCCGTATCGCCGGCTGCTGCCGATCCCGCCGAAGGCGCCCGTCGTCCCGGCCGAGGCGCCCGGCGCGCTGCGCTGGTTGCCGAGCAATCACATAAGCTCCACCGCCGACGCCGGCTAGCTCGCGTGACGATCGCGAGCGCGGCGGGCTGAGTCAGCTTGCGAGCACCTGCAGCGGTGCGCCACTGACCACCCGGCTGCGCTCGCCGCGCACGTTGACCGGCACGTCGCCCATCAAGGTGATGCGGTGCATCAGCCGCGGCTGGTCGTCGTAGTCGTCGATCGCGCGGTGCTGGGTCGCGCGGTTGTCCCACATCGCGACGTCGCCGTGTGCCCAGTTCCAGCGAATGGTGTTCTCCGGCAGTGTGATTCGTCGCTGCAGCAGTTCCAGCAGCACGCTTGACTCGTGACCGTCCAGGCCGACGAAGCCGCGCACGAAATCACCGGCCAGCAGGGTGCGTTCCCCGGTCTCCGGGTGCACCCGCACCACGGGATGCTCGGTGCGGAAGTCCGGCTTTTCGAACGCCTGGCGGAACGCCCGCTGGGCGTCGCTCATCGACAACGCCGCTTCGGTGGTCACGTAGTCGTAGCGGTTGGTGTGCAGCGCCCACAGACTTTCCACCAGGGCTTTGAGCGGCGCGGGCAGATACTCGTACGCCGCCACGGTCGAGGCCCACAGCGTCGAGCCGCCATAGCTCGGCAGGGTGACCGCGCGCAGGATCGACGCCGCCGGATAGTTCGCGGCGAACGTCACGTCGGTGTGCCAGCGGTTCGCCTTGCCGTACTCGGAGTCGATCGGGGTGATCACCGGCATGTTCCTGGCCGCCAGGGCCGAGGCGGCCGGGTGGCCGACGGGTGTGCCCAACAGACTGGCAAACGCGAGCTGCTGCTCGTCGTCGAGGTGGTGCTGGTGACGGAAGAAGATCACCTTGTGGGTCAACAGCGCCCCGCGGATCTTCTCGACCGCGTCCTGGCCGAGGTCGCCGCCGAGGCGAACCCCGTCCACCCGGGCACCGATGCGGCTTCCCAGCTTGGTGACGGTTACCTGACCTGTCATTTTCGTCTTCCTCGAGTCAAAAACCGGTGTAGTCAACTGACTACATTTGGTACTGTAGTCACGTGACTACAACTTCCGCAAGGGGCCGCGAGAAAACGCCGACCGGCCGCGCGGAAGTGGCCGCGGCGATCCTGGAGGCCGCCACCGACCTGTTCGCCGAGCGCGGCCCGGCCGCGACGTCCATCCGCGACATCGCCGCGCGATCCAACGTCAACCACGGCCTGGTGTTCCGGCACTTCGGCACCAAGGAGCAACTGGTCGGCGCCGTCCTCGATCACCTGGGGGCCAACCTCAGCATGCTGCTGGGCACCGATACGCCCCCCGCGGTGCTGGAGAAGTCCCTGGACCGGCAGATGCGGGTGATGGCCCGCACCGTCCTCGACGGCTATCCGGCGGGCCAGCTACAGAAGCGCTTTCCCAACATCGCGACGCTGCTCGACGGGGTACGGCCGCTGTACGACGACGACGTCAAGGCCCGGCTCGCGGTCGCCAATGCCCTTGCCCTGCAATTCGGTTGGCGGCTGTTCGCGCCAATCCTGCGCTCCGCCACCGGAATCGAAGAGCTGACGGATGCCGAAATACGCCAGGCCACCGGTGCCGAGGTGCAGCGGATTCTCGGGCCCGCCGATACTCAGTGACCCCGGGACAGCACCCGCCGGTGCATGGGCTCGCGGCCGGGCGGCTGGTGCGGCGGCGGCAGCAGTGGCTTGCGGGGACGCACCTCGACCGTCGTGGCGGCGTCGGTGCTCAGCTCGAGCTCGTCCCCGGCGTGCCGAATGGTCAGCTCGCCGCCGGGCCCGTCGCGCAGTGTGTAGGTGACGTCGTCGTGGTTGACGTCGACGGTGACCCGGAAGTCTCGCCACCGCAACCGGAACCGTAGCCGCGAAATGCCATCGGGCAGTTGAGGATCCAGCGACAGCATGCCCTCGTCGTCGCGCAGGCCGCCGAAGCCGGCCACCAGCGCGGTCCAGGCGCCGGCGAGCGAGGCCATGTGCAGACCGTCGCGGGTGTTGTGGTGCAGATCGCGCAGATCGATCAGGGCGGCCTCGTACGCGTAGTCGTGGGCCAGCTCCAAATGCCCGACCTCGGCGCACATCACCGCCTGCGTGCAGGCCGACAGCGACGAGTCGCGCACCATGCGCGGCTCGTAATAGTCGACGTTGCGGGCCTTCTCCTCGGGCGTGAACGCGTGGCTCTGCCAGTGCATGGCCAGCACCAGGTCGGCCTGCTTGATCACCTGTGCGGGGTAGAGCCGCACGTACGGGTCGTGCAGCAGCAACGGGTAAGCATGGTTCTCCCGGAAATCCCATTCCGCCAGGGTGGTGAACCCTTCGCACTGCTGATGAACGCCCAGGCCGTCGTCATAGGGGATGTTTGCGGCGTCGGCCGCATCGCGCCAGCACGCCGCCTCCTCGGTGGTGACCCCCAGCGCCTTGGCCACGTCGGGATGACGGTTGCAGGCTTCGGCGGCGACGCGCAGATTGTGCGCGGCCATCAGGTTGGTGAAGACGTTGTCGCGCACGACCGCCGTGTACTCGTCGGGACCGGTGACACCGTCGAGGTGCCAGACCCCGTGCCGATCGTGATGGCCGAGGGAGACCCACAGCCGGGCGGTCTCGACCAGCACCTGCAGGCCGCACTCGGCTTCCAGGTCGTTGTCCCCGGTGACGATGCGGTAGCGCTCGAAGGCCATCGCGATGTCGGCGTTGATGTGCCAGGCAGCGGTGCCCGCGGGCCAGTACGCCGAGCACTCCTGCCCGCGGATGGTCCGCCACGGGAAGGCGGCACCCTCGAGGCCCAGTTCGGCCGCCCGCTCCTTGGCCAGATCCAGCGTGGAGGCGCGCCAGCGCAGCGCGTCGGCCACCGTGTGCGGCGCGGTGTAGGTGAGCACCGGCAACACATAGCCCTCGGTGTCCCAGAAGGCGTGGCCGTCGTAGCCGGTTCCGGTGAGCCCCTTGGCCGCGATCGCGCGTCGCTCGGCGCGGGCGCTGGCCTGCAGCAGGTGGAAGAGCCCGAATCGCACGGCCTGCTGGGATTCGGAGTCGCCCTCAACCTCGACGTCGGCGCAATCCCAGAAGCTGTCCAGGTACTTGCGTTGTGAATCCAGCAACCCCTGCCAGCCGGTGTAGCGGGCGCTGTGCAGCGCGGCGGCGACCTGATCGCGCAGCGCCGGACGCGAGCGCATGCTCGACCAGCCGTACGCCAGGTACTTGACGATGCGCAGCTTCTGTCCCTCGCGCAGCCCACAGATCACGGTGGTCCGCGCCAGATCGGCGCGCGCATCGGTGCCGACCTCGACGCGCCCTGGAACGTCCACCTCGTGATCCATCCCGGCGGCCATCATCAGCGCACTGCTGCGGGTCCGGTGCATGAGAACCGCACCGGTGTCGGTGTATTCGTGAGCGACCTCTTCGAGCGGGTTCTCCAGGATGGCCGACACCCGCGGGTCGCCGGAGGTCTGCGGCTGGTCCTCGTTGGTGACCAGCTCGGACTGCACCGTGACGCGGACGAAGTCACCGACCGCTTCGACGCAGTACTCGATGGCGGCGACGCCGCGCTGCGCCAGGGACACCAGCCGGGTGGACACCACCTTGACCTGTTTGCCCGCCGGTGAGCGCCAGTGCGCGCTGCGGGTCAGCGTCCCGGCGCGCAGGTCCAGATCCCGCTCGTGCGAGATCAATTCGCCGTAGCGGACGTCGAACGGCTCGTCCTCGACCAGCAGCCGGATGATCTTGCCGTTGGTGACGTCGACCAGCGTCTGGCCCGCCTCCGGATAGCCGTAACCGGCCTCGGCGTAGGGCAGCGGCCGGATCTCGTAGAAGGAGTTCAGGTAGGTGCCCGGCAGGCCGTACGGCTCACCCTCGTCGAGGTTGCCGCGCAGCCCGATGTGCCCGTTGGACAGGGTGAACAGGGATTCGGACTGGGCCAGCAGATTGAGGTCGAGCTGGGTCTCGCGGACGTGCCATGGGTCAACGGGGAACGATTCGTCGGTGATCATGACTGCAGCAACTCGGCGAGATCGGTGACCACCACGTCGGCGCCGTTGCTGCGTAAGTCCTCGGCCTGGCCCACCCGGTCGACGCCCACCACATAGCCGAAGTTACCGGCATGGCCGGCCTGCACGCCCGAGATCGCGTCCTCGAACACCGCCGCCGCGTCGGCGGGGACGTCGAGCAGCTGCGCCCCGCGCAGGTAGGAGTCGGGGGCCGGTTTGCCGGCGATGTGTTCGTCGCGCAGGGTGATGCCGTCCACCCGCTGCTGCACGAACCGCTCCAGGCCGGTGATCTTCAGGACGTCGCGGGTGTTCGCGCTCGACGACACCACCGCGATCCCCAATCCCGCGGCCGACACCGCCTCGAGGTAGCGCCGCGACCCGTCGAACACCTCGACGCCGTCCTCCTTCAAGACCTTCTGGAACATGTCGTTCTTGCGATTGCCCAGGCCGTAGATCGTCTCGGCGTCTCCCGCGTCGTCGGGGCTGCCGTCGGGCAGGTGGATGTCGCGGCTTTCCAGGAACGAGCGGACCCCGTCCTCGCGCTTCTTGCCGTCGACGTATTCGCGATAGTCGGCGGCCGCGTCGAAGGGAACGAACTCGCCGCCGGTGCGCTTGGCCCGGTCGGACAGGTACGCGTCGAACATGGCCTTCCAGGCTTTGGTGTGCACACTGGCGGTGTCGGTGAGCACTCCGTCGAGGTCGAACAGGCAGGCACGCACTTTCTCTGGCAGACCCAGGGGTGAGCTCACCGGCGGTCCTCGCTTCCTGGTGTCGGGGGCTGGTTAAACCGATACCCACTCCACCATGCCGCTATGTCTGTCGCCAAGCGCTCACCTGTCCGCGGCCGCGGCGACCCCCTGGATGGCGCGAAGGCGCCCGTCCGCCAGCGCGGCGGTCAGGTTGCCGACCTTCCGGCCGAAATCGCTGACGAACGCATGCAGCCCCAGCGGGTTGGCGGGCTGGGCCAGCAATGCCCGCATGAACTCGGCCGCCTGCTCGGTGAGATCGTTCCAGCGCTCGACCGTGAACCCCGCGGAAGCGACGAGGGCCCGCAGCTCCTCGGGGGTCACCAGATGGCTGTTGGCGGGTGTGCCGGCCCAGGGCAGTGGGAAGTCGAGCGCGCGGCCATCACCAATGGTCAAGTCCCACATGGCAAGCCGGCCACCCGCGGTGAGTACGCGGCGGGCTTCACGGTACAGACGCGCCTTGTCGGCCACGTTCATCTGAACGTGCTGACTGACGACGACGTCGAACGCGCCGGGCGGGAAGGGCAATGCGGTGACGTCACCCTGCGTGACGGTGATCGAATCACCCAGCCCGACAAGCCGGTTGAGCCAGCGGTGCGTGTCGCAGTACTCGTCGGTGAGGTCCACGGCGGTCACCGCGCAGCCGCACCGGTCGGCGACGTAGCGGGCGGTGCCGCCGATCCCGCTGCCCGCGTCGAGCACCCGGCTTTCGCCGGTGATGCCGGCCAGGTCCACCAGTTGGCCGGTGGCGAAGCGACCCATGGTGTGAAAGTCCTCCAGCAGCCCCAGGTCCGCGGGCTCCAGGTGGTCGAGATCCTTGCCGGCGGCGGCCAGGGCGTTCTCGATGTTGCGCCGCGACAGCCCGGTCGAGTACTGGCCGGCGATCGTGTCGTTCATTTGTCCACCTTCGTCCATGCGGTGATCAGCGGAGGCATGGCGACCAGGGCGTCGGCCGCCGCGACCTGTTCGCGCAACAACGGGACGAAGTCGTCGATGTCGGCAAGCTCGTCGATGGCGAAGCCGCCCTGTTCGGCGACGGGGGAGACCAGCCGCCAGACTTCCGCGGCATAGGCCAGGATGTCGGTGTCCGCGGCGGTTCCGATGGGTGTGCTCTGGGTCAGCTGAGGCGTGCCGAGGCCGGCGTCGGCGAAGACGGCATGCAACGTCGTGCCGAATTGTGCACTGAGCCCAAGGGTCTCGAAGGCGCGCACGATTCCCGCCACCGTCCGCCCGAACAGCGGGATGCCCGGGATGGTGCGCGTCGCGGTGATGTCGTTCTCGGAGAACGCGAGGACGCCGCCGGGGCGTACCTGCGAGCGCAGGTACCGCAGCGTGGCGGCCGGGTCGGGCAGGTGCATCAGGATCAGCCGGCCGATGACCGCGTCCACCGGTTCGTCCAGCGCGAGCGAGTCGACCACAGCCTGGGTGAATTGTACTGTGCCCAAGCCTTGTTCGGCGGCACGGGTGCGGGCGAGCTCGACCATCGCGGGCGCGGCGTCCACCCCGAGGACACTTCCCGTCGGGCCGACCAGCCGGGCGGCGACGAACGACACGTCACCGGGCCCGCACCCGATATCGAGCACCCGCATGCCCGGACGCAGCCCGGCGAGCCGCAGCGCGTGCTCGGTGTGGTGGTTGTACAGCCGACCCTGCAGGAGGAGCCGCCGCACCTCCACGTCGGCGTGGCCGAGAACATAGGTGCTGTCGGTCATGAGACTTCCCTTTCGGTTTGACGCGCCGGCAGCAGCCAGCCGACGACGATTGCGGCGCCCAACGCGATGCCCGCGCAGACCAGCGAGCTCACCTGCAGGCCGTCCAGGAACGCGCGATCGACGACACCGCGGACGTAACCGGCCTGCGGTGCGGGCAGTTGCTGAATCACACTGTGCGCCAATGCCATCGAATGCCGCATGGGCTCGGCGGGCAATCCCGGCAACGCGGCCGCCCCGAGGTGTCCCGAGTACACCGACGCGAAGATGCTGCCGGCGATGGCGACGCCCAGGGTGCCGCCGAGTTCGCGCGTGGTGTCGTTGACGGCCGAGCCGACGCCGGCCTTGTCGGCGGACAGTGATCCCATGATCGCCTCGGTGGCCGGTGAAACGGTCAGGCCGAGGCCGCCGCCGAGCAGCAGCATCTGGATGGCGATCTGGTCGTAGGGTGTGGCGGCATCCGCCGTCGACGCCCACGCCAGACCGGCGGCGAACACGGTCAGGCCGGCGGCGACGACGGCCGTGGTGCCGATCCGTTCCACCAGCCGGGGCCCCAGGATGCTGGCCAGCGCGATCGAGACGGCGACCGGAAGCAGCCGGACGCCACTCTGAAACGCCGTGTAGTCCTTGATGAATTGGAAGTATTGGGTGATGACGAAGATGAACCCGAACAAGGTGAGGAAGCCGGCGGTCACGGCCAGGCTGCCGCCGGAGAACCGGCGGTTGACGAACACCGATACGTCGAGCATGGGATGGGTGGTGCGCCGTTCCCAGATCGCGAACGTGGCGAGAAGGGTTGCCGCCAGGGCGAATCCGGTCGCGGTCCGACCGTCGGTCCATCCCCAGGTGGGCGCCTGGATGACCGTGTAGACCAGCGTTGTGATGCCGGCCGCCGACAGGACGAGGCCGGGGACGTCGACGCGCGGCGCGGCCGGGTCACGTGAGGTAGGGACGAAGATGAAGCCGCCGATGATGGCCAGTGCGGCAATGGGAATGTTCACCATGAAGATCGAGCCCCACCAGAAGTGTTCGAGCAGCCAGCCGCCGCTGATCGGTCCCACGGCCACCCCGACGCCCACCATCGCCGCCCACAGCCCGATCGCCTTGGCGCGTGCCGCCGCGTCGGTGAAGATGTTGGTGATCAGCCCCAGCGTGGTCGGGAAGATCACCGCGGCGCCCACGCCCATGGCCGCGCGGGCCGCGATCAGCGCGTCGGCCGAATTGACCTGCGCCGCAACGGCGGAGGTGAGCGCGAACAGGGCAAGCCCGGAGTTGAGCCACCCCCTGCGGCCGTAACGGTCGGACAGGCTGCCGGCGGATAGCAGCAGGCCGGACATCACCAGGGTGTAGGCGTCGACGATCCACTGCAGCTGGGCGGTGTCGGCGCCGAGTTCGCGCGACAACGTGGGGAGCGCGACGTTGACGATGGTGGCGTCGACGCTGATGACGAAGACGCCGAGGCAGATGACGGCGAGTGCGGGAATCGGGTGGTTGCGGACCATCGGTGTGAGAAGCATGCACAAGACGTTAAAGCCGATAGACAAATAAATCAAGTAGTGAGTTGAAAAAGATGTCTTGCATGCGGTAGCCTGGCGGGGTGGCGTCCCGCAGGAACTACAACCAGAACTGTCCGATCGCGCGTGGGCTCGACGTCCTGGGCGAGCGGTGGACGTTGTTGATCCTGCGTGAGCTGGTCGGCGGACCGCGCCGCTACGGTGACCTGCGCGACGAACTGCCAGGCATCGCAACGAATCTGCTGGCCGAGCGGCTCAAAGAACTGCAGGAGGCCGGGCTCGTCGACCGTGCCGACCTGCCCGCGCCGATCGGGCGCACCGTCTACACCCTCAGCGACATGGGGTGGCAGCGGGTACTGCCCATCCTGCAGAGCGTCGCGTGGTTCGGGCTGGACCGGCTCGACCCGATCGGGGACGGCCCGGCGACGCCCCTGAACGGCTTCCTCGCCGGCCTCCTGCTGGGCTTCAACTCGGCGCGCGCGGCCGGGTTGGAGGTGACGTGCCGCGCCGAGATCGACGGCCGCAGATTCGAATTCGCGATAACGCAGGGGCGCCTGGCCGCCGCTCGCGGCGAGCCCTCGGTTACGCTCACCGCCGGCGCGACCGATCTGGTGAACGCCCGGCTGGGGTCAACCGAGGCCAAGCGTAAGGCGGCGCTGCGGCGACTTCACTTCGAAGGTGACCTTCAGACCGTCAGTGCGGTGCGTCAGGCGTTTTCGCTATAGGCGTGGGCCAGCACCTCGTCCACCGTCCACTGATCGTTGGCGTGGCTACCGTGCTTGCACGCCACCACGCGGCCGTCGGAGCCGATCAGGAAGTCAGCAGGCAGCCCCAGATGGCCACCGGTCGGATGCAGGTTCGTATTGCCCACCCCTTGGCGGATCCCGAAGGCCAGTGTCGCCGGTGTCAGCGCCCGCGGGTGAAGCACGGACCGCGGTGACGAGCCGACGCCGAATTCGTCGTAGAGCGCCTTGGTAGGGTCGCCGACGATGGGGAACGGCAGTTCGCCGACGTAGCGCCGCAGCTCTTGATCGGTCGAGTGGAATACGACGACCTCGCGGACACCGGCGTTTTGGATCTCATCATGCCGGCGCGCGATCGACTGCAGGTGAACGTTGCAGATGGGGCAGCCGGCGAAACGGCGGAACTGCACATGGACGAGTCGATCGGGATCGGGGACGGGGACCGCTTCGCCGAAGACCGTGACCAGTTCTCGCGCGGCGACGACGCTGCCTGGGCCTATCGCTGAGTGTTTGCTCATGCCCTTCCCAACCAAGGAATGTAAGGGCTGATTCCGAGGGTACGGCCGCACCCGGGCAGCCTCGGGTAGCCACTAAGCTGGCTGCCGTGGAAACCCCCTCGCAGCGGCCCGTGTTGGTCGTCGATTTCGGCGCACAGTATGCGCAGCTGATCGCCCGTCGCGTCCGCGAGGCCCGGGTGTTCTCCGAGGTCATCCCGCACACCACCACGGTCGAGGAGATCAAGGCCCGCGACCCGCTGGCGCTGGTGCTCTCCGGCGGACCGTCCAGCGTGTACGAGCCGGGCGCGCCGCAGCTCGATCCGGCGGTGTTCGACCTCGGGGTGCCGGTGTTCGGCATCTGCTACGGGTTTCAGGCCATGGCGCAGGCCCTCGGCGGCACCGTCGCCCACACCGGAACCAGTGAATACGGTCGTACCGAGCTGAAAGTTCTTGGTGGCGAACTGCATTCGGGGCTGCCGAGTTCGCAGCCGGTATGGATGAGCCACGGTGATGCGGTCACGGCCGCGCCGGACGGGTTCGAGGTGGTGGCCAGCAGCTCCGGTGCCTCGGTGGCCGGCTTCGAGAACCGCCAGCGGCGCCTGGCCGGCGTGCAGTACCACCCGGAGGTGATGCACACCCCGCACGGGCAGCAGGTGCTCAGCCGGTTCCTGCACGACTTCGCCGGGCTGGGCGCGGACTGGACCGCCGCCAACATCGCCAGCGCGCTGGTGGAGCAGGTCCGCGAACAGATCGGCGACGGCCACGCCATCTGCGGACTCTCCGGCGGCGTGGACTCGGCGGTGGCCGCCGCGCTGGTGCAGCGCGCGATCGGCGACCGGCTGACCTGTGTCTTCGTTGACCACGGGCTGTTGCGTGCCGGCGAACGCGCGCAGGTGCAGCGCGATTTCGTCGCCGCCACCGGAGCCAACCTGGTCACCGTCGACGCGGCCGACACCTTCCTGCAGGCGCTGTCGGGAGTGACCAACCCCGAGGGCAAGCGCAAGATCATCGGCCGCCAGTTCATCCGCGCCTTCGAGGGCGCGGTGCGGGATATCTTGAGCGACACCGGGTCTGAGGTCGATTTCCTGGTGCAGGGCACGCTGTACCCGGACGTGGTGGAATCCGGTGGGGGCAGCGGGACCGCCAACATCAAAAGCCACCACAACGTCGGCGGCCTGCCCGACGACCTGAAGTTCAGGCTCGTCGAGCCGCTGCGGCTGCTGTTCAAGGACGAGGTGCGCGCCGTCGGGCGTGAGCTTGGCCTGCCGGAGGAAATCGTTGCGCGTCAACCGTTTCCGGGGCCCGGGCTGGGCATCCGGATCGTCGGTGAGGTCACCGCGCAGCGGTTGGAGACGCTGCGCCGCGCCGACTCGATCGCGCGTGAGGAACTCACCGCCGCCGGCCTGGACAACCTGATCTGGCAGTGCCCGGTGGTGCTGCTGGGCGAGGTCCGCTCGGTCGGTGTGCAGGGCGACAACCGCACCTACGGGCACCCGATCGTGCTGCGGCCGGTGTCCAGCGAGGACGCCATGACCGCCGACTGGACCCGGGTGCCCTACGAGGTGCTGGAGCGCATCTCGACCCGCATCACCAACGAGGTGGCCGAGGTCAACCGCGTGGTGCTGGACATCACCAGCAAACCCCCCGGCACCATCGAGTGGGAGTAGCCGGCCCGGCCTGATTTCGGTTGAAAATGCGGCCACAGGCCACCCATCAGCCCCACCAGTATCGATCGCATAACGCTGCCCCTCGCGTCGCTTGACGGTTGTCGGAGGGCGGGTGTTTACTTCGAAATGTATCGAACATACATTCGAATACACTCCCCGGAAGCTCCCGGAAAGCGGGTGATAGGAGGCTGTCATGACCGCGGCTTTTGCCTCCAGTCACCGCCAAGAAACCCGTGCTGAACAGCTAGAATCGCTTCGCCGACGGATGGCGAGCATCTCCGGGAAGAGCGGGCCGGCCGCCGCCGTGCCCGCCGAGGACCTGCTGCCGGACTCGGAGTCCCAGTTGGTGCTTCCGCAGTGGCTGGCCGAGCTGCTGCCCGCGCCGGTGCCGCGGGGAACGGTCGCGGTGCTCTCGGGGGCTCGGTCGCTGTTGTTGAGCATGGTGGCCGCGGTCACGGCGGCCGGTGGCAACGCCGCAATCGTCGGCCAGCCGGACATCGGGCTGCTGGCCGCCGCGGAGATGGGGGCGGACCTGAGCCGGCTCGCGGTGATCCCGGATCCCGGAACCGATCCGGTGGAGGTGGCCGCGGTGCTCGTCGACGGCATGGATCTGGTGGTGCTGGGGCTGGGCGGGCGCCGGGTGCCGCCCAGTCGGGCGCGGGCGGTGGTGGCCCGCGCCCGGAACAGGGGCTGCACCCTGTTGGTCACCGGCGGTGATTGGCAGGGCGCGCCGACGCGCCTTGCCGCCCGGGTCTGCGGTTATGACATCACTCCGGGTGATCGGGGGGCGCCCGTCCCTGGATTCGGCCGGATCGCGGCGGTGCGGCTGCAGGTCAGCGGGATGTGTGCGGGACGACGGGTGACGGCCCGAGCGCGAGCGGGGTAAAGCCGTGGTATCCCCTTCTGGTTCAAGGGCTTTGGCGATCTGGTGCATGGATTGGCCCGCGGTCGCGGCGGCGGCGGCCGCAGGCCTGTCCGCCTCCACCCCGATCGCGGTCACGTTGGCCAATCGGGTGATCGCCTGCTCGTCGGCCGCCCGCGCGGCGGGAGTGCGGCGGGGGCTGCGACGCCGGGAGGCGGCGGCCCGGTGCCCGCAACTGCACGTCACCGCCGCCGACGCGGACCGCGACGCCCGCTTCTTCGAAGCGGTGATCGCGTCGGTGGACGACCTGGTGCCCCGCGCCGAGGTGCTGCGGCCCGGCCTGCTGGTGTTGCCGGTACGAGGGGCGGCCCGCTATTTCGGCTCCGAGGCCGACGCCGCCGAACGGCTGATCGACGCGGTGGCTGCGGCCGGCGCCGAGTGCCAGGCCGGGATCGCCGACCAGTTGTCCACCGCGGTCTTCGCGGCGCGGGCGGGCCGCGTCGTCGAGCCGGGAGGCGACGCGAGGTTTTTGTCGGTGCTGTCCATCCGCCAACTCGCCACCGAGCCGAGCCTGTCCGGCGCGGGCCGCGAAGAACTGACGGACCTGTTGTGGCGGATGGGGATTCGCACCATCGGGCAGTTCGCCGCGCTGGCGCGCAGCGACGTGGCCTCCAGGTTCGGCGCCGACGGCGTGGCCGCACACCGGTTGGCCCGCGGCGAACCCGAACGGCCGCCGTCGGGCCGGGAACCACCGGCCGAGCTCGAGGCCGTGCTGGACTGCGATCCGCCGATCGACCGGGTTGATGCCGCGGCGTTCGCCGGGCGCTCACTGGCCGGCAGGTTGCATCAGACGCTGATGGCCGCCGGCGTGGGATGCACCCGGCTCGCCATCCACGCCGTCACCGCCAACGGCGAAGAACTGCACCGGGTGTGGCGGTGCGCCGAGCCGTTGACCGAGGACGCCACCGCCGACCGGGTGCGCTGGCAGCTCGACGGCTGGTTGAGCAGCCGCACGGCGCGCAATCCCCGCCCGACGGCCGCGGTGACGCTGTTGCGGCTCAACGCGGTCGAGGTGGTGTCGGCCGAGGCGTTGCAGCTGCCGCTCTGGGGCGGCTTGGGCGAGGAGGACAGGCTGCGGGCCCGCCGCGCCCTGGTGCGGGTGCAGGGCCTGCTCGGCCCGGAGGCGGTGCGAGTGCCGGTGCTGTCCGGCGGGCGGGGCCCGGCCGAACGCATCACGCTGATCCCGCTCGGCGACGAGCCGGTACCGCGCGTAGATTCCGAGCTGCCGTGGCCCGGCCGGCTGCCCGAGCCGTCACCGGCGGTGCTGCTCGACGATCCGGTGGAACTGCTTGACGCCCAAGGAAACCGGATAAGAGTGACCATCAGGGGACTGTTCTCCGCCGACCCCGCGCGCATGGTTGCCCACGGCCGAGACGAACGGCTGTGCTGGTGGTCGGGGCCCTGGCCGGTCGACGAGCGCTGGTGGGACCCCGACCTGGGCAAGGGCCGCACCGCCCGCGCCCAGGTGTTGCTGGAGAACGAGCGCGCGCTGCTGCTGTGCTATCGCCAGCGGCGCTGGTATGTAGAGGGCAGCTACGAATAATCTACGAAAGTCGTTGTCATTGAGTATATTCGACGCGCCGCAGCGCGTCGGGGGTCAGGTCCTTGAGCGAGGGATATCCGTCGACGGCCATGATCAGGTCCGCCTCGGCCAGCAGCGAGCGCAGCACGTGCACCAGGCCGTCGACGCCACCGACGGCCAGTCCGTAGGCGTAGGGGCGGCCGATCCCCACGGCGGTCGCGCCCAGCGCGAGCGCTTTGATGATGTCGGCGCCGCCGCGCACACCCGAGTCGAACAGCACCGGCATCCCCTCGGCGGCCTCGACCACCCCGGGCAGGCAATCCAAGCAGGACAGCCCGCCGTTGGCTTGCCGTCCGCCATGGTTGGAGCAGTAAATGCCGTCCACACCAATGTCTTTGGCGCGGCGAACGTCGTCGGGATGGCAGATGCCCTTGACCATCAGCGGCAGGCTGGTCTCGGATCGCAGCCACTCCAGGTCGGACCAGCGGAACGGCCCACCGAAGATCGGCAGCTTGCGCACCGCCGCTTCGGTGGCGTCTTCGCCCCGGCTCAGGTTGGCGCGAAAGACCGGGTCGCTGGTGTAGTTGGCCAGGCAGCCACTGGGCACCTGCGGGTAGTTCCCGCCGCTCAGGTCGCGGGGGCGCCAGCCGGTGACCCAGGTGTCGAGGGTGACGGCGATGCCCTTGAAGCCGGCCGCCTCGGCCCGGTGCACCAGGCTGGCGGCCATCTTGCGGTCCGGCGGCGTGTACAGCTGGAAAAACGCCGGCGTATCGCCCAGTTCGGCGGCGAGGTCTTCCATCGGGTCGGCCGACAGTGTCCCCACGAAGAACGGCACGCCCGTGCGGACCGAGGCCCGCGCGCAAAGCATGTCCCCGTGGCCGTCCGGGTCGCACACCCCGATGACGCCGATGGGTGCCATGAATATCGGCGACGGAAACCTCATGCCGAACAACTCGACGGACATATCGCGCTGTTCGGGGGCGATCCCCATGCGCGGGTACAGCCCCCACCGCTTGAAGGCCGCGCAGTTGGCGCGCTGGGTGTGCTCGTCACCGGCGCCGCCCGCCACGTAGCCCAGCACCTTCGGCGTCATCGCCGCCGCCGCCTTGGCCTCCAGCTCCTCGAACCTGATCGGATACTGCGGCTGATTGCCGTGCAGCGACTGGTCGTACAACTCGTTTTGATACTCGGCGAAAGCCATATTGGCTGCTTTACCCCGTGTTTCACCCACCAAACGAGCGCGTGGGGATCCGGCCCGGGGCCGACGCCGGCGTCAGTACCGCCCGAAGGCGATGGCCACGTTGTGTCCGCCGAATCCGAACGAGTTGTTGATCGCGTACTCGTAGTTGCCCGGCCGTGGCTTGCCCGCCACCACGTCCAGGTCGATCTCGGGGTCGAGGTTTTCCAGGTTGAGCGTGGGGGGGACCACCTGGTCGCGCAGCGCGAGCACGGTCAGGATGGATTCCACGGCGCCGACCGCTCCCACCGAGTGGCCCAGGGCGGCTTTGGGTGCGTAGACCGCCGGCTTGTTGCTGCCGAGCGCGTTGTTGATGGCTCTTCCCTCGGCGACGTCACCGACCGAGGTGCCGGCGGCGTGGGCGTTGACGTGGTGGATGTCCGACGGGCTCAGGCCGGCGAGCTGGATGGCGCGGGTCATCGCGTGTCCGGCGCGTTCGCCGGTGGGGTCGGGGGCCATCATCTGGTAGCCGTCGGAGGTGATGCCGGCGCCCATGATGCGGGCCAAAATGTTGGCGCCGCGGGCCTTGGCGTGTTCCTCGGTCTCGATGACCATCAGCGCGCCTGCCTCGCCGAACACCATGCCGGTGCGGTCGCGGTCGAACGGGCGGCAGGCGCCGACCGGGTCGTCGTTGTTGGCCGACATCAGGTCGCACATCTGGGCGAACGCCGCAATCGGCACCGCCTCGATCTTGGCCTCGACGCCACCACAGATGGCGATGTCGGCCTCGCCGAGCACGATGCTGCGCCAGGCCTGCGCGATCCCCTCGGAGCCCGACGCGCACGCCGACCCCAGGGTGATCGCACCGGCCCTGGCGTGCCGCTCCAGCGCCACCGTCGCGGCGGCGCCGTTGGGCATGAACCTCTGGATCCCGAGCGGATAGACGGCCTTCAGGCCGCGCGCGCGCATGTCGTCATAGCTGAAGACCAACTCTTCCGACGGACCCAAACCGGTGCCGATGGACACCAACAAGCGGTTGCCGTCGACCTCGGGATCCCCGATGTTCTCCCAGACCCGCCGGCCCAGGATGATGGCCATCCGCTGCAGGTGAGCGGTCCGACGCAGCTCCACGCGGGTCAACAGACTGTCGAATTCCTCGAGCAGGTGTCCGCCGATGCGCACCGGCAGGTCGAACTCCTCGATGAACGGGTCCTCGAGCCTGCGGATACCACTTTGGCTGTCCAGCAACAGCTTCCAGGTGGTTTCGGCATCGGTTGCCAACGCGGTCGTCATGGCGACGCCAGTGACGACCACATTCGGCAGCGTTTTACCGGTAACCAGCTCCGTCATGACTCGCGAAACCTTTCACTCGCTGCGAGCTGCCAACGCTTGAGGTCGGGCCCCACTCACCCCGTCAAATCATCAAAACATAATCCGCGGTTGTCCCCAACGTAAATGCTTCGGTGCGCCGAGACGCGGACTTTCGTTTGATGGCTTAACAATTCACCCCCTGCGATCACCCGGCGCTGTCGGCACGCACCGCCTGCGCTCGCGCCATCAACCCGCGACCGCCCGGCAGGGCGCCGACGACGGCGCGGGCCAACCGGTCCCGGCCGCGAACACCCTGGGTGCGGACTTTTCCGGCGCTCAGGTGGCGCCAGCCCAGCCCCGCCCAGGACGCGGCGACGGCGGCGTCGATCAGCCCGCCGCGGGCGCGGTGCCGGTCGACCACGGCCAGGCCGAGTGCGGTCGCCGAGTGCACGGTGTCTACCCAGACCCCGGCCGCCAGCACCTCCGGTCCGGGGTCGACTCCCGACAGCAGCGCCTGGGTCAGATGCCGCGCGCCCAGGATCCGGGTGACGACCAGCGCCTTGCGATCGGCTTGCACCCCGTGCAGGTGGCCGAGCACCTCGGCGGGGGCGGCTGGCAGCACCGCGCCCCACCCCGCCCGGATCAGTTCGATCGCACGAATCTTCATCCGACACCCCCTAGTCGACGGGCAAAAGGCCCCACCCGTTCGATGAACCGATCGAAGAACGCCGCCGAATCCACGTCAACCCCGATGAGTGCGTTGGGTTCTCGGCGATCGGACCAGTCGGTCACCGTCATGGCGCGGGTCAGGGTTCCGGTCAGTTCGATGTCCACCGTGGCCGGACGTGTCGCGACGAGCCCGGGATCCAGCGCGACGGCGGCGGCCAGCGGGTCGTGCATGTGTGCCTGATACCCATGGCCGAGTTCGTGATAGGCCTCCAGGTAGAACCGCATCGCGTCCTCGATCACCCGAATCAGCGGGTTGGACGCCGTCGACCGGGTTCCGCGCTCGTCGTGCTCGCTCAGCTGCGTCGTCGTCGCCTGCGCGGCGGCCGCCAGCCGCGCGAGGTGATCCGGCGTCATCGCGACCTTGCGGGTCAGATCCAGGCCGCACAGTATTGGAAGCCGCTGTTGCCCAACGGTTTCCGGACACCAGGCTGCCAGCACCTCGGCCGCCGCCTCGGGATCCACGCTGATGTTCCACTCCGCCACCGCGGTGGTGTTACCCCGATGGTCGTAGGAGCCGCCCATGATCACCAACCGGCGCAGCAAGGTCGGCAGCTCGGGCTCGGCGCGCAGCGCCAGCGCCAGATTGGTCAACGGACCGGTCGCCACGCCGATGAGCTCACCGGGAAAGGCCCGCGCCGCGCGCACCCAGGCGCTCGCCGAGTCGTAGCCGGTGAGCCCGCGCTCGCCCGGCGGCAGGTCGGCATAGCCCAATCCCCTGGGGCCGTGGACTTTTGACGGCAGCCGCATCGGGCCGGTCAGGGTCTGTCCGGAACCCTTGGACACCGGGACGTCGGTGCGTTGGCACAGCGCCAGCAACCCCAGATTGTTTTCGCAAACCTGCTCTACCCCAACGTTTCCCCCGGTCGAGGCGATGCCGACCACTTCGGCGTCCGGGCTGGCGAGCAAATACATCAGCGCCAGCGCATCATCCACGCCGGTATCGACGTCGACGAACACGGGAGAATTCATTGTTTCCAACATACTCAGTTCGGCGACTAGGCTGGCACGATGCCAACAACGTCGGAGCCCCCCGAGGGTGCTGAGTTAACGCCGCACTTCGACGATGTGCAGGCCCACTACGACCTGTCGGATGAGTTCTTCCGGCTATTTCTCGACCCGACCCAGACGTACAGCTGCGCCTACTTCGAGCGCGACGACATGACGCTGGAAGAGGCGCAGATCGCCAAGATCGACCTCGCCCTCGGCAAGCTCGGGCTGCAACCGGGCATGACGTTGCTCGACGTCGGCTGCGGTTGGGGCGCGACCATGATGCGCGCGATGGAAAAGTACGACGTCAACGTCGTCGGCCTCACCCTGAGCCGCAACCAGGCCGACCACGTCGAGGAGCTGCTCGCGAAGTCGCAGAGCCCCCGTTCGGCGCGGATCCTGCTGGAGGGCTGGGAGAAGTTCGACGAGCCGGTCGACCGGATCGTCAGCATCGGCGCGTTCGAGCACTTCGGGCACGAGCGCTACGACGCGTTCTTCACCCTGGCGCACGACCTGCTGCCCGAGGACGGGGTCATGCTGCTGCACACCATCACGGGGCTGCACCCGCGGGAGATGGCCGAGCGTGGCATGCCGCTGTCGTTCGAATTCGCCCGGTTCATCAAATTCATTGTCACCGAGATCTTTCCGGGCGGGCGGCTGCCGTCGATACCGATGGTGGAAGAGCGCGCCACCGCAAACGGTTTCACCGTGACCCGCGTGCAGTCGCTGCAACCGCACTACGCGAAGACGCTCGACATCTGGGCGGCCGCGCTGCAGGCCCATAAGGACGAGGCCATCGCGGTGCAGTCCGAGGAAGTCTACGAGCGGTACATGAAATACCTGACCGGTTGCGCCGACGCATTCCGGATCGGATACATCGACGTCAACCAGTTCACGCTGCAGAAGTGACTACCAGTGCACGCCGGGCACCAGGCGGACCAGCCGCTTGACGCCCCGGGGTGCCCGGATGCCCCGGGTGACGGCGCGCACGGGCCGGCTGGGCTTGCGACGTGCCGTCCGCGGAGCAGCCACCGCCGGCCCCGGTTCGGCGGTCTCCCCGCGCGCCGCGGCCGAATCGGGATAGCCGAGATAGAGCTGGTGCAGAACCCGGCGCGACGTCCGCGGGGCGAAATAATTGCCGGCTTCGGCCAGCGTGCCCAGGGGCGTGTCGATGCGGGCCGGCTTCTCCACCAGGCCGCGCACCACCATCGCCGCCGCGCGTTCGGGGCTGATCGCCGGCACCGGGTTGAGCCGGTGCGACGGCACGATCATCGGGGTGCGCACCAGCGGCATATGGATGTTGGTGAAGGTGATGTGATCGGACAGCACCTCCGAACCCACCACGTCCGAGAACGCGTCCAGCGCGGCCTTGGTCGGCAGGTAGGAGCTGTACTTGGGATTGCGTGCCTGCACCCCGGCGCTCGACACGTTGACCACGTGACCGAATCGGCGCTCGCGCCAATGCGGTAGGAGCGCCAGCACCATCCGCACCGCGCCGAAGTAGTTGACCGCCATCACCCGTTCGTAATCGTGCAGCCGATCGGTGGAGTTGACCACCGAGCGGCGGATCGACCGGCCGGCGTTGTTCACCAGGTAGTCGACATGGTCGAAGCGTCCCAGGATGTCTTTGACGGTGTGTTCCACCGACGCGGAATCGGTGACATCGCAGGTAAAGGCATGGGCGGCACCGCCGTTCGCGCGGATCTCGGCGACCAGCGCATCCAGCGCCTCGCCGTTGCGGGCCAGCGCGAACACCGTGGCCCCACGCTCGGCGATCGCGATGGCCGCCGCCCGGCCGATGCCGCTGGACGCGCCGGTGATGATGACGTGCCGGCCCTGCAACGGTCCCTGCGGATCGTCGCGTCGCGCGCGGTCCGGATCGAGGTGCTCCGCCCAGTACCGCCACAGCTTGGGCGCGTAACCGGAAAACGCAGGAACGCGTATCCCGGTGCCCTGCAAGGCATCCCGGGTCTTCTCGCTGACGAACGTGGGCGCCAGGTCGACGACGTCGAACACCTCGGCGGGGATGCCGAGCTGGGTGGCCGCCATGTTGCGCACCACTTTGGCGCGCCCGCGCACGTTGAGCACCGGGGCGGCCACCGAACGCGGCAGCGACCCGCGCAGCGGCGGCAGCCCCGCCGCCTTGGCCACGCCGCGGTAGATGCCGCGCAAGCCGATGGTTTTCTGGGCGGTCAGGTGGAACGTCTGCCCGTCGCGGCCCACGGCGTGCATCAGCGCGACCAGCGCGTCGACGACGTAGTCGACCGGGACGATGTTGGTGCGACCGGTGTCGGGCAGCAGGATCGGGGTCAGCGACGGCAGCACCGCCAGCTTGGCCAGCACCCCGAAGAAGTAGTACGGCCCGTCCACCTTGTCCATCTCGCCGGTGCGGGAGTCGCCCACCACCACCGCCGGGCGGTAGATGCGATGCCGCAGCCCGGTCGCCGAGCGCACCAGCAACTCGGCCTCGAACTTGGTCTGGTGATACGGCGTCGGCAGCTGCTGGCCCACGTCGAAGTCGTCCTCGGTGTACTCGCCGGCGAAATCACCCGCCACGGCGATCGACGACACGTGGTGCAGCGTCGCGTCCAGGCGCTGCGCCAGCCCGATCACCGCGCGGGTGCCCTCGACGTTGCTGGCCCGCTGCTCGGGCTCGGCGGCGGTGATGTCGTAGATCGCCGCACAGTGCACCACGTGATCGATCTCGCCCAGCTCGGCGAGGTCCGCGTCGCTCAGCTCCAGCTCCGGCAGCGCGGCGACCAGCGGCTTGACCCGCTCACCCCAGTCTGCGGCGAGCCGCTCGAAGCGGCCCAGCGACGGCCGTCGCACCAGCACCCACACCCGCGCATCGGGCCGGGATTCCAGAAGACGAGACACGATCCGGCGACCAATAAACCCGGTACCGCCGGTAACGACATACCGCATGAAGCAATGGTAGCCGCACCCGTCAAGCGCTACTGACCAGGTCAGTTGCGGAAGTCGCGGATCCCGTCCCAGTCGACCAGCGTCCAGCCGGTCATCGGGTTACCGCTGATCACCACGCGACCCGTGTTGGGTATCGGGTGGGTGTTCATCAGGCTGTCCTTGGCGTTCTGGGCGTTCATCAGCGTCCACACCATGATCGAGTTCAGATGCGAGAACACCACCGGGTTGCGGTGGCCGCTGTTGTAGACCTTGTTGACGGCCGCGGTGAACTGCTCGTTGAACTCTTTGCCGCTGATCGAGCCGGGGATGCTGTTGGACGTGTCGCCGTTGATCCAGTTCACCGGCGCCAACATGTACGTCGACTTCGCCATCGACTCGGGTTTGCCGTTGTACCAGCCGGCGTTGATCTCCTGGACGCCGGGCAGGACCTCGACCTGCTTGCCGAGTTCGGCGGCCAGCGGCGCGGCGGTCTGCTGCGCCCGGGTCATGGTGGAGGCGTAGACGGCGTCGTAGTCCTTGCGGCCCAGTTGGTGCGCGAGCTGTTCGGCCTGCCCTTTGCCCTCCGGGGTCAGGCCCGGGCCAGGCACCTCGGTGTCGATGGTGCCGCTGGCGTTGGCCTCCGACTGGGCGTGCCGGATGAACGTCACCGTGATGGACCGCGCCTGCGGGGAGCCGCCGCAACCGGCGACGATCATCGTGGCGGTGAGTGCGGCCAGCGCTATCGCGGCCTTTCGGATCATGCTGCGCTTGGGCATGTCGATTAGCCTGCCCTGCCGACGCCTTCGGTGGGAAGGGTTTGCGATGGTTACGTGCAGAAAATCCTCGAAAGGAGACTTCCATGGCGATTGATCCGAGTGCCGTCGGCGCGGTCACCGAGCCCATGCAGTTCGAATGGAACGACCGGGACACGCTGCTCTACGCGCTCGGTGTCGGCGCCGGGATCGACGACCTGGCTTTCACCACCGAGAACAGCCACGACATCGACCAACAGGTGCTGCCCACCTACGCCGTGATCTGCTGCCCGGCCTTCGGCGCGGCCGGCCTGGTCGGAAAGTTCAACTGGGCCATGCTGTTACACGGATCGCAGAGCATCCGCCTGCATGCGCCGCTGCCGCCCGCGGGAAAGCTTTCGGTGGTTTCCGAGGTCGCCGACATCCAGGACAAGGGCGAGGGCAAGAACGCGATTTTGGTGTTGCGCGGCCGGGGCACCGAGCCGGAGTCCGGGCAGCTGATCGCCGAGACGCTCACCACCCTGGTCATCCGCGGCGAGGGCGGCTTCGGGGGCATGCCGGGTCAGCGGCCGGTGGCACCCGAATTCCCGGACCGCGAGCCCGACGCCCGCATCGCCCTGCCCACCCGCGAAGACCAGGCGCTGATCTACCGGCTCTCCGGTGACCGCAACCCGCTGCACAGCGACCCGTGGTTCGCCCGCGAGATGGCCGGCTTCCCCAAGCCGATCCTGCACGGGCTGTGCAGCTACGGGGTGGCGGGTCGCGCGCTGGTGGCCGAGCTCGGCCAGGGCGTCGCGGCCAACGTCACCTCGATCGCCGCGCGGTTCACCTCGCCGGTGTTCCCGGGTGAGACGTTGACCACGCTGATCTGGCGCACCGAGCCGGGCAAGGCGGTCTTCCGCACCGAGGCTTCGGGTGCCGAAGGGTCGGAGGCCGGTCGGGTGGTGCTTGATGACGGCGCGGTGGAATACGCCTAGCCCTGATGGCGGCGGCCCGCTGCGCCCGGCTGCGCCGCGCTTGCGACCGCCGCTAGCGCGCCAGCTGATCGGCCAGCCGGCCGGTGAATTCGGCGGCCCGGGTGGGACTGTCCAGCGCGAACAGCGCCGCGGTGGCGCGGTCGCCGTCGTCGCTGTGCCGCACCAGGATCGGCACGCCATCGGCGCGCACCGCATCGAACGCGTCCTCGTCGGTGATGTCGTCGCCGAGGTAGACCGGCGTCAGCGGACCCGACTCGGCCTCATGCAGGTGGTCGATCACCCAGCGCAGCGTTTTCCCCTTGTCCCAGTCCAGGTCTGGGCGCAGCTCGATGACCTCGCGGCCGGTGGTCACCCGAAGCGCGTCGCGGCGCCCGGCGGCGCGCACCGCCGCCAGCACCTCACCGACGCGGTCACGCGCGGCATTGCGGTAGTGCACGGCGACCCCGAATCGCTTGTGCTCCACCACAACACCGGGGATCACGCCCAGCCGGTCGCGCAGCTGCCCGGCCGCCTGTTCGAGCACCGGGATGGCGGCGGCCGCGTCGTCGTTCTGATGGTGACTGCCGTCCGGTGCGGTCAGCTCGAAACCATGGCTACCCGCATACCAGATACCCGGTACGCCAACGCGTTTCGTCACGTCGGCCAGGTCGCGGCCGGACAGCACCGCGACCGGGCAGCGGGTGGCCAGCTTGCCCAGCGCCTCGGTGGCCCCGGCGACGGGCCGTGCCGCGTCCGGATCGTCGACGATGTCCGAGAGCGTGCCGTCGAAATCGAAGAACACGGCCGGTCGCCGGGTGGCCGGGCCATCGGGGGTGCCTATCAGGGCCTGCACTGCATCGGGCAGCTGCGACATCCGGTGATCCCCGGTCCGCACGGTGATGTCGTCGAGGTCGCCGACCACCGCGTCGGCCCCGGCCTCGCCCAGTGCGTCGCCCTGCCCGGCCGGGCCGACGCCGATCACCAACGCGAACCCCGCGGCGCGCGCGGCCTCGACGCCCGCGGCGTCCCCGGCGACCACGACGCAGCGGCCGGGGCGCACCGTCAACCGGTCGGCCGCCTGCACCGGGCCGTCGGCCGCGATGACGGCAGTGCCCACCCCGGTCTCCCGCAGTTGGGTGGCCAACGCCGAGCCGAGCGCGCCGTCGGCGTCGAACAGCACCGCGTCATGGCGGCGCGGGTCGATGATGACCGGCCCCGACTTGCCCATGACCAACCTTCTCACGGTGGTTGGTCTTTCGGCGAACGGGTCAGTGGCGCGCGTGCCCCGGCGCCGACGGATGCGTCGGCGGCACGGGGCGGACCACCGGGCGCGCGGGACGCTTGCGCCCGTTGAACAGCAGCACGGAGTCTTCGCCGAGCGCCACCAGCCGCGCCATGCCCAGCTCGATGCCGGCGGCCAGCTGCTTGACGTCGAACGCGTCGCCCTGTTCGGCGGTGATCCCGAAGACCAGTTCGTCGCCGTAACTCAACACCGCGACGCCGGTGTGCAGCGCCGTGGCGGTCGGGGGGATCGGCAGCAGCCGTTCCAGCGTCTGGCCCATCACCTGAAGCCGACGGCGCGGGCCCGGCGCGTTGGTGGCCAACGTTACGATGGCGCGCTGCGGCAGGCGGGATAACAACTGTAAGACGTTGCTGCGCAACACGGTTGGCAGGAATCCGATCGCCGACTCCACCATGCCGGCCGGTCGCGGCTGGGCGCTTTGCTTGGCCTGCCACCTGGTGTGCACCGTCTGCAAGCGCCGCACCGGGTCGTCGTGTTCGACGGGCAGGTGCGAGAGCATGGCCGAGCGGACCGGCATCGGCGCCAGGGTGCGCAGCGAGTCGGCCCGCGGCTCCTCGCCGCGGCCGAGCAGCGCCGTGCGGAACCCCTCGGTGATGGCGGCGAGCGCAACATCGTTGGCGCTGACTTTGAACTTGCGGCAGACGCTGTCGACGTCGGCGATCGGGACGCGCACGGTGCTATAGCGCTGCGACGTGGTGGCCGCGTCGGTGCACACGGCCGGCCACATCGCACCGAGGAGGGCGCAGGTGACGTTGCCGGCGACCGACGACGCCCGCCACAGCGCCTCCGCCCAGCCCGGTTTGCCCACCGGCGGTGGGCAAACCTGCTTGCCCGCAGCGTTGTTGGCGAAGGTGTCGGCGTCGGCGTCGTCGCACAGCCGGCTGATCAGGCGCGCGGCCGAGTTGCCGTCGAACAGGCCGTGATGGGTTTTCATCAGGATCGCCCACCGATTGCCCTTCAGGCCTTCGATGACCCAGCACTCCCACGGCGGGCGGTCCAGGTCCAGGGGCCGTTCCAGGGCGTAGGCGATGGCCCGGGACAGCTCGGCCTCGTCGCCGGGGCGGGGAATCGCCACTCGGCGCACGTGGTGGGCCAGGTTGAAGTCGGGGCAGTCGACCCACGCCTGGTTCAGCGGATGCGCGCGGAGCAGCTGCGTGCAACGCGCGATCGGCTGGATACGTTCCGCCAGAAGGCGTTTCAGCCGCTCGTAGTCGGGCGCGACGCCGCCGACGATGGCGACCGCCCCGATCGCCAGGCTCGCGTGCTGATCCGGGTCATGGGCTTGAAGGAATGCCGTATCCAGTGTCTGTGCCATGCCCGGTCCCCGTGTAGTCCGCTTCGTTGAACTTGTGCCAGTATCGGCGCAACGCGTGATCCGCGGTAGTCCCGCAGCATTAAGAGCTTGTTTAGGAGTTGAAGATCGGTTTAACAACGGTTGTACTGAGCCGGAGGTTGAATCGAACATCAGTTCGATATACTCGGGCGGGTGGGCTGGTTTAACGGGCCGCCGAGTTGGGCGGAAATGGAGCGGGTGCTCGACAGCAAGCCGCGCCATGCCGGCGTGCCGGTGGTGCCCGGGGAGGACGCCCCACTGTCGCACAAGCGTGGAACCTACCGGCCTCCGGATGACGGCCGGGCGCCCCGCTCGTCCGTCGCTTATGCCGAACTGCACGCGCATTCGGCGTTCAGCTTCCTGGACGGGGCGAGCACGCCCGAGGAGCTGGCCGAGGAGGCGGCCCGGCTGGACCTGCGCGCCCTGGCGCTCACCGATCACGACGGCCTGTACGGGGCGGTGCGGTTCGCCGAAGCGGCGGCCGAACTCGACCTGCGCACCGTGTTCGGTGCCGAACTGTCGCTTGGCCCGGGTGCCCGCACCGAGCAGCCGGATCCGCCCGGCCCGCACCTGCTGGTGCTGGCCCGCGGGGCGGAGGGCTACCGGCGGTTGTCGCGGCAACTGGCCGCGGCGCATCTGGCCGGCGGTGAGAAGGGCAAGCCACGTTACGATGTCGACACGCTGACCGAGGCCGCCGGCGGGCACTGGCACATCCTGACCGGCTGTCGCAAAGGGCATGTGCGACAAGCGCTTTCCCAGGGCGGCCGACCGGCGGCCGAGCGGGCGCTGGCCGACCTGGTGGACCGGTTCGGCGCCCACCGGGTCAGCATCGAGCTGACCCATCACGGTCAACCGCTCGACGACGAACGCAATGCCGCGCTGGCCGCGCTGGCCCCACGCTTCGGGGTCGGCGTCGTCGCCACCACCGGCGCGCATTTCGCGGCGCCGTCGCGGCGCCGGCTGGCCATGGCGATGGGAGCCATCCGGGCACGGCAGTCCCTGGATTCGGCCGCCGGATGGCTGGCCCCGCTGGGCGGTTCGCACCTGCGCTCCGGCGCGGAGATGGCCCGGCTGTTCGCCCAGCGGCCCGACGTGGTGGCCGCGGCCGCCGACCTGGGTGAGCAGTGCGCGTTCGGGCTGGCGCTCATCGCGCCGCAGCTGCCGCCGTTCGACGTGCCCGCCGGGCACACCGAGGACAGCTGGCTGCGGCAGTTGACCATGGCCGGCGCGCGCGACCGCTACGGATCGGCCGAAAGTGCGCCGCGCGCGTATGCCCAGATCGAGCACGAGCTGAAAGTCATTGCCCAGCTGACATTTCCAGGGTATTTCCTGGTGGTGCACGACATCGCCCGGTTCTGCCGGGACAACAACATCCTGTGCCAGGGCAGGGGATCGGCCGCCAACTCCGCGGTCTGTTACGCCCTCGGCGTCACCGCCGTCGACCCGGTGGCCAACGAGCTGCTGTTCGAGCGTTTTCTGTCGCCGGCCCGCGACGGGCCGCCCGACATCGACATGGACATCGAGTCCGATCAGCGCGAAAAAGTGATCCAGTACGTCTACGACAAATACGGCCGCGACTACGCCGCCCAGGTCGCCAACGTCATCACCTACCGGGGCAAGATCGCGGTGCGCGACATGGCCCGCGCCCTGGGCTTCTCGCAGGGCCAGCAGGACGCGTGGAGCAAGCAGATCAGTCACTGGAGCGGGCTGGCCGACTCACCCGATGTCGACGGCATCCCCGAACCGGTGATCGATCTGGCCAACCAGATCCGGAACCTGCCGCGGCACATGGGGATTCATTCCGGTGGCATGGTGATCTGTGACCGCCCGATCGCCGACGTGTGTCCGGTGGAGTGGGCGCGCATGGAGAATCGCAGTGTCCTGCAGTGGGACAAAGACGACTGTGCGGCAATCGGTTTGGTGAAGTTCGACCTGCTCGGGCTGGGCATGCTCTCGGCGCTGCACTATGCCATCGACCTGGTTGCCGAGCACAAGGGGATCGAGGTGGACCTGGCCCGCCTCGACCTCTCCGAGCCGGCGGTGTACGAGATGCTGGCCCGCGCCGATTCCGTCGGCGTGTTCCAGGTGGAGTCGCGCGCGCAGATGGCCACCCTGCCGCGGCTGAAGCCGCGGGTGTTCTACGACCTGGTGGTGGAGGTCGCGCTGATCCGCCCCGGCCCCATCCAGGGCGGCTCGGTGCATCCCTACATCCGGCGGCGCAACGGCCTGGACCCGGTGCTCTACGACCACCCGTCCATGGAGCCGGCGCTGCGAAAGACGCTGGGAGTGCCGCTCTTTCAGGAGCAATTGATGCAGCTCGCGGTCGACTGCGCCGGATTCTCGGCCGCCGAGGCCGATCAGCTGCGCCGCGCCATGGGCTCCAAGCGATCGACCGAACGCATGCGCCGGCTGCGCGGCCGGTTCTACGAGGGCATGCGCGCGCTGCACGGCGCCGACGACGAGGTGATCGACCGCACCTACGAAAAGCTGGAGGCCTTCGCCAATTTCGGCTTCCCGGAAAGCCATGCGCTGAGCTTCGCGTCGCTGGTGTTCTACTCGTCGTGGTTCAAGCTGCACCACCCGGCGGCGTTCTGCGCGGCGCTGCTGCGCGCCCAGCCGATGGGGTTCTACTCGCCGCAGTCGCTGGTGGCCGATGCGCGCCGGCACGGCGTGACGGTGCACGGCCCGGACGTCAACGCCAGCCTGGCGCACGCCACCCTCGAGAACGCCGGGACGGAGGTCCGCCTCGGTCTGGGTGCGGTCCGCCACATCGGCGACGATCTGGCCGAACAACTCGTCGACGAGCGAAAAGCCAACGGCCCGTTCACGTCTCTGCTGGACCTGACGACCCGGTTGCAGCTCTCGGTGCCGCAGACCGAGGCGCTGGCGACGGCGGGGGCGCTGGGCTGCTTCGACATGTCCCGGCGCGAGGCGTTGTGGGCGGCCGGGGCGGCGGCCACCCAGCGGCCGGGCCGGCTGCCCGGGGTGGGGTCGTCCTCGCACATCCCGGCGCTGCCCGGGATGAGCGAGCTGGAGCTGGCCGCCGCCGACGTGTGGGCCACCGGCGTCTCCCCGGACAGTTACCCGACGCAGTTCCTGCGGGCCGACCTGGAC
>NZ_LZJP01000082.1:0-551 GCF_001667865.1 Mycobacterium mantenii | reverse complement strand
GCGATATGATGCACCACCACCACCAACACATGCTCATCGTCGGTGACGCGGAATAGCGTTGCCCGCAACGGGATCTCGGCAGCCAGATCAAACGGGTGATGGGCCGCAGAGTCGATGGCTTCGTTCAACCGCGGTGTCGGCCAACCGCTGGCATCGACGACCTGCCACCCGACATCGGCCCGCTCAACCGGCACCACCACCTGTTGGGGTGTGCCCTCGGGCGCCGGGAACAGCGTGCGCAGGCTCTCGTGGCGAGCCACCACATCGGCGAAGGCGACGCTCAGCGCATCAGCATCTACGGGTCCGTCCAGCCGCAACACCGCGGCCATGTTGTAGACCGGTGACGGACCTTGGAATTGGTCGAGGAACCACAACCGGTTCTGGGCAAACGACAACGGAACCACCGCCGGTCGCTCCCCCGCGACCAGTGGCTGCCTTCGATCGGTGCCCTCGCCGATCCGCGGCGCCAGCTGGGCCACCGTCGGTGCCTCGAACACCGCACGCACCGAAAGGCCTTCATCCACAGCGGCATTGATGGCCGCGATCAGCCG
>NZ_LZJP01000081.1:0-1050 GCF_001667865.1 Mycobacterium mantenii | reverse complement strand
GCGATATGATGCACCACCACCACCAACACATGCTCATCGTCGGTGACGCGGAATAGCGTTGCCCGCAACGGGATCTCGGCAGCCAGATCAAACGGGTGATGGGCCGCAGAGTCGATGGCTTCGTTCAACCGCGGTGTCGGCCAACCGCTGGCATCGACGACCTGCCACCCGACATCGGCCCGCTCAACCGGCACCACCACTTGTTGGGGTGTGCCCTCGGGCGCCGGGAACAGCGTACGCAGGCTTTCGTGCCGAGCCACCACATCGGCGAAGGCCGCGCTCAGCGCATCAGCATCTACGGGTCCTTGCAGCCGCAAGGCCGCGGCCATGTTGTAGACCGGTGACGGCCCTTGGAACTGGTCGAGGAACCACAACCGGTTCTGGGCAAACGACAACGGAACCACCGCCGGCCGCTCCCCCGCCACCAGGGGCTGCCCTCGATCGGTGCCCTCGCCGATCCGCGGCGCCAGCTGGGCCACCGTCGGTGCCTCGAACACCGCACGCACCGAAAGGCCTTCATCCACAGCGGCATTGATGGCCGCGATCAGCCGCATCGCCGACAGCGAATCGCCACCCAACTCGAAGAACGAGTCGTCCACCCCGACCCGCTCGACCCCCAGCACCTGCGCATAGATCCCGGCCAGGATCTCCTCGACCGCACTGCCCGGAGCCCGATACGCCTCCGCGCTGTACTCCGGTGCCGGCAGGGCGCGCTTGTCGAGTTTGCCGTTGATGGTCATCGGCAGCGCCTCCAACGCCACCACCGCCGCCGGGACCATATAGGCCGGAAGCCGCTCAGCCAGCTGCGCGCGCACCTTGGCCGGGTCGGCAGTCCCGGTCACATAGGCCACCAGACGTTTGTCGCCGGGGCGGTCCTCGCGGGCAATCACCACCGCCTGCTCTATACCGTCGAGGTCGGCCAATGCCGCTTGGACCTCGCCCAACTCGATGCGATACCCACGGATCTTGACCTGCTCATCAGCACGCCCCAGATACCGCAGCTGCCCATCAGCACCCCACCGCACCAAATCCCCGGTGCGATACATCCGC
>NZ_LZJP01000080.1:0-32797 GCF_001667865.1 Mycobacterium mantenii | reverse complement strand
GCACGCCGGTCACGATCTCGAACAGGATCCCGCCGACCAGCATCAGCAGCGAAACCCGTTCCAGCAGTTGGGCGATCGACCGTGCCGGCGGGAACACGAAGAGCCGGGGAATCACCGACCACAGCTTGGCGAGCACCACCGGGATGAGAACGAGTCCGAGCCCGACGTGAAGTCCCTGGGTCAGCCGGTACAGCCACGACGGAGTGGTGGGCCAGTCGAAGGTCGGCAGCCTGAGCCAGCCGACGTCGCCGGGGATGGCCTGGCCAAACCGCGGACCGTAGGCGATGTAGGACAGCAGACCGGTGAGGATGACGATCGGCAGCGTCACCAGCAGCACCGAGCCGAACACCGACGTCAGCCATGGTCCCCGCAGCGGACTGCGCCACAGCCGCGCGGGAAATCCGTGACCGCCGGAATCGGTCGTCGGCCCGGTGTCGGTGTCGGGTTTGCGGATGCGCTGCACCATCGATGATTTTCCACGACGGCGCGGCGACTGGGGTTCAATACGCGCGAATCAGCGTGCGGTGAGATCAGTCCTTGCCCCGCGGCGGCGGCTGCACGTCGACACCGCCGGACTGGTGTTCGGGGCCCGCGGCGGGGTGTTCGGCGGGAACACGCTCACGGAACCGGGCGCCTTCGCTGGGCCGCTGCGCGTCCATCCGGTCGTCCTGGCTCCGGTAGGGGCCGGGCTTGGGCCGCGGCTTCCCACCGGGCAGCGACAGCCGAAAGATGGTGCGGTGCACCATCAACCACTGCTTTCCGAACCGGCCGGAGTTGTACGGCAGTCCGTAACGCTCGCAGATCTCTTTGACCTTGGGCGCGATTTCCGAGTATCGACTGCTCGGCATGTCGGGATAGAGATGGTGCTCCACTTGATACCCCAGGTTGCCGCTGATGATGTGGAACAGCGGGCTGCCTTCGATGTTCGCGGCGCCGACCAACTGGCGCAGATACCAGCCGCCGCGCGTCTCGTCCTCGACGTCTTCGGGGGTGAAAGTGTAGGTCTGGTCCGGGAAATGCCCGCAGAAGATGATGGCGTGGGCCCACACGTTGCGGATGAGGTTGGCCAGCACGTCAGCGCCCAAGGTGCGCAGATACGTGCTTTCCACCCCGGGCAACACCTTGTCCAGGAAGTCCGCCGTGGCGCCCAACCGACCCTTGCTCGACACGCGACGGATCCTCTTGCCGATGCGCGATCGCGCGGGTTGTTCGAGCCTTCCGCGCAGCGCCAACTGCGTCAGCCCGAACGCCCCGGCGCTGATCGCCGGCCATCCGAGATAATCCTTGTAGATCTGTGCGCGCGCCTTGACGCCGATGCCCTTCAGGTCCTTTCGCACCTCCGACCACGGCTTCTCGCGTTTGCGGATCGCGTCGATGTCCATGTCGTGGACGGCCACGCCCCACTCGAACAGGAGCGTGAGCAGCAGGTTGTAGATCGGCTGGAACAGGAAACGCCGCTCCCATTTCTGGTTGGGATCGATCCGCATGATCTCGTAGCCGAGATCCTTGTCCTTGCCCAGGATGTTGGTGAAAGTGTGGTGAATGTAGTTGTGTGAGTGCTTCCAGGCCTCCGCGGTGGACGCGGTGTCCCAGTCCCAGACCGACGAGTGGATGTCGGGATCGTTCATCCAATCCCACTGGCCGTGCATCACGTTGTGGCCGATCTCCATGTTTTCCAGGATCTTGGCCATCCCCAGACAGGCGGTGCCCAGGGCCCAGGCCGTCTTCGACCGGGACGCCAGCAGCAGCACCCGGCCGAGGACCACGATCTGTCGCTGCGCCGAGATGACCGTCTTGATGTAGCGGCGATCCCGCTCGCCGAGATCGGCAAAGACCTCGTCGTGAATCGCGTCCAGTTCCTTGCCGAGCTTTTCCAGCTCTTGTTCGCTCAATCGCGCGAGGATGCTTGCCCCGCTGCTTTGTACGGCAGTCGTCACACGCCGCTCCTTTCGATCACAGTTCGAGTTCGACGTCGCCTTCGGCGGTGTTGATGCAGATCCGGACGTCCTGCCCGGTGGGCTCGGTCACTTCACCTGAGCGCAGGTCACGCAGCTTTCCCGATTTCAGCGTCCCGACGCAGGTATGGCAGATTCCGATCCGACAGCCATGGGCCAGGTTGAGGCCGGCCTGCTCCCCCGACTCCAAAATCGATGTGCCGCCGTCACATTCGACCTCCTTCTCGCTGTCCAGGAAGCACACCGTGCCTCCCTCGCCCGCGTTCGCGTCACCGCCGATCTTGGGCTGAAACCGCTCGAAGTGCAGTCGGTCGCGATCACCGTGGTCTTCCCAGTGGTCGATCAGCGCGTCCAGCATCTCGCTGGGGCCGGAGCAGAACGTTTCGCGCTCACGCCAGTCCGCGCAGGCCTCGTCCAGGTTGTCCGGCCCAAGGCGGCCGCGCTCGGAGGTGAGGCGCAGATCCAGGCGTATTCCCTCGTGGCGGCGGTCGAGTTCTTCGAGCGTGGACAAGAACATGGTTTGCTCGCGCGTGCGGGTGGAGTGAATGACCACCGCGTCGCTCAACTGGTCGTGGTGGTCGAGGCTGCGCAGCATGCTGATGATCGGTGTGATGCCGCTGCCGGCGCTGATGAACAGCAGCTTGGGCGGCAGCGGTTGGGGCAGCGTGAACACGCCCTCGATCTCGCCGAGCCGTACCAGGTCGCCGGGCTGAATCTTCTGCACGAGGTACGGCGACACGACGCCGCCGTCGACCTTCTTGGGCGTCACGCTGATCAATCCGTCTTCGGGCGACGGATCGGACGTGAGCGAATAGGCGCGCCAGTGGTAGACACCGTCGATCACCACACCCAGCCGTACGTACTGACCGGGCTTGTGACCAGGCCATTCGTAACCGGGCCGGATGAGAACGCTCGCCGCTTCGGAGCCCTCCGGCTCGATGCGGTCGACCTTGCCGCGCAGTTCCTTGGTGGTCCACAGCGGATTGATCATCTCGAGGTAGTCGTCGGGCTGCAGCGGGCTGAACAGCCGCCGCACCGCTCGCAGGAACATCCGACGTCCCCAGGGGACGTGGGGCTCGGCGCCGCGTTCAGCCATGTCGCCAGAGTACACAGTTGTACACCGACTCTAAACACTGATTTGAATCTTGTTGGCGCACAGGGATAGCCATCTGCGCAACATAGACACGGGTAAAACTCAGCCGTTCACTGGCTGCAGTTTCCTCGATTTTGGACTGTTGCGCTGGATACCTGTGAGGTGCCCCGGGCACCCCTCGCCCAAACGTTTGTTCAGCGGATTCTCAGCTGGTCAGCCCGCGACGCGACACGGGCGCCTAATGTCGGTGGGTGTGCTGATCGGCTTCCTCCTCGCGCTGGGCTGCTCGGTCTGTTACGGAACGGCGACGGTGCTGCAAGCGGCCGGGACGCGATCGGTGGAAGCGGGCAGCGGCTCGGGTGTCGACGCGGTGTTGCTGTTGCGGGCCGTCCGGCAGTGGCGCTACCTGGCCGGGATCGGCCTGGACGTCGCGGGGTTCCTGCTTCAGGTCGCCGCCCTGCGCCTGGTCCCGATCTATGTCGTCGCGGCGGCGCTGGCCGCCTCGATCGCGGTCACCGGCGTGGTGGCCGCCTGGGTGTTGTCGGCGCGGCTGTCGTCGGCCGAGTGGACGGCCGTCGGCGTCGTCTGCGTCAGCCTGGTCGTCCTCGCCCTCGCCGCCGGCCCCGGACACTTTCGGCACGCCCCGGCCGGGCTCGGCTGGGCGCTGCTGGCCGTGGTGGCGGCGATATTCGCCGGCGGCGCCGCCGCCGGGCGTCTGCCCGACCGCGCGCGGGCGCTCGCACTGGGGCTGGGCGCCGGCAGCGGCTTCGGCGTCGTCGAGGTGGGCGTGCGCCTGATCGACGCGATCGATCCCACCAAACGCTCCTTCTACACCAACCCCGCCCTGTACGCGGCCGCCGCGGGCGGCGTCGCGGGGTTCCTATTGCTCACCTCCGCGTTGCATCGCGGGTCGGTGACCACGGCCGTCGCCGGAATGGTGGTCGGCGAGACGCTGGCGCCCGCGCTCGTCGGGGTGGTGTGGCTGGGCGACACCGCGCGCGACGGGTTCGGCTGGCTGGTGATCGTGGGATTCGCCGTCGCCGTGTGCGCAACGCTGGTGCTGGCGCGGTTCGGCGAAGCGCCCGAAACCGCCGAGGCCGGTGAGGCCGTCTCCTGATTCAGCGTCCCGTGAGGGTGGACGCCGCACGGCCACCGGCGTTCTCGGCCACCGGCGCGTAACCGGTGCCGCGGGCGGGCCGCATCCACAACAGGCCGCCCTGCGCGGTGACGCCCGCGGCGATCAGCGCACGCTTGAGGATCTTGTTCGTCGCGGTCGCGGGCAGCTGATCGTTGATGCGCACGTAGCGCGGCCACGCCTTCGGGGACAGGTCGGCCTGCGCGGCAAGGAATTTCTCGAGGTCATCCGGGCCCAGGCTTGCCCCGGGCCGCAGCACCAGCGCGGCCATCACCTGGTCGCCCACCCGGTCGTCGGGGACCGCATAGACGGCGACCTGGCTGATCTCGGACAGCCGCGCCAGGATCCGCTCGATCGGACCGGCCGCCAGGTTCTCCCCGTCCACCCGCATCCAATCGGCGGTTCGGCCGGCGAGGTAGATCCAGCCGTCGGCGTCGCGGTACGCCAGATCGCCCGACCAGTACATCCCGTGCCGCATGCGCTCCGCGGTGGCGCCCGGATCGTTGTAGTAGCCGGCGAAGGGCCCCGCGCCCTGGGTGTTCACCAGCTCACCGACCGCGTCGTCGAAGTTCGTCAGCGCCCCGTGCGCGTCGAACCGCGCGGGCTCGCACTCCCGCAGCGTCGTCGGGTTGTAGATGCTCACTCCCGGGTACGGCCTGCCGATCGATCCGGGTGGGGTGCCGTCCTCCCGGACGACGATCACCGCGAACTCGCTGGAGCCGAAGCTGTCTACCACCCGGCATCCGAAACGCCGTGCGAATTCGGCGATGTCGCGGTCGGTGGCCTCGTTGCCGAACGCCACCCGCAGGGTGTTGGCGGCGTCGTCCGGACGCTCGGGAGTGGACAGGATCAACGCCAGCGGCTTGCCGACGTAGTTCAGATACGTCACGCGGTAGCGGCGCACGTCCTCGAGGAATCGTGACGGCGAGAAGCGGGCCGGCACCATGGTGGCGCCGGCGCCGATGGCGACCGCCCACCCGGCGGCGACGCCGTTGGAGTGGAAGAGCGGCATCGACAGATAGCAGACGTCGTCGGCGGTGAGGTCGTACTGGAAGATCAGGCTGGCGCCGCACATGATCGCCATGCCGTGGGCGAACCGCACCACCTTGGGGTCGCCGCTGGTGCCCGAGGTGAAGATCATCATCAGGGTGTCGGCGCCGGCGACCTCGCGGTGCGGGACCAGCGGCGGCGCGGCGGCAACGGCCTCGGCGTAGCTTTCGCCGGTCACGTCGATGACCCGAATGCCGTTGAGGTCCAACCCCTCCAGCAGTTCGCGGTGCTCGGGGTCGACGAGCAGCAGTTGGCAATCGGAGCGTCGGATGTCGGCGAGCAACCCGGCCCCGCGCCGCGTGGTGTTGATCCCGCACAACACGTAGCCGCCCAGCGCGGCCGCGGCCATGGCCCGCAGCATCGCCGGCGAGTTGCCCAATAGGGCGCCGACATGCAACGGCCGCGCCGGGTCCGCCAGCGCGATGAGCGCGGCGGCCTCCGCCTCGGCTTCGGTGAGGTGCTCGCGCCAGGTCCAGGTCCGATCGCCGTGTGCCAGCGCCGGGGTGTCGTCGTGGCGGCGCTGCCGCAGTAGCTGTTGGACCGTCTCCAGCACGGGTTCACTTCCTCTTCGACGTCGTCATCGGGTGGTCAACACCAGCCCCGCGTAGTCGTTGTGGGCCACCCGGTCGCAGTGGCGCCGGTAGGCGCCGAAGCCGCCGATGTAGGGCATGAAAACCCGCTTCTTGCCCTCGATGTTGGCGCCCAGGTACCACGAGGATGCGGCCCTGGGGAACAACGTCCGCTCGGCCGCCTGCGCCACGTGCTCGGTCCAGGCCAGCGCCGCATCGCGGCGCGGCTCGACCTCGCCGACCCCCCGGTGTCGCACCGCGCGCACCAGGTCGACGACCCAGTCGACCTGAACCTCGGCGTGCAGCACCATGTTCGCCAGCACCGAGGGGCTGCCCGGCCCGCTGATGGTGAACAGGTTCGGCAGCCCGGGCACCATCAGGCCGAGGAAAGTCACCGGCCCGTCGGCCCAGACGTCGCGGAGTCGCTGTCCCCCGGGGCCTTTCGGGTCGATTCGGGTCAACGCGCCGGTCATGGCGTCGAAACCGGTCGCGAAGACCAGCACGTCGCAGGGATATGTCGTCGCGCTGGTTCGTACGCCGTCGGCGGTGATCGCGTCGATGGGCTCGCGGCGCAGGTTCACCAGCGCGACGTTGTCGCGGTTGAAGGTGGCGTAGTAGCCGTCGTCGGTGCAGATCCGTTTGGTGCCGATCGGGTGATCGACCGGGATGAGATCCGTTGCCACGACGGGATCGGCGACGATCTCCCGGATTCGTTCTTCCGCGAACGTCCTGGCGACGTCGTTGGCGGACAGGTCGCTGGTCTGGTCGGGGAAGGTCTTGGCGAACAGGACGCCGCCTTCGCGCCAGCGCTTCCACAGCGCTTCGGACCGCTCGTGGGCGTCCGTGTCGAGGGCGTTCTTGTGGTAAGTGCCGTGCGGGGTGCCCGCCGCCGCGTAGGCGGAGATCCGGCGACGCTCGGGATACTGCTGCTGGATCTGTCGCTGTTCCTCGACCGTCCACGGCCGGTTGGGCATCGGGATGGTGTAGTTCGCGGATCGCTGGAATACCACCAGGTGATCGGCGTTCGCGGCGATGATCGGCGCCACCTGGATTCCGGACGATCCCGTGCCGATCAGACCCACCCGCTTGCCGCGCAGCTCCGGATCTTCGCGCGGCCACGCGGCCGTGAAGTACACCTCACCCGAGAAGCCTTGGGCGCCCGGGATATTGGGCCGATTCACCGCCGACAGGCAGCCGGTCGCGCACAGCAGGAACTGTGCGGCATAGCTGTCCCCGGTGGAAGTGTCGACGTGCCAGCGGCCTTCGTCGAAGGCGGCGCCGACGACATCGACGCCGAATCGGTAGTGGCGGCGCAGGTCGAAGCGGTCGGCGACGTGTCGCAGGTAGGCCAGGATTTCCGGTTGGGCGGCGAAGCGTTCGGTCCACCGCCAGCTCCGCTGCAGTTCTTCGTCGAATGAGTAGGAGTAGTCCACACTCTCGACGTCACAGCGGGCGCCCGGATAGCGGTTCCAGTACCAGGTGCCGCCCACGTCGGGCGCGGCCTCGAGCGCGGTCACGGACAGGCCCGCGGAGGCGAGCCGGTGCACGGCGTAGAGCCCGGCGAAGCCGGCGCCGATGACGATGACGTCGCTGACTTCGGTCACGACACCGCGCTCCGGTCGGCCGGATGCAGCAGCTCGCGCAGGTCGGCCCAGACCAGACGCTGTGCCGATGCCGCCGGTGGGAACGATTGCATGGTCATGAAGCCGTGAAACAGTCCGGGAAAGTCCCGGTGCACGACGGGCACTCCCGCGTCGCGCAACCGGCGGGCGTAGTCGCATCCCTCGCTGTGCAGGGGATCTGACCCGGCCGTCACGATCACCGCGGGTGGCAGGCCCGCATGCGAGGCCGCGCGGGCCGGGGCCACCAGATACGGTGGGTCGAAAACCGTTTGTGCACCCAGGTATTGGTGCCAATACCACTGCATCGCGGCGCGGGTGTTGAAGTATCCGGCGCCGTAGCGGTGATAGCTGTCGGTGTCGAAGCTCGGGTCGATGGCCGGGTAGATCAGCAGCTGCGCGGCGGGCCGGCTGACGCCACGGTCGCGGCAGAGAATGGCGGTGACCGCGGCCAGGTTGCCGCCGGCGCTGTCGCCGGCGACCGCCGTGCGTGCGGGGTCGATGCCCAGCTCGGCGGAATGCTCGACCGCCCAGCGGAACACCGCGAATGCGTCGAGCGCGGCCGCGGGGGCGGGATGCTCCGGCGCGAGGCGGTAGTCCACCGAGACCACGACGGCTTGACCGCCCCGGGCCAGGGCACGGCAGAACCCGTCGTGGGATTCGATGTCGCAGAAGACGAAGCCGCCCCCGTGGTAGAACACGATCGCGGCGCGGTCGTCGGGTCGCCCGCCGCGCGGCTCGTAGATGCGTGCCGGGACGGCGCCGTCGGGACCCGGGACCACGACGTCGGTGGCGCTGTGGACATCGTCGAGGTTGTCGACCGGCATGCGGCGTTCGGCCACCGCGGCGCGCGCCTGCGGGCCGGTCATGTGCTCGACGCGAGGGAATCCCGCGTTCAACTGGTCGAGCATCGCCTGCACCACGCCGGCCACGGGGTCGTCCATGTCCACCTCCGACCTCGTCGTCGAGGTCATGCGGGCCGATACTTCAGGAGGGTGATTCCCTCAGGCAGATCGTAGAACACCGGCCGCACCCGCATCCCGATCCGGATGTCACCCGGGTCGATGTCGACCAGCTCCGTGCTGAATTTCGGTCCGGCATCCCACTGCACCACCGCGAGCAGCTGCGGCGGCGCGTCCTGCCACGGCGGGCCGGTGGGCCGGCGCGCGATCGTGAAGGTGTACAGCGTTCCGGCGCCGTCGATTTCGCGCCATTCCAGGTCGTCGGCCAGCGTTCCCGGCGCCAGCGTCCGCGGATAGAACACATAGCGCCGCAACGACGGCGAGTACTGCACCAGGATCAGGTGCTGGGCCAGGCCGTCCCAGAACGGCCGCGAGACGGGCGTGGGCTCGGGGACCGGGAGAGCGTCGGGGTGGCCCATGGCTAGTCCCCCTGCAGGAGCAGCGCGACCTGCTCGCTCATGATGCCGCCGTTGCCGGTCACGAACGCGGTGTGGCAGTCGGGCACCTGCGCGTCGCCGGCCCGGCCCATGATCTGGCGTGCACCGTCGACCACATGATGCATGCCGCCGGCCATGCCGGCCTGACCGAAGGACAGCTGGCCGCCCGCGGTGTTGAGCGGGAAGTCGCCGCGATAGGTCAGGTCGTGTTCCTTGATCCACGACATGCCTTCGCCTTTCGCGCAGAACCCGGCGTCCTCCAGACTCATCAGCACCGTGATGGTGTAGCAGTCGTAGATCGACGCGACGTCGACGTCGGACCGGCTCAGCCCGGCCATCGCGAAGGCCCGGTCGGCGGCGCGCGCGATCGGGGTGGACAGCAGGTCCTCGGCATAAGTGGGGGTCTTGAAGGCGATGTGTTCGCCGAAACCCTTGATCCACACCGGGCGGTGGCGGCCGCGGCGGGCGATGTCGGCGTTGGCGATCAGCACGCCCACTCCCCCGTGCACGCGCATCACCGTCTCCAGCATGTGGATCGGGTCGGCGATCATCGGACTCTCCAGCACGTCGTTCACCGTGATGGGGGTGCCGTGAAACACCGCGCCGGGGTGCGCGCAGGCGTTGGTCCGTTGATCCACCGCGATCTTGGCGACCGCGGCGGGGTCGTAACCGAATTCCGCCGCGTATCGCTGGGCGATCTGGGCGTACGGCGCGTTCTGGCCCACGTTGCCGTAGGGAATCTCGAATTCGGCCTGCGGCGAGCCGTAGTCGTTCGACGACGCCCCATACCAATTCGGCTCGGGTGCGGGTCGCCGCTGCGATTGGGGCAGCGACGCCGACCCGGGCACCACGGCCAGCGCCGCGTCGCAGATGCCGAGTTCGACGGCCGCCGCGGCCCGCCAGATCATGCCGGCGGAGGTGGCCCCGCCGAGGTCCACGCGCTCACCGAAATCCAGTGCCAGACCAAGGTATTCGCACAGCGTGGCCGGTGCGAACATGGCCGATTCGGCGACGCCGTGGGTCAGCAGGCCGTTGACACGGCCGGTATCGACGCCGGCGTCCTCGATCACCAGCTTCGCCAGCGCCGCGTACTGGTCGAGGGTGAACAGCGGCGCGCGGGTGGGACGCCGCTGCGCGGGCAACTCCGCGATGCCGACGATGGCCGCCTCGCCGCGCAGCCCGGTCACGGCCGGTCTCCCCGCATCGGCAGCTCGACCGTCGCCATTCCCGGCATCAGTATCGTGTCGTCGCGCCGCCCGGCGATGACGAGGTCGACCAGCCCGGTCCCGTTGTCGCTCAACCGTTTACCGGTGACCTCGCCGCCGAAGCTGAGCGGTTCGCCGGGATAGGCGACCGCCCGGTTCTGCACCGAGAAAAAGACCAGTCGCCCGCGCCCGCCGATCCAGTCCCCGAGGGCGCGGGCCAGCAGCGCCGCCTGCAGCGGGCCGTGCACCAGGACGTTGTCGTATCCCTCGGTGTCGCGGGCCCACTCCTTGTCGTAGTGAATGCGGTGGCCGTTGTAGGTGGCGGCGCTGAAGAAGAACATCTGGGTCTCGTCGACGGTGACGGTCAGCGTGGGGATGTGCTCGCCCACCGCGACGTCTTCGAAAAAGGGCTGGGAGCACACCTGCGGATCGGTCATGACGCTCTTCCTAGGGGCGGGCGATCATCGATGTCGACGCTTCGGCCAGCAGGTCGCGATGCTGGTTGCGGTACACCGTGTGCCAGGTGACGAGGACGAATTGGCCGGAGCGGCCCTGCTTTTCGACGATTGAGGAGATGGTGCGGACCATCTCGATCTCGTCGCGGTGATAGGCCGGCAGGTGAAACGTGAAGCTCTCCCCGCCGGCCATCCGCTTGGGGGCGCGGGGGAACGCCAGACCGCCGGAGACCGCACCCGACGATCCGTCGGGACGCAGCGACTCGAGCGGTGCCACGCCGAGGATCGCGTACTGCAGAAACAGGGGCGGGCAGATGACATCGCGATATCCGTTGGCCCGGGCGTAATCCGCGTCGAAATACAGCGGGTTGTGGTCACCGACCGCCGCGGCCCAGCGTTGCCAATCGCGCCGGTTCACCTCGCCGGTCGCCGACGCGGCGACCGTGCCCACTCGCGACGCCGATTCCGCATCGATCAAACTGTCCTCGCTCACCCGCGCTCCCCTTCGGCTGTCTCGTCGTTCATGGTCTGCTCCAGCCAGGCGGCGGCGACGTCGGCTCCGCCGCCGAAAGTCGAGCCGAGCCGTGCCCGCTCGCTCCACAGGTGCAGGTCGGTCTCGGTGACATAGCCCATGCCGCCGTGCAATTGGTGGGCGTCCAGCGTGATCAGCCGGGCCGCGGTGGCCGCGTGCATGCGCGCGATCGCGGTCTCCTTGCTCGCGACGCGGCCGCGTCCCAGCCAGAACACCGCCGCGTGCGCGGCCAATCGCGCGGCCGCCACGGCGATGTGCATGTTGGCGATCAGGTGCTGGGCCGCCTGAAACGACGCGATGGGCCGGCCGAATTGATGACGCAGCTTGGTGTAGTCGACGGTGCGCTCCAGCACCACCTGGCCGACACCCACCAGGTCGAGTGACCACAGCGCCACGGCGGTGTTGGCCAGCCGGCGCAGCGCGGTCGCGGTCGCCCCGTCGAGCACCGCGTCGACCGTGACGTCATCGAAGCCGACCGTGAATGCGCGGATCCCACCCGCCATGTCGAGCGGTGCCACGCTGACGCCGCGGACGTCGACGACGAAGACCAGGGTGCGCCCGGCGGCCGCGGCCGACACCACGATGAGATCGGCGACGTCGGCGTCCAGGACGTAGTCCGCGGTTCCGGTGAGCCGCCAGTGGTCCCCGGCGGGTTCGGCGCGCAGCACCGGGGCGACGAGGGCGGCGTCGCGGGCGTTCCAGAGCGCGGTGGTGGCCCGGGCGCTCCCGGACGAGAGCGCCGGCAGCCAGCGGGACTTGACGTCCGGGGAGCCGAGCTGGTCGATGGCCAGCGCGGCCTGAACGCTGCTGTGCACCGTTGTCGGGCACAGTGCGCGGCCGGCCTCGGTGTAGAAGACGGCGAGGTCGTCGAGGGAGCCGCCGGCCCCGCCGTACTCCTCGGTGATGGCCAGGCCGAAGACGCCCGCGTCGGCCAGCGCCTTCCACAGCGCCGGGGTGCGGCGGTCCGCGCCGGGTTCGCCGAGGGCGCGGACCAGACCGATCGGGTTCTCGGCGGCCAGCAGGGCGCGTAACGCCGAGGCGAACTCGCGCTGTTCGGCGGTGGGGATCGTCTTCATAGGCGCTGTGCGAGGCTCCCCTCAGCGTCCATAGGAGGGCATTCCGTGCCCGCGCTGGGCGATGATGTCGCGCAGCACCTCGTTGGTCCCGCCGCCGAAGCGCATCAGCGGGGCGGCCCGGTAGAGCCGCTCGAATTTGCCGGCCAGCGGGGCCCGTTCGCTGCGATGCGCCAGCAGGCCGTCCGGGCCGAGGATGTCGAGCGCCAGGTCGGCGATGCGCTGGCGCAGCTCGCTGGTGAACACCTTCTCGACGCTGACCTCGACGGTGGGTATGACGCCGCTGTCGAGGATCGACGCCGCCTCGTAGCCCATCAGGACGGCCACCGCGACGTCGGCCTCGGCCCTCGCCAGTCGACGGCGCAGCGACGCATCGCCGGCGGGCACGGTGCCGTCCCGCCGCGGCCGGCGCGCCAGCTCGTGCAATTCCTCGACGGCGCGGCGCAGGTCCCCGGCGTTGGTCAGCGCACCGCGTTCAAGGTCGAGCGCACCGGTGATGTAGGTCCAGCCGCGGTTGACCTCGCCGACCAGATTGGTGACCGGCACCCGCACGTCACGGAAGTGCACCTCGTTGGTGCGATAGCCCGACCAGGCGTACAGCGGGCGGATTTCGACGCCCGGGCCGTCGATCGGCACGATGATCACCGAGATGCCGCGATGCCGGGCTCCGGCCGGATCGGTACGGACGCAGAGCCATTCGTGCGTCGCGCGCTGGGCGCCGCTGTTCCAGATCTTGGTGCCGTTGATCACCCATTCTTCGCCGTCACGGGTGGCACTGGTCCGCAGGCTGGCCAGGTCGGTTCCCGCATCGGGTTCGGAATAGCCGACCGCGCAGATCATTTCGCCCCTGGCGATCAGGGGCAGCCATTCGGTTTTGTTGCGCTCGGTGCCGTGTCGCATGATCATCGGCGCCACCGACGTCACGGTCAGGTCGGGTCCGGGCACGCCCCAGTATTCGAATTCGCTCATCAGCAGATGCAGGTGAATGGCGCCGAAGCCCCTTTCGCCGGCAAGCCCCCCGTACTCGCGCGGCCAGTTCAGCCCGAACCAGCCCTTGGCCCCGATCTTGCGGCGAAACCGGGCCACCTCGCCACCGGGGAATTCCAAGTCGTGCTCGGCGAGCTCGGCGCGCAATTCCGGGGTGACGTTGTCGTGCAGGAATTCGCGAACCTCGGTGAGCCAGGCGCGCTGCCCGGCGTCGAGTTCGAAATCCATTCCGGCGCCTGTGCCTTTCTGCATGCTTTTCACCGAGCAGCGTCAGCGTAACGCGACGGCGTGATGGGGCAGGGAGTTTCGGGGTTGCGGCAACGCTGGGCGCCCGCCGCCGGCGGCGTTGACTGTAAATACGCTGTCAAACTCCCGTTAATTCACGTGGACGCTATCGCGGTTATCCGCACCGGCTGCGAAACTTTTTAGATCGGCCGGTCGACGCGGACCAGGCATTCTGCCCAGCCCGAGGGAGAAGTCATGCCAACTATTGAGATGCGCCTCCGCGAAGATTTGCGCAACTACGCCGTCGAATTGCGGCAACTGGCGTACACACTGCCGCTGGGCGTGGGCGAGCACGATCTGCTGCAGCTGTCGGACCGCATGCGTGCCGCAGCCGAGGAGATGGTCCGCAGGCGCGCCTGAGGTCCCGCGCTCAGCCGCTCCTGAGGCGGATCTTCCAGCGCACGAAGCCCAGGTAGACGGCGCTGATGACGAACAGCATGCCGACGTCGAACCACCACGTCGCCGGCGTGTGCCGCCAGTGCGCATCCTTCGGGGTCAGCGGGCCGGGCACCAACTTGGTCAGGTCGGCCGTCGACGCCGACGCCGCGAATCCCCACCGCGCCGGTGTGGCCCACGACATCTGGTCGAGCCCGATGCGCGCGGTCACCGGGATCATCCCGCCGGAGAACACCAACTGCGACATGACGGCCACCACCAGCAGCGGCATGATCTGCTCGTTGGACTTCGCGACGGCCGACAGGGCCAGGCCGAGCATGGCCGACGCGACGCACGTCAGCGCCACGTCGGCGAACAGCTCCAGGGCCGGCTTGCCCAGCGCCACGGCACCCTGGGTGGGGGCGCCCTTGCCCAGCACCGCGATGATGCTGACGATCGCCGACTGGACGATCGCGAACACCGTGTACACGCAGACCTTGGCCAGCAGGTAGGCCGACGTGGACAGGCCGACCGCCTGTTCGCGCAGGAAGATGGCGCGCTCGCCGATCAGGTCGCGGATGGTCAGGGCGGTGCCCATGAACACCGCGCCGACGTTGAGCAGCACCAGGATCTGCCCGGGCTCATTGGGCGCGGCGCCCATCGGGTTCGGGATCCCGAAGCCGACGTCGCCGGGCACCGACATGGACAACGAACCCATGATGAACGGCAGGAGCGCCAGGAAGACGAAGTAGCCGCGGTCCGAGACGATGAGCCGCATCTGGCGCCGGGCGATCGTGGAGAACTGCCGGACCAGGCTGGTGTGCGCGGGATCGCCCAGTTCGGCGGGTTTCTCGGCGGGCGGCGGAGCGGGCGGCGGACCCGTGCGGGCCAGGTAGCGCGCGCGGGACCCGTCGGGGTCGCTGGCGACGGTGCTGAAGATGTCGGCCCAGTTGGTGGTGCCCATGGCCGGCCCGATCTGGCTCGGCGGCCCGGAGAACGCCGTCTTGCCGCCGGGGGCCAGCAGTAACACCTGGTCGCAGACGTCCAGGTAGGTCAGCGAGTGGGTGACCACCAGCACCACACGACCGGCGTCGGCCAGCTGCCGCAGCATGGTCATCACCTGCCGGTCCAGCGCCGGGTCCAGGCCGGAGGTCGGCTCGTCGAGGATCAGCAGCGACGGCCCGGTGAGCAACTCCAGCGCCACCGACGCGCGCTTGCGCTGACCGCCGGACAGCTTGTCGACCCGAGTGTGCAGGTGCTGGGTCATCTCGAGTTCTTCGAGCACCCGGGCCACCACCTGGGCGCGGTCGTCCTTGGTGGTGTCCGGCGGCAGCCGCAGTTCGGCGGCGTACATCAGCGCCTGCTGCACGGTCAGCTGCCCGTGCACCACGTCGTCCTGGGGCACCATCCCGATCCTGCTGCGCAGCGAGGCGTATTCGGCGTGGACGTTGTGGCCCTCGAACGACACCGTTCCCGTCGTCGGGTGCGTGTACCCGGCGATCAAGCGGGCGAAGGTCGACTTGCCCGCGCCGGACGGCCCGATGATCGCCGTCAGCGTGCCGGGAAGCGCGGTCAGCGAGATGTTGTCCAGCAGCGTTTTGTTGCCCTCGATCGTCCAGGTCACCCCGCGCACGTCGAGGCCGCCGCTGCGCGTGGCGGTCGCGGCCTGGTCGCGGCGGGCCAGGTTGCCGCCGTGGAAGACCAGGTCGATGTTGCCGATCGTGACGACGTCGCCGTCGTGCAGCACGGCCGAGTCGACCCGGACGCCGTTGACGAAGGTGCCGTTGATGCTGCGGTTGTCGTGGATTTCGGTGCCGGTGGGCGTCGGGACCAGGGTGGCGTGGTGACGCGACGCCAGCACCTCGGGGATGACGATGTCGTTGTCGTTGGCGCGCCCGATCTTGATCGCACCCGGCACGTCCGGCCCGGCCTTGCCCGGCCGCAGGATCTTCATCATCGACGTCGCGAGGATCGACGAGTCGCCGCCGATGCGGCCCGTCTGGGACGCCGGCGGCGCGGCGGTGGTCGGTGGCGCCGCGTGCATCGACGTTGACCGGTATATCTGCGGCGCGGGCTGGACTCCGCTGGGCGGCGCGCTCGGAAGGCCGCCGGTCGGGTACCGCGGCTGCGGTCCCGACGGATGGCCCGGCGTGGGTCCGCCGGCCGGCTGGCCGGGCTGCCCGGCGGTGGGCGGATGGACGGGGTGGCGGAACGAGGCCGACGCCGGCTGGTGGGGCTGGCCGGGAGGCTGCGCGCCGAACGGCGGGCTCTGCGGCGCCCTCGCCAGCGGTTCGCTGGGGTTGCTGACGATCGGTATCGACGTCGTCAGCGGGGGCCGCCCGGCCGAGCCCTGATGGCGGCCGACCTCGAAGGTGAGCGCCGGGCCGTCCGGATTGCCCATGTTGACCCGCAGGCCGTCCTGGATGTCGACGGCCGGGACGCGGCGGTTGTGCAGATAGAGGCCGTTGAGGCTGCCGTTGTCCACGGCGACCCATCGCCCCTGGTCATACCGCACGATCAGGTGGCTGCGAGAGATCAGGGGGTGGGCGACGCGCAGGTCGGCGCGCAGGTCGCGCCCGATCACTACGTCGTTGCCCGGCGCGAAGGTGCGTTCGGCTCCGTCGTACCGCACGGTCAGCGCAGGCGGGGCAGGTGAGGTCATCAGCACCAACTGTAACGGCAGCGGCGCGACTTATCCGCCCGGTTCTTCGTCGGGCGCCGTCTCGCGCCATCTCCCGCGGGCGCGGGCCGCAAGGCATGGCGCGGTTGGTACAGAGCGGCGAACGTCAGCGAACCAGCTTGCGGTGCAACGACTTCCGCAACCTTCAACCGGCCACTGCGGCGTGGCGCAGGCCGGTGACGCTGGGGACCTTGGCGCGAGCGGCGGTGACGTCCTTGATAAAGTCCCCAAGGTATTTGATGGCGCGCCTGCCCTCGGGCAAAACGTCTGCGGCCAAAGGGAAGTCGTGGATCTGTCCGTCCCACAGGTGCAGATCGCAGTGGATCCCGCTGGCTTCCAAGCGCTTCGCCATCAGCTCGGCATCGGCGAGCAGCAACTCATCGGAGCTGGCGTGAATGGTGACCGGCGGCAACGACGACAGGTCGGCGTCCACCGGGGAAGCGACCGTGGAGTCGCCCTGACCCTCCACAACCTGTGCGTTACTGAGGAATTGAGCGAACCGCGAGAAGGCCCGGCGGGTGAACATCGAGCACTTGCGGGCGTTGCGGTGCTTGAGTTTCCGCACCGGGTCGGCGTCGGTGAACGGCGAGACGGCCGCGACGCCGGCGGGCTCCATGATGCCGTCCTGGATCGCCAACAGCGTGGTCATGAACGCCAGGTATCCCCCGGCGGAATCCCCGGCCACGACGACCCGGTCGCCGTCGTAGCCACGATCCTGCAGCCAGCGCAGGCCGCTGATCCCGTCGTCGATGGCGTCGGTGATCTGATGTTTGGGCAGCTTTCGGTACGCGACGGCCAGGATGGCGGCATCGGCCTCCTTCGACAGCCGGGTGACCATCGAGCGGTGGGTGTTCAGGCCACAGGTAAGGAATGCGCCGCCGTGCAAATAGAGAATCGCGCGCTCCCCCGACACGCCGGGGGCGCGAACCCACTCGGCGGCACAGTTGTCCAAGCGCAGCGACTCGGTGGTGGCCGCGGATCCGACACGCGGGAACAATCCCACGACGCCGTCGACGTGCTCGAGCGGCCAATGCAGATTCGGCGTCATGGACCACGCGCGGATCGCGTTCTTCACGATCAACCGGCTGGCAAGCCCCACGGCCACCGACTGCGGGCTGTGGCGGCGATGAACGCGCCTCGTCGTCGCCACGCTCGGCAATATATGTGTCGGTTCGGCTGTACTCACCATTGGGTTTCAACCTCCTAAGTGGAGGGCGGGTACCCGCCACCGCGGATGGTTAACTGCAAAAGGTCGTGCGGCGAATGTTGGGTACGTCACTGTTTACCGACCATAGAGATGGGTACCACTGGTCTATCTGTCTTGCGGTCTCCGCGCGTGCGTAATCCGGACCGGACCGGCTGTGGCCCCGGTCGCCGAATGGCCCAAAATATGAACGATGACACACGCTGGACGGGCTGATCCGCTGCTGACCGGCCGGGTGGCAGTCGTCACGGGCGGCGCGGGAGGAATCGGTGCCGCTACCGCACGGCTGTTCGCCGAGCACGGCGCGGATGTGATCGTCGCCGACATCGACGCCGGCCGCGCCGACGCGACCGCCACCTCGATCACCGAATCCGGCGGGTCGGCCCTGGCGGTCGTCGGCGACGTCCGGTTGCCCGAGCACGTCGCCACCCTGGCCCGGACCGTCCTCGATCGGTTTGGCCGGGTCGACGTACTGGTCAACAATGTGGGCCACTGGCTGCGCCACCCCGGCAACTTCGTCGATACCGATCCGCGGCTGTGGGACGACCTGTACCGGATCAACCTGCACCACGTCTTCCTGCTCACCCACGCGTTGCTGCCGGCCATGGTCGAGCGCCACGCCGGTGCGATCGTGAACGTCTCGTCGGTCGAGGGGCTGCGGGGCTATCCGGAGGACCCGGTGTATGCCGCGTTCAAAGCCGCCGTCATCGCGTTCACCCGCAGCCTCGCGGTCCAGGTGGGCAACGACGGGGTGCGGGTCAACGCGATCGCACCCGACGTCACCGAATCCCTGCAAGTGCCCTATTCGCAGTGGCTTTCGGCCGAGGAGCAGGCGCAGTGGCCGCAGTGGGTCCCGGTCGGGCGGATGGGCCTGCCCGAGGATCAGGCCAGGGTCATCCTGTTTCTGGCCTCGGACCTCTCGGCGTTCGTCACCGGCCACGTCATCCCCACCGACGGCGGCACCGGCGCGGCCGGCGGGTGGTTCCGCTCGGCGCGCCGGCCCGACCGGCAGTGGACCAATCGGCCCATCGCCCCCTGATGAGGCCCTGATCAGGTATATCCCAGCGCGGCGTTCTCCGCGCGGATGCGCACCGTGAGCACCAGCGCGTTGGCCGTACTGAACCCGATCGCGGTCAGCCACGCCGAATGGACCAGCGGCAACGCCGCCACCTCGGCCGCCACCGCGAGGTAGTTGGGGTGCCGGACCCAGCGGTACGGTCCGTGGCGCACCAACGATGCGCCCGGGATCACGATCAGCCTCGGGTTCCAATGCTTGCCGAGCACGCTGACGCAGCGCCACCGGACGACGGTGCTGAGCAGCACGACGCCCAGCATCGGCCAGCCCAGCCATCCGATGAACGGCCTACCCAGGCTCCAGGTTTCGACGATGCACGAAACCAGAAGCAGGGCATGCATACTGACCATGGCCGGGTAGTGATCGCGCCCGAATTCCTTGCCCCCGTGTGCCATTGACCATCTGGCGTTGCGCTGGGCAACGGCCAACTCGACGAGGCGTTCGGCGCCGACGGCGAGAACGAACAGGTAGTAGTACATGGCACCGTCCCCCGTCACCACTGCAGCAGTAGCAGCTCGAAGCAGAAACCCGGCCCCATCGCGAGCATCACCCCGAAGGCGCCATCGCCCGGGGGCTCGGCGACCGTGCGGCGCAGCACGTCCAGCACCGACACAGAGGAGACGTTTCCGTTCTCGCGCATCGAGTTTCGGCTGTGCCGCAGAGCTTCGGCGGGCAGACCGAGCGCGTTGTCGATCGAGTCGAGGACCTTCGGGCCGCCGGGGTGGCAGACCCACGTCGAGATGTCGGCGGTGGACAGCCCGTATCCGGCCAGGAATTCCTCGACCTCGGCGCGCAGGTACTCGTCGGCCATCTTCGGGACGTCGCGCGACATCACGAGCTGAAATCCGCTCGACCCGACGTTCCAGCCCATCACGTCGACGGTCTCCGGGACGACACGGCTGCGGGTCGCCAGAATGCGTGGGCCGGTCGCGCTGTCCGACAACGGGATTCGGTCCGCGCCGGCCACGACGACGGCGGCCGCGCCGTCGCCGAACAGGGACACCCCGATGAGCGCCGGGATCGACGTGTCATCACGCTGCAGCGTCAGCGAGCACAGTTCGACCGACAGCAGCACCGCCACGTGCCCGGGATACCCGTGCAGGTAGTCGTGGACGCGCGCCATTCCGGCGGCGCCGGCCACGCAGCCGAGCCCGAACAGCGGGACACGTTTGACGTCGGGCCGCAACCCGATTCGCGTCATCAGTCGCGCATCGATGGTGGGCACGGCGATTCCGGTGCTGGAGACCATCACGATGGTGTCGACGTCGCGCGGTGCCACGCCGGCGGCCGCCAGCGCCGAATTGATTGCCCGCTCACCGAGATCGACGGCCACCTCGAGGTAGGCGTCGTTGGCTTCGGTGAAGCCGCTCAGCGTCGGGTAACGCGACAGCGGCAGCGCGAGGCTGCGCTGGTCGACGCCGGCGGTTTGGGCGAAACGCAGGAAACCCGGATCGGTGAACCCGGTGAGTTCGCGTGCGACCTCGTCCTGGTTGTAGCGGTGCGGCGTGAAAGCCACGGCGGTGCCGGCGATCCGCGGCGCGCCGCACCCGCGGCCCGCGGCCCGAGGCGGGAATGGGGAATACCTTGTTGCAGTCATGCCTATGCCGACGTCCGCCACCCCGTAAAGGGTTCACCGAAAGGGCGCCGGGGTGAGATGAACCACAGACTGGCGCTTGGCGTTAACTTTCGGGAGGGGGATAAAGGCCTATGGGACTTTAGAGTTTGGGCGCGGGCGGAATCGGGCCTGATCGTCGATGATCGTGACCGGGATGCCGTTGAGCACCCCGTTGCCGGATGGCTCGTCGACAAACCTGGGCGGGGACAGCACATTGGTGTTCGCGCCGGGCGAGTTGTTGGCCACCGACATGCGGGTGCCCGGCTTGCCATGTCCCCAGCCGTGAGGCATCGAGACCACGCCGGGCCTGATGGACTCGGTGACCTCGACGGGAACTTTGATCTCGCCGGCTTCGGACTTGACCGTCACCATGTCGCCGTCGGCGATGCCGCACCGGGCCGCGTCATCGGGGTGAATCAGCAACGTGCACCGGTCCTTTCCCTTCATCAGCGCGGGAACGTTGTGCAGCCAGGTGTTGTTCGAGCGCAGGTGCCGGCGGCTCACCAGGACGAGCGGCTCGGCGGGACGCTCCATGCGCGCGGCCAGCCGGGGCAGGTCGTCGAGCAGGTATTGCGGGGCGAGCCGGATCTTCTTGTCGGACGTGGCGAGGATGTCGGGCAGTTGCGGCACCATCGGACCGAAGTCGATGCCGTTGGGGTTGGCCTTGAGCATGTCCAGGGTGAGCCCGCCCGGGTTCTTGCCGTACTGGTCGCCGAACGGTCCGGTCCGCAAGGTGAGGTCGAGCATTCGCTCGGGGCCGCCTTTCAAGCCGGCCGCGTCGTAGAGCTTGCGGATCTGCGCGCCGTCGAGACCCTGCGTGAAGGCCAGGTAGTCGAAGAAGCCGTCGTCGATCGCCCCCACGTCCACGTCCTCGGCGGGGGTGCCGGTGCACAGCCCGGTCAACCGGATCAGAATCTCCCATTCGTGCGGGCGATCGCCCGGATCGAACACCGGGGCCGAATAATTCGCGATGCTGTGAATGGCGAACAGCAGGATCAGATCGTCGTGGTGCGGCTGCTCGAGCGGCGATAGGCCGGGCAGGATCACATCCGCGTGCCGTGTCGTCTCATTGAGCCACAGATCAACGGAGATCATCGCTTCCAGCATCGGCAGCACTTCATCGAGCTTGTCGCCGGCGGGGGTGGACAACACCGGGTTGCCCGCGACCGTGATCAGCGCCTTGAGCTGGCCCTCGCCCGGCGTGGCGATCTCCTCGGCCATGCAGGACACCGGCGCCTGCCCAAGCACCTCCTTGGCACCACGGACCCGGGTGTGCCAGCGACCGAATTCCGGTGCGCCGTCCTCCAATCCGGGCAAGGGTTGCGTGGTGATCGACCAGGCCGCCGGTTTGGGGAACATGGCTCCGCCGGGAGTGTCGAAATGACCGGTGAGGATGTTGATGACGTCTACCAGCCAGCTGGCGAGGCTGCCAAACTCCTGGTTGCACAGACCGATTCGACCGTACACCACCGACTTTTCGGTGCCGGCGAGTTCGCGGGCCAGCCGGCGAATGCGGTCTTCTTCGATCCCGGTCACGGCGCTGACCCGTTCCGGCGGCCAGTCCGCGACGGCGCGCCGCATGGTGTCGACACCGTCGACGTGCGGCCCTGGTGCGATGAGGTTTTCATCGAACAGGGTGTGCGCGACCGCCAGCAGCAGCGCGGCGTCGGTCCCCGGCACGATCGGCAGCCACTCGTCGGCGCGCGCCGCGGTCAGGGTGCGCACCGGATCGATCACGATGACCTTGCCGCGTTTGCGAATCCCGTCGATCAAGCCCATCACGTTGGGCGCGGCCAACAGGGAACCCTGCGACGCCGCGGGATTGGCGCCCATGATCACCAGCAGGTCGGTGCGTTCGACGTCGGGCACCGGGAAGTTCCACCACAGTCCGTACATCAAATGCGACGACAGGTTCTTCGGCCATTGGTCGACCGTTCCCGGCGAATACGTGACCGGCATGCCGGACATCCCCATCAGCACGCCGGCATAGCGGGCCAGTGAGAACGAGTGCGCCAGCGGGTTGCCGGTATACGCCGTGACCGCGCCGATGCCGTACTTGTCGATCACCGGGGTCAGCAACTCGGTGCAGCGGCGAAACGCCGCGTCCCAGCTGACTTCCCGCCATTGCCCGTCGACCTTGATCATCGGTTGGCGGATGCGGTCCGGATCGTCGTGCAGGGCCGCAAGCGAGGTGCCCTTCGGGCAGAGATGCCCGCGGCTCCACACGTCGTCACGGTTGCCGCGGATGCCGGTGACGCGGGCGTCCTTGACCTGAATTTCCAGGCCGCACATGGCTTCACACAACGGGCACGTGCGCAGGTGGGTGCCGTCTTCGCCTGGTTTCATCCACCCACTGTATTCCGCTACCAGGGGTAGCGGAAGTGCGAAAGATCCGGGATCAGCCCGCCCAGGGGCCGATGCCGCCGACCCTGTCGATGCGAATGTGGGTGAGGTACCCCGGCGGTGCGTTGTCGGGCGGGAATTTCGCGTTCGGGTCACCCAGGACCGGATTGAGCTCCGCCAGCAGTTCGGGGGCACCGCCCTCGGTGATCCGGGCGGTCCCGGCCAGCGAGAGGTAAGGTCGCATCCCCTGACCCGCCTGGTCGAGCGACACGATCGTCACGGCGACGCGGGGGTCGTTGCGGACGTTGCGGACCTTCTTGTGTTCGGAAAGGTGGGCGCTGACGAGCTCGTCCCCGTCGGGCGTCGACCGCAACGCCACCCAGACCACGCTCACCTGAGGGCTGCCGTCCGGATTGACGGTGACCAGGGTGGCGTCCGCACCCTCTCCGATGAGCTTGCGGGCGGCGTCGTTCAGTCTCATGTGTTGTTCGACAGCCGCGGGCGGCGATTCATTCCCGGCCGCCGACATGGCGGTGGCCCGGCCACACCTGTGACCGGGCCACCATCGACCGCCGTTACTGTTCGGCTTTCTGGCGAGCCTCGTTGATGTCGGCGGCCTTGCGGGCGCTTTCGGCCTCGGCCTCTTTCTGGGCCGCCTCTCGTTGCGCGTCGGCCTTGTCCTGCTGAGCCTTGCCCTCTCGCATCAGGTCATCGCGGCCGGCCACCGCGCCGGCGACTTCCTTGACCTTGCCCTTGACTCCCTCGACGATGCCTTCGATGGCTTCCTCGGGACCACTTTTGTCCGACATGCGTTCTCCCTCCGTGTGGCGCACGACGCCCGTGTCGTGCGCTCGCCCCCTTCTATTGCCCAACCGGGGCATTCACGAAACGTGACCGGCGAGTAGCGTGCGCCACAGCCCCGAGCCGCCGGGCGGGGCCACCGGTGGCCCGAGCAGCGGGCCCGCGTTCGCTCTGGACAGCCGGCGGCGTGAATTGCTCTGCCGTCGACCATAATTGACGACCCTGCGGCGACCGCGACGTCTCCTCCGCCGCCTCATCGCGGCGACGGCACCGAATGCGCTTACCCTGGTGGACCGAGGAGTCGGCGGCGGGGCGAGGAGTCGTGACGGTGGAAATGTGGGAACTGGTTGCCCGCGAGCGAATCCGGGATACCTTGGCGCGCTACAACTGGTCCGGCGACGCCGGCCGGCTGGACGGCCTTGCGGGCACCTTCTGCGTCGACGGCATCCTCGAAATACGGGATTTCGAGCCCTTGCGCGGGCGTTCGGAGATCGCGGCCTTCCTGGGCGGTGTCACGGGGCGGGTGGCCGTCGAGGCCGGGGTCAAACCGATTGTGCGCCATAACGTCGCGAACGTGTTGTTCACCGAGGTGAGACCCGGGCGGGCCCGGGTCGACTCCTACTTCACCGTGGTCACCCACATCGGGCTCGACCATTACGGCCGCTACCGCGACGTCCTGGTACCCGAGGGCGACACCTGGCTGATCAAGCACCGCAAGGTCTCCACCGACTGGGCGGCGCCCGACTCGGCCATGGCCCGCCGGCCCGCCGCAGGACAGTGATCGCGGTGCGGCGAGCGCACCAGACCTATTGTCCGAGTTGAGATTCCGTGCCGCGCCTAGTCAACCCGAGGAGATCGATCGCACGGCATCGATCATGCCCAACGCGCTCGTCCCGGCGTGCGGTTACGCGCTTCCCTTCCACGGAGCTGACCATCGGGGCGCTGCCGCTGGCCGGTGCGCTGACCCGTGCGACCGCCATCGCCGGCGGCCTGGTGATGATCGTCCTGGTCCTGGGCGCGACCTCGATCGGGCATTCAAACGTCATCGGCGATCAGCTCGTGCACGCGCTGTTTCTCGTCGGCGTGATCGCCTTTCGTGGTCACCATCGTTACTCCGTGGACCGGCTGCTCGCCGGCCGGCGGTCCACCGGCGGTTAGTGCGCGTCCCTGGCATGCGTCCGCGGAGTAGCGATTTCGTTAAATGTACCGGCGCAATGTTTGCCGGACACCCCGCAACGGCTACAGATAAAAGTCACACCAAATAAGTTGCGGCCGCCCCGATCGTGCGTCCCCTCAGGAGCTCCGGGATGACCGCCGGTCACGTGACCAGCGGTCATGGCCGCGCAAAAAGAGACGAGCAACTATGCAACGACTCAGTGGGTTAGACGCGTTCTTTTTATACCTGGAATCACCGACGCAGCCCTTGAATGTTTGCTGTGTCCTGGAGCTGGACCCGATGACGATGCCGGGGGGCTACAGCTTCGATCGCTTCCGCGAGGCGCTGGGAGCGCGGGTGGATTCGGTGCCCGAATTCCGCCTCAAGCTGGCCGACAACCAACTCAACTTCGACCATCCGGTGTGGGTGGATGACGACCGGTTCGATCTGGCGCGCCACCTTCATCGCGTCGCGCTGCCCTCGCCCGGCGGCCCGAAAGAGTTAGCGGAGATCTGCGGCCACATCGCCGGGCTGGCGCTGGACCGGGATCGCCCGCTGTGGGAAATGTGGGTGATCGAAGGTCTGCACGGCACCGACGGCTTGTCCGTCGTCCTCAAGGCCCACCACGCGGTGGTCGACGGCGTGGGCGGGGCCAACCTGCTCGCGCAGTTGTGCAGCGTCGCACCCGACGCCCCGGCACCGGAACCGGCCGAGCGCAGCGGCGCCGCACATCCGCTGCAGATCGCGGCCAGCGGGCTGATCGGCGCGGCGCTGCGGCCGTGGCGCTTGGCCAAAGTCGTGCCGGCGACGGCGCTGACGCTGGCGGGAACGCTACTGCGCGCCCGGGGCGGTGGGCAAACGATGGCGGCCCCGTTCGCGGCGCCGCCGACGGCGTTCAACGGGTCGTTCACCCGGCGCCGCAACGTCGCCTTGACCAGCGTGGACCTCGAGGACGTGAAAAAGGTCAAACGCCGGTTCGGGGTGACCGTGAACGACGTCGTGACCGCGCTGTGCGCCGGGGCGCTGCGGCAGTTCTTCCAGGACCGCGACGCACTGTCGGACAGCCCGTTGGTCGCCAGCGTGCCGGTGTCGGTCCGCGGCAAGTCCGGCCGGCCTGGCCGCAACCAGATGACCTGGATGCTCTGCCGGCTCGAAACCCACATCGACGACCCGGTCGAGCGGTTGGCCAGCATCGCCGCCGGAAACGCCGCGGCCAAGGACCACGTCGCCGCGATGGGCCCGAGCCTGCTGCACGACTGGACGCAGGTGGCCGGACAGACCATGTTCGGCGCCGCCATGAAGCTGCTGCCCCGCATCCCCCTGCCCGACAAGCCGCCACACAACCTGGTGATGTCCAACGTGGCCGGCCCGCAGGACCAGCTCTACTTCCTGGGGTGCCGGCTCGACGCGATGTATCCGCTCGGCCCGATCATCGCCGGCGCCGCGCTGAACATCACCGTGATGTCGCTCAACGGCCGGCTCGGCATCGGGATCATTTCGTGCCCCGACCTGGTTCCGGATCTCTGGGACCTGGCCGACGGGTTCCCCGCGGCGCTCAAAGAGCTGCTGAATTGCGCCGAGCACGCCGACGACCGAATCTGAGCGGCCCGGTCAGCGGAACCCCGTCCACCCTCGCCGTCTCCGCATGGCAGGGTGGCAGCCGTGGCAGACACTTCTGAACCGACGACCATCGCAGCGCACGACCTGCGTGAAATCGGCACCGAAAAGGGCGTTTTGCGCTACTACGACAGCGGCGGCCCGGAGTCCGGTCCGGTGCTGCTCTTCCTGCACGGGTCCGGCCCCGGTGTCACCGGCTGGCGCAACTTCCGCGGGGTGCTGCCCGCCTTCGCCGCCCACTATCGGTGCCTGATCCTCGAATTCCCCGGTTTCGGCGTGAGCGACGACTTCGGCGGCCATCCGATGGTGACCGCGTTCGGCACCGTGTCGCCCTTCCTGGACGGGCTCGGTGTCGAGCGGGTGCACATCGTCGGCAACTCGATGGGCGGCGGCGTCGGCATCAACTTCGCCACCCACAATCCGGACCGCGTCGGTCGGCTGGTGACCATCGGCGGCATCGGCACCAACATCTTCAGTCCCAGCCCCAGCGAGGGGATTCGGCTGCTGCAGGAGTTCGTCGAGGATCCCACCCGACAACGACTGGTCGACTGGCTCAAGTCGATGGTCTACGACCAGGCGCTGGTCACCGATCAGCTGATCGAGGAACGCTGGGAGCTGGCCACCGACCCGGACACCCTGGCCGCGGCGCGACGCATGTACGGCAAGGCGGCGTTCGCCGGGATGAACGCCGCGCTGAACGCCTCCGACCGGCCGCTGCCCTGGGCGACCATGCACAAACTCACCGCGCCCACCCTGCTGACGTGGGGCCGCGACGACAGGGTGAGTCCGCCGGATATGGCGCTGATCCCGATGCGCACCATCCCCAACGCGGAGCTGCACATCTTCCCCAACTCGGGTCACTGGGCGATGATCGAGGCCAAGGAGGCGTTCGAAAGCACGGTGCTGGCGTTCCTTTCGCGCGGCTAGCGGTGATCGCGAGCGCGGCGGTGGCGATCGCAAGCGCGCCGAAGCCGCGCGAAGCGGGCCGCCATCAGGATCGGCGAAGCCGCGCGAAGCGGGTCGCCGCCATCAGGATAAGCCTTGTCCCGCAAGGCCTTTCGTGAGCAGAGCGTGCGCGTCGGGGTTGCCGTCCAGCACCCGGCTGGTGCGGGTGGCGATCAGCCAGTCACCGTCGATGCGCCGCAACACGAAATGGTGTGCGGTGGCGCGCCACACCCGGTAGCCGTCGCCGTCGCGGACGAGCACCAGCGATTCGCACACCGCCACCGCCGCGTCACCGTCCACCGTGACGACACACGGCCCGAGGAAGTGCGAGCAGCCCTTGGCCACCAGCTTCTGGTGGGCCTGCGAGCTGATCATGGCGTGCACGTCGGCGCGACCCTCCATGCGCCAGCCGTCCACGTCGTACACGCCATCGGTCGCCCAGAGACTCGCAGCGGCGTCGGCGTCGCCGGCGTCGACCGCGGGACCGTACGAGGCGATCAATCGGGCGATGTCGCGTTCGTCCTCGAGCCGGCGCACCCGGGCCAGCAGCTCCTCGATGTCGGTCATCGGGTTCTCCTCATCGTTGGGTGGCTCCGGCGTCGACGGGCAGGACGATCGCGGTGACGTAGCGCGCCTCGTCGGAGGCCAGGAACAGTGCGGCATTGGCCACGTCCACCGCGTCCACCCACGGCACCGCGAGCATGTTCATCGAGCGGGCCGCCTCGGCGAACTCGGCGCGCGTGGGCGGACGGTCCAGGTCGGGCCGAAAGGCGGTGCTGACGGCGTCGTTGTGGATCATGGGCGTGTCGACGTTGGTGGGGCTGACGCAGTTCACCCGGACATTATGCGGCGCAAGCTCATTGGCCAGGCTGCGCATCATGCCGATCACACCATGCTTGGCGGCGGTGTAATGCGCGACGCCGACCAGCCCGCGCAGGCCCGCGATGGAGCTCGTCAGGGTCATCGACCCGGCCCCGCGCGCGATCAGGTGCGGCGCGGTCGCGCGGCAGGTGTGCCACACCCCGGTGAGGTTGACGTCGAGCATGGTCCGCCAGGCGTTTTCGTCCAGGTCGACCGCCATGCCGCGGGAGGTGATGCCGGCCGTCGCGCAGACCGCGTCCAGGCCGCCGAACCGCTCGACAGCGCGATCGGTGGCGGCCTGCACACCGGAAAGGTCGCGGACGTCGACGATTTCGGTGTGCACCCGCCCGCCCGCCGCACTCACCAGCGACGCGGTGGCGTCGAGGTCGGCCGGGGTGCTGTGCGGGATGATCACCGTGTCGATCGGGCCGCACACGTCGAGCGCCACGATGTCGGCGCCCTCCTGCGCGAACCGCACCGCCTGCGCGCGACCGATCCCCCGCGCCGCGCCGGTGATCAGGGCGACCTTGTCTCTCAGTCGTCCGGTCATGTCGTCTTCTGGGTGAGGCCGGCGTCGACGACGAGCTGGGTGCCGGTGATGTAGCGGGCCGCCTCCGAGGCCAGGAACAGTACGGCGTTGGCGATGTCGACGGGTTCGACCCACGGCACCGGGAGCAGGTTGCGGGCCTGCAGCACCTCGGCCGCATCGGCGGCCGTCGGATTGTCCAGGTCCGGCCGCAGCCGCCGAAAGGTGGCCTCGTTGAGCACCATCGGGGTGGCCACCGGCCCGGGGTGCACGGTGTTGACCCGGATGCCGCGCGGACCGAGCTCGTTGGCCAGCGTGCGCGCCAGGCCGACCACCGCGTGCTTGCTGGCGGTGTAGTGCGCGGTGTTGGGCAGGCCGCGAAGGCCGCTGGTGGAGCTGATGATGACGACCGAGCCGCCCTGGTCGCCTTCCCGGTCGAACATGTGCGGCGCGCTCGCGCGGACGGTGTGCCAGACGCCGGTGAGGTTGATGTCGAGCGTGCGCTGCCAGACCTGGGGGTCGAGTTCCCACGACGGCGCGCCGGGCAGGTGGACCCCGGCGTTCGCCACGACGACGTCGAGCCGGCCCAGCTCGGCCACGCCCGCGTCGATGGCGGCCGTCATCGCCGCGAGGTCGCTGACGTCGGCCAGGCCGGTCGCGCACCGCCGGCCGCGGCCCTCGACTCCCCTTGCGGTGTCGCGTAACTCGTCGGCCGCGGTGTCGGCGTCGAGTGCGATCACGTCGGCGCCCTCATCGGCGAAGCGCTCACAGTGCACCCGCCCGGTCCCCTTGGCGGCACCGGTGACCACGACGACCTTGTTCAGCAATCCCGTCATCGTTCGATTAGATCGAAACCCCGATAGCCGGCGGCGGCGACCTCGGCGCAGATGTCGTTGTACGTGGCGAAGCCCCCGGTGAACAGCATGAAGCCGCGCGGCTTGCCGGGCACATTCGCGCCCATGTACCAGGAGTTGGCCTTGGTGAACAGCGTCGCCTCGGCCCGGCGGGCGCATTCGGCGCCCCACCCGTCCACGCTGTCCACGCGGGCTTCCAGCGCGGCGTAACCGTGATCGTCGAGGAAGGCGATGGCCTCGGCGATCCAGTTCACCTGGGCCTCGGCGTGCAGCACCATGTTCGCCAACACGGCGGGTGATCCCGGGCCCGAGATCAGGAACAGATTGGGGAAGCCGTCGACGCCCAGCCCCAGATACGTGCGGGGGCCGTGCGCCCAATCGTCACGCAGGGCGGTGCCATGGCGTCCGATGATGTCGATGTTGCCCAGCGCGCCGGTCATTGCGTCGAAACCCGTTGCCAGCACGATCATGTCGACGTCGTAGTGTGTCCCCGTGGTGTTGATTCCGGCGGCGTCGACGGATTCGATCGGGGTGGTTCGGACGCTGATCAGTGACACATTGGCGCGGTTGAAGGTCTGAAAATAGTTGGTGTCGGTACAGATTCGCTTGGTACCGATCGGATGATCGGTGGGAATCAGCAGATCGGCCAGGGCTGGATCGTCGATGACGGCCCGCACCTTCTGCTCGTAGAACCTGCGGGCCTCTTCGTTGGCCTCCAGGTCGGTCATCTGGTCGGGGAACGTCTTGGAGAACAGCACGCCCCCCAGCTGCCAACGCTTTTCGAATGCCGCGCGGCGCTCCTCGGCGGTGAACTGCATCGTCGGCTTGGGCGCGGTGATGTGCGGTGATCCGCCGCCGCTGCGCCACGACAGCGCACGCCGCCGCGGGTAACCCGCCTTGATCTCACCGAGCTCCTCGGCGGACAACGGCGTGTTACCCGCCGGGACGCTGTAATTGGGGGTGCGTTGGAAGACGTAGAGGTGGGCCGCACGCTCGGCGATGATCGGAATCGATTGAATGCCCGAGGATCCGGTGCCGATGACGGCCACCCGTTTTCCGGTGAAGTCGACGGGCTCGTGCGGCCAGTGCGCGGTGTGGTAGATCTCGCCGGCAAAGGTGTCCAGGCCGGGGAAATCGGGGGTGAGCGCGGCCGACAACGGCCCGGTTGCCATCACACAGAACCGCGCCGAAAACCTCTGCCCCGTATCGGTGGTGACCGTCCAGCGCAGCGTCGTTTCGTCGAGTTCCGCCGAGACCGCCCGGGTGCGCAGCGCGATGTCGCGGCGCAGGTCGAGCTTGTCGGCGACCCAGTTCAGGTACGCCAAGATCTCGGCCTGGGTGGCGTACTTCTCGGTCCAGTTCCATTCCTGCTGGAGTTCGTCGGAGAACGAGTAGCAGTAGTCGACGCTCTCGACGTCACAGCGGGCCCCCGGATACCGGTTGTGGTACCAGGTGCCGCCCAGTTCGGGCGCGGCTTCCAGCACCCGCACCGACAGGCCCCGGCCGCGCAGCTTGTGCAGGGCGTACAGGCCGGCGAACCCCGCGCCCACCACGACGACATCCAGGGGCTGTGGACCGGCATCGTTCACAAGCAGTCACCGTAGGGCCTTCGCCGGCGCGATCCGCGTGCCCTCCCGGTCACCGGACGGTTCGGGCGAGTTTCCCGGCTGATTCCTCCCCCGCCGGGCGTCCGCCGCCCGGTTGTTCACGTCGAATTTCGACTCCCGGGGTGTCCGCTCATCGGGATTTCCTTTGGGACGGCCCGAGACTGCGGTAGACCATTACTAAGCCCACACACGTAAGGACAACGATATGAGCGACCGGGTACTCGACCGGGTGGTGGCGATGGCCGACCAGTTGCGCGACCAAGCCGCGGAAGCCGAACGCATCGGCCGGCTCACCGACGACACCGTCAAGCTGATGAAGGGCGCCGGCCTGATCCGCATGCTGCAGACCAAGCAATACCAGGGCTTCGAGGTCCATCCCCGCGAGTTCGCCGAGACGACGATGGCCACCGCGGCGCTCGATCCGGCGGCCGGCTGGATCGTCGGCGTGGTGGGCGTGCACCCCTACCAGCTGGCCTACGCCGATCCCAGGGTGGCCGCCGAAATCTGGGCCGACGACGTCGACACCTGGATGGCCTCCCCGTACGCGCCGCAAGGCGTGGCCAAACCCGTCGACGGCGGCTACCTGTTCAACGGTCGCTGGCAGTTCAGCTCGGGCACCGACCACTGCGACTGGATCATCCTGGGCGCCATGCTCGGCGACGACAAGGGCATCCCGTTGATGCCGCCGCAGATGCTGCACATGATCCTGCCGCGCAAGGACTACCAGATCGTCGAGGACTCGTGGAATGTGGTGGGGCTGCGCGGAACCGGCTCCAAGGACGTCATCGTCAAAGACGCGTTCGTCCCGGCCTACCGGACCATGGATGCCACCAAGGTGATGGACGGCACCGCGCAGCGTGAGGCTGGCATGACCGAGCCGCTGTACCTGATGCCGTGGTCGACGATGTTCCCGCTGGGCATCTCGGCGGCCACCATCGGCATCGCCGAGGGCGCGCTGGCCGCCCATCTGGACTACCAGCGCGAGCGGGTCGGGGCCACCGGAACCGCGATCAAGGACGACCCCTACGTCATGCACGCGATCGGCGAGGCGGCCGCCGACATCAACGCCGCCCGCCAGGAGCTGCTGGCCAACGCCGACCGCATCTACGACATGGTCGCGGCCGGCAAGGAGGTGTCGTTCGCCGACCGCGCCGCAGGGCGGCGCACCCAGGTTCGCGCGGTGTGGCGGGCGGTCTCGGCGGTCGACGAGATCTTCGCCCGCTCGGGCGGCAACGCGGCACGAATGGACAAGCCGTTGCAGCGGTATTGGCGCGACGTGCACGTCGGGCAGATGCATGCGATCCATGTGCCCGGCACCACCTATCACGCGGCGGCGCTGAGTTCGCTGGGCGTCGAGCCGCCCGACGGTCCGCTGCGGGCTTTGATCTGAGCAGGAGAACACACCGATGACGGACCTGAAAAGCCTGGGCTACATCACCATTTCGACCAACGACATCGACCGCTGGCGCCAGTTCGCCTTCGGCGTGCTCGGTTTCGCCGAAGGGAAGGGCCCCGACCCATCGGCGCTGTATCTGCGGATGGACGAGCGTGCGGCCCGCCTCATCGTGGTGCCCGGTGACACCGACCGGGTGCTGACCGTCGGCTGGGAAGTGCGCGACCACCCGGCCCTGCAGCGCGTGCAGGCCGCGCTCGACGGGGCCGGCGTGGCGTACAAACAGCTGTCCCCCGACGAGGCCGAGGCCCGCCGCGTCGAAGAGGTGATCACCTTCGAGGATCCCGCCGGCACCACGCTCGAGGTGTTCCACGGCGCGGTGCTCGAC
>NZ_LZJP01000079.1:0-70146 GCF_001667865.1 Mycobacterium mantenii | reverse complement strand
GTGTCAGCCATCCACGCACACGTGACATGCCGTCGGCCTGCTGGTTGCCCAGCACCAGCCCGCGCACCCGCGCCCGGTCCTGGTCGGTGTAGCTGCCGTCAGGATCAAGGCAGTCCATCAGGCGCCGGGCCAGCTTGGCGAACTGCTCGGGCCCAAACTCACCGGCCTTGACCGCCAGATGCTGTTCGGCGCGCACACAGGTCTCGACGTCGACCGACTCGGGCAGCTGGTGGAAAAACCGCCGGATCACCGCCACATGATCGGCCCCGATCGCCCCGTCACGCTGGGCCGCCGCCGTCGCCGGCAACACCGGCCCCAACGGCTCACCCGAAAGCGCCCGCCGCGGCCCCAACTCGGCCGCCTCAGCAATACGCCGGCCCGCCTCGGCCCGGCTGATATGCAACCGATCAGCCAACACCCACGACAACTTGCCACCCAACTCAGCCGAATCCGCCTGCTCACCAACCTGATTGATCAATTGATGACTTGGAGTCCGGAGCCGGCGCATGTCGTGTTCGAGTTGCTCGAGGTAGGTGAAGTGCTCTGGGGTGGTCAAGGCGGCGTAGGAATGCTGCCCGATGCGCGAGACGACGCGGCGCAGCAGCGCGTAATCCTCGGCTATCTCCTCCGGGTCAACTATCGAACGCATGTTCGAATGATATCGGGGCCCACCGACAAGGCACGCTTCAGTGAAACCACTGAAACGAAAGTGGTGCAAGTGGTTTGGTCAGGCGACCGCAGCGGTCTCGGCTTCGGCCACCTCGACCGCGGCGCGCTCGCCGGAGCGAATCGCGCCGTCGATCCATCCGCACATGACGGTCGAACTCTCGGTGCCGGCCCAGTGGATGCGGCCGCAGGGCTCGCGCAGGGTATAGCCGTACTCGGTCAGCACGCCGGTGGGGGCGTGGCCGATCATCCCGCCGCCGGAATAGCGGTCCACGGTCCAGTTTTGTTCGTGAACTTCCAACGGCGCCTTGGCTTTACTGCCGAACCGGTCGACGAGTTCGCCGATGATCACCGCTTTGCGCTCGGCCTCGTCGAGTTTCGTCAGACGACGCGCCGCGGGTCCTTCCGTGATGACGCACATGATTCCCGGGTCACCGGTGTCCGTGCAGGCGTCGATGGTCAGGGTCGCCGGGGATCCCGGCGCGGCCGACTGGCCGGAAAATCCGTCGGCACGCCAGAACGGCTCGTCGTAAATGAGCGAGGTCTTCATGACCGCCCCGCTCGGCACGCGCTGGTGCAGAAATGCCCGGTCCACCGGGAGCATCGGCTCGTAGAGGATCGACGTGGCGATCGCCAACGGGATCGCGACAATGACCCGGCGCGCGCGCACCGTCAGATCGGCCGCGCCGACCGTCACGCCGTCGGCATCCTGAGTGATTTGCCGAACCGGCTGCGAGAGGTGCAGCGCGTCGCCCAATGCGGCCGCCATCGGGCGGTGCAGGGCGCCCATCCCACCGACCGGGCGGGCATCTTGGGAGCCGCCCTTGCCCGAAATCGCGAAGGTGAGTCCGCCCGCGGACGCCGTCTGCATGAGCCCCCACAGCAACGACGTCTCCGAAGCTGCCGACGTGTAGAGGCCCGCGAAGGCCATGTCGAGCATCTCGGCGGCCTCCTTGGACATGGACTTCTTGTGGACCCACTCCCCGATGCTGATTCGGTCCCACTCGTGTGCCTTCTTTGCCTCCCACGGGGCTTCGCGCGGAAGCTCTTTGGACATCTTCTCGATGGCGGCCAAACCGAGGCCAAGGTTGGCGACCGCCCACGGGCTGACGGTCCAGGGAATCGTGCCGCCATAGCGGTGCTTCTTGCCACCGACGATCATCATCGCGTCGCCGTCATTGTGTTGCTTGTATTCCGGCACGCCGAGCTCGTTCATGAGCGAATAGATCCGGTCTTGGCCCGGACCGATCCACGCGCCGCCACGATCGATCCATGTGCCGTCGGGACGGTACTCGGTGAAGGTGCGGCCGCCGACCCTGTCACGCGCCTCCAGCAAGGCCACCGAATGGCCGGCTTGTTGCAGCCGCAATGCGGCCGTCAAGCCAGCGAATCCCGCTCCTACCACGCAATAATCGACTTCAGACACGGCTGGCTCCTCAACCTCGCCCACCCCTGCAGCAAATTACACCGGCCGGGTGCCGGCGGCGGCCGGTTAACGCAGATTTCCGCGGGCGTTCGCGCGTCCCGTCGCGCGGCGCCGTTATCGCGGCACCACTTGCCGCGTCACGGCTTCGAGGTCCGGCCCGCGGCGCGAAGATTTCTGCCCGAGGTTGCACTACGCGCCCCTAGAACACGTTCTAGTCTGTGAAACCATGGGATTTCTGAAGCCCGAGCTGCCGCAGCTCGACATGGCCGAATGGAACAAGGGCACCCGTAGCGAGAAGATCCGGCCGATGGCCAAGCACTGGGCCGAGGTGGGTTTCGGCACGCCGGTGGTGCTGCACCTGTTCTATGTCGTCAAAATCCTGCTCTACATCCTCGGCGCGTGGCTGTTCGCGTCGGCCACCAGAGGCCTTGGCGGGTTCACCAACGTCGCGCACTGGTGGTCGGAGCCGATCGTGTTCGAAAAGGTCGTGCTCTACACGATGCTCTTCGAGGTGATCGGGCTGGGCTGCGGCTTCGGGCCGTTGAACAACCGCTTCTTCCCACCGCTGGGCTCGATCCTCTACTGGATGCGCTTCGGCACCATCCGGCTGCCACCGTGGCCGGAGCGGGTCCCGCTGACCAAGGGCACCAAGCGCAAACCGGTTGACGTCGCGCTGTACGGGCTGTTCCTTCTGGTGACCCTGGCGGCGCTGTTCGCCGACGGCACCGGGCCGATACCCGAGTTGGGCACCAGGATTGGGCTGCTGCCGGCGTGGAAGATCGTGCTGATCCTGTTGCTTCTGGCGGTGGTCGGCCTGCGCGACAAGGTGATCTTCCTGGCCGCCCGCGGCGAGGTCTACGCGACCATGGCGGTGACGTTCCTGTTCGCCGCGCCCGACATGATCGTCGGGTCCAAGGTGGTGTTCCTGGTGATCTGGATGGGCGCCGCGACATCCAAGCTGAACAAACACTTTCCGTTCGTGATCTCCACGATGATGTCGAACAACCCGCTGGTGCGGCCCCGCTGGCTGAAACGCCGCTTCTTCGAAAGCTTTCCGGACGATCTGCGGCCCGGACGGCTGTCGCGGTGGCTGGCGCACCTGAGCACCGCCATCGAAATGCTGGTGCCGCTGCCGCTGTTCTTCTGTCACGGCGGCTGGCCCGTCACGATCGCGGCCATCGTGATGGTCTGTTTCCACTTGGGAATCCTCGTCTCGATCCCCATGGGCGTGCCGCTGGAGTGGAACGTCTTCATGATCTTCGGCGTGCTGTCGTTGTTCGTCGCGCACACCCACATCGGGCTGCGCGACCTGCGTCACCCGGTGGTGGTGGCGGTCCTGTTCGTCGTCATCGCGGGAATCGTCGTGCTGGGCAACATGTTCCCGCGCAAGATCTCATTCCTGCCCGGGATGCGTTACTACGCCGGCAACTGGGACACCACCCTGTGGTGCATCAAGCCCTCGGCCAACGACAAGATCGACAGGGGCATCGTCGCGATCGCCAGCATGCCGCAGGCCCAGCTGGAGCGGTTCTACGGCAGCCCCGAGGCGGCGCAGATACCCATTTACATGGGATATGCGTTCCGCGGCTTCAACACTCACGGGCGGGCGCTGTTCACCCTGGCGCATCGCGTGATGGCGGGCCAGAACGAGGACGACTACGTCATCACCGACGGCGAGCGGATCTGCAGCACCGCCATCGGCTGGAACTTCGGCGACGGCCACATGCACAACGAGCAACTGATCGCCGCCATGCAGGAGCGCTGCCACTTCGAGCCGGGTGAGGTCCGCGTGGTTCTGCTCGACGCGCAGCCGATACACAAGCAGACGCAGGCGTACCGGTTGGTCGACGCCGCGACCGGTGAATTCGAACGTGGCATCGTCCGGGTCGCCGACATGGTCACCCGCCAACCGTGGGCCGACGACGTTCCGGTGCAAGTGCTTTCGGACGACGCGCCGAGCGTTACGTCGGAGTGACGGTGGAGCCCGAGCGCCACGCTGGCGCGTCCCCCGCAAGCGGGAGGTGCCCCCAGCTCGGGCCACCCGCGACCCTCGGGCCACCCGCGACGCTCGGGCCACCCGCTGCTAGGCCCCGGCCCGCACCTCCCGGGCGGCGGCCACCATGTTCTTCAGCGACGCGCTCACCTCGGCGGAGTTGCGGGTCTTCAGTCCACAGTCGGGATTGACCCACAGCCGCTCGGCGGGAACCGCCCGCAGCGCCGCGCGCAGCGACTCGGCCATCTCGCCGGTGCTCGGCACCCGCGGCGAGTGGATGTCGTAGACGCCGGGACCCACGCTGTTGGAGAAGCCGATCGAGTTCAGGTCGTCCAGCACCTCCATGTGTGAGCGGGCGGCCTCGAGGGACGTCACGTCGGCGTCCAGGTCGGCGATCGCCCCGATCACCTCACCGAATTCCGAGTAGCACAGGTGGGTGTGGATCTGCGTCGAGTCCGCGACGCCGGAGGTGGCCAACCGGAAAGACCCTACGGCCCAACGCAAATAGTCCTCCTGGTCGGCCCGACGCAGCGGCAGTAGCTCCCGCAGCGCCGGCTCGTCGACCTGGATGATCGCGATGCCGGCGTCCTGCAGGTCCACGGCCTCGTCGCGGATGGCCAGGGCCACCTGGTTGGCGGTGTCGGCCAGCGGCTGGTCGTCGCGGACGAAGGACCACGCCAGGATCGTCACCGGACCGGTCAGCATGCCCTTCACCGGCTTGTCGGTTAGCGACTGCGCGTACTTGGCCCACTGCACCGTCATCGGGTGCTGGCGGATCACGTCACCGAAGAGCACCGGCGGGCGCACGCAGCGGCTGCCGTAGGACTGCACCCAGCCGTTCTTGGTGGCGAAGAAGCCGTCCAGCTGCTCGGCGAAGTACTGGACCATGTCGTTGCGCTCCGGCTCGCCGTGCACCAGCACGTCGATGCCGAGGTCCTCCTGCAGCTTGATGACGTCGGCGATCTCCTGCTTCATCCTGCGGTCGTATTCGGCCTCGTCGATCTCCCCGGCGACCAGCGCGGCGCGGGCCTTGCGGATCTCGACCGTCTGCGGGAACGACCCGATCGTGGTGGTCGGCAGCGGCGGCAGGTGCAGCCGCTCCTCCTGGCTGGCGCGGCGCCCCGCCGCGTCACCCCGATGCGTTCCCGTCGCGACGATCGAGTCGATGCGGGCCCGCAGCTCGTCGTTGTGCAGCCGCGGATCTTTCCGACGTGAGGCCACGGCGGCGTTGGACGCGGCGATCTCGTCGGCGACCGCGTCGGGGCCCTTGTGCAGACCGCGCGCGAGGGTCACCACCTCGGCGACCTTCTCCTGCCCGAACGCCAGCCAGCTGCGCAGCGCGTCGTCCAGGCCGGTCTCGGGTTCCAGCGAGTACGGCACGTGCAGGGTGGAGCACGACGTCGAGACCGCGACTTTCGCCGCCGAGCCTTGCAGCGTCGCCAGCTTGCTCAGCGCCGCTTCGAGGTCGGTGCGCCAGATGTTGCGTCCGTCGACCACACCGGCCACCAGAATCTTGTTGGCGAGCTCGGGCACTGCGGCGATGGGCGTGTCGGCCCCGTAAACCAGGTCGACGCCGATCGCCTCGACCGGCGTGCGGGCCAGCGCGCCCAACGAATCGCCGGGGTCGCCGAAGTAGGTGGCGACGTAGATGGCGGGGCGGTTGCTCACCTCGCCCAAGGCGTTATAGACGGCTTCGGCCAGTGCCGGCGCGTCGGGGGAGATGTCGGTGACCAGCGCCGGCTCGTCGATCTGCACCCACTGCGCACCGTTGTCGGCCAGCAGCGACAGCAGCTCGGAGTAGATTCCCACCAGCTCCTGAAGCCGCTCGATCGGTGCGCCCCCGCCGTCGACGCCCTTGCTCAGCAGCAGGAAGGTGACCGGGCCGATGACCACCGGACGTGCGGGGATTCCTTGCGCGAGCGCCTCTTTGAGCTCGGACAGCACTTTGTCCGGGTTCAGCGCGAACGTCGTCGCCGGCCCGATCTCGGGCACGATGTAGTGGTAGTTCGTGTCGAACCACTTGGTCATCTCCAGTGGCGCGACGTCTTTATTGCCGCGGGCCGCGGCGAAGTAGCGGTCCAAGTCGTCGGGGACCTGCGCGGCCCGGGCCGGCAGCGCGCCGAGCATGACCGCGGTGTCGAGCACCTGGTCGTAATAGGAGAAGGTGTTGACCGGCACCGAATCCAGGCCGGCGTCAGCCAGGGCCTGCCACGTGTCGCGACGCAGCGTGGCGGCGATGTTCTCCAGATCCGATCGGCTGGTACGCCCGGCCCAGTAGCCTTCGGTGGCGCGCTTGAGTTCGCGTTTGGGGCCTATTCGTGGAGAGCCGACAACCGTTGCGGTAAATGCTTGCGGGGTCACAGTATTCGTCCTTCAATCGACGTGGTGGTCACCGCCGGCGGACGTGCAGCCGATCCGCGAGCGGTGCGTACCTATGTACTAACCGCTAACGGCTGCAGCCTAACGCCCATTCCACGAGGCGATGAGCCGCCGGACGCGGCGCGCCCGGCACACCTGGCAGGTCTCCGGACTCGCAGGCGCGCACCGGCCGGTGCACCTAATGGCCGTCGCTTCCCAGTCTTGCGACCAGTGCTTGCAAAAAACTCTGACGGCGGTCGTTCCTGCATACCGTTGCGGGACAGTCCCGGATTCTCACCGGGTTCCCTCTCACGAAGCGACCAGCGTTGCTTCGCTCGATGCCCGCGCCGCGGTTGCGGCGCAGGCAGACCAGCTGCGAGCAGAAGCTTAATCAGCCCGCCAGCGCCTGCGCGATCGGGATGTCACCGTTGTTGAATTCGATGGTCCGCCGGATGGTCGAATCGTCGGCCAGTGCGGCCGCGGCGACCAGTGCGACGTCGGCGCGGGAGACCTCACCGTCGCCACGGCCGAGGACGATCTTGCCGGTAGCGGGATCCAGCGTCAGCCGGCCGGGACCCAGGATGGTCCAGTCCAGCTCGCTGTCCCGCAGGTGCGCGTCGGCGGCGGCTTTGGCTTCGGCGTAGGCGAAGAACGGATCGTCTTGGGACACACCGTGGTCCGGGCCGGCGCCGAAGTAGGAGACCATGACGAAACGCTTGACGCCGGCCTTCCCGGCGGCGTCGATCACCCGGATCGCCGCGTCGCGGTCGACGGCGTAGGTCCGGTCCGGATCGCCGCCGCCCGCCCCGGCCGAGAAGACGACCGCGTCGTGCCCGGCCTGCAGATCGGCCAGCGCATTCGTATCGAGTCGCTCGATGTCGGCCACCACCGGCTTGGCGCCGGTGGCGGCGACATCGTCGGAGTGATCGGGATTTCGGAAGACCGAGCTCACCTGGTCACCGCGCTGGGTCAGATCGCGAGCCAGCTGCAGTGCGACCTTGCCGTGTCCGCCGAAGACGATGATGCGCGCCATGCCTCCGACGTTACGTCCCCGCGAGGCTGCAACTACCAACGAATACGCCGGGTGGAGAGGTACGCAGTTACAGTCTCGCGGGAAGCAAAGCGGAGTTTAGAGCTTGACCTTGCCCATGATGATGTCGATGATCGGCTTGCCCGGCGCGTAGGCGCCGGTCATCGAGGCCATGGTGTGCCCGGAGTCCACCAGCAGCGTGATCCCGCTGACGCCGCAGGCCGCCTCGCTGTTGAGGAACGCCATCACGTCGCCCATCTGCTCGGGCGTGTGCACCTTGGAGCCGGTCTCGTCGCGGTAGTCCTGGGCGAATGACAGCCACAGGTCCGCGTTGGCCTGGGCCAGCGGGGTGTCGGTCGGGCCGGGGCAGATCGCGTTGATGCGGATCCCCTTCTTCGCCAGCGGGTAGCCCTGGTTGGCCACGTAGGTGTTGATCACCTTCTTGCTGGTGCCGTAGTGGTTGATGCCTTCGGCCTCGTGCGCCTCGCACCATGCCACGGCCGCCGCGAAGTCCGGCGTGGCCAGGAAGTCGTTCATCGTTTCCAGGTCGTTCTCCCAGCCCATGCCGGCGACCGAGGAGATGAAGCAGATGGCCGAGCCGTTGGGAAGCTGGTTCTTCTCCAGCAGGCGGTCGATCAGGTGGCGGTGACCGATGAAGTTGATCTTCATCAGGTCGATCGTGCCGTCGGCTACGCCGGCGGCGGAGAACACGGCGTGGATGGGGCCCTTGACCTGCTCGAGCGCGGCGTCGATCGAGGCGGGGTCGCGCAGGTCCACCTGGATGGACTGGGCGACGTCATAGTCCACGGGCGCGTAGTCCAGCACGATGACTTCGGCCCCGAGCTCGGCCGCTGACTTGGCCGCCGCGGCGCCCATGCCAGTCGCGCCACCGACAACGAGAGCGCGCTTGCCGTCGTAGCGCAACCGATCGACAATGGTCATGGAAATCCCCTTCTCGGATAATGCCAACGCGGTTCTAACTGCTCAACTGTATGGGTAACAGTTATTTGGTTCAATACCGGGGCTGCTTAATTGAGATTTACTTGCCGCGGACCGCGACGCCCCGCAGAACGGTGTCGCGGGCGTGCACCAGACTCGCGCGGGTGCCGATGTCTTGCAAGATGTTCTCCGGTATCCACTGCAGGCCGACCACACAGCGGGACAACATGGCTGTCGACGGTGCGTCGACGCCTATCTCTCCCGACCGGATCCCCTCGGAAAGAAGCGTTTTCATCTGCCGCAGCCGCGTGGCGTAGAGCCAACCGGGATTCGGAGTGTCCGGGGGTGACTGGCGCATCCAGGCCAGCTGAATCCTGAACTCGTCGGAGAACCGGTCGAGCGCGTTGACGTTGACCCAGCTCAGCGCGTCCAGCTTTTCGATCGGCGTGGCATCCGAGCGCAGGACGTTGACCCAGCCCGCCTCGACCTTCCTGCCGAAGGATTCCATGATCGATGCGAGGAGTTCGTCCTTCGAGCCGATCACCCGGTACACGGTTCCGGTGCCTAGACCCGCCGCCGAGGCGATGTCCCGGATGGTGGTGACTTCATATCCTCGGCGGCCGAATTCGGCTCGTGCCACCGCGCGCACCGCCGCGGCTTTGTCGCTGGGATCCGCTTCGCTGTCGTCGGACCAGGTCGCGATGACGTCGCCGGCGGCGGCGAATGCTTTCGACCGGTCCAGTGCCGAGTCCGTCGGAGGACGAGTTGCCAAGCCCTGCAGAATGATTCGGCACAGCAGTCCGGCCACCTGATCGGTGGCGGACTTGTGACGCATGACATCGAGCCCGACCTGCAGCATGGTTTGGCAGATCCGGTCGGCCAGGGTGGGAAGGTCGATGTCGGGTTTGATGTAACCGCTCCAGCGGCCGGCGCGCAGCGTTTGCAGCATCGCCTCGAGGATAGCCACGGGCCGCTGCTGCGTCAGCTTGATCAGCTCCGGATCCGTACTCGGCCCCTCGTAGAACGACATCTGCAATGCGGCGCGATGTTCGACGGCGCAGTTGGCGATCGCGGATCCGAGTTCGATGATCTTTTCGGCGACCGGGCGAGCGTCGGGCTCGTCCAACCGCGCCTGGGCGGACCGCCCGATGCGCTCCAGGTCGTCCTGATAGCCGCGGATCAGCTCGACGAGGATGGCCTCTTTGGACTCGAAGTGGTGATAAAGGCTGCCGGGAAGAATGCCGGCGGCATCGGCGATCTCCTGTAGCGACGTCCGCAATCCCGAGGATGCGATCAATGACGCGGCGGTGGCCAGGATCTCGGCGCGGCGCGTCGGAGAATCAGCTGTGCCGCTGGCCCGTAGCGACTCGGCCCTCGCCATGGTCAGCGGTGTGCAGATCCGGACGGCTGCGGGTTGGCGAGCATTCGCATTCGTCCTCTCTTGCCGAACCAAATCTTTGTTAGAGGCTATCAGACCGGGCGCGCTGAATGCGCTGCACAAAGCAGTGAAAGCCCCATTCTAGAGCGGCGGACCGTCCCAACGGTCGCACGCAACCACTTCCTCGAGTGGCCGCCGCGGCGCCGGCGAGAACGTGCGGCCCGCCCGCAGCCGACCTACCGGCAGTAGACAACCCTGAACGTAGGTCGGCGGAATCCCGAGCAGGTTCCGGATTTCCTCTTCGTGATGCAGATGCAGGGTGGTGATGCACGTGCCGTATCCCCGGGTGTGCAGGGCCAGCTGGAAATTCCACACCGGGGGGAAGATCGAGCCGTACAGCGTGGCCAGGTGAAACGATTCGTCACCCTCGATGCGGGGCAAATAGGATTCATAGCAAGGGATTACCAGCAGCGGCACGCGCGCCATGTGCTCGACCAGCCACTCCGTCGAGGACATGACCCGGCTCTCGGGGGTTCCCGCGGGCATGAGTCCGGCGATCATCTGCCCGCCGACCCGCAGCAGGTAGGCCTGGCGATACAGCTCGGCGATCTTGGCGCGCAGCGCCGGATCGGAGATCACCAGCCAGCGCCACGACTGGGCATTCGACCCGTTCGCGGCCTGCAGGCCGATCCGCAGGCAGTCGCGGATGTCGTCGAGGTCGATCGGCGCGTCGAGGTCGAGTGATTTGCGTGCCGAGGGGGTCGCGGTGAGCAGGTACTCGATCTCCATCATTCACGACCTCTCTTGGCAAGGCGCGCACCGAGTTCGGTAAGGTACCCGTCGGGGCCGCCGAGAAAAGCGCTCCAGCTCAGCAGGCGCTTGAGGTAGAGGTGAGCATCGTGCTCCCAGGTGTAGCCGATCCCGCCGAACACCTGAATGGCGGTGTCGGCCACGGTGGCCAGCCGCCCGGCGAACGCCTTCGCCCGCAGCGCGGCGAGATGCCGCTCGTCGGGGTCGGCGTTATCGCTGGCCCACAATGCGTGGATCACTCCGCTGCGGGCCAGTTCGACGGTCTCGTACATGTCCACACACAAGTGCTGGATGGCTTGGAAGGAGCCGATCGGCTGACCGAATTGTGTTCTGCCCTTTGCGTACTCGACAGCGAGATCCATGATGGCGCGCGCGGCGCCAAGAGCGTCGGCCGCAGTGGCGATCAGCACGTCGTCGAGCACCGCCGTCACATCGTCCATGGTCAGCGCGGCCAGGCGTTGCGCGGGTGCCGCGTCGAGCGCGACACGGAACTGCTTGCGGGTTGGGTCGATACCGTGCTCGGGCACGACCGAAACACCGGACGAGCCGGTGCGGACCGCGAAAAACGCAGTGCCGTAATCATCTTCACCGACCGCGAGGAGCACGTCGGCGGCCGCGGCGTCGGGCACCGCGGTGATCTCGCCGTGCAACACGATGGCGTCATCGTTGCGGCTCGCGACGACGGACGCGTTCGCCGAATCCGGAAAGCAGACGGCCGCCACCGTGGTGCCATCCGCGATGCCGCGCAACAACTCCGGTGCGAGGTCGTCGGCATCGAGTCGGGTCAGTGCCCGCGGGGCGGCCACCGCGCTCGACAACCACGGCCCGGGATGCAGCGCGGCGCCCAGCTCTTCGGCGACGATGCCGGCCTCGACCATCGTCATGCCGGCGCCGCCGTATTCCTCCGGCACCAGCAGACCGGTGGTTCCGAGATCGGCGAGACCGCGCCACACCGCTGGGTCCGTTCCGGTCGGATCGTCGAGCAGCGCCCGCACATGTTGCGAAATCGATGCCTTCTCGGCGAGGAAGCGCCGCGTGGTGTCGCGCAGTGCCACCTGCTCTTCGGTGAGTTCGAGGTTCATTTGCGCGGCAACCCCAGCACCCGCTGCGCGGTGATGTTCTTGTTGATCTGCGTGGTACCGCCCGCGATGGTCAGCGACCGCGACGTCAGCCGGTAGTTCGCCCACGGCGCGCCGGCGCCGCGGGTACTCAGGGCATCGAAGGCCAGCGCGGCCAGGTCCTGGCCGATCTCACCCCACACCGTCTTGGCCAGGCTGGCCGATCCCAGCGCGTCGCCGCCATGCAGGGTGGCCGAGATCGACCGCTGGCACAAGACTTCGAGATACTTGATCCGGACCGCGATTTCGCCGAGCCGGCGCAGGATGACGGGATCGTCCAGCGCACCGGTGCCGGCGGCGGCGAGATCGTTCACCAGCTCTTCGAGCCGCACCTGCATCTCGGCGTACAGCCGTGCGGCCCCGGCGCGTTCGTGGCTGAGCGTGGTGGTGGCCACCTGCCAGCCCGCGTTGAGCGGACCGAGCAACGCGTCCGCCGGCACCCGCACGTCGTTGAAGAACACCTCGGCGAAATCGGCGTCGCCGTTGAGCGTGACCAGCGGACGGACCTCGATGCCGGGCAGTTTCATGTCGACGATCAGGCAGGAGATCCCCTTGTGCTTGGGTGCGTCGGGATCGGTGCGTACGTAGAGCTGACACCAGTCGGCCCGATGTCCCAACGAGGTCCAGATCTTCTGGCCGTTGACGACGAAGTCGTCGCCGTCTCGCACGGCGCGGGTGCGCAGCGCGGCGAGGTCGGACCCCGCCTCGGGCTCCGACATCCCCTGGCACCAGATGTCGTCGGCGCGCATCATCCGGGGGAGCAGCGTGAGCTTCTGGGACTCGCTGCCGTACTGCATGATCGCCGGCGCGATGTTGTTCAGCCCAATGACGTTGAGCGGCATGGGAGCTCGGGCACGCGTGGTCTCTTCGGTGTAGACCAGTTGCTCGAGCACCGTCGCCCCGCGCCCGCCGTACTCGGGGGGCCAGGACACGGCGGCCCATCCCGCGTCGGCCATAGTCGCGTTCCACGCGCGCAGCATCTCGAACGCGGCGTCGTCGCGGCCGGTGGGCCGGCGGGCCGCCACCAGCTCGTCGGTCAGGTTCTCGGTGAGCCAGTCACGCAGCTCGGTGCGGAACTGTTCCACGTCCGCCGGGTATGAAAAGTCCACTCTTCTATTCTCTAGCCCTGAGTTGTTTGGTCAACAACGGTGGCCGCCGTGCGGGACGCCGCGAGCGGTCGATCGTATGAGGCGTCCGTCTCGTCGTGGCGGGGCGTTCGGGTTCCCGGCACCATCGCGATGGCTTCGTCGGTAAGCAGCGACTGGGATTCGTTGATGAATTCCACCAGGCAGACGCGATCGACGATCGCCCAACGCCCGTCGCGCCGCTCCAGGCGATCGACGTAACGACCGCCGGAGATCGTCATGTGGTTCGCCGGTTCGCGATCGGTCCCGACGAACAGGTAATAGGTCTCGGCGTGGGCCTGGTCGCCGTCGACGTCGGCGGTGTGGTTCAGCAGGTAGTGCTGGTATCGCGTCTGGCTACCGTGATAGGCGAGCGCCCAGTCGATGAAATCGTCTACCTCGCCGACGAATCCGACATGGTCGTCGATGGCGCCGTCGTGATAGGCCGACCGCAGCAGTGCCCGATCCTGCCGGTCGATTCCGCGCGCGTAGCGCTGCATGCAGTCGTAGATTTCCGCACGGTCGGTGAGCCGGTTGACCCGGTCGCGCAAGTCGTCGTCCACGGTCAGTTCCCCCGCGGCTCGGGGAAGGCGACCTCGGCATTCTCGGGCATCGGGCTGACGCCGCGTCGCTCACACACTTCCAGCACCTCGTCGACGATCGACGCGGGCACGATGAACTTCTCCGTCGACGACATCTCATCGAGACGCGCATGAATGTCCTCGGCCGTTGGCGGGCTGCCGGCGTCGGCGAGCCAGCCTTCGGCGAGGCCGACGAACACCCGGGCGTAGCGTCCGGCCGCGGCCGAGTAGTTGTGGTGGGTGAATGTGCAGGCGCGGCTGGCCAGGAAGGTCACCAGCGGCACGACCAGCTCGGGCCGGATGGCCTGCATGAAGCCCGATTCGGCGAGGAACTTCTCGTCCCCGACGGTCTCGGTGACCATCCGCGAAAAGCCGGTCGGCATAACGGAGTTGGCGAGTATCCCATGCGCTTCGCCTTCGATGGCGATGACGTTCGTCAAACCCACCAGGCCGGCCTTGGCCGCGGCGTAGTGCGCCTCCATCGGCTGGCCGAAGATGCCGGCGGAGGAGGAGATGAACACGAACCGCCCACCCCCGTTGTTCTTCATCACGCGATACGCGGGCTGGGACAGATAGAACCCGCCGTCCAGGTGCACGCGCAGCATTCGCGTCCAGTCGTCGTGCGCGAGGTCCTCGAAGGGCACGCTGCCGAAGATTCCCGCATTGCTGACGACGGCGTCGAGGCGCCCGAATGCGTCCACGGCCGCGTCGATGATCGCCTGGCCGCCGGCCGGACTGTCCACCGAGTCGTAGGAGGCGATCGCCCGGCCGCCCGCCTTGGTGATCTCGTCGACCACGTCGTCGGCCACCGCGGAATCGGAACCGTCGCCGCGCATCGAGCCGCCGAGGTCGTTGACCACCACCGCAGCGCCGCGGCGGGCCAGGTCCAGCGCATACAGCCGTCCGAGTCCCCGACCGGCCCCGGTCACCACCGCCACCTGGCCGGTGAAGTCAATCATGGTGGGCTCCTGATTCATTGACTGCTGTGCAGCCGGACTTTACGGTGGAACAGATATTTGGTCAACAAGTCGCCGGTCAAAAAGTCGGAGGTGGAGCGTGGGGGACGACGCCGGTGCCGACCGGTTGCAGGCCCTGGGCATGCTCGCCTCCGCGCTGGCGGGCCGGGCCGTCGCGGTCGCCGGGCTGCCACCGGGTGAACCGGCGTGGACGGACGGCCAGACGATTCACGTCGACGCCGCCGCGGCCTCGCGACTCGAGGCGCTCAAGGCCCTCAAAGCCTTGGCCGTGCAGGCGTCGATGATCGCGGCCGGCAGCCTGGAACCCGACGTCGTCGGGCCGTTGGTCCGGCACCGCAGGCTGGCCAGGCGCTACCTGACGGTCGAGGGACACCGTGCCCTGGTCGCCAATGCGCCCTTGCTGCCAAGCATTTTGGCGTCGATGGGCGATCGGGACATTGCGGGTCGCAGCGACTCACCCCAGGCGTCACTCGAGATCGCGGCCTCCGGTGCCGCGCTCGACGACCCGGCGCCGGAGTTCGGCGTGATCCGCGCGGCCAAGGTGATCGCCGCGTGCGCCCGGACGGTCAAGCAAGACGAAGAGGCGACCGCGGCGCATGTCCCGCGGCGCGAGGGCGCGCGGGAACTCGAAGAACTCGACGACGGTGAGGTCGACGACTCCGACGATCCCGACGTGTTCACCAGCTTGGTCGGCGGCGGCGGCTTCATCGGCAAGTGGCTGAAGAAGATGCTGTCGTCAGCGCGCAAGACCGGCAGCGGCGGTGGACCGCCCGGCGCCGATGCCCCGACCCACCGCACCAACTCCGGGATCCGCGGCGCGCACGCCGTCTCGTCGCTGGCGTCAACCTCGGCCGAGGACATCGACGACGAGAAGGCCGCGGCGGACGGCGTGCGGTATCCGGAGTGGGATGTCGCCCGTAAGCACTACCGGCCGGCCTGGTGCACCGTGCGCGAAGTGGAGCCCGAGGTCAAGGTGTCGGCGACGCAGGCGATCGACGACGCCATCGGGGTGCGGCGGCCGCTGTCCCGGCTGGGGATGGGCCTGCACCGTCGTCACCGGCAGTCGCAGGGCGACGACATCGACATCGACGCGGCCGTCGAAGCCCGCGTCGAGGTGCGGGCCGGCTCGGTGCCCGACGAGGCGGTGTATCTGGACAGCCTGCGGCGCCGGCGCGACCTGTCCGTGCTGCTGCTTCTCGACGTGTCGGGGTCGGCGGCCGAGCCCGGAACAGTCGGGCGCACGGTGCACGAACAGCAGCGCGCGGCGGTCGCCAACCTGACCGTGGCGCTGCACGACCTCGGCGACCGGGTGGCGCTGTACGCGTACTACTCGCAGGGTCGCGCGGCGGTGACCATGGTGCCCGTCAAGCGGTTCGACGACCACCTCGACGCGCGCGTCATCAGGCGGCTGAACAGCCTGGAGCCCGGCGCGTACTCCCGTCTCGGTGCGGCCATCCGGCACGGCTCGTCGGTGCTGGAGGCGCGCGGCGGAACGTCGCGGCGGCTTTTGGTGGTGCTGTCCGACGGCCTGGCCTACGACCACGGGTACGAGCGTGCCTATGGCGCCGCGGACGCGCGCCGGGCGTTGACCGAAGCCCGCCGCCGGGGGACCGGTTGCGTGTGCCTGACCATCGGCGCGGGCACCGATGTGGGATCCCTGCGCCGGGTGTTCGGCAGCACCGCGCACGCGACGATCGCGCGTCCCGATCAGCTGTCGGGTGTGATCGGACCGCTGTTCCGGTCCGCGTTGCGCTCGGCGGAGGTGCGTCGGAGGGTGAGCGCTTGATCGCCCGCATTTCGTGCTGATCGCATGTCCCCGAATGCAGTTGGAGATCGCGCTGTGCACCCCCAACCCACGCGGCGATGCACTTGAAACAAACATCTGTTCCGGATAGGCTCCAATAAATTCGCAGAAGGGACGTCATGGCCAACGAGTCCGGGATAGCCAGCCGCAACGGCACGGCTCCCGACACCGGGGACCGGCCCTACTACCAGGCGGTCGGCGGCGAAGAGGCCATCTTCAAGGCCGCATACCGCCAGGGTTTGGCGCTCGTCCTGAAGGGGCCGACCGGGTGCGGCAAGACCCGCTTCGTCGAGGCGATGGCGCACGACCTGGGCCGGCCGCTGATCACCGTGTCCTGCCATGACGACCTCACCACCGCGGACCTGGTCGGGCGGTATCTGCTGCGGGGCGACGAGACGGTCTGGGTGGACGGTCCGCTGACCCGGGCGGTGCGCGAGGGCGCGATCTGCTACCTGGACGAGGTGGTGGAGGCCCGGCAGGACACCACCGTGGTGCTGCACCCGCTCGCCGACCACCGGCGGCAGCTGCCGATCGAGCGCCTCGGCGTCACGCTGGACGCCGCGCCCGGGTTCGGCCTGGTGGTGTCGTACAACCCCGGGTATCAGAGCGTGCTCAAGGATCTCAAGGATTCGACGCGTCAGCGCATGGTCGCCATCGAATTCGGTTTTCCCGCAGCCGATGTCGAACAGGGCATCGTTGCGCACGAGGCGGGCGTGGACGCGGAGACCGCGGCCGAGCTGGTGCGCTTCGGCCAGGCCATCCGCCGCCTGGAAACCGGCGGGCTGCGCGAGGTCGCGTCGACTCGAGTGCTGATCGCGGCCGGCCGGCTGGTCGCCGAGGGCCTGACCATGCAAGAGGCGGCCCGGGCGGCCATCGCCGGACCGCTCACCGACGACGTGGCGGTCGCCAGGGCCCTCAACGAAATGGTCGAGGTCTATCTGGGTGCGGGAGCGTAGATGATTGACGCTGCACACCGCCCCGGATACCGTCTCAGCTACGGTCTGAACAAATATTAGGTCAGTCATGGATCGTTGCGAGTGAGCGGGTCACCCGGGAGGTCAGATGTCCTACGAAAGCACTGCTGAGCCGATCAAGGTCGGCTACTTGATGGATTTCACCCTCCCGCCCGGCTTTCCCGAGGAGTTGTTCGCCTCCTTCACCCAGACGTTCGACCTGATCTTCGAAGAGGCGGTCGCCCAGGGCGTGATGGACCGTCCCGTGCAGATGATCTATCGCGAGGTGGAGGGTCTGCCCAAGGGCTCGGTCAAGGCGGTGATCGATGCGTACGGCGAATTGGTCGACGAGGGCTGCCTGGTTGTCTTCGGCCCGAACATCACCGACAACTGCGTGCCGTTGCGGGAAGCGATCGAGGAACGGTTCAAGGTGCCCGCGATCAGCGTGACCGGCACCGACGACTGGTTGGGCGAGTGGACGTTCGCCTTCCCCCAGGGATCGATGACCGACGAGCCGATCTTTCTGGCCGACCTCATCGCCAAACGCGAACTCGCCGAGATCGGTGTGCTGGTGGAGCAGAGTCTCATCGGTGAGAGCTACCTGAAGAACCTGCGAAGTGCGTGTCGGCGCAAGGGCATTCGCATCGTGGCGGAGGTTTCCATCGCCCAGACGGCCCAGGACATCAACGCCGCGGTCCAGACGCTACATGAGGCGAAGGCCGAAGCGATCGTGCACCTCGGATTCGGATTCGGGATCGTGTTCATCAATCCGGCGCTCGAGGCCCTCGGCTGGGACCCGCCCCGCTTCACTACCACCGCATGGCAGAACGCGTGGGTGAACCCGATCATGTGGAACGCGTTCATGGGCTGGACCGGTGTCGACCAGTACGACGAGGCGAACCGGATCGGCCAGGAATTCCTCGACAGCTATGCGAAGAAGTACAACGGCAGTCGCCCCGAGTTCTGCGTGACCGTGGTGAACCGCGACGTCGCCGCGACCCTGGTGCGCGCGTTCGCCGATGCCCACCCGTTGAGTCCGCGCGGCGTCAAGGAGGCGCTGGAGCGGGTGAAGATGATGCCCGCCGCCTCCGGCGCCCCAGGCACCCGGGTGTCGTTCGGGAAGTGGACGCGGCGGGCGTGGATGGGCGCCGGCTATCTGGTGGCGCGCACCCTCGATGCCGACGGCGTCAACTCGCATCTGGTCGATCGCTTCGGAGAGGAAGGCTGACTCGATGTCCACGGAACAAACCACACCGCCTGCCGCGCAGGAGGAACCGCCCGTCCCACAACGAAAAGGCAAGCGCGGCTGGGGCGGTTGGATCGCCGGCGCCGCGCTGGCCGCGTTCGCGCTGTTCTTCATCGCGAACTGCCGTGTGGCCCTTGACCCGCGCGTCGCCAACCCGAACGTGCAAGGCCGGCCCCGCCCGGTGAAGTTCATCTTCGGCCTGGACTACATCACCTTCCTGCACGTCGCCACCTGCGTCATGCTGCTCGTCCTGCTGGCGGTGTTCATCAGGGGATGGCGCCGCAACCCCGGCAGCCCGGTGATGCTGATGTTCCTGTGCACCACGCTGATCGTGTGGCAGGACCCGATCATGAACTGGTCGCCGTTCGCGGTGTACAACCCCGACCTCATCCACTGGCCGGAATCCTGGCCCTTGGTGTCTTTGTCGCCGACCGTCGAGCCGTTCGTCGTATTCGGTTACGTGATGTTCTATTTCGGGCCCTACTTCCCGGCGGTCTGGATCCTGCGCAAGCTGCAGGCCAAGTACGGGCCGACGGCCTTCGTGTCGCGCCACCCGCTGGTCAGCCTGGGCCTGCTGACCTGTGCGATCGGCTTCGTCTTCGACGCGTGGCTGGAGATCCAGCTCGTCCACATGGGCATGTACATCTACTCCCAGGTCATCCCCTGGGGGTCGGTGTTCACCGGCACCACATTCCAATTCCCGCTGATCTGGGAATCGTTCTCGGTGACCTTCGTGATGGTGCCGGCCGCGATCTTGTGCTACCGCGACGACACCGGTAAGTCGGTGGCGGAAAAGCTTGCCGCGAAAGCCAAGTTGTTCCCGACGCGTCCGGTGCTCGGCACCTTCCTGGTGATGTTCGCGATCATCAACGTGTCGTACTTCGCCTACGGCGCCTGGTTCTGGGTCATCAAGGTCAGTCATGCCGCCACTTCGGTGGCCTGCCCGTGGCCGTATCCGGAAGCCAAAGTCTATGATCCGCAGGGTTTTTACGAGAAGGCCGGTGCGCAGGGCCCCTACTCGGTCGGCATCTGGTCGACCTGGGCCAGCGGGGAGCCCAACGGCCGCCCCCATGTCGATGCCCCGCCGCCGGGTGAAGGCGCGTGTGCGACGGCGGGCAAGAATGGCTGAGCCGCGCACGGCCGTCATCACCGGCGCGTCCCGAGGACTGGGCTTCGCCTCGGCGGTGCGGCTGTACCGGGAGGGGTGGCGCGTGGTCGCGGCCATGCGCACGCCCGACCGCGGGATTCCGTTGCTGCGGGAGGCTATTCAGGGCGCAACGGGGACCGACCTCGACGACGACCGGTTGATCGGCGTCCAGCTCGACCTGACCGATACCGCGTCGATCGCCGCGGCGGCCAAGACAATCGAAGAGGCCGTGGGCGCACCGTACGCACTGGTGCACAACGCCGGGATCTCCGCCGCCGGAATGGTGGAGGAGACCGACATGGCGTTGTGGCAGCGCATGCTCGCCACCAGCGTGCTGGGCCCGGTCACGCTCACCCAGGCCCTACTGCCCTCGATGCGGGCGGCGGGCCAGGGGCGGATCGTTTTGGTGTCCAGCGCGGCCGGGGTGCGGGGCCAGCCCGCCACCGCGCCGTACTCGGCGGCCAAAGGAGCGCTGGAGCGGTGGGGCGAGTCGATGGCGTGCGAGATCGCGCCCTTCGGCCTCGGTGTCACCGTCCTGGTGGCCGGTACGTATGACACCGAGATCATCACCGACGCCGGCACCACCGATAACCGCAACTTCGGCGGCCCCTACGCCCGGCTGCACAACACGATGAACAGCCGCGGGCGCTTCGCGATGAAAATGGCTCGGCCCCCTGAGCGGTTCACCGACGGCCTGCTCAAGGCGATCGACGATCGGGGAGCGTTCCGCCGCCGCGGCATCGGCCCGGACGCCTCGATGCTGTTGGTGGCCAACAGGATCCTTCCGGCGTCGGGCATGCACCACATGTCCCGGATCGTGCTGGGCATACCCAGACAGGGGTCGATGCGCGACGGTGCATGGCCGTTGACGACAACGCAAAAGGCGATGGTGTTCGTCGCTCGTGTTCTTCCGCAGCCGGTGATGCAGCGCCTGGCCGCGGTGGCGGGGCGGTTCTCGTCGCCAAAGAATGAGGCACAGCAAGGGGATTGAGGGGCAATCATGGAACAACTTTTCGACGACCTGGACGACTTCGGCGCCTTCGACGACGCCATCTCCGGTGATGTGCGTGACCCGTATACCGAACTGGCGCGGATACGCCGCGAGGAACCGGTGCAGCGACTCGAGACGTCGGGCGCCCTGCCGCACGAGGAGGGGCTGCCGATGTTCATCGTGTATCGGCACGAGGACATCCAGCAGATGCTGCGCGACAACGAAACCTTCTCGTCGTCGGCCGTCATCGCCGCGTTCGGTCCGGTACTCGGCGAAGGCGTGATGCTCGGCATGGACGAGCCGATCCACGGGCGGCTGCGCTCCCTGGTGTCAAAGGCGTTCTCGCAGAAGTCATTAGCGCGCTGGCAGGATGAGTTGGTCGGTCGCGTGGCCAACGGCCTGATCGACAAGTTCGCGGCCAACGGCAAGGCGGATCTGGTGAAGGAGTTCACCTTCGACTATCCCAGCCAGATCATCGCGGGCCTCCTGGGTTTGCCGGAAGAGGACTACCCGCAGTTCCAGCGGTGGTCGATTTCGCTGCTGAGCTGGCTGATGAACCCGCAGCGCGGGTTAGCCGCCTCGGCCGCATTGTGCGAGTACTTCGCGCCGATCCTGCAGGCCCGGCGTGCCGAGCCGAAGGACGACCTGATCAGCGCGCTCGCCGCGGCCGAGATCGACGGGGAAAAGCTGGCGGACGAGGAGATCTTCTCGTTCCTTCGGCTGCTGCTGCCCGCCGGAGTAGAGACGACGTACCGGTCGCTGGGCAGCCTGCTGTTGGCGCTGCTGAAGGACCCGGAGCAATTGGACGCCATCCGCGCGGATCGTTCCCTGCTGCCGCAGGCCATCGAGGAGGGCGTCCGGTGGGAATCACCCCTGCTGACCATCACCCGGGTGGCGACCCGCGACACCGAACTCGGCGGCGTGGCGATCCCGGCCGGGGCGACGGTGATGCCGATGCTCGGTTCGGCGAACCGGCAAGAAGATCGCTACCCCGATCCGGACACGTTCGACATCCACCGGGAGGCCCGGGCCCACCTGGGCTGGGGACACGGCGTACACGTCTGCCTCGGCATGCACCTGGCGCGGCTCGAGATGCGCACCGCGATCAATCTCTTGCTCGACCGGCTGCCGAACCTGCGGCTGGATCCCGACGCGGACGACCCCCACATCCGCGGCCAGGTCTTCCGGTCACCGACGTCGGTGCCGGTGCTGTTCGACCCCCAATGACCAGGCCCGCAGAGGTTGGCGCTTGCCAATCGGCTAGTTTCCGATAAGGCTCTCCGTAGCCCCTCCGCGATTCAGAAGAGAGTGACAGATATGACTGAGGCTGTAAAGGTCCGCTTCGAGCCGAAGATGATGATCGACGGCAAGCTCGTCGACGGGCAGGCCGGCACCTTCACCAACATCAACCCCGCGACCGAGGAGTCGCTCGGCGAGGTCGCCGACGCCTCGAAGGAGGACATGCACCGGGCCATCGACGCCGCCCGGCGCGCCTTCGACGAGACCGACTGGTCGACCAACCGCGAGCTGCGCAAGCGCTGCCTGTTGCAGCTGCACGAGGCGATCGAGTCCGAGATCGACGAGCTGCGCGAGGAGCTGATCCTCGAGGTCGGCTCGCCCCGGGCCATCACCTTCGGACCGCAGCTGGATGCCCCACTGGAGGACGGTCTGAAGTACCCGGCGCGGCTGATCGACGAATACGCGTGGGAGACCGACCTGGGCGACAAGGTGATCAGCCTGACCGGCACGCTGACCACCCGCAAGGTTTGGCGAGAACCGGTCGGCGTCGTCGGCGCGATCGTGCCGTGGAACTTCCCGTTCGAGGTGACGATCAACAAGCTCGGCCAGGCGCTGGGCACCGGCAACACCGTCGTGCTCAAGCCGGCGCCGAACACCCCGTTCAACGCGACCCGGCTGGGCCGGCTCATCGCCGAGAAGACCGACATCCCAGCGGGTGTGGTCAACGTCGTCACCGCCTCGGACCACTTCGTGGGTGAGGAGCTGACGCTGTCACCGAAGGTCGACCTGATCTCGTTCACCGGCTCGACGGTGGTGGGCAAGCGGATCATGGAAAAGGGCGCCGCGACCATGAAGCGGTTGTTCCTGGAGCTCGGCGGCAAGTCGGCCACCATCGTCCTCGAGGACGCGGACTTCGGCACGGCATGCATGGTCGGCATCGCGCCGTGCATGCACGCCGGTCAGGGTTGCGCGAACCCGACCCGGCTGCTGCTGCCGCGGTCCCGCTACGACGAGGGCGTGGAGATTCTCAAGAACATCTACGAGAACGTGACATGCGCGGACCCGCAGGACCCGGGAACGCTGTGTGGGCCGGTGATCTCGCAACGACAGTTCGACCGCGTCACGGACTACATCAAGAAGGGCGTCGAAGAGGGCGCCACGGCGCTGGTCGGCGGCCCGGGTGCCGAAACCGGTTTCGACAAGGGCTATTACATCAGGCCAACGCTTTTCACCAACGTCGACAACAAGATGACCATCGCGCAGGAGGAGATCTTCGGCCCGGTGCTGTCGGTCATTCCGTTCGACGACGAGGAAGACGCGATCCGGATCGCCAACGACAGCGTGTACGGGTTGGCCGGCAACGTGTTTGCGGGCTCGCTGGAGCGTGCGCTGTCGGTGACCAGAAGGATCAGGGCCGGCTTCATGGGCGTCAACGGCGGCGCCCCGTACGGCGCCGACACACCGTTCGGAGGCTACAAGGAAAGCGGCGTCGGCCGGCAGAACGGTGTGGCCGGGTTCGACCAGTACACCGAGATCAAGTCGGTCGCGTACCCGGCCGTCTAGGAAGCATCCCTCGACGAGATTGCCGTCGGGGTCGCGGTTTTCGGGTTCGATCGCGACCGTGGCGGCAATCTCGGTTCAGCCGGGCGGCAGCGGCCGTTTGAGTGTGCAGACGATGCTCCACTCGAAATAGTGGCACCGCCCCGGTCGTATTCCTTGAAGCGATGGGCGACTTGGGTGCGTTGCACCGAGGATCCCACGATCTCCCAGCCCTGCTCGCCGTAGCTGCCCGTCAGGCGGTTCGCCTCTTCCAGGACCGTTTGCAACGACTCGTGGGTGTGCGAGATGAATGTGCTTTCCCATCGCTGGGGATACCACTTGCCGTCTGACGCCGGCCACCAACCGGGCCCGGCTGCGGAGTGCTCACATCCGGGCACGATGTGCGCCCTGGCCCCAGGTGAAATGAACTGCCGGTGACCGACGCTGTACGCACCGCCGAAGAACTGGCGTCGAACGCGCCGGTGGCGCGATGGGTCCGGGGTGCGGCCGGCAGTCGTGCCGCCGCCCCGCGGCCGCTCGGCTTGACCTAATATTTGTTCAGCTCTAGATTGGCAGGAGAGGTTGCGTCGCCCGGGTTGACGTGGTGGGGGCGGTTACCTGGATGCCTAGGAGTCCTGTTGAGCGAATTCGAATCGGTTGATTTCTTCACTGACGTGTCCCTGATCCCGGACCCGTACCCCTACTTCGACCATCTGCGCGCGCGTTGCCCGGTGCTGCCGCGACCCGACCAGGGTGTCACGGCGGTGACGGGACACTCCGAAGCGCTCGCCGTCTACAAAGATCCGGCGTTCTCGTCGTGCGTCTCGGTCGCCGGCCCGTTCTCGGGGTTGCCGTTCGAGCCCGAGGGTGACGACATCGGCAGCCTGATCGAACAGCATCGCTCGCAGATCCCGATGAGCGAACACATCGTGACTCAAGACCCGCCGGAGCATGCCCGGACGCGGGGCCTGCTCAGTCGCCTGCTAACACCCAAGCGGCTCAAGGAAAACGAAGACTTCATGTGGCGACTCGCCGATCAGCAGCTCGACGAGTTCGGATCCCGCGGGAGTTGTGAATTCCTCGACGAATACGCGCGGCCGTTTTCCGGACTGGTGATCGCCGACCTGCTGGGCGTTCCCATCGAGGATCACGAAGAATTCCGGGATGTGTTCTCGGGCAAGTTCTCCGGTGGGGTCGAGGACGACTCGATGACGCGCGCCCACAATCCGCTGGAATACCTCGACGAAAAGTTCACCACCCACATCACCGAGCGCCGCCGACAGCCACGCGAAGACGTGTTGACCGAGCTGGCCCAGGCCAAGTATCCCGACGGCTCGACTCCCGAAGTCACCGACGTGGTCCGGCTGGCGACATTCCTGTTCGCGGCCGGCCAGGAAACCACCACCAAGCTGCTCAGCTTCGGGGTCCGCACGCTCGCCGAGAATCCGGAGCTGCAGAAGCTGCTCCGGGAAGACCGCAGCCGGATACCGAATTTCGTCGAAGAGACGCTGCGCATGGAAAGCCCGGTCAAGTGCCACTTCCGGATGGCGCGCACGACGACCTCGATCGGTGACACCGAGATCCCGGCGGGAAGCACGGTGATGCTGCTGCCCGGTGCAAGCAACCGGGACGCACGAAAGTTCGAGCGGCCCGACGAGTTTCGCATCGACCGGCCGAACGTGCGCGAGCATGTCGCGTTCGGCCGCGGCAATCACTCCTGCCCGGGCGCACCGTTGGCCCGCGCGGAGGGGCGGATCTCGCTGAACCGCATACTCGACCGGATGGCCGACATCGCCATCACGGAGGCCGAGCACGGGCCGGCGGACGCGCGCCGCTACACCTACGACCCGACCTGGCAGATGCGGGGTCTGTCCGAGCTGCACCTCGAATTCACCCCGGTGTCGTGAGCGCGGGCGACATCGGCGCGTGGGACCCGGGGTTCACCGAGCGGTTCGTGAGCGCGGCGGAACCACTGGCACGGCGCTGGTTTCGCTTCGAAGTGCGGGGCCTCGAGGCATTGCCGCCCAACGGCGGTGCGCTGGCGGTCGGCAACCACTCGGGCGGCATGCTCACGCCCGACGTGCTGATCTTCGCCGCGGCCTTCTACCGCCGGTTCGGCTACGAGCGTCCGCTGTACACGCTCGGGCACGACGGGATGTTCGTCGGGCCGATGTCGGGATGGCTGGGCCGCCTCGGGGTCATTCGCGCCACCTCGAAGAACACCGCGCGGGCGTTGCGGTCCGGTGGCGTGGTGCTGGTGTTTCCCGGCGGGATTTACGACGCCTACCGACCGACGTTGGCGGAGAACGTCATTGACTTCAACGGCCGGACCGGATACATCAGGTCGGCGATCGAGGCGCGTGTGCCGATCGTGCCTGTCGTCTCCATCGGTGGACAGGAAAGCCAGCTGTTCCTCACCCGCGGCACCTGGCTGGCGAAGCGCCTGGGCCTGTCCCGGTGGCGGTCCGACATCCTGCCGATCACCGTGGGCTTTCCGTTCGGGCTCAGCATGATCATGCCGCCCAACCTGCCGTTGCCGACCAAGATCGTCAGCGAAGTCCTGGAACCGATCGATGTGCCCGCCCAATTCGGCGACACGCCCGGCGCCGCCGACGTCGACGCACACATCCGCGCGGTGATGCAGACCGCGCTGGACGGCCTGGCTCGCGAGCGGCGGTTTCCGGTTCTGGGCTAGGGCCAATTCGGCCGAACCCTGGTAACTAGACGAGTTCGGAAAGCGATATCACCCGCGCTAGCGCTTTCGTCGCCGGCGTGCATGTCATCGGGGGAGTGCCACGGCGGGCGGCATCGCGCTCCGCACCGTGGCGACGTCATCGGGAAAGCCTGCCGCCGTGTGGATTTCGCGGAATGCGCTGACCATGGCATCGGTGAGTTCGTGGGTGTCGCCGAGGGTGCGGTCGTCGGCGATCACCGATATGTTGAGCTGATCGACGTAGCTCCACACGGTGATGTTGATGCCACAAGCGGTGATCAGCGGGCCGGCCGAATAGATTTCGCTGACCGGGGCGCCGGCGAAACGGCCACGCTCACGCGGCCCCATCACGTTGGAAATCGGGATGTTGAACAGCCTGTTTCTGGTGTTCCGCCGGGCGAGCCAGCTGAACGCCAGGGGGGATGCGGCGCCCGGCAGGTAGCTGATCAATTTGCCGTACAGCTCGGGGCCGAACAGCTCGTTGTTCTCTTTGGCGATCGCGGTGCTCTTTGACGTCAGCCGCACCCGCTGCAGCGGATCGCCGATGTGCGTCGGCAGCGACACCGCCATGCCACCGAGCTCGTTGCCGCTGATCCGGTCTGGCGACCGGTCCGTGGTGGCCGGGACCGAAGCGACCAGGGGCTGGTCGGCGCTGCCGTCGTAGCGCAACAGCAGTTCGCGCAATGCGCCCGCGGCGATCGCCATCACCATGTCGTTGATGGTGATCTGCAGCTGCTTACCGGTCTGTTTGACCTGATCCAGCGACAGCGTCGCGGTGGCGAAAGTCCTTGCCGGAGAGACCATGTGGTTGATGAATGTCGGCGGTGCGTGCAGCATCCGGGCAAGATCCGGCTGCCTGCCGCGCTGGCGGGCGCGCCGCCGCAGCCGTCGCGCACCGGCGAGCGCCTCGGCTATCACCCCGGGCAGCGCGACGGCCTGCCGGGCGTGATCCGCGGCGGCAGCGCGCAGCAGCTGCGCCGTCGAGGGCGGAGCGCACGTCGTGTCATTGTCGCGGTCATCCTGCAGTGGGCCGGTCAAGTCCATGACCCTGGCCAGCAGGTTCGCCGAGGCGACGCCGTCGGCCAAGGCGTGGTGCACCTTGCCGATGATCGCGACTTTGTGATCGGCCAAGCCTTCGGCGAAGTGGAATTCCCACAAAGGACGGTCGCGATCCAGCGGAATGCTGGCAATCTGCCCGATCACTTCGTCGAGCTCTCGGCGCCCGCCCGGAGCGGGCACCTGAACACGCCGCAGATGGTAGTCGAGGTCAACTTCGCAGTTCTGTAGCCACATCGGATGATGCAATTGCCATGGGATGTCGATCAGCTTGTAGCGCAACGGATCCAGCCGATGCAGCCGCCGGCGTAGCGTGTGCCGAAAAAGGTCGAAGTCAAGCTCGCCGTCGAAGTCGGCCGTGTCGACGATTGCCACCTTCAAGGTGTGCGTGTGCAGGTTCGGCGTCTCGCTGTACAACAGCATCGCGTCCATACCGTTGAGCCGCTTCACTCGACCATTATTGCCCTGCGTCGCGAGCGAGGAGAACAAAATTCTGGTTCGTCGGCGGTGCTGAACGCCGGCGGTCGGGCCCAGAACCACCCCGGGCTCGGCCCGCCCAACCCCTTGGTTGACAATCGACGCAAGACTCCACTCGTTTCGAAGTCCACGTGTCAAAGGAGACAAGACCATGGCTGAAGCCGTCATCGTCGAGGCAGTGCGTTCACCGATCGGCAAGCGCAACGGCGGATTGTCCGGGGTGCATCCCGCGGATCTGTCCGCGCAGGTGCTCAACGGCCTGGTCGATAAGGCGGGCGTCGACCCGGGCCTGGTCGACGACGTCATCTGGGGCTGCGTCATGCAGGCCGGCGAGCAGGCCCTCGACATCGGCCGCACCGCACTGCTGACCGCCGGCTGGCCCGAAACCGTCCCGGGCGTGACCGTGGACCGCCAGTGCGGCTCGAGCCAGCAGTCCATCCACTTCGCGGCCGCCGGCGTCATCGCCGGGCACTACGACGTCGTCGTCGCCGGGGGAGTCGAGTCCATGTCGCGGACACCGATGGGCGCATCGCTGGCCAACGGCGGGCGCCCGTACCCCCAGGCCTTCCTGGACCGCTACGAAGGCCAGATCCCCAACCAGGGCATCGGCGCCGAGATGATCGCGCAGCAGTGGGGGCTGGACCGCACCACGCTCGACCAGTTCTCCCTCGACTCGCACGAAAAGGCCGCTGCGGCACAGGATTCCGGCGCCTTCGATGACCAGATCGTGGGCATCAAGGATCAGGACGGCAACGTGGTGCTCAAGGACGAAGGCATCCGCCGCGGCACGCCGATGGAGAAGATGGCCTCGCTGAAGCCGGCGTTCAGGGAAGACGGCGTGATTCACGCCGGCAACTCGTCGCAGATCTCCGACGGCTCGGCGGCGATCCTGTTCATGTCCGCCGAGAAGGCCAAGGAGCTGGGGCTCAAGCCGATCGCCAAGGTGCACACCGCGACGCTGGCCGGGGCCGACCCGGTGATCATGCTGACCGCGCCCATCCCGGCGACGCAGAAGGTGCTGAAGCGCTCCGGCCTGTCCATCGGCGACATCGGCGCCTACGAGGTCAACGAGGCCTTCGCGCCGGTTCCGCTGGCCTGGCTCAAGGACATCGGTGCCGACGAGACGAAGCTCAACCCCAACGGTGGCGCCATCGCGCTGGGCCACCCGCTCGGCGGATCCGGTGCCCGGATCATGACCACCCTGCTGTACCACATGCGGGACAAGGGAATTCAGTACGGCCTGCAGACCATGTGTGAGGGCGGCGGCCAGGCCAACGCCACCATCGTGGAACTGTTGTGACGGAAGCGCCGGGGGCCCTGGCCGAGCGCCGGGGCAACGTGATGGTGATAACCATCAACCGGCCGGAAGCCCGCAACGCGGTGAACGCCGCCGTCAGCATCGGACTCGGGGATGCCCTCGAAGAGGCGCAGCACGACCCCGAGGTGCGGGCGGTGGTGGTCACCGGCGCGGGCGACAAGTCGTTCTGCGCCGGAGCCGACCTCAAGGCGATCGCGCGGCGGGAGAATATCTATCACCCCGACCACCCCGAATGGGGCTTCGCCGGGTACGTCCACCACTTCATCGACAAGCCCACCATCGCGGCCGTCAACGGGACCGCGTTCGGCGGGGGCACCGAGCTGGCGCTGGCCAGCGACCTGGTGGTAGCCGACGAACGAGCCCAGTTCGGCCTCCCCGAAGTCAAACGCGGGCTGATCGCCGCCGCCGGCGGCGTGTTCCGCATCGCCGAGCAACTGCCCCGCAAGGTGGCGATGCAGCTGCTGTTGACCGGCGAACCGCTGACCGCGGCCGCCGCCTGCGAATGGGGTCTGATCAACGACGTCGTCGCGCAGGGCTCGGTGCTGGACGCCGCACTGGCGCTGGCCGAGCGGATCACCGTCAACGCCCCGCTGTCGGTGCAGGCCAGCAAGCGGGTCGCCTACGGTGTCGACGACGGCGTCGTCGTCGGTGACGAACCGGGCTGGGAGCGCACCATGCGCGAGATGAAGACCCTGATCAGGTCCGAAGACGCCAAAGAGGGACCGCTGGCGTTCGCCGAGAAACGAGAGCCGGTCTGGAAGGCGCGATAACCCGCCACCATCGGGACTAGCCCGCCAGGATGTTGACGCCCCGGTCGAACACCGCGGGGAGCAGCATGCACGTCGGCACGACCGCGCGCCGCACCGCCTGCGGCTTGCTGGCGAGCACCAGCCCGCGGGTGAGCAGCCGGTAATTGCGGGTGATGCGGTGCCACGCCTTCTCGTAGGACGCCGGCGTCTCGTTGACGATCGCATCGACCGCCGCGGCGGCCTGCTTGAGCGCCAGGCTGATGCCCTCACCGGTGAGCGCGTCCTCGTAACCGGCCGCGTCCCCGACCAGCAGCACGCGCCCCGCGACCCGGCGGGAGACCACCTGGCGCAAGGGGCCGCAGCCGCGGGGTTGTCCGGGGCTTGCGCCGTGCAGCCGGCGGGCCAGCCGCGGGAACCAGGCCAGGTCGGGCCGGCCGCCCGACAGGATCGCCACCCCGACCAGATCGGGCTCGACCGGCGTCACGTATGCCTCAGCCCAGCGCGACCAATGCACCTCGACGAATTCCGACCAGGCCGGCACCCGATAGTGCCAACGCACGCCGTAGCGCCGCGGTGTCCCCGCTCTCGCCGTGATCCCGACCGCCCGCCGAACCTGGGAATGCAGTCCGTCGGCCGCCACCAACCATTTCGCGCGCACACCGGCGGCCGAGACGCCGTGGGCGTCCTGCGCCACAGTTGTCACCCGCGTGCGGATCCAGTCGGTGTCCTGCTCTTTGGCCCGCGCGGCCAGCGCCGCGTGCAACGTCGTGCGGCGCACGCCGCGCCCCGGCCCGTTGCGAAAGCGCGCCTGCGCCCGTCGTCGTTCGCTCACATACGCGATGCCTTGAAACGGCATGCCGACCGGGTCCACGCCCAGCGAGGTCAGTTCGGCCAGTCCACCGGGCATCAACCCCTCGCCACACGCCTTGTCGATGGGGGTGTCCCGCGGCTCGGCCACGATCACCGAAAGGCCAAGGCGTCGAGCGTGTAACGCCGTGGCCAGCCCGCCCGGGCCGCCACCGACGATCAACAGATCCGCGTCGTAGGACATGAGCGCCGCTCCTCCTCATCGCTTCGCTCTGCATCGTCGCCAGCGCGGTCGGTCACGTGTAACCCAACGCGGAGTTCTCCACCCGCAGACGCACCCGCAGCAACGCGGCGTTGGCCAGCGTGAAGACGGCCGCGGTCAGCCACGCCGTGTGCACCAACGGCAATGCCACCCCCTCAGCCACCACTGCAACATAGTTCGGATGGTGCAGCCAGCGGTAGGGACCCTGACGCACCAGCGGCGCCTGCGGCAGAACGATCACCCGGGTGTTCCACCGCCGGCCCAGCGTCGTGATGCACCACCAGCGCAACGCCTGGCTGGCCACCACCACCGCCAGCATCGGCCAGCCCAGCCATGCGATGAACGGCCGGTGCAGCGCCCACGGTTCGACGAGGCAGCCGAGCAGCAACGCGCTGTGAATGGCCACCATCACCGGATAATGCGATCGGCCAAACTCCTTGGCGCCCTGGGCAAACGACCAGCGCGCGTTGCGGGTGGACACCACCAGCTCCGCGACGCGCTCGAGTGCGACCACCAGCACCAGCAGGTAATACATGGCTACAGTCTTTACCAGCCCTACCAGGCCAGCAGCACCAGCTCGGAGCAGAATGCCGGGCCCATCGCGATCATCAGGCCGATCGCGCCCGGCGGCGGCGGGTCGGCCATGTTGGCGGCGAGCACGTCGAGCACCGAGACCGACGACAAATTGCCGTTGGTGCGCAACGAGTTTCGCGTGAGGTCGAGAGCATCCGGGGGAAGGTTCAGGACGCTCTCGACGGTCTCGATCGCCCGGGGTCCGCCCGGATGGCATATCCAGGTCGTCACATCGGCCGGGGTCAGCCCGTGGTCGGCGAGGAAGTCGCGGACGTCGTCACCCAGGTATTTCTCGGCGATGGCGGCGACGTCGGCGGAGACCACGATTCGGAAGCCGTCGCCACCGATCTTCCAGCCCATGACCTCTCCGGTGTCGGGATAGCTGCGGCTGCGCGTCGCCAGCACCCGGGGGCCGGTGGGCTCCCGGGAAGCCCGGTGGGCGCCCTCGGTGATCACCGCCGCCGCCCCGTCCCCGACAAGGCCGGTGGCGACGAAGTTGGCGACCGAGTTGCCGTGCCGCTGGACGGTCAACGAACACCGTTCCACCGCGAGCACCGCGGCCGTTTGGTCGGGGAACACCCGCAGATAGTCGTGCATCCGGGCCACACCCGTCGCGCCGGCCAACGAGCCCGGGCCGAACAGCGGGAGTCGTTTGACGTCGGGCCGCAGCCCGACGCGCGTCGCCAGCCGCGCCTCGAGCGCGGGCCCGGCGACCGTCGTCGAAAACACGATGTCGAGCTCCGACGGCTTGACCCTGGCCTCCTCGAGCGCGGCCACCAACGCCCGCTCGGCCAATTCCAGCGCCACCTCGAGATAGGCGTCGTCGGCCTCGGTGAATCCGCTCAGCTCGCGGTAGCGGGGCGGCCGCGGCGCGGTCTTGCGGAACTCGGCCCCGCCGCCGCGCGCGCCGTCGGTCAGTGCGCGGATGGCTTCGCTGTGGGTATAGCGGTTAGGTGGAAACTTCACCGCGACGCCGGCAATGGACGGATTTTTCACCGCGATCCCTGTTGAGCCGGCGAATGCACGGCTACCCGCATGGTCCATGTACGGGTGACGGTGCCGCCGCGCCGTCGGTTCAAAAGCGTCTTTGCGCCGCGGGCGTAACGCCAGGGCGGAAATTCGAGCCAGAAATCGCCATGGCGTTACGTGCGCGGCCCGCGGCCCGCGCGGGCCGCTAGGGTCGGGGTATGCGGGCTCTGGTCACCGGTGCCACCGGTTATGTGGGATCACGACTGGTCACGGCGCTACTGGCCGACCGGCACCAGGTAGCGGCGGCGACTCGAAACCCGGCGCGCCTCAAGCGTTTCGGCTGGTTCGACGACGTGACGCCGGTGAAATTGGACGCCGCCGACCCCGCGTCGCTGGCCTCCGCGTTCGCCAGTTGCGGGCCCATTGACGTGGTGTATTACCTGGTGCACGCGATCGGGCAGCCCGGTTTTCGCGACGCCGACAACACCGCGGCGGCAAATGTCGCCGCGGCGGCCCGTGACGCCGGGGTGCAACGCATCGTCTACCTGGGCGGCTTCGTACCCGCGAGCGAAGACCTGTCCGAGCACCTGACCAGCCGGGCCGAGGTGGCCGATGCGCTCACCATCCCGGATGGCCCCGAGCTGGTGTGGCTGGGCGCAGCGATCATCATCGGCGCGGGCTCGACGTCGTTCGAGATGCTGCGCTACGTCGGGGACCGTTTCCCGCTGATCCCGATCCCGAGCTGGATGGACAACCCGCTCGACCCGATCTCCATCCGCGATGTGCTGCACTACCTGGTCGCCGCGGGCGACCGCGACCTGGTACCCGCCGGGGCGTACGACATCGCCGGGCCGGACACCACCTCGTACCGGGACCTGCTCAAGGCGTATGCGCGCGTCTCCGGCCGCTGGCACACCGGATTGCCGGTCGGCAGGATCGACACCGCGCTGGCGTCGCTGATCACCGGCGTCGCGCTGCCGGTGCCCCAGGGATTGGCGGGCGATCTGGTCGAATCGCTGGACCACCCGATGGTGGCGTCCGCCACCGGCCTGCGCGAGAGGGTTCCCGACCCGCCCGGGGGCCTGCTCGGGATCGACGAGTCCATCGCCCTGGCACTGGCCGGCCAGTCCAATCGCCGGCCGCGGCCCGTCAACGCCCTGGCCGATCCGCATCACCTCGCCAACACCGACCCCACCTGGGCCGGCGGCGATGCGCTGCGCATCCGCCGACTCGCCCGGCGGGTCACCCCGTCGGTCGTGCGGCCGACGCTGGGGCTGGTGAACCGGGTGCCCGGGCCGGTGGCCGGAGCGGTGCGCACCGGCCTCGACATCCTGATCGCCCTGACCCCGAAGGTGCACCCCGCATGAGCGAGTCGACGAGTCCGTACCAAACGGGCGCGCTGTCCGAGTGGTGGCGCGCGCTCACCAATGTCGCTGTGCCCCACCATGAGTCGCCCGCCGTCGTGCGACGCCGGCGGGTCATTGTGGCCATCACGGTGGTCATCGGTGCCGGGGTACTCGGGCTTTCGTTGCGGCGCCATCCGGGGGATTCGAGCTTTTACTGGTTGACCTTGGCGCTGGCGGGAGTGTGGACCGCCGGCGGCTTCATCTCCGGCCCGCTGCATCTGGGCGGCATCTGCTGGCGTGGCCGCAACCAAAGGCCGGTCATCACCGGGACGACGATCGGCCTCCTGCTGGGCGCGGTCTTCGTGGCGGGCGGGCTGATCGCCCGGGAGATCACGCCGGTCGCGGAGTTGATCACCCGGGTGCTGGAATACGCCCACCACGGCTGGTATCCGGTGATCGTGGCGATCACGCTGGTCAACGGCGTTGCCGAGGAAGTGTTCTTTCGTGGCGCGCTCTACACCGCCCTGGGCCGCTATCACCCGGTCCTGATTTCGACCGTCCTCTACACGTTCGCGACGCTGGCCAGCGGCAACCCGATGCTCGGTTTCGCCGCGATCATCCTGGGGATGGTGTGCGCCATCGAGCGCCGGGCCACCGGCGGTGTCCTGGCGCCGGTGCTCACCCACTTGGTGTGGGGGCTGATCATGGTCGTCGTGCTGCCCCCGATGTTCGGCGTCTGACGCCGGCTATCCGGACGAACCCACCACCTCGCGGGCCAGCGCCCGCATTGCGGCGGTGTGGGCCGGCCGCGCGAAGAACCAATACACCCGCCCCGGAATGCCCTTCGGCAGAAAGATGGACCGCTGGCTATAGCGCGCGCCGCGACCGTCTTGGCGAGTGACCGCAATCTCGAGCCACTCCCGGCCCGGCGCTCGCCTGGTGGAGCGCAGCCGCAACAGGGTTCCCGCGCTGCGCTCCTCGACCTTCCAGCCGGCCGCCCGTGAGCTCACCGCGTCCTCGGCCGCCTTCCACACGCTCTCGGGTTCGGCGGTGGTGGCGGCGGTGCGCACGTCGGTGTACACGATCTCACCCGCCCAGTCCGGGTCCGTGGGCAGCGCCTCGGCCGGTTCGGACCGCAGCGACGACCAGGTGGGTTCGGGGACGCCCCGCGCGGCGCGGTCCAGCGCGAGTTCGACGGACCGCCGGTACCCGATGAGACCGCCTGGGGGCGGCGCAATGACGTTGTCGATGTCGTGGTTGCGCATCACCGCGTCGCACTCCAGCGATTCGATCAGCGGCCGCGCCAACCCTGGCGGAATCGGCGTCACCGTTCCGACCCAGAGGCTGGCGATGGTCGGGGTCAAAAACGGCAGCACGATGAGGTAGCGCTTACCCAGGCCCGCCACGTCGGCGTAGACCCGCATCATGTCGCCGTATTCCAACACGTCGGGCCCACCGACATCCCAGGTGCGCGACTCCGGGACCGGGGCCGTGGCCGCCGCGGCCAGGTAGTACAGCACGTCGCGCACCGCGATCGGCTGGATCTTGTTGTGCACCCACTTCGGCGTGGTCATCACCGGCAGCCGGTCGGTGAGGTGCCGGATCATCTCGAACGACGCCGACCCCGAGCCGACGACCACCCCGGCCTGCAACACCACCGTTTCGATGGCGGAGTCGATCAGGACATCGCCGACGGCTTTGCGCGACGCGAGATGCGGTGAGAGGTCGCTGTTTTCGGGATGCAGCCCGCTCAGATACACCACCCGCCGCACCCCGGCGCGGCGCGCGGCCGTCACGACGTTGCGCACGGCGCGGGTTTCCTCGGCGGCGAAATCCTTCGAGCTACCCATCGAGTGAACTAGGTAGTAGACGACGTCGATGCCGTCGAACGCGGCGATCAGTGAATCGACGTCACCGAGGTCACCGCGCGCGATTTCCGCCTGCTCCCGCCACGGCACCTGCGCCAGCTTGTCGGGGTTGCGCGCCAACGCCCGAACGTGATGGCCCTCATCGAGCAGTCGGGGCACCAGGCGCCCGCCGATGTAGCCTGTCGCTCCGGTCACCAGGCACCGCACCGGTTGGGGCATCGATCCTCCGTCGTTCGTCAGCATTGGGTCTGGTGGAGGATTACCGCATCGAGAGGTGATTAAGCGTTGCGGCCCATCGCCGCAACGACTCAGCGGTCGGTGAAGTTGGCGGCGCGGCGTTGCTGGAAGGCCGTTGCGCCCTCGACGAAGTCGGGGGATTTCAGCAGCACCGACTGGCCGTCGAACTCACGCTGCAGGGCCGCGTCCAACTCGGTCAGCGTGGCCGCGTTGATCGCCAGCTTGGTCTTGGCGAAGGCCACCGCCGGGCCGCCCATCAACCGTGCGATCACCTTGTTCACCTCGGCGTCGAACTCGTCGGCCGGGTAGACCGCGGTGACCAGGCCCCAGGACAACGCCTCGGCGGCGGTCAGCCGATCCGGAAGCAGCGCCATCTGCATGGCGCGGATCCGGCCGATCGCGGCCGCCACCAACGCCGACGCGCCGCCGTCGGGCATCAACCCGATCTTGGTGAAGGCGAGCATGAAAAACGCGCTCTCCGAAGCCAATACGACGTCACAGGCCAGGGCGATGGAGACGCCGACGCCGGCCGCGGGTCCCTGGACCACGGCGACCACCGGGTGCGGCAGCGTGGTGATCGCCCGCACCAGCCGGTTGATCTCCAGGATGATCTCGTCCGGCGGCACACCGCCGCCGCCGGAGACGTCGTCGGCGCTGATGCCCGCACCGGAGCTGAAGCCGCGTCCGGCGCCGCCGAGCCGCACCACCTTGACCTCGGGGTCGGTGGCCGCGTACTCCATCGTGTCCGCGAGGCCGGTGATCACCGGGATGGTCAGCGAATTCAGGCTGTCGGGCCGGTTGATGGTCACCGACAGCACGCCGTCGGACAGCGTGACGTCAAGGCCGGCGACTGGGGTGAGGGTGGCGATCGCGGATCCAGGCATGGGCTCACCATAAGTGACCGGGGTGCGCGGCCTTCCGGCACGGCTGCGAAGATGTCGAACGACCGGTTGTTTGGTTGCGAACGGTCAACGGCGTCAGAGCAGACGAAAGGTCGGTGGATCGTGGCTGGACCGCTACAGGGACTGCGTGTTGTCGAATTGGCCGGCATCGGCCCGGGCCCACACGCCGCGATGATCCTGGGGGATCTGGGCGCCGACGTGGTGCGCATCGATCGCCCCTCATCGGGACCCGGGGGCGTCGCCAAGGACGCCATGATGCGCAACCGGCGGGTGGTGACCGCCGACCTGAAGTCCGAGGAAGGACGCGGCCTCGTCCTCAAGCTGATCGCCAAAGCCGACGTGCTGATCGAGGGCTACCGCCCCGGCGTCACCGAGCGGCTCGGCCTGGGCCCCGAGGACTGCGCCAAGGTCAACGACCGGCTGGTCTACGCCCGGATGACCGGCTGGGGTCAGACCGGCCCGCGCAGCCAGCAGGCGGGGCACGACATCAACTACATCTCCCTGAACGGGATCCTGCACTCCATCGGCCGGGTGAACGAACGGCCCGTTCCGCCGCTGAATTTGGTCGGCGACTTCGGCGGCGGCTCGATGTTTTTGCTACTCGGCATCCTGTCCGCGCTGTGGGAGCGGCAGACCTCCGGCAAGGGCCAGGTCGTCGACGCCGCGATGGTGGACGGCTCGAGCGTGCTGGTCCAGATGATGTGGCAGATGCGTGCGTCGGGCATGTGGACCGACGCCCGCGGCACCAACCTGCTCGACGGCGGCGCGCCCTACTACGACACCTACGAGTGCGCCGACGGGCGCTATGTGGCGGTCGGCGCCATCGAGCCGCAGTTCTACGCAGCCATGCTGACCGGGCTCGGCCTGGACGGCGCCGACCTGCCCGGCCAGAACGACGTCAGCCGCTGGCCCGAACTGCGGGCCCTGCTGACCGAGAAGTTCGGCAGCCAGGACCGCGACCACTGGGCCAAGGTGTTCGCCGACTCCGACGCGTGCGTCACGCCGATCCTGGCGTTCGGCGAGGTGCAGACCGAGCCGCACATCACCGAGCGCAACACCTTCTACGAAGTCAACGGCGGCCTGCAGCCGCTGCCGGCGCCGCGGTTCTCCCGGACCGCGCCGGAGACACCGCGCCCCGCGGCGCCGGTGACCGACCCCGAAGCGGTACTCAAGGAATGGGCATAGTCCCGACCCACCAATTGGCTGGAAGCCAGGGAATCAGGAAGGACTCGGATGGAGATCAAAGACGCCGTCGCAGTCGTCACCGGGGGAGCGTCGGGCCTTGGCCTGGCCACCACCAAGCGGCTGCTCGACCGCGGTGCACAGGTCGTCGTCATCGACCTTCGCGGCGAAGAAGCGGTCCGCGAGCTGGGGGACCGCGCGCGGTTCGTCGAGGCCGACGTCACCGATGAGGCCGCCGTCGGCAAGGCGCTGGACGCCGCGGAGTCGATGGGCACGCTGCGGATCAACGTCAACTGCGCCGGCATCGGCAACGCCATCAAGACGCTGTCCAAAGACGGTCCGTTCCCGCTGGACGGGTTCAAGAAGGTGGTCGGGGTCAACCTGATCGGCACGTTCAACGTGCTGCGCCTCGCGGCCGAGCGGATCGCCAAGACGGAAGCCATCGGTCCCGAAACAAGCCCAGAGCGTGGCGTCATCATCAACACCGCCTCGGTCGCCGCGTTCGAGGGCCAGATCGGCCAGGCCGCCTATTCGGCGTCGAAGGGCGGCGTGGTCGGCATGACCCTGCCGATCGCGCGCGACCTGTCGCGCGAGCTCATCCGCGTGATGACCATCGCGCCGGGACTGTTCAAGACCCCGCTGCTGGGATCGCTGCCCGAGGAGGCGCAGGCGTCGCTGGGCAAGCAGGTGCCGCACCCGGCCCGGCTGGGTGACCCCGACGAGTACGGCGCGTTGGCCGTCCACATCATCGAGAACCCGATGCTCAACGGCGAGGTCATCCGCCTCGACGGGGCCATTCGCATGGCCCCCCGCTGAGCCGCACCACGCCCCGGGCAAAACGAAAGCCCCCCGCATCGGCGGGGGGCTTTCGTTATAACCAGGATCAATGGTTACTTGCGGAACCATCGACTGACGTTGGGTTCGGCCATTAACAGCCGTGCGAGCATGCTCATGGTTCGCCTCAGCTCGCGGCTTGCAGTTCGTCGAACTGCTCCGAGGTTTCGCCTTCCACCAGCACGTCGCCGTGGTAGAGGGCTTCGAAGTCAACTTTGATGACGTCGGCACTTGTGTCGTCGATCCACATGACACTGAGCGTATGGGCCACCATTAAGGAATCTTTGAGTCACGATTCGGAAAATCTTGGCAATTTACCGGCGAGTAGGTTGACCGGGGTCTGCGTGGCGATTAAGGCCCTGAGCTGCTTAGTTGGGCCACACTTTTCTGGCCGGACTCTTACCGTCGGCGCGGTTTAAAAACCGGCATTGAACGGTCCGGGCGCTCGCCTGCGTGCTTAAGGCGAACACTGTTCGACGCGTGAAAATTAGCGTTTGTTAGGTTGTCGCGGACACTCCAGCGGCCTGCGCAACGGGGCACCGGCAGCGGAAGGGCTCGAAATGCTGCAAAGAATCGCCCGAATCGCCATCAGGGCGCCCCGCCGCATCATCGCGATAGGTGTTTTGGTCTTCATCGCCGCCGCAGTCTTCGGCATCCCCGTCGCCAAGAGCCTGTCGCCGGGCGGTTTCCAGGACCCCGACTCGGAGTCGGCGCGCGCCATCAGCGTGTTGACCGACAAGTTCGGGCAGAGCGGCCAGCAGATGCTGATCCTGGTGACCGCGCCCGGGGGCACCAGCAGCGCGCAGGCTCGCAAGGTGGGCACCGACCTCGTCGACCAGCTGCAACGGTCGCCGTTGGTCTACAACGTCTCCTCGGCGTGGACCCGACCGGTCTCCGCCGCGCCGGGGTCGCCGGACGACATGGTCAGCCGCGACGGCAAGACGGGCCTCATCGTGGTCAACGTCAAGGGCGGCGAAAACTACGTCCAGAACAACGCGCAGACCCTGGCCGACAAGTTCATCCACGACCGTGACGGTGTCACCGTCCGCGCCGGCGGTGCGGCGATGCAGTACGCGCAGATCAATACGCAGAACCAGGCCGACCTGCTGGTGATGGAGATGATCGCGCTGCCGCTGAGCTTCCTGGTGCTGATCTGGGTGTTCGGCGGCCTGCTGGCCGCGGCGTTGCCGATGGCGCTGGGCGCCCTGGCGGTCGTCGGGTCGATGACGGTGTTGCGGCTCATCACCTTCACCACTGAGGTGTCGATCTTCGCCCTCAACCTGAGCACCGCCCTGGGCCTGGCCCTGGCCATCGACTACACCCTGCTGATCGTCAGCCGCTATCGCGACGAGTTGGCCGAGGGCCACGACCGCGACGAAGCGCTGATCCGGACAATGGCCACCTCCGGCTGCACCGTGATCTTCTCCGCGGTCACCGTGGCATTGTCGATGTCGGCGACGGTGGCGTTCCCCATGTACTTCCTCAAGTCCTTCGCCTACGCCGGCGTGGCCACCGTCGCCTTCGTCGCGATCGCCTCGATCGTGATCACCCCGGCCGCGATCGTGCTGCTGGGGCCCCGGCTGGACGCACTGAATGTGCGCCGGCTGGCGCGCCGGTTGCTCAAGCGCCCGGAGCCCGCCCACAAACCCGTCGAGCAGCTGTTCTGGTACCGGTCGACCAAGTTGGTGATGCGCCGTTGGGCACCGATCGGCCTGACCGTCGTCGCGCTGCTGTTGCTGCTCGGCTATCCGTTCCTGCGGGTGACGTGGGGCTTTCCCGACGACCGGGTGCTGCCGAGTTCGGCGTCGGCGCATCAGGTGGGCGACCGATTGCGCAACGACTTCGCGCACGACTCGGCGACGTCGGTGCCCGTCGTCATCCCCGATGCCACCCGCCTGAAGCCGGCGGACCTCGACAAGTACGCCGCCGATCTGTCGCGCGTTGCCGACGTGTCGGCGGTGTCGGCGCCCGGCGGCACCTTCGCGGACGGCAACCGGGTGGGACCGCCGGCCGGGGCCACCGGATTGAACGACGGCAGCGCCTTTTTGACCGTCAGCAGCACGGCGCCCCTGTTCTCCACAGCCAACGACACCCAGCTCAAGCGGCTGCACGAGGTGCCCGGACCCGCGGGCCGATCCGTCGAGATGGGCGGGGTGGCCCAGGTCAACCGCGACAGCGTCGACGCCGTGACCGACCGGCTGCCGCTGGTCCTCGGGTTGATGGCGGCGATCACCTTCGTGCTGCTGTTCCTGCTCACCGGCAGCGTGCTGCTGCCGGCCAAGGCGCTCGCCTGCAACTTCCTCTCGTTGACCGCGGCGTTCGGTGCGCTGGTGTGGATCTTCCAAGACGGCCACCTCGGTGCGTTGGGCACAACGCCCAGCGGGACGCTGGTGGCCAACATGCCGGTGCTGCTGTTCTGCATCGCCTTCGGGCTGTCCATGGACTACGAGGTCTTCCTGCTCTCAAGGATCCGCGAGTACTGGCTGGCGTCCGGCGCCGCCCGGCCGGCGCAGCCGACCCCGAAGCAGGCCCACGCCGCCAACGACGAGAGCGTGGCGCTCGGCGTCGCCCGCACCGGCCGGGTGATCACCGCCGCCGCGTTGGTGATGTCGATGTCGTTCGCCGCGCTGATCGCCGCCCACGTCTCGTTCATGCGGATGTTCGGCCTCGGCCTGACGCTCGCCGTGTTCGCCGACGCCACCCTGGTGCGGATGGTGGTCGTGCCGGCCTTCATGCACGTGATGGGCCGGTGGAACTGGTGGGCGCCCCAGCCGCTGGCGTGGCTGCACGACCGATTCGGCATCAGCGAGGGGGCGGCGCAAGAAGCCGTCCACGACCTCGAGCCGGTTGCGGAGCCCGTCGGGCTCCCCGAGCCGGTGGTCGGCGAGCCCGTGCTGCCCAAAATCGGTTAACGCCGACCAGCTTGTCGCCGGGCCCCTATCCTGGGGCTCATTCGAGTCGGAAGGTTCCAATACGCATGACAACGGTGGTCGACAACCCCTTCTTCGCGCGCGTCTGGCCAGTCGTCGCCTCCCATGAAACCGAGGCGATCCGGGCGCTTCGCCGGGAGAACCTGGCCGGACTGTCCGGGCGGGTGCTGGAAGTCGGCGCGGGCATCGGCACGAACTTTCCCCACTACCCGGACTCCGTCGACGAGGTGATCGCGGCGGAACCCGAGCCGCGGCTGGCGGCCCAGGCCCGTGCCGCCGCGGACGCGGTGCCCGTCCGGGTCGTCGTGATCGGCGAGACGGCCGAAGCTTTCGGCGGCGGGGAGTCGTTCGACGCGGTGGTGTGCTCGCTGGTGTTGTGCTCGGTGGGCGACCCGGGCACCGTGTTGCGGCGCCTGTACTCGTTGCTGCGGCCGGGCGGGGAACTTCGCTATCTCGAGCACATCGCCAGCGCCGGTGCTCGGGGCCGCCTTCAGCGTTTCGCCGATGCGACGGTGTGGCCGCGGCTGTTCGGCAACTGCCACACCCATCGCGACACCGAGCGCTCGATCGTCGAGGCGGGTTTCGAGGTCGACACGTCGCGGCGGGAATTCACCTTGCCGGCCTGGGCGCCGATGCCGGTGTCCGAGCTCTTGCTCGGTCGCGCGCGCAGGCCCTGAGCCGCCGGCCAGGTCAGCTCAGCAGCGCCGGTAGCCGCTGTAGCAGTCCGGGCAGGGCCTGGCTCGCCGTCTGCCGCATGCTGATCGTGGCGCTGCGGGACAGCGGCGTGACTTCGGGATTGACCTCGATGACGGCGGTGCCGCGGGACAGCGCCAGCTCGGCCAGCCCGGCCGCCGGATAGACGATCGCCGAGGTGCCCACCACCACCATCACGTCGGCGGCCTCGGTCGCTTCGACGGCGCGTTGCCACGGTTCGTCGGGCAGCTGTTCGCCGAACCACACGATGTCGGGTCGAATCAGGCCCCCGCAGTGACATAGCGGCGGCTCCACCTCCAGCGCCGGTTCGGACATCGCGGGCAGTGCGCCGGAATAGCGCGTACCGCAACGCGCACAACGGAATTCGAACAGGCTGCCGTGCAGATGGTGAACCGACCGGCTGCCCGCGCGCTCGTGCAGATCGTCGACGTTCTGGGTGATGACGCTGACCTGGGCATCGTCTTGCCAGGCCGCGATGGCGCGATGACCCGCATTCGGTTGGACATCGGCGACCAGATAATGGCGCCACAGATACCAGCCCCAGACGCGCTGCGGGTTGTCGCGCCATCCCTGGGTGCTGGACAACTCGTACGGATCGAAGCGGGCCCACAATCCGTTCTTGTCGTCGCGGAAGGTCGGCACACCGCTCTCCGCGGAGATCCCCGCGCCGCTGAGCACCGCTACTCGCATCTCACCAAGATAGCCGGGGGTGGGGGATACTGGACGGGTGGAGCTGGGTGACTGGTTGAAGGTCGACATGAAGGCGGGAAAGCCGTTGTTCGACCAGCTCAGGACGCAGGTCATCGACGGCGTCCGGCAGGGCGCCTTGCCGCCCGGCACCCGCCTGCCCACCGTGCGTGATCTGGCCGGTCAGCTCGGCGTCGCCGTCAACACGGTGGCACGCGCCTACCGTGAGCTGGAGACCTCCGCGATCATCGAAACCCGGGGCCGCTTCGGCACTTTCGTCGCCCGCTATGACCCGACGGACGCCGCCATGGCGGCCGCGGCACGGGAGTACGTCCGGGTTGCGCGCGGACTGGGCTTGGACAAGGCCGACGCCGCGCGCTATATCGAAGCCGTGCCCGACGACTGAGGCTGGTTCGAAAACCTCTGGCGCACAAAGTGTTTGGCAGGATGACGGCTCAGCGCAGCACCTTGTCCAGGGTGCGCAGGTTGCGGGTCGTGGTCGACGACTTGTACCGCGGCTTGCCCATCGTCTTGCCGATGCTGCTGTCCAGCGTGCCGCCCTTGGGGACCTGCCAATAGATCACCCCGTCACCGCGGCGGATCTTCTCGTCGGGACCCGCGTCCTTGTCCAGCGCGGCCAACTCGTCCAGCACGGCCGCGTCGGCGACGAACGTGACGTAGGACTGATAGCCGTCGACCTCGCGCTCGAACGGGTAGGCATCGACCACGGCGCGCACGGTGTCGATGTCATACGCCAGCACCCACGCGTCGTAACCGAACCGGTCGCGCAACGCGGCCTCGGCCTTCTTGCGCACCGTCGCCACGCCGGCCGACGACTCCAGCAGCACGTTGCCGGTGGCCAGGATGGTCCGTACCTGGGTGAAGCCCGCGTCGGTCAGCGCGGCCGCCACCTCGGCCATTTTGAGGTTGACGCCCCCGACGTTGACACCACGCAGAAACGCCGCGTATTTGGTCATGCCCCGATTCCACCAGGTCGGCCGGACAACCACGATCCCGGGCCGTCGGACGTAGGCTTTCGGCATGGGACGCCAAGTCTTCGATGACAAGCTGCTGGCCTTGATCAGTGGGCATTCCCTCGGGGTGCTGGCCACCATCAAGCGCGATGGGCGGCCGCAGCTGTCGAACGTGAGCTATCACTTCGACCCGCGCAGCTTGGCGATCCAGGTGTCGATCACCGAGCCGCGCGCCAAGACCCGCAACCTGCGCCGCGACCCGCGGGCCTCGATCCTGGTCGACGCCGACGACGGTTGGTCGTACGCCGTCGCCGAGGGCACCGCCGAGCTGACCCCCCCGGCGGCCGCGCCCGACGACGACACCGTGGAGGCGCTGATTGCGTTGTATCGCAACATCGCCGGTGAGCACCCGGACTGGGACGAATACCGGCAGGCCATGGTCACCGACCGGCGGGTGCTGCTGACGCTGCCGATCTCGCATCTGTACGGCATGCCCCCGGGGATGCGGTAGCCGCGCCGCCATTCCGGACCGTTTCGGCAAACCAGGGCTAGGCTGCCCCGTATGGCTGAATCGAATGCCCGGCAGGGTGCCAAGTCGTCGGAGCCTTCGGGGGCTGCTGGGCCTTCCGGGTCGGACGACGACACCAAGCGCAAATTCCGCGAAGCCCTGGACCGCAAGATGGCGAAATCCTCGGGCGGGTCCGACCACAAGGACGGCACCGGCAAGCAGGCGCGGGCGCACGGCGCGGCGGGAAGCCGCCGCGAATTCCGCCGCAAGAGCGGCTGATTGACCGGATTCAGTCCCGGGGCGGGGTGAACAGGCCGATCGATGGGTCGGCTTGGCCCGGTTGGCCGCGCAGGCTTCCCCGGGTGCTCGGGTGCCCGAAGTTCACCTGCGACGGGTCGTTCTGGTACGCCCAGTCGGCCACGATGGTGCGTTGACTGAACTTCCAGCGGCCGCCGTGCCGGGCGTACGTGTCGAGGTAGCGCCCGCCGATGATGACGTCGACGTCGTGCTCGGGCCCGGCGAAGGTGTGGAACACCAGGCAGTAGATCTCGCCGCGCGCCGTGTCGCCGTCGACCACGAAGTTCGTGGTGGTGATGTTGTGTTGGGAGACACGCACATACGGCTCCGCGGCCCGTAACTGTCCGATGAAGTGGTCGACGCCGCCCGTCGAGAACGAGCCGTGCGAGTCGGTCGCGTCGGGGTGGTACAGGTCGCGGAGGCCTTCATAATCGGCGCGGTCGACGGCCCGGCAATAGGAGGTGACGAGCGCATGCAGTTCATCGCGGTCCAGCATCAGCGCCAATCGGGCCTCATCCAGCACCACGTCACGATAACTCGGTGGATAGGTGAGTAGTCTCCCAACAACGGCTCATCGGTCTTAGGGTGTTCAGCGGAAGGAAGGTCGTTGACGGTGAAACTTTGGCTCGCTCAAGATCCCGAGGCCGACGCGCTGCTGGATGAGCATCCGTTGGCCCTGGTCATCGGCATGGTGCTGGATCAGCAGGTGCCCTTCGAAACCGCCTTCGCGGGACCGAAGAAGATCGCCGACCGGATGGGCAGCTTCGGCGCTCATGAAATCGCCGAGTACGACCCCGACAAGTTCGCCGCGCTGTGCTCGGAAAAGCCTGCGATACACCGGTTCCCGGGATCGATGGCCAAACGTATCCAGACCCTGGCCCAGATCATCGTGGATCGTTACGACGGCGATGCCGCCGGCTTGTGGACCGCGGGCGACCCCGACGGCGCGGAGTTGCTGCGGCGGATCAAGGGCCTGCCCGGTTTCGGCGACGTCAAGGCGCAAATCTTCCTGGCGCTGCTGGGCAAGCAGTACGGCGTCGACGTCAAAGGCTGGCGCGCGGCGGCCGGGCAATTCGGCAAGCCCGGCACGCACATCTCCGTCGCCGACATCGTCGACGCCCAATCGATGGGCGCGGTGCGTTCCTACAAGAAGCAGATGAAGGCGGCAGCCAAAGCCGCGAAGTAGTGGGTCCACAGAAGGGAAGGGCGGCAACGTGAAGACACACATAACGTGTCCGTGTGGGGAAGCCATCGTCGGCAAGGACGAGGACGAACTGGTCGAGCTGACCCAGGCTCACCTTGCCAAAGACCATCCTGGCCTCGAGTACGACCGCGACGCCATCCTGTTCATGGCGTACTAGCAGCGAACGCGCGTGCCCCGGTCGGGGACACGCGCGTTCGCGGGAGACGGTGGCGGCGCCGGTCTCTTACGGCACCACCGTCGATCCGATCGTGGGCATGAACTGGCACTGCTTTTCCTTGGTGGTGACCTGTCCGAAGATCGTCGACATGATGCTGCCCGAACCCGTGTCGGCGATCGCGGTCAGCGTCGTCGGCCCGTCGCCGTTGATGTCGGTGCGCGGCTTGAGCGCGACCGTTCCCGACTTGCCCGTGGTCAGGTTCACCCACGTGACGTTCAGCGGCAGCTTCTGCACCTCGGCGGGGCCGGGCGTGCCGACCGCGGTGAACACGTAGGCGGTCTGCCCGGGGCCCGGCCCGGGAGTCGGAATCTTGGCCGGCCCCGCCACCGAGAGCGCGGTGGCGATCGCACTGGTGCCGTCGGCCAGGCAATTGGTGCCGATCGAGGGGTACATGAAGTCCTGCGTCGGCGGGGCGTCAGGCCCGAACCCCGGGGCCGCCGCCGCGGGGGCGGCGTCCGGCGCCGGTGCGGGTGCAGGTGCCGGCGCCGGTGCGGCTTCCGGTGCGGGAGGGGCCGCCGGTGGTGCCGCGGCGGGTGCCGGTGGTGCCGGGACGGGCGCCGCGACGGGCACATTGGCCGGTTGGGCGGGCCCCGGCGCGGCGGGTGCCGCCTCGGGTGCCGGACCGGCCGCGTGCGCCGGGTCGATCCCGGCCGGCAGGTGCGCCTCGGGCGCCGGGGCCGCAGCGGGTGCTGGAGCGGCCGCCGGGGCCGCAGCGGGTGCCGGTGCCGCGGCGGGTGCTGGTGCTGGGGCCGCCGCGGGTGCGGGGGCCGCCTCGGGTGCCGGGCCGGCGGCGTGCGCCGGATCGATGCCGGACGGCAGGTGAGCCTGCAAACCGGGTTCTACCCCCGCCGCGGGCACGTGTTGCACCGGCGCGGCGGGCTCGGCGACGAACTGATTGACCGCCGCCGCAACGTTTTTCGACTCGTTGGGTGTGCTCGGGTTGTGGGCGAAGGCTTGGGCCGCTGCCATCAGCAGCTGGGTCGCTTGCTGTGGGTCGGTGGCCGCCTGCTGGATGAGCGGGCTCAGCTGCGACAAGGCAGGCAGACCCGGCAGCCCTTGGGCCGCATTCGGTTGCGGTATCGGCTGCGGCGCCGCCGGGTCGGCTGCCGCGTTCGGGCAGAGCCCGAACGCGACAGCCGATGCCGTGACGACTGCGGCCAAACCTTTGGACAGATTCCAAGTGGTTGCCACGGTGTCCTCCGGTTCTCAGAAGTGGTTTAGCCGTTTACGAAACTGATCAGGGCAGGGCGGCCAGCAGCGGCGCTGCCGGTCCCGCGGGGCTGGCCGCCGGCGCGGGTGCCGCCGGTGCCGCGGGTGCGGCCGGAGCCTGCCCCGAAGCGAGCGCCGGCAGATCCTGCGGGAGCGTCACTTTCGGAGGCACACTGACCGGCAGGCCGGCCGGCATCGCCGGCATGTTGACCTGCGCCTGCGGAATCTGCGGAGCCGGCGGAGTGGCCGGTGCCGCCGGTGTCGACAGCCCCGGGATCGTCGGCAGACCCGGGATCGACGGAGCGGCCGGAGCGGCGGGACCCGCAGCCGCCGGCTGCGCACCCGTCAGGCCCTGGATCATCCCCGGGATGCCGCCGGTCGCCGTCGACGGCGCGGCGGGGGTCGCCGACTGTGCCAGCCCCGGAAGGAACGGGTTGGCCGCCGCCGGGGCCCCAGGGGTGGTCGGCGCGGTCAGTCCGGGAATCGACGGAAGACCCGCCGCCGGAGCCGCCGCGGTCGCCGGCGAGGTGGCCGCCGGAACACCCGGGAAGCTGATCCCCGGAGTGGCCGGAGCCGCCGGCGGCGTGGCGCCGAGTGCGGTCGCGAGGTTCTGCAGGATTTGCGGTGCGTTGGCCGCCGAACTGATCAGCTGCTGCGGGATGTTCGGCACGGCCGGGGCCGGCACGGGGTCGGCGTGGGCGATTCCGCCCGTCAATAGCGCTGCGGACGAACCGACCACGACGGCGGCTGCACGCATGTAAGTCCAGATGGTTGGCATGACTCTCCCTGTTTGATCGATTGCAGGTCCGGCGCTGAAGTTACTTTGATGCAGATGGGACTCAAGTGACACGTGTGGCATTTATGAACTCGTTACTGATACGAGTGAGAGCAGTGACCGAACGGCTGAAAACAGCGCGCCAAGTAGTGATGTGGCCATCCGACGGCCCCGACGGCACGGCCACGCATGCCCCGCTCGCTAAAGTCGGGCGGATAGACACCACCTCGGCCGCTCCGGCGGCATCCACCACCCAGCGGCTGGCGAGTCTCCTTCAGGCGGCCGCGCCGATGCTGCTCATCGCGAGCGTCGCCGCGCGGCTGGGCTGGACCTATCTGGCTCCCAACGGCGCGAACTTCGTCGACCTGCACGTGTACCTCGGTGGGTCCGCCGCGATCGACCACCCCGGCACCCTGTACAGCTACGTCTACGCCGACCAGACGCCGGACTTCCCGCTGCCCTTCACCTATCCGCCGTTCGCGGCGGTGGTCTTCTACCCGCTGCACCTGTTGCCGTTCGGCCTCGTGGCATTCCTGTGGCAGGTCGCGACCATGGCCGCCCTGTACGGCGCGATCCGGCTCAGCCAGCGCGTGATGAACGCCGGGCCCGCCGGCCGGCGTACGGCGATGCTGTGGACGGCGATCGCCATCTGGATCGAACCGCTGCGCAGCACCTTCGACTACGGACAGGTCAACGTGTTGCTGATGACCGCGGTGCTGTGGGCGGTGTACACCACGCGGTGGTGGCTGTCCGGGCTGCTGGTCGGCGCGGCGGCGGGAATCAAGTTAACCCCCGCGATCTCCGGTCTGTACCTGGCCGGCGCCCGCCGGTGGGGCGCCGCGGTGTTCTCGGCGGTGGTTTTCGTTGCCACCATTGCGATTTCGGTCTTGGTCGTCGGCGATCAGACCCGCTACTACTTCACCGACCTGCTGGGCGACGCCCACCGGGTGGGCCCCATCGCCACCGCGTTCAATCAGTCCTGGCGTGGCGGCATTTCGCGCATCCTGGGCCACGATGTCGGCCTCGGCCCGCTGCTGGTGGCCGCCGTCGCCGTGACCGCGGTGCTGGCGGTGCTGGCCTGGCGGGCCCTGGACTCCGCCGACCAACTGGGCAGGCTCGTGGTGGTGGAGCTGTTCGGGTTGCTGCTCTCACCGATTTCCTGGACCCATCACTGGGTGTGGCTGGTACCGCTGATGATCTGGGCGATACACGGCCCGGTGCGCGCGCGGCGTGGAGCGCGAATCGTCGGATGGGGCTGGCTGGTTCTCACCCTGATCGGCGTGCCGTGGTTGCTCAGCTTCGCCCAACCGACCATCTGGCAAATAAGCAGGCCCTGGTACCTGGCCTGGGCAGGGCTGATCTACATCGTGGCGGCGGTGGCGACGCTGATCTGGATCGCGGCCACCGGGAGAACCGAGGCGAAGGACGCGGTCGCGGTCTAGTTGTCGACGATGCCGTTGATGTCGCGGGCCATGTCGATGTCGTTTTTGGTGATGCCGCCCTCGGAGTGCGTGACGAGAGCAAAAGTCACTGTCCGCCAACGAATATCGATGTCCGGGTGGTGATCCTTGCTTTCCGCGTGCTCACCCACCCGCCGCACGGCATCGATACCGGCCAGGAAGCTCGGAAATTTGATCGAGCGGCGCAGGGCGCCGTCGGCGCGTTCCCATCCGGCCAGATCGGGCAGTGCGGCGTCTACTTGCTCATCCGTTAACACAGCCATATACCCGACCGTATACCTTCGCCGGCCGAGCCGTGGGAGACGAATGCGCGGCGGCCCGCCCGACCGAGCGGCCACTCACGAGGCAACGGCGGGACCCGGTGCTTGGTTCTTCTGATCCAACGACACCACGACGCTTGGCTCCGGCGGGTTCTGTCGTTCTTGGTATGCCGACTCGAGGATCGCCGGAACCCCTTGCAGGTCGCGGGCTACGCCCACCAGTTCTTCCAGAATGAGGATTCGTTGCTGATTCGCCTCGCCCAACGCCCTGCGGCCCTGCTCATCGAAATAACGAACTCTCTGTCTTGCGTCGGCGAGGAGTCGTTCACGCTCCTGCTGGGCTTCCTGGAAGGCCTCATCGATCAACGATTGGGCCTCGGCACGCATCCCGGCGAGCTCGGCGTCGAACTCTTTCCTGGTCGCCGCGCACTCCGTCTCGAGCGCTTTTCGCTGCGCGGCGATGTCCACCAACAACTCTCGGTGCTCTCGCTGGGCGGCCTCGGTCTCGGCCTCAGCCTCGGCGACCAGCGCCGCTACCTCGGCCCGCGCCTCGTCCTGCATCCGGGAAATCTCCTCGAGCGCACGCCGCAGCAACCTCGCCATCCGATGCTGCATCGCGTACGGCGACGGCGAGGTGTCCGACAGGAGGGCGACCTCATCCCTGAGGCAGGCGACTTCGATCCGCAGCGCGACCGCTTCGTCGCCGAATTCGTTTCGCTGGGCCCGTAGGTTCTGAACTTCATCGATCAGGAACTTCTGCTTGGCGAGCAACACCTGAATGTAGGCATCGACCGCGGCCGTGTCATAGCCCCTGTACGTGCGGGAGAACGTCTTTGTGGTTTCGGTGGTCATTGCCATCCTCCATTTCTGGAAGTGCCCGGTAGAGATAGCGACCGACTGAGGTCGAGTATCCCACGGTGACGCCAAAACTGTAAGAGAGTCGTTGTGCTGCAAGGTAATTCGATCCACATCACGGGGGTTCGATGCCATTTCGTGGAATTGATCGTCGCGAGCGCAGGGCGTCGCGCCCAGCTGCCGGCCCCGACGGTATACCGTCACTGGCCATGCCGACCCAGATCGTCGTTGCCGGCGCGCTGATTTCCGACGCCAAGGTCCTGGTGGCACAACGCGCCCGTCCGCCGGAGCTGGCCGGCCGCTGGGAGCTGCCCGGCGGCAAGGTCGCGCCCGGCGAAACAGAGCGCGACGCGCTGGCTCGCGAGTTGGCCGAGGAGCTGGGCCTGGCGATCGGCGACGTAGCGGTGGGCGACCGGCTGGGCGGCGACATCGCGGTCGACGGCGGGCTCACGCTGCGGGCCTATCGTGTGCGGCTGATCCGGGGCGAACCCGATGCTCGCGATCATCGCGCGTTGCGCTGGATTACCGCGGCTGAGCTGCACGATCTCGACTGGGTGCCGGCCGATCGGGGCTGGTTGGGGGACCTGAGCCGGGCGCTTTGAGAGCAACCTCGTAACAAGTCCACAGACTTCCGGCAGCTTATGTACAGCCGCGTTGCAGGTCCTCGCAGTGAACTGAATAGAACAATATGACTTGTAATAACGACGCCACACGAAGCTGCCCTGGATGTGCGTGCCGATAGCGAGCCGAATGCTTGTCCAGACCCTGCCCTCACGGCCTCGGTGCCGGGCCGGGAGATCTACAGGTGCGCAAAAACCGATGCTCATGACACCTTTTTTCGCAAATTGCCCGCACGCGACGGACCTGATTTCGCCCTCGACCGAGACCTATGCTGGTGCTGTATCGCCTCCCAGCCCGCGGGCCCTGAAATGCCGAGCGCCGAGCCGATCCGAGCTGGTGCGGGCGGGTGGATCACCGGGCTGATCACCGAACACAACGAACTTGGGGTCGAAAGAACGACCCGTGGCACGACGCTACCGAATTGGAGGAGTACTTCTTGACTGTCACACCCCACATTGGCGGAGTGCTCGAGGAACTCTTGGAGCGCAGCGGGCGGTTCTTCACGCCCGGCGAGATCTCGGCCGACCTGCGCACGGTCACGCGGGAGGGCGGCCGTGAGGCCGACGTGTTCTACCGCGACCGGTGGAGCCACGACAAGGTGGTTCGCTCCACGCACGGGGTGAACTGCACCGGGTCGTGCTCGTGGAAGATCTACGTCAAAGACGGGATCATCACCTGGGAGACCCAGCAGACCGACTACCCGTCAGTGGGGCCGGACCGGCCCGAGTACGAGCCGCGCGGCTGCCCCCGCGGTGCGTCGTTTTCGTGGTACAGCTACTCGCCAACCCGCGTGCGCTATCCGTACGCCCGGGGGGTGCTGGTCGAGATGTATCGGGAAGCCAAGGCGCGGCTGGGCGACCCGGTGCTGGCATGGGCCGACATCCAGGCCGATCCCGAGCGCCGTCGTCGCTATCAGCAGGCCCGCGGCAAGGGCGGACTGGTTAGGGTCACGTGGGCCGAGGCCACCGAGCTGATCGCCGCCGCCCACGTGCACACCATCAAGACGTACGGACCGGACCGCGTCGCCGGATTCTCTCCGATTCCGGCGATGTCGATGGTGTCCTACACCGCCGGCTCGCGGTTCTTCGAGTTGATCGGCGCCCCGATGACGTCGTTCTACGACTGGTACGCCGATCTCCCGGTGGCCTCCCCGCAGGTCTTCGGCGACCAAACCGATGTGCCAGAATCCGGGGATTGGTGGGACGCGGCGTATTTGATGATGTGGGGCTCCAACGTCCCGATCACCCGCACGCCCGACGCGCACTGGATGGCCGAGGCGCGCTACCGCGGTACCAAGGTGGTGACCGTCAGCCCGGACTATGCCGACAACACCAAGTTCGCGGACGAGTGGATGCCGTGTGCGGCCGGCACCGACGGGGCGCTGGCCATGGCAATGGGCCACGTCATCCTCTCGGAATGCTATGTGCAAAAGCAGGTTCCGTTCTTCACCGACTATTCCCGCCGCTACACCGACCTCCCCTTCCTGATCAAGCTGGAAGAGCGCGGCGACATGCTGGTGCCGGGCAAGAACCTCACGGCGGCGGATTTGGGGGAGGCCTTTAAAAGCTCGGAGAACGCCGCACTCAAGCCCGCCGTGCTGGACGAAAGCACGGATTCGGTTGTGGTGCCGCACGGTTCGCTGGGATTCCGGTACGGCGAGTCGGGAGTGGGCAAGTGGAACCTCGATCTCGGCGACCTGACGCCCGCACTCAGCGTCCGCCGCAATCAAGACGGCAGCACCGCGCTCGTCCACCTACCCAGCTTCGACACGGTCGACGGCGAGGGCACGACCGTGGCCCGCGGCGTCCCGGTACGCCGCATCGGTAAACACCTGGTGTGCACCGTCTTCGACCTGATGCTCGCCCAATACGGCGTGGCGCGGCCGGGCCTGCCCGGCGAATGGCCCACCGGCTACGACGACGCGACCCAGCAGAACACCCCGGCCTGGCAGGAGGCGATCACCGGCGTGTCGGCCGCCCAGGCCATCCGGGTGGCAAGGGAATTCGCGCACAGCGCCGAGGAATCCGGCGGTCGCTCGATGATCATCATGGGTGGCGGCATCTGCCACTGGTTCCACAGCGACGCGATCTACCGTTCGGTGCTGGCGCTGCTGATGCTGACCGGCTCGATGGGCCGCAACGGCGGTGGCTGGGCCCACTACGTGGGCCAGGAAAAGGTGCGCCCGCTCACCGGATTTCAGACGATGGCGATGGCAACGGACTGGGTGCGCCCGCCACGACAGGTGCCCGGCGCCTCCTACTGGTACGCGCACACAGATCAATGGCGCTACGACGGGTACGGCGCCGACAAACTGGCCAGCCCGGTCGGGCGGGGCAGGTTCGCGGGCAAGCACACCATGGACCTGCTGGCGTCCTCGGTGGCCATGGGGTGGAGCCCGTATTACCCCCAGTTCGACCGATCCAGCCTGGACGTCGCCGACGAGGCGCGGGCCGCCGACCGCGACGTCGCCGACTACGTCGCCGAACAGCTCGGCCAACGCAAGCTCAAGCTCGCCGTGACCGATCCCGACAACCCGGTGAATTGGCCACGGGTGCTTACCGTTTGGCGCGCCAACCTGATCGGCTCGTCGGGCAAGGGCGGCGAGTACTTCCTGCGTCATCTGCTGGGAACCGATTCCAACGCTTCGGCGCTGCCGCCGGAAGACGGGGTCCAGCCTACCGGCGTCACCTGCGCGGGGGACATCCCCGAGGGCAAGCTCGACTTGATGATGTCGATCGACTTCCGGATGACCTCGACGACGCTGGTGTCCGACATCGTGCTGCCGGCGGCGACCTGGTATGAGAAGGCCGACATCGCCAGCACCGACATGCACCCCTACGTGCACGCGTTCAGTGCCGCGACCGATCCGCCGTGGGAAACACGGTCGGACTTCGACGCTTTCGGTGCGATCGCGCGCGCCTTCAGCGCCTTGGCCAAGGATCATCTGGGCACCCGCACCGATGTCGTGCTCAGCGCGCTGCAGCACGACACGCCGGATGCGATGGCCTATCCCGATGGCACCGAATCCGATTGGCTGCAATCCGGTGCGACGCCGGTGCCCGGCCGGACGATGGGCAAGCTGACCGTGGTGGAGCGCGACTACACCGCGATCTACGACAAGTGGCGGACGCTGGGTCCGCTGGTCGACAAGTTCGGCGTGACCACCAAGGGCGTCACGGTGCACCCCTTCCGGGAGGTCGAAGAGCTCGCCGCCAAGTTCGGAGTGCTGAAATCCGGTGTGGCGGGCGGCCGCCCGGCCATCACCACCGCCTCGCGGATGGCCGATGTGTTGCTGCTGCTGTCGGGAACGACCAATGGGCGCCTCGCGGTCGAGGGCTTCCACGAACTGGAAAAGCGCACCGGTCAGCGGCTGGTGCATCTGGCCGAGGGCAGCGAGGACAAGCGCATCAGCTACGCCGATACCCAGGCCCGGCCCGTTCCCGTGGTCACCAGCCCGGAATGGTCGGGCAGCGAGACGGGTGGCCGTCGCTACGCGCCGTTCACCATCAACATCGAAAACCTCAAACCGTTCCACACCCTGACCGGGCGGATGCATTTCTATCTCGCGCACGACTGGGTCGAGGAGCTCGGTGAGCACCTGCCGGTGTTCCGGCCGCCGCTGGACATGGCGCGTCTGTTCGGGCAGCCCACGCTCGGCGCATGCGAGGACGGCATCGGGCTCACGGTGCGCTACCTGACGCCGCACTCGAAGTGGTCGTTCCACTCCACCTATCAGGACAACCTGTACATGCTGTCGTTGTCCCGCGGTGGCCCGACGATGTGGATGAGCCCGGGCGACGCAGCGAAAATCCAAGTGCGCGACAATGATTGGGTTGAGGCGGTGAATGTCAACGGCATCTACGTGTGCCGGGCGATCGTCTCGCACCGGATGCCCGACGGCGTGGTGTTCGTCTATCACGTCCAGGAGCGCACCGTGGACACGCCGCGCTCCGAGATCAACAACAAGCGGGGCGGTAACCACAACGCGCTGACCAGGGTGCGCATCAAGCCGAGCCACCTGGCCGGCGGCTACGGACAACACGCGTTCGCGTTCAACTACCTGGGCCCGACCGGCAACCAGCGCGACGAGGTGACCGTTGTGCGCCGTCGCAGCCAGGAGGTGCAGTACTGATGAAGGTCATGGCGCAGTTGGCGATGGTGATGAACCTCGACAAATGCATCGGCTGCCACACCTGCTCGGTCACGTGCAAGCAGGCGTGGACCAACCGGTCCGGCACCGAATACGTCTGGTTCAACAACGTCGAAACCCGGCCCGGTCAAGGCTATCCGCGCACCTACGAGGACCAGGAGCGGTGGCGCGGCGGCTGGATTCGCGACAAGAAGGGCCGGCTGCGGTTGCGGGACGGTGGCCGCCTGCAGAAGCTGCTGCGGATCTTCGCCAATCCGAAGTTGCCCCTCATCGGCGACTACTACGAGCCGTGGACCTACGACTACGAGAACCTGACCACGGCACCCGCGGGTGACACGTTCCCGACGGCCGCGCCCAAAAGCCTGATCAGCGGTGAGCCGATGAAGATTTCGTGGGGCCCGAACTGGGATGACAACCTGGCGGGCTCGCCGGAGATTCTCGCCGAGGACCCGATCCTGAAGAAGGTCAGCGAAGAGATCAAACTCTCGCTCGAAGAGACCTTCATGTTCTATCTGCCCCGGATCTGCGAGCACTGCCTGAACCCGTCCTGTGTGGCGTCGTGCCCGTCGGGCGCGATGTACAAGCGCAGCGAGGACGGCATCGTGCTGGTGGACCAGGACCGCTGCCGGGGCTGGCGGATGTGTGTGTCCGGATGTCCTTACAAGAAGGTCTATTTCAACCACAAGACGGGCAAGGCCGAGAAGTGCACGCTGTGCTATCCGCGGATGGAGGTCGGGCTGCCGACCATCTGCTCGGAGACCTGTGTGGGCCGGCTGCGCTATCTGGGCGTGGTGCTCTACGACGTCGACAGGGTGCTGGAGGCGGCGTCGGTGGAAAAGGACACCGACCTCTACCCGGCGCAGTGCGAGATCCTGCTGGACCCCAACGATCCGAACGTCATCGCCGGCGCGCGGGCCGAGGGGATCCCGGACGAGTGGATCGAGGCCGCCCAGCGTTCCCCGGTCTACGCGCTGATCCACACCTACAAGGTGGCGCTGCCGCTGCACCCGGAATACCGGACTATGCCGATGGTTTGGTACATCCCGCCGCTCTCGCCGGTGGTCGACGCGGTCAGCCGCGACGGGCATGACGGGGAGGACCTCGGCAACCTGTTCGGCGCGCTGGACGCGCTGCGTATCCCGATGCAGTACCTGGCCGAACTGTTCACCGCGGGTGACACGGCCGTGGTCGAAGGCGTGCTGCGCAAGCTGGCGGCGATGCGCTCCTACATGCGCGACATCAACCTCGGCCGCGAAACCCAGCCGCACATCCCGCATTCGGTCGGCCTGACCGAAGAGGAGATGTACGAGATGTACCGGCTGCTCGCCATCGCGAAATACGAAGAGCGCTACGTCATTCCGACCGCGTTCGCGCCGCAGGCCCGTGACCTCGAGGAGATGGGCTGCTCGCTGTCGGGTGACGGCGGTCCGGGCATGTACGAGTCGGATCCGGTGCCGGTGTCCGTGGAGACCTTCCACACGCTCAAGCAGCGCGGGGACGACGAAGCCAGCAACGCCAGACCGTCGGGGCGGGTGAACCTGCTCAACTGGGGCGGCGGTCAGGTGCCCACCGGGATGTTCCCCGAGGAGCGGCAGCGATGAAGCTGCTTTCGGCGCTGCGGGAGCGTTCCACCAACCGGGCGATGCAGGATCGCCTGGTGTGGCAGGCGGCATCGCTGCTGCTGGCCTATCCGGACGACGGGTTGGCCGGGCGCCTGGACGCCGTCGACGAGTTGCTGGGCCATATCAGCGGTCCGCCGGCGGCGCTGCTACAGCAGACGGTGGCGGCGCTGCGGGCGCTCGAGCCAATGGCCGCCGCGATTGACTACGTCGCCACCTTCGACATGCGCCGGCGCTGCACCATGTACCTGACCTACTGGACCGCCGGGGACACCCGCAACCGCGGCCGGGAGATGCTGGCGTTCGCCACCGCCTACCGGGAGGCGGGTGTGCGGCCGCCGGGCGGCGAGGCGCCCGACCATCTGACCGTGGTGCTCGAATTCGCCGCCACCGTCGATCCCGAGGCCGGACGGCGCCTGCTGGAGCAGCATCGGGTGCCGATCGACGTACTGCGCGGCGCCCTGGCCGACGCCAAATCGGCGTACGAGCCGGCCGTGGCGGCGGTCTGCGAAACCCTGCCCGTCGCAACCGATCAGGAAGTGCGCCGCGCCGAGCGGCTGGCGAAGGCCGGACCACCGGCGGAAGCCGTTGGGCTGCAACCGTTTACCTTGACCGTGCCACCGAAGTAAAGGAACGCCAAGTGTTCAGCAACGTCCTGTTCTGGGACATCGCGCCCTACGTCACGCTGTCGGTCCTGATCGTGGGCACCTGGTGGCGCTACCGGTACGACAAGTTCGGCTGGACGTCGCGGTCCTCACAGATCTACGAGTCGCGGCTGTTGAGCATCGCCAGCCCCATCTTCCATTTCGGCATCCTGGCGGTTTTCGCCGGCCACGTGATGGGGCTGTTCGTCCCGCCGCGCGTCACCCAGATGCTGAAGATGAGCGACCACGTCTACCACCTGCAGGCGGTCATCGCCGGGTCGATGGCCGGCATCGCGACGCTGATCGGCATCGGGCTGCTGATCTACCGCCGGTTCACCCGCCCGGCGGTGTCCATGGCCACCACCCGCAGCGACAAGGTGATGTATCTGGTGCTGGTGCTGGCGATCGTCGTCGGCCTGTATTGCGACCTGATCGGTACCGGCCCGCACGGTGGCGAGTTCCACTATCGCTACACCGTCGGTCTGTGGTTCCGGCGGATCTGGATATTTCAGCCGCACGGCGAGGTGATGGTCAACGCGCCGCTGGACTACCAGCTGCACGCCCTGATCGGCATGGTGTTGTTCACGCTGTGGCCGTTCACCCGGCTGGTGCACGTGTTCAGCGCCCCGGTCGTCTACCTGTTCCGGCCCTACATCGTCTACCGCAGCCGCGAGGCGGCGGCCAAGGGTGAACTCGTCGGTACGGCGCCGCGCCGGCGGGGCTGGTAGCGGACCGACCAACGGGCGCCCGGTTACCAGCCGGTTCGCTATCCAGTTCGCTTTGAAAGGCCCCCGCTGCCACAATCACCGACGTGCTATTTCGCAACGTCGCCATCGTCGCCCACGTCGACCACGGGAAGACCACCCTGGTCGACGCGATGCTGCGGCAGTCGGGCGCGCTGCACCACCGTGGTGACGACACGGTCGAGCGCCTCATGGACTCCGGGGACCTGGAGAAGGAAAAGGGCATCACGATCCTGGCCAAGAACACGGCCGTGCATCGCAGGCATGCGGACGGGACGACGACCGTCATCAATGTCATCGACACCCCGGGCCACGCCGACTTCGGCGGTGAGGTGGAGCGCGGGCTGTCCATGGTGGACGGGGTGCTGTTGCTGGTCGACGCCTCCGAGGGCCCGCTGCCGCAGACCCGTTTCGTGCTGCGCAAGGCCCTGGCCGCCCACCTGCCGGTGATCCTGGTCGTCAACAAGACGGACCGGCCGGACGCCCGGATCTCCGAGGTCGTCTCGGAGAGCCACGACCTGCTGCTCGACGTCGCATCAGACCTCGACGAGGCAGCGCAGAAGGCCGCCGAGGATGCCCTCGGCCTGCCGACGCTGTACGCGTCGGGGCGGGCGGGCATCGCCAGCACGACGGAACCGGCCAACGGCGAGAATCCCGAGGGCGACAACCTCGATCCGCTGTTCGACGTTCTGCTCGAGCACATCCCGCCGCCGCAGGGCGATCCCGAGGCGCCGTTGCAGGCGCTGGTCACCAACCTCGACGCCTCGGCCTTCCTCGGACGGCTCGCGCTGATCCGCATCTACAAGGGCCGGATCCGCAAGGGCCAGCAGGTCGCCTGGATGCGCGAGGTGGACTCCCATCCCGTCATCACGAACGCGAAGATCACCGAACTGCTGGTGACCGAGGGCGTGGAGCGCACGCCCACCGACGAGGCCATTGCCGGGGACATCGTCGCCGTCGCGGGCATTCCGGAGATCATGATCGGCGACACGCTGGCCGATCCGGACCACGCGCACGCGCTGCCGCGCATCACGGTCGACGAGCCCGCCATCTCGGTGACCATCGGCACCAACACCTCGCCGCTGGCGGGCAAGGTGAAGGGTCACAAGTTGACCGCGCGCATGGTGAAGTCGCGGCTCGACGCGGAACTCGTCGGCAACGTCTCTATCAAGGTCGTCGACATCGACCGGCCCGACGCCTGGGAGGTGCAGGGCCGTGGCGAGCTCGCGCTGGCGGTGCTCGTCGAGCAGATGCGCCGCGAGGGCTTCGAGCTCACGGTCGGCAAGCCGCAGGTCGTCACGCAGACGATCGACGGCAAGCTGCACGAGCCGTTCGAGGCGATGACCATCGACTGCCCCGACGAGTTCGTCGGCGCGATCACCCAGCTGATGGCCGCCCGCAAGGGGCGGATGGAGGAGATGACCAACCACGCGGCGGGCTGGGTCCGGATGGACTTCATCGTGCCCAGCCGCGGGCTGATCGGCTTCCGCACCGACTTCCTCACCCTGACCCGCGGTACCGGCATCGCCAACGCCGTGTTCGACGGCTACCGGCCGTGGGCGGGGGAGATCCGGGCCCGCCACACCGGGTCGCTGGTGTCCGACCGCGCCGGCACCATCACACCGTTCGCCATGATCCAGCTCGCCGACCGGGGCCAGTTCTTCGTTGAGCCCGGCCAGGACACCTACGAGGGCATGGTCGTCGGAATCAATCCGCGCGCAGAGGATCTCGACATCAACGTCACCCGCGAGAAGAAGCTGACGAACATGCGGTCCTCGACCGCCGATGTCATCGAAACGTTGGCCAGGCCGCTGGAGCTCGACCTGGAGCAGGCCATGGAGTTCTGCGCGTCCGACGAGTGCGTCGAGGTGACCCCGGAGATCGTGCGGGTGCGCAAGGTCGAGCTGGACGCCACCGCCCGGGCCCGCAGCCGGTCGCGCGCCAAGGCGCGGGGCTGACACCGGGTGGTCGGACGGGCTGCTGAGCGGCTGCTCGATACCCTGATCAGCGTGCCGAGACGAGTCCGCCGTTGGTTCATGGTGCTGGGCGGCCTGGTTTCGCTGGTCGGACTCGTGCTCTCGGCCTGTACCGTCAACCCGCCGCCGGCGCCGCAGAGCACCGACACACCGCACAACTCGGTGCCACCGCCACCGCGGGTCAGCGAGATCATCATGGGCATCGACTCGATCGGTGCCGGCTTCAATCCGCACCTGCTGTCCGACCTGTCCCCGGTGAACGCCGCGATCAGCGCGCTGGTGCTGCCCAGCGCCTTTCGGCCGGTTCCCGACCCCAACACGCCGACCGGCTCACGCTGGGAGATGGACCCGACCCTGCTGGTTTCGGCGGAGGTGACCAGCCAGAGCCCGTTCACGGTGACCTACAAGATCCGGCCGGAGGCGCAGTGGACCGACAACGCGCCGATCGCCGCCGACGACTTCTGGTACCTGTGGCACCAGATGGTCAGCCAGCCCGGGGTGGTCGACCCGGCCGGGTATGACCTCATCACCGGCGTGCAGTCCCTGGAGGGGGGCAAGCAGGCGGTGGTCACCTTCGCCGAACCGTATCCGGCGTGGAAAGAGTTGTTCAGCAACATCCTTCCGGCGCACATCGTCAAGGACGTGCCCGGAGGTTTCGCGGCGGGCCTGGCGCGGGCGCTTCCGGTCACGGGCGGCCAGTTCCGCGTGGAAAGCATCGACCCGCAGCGCGACGAGATTTTGGTGGCCCGCAACGACCGCTACTGGGGACCGCCGGCCAAACCCGCGCTCATCCTTTTCCGGCGCGCCGGGGCGCCGGCCGCGCTGGCCGACTCCGTGCGCAACGGCGACACCCAGGTGGCGCAGGTGCACGGCGGCTCCGCGGCCTTCGCGCAGCTGTCCGCCATTCCCGATGTCCGCACCGCCCGGATCGTGACGCCGCGCGTCATGCAGCTCACGCTGCGGGCCACCCAGCCCAAACTGGCTGACACGCAAGTCCGTAAGGCGATCTTGGGGCTGCTCGACGTCGACCTGCTCGCCGCCGTGGGCGCGGGCAGCGACAACACGGTCACCTTGGACCAGGCGCAGATCCGCGCGCCGAGCGACCCGGGCTACGAGCCGACCGCGCCACCGGCGATGACGACACCGGCCGCGCTGGCGTTGCTGGAGGGGGCCGGCTACAAGGTCGAACCCAACTCTTCGGCCTCGCCCGCGCCGAACCCGCCCAACACCGGGCCGCCCGAGGCCATCCGCGGCCGCATCAGCAAGGACGGCCAACAGCTTTCGCTGGCCATCGGGGTGGCGGCGAACGACCCGACCGCGGTCGCGGTGGCCAATACCGCCGCCGACCGATTGCGCGACGTCGGCATCGCCGCGACCGTGCTGGCGCTGGACCCGGTCACCCTCTACCGCGATGCACTGAACGACAACCGGGTGGACGCGATCGTCGGCTGGCATCAGGCGGGCGGAAACCTGGCGACCCGGCTGGCCGCCCGGTACGGCTGTCCCGCCCTGGAGTCCACCCAGGTCCCGATTTCCAACGCGCCGGCGCCCGCGCCCACCACCCGCACCGGTCCCGCGCCGTCCACCGGGCCGGCCATCACGGCCACGCCCCCGTCCACGACCCCGACCACGACGCCGCCGCCCAGCCGCCCGGCCGATCCCAACGCGCTGGTGCAGGCGCCGTCGAACCTGACCGGGATCTGCGATCGCAGCATCCAGTCGAATATCGACGCCGCCCTCAACGGCACCAAGAACATCAACGACGTGATCACCGCGGTCGAACCCCGACTGTGGAACATGTCCACCGTGCTGCCGATCCTGCAGGACACCACGATCGTGGGGGCCGGCCCGAGCGTGCAGAACGTCAGCTTGTCCGGTGCGGTTCCGGTCGGCATCGTCGGCGACGCCGGCCAATGGGTCAAGACCGGGCCGTAGCCGCGTCGTCAGTCGGCGGGCGGGCGCGCTGCCCGCGGCGGGATCACGGTGTCGACGATCATCGCCAGCTCGCGCCTGTTCGGCGGCGACCCGTTGAGCAGGAAGTGCTGGTTGATCAACGCCGACCCGATGCGAGCGGTAAGCGGCGTCACCGTCGTCGGGTCGAGATCACCGTCATCCATGGCGGCCTGCAGGATCGATTCCACGATTCTCATGCGCGGCCGCACCACGGCGTCGGCGAAGATGGCCCGCATCTCGGGTTCGTGCAACAGCTGATGGATGACGTCCAGACCCGGAAAGCCGGTCTTTCCGGCCAGCAGGTCGCGCTGGGCGGTGAACATCGCCAGCAGGTTCTCTCGGGCCGAACGGCCGGAACGCAGCTCGGGCAGCGGCGGCAGCGCGAAAACCAAAGCGGCGTGCACCAGTTCGCACTTGGTGTCCCAGCGGCGGTAGAGCGCGGCCTTGCCGGTGTGGGCGCGGGCCGCGATCCCCTCCATCGTCAGGCCGCCGTAGCCGACTTCGGTCAGCTCGGCCAGGGTGGCCTCGTAGAGGGCACGTTCGAGGACCTCACCTCGCCGGCGGCTTCGGCTGACGGTGTGGTCAGCGTCCGTGAGCTGGGGCATTCATTGATAGTAGCCGTGCGCGTTCCTATCCGCTGCGGTCCCGGCGATCCCGCCTCCCGGCGACGAACATAAGAAACGGCGCCGGGCACTAACCATCAGTGCCGATTTCCGCCGCTGCCGGTAGGGTGCCGTCCATGCCTGAGACGCCGCGGCTGTTGTTCGTCCACGCGCACCCCGACGACGAAAGCCTGGGCACCGGCGCCACCATCGCCCATTACGCCGCCCGCGGGGCCGACGTCCGCGTCGTCACGTGCACGCTGGGCGAGGAGGGCGAGGTGATCGGCGATCGTTGGGCCGAACTCGCCGTCGACCGCGCGGACCAACTGGGCGGGTACCGGATCGGCGAATTGACCGCCGCGCTGCGGGCGCTGGGTGTCCACCAACCCCACTACCTGGGTGGCGCCGGCCGGTGGCGCGATTCGGGCATGGAGGGCACTCCCCAGCGGAACCGGCCACGATTCATCGACGCCGACGAGAGCGAGACCGTCGGCGCGCTGGTTGCCGTCATTCGCGAGCAGCGCCCACACGTCGTCGTGACCTACGATCCGGGCGGCGGCTACGGCCATCCCGATCACGTCCACGCGCACCGGGTGACGGTGGCGGCCGTGGCGGCGGCCGGGGCCGGCGACGCCGGCTTCCCCGGCGAGCCCTGGGCCGTGCCGAAGTTCTACTGGTCGGTGTTCGCGACGAGCACCTTCGCGGCGGCCATGGACGCCCTGACCCCCGAGGATCTGCGGCCCGAATGGTCGATCCCGCCGAAGGAGGAGTTCACCTTCGGCTATGCCGACGACGACATCGACGCCGTCGTCGAGACCGCCCCGGAGGCCTGGGCGGCCAAGCGGGCGGCGCTGGCCGCGCACGCCACTCAGGTGGTGGTCGGACCGACCGGGCGCGCCTGCGCGCTGTCCAACAACGCCGCGATCCCGATACTGGGGCACGAGCATTACGTCCTGGCCGGCGGCGCCGCGGGAGAGCGCGACGAGCGCGGATGGGAAACGGATCTGCTCGCGGGGCTTGGTTTCCCCGCGACTCAGACGCGGTAGGCTGCCAATCAGGCAGCCACGGAAGGAATTCGCATGGACCCCGACCTGGACCCTAATCTGCAGCACTGGCAGGACCGGCTGGACAGCCTGCAGTGGGTCATCGGCTCGATCATGTCCAACGTCGACAGCGTCCCGACCTGACCGAAACCAAGCCACGCGTCGCGTCGGTCGACGACAGCGGCGCGACCGACCCCGCGATTCGTTTCGTCGTGTTGGCCCTCTTGGCGGTCGACGGGGTGCTCTCCGCGCTTGCCGGGGCTCTGCTGCTGCCTCTCTACCTCGGGACGGTTCCGTTCCCCATCAGCGGGCTGATTTCCGGACTGGTCAACGCCGCGCTGGTGTGGGCCGCCGGGCGCTGGACCCGCTCGGCCCGGCTGGCCGCGTTGCCGTTGTGGACGTGGCTGCTGACCGTGGCCGTGATCAGCATGGGCGGCCCGGCCGACGACGTCATTTTGGGGGGCCGCGGCCTGATGGCCTACGGAGCGCTATTGCTGCTGGTCCTGGGGGTCGTACCGCCGGTGTGGGTGATCTGGCGGCGCGGCCGGCACGGCTGACGTCCGGCCGGGATGTCGCCCGCTTGCCGATGCGGGGCTGCCGCTACTGTTGACTCTTGCCCAGACGGGACCCGCCAACGGGTGCCACGATTTCACATGTTGGGACGCACGGATGAAACTCGATCGTCGGGAAGTTACACCAAGGTGCTGTTGACTCCGGGCGAGGAGCCTGTCGCTCTGCCCAACCCTGCGGTTCCGGCCAAGGTTGCCTCGGAAGCCTCGTCGAAGGCCTCACCAGAGGTCAGCGCGTCGGCGCTGCGGCGGGTGTTGCGACGGGCTCGAGATGGCGTTGCGCTGAACATCGACGAGGCAGCGGTCGCCATGACCGCGCGCGGTGCCGACCTGGCGGATCTGTGCGCCAGCGCGGCGCGGGTACGCGACGCGGGCCTGGAGTCGGCCGGACGGCGCGGGCCCGGCGGCGGGCTGCCGATCACCTACTCCCGCAAGGTTTTCATCCCGGTCACCCACCTGTGCCGGGACAGCTGTCATTACTGCACCTTCGTCACCGTTCCGGGCAAGCTGCGCGCCCGGGGCGACGGCATGTACCTCGAGCCCGACGAGATTCTCGACGTCGCCCGTCGCGGCGCCGAACTCGGTTGCAAGGAAGCATTATTCACCCTCGGTGACCGACCCGAGGATCGCTGGCCGGAGGCGCGTGAATGGCTCGGTCAACGAGGCTACGACTCGACGCTGTCCTACGTGCGGGCGATGGCGATCCGGGTGCTCGAAGAGACCGGGCTGCTGCCGCACCTGAATCCCGGCGTGATGAGTTGGTCGGAGATGGCGCGGCTCAAGCCGGTGGCGCCGTCGATGGGCATGATGCTCGAGACGACATCACGTCGGCTGTTTGAGACCAAAGGGCTTGCGCACTATGGCAGCCCGGACAAAGACCCGGCCGTTCGCCTGCGCGCCCTGACCGACGCGGGCCGGTTGTCGATCCCCTTCACCACCGGCCTGCTCGTCGGCATCGGCGAGACCCTGACCGAACGTGCCGACACCTTGCATGCGATTCGCAAGTCGCACAAGGAGTTCGGTCATGTGCAAGAAGTGATCGTGCAGAACTTCCGGGCCAAGGAACACACCGTGATGGCCGCCGTTCCCGACGCCGGCATCGAGGACTACCTGGCGACGGTGGCGGTGGCCCGGTTGGTGCTCGGTCCCGGGATGCGTATTCAGGCGCCGCCGAACCTGGTGTCGCGCGACGAATGCCTGGCGCTGTTGGGCGCCGGGGTCGACGACTGGGGTGGGGTCTCACCGCTGACACCCGACCACGTCAATCCGGAGCGGCCGTGGCCTGCCCTGGACGAACTGGCCGGCGTCACCGCCGAAGCCGGTTACGAGCTGGTCCAGCGGCTGACCGCCCAGCCCAAATACGTGCAGGCGGGCGCGGCCTGGATCGACCCGCGGGTGTCCGGACACCTGATGGCGCTCGCCGATCCGGCGACCGGTCTGGCCCGCGACGTCAACCCGGTGGGGCTGCCCTGGCAGGAGCCGGACGACGTCGGCTCCTCGGGGCGGGTCGACCTCAACGCGGCGATCGACAGCGAGGGCCGCAACACCGAAACCCGCAGCGATATCGACAGCGCCTTCGGCGACTGGGAATCGATCCGTGCGCACGTCCACGAGCTGGCCGCGCAAGGCGCCAAAGCGCCAGAACGCCTAGACACCGATGTGCTTGCCGCGCTGCGCTCCGCCGAGCGCAACCCCGCCGGCTGCTCCGACAGCGAGTACCTGTCGCTGGCGACCGCCGATGGTCCGGCACTGGAAGCGGTTGCCGCCCTTGCGGATACGCTGCGCCGCGAGACCGTCGGCGACGACGTGACCTTCGTGGTGAACCGCAACATCAACTTCACCAACATCTGCTACACCGGCTGCCGGTTCTGTGCGTTCGCGCAGCGCAAGGGCGACGCCGACGCGTACTCGCTGTCCACCGACGAGGTCGCCGACCGCGCGTGGGAGGCGCACGTCGAAGGCGCCACCGAGGTGTGCATGCAGGGCGGCATCGACCCCGAACTGCCGGTCACCGGCTATGCCGATCTGGTCCGCGCCGTCAAGGCGCGGGTGCCGTCGATGCACGTGCACGCGTTCTCACCGATGGAGATCGCCAACGGAGTGACAAAGAGCGGCTTGAGCATTCGCGAGTGGCTGACCGGTTTGCGCGAGGCCGGCCTGGACACCATCCCCGGCACCGCCGCCGAGATCCTGGACGACGAAGTGCGCTGGGTGCTGACCAAGGGCAAGTTGCCGACCTCGCTGTGGATCGAGATCGTCACCACCGCCCACGAGGTGGGGCTGCGGTCGTCGTCGACCATGATGTACGGCCATGTCGACAGCCCGCGGCACTGGGTGGGCCACCTCAATGTGCTGCGTGACATCCAGGACCGCACCGGCGGTTTCACCGAGTTCGTGCCGCTGCCGTTCGTGCACCAGAGCTCGCCGTTGTATCTGGCCGGCGCGTCCCGGCCCGGACCCACCCATCGGGACAACCGGGCGGTACACGCGCTGGCGCGAATCATGTTGCACGGCCGGATTTCTCAGATCCAGACCAGTTGGGTCAAGCTCGGAGTCGAGCGCACGCAGGTGATGCTCAACGGCGGCGCCAATGACCTGGGCGGCACCCTGATGGAGGAGACCATCTCGCGGATGGCCGGTTCGGAATACGGCTCGGCCAAGACGGTGGCGGAACTGACCGCGATCGCCGAAGGCATCGGCCGGCCGGCGCGGCAACGCACCACCGACTATTCGACCCTGGCCGCGTAGTTCGCTTCCTTGTCATGGACGGCGGGTATACCCGAAGCCGTGCAGCGACAAATCGACGACGATCGATTCCCCGAGTGGCGGCCGTTCGCGGACGCGGTACACCGGCACGGACCCGACGCCGGCACCTGGTGTGAGGCCTGGACGGTGCGCGACATCGTCGTCCATCAAGCCGGAAACGCCGAAGAACTCGCACGGGTGCTCGGCGCACACCTGGCAGGTCAACCCGTCGCCACCCGCGGCTTCGAGGAACGCGAGGGCCCACTGCGCGCCCTGAACGACGCGGACCTCTGGGACGCGTTGTCCGACCGGATGGCCAGTTTGGACGATGTCGCGTCGGCAGCCGAGGCGGTTCCCGCGGACACCGATGTCGCCTGGACGGGCCGCACCATGAAGGTGCCGTGGTTCGCCGAGCACATGCGCGAAGAGCTCGTCCTGCACGGCTGGGACATCACCGGAGACGAGCCGGCCGCCCAGGCCCGGCTCGCCGAGCCATGGATGACCACGCACAGCGTGCTCGCGGTCGGCAGGCCGCTGTTGGTGAAGGGGGCCAAGGAACTCGGGCCGGGCGAGCGCATCGAAGCCCGCCTGCGGGCCGACGGCGCCGACGACGTCGTCCTGGCCGCCGACCCGGACCAGATCACCATCGACCTTGCCGCACCGGAAGGCCCGGCCACGCTCGAAACCGACGCGGCCGCCCGCGTGCTGCTGCTGTGGGGGCGCAGGCCCGCCGATCCGTCACGCATACGCAGCCGCGTCGGACCGGAAACCCTGGGACGCGTGCGCCGCCTGCTCGGCGGTTACTGAGCCGCTTCGTGCGAAGCGTTCGGCTCAGAAGTTGTTACAGGTGACCGCGACCTGGTTGATGTCGTCGTAGTACTTCTGCGCGGACGGCATGGCCTGGATCTGCTGGGCCATCTGCTGACGCTTCGCCGGCGGCGAGGCCAGGAAGTTGCGGATGTACGACTGCGCCATCGGCGAGGAGTTCAGCTGCTGCGCAGCCGCCGGGTCGGTGGCGTTCAGCGCCGCGATGACCTGCCCGTAGTTGCAGGTGGTGTTGATGATCGCGTCGGCGGGATCAGCGGACGCGATCCCGGCCGCGGCGGTCAACGCCACCGCTGCGCTGCCAACAGCGACACCCAATTTGCTCAACGACAGCCTCATAGTGGACACCTTCCCCAGTTAATGCACCGCTATTGGGGCGAACACATCTGCCCAGCGGTTGCCGTCTTTCGGTTGAGATTACCAGGCCCCCCGAGTGAGCCGGCAACGCAACGGATATCGGAAGCTGCCGCCGGGGCGTTACTCTTCGCAGGTCAGCGGCTTGCCAGCGATGTTCGCCCTCGGCGAAAAGGGACCCGGTGGCAGCCTCCGAGACTGTCGGTCTTAAATCTGTATTCGGACAGGCGCGCCAAATGGTTGACCTGTATCTGCAACGTCTAGTATCAGTAACCGAAAGCTTCACCGGAAGCGGTCGAACCGCCGGTGCGAGCTGAACAGCAGCCCACGTTCAAGCCGGAGTACATGGAGGAGACGTCTGTGACGTACACGATCGCCGAACCCTGTGTCGACATCAAGGACAAAGCCTGTATCGAGGAGTGCCCGGTCGACTGCATCTACGAGGGAGCTCGGATGCTCTACATCCACCCCGACGAATGCGTTGACTGCGGGGCGTGCGAGCCGGTGTGCCCCGTAGAAGCGATCTACTACGAAGACGATGTGCCGGACCAGTGGAGTCAGTACACGCAGATCAACGCCGACTTCTTCGCCGAGCTGGGATCGCCGGGCGGTGCCGCCAAGGTCGGCATGACCGAGAACGACCCGCAGGTGGTCAAGGACCTGCCGCCGCAGGGCGAGGGCGACTGAGCGGCCCGGTGCCTCACCAGCTCAAAAAACGCCGGCCCGCGGTGTCGGCGTCCCTGCCGGAGTTCCCCTGGGACACCCTCGCCGACGCGAAAGCGCTGGCCAGTAGCCATCGGGACGGCATTGTCGACCTCTCCGTCGGCACCCCGGTCGACCCGGTCGCGCCGGTGATCTCCGAGGCGCTGGCCGCCGCCGCCTCGGCGTCGGGGTATCCCGCCACCGCCGGCACGGCCCGGCTTCGCGAATCGGCGGTCGCAGCGCTGGATCGCCGGTTCGGCATCACCGGGCTGACGGAGGCCGCGATCCTGCCGGTGATCGGCAGCAAGGAGCTCATCGCCTGGCTGCCCACGCTGCTGGGCCTGGGCCCCGCGGATGTGATCGTGGTGCCCGAGCTGGCGTATCCCACGTATGACGTCGGGGCCCGGCTGGCCGGAACGCGGGTGCTGCGTGCGGATTCGCTGACCCAGCTGGGTCCGCAATCGCCGTCGCTGTACTACCTGAATTCGCCGAGCAATCCGACCGGGCGCGTCCTGGGCGTCGATCACCTGCGCAAAGTGGTCGGCTGGGCCCGCGACCGGGGCTGCGTGGTGGCCTCGGACGAGTGCTATCTGGGGTTGGGCTGGGACGATCAGCCGCTGTCGATCCTGCACCCCTCGGTGTGCGACGGCGACCATGCCGGCCTGATCGCGATCCACTCCCTGTCGAAGAGCTCGTCGCTGGCGGGGTATCGGGCCGGTCTTGTCGCCGGAGACCCCGAGCTGGTCGCCGAGCTGCTGGCCGTGCGCAAGCACGCCGGGATGATCGTGCCGACGCCGGTGCAGGCCGCCATGGTGGCCGCCCTGGACGACGACGCCCACGAGCTGGCGCAGCGGGAACGTTACGAACGGCGCCGCGCGGCCCTGCTGCCCGCGCTGCG
>NZ_LZJP01000078.1:0-18156 GCF_001667865.1 Mycobacterium mantenii | reverse complement strand
GCCCGCGGCGTCGACGGCGCCTGCAGAACACAGGATCCGCCGGTCGGAGGTCTTGGCTAGGTCTGCCAGCCGGGCGGCTTCATTGACGGCGTCACCGATCACGGTGTATTCGTAACGGTTCTCGGCACCGACATTGCCGGCGAACACCCGCCCGGCTGAGACGCCGATGCCGAAATCGACCGGCAGCCGCCGCAGTTGGGCGCCGAGCGCACGGGCGGTCGCCAACGCCGACGATGCCGGCTCGCTCGTCGGCAACGGCACCCCGAAGACGGCCAAGGCGGCATCGCCGGCGAATTTGTTGACCAGCCCGTGGTGTTCGTCGACGGCGTGCACGACGATCCGGAAGAAGTCGTTGAGCACCGCGGCGACCTCTTGCGGGGGACGGCTTTCGGCGAGCTGGGTGGATCCCACCAGGTCGATGAAGAGCACCGCCGCTTCGACCACGTCTCCCGACAGCGAGGCTCCCTCGGCGAGGGCACGCTGCGCGACGTCGGCACCGACATGGCGTCCGAACAGGTCACGCAGCCGGTCCCGCTCGGCGAGCCCGGCCACCATTCGGTTGAATCCCGTTTGCAAACGCCCGATTTGGGACCGTTCGTAGGCGCCGACGTACGTTTCCATCCTGCCGTGCTCGACCTCGGCCATCGCGTCGACGACCTCGCCGACCGGATCCGAGATGGACCGCGAGGTCAAGAGCATGGTCGGCAGTCCGAGCACCAGCGCCGCCAGCGCCACCACCAGAATCGGCACATCCAATGACGCGGACTTTTCGATCAGCCACCCGTACGAGCGGAGGACGACCAGCGTCGCGATCACGGCGATGGGGAATGCGCTGCACAGGAACCACAGCAGAACCAGCCGCGCGTACACGCTCGGCACCGCCAGCCGTGGCTCGGCGCCCAGCGTGGCGGCGCGCATGATGGGCCGCAGTGTGCGTTGCGCGAGCAACATCGCGGTGCCGGCGGCGGCCGACCCGCCGAGCAGCACACCGAGCACGATGGGTAGCAGAAGCTGGGGCTTGCCAGTCAGATTCAGCAGGATGAAGATCCCGCCGCTCAGCGCCCAGGCCGTCACCAGGATCGCCGACTGGCGACCGGCCAGCTTCATCACGGCTTCACGTTGCGCCGGCGTGGGTTCGTCACCGGCGACATACCAGCGCACGGTGGGAGCCAGGCTGACGGCGCCCGCCACCGCGACACCGACGATGGCCAGCGCGATGAGCACCACCACCGACACCGTGTTCTGGCGCGCGAAGTCCGCGTTGGCGCCGACGGAAGTGTGGCCCCGCAACGGAATCAGGATGGCCGCCGCCTCGACGACGGCCAGGACGTAGGACAGGCTCAGATCCACCCCGTATTGAAACAACCACCGTCGAAAGGACTTTGGCTCCCCCGTGGCGTGCCGCCCCGCCGGGCCGCGCCATGGTCGCGGAAGCCGATCCCGAAGCCATCCCACGGTGATCACCCTACAAAGGTAGCCGCGTGCGGTCCGGAATTCGCTCTACGCACCGTTGTTCGGCCCACCGGAGTTCTGCCCAGGGATGTCGGTGATCGGGAAATTGGGCATCGGTTTCGGCGACGGCGTGTTGGGCAGCGTGGGGATGTCGCCGGGTGGGATGTCGTGCAGGCCGTTGACGGGCGGACCGTTCTCCCGGCTGCCGTAACTGCTACCGGGAGAACGTGATCCCAGCAGGTCGCTGACCGTCACCAGCCGGTAGCCGTTGGCCTTGAGCACCGGGATGAACTGGTACACCAGGTCCACGGTGCTCGAGTAGGTGCTGTGCAGCAGGACGACCGAGCCCGGCTTGATGTAGGTCATCAGCATGTAGCGTGTCGCCGCCGTATTCGAGTCGTTGGCCCAATCGAAAGGGATGACATCCCAGAGGATTTCGGCCAGCCCGAATTGGCCGGCGGTCTGGCGCACCACCGGGTCGGACAAGCCACCCGCGGGCCGATACAGGGTTGGGGTGCGCCCGGTGGCGGCGGTGATCGCGTCGTTGGCCTTGGAGAATTGGGCGGCGATGTCCTCGCGCGGGATCGTGGTCATGTTGGGGTGTTCCCAGGTGTGGTTGCCGATCTCCATCCCGGCGTCGGCGATGCGCTTGGCGCCGGCCGGGTTGGCGGCCACCTTGTTGCCGATCAGGAAGAAGGTGGCCTTGGCGTCGTTCTCCTTCAAGATCTGCAGCAGCCGCTCGTCGAACGGCCCCGGCCCGTCATCGAAAGTCAACGCGACGCACTTGCTGACCGAGCAGCTGAGGTCGTCGGCGCGCGTCACGTGACCCGTGAGCCCGCCGATCACCAGCACCGCGACGGCCGCCGCCACACCGACGACCGTGCGCCAATAGCGCCAGGCCTGGGTGTCGGGTCGTTTCACCACGGTAAAAGCGTACCCACCGCGAGACTGCAACTAGCGACACGTATCGCGAGTGGAGCTGTCGTGGAATACAGTTTCGCGGCAAAAAAGCCCTCACTGCGGGCCGGCGATCTCCTCGAGCATCTCGGTGACCAGGGCCGCAATCGGCGATCGCTCGCTGCGCAACAAGGTGATGTGGGCGAACAGCGGATGGCCCTTGAGCTTCTCGATCACCGCCGCGACCCCGTCATGGCGGCCCACCCGCAGGTTGTCGCGCTGCGCGATGTCGTGGGTCAGCACCACCCGCGATCCGGTGCCCAGCCGCGACAGCACGGTCAGCAGGACGTTGCGCTCCAGCGACTGCGCCTCGTCGACGATCACGAACGAGTCGTGCAGGGAGCGGCCCCGGATGTGGGTCAGCGGCAGCACCTCGAGCATGCCGCGGGACAGCACTTCCTCCAGCACCGCCGGACTGGCCAGACCCTCGAGGGTGTCGAAGACGGCCTGGGCCCACGGGCCCATTTTTTCGCTCTCGCTGCCGGGCAGATATCCCAGCTCCTGACCGCCGACGGCGTAGAGCGGGCGGAAGACCACCACCTTGCGCTGGGTGCGTCGCTCCAGCACCGCCTCCAGGCCCGCGCACAACGCGAGCGCCGACTTGCCGGTGCCGGCCTTGCCGCCCATCGACACAATGCCCACCGACTCGTCGAGCAGCAGGTCGAGCGCGACCCGCTGTTCGGCGGACCGCCCGCGCAGCCCGAACACCTCGCGGTCGCCGCGCACCAGCTGGACGCGTTTGTCCGCGTTGACCCGGCCCAGCGCATGCGAGCTACCGCCGAGCAGCCGAACACCGGTGTGGCAGGGCAGGTCTCGCGCCTCCACCAGATCGATCTCGCCATCGGTGAACAGCGCGTCGATGTCCTCGGTGGCGGTCTCGATTTCGCGCATTCCCGACCACCCGGAGGCCACCACGTCTTGCGCGTGGTATTCGTCGGCGGCTAGCCCGACCGCGGCGGCCTTGACCCGAAGCGGAATATCCTTGCTGACCAACGTAACTCGCTTGCCTTCGGCGGCGAGGTTGGCGGCACAGCTCAGGATCCGGGAGTCGTTGCTGTCGCTGCGAAAACCCGCCGGCAGCACCGACGGGTCCGTGTGGTTGAGCTCAACGTGCAGCGAACCGCCTTGTGTCCCAACGGGAATGGGCTGATCCAGCCGTCCGTGCATGAGGCGAAGATCGTCGAACAGCCGCAGCGACTGGCGGGCGAACCATCCCAGCTCGTGATGGTGGCGTTTGGCCTCCAGTTCGCTGATCACCACCAGCGGAACAACCACCTCGTGTTCGGCGAACCGGCTGCACGCCCAAGGGTCGGACAGCAGCACGGAAGTGTCGATCACGTAGGTCCGGATTTCGGTCACGTAGCGCTCCTCGAGCGGGATGAGCCCGCGCGGACCCGCACAGGCATGTCGACGGGAACCGCAGCACCAGGACCGGGGCCGGTCCTTCCGTTGTGGTGACGGGAGGTGCCGCCCTGGCAGCAGAGCATGACGCTGACCATCGAGATCGACGCTACTCCCGTGGCCGCGTGCGCGCTGTGCAGGCGCGCCGACGTGGCGAGCCGCGGCCGCCGTCAGTCGGCGGCCGATGGGGAGTGGCGCGTGCAGGCCGGGTTAGCCGGCGACGAATTGCCGCAGCGCGGGCTCGTCCGCGAGCCCCCATGCGGCGATGCGGTCGGAGATCGCCTGACGCAGCTGCTCCGGACCGAAAATGCCTGCCTTTGCGACGTTCTGCACCTTGTCCTGGTACGCGTCGATGTCGGCCCCGGGCACCTTCAGCTCGGCCGCGCGGGCGGCGATGGCCGCGATGGTCTCGTCGCGGGTGTACTCGAGGCAGTGCGCGACGAGGTTGGAGAAGAAGACTTCGTGGCGCCGCTCGTCGCGGGCGATCCGGTCGACGAGGCCGGCCAGGACGGGCTCCTCGAGCTGGGCGGCCAGATTTTCGCAGAACACGGCGTGGGTGCGCTCCACGAACGCCATGTGCACCAGGGTTTCCACCTGCGAGAAGGTGTCGGCGCGGTAGCCCTTCATGACGTACTGGACGCGGGCCTCTTCGTTGGCGGTCGGGTCGACCTCACGGGTCACCACCAGGTACTCGCGCAGCGCGATGGCGTGCAGGTGCTCCTCGGCGGTCCACCGGCCCAGCCAGCGGCCCCAGTAGTCCTCCAGGATGAAGTGTTCGACCAGCTCGCGGTGGTATGCGGCCAGATTGTCCTTGAGCAGCAGCATGATCTCGCAGGCGTCGGTCAACGGCCTCGGCAACGTCATCGACGACGGGTCCCAGTCGCGTCCACCGAGGAATGCGAAGTTCTCGCCCCGTTCGAACGGCACGTAGTCGTGCGCGAACCAGAGTTCTTCGGTGGACAGGTGGCGGTCGATGTTCGCTTCCACGACCGGCTCGAGTTCCAGGGTCAGCGCGTTAGCGACAGGTCTTTGTGCCATGAGATAACTGTAACCCGCGGACACAGGTTCATGAAATCGACCGGGTCGTGTCGCGGCAACTGGTGACTTTGGTCCTCAGGCCGCTCAATCGGGCCGGCCGGGCACTCTAGAGCCCTCGTACGGCGGAAACCTAGAGCGCGAGGCCCGGGTAGAGCGGGTTGGCGTCCAACAGTTCGGCCGCGGCCGCGCTGACCCGTTCGGCGGTGCCATCGGCCAGCGAGTACTTGGCCTTGGAGGTACCTTCCGGCTTCGTGTTGGCCAGAACGTCGACCATCAGCTCGGCCACCCGGTCGAATTCGGCCGGACCGAAGCCGCGGGTGGTCAGCGCCGGGCTGCCGAGCCGGATGCCGCTGGTGTACCAGGCGCCGTTGGGGTCGGCGGGGATGGCGTTGCGGTTGGTGACGACGCCGGCGTCCAACAAGGCCGACTCGGCTTGACGTCCCGTAAGGCCGAACGATGTGACGTCGAGCAGCACGAGATGGTTGTCGGTGCCCCCGGTGATCAGGTGGGCATCGCGCTTGAGGAAGCCGTCGGCCAGGGCCTGGGCGTTGTCGGCGATCCGCTGGGCATAGGCCTGGAACGACGGCTGCCGCGCCTCGGCGAGCGCGACGGCCTTGGCCGCCATCACGTGCGACAGCGGCCCGCCGAGCACCATCGGGCAGCCCTTGTCGACAGCGTCGGCGTATTCGGATTGGCACAGGATGAGGCCGCCGCGAGGACCGCGCAGCGACTTGTGCGTCGTCGTGGTCGTGACATGGGCGTGCGGCACCGGATCCTCGTCGCCGGTGAACACCTTGCCCGCCACCAGGCCGGCGAAATGCGCCATGTCCACCATCAGGGTGGCGCCGACCTCGTCGGCGATCTCACGCATCGTCGCGAAGTTGATGCGGCGCGGGTAAGCGGAGTAGCCGGCCACGATGATCAGCGGCTTGAACTCGCGCGCGGCGGCCGCGACGGCGCCGTAGTCGACGAACCCGGTGTCGGGGTCGGTGCCGTAGCTGCGCTGGTGGAACATCTTGCCGGAGATGTTGGGCCGGAAGCCGTGGGTGAGGTGGCCGCCGGCATCCAGCGACATGCCCAGCAGCCGCTGGTTGCCTAACTTGGCGCGCAGCTTCTCCCAGTCCGCCTCGGACAAGTCGTTGACGTGCTTGGCGCCCGCGTCGGCCAGGCCTGGCGCCTCGACCCGGGTAGCCAGGATCGCCCAGTACGCAACGAGGTTGGCGTCGATTCCCGAGTGCGGCTGGACATAGGCGTGCGGCGCCCCGAACAGCGCACGCGCGTGCTCGGCGGCGACGCTTTCCACGGTGTCGACGTTCTGGCAGCCCGCGTAGAAGCGGTGCCCGATGGTCCCCTCGGCGTACTTGTCCGACAGCCAGGTCCCCATGGTCAGCAGCACCGCGGGCGACGCGTAATTCTCGCTGGCGATCAACTTGAGCGAATCACGTTGGTCGGCGAGCTCTTTGCGGGTCGCAGCGGCGATGCGAGGTTCGACGGACTCGACCACCTGCAGTGCGGCGCGGTAGGCAACGCTCGCGGTGTCGGCGTATTCGGCGCCCGGTGACGTGGTTGAGATGGCGGTGCGGGTCAAGTCGGCTGACATGAGAACGAGACTAGTCGGCCGACTGACCCCACAGCGAGGCGCTCGCGCTATCCAGCGCGCCACTTTTAGCCAGCCCAGCCGTCGGGCTTTTCCGCGCTCCTGCAACACTTGCACTATGCCGCGGCTTAGCGAGCCGAGCCCTTACGTGGAGTTCGACCGAAAGCAATGGCGTGCGCTTCGTATGTCGACGCCGCTGGCCCTCACCGAGGAGGAACTGGTCGGCCTGCGCGGTCTGGGTGAACAGATCGACTTGCTCGAAGTCGAAGAGGTTTATCTGCCGCTGGCCCGGCTCATTCACCTGCAGGTCGCGGCGCGCCAGCGATTGTTCGCCGCCACCGCCGAATTCCTCGGCGAACCTCAGCAAAACCCGGACCGGCCGGTACCGTTCATCATCGGGGTGGCCGGCAGTGTGGCGGTCGGCAAGTCGACGACAGCCCGCGTGCTGCAGGCGCTCTTGGCACGCTGGGACCACCACCCGCGGGTGGACCTGGTCACCACCGACGGCTTTTTATACCCGAACGCCGAGCTGGACCGGCGAAACCTGATGCATCGCAAAGGGTTTCCGGAGAGCTACAACCGCCGCGCGCTGATGCGGTTCGTGACCTCGGTGAAATCCGGTTCGGACTACGCGTGCGCGCCGGTGTATTCGCACCTGAAATACGACATCATCCCCGGGGCCAAGCATGTGGTGCGCCATCCCGACATCTTGATCCTGGAAGGCCTCAACGTTCTGCAGACCGGTCCGACCCTGATGGTGTCGGACCTGTTCGACTTCGGCGTGTACGTGGACGCCCGGATCGAGGACATCGAACAGTGGTACGTATCGCGGTTCCTGGCCATGCGCAGCACCGCCTTCGCGGATCCCGAATCGCACTTCCACCACTACTCGGCGCTGAACGACACGAAGGCCGTCGCCGCCGCTCGGGAGATCTGGCGTTCGATCAACCGTCCCAACCTGGTGGAGAACATCCTGCCCACCCGGCCGCGCGCCACCCTGGTGCTACGCAAAGACGCCGACCACTCCATCAACCGATTGCGGCTGCGCAAGCTTTGACGCCCGCCGGGGCGGGACGGCCGATCACGCCGCGAGACGACGCAATCCCAGGTACTGCAGCGCCGCGAACGCCGCCGTGTACGCGCCGCTGGCCAGCGTCAACGCGACGCCGGTGACGGTCAGTGGCAGCGCTTCGGCGGCCACGATCGACGCGAGCGTGAACGCGACGTTGACCACCACGACGCCGATACCGACCCGGCGCAGGTCCGGCAGTGCACCGAGGCTGAACACCAGCAAGCCGGCGAGCACGAACACGACGCCCACGCCGTATTCCTGGAAGGACGTCAGGCCGGTCAGCGACGAAAGCGGGTCGGCGAGAAAGGCGATCACCAGACCGCACAATCCCGTCAGCGTCGCGTCGGCACGCACGGCAAAACGCAACAGCGAGTCGGTCGAGTCGTAGAGGGGCCGGGTTGTGATGCCTGAGACACCGGTAACAGAGCTCATGTGATTACTCCTCGCGATGGCGGGTCGGGTCGAACAGCTTTGAGGGTGCCGCCAGTGCACTGCCATATCGACTCGTGGCGCTGCCAACTAATGCCACGGATACAAAGACGAGGTGGTTTGCCCGCCTATTCCCGTCGGCGGGTAAATATTTGACACGCGCCAGCCGGCGAGGCTCAGCGGCCCCACGAGTCACAGGAGCACGGGGCACAGCACTGTGCCGCCCGGCAACCGCGGTGACTGAAGTACCCGCTTTAGTCGCTGGGAACCGGGACCCGCCCACGAAGATCGGCGGCGATCAGCCGGGCGGCGGCGTTTTGCCAGTTGTGCAGCGAGCGCTGGGGGACGTCGGTGACGAACCACTGCCAGGCCTGCCGCGCGATGGGATCCAAGCCGGAGGCGGTGGCGTTCTGCGCGTAGGCGCGCACCCCGACGACGTAGGGGAAATACAGCGAGTTGTAGTACCGCCACTCCTCGGTGGTGCCGAAGTCGCCGCCGTCGCGCGGCTTCAGCCGCGCGATGCCGTCGGCGAGCACGGCCTTGAGTTCGTTGGCGCGCTCGATCGGATGGTCGGGCGCTCCCCGCGCGGCCAACCGCTCGTCGATCACCGGCAGCGCGGTCAGCGGGCTGGCGACCAGTTTGGTCAGGTCGCCGTAGTGGCCCAGGGCCCGCCGGGTGAGCCTGGCGAAGGTGACGTCGTCGACGCCGGCGAGCGGATGCTCCTGCCGCAGCGGCAGCGCCGCCCCGGTATGCCGCAGCGCGGCCCGATCCGCCCGCAGCGCAGGCGATTTCGAGAAGGCCAGCCGGTCGAGCACCCCGGCCAGCGGATCCGCGAGCACCTGCACGGTGATCGCGATCGCCAGGCTGGTGAACAGCAGCACGGTCAGCGCGGTCTGCGCGCCGGGATCGTGGCGGGTGACCGCCAACCCGATCAGCGCCTGGCCGCCGAAGAGCACCGCCACCGCCACCGAACCGGCGAACGAGCGCAGCATGTCGGCGCGCAGCGCCTGGCCCTCGTCGAACGCGTCCCACAGGGCGACGGCGACCCCGAGCCCCAGGACGTCGCAGCTCGTTGACGCCAGCGCGACCCAGCTGGGTACCAGGCCCAACGGAATGATCAGGATCGCATTGCCCAGCGCGAAGAACAGGGTCGCGGTGATGGCGAGTCCGACGGCCGGCCTCGGCCGCCGCGGGCGGCGCAACGCGACAACCATCGCGCCGAGGGTCGACACCGAGATCACCGCGAACATCACCCAGTGACCGGGCCGCAGCGGCCCCTCGACGCTGCCGGCCAGCATCGCCCCGAACAGGGCCAGCGCCGCGACCACGGCCACGAGCAAGACCTCGCGGGTGCGCGAGCGCCAGCCGTCGCTGGGCCGGGACAGCTCGACGAGCACCGCGAACCACGCCACGCCGGGGATCGCCGTCAGGTAGATCTCGACCTGGCTCAGCAGCCGGGCGGACACGGGATTGGCGGTCCGAACCGCATCCAGCCCCACCACGAGCGCGAATCCGCACAGCCCGATCGCCGCCAGCGCGAGGACGGGTTTGCGCGGATCACGGGCCACCAGATACAGGCCCAGCCAGGCGCTCAGCGTGAACACCACCGCCGACAGCGCAGCCATGTTCTTAGTGTGGCACGCGCGCGACCTGCCGTAGAGGCCGCTACTTGCCGTACCGGCGGTGCCGCTGGCTGTAGTCGCGCAGCGCGCGCAGGAAGTCGACCCGGCGGAACGCGGGCCAGTGCGCTTCGGTGAACCACATCTCCGAGTAAGCGCTCTGCCACAGCAGAAAACCGGACAGCCGTTGCTCGCCCGAGGTGCGGATCACCAGGTCGGGGTCGGGCTGCCCGGAGGTGTAGAGGTTCTCCGAGATCGCGTCGACCGTGACCGAGTCGATCAGCTCTTCGGCGGTCGCGCCGTTGGCAAGTTCCTTGTTCAGCAGGGCACGCACCGCGTCGACGATCTCGCGACGGCCGCCGTAGCCGACGGCGACGTTGACGTGGAAGGGCGCCACAACCGGGGTGGATTCCACGGCGTCGCGCAGCCGGCGGGCCGGTTCCTCGCCGAGCAGCTCGAGATCCCCGACGGTGCGCACGCTCCAGCGGTTGGCCGGTGCGCAGATCTCCTCCACCACGTCGGTGATGATTTCGATCAGCCCGGCCAGCTCCTCGGGATCGCGTTGCAGGTTTTCCGTGGACAGCAGGTACACCGTGGTCATCTCGATGCCGGCTTCCTGGCACCAGCGCAGCATCTCGGCGATCTTCACGGCACCCATCCGGTAGCCGTAGCTCACGTCGTCGTAACCCGCGTCGCGCGCCCAGCGCCGGTTCCCGTCGCACAGCACCGCGATGTGGCGGGGCAGGTCGGATTTGGTGGAGGTCAGACCCTGCCGCAGCCGCATTTCGTAGATGCGATACAGCGGCTCTTTGAGACGCGGCGGGATAATTTCCACGAACATCCACCCTACTGCCAGCGGTGATCAATGCACCGCTTCTCGTTTCGGCCCGGTCACCTCAGAAGTCGAGACTGTGCCGTAACCATCCCTGACTACTGTGGGTCTTGAACAGCCCCTGGCGACTTTGCCGCCGGCATCGCCCGTTGCGAAGACAAGACACAGGAGACATGAGCAGCCAGACCAGCACCGTCCCCAACCCGGAGCCAGACAACGAGTCGATCGTGCCGGGCAACACCGTCGAGCAGTTCGTCGAGGGTGCCGCCCAGTTCCTGGGCAAGCCCCGGATGCGCGGCTGGATCCACTTCGTGTCGGCGTGGCTGGCCATCATCACCGGCGCCACACTGGTGTCGGTGTCGTGGGCGGTCGCCTCCCCCCGCGCCGGCCATTCCACGCTGGTATACGCCGCGTCCACGGTGGCGATGTTCGCGGTCAGCGCCACCTACCACCGGGTGCACTGGAAGTCAGATGTCGCGCGCAGCCGGATGAAGCGGCTCGACCATTCGATGATCTTCGTCTTCATCGCCGGCAGCTACACGCCGTTCGCGCGGCTGGTCATGCCGCAGAACACCGGGGTGCTGGTGCAGTGCATCGTGTGGGGCGGCGCGGCGGCCGGCATCACGCTGAAGATGTGCTGGCCGACGGCGCCGCGCTGGGTCGGCGTGCCGCTGTATCTGCTGCTGGGCTGGGTGGCCGTCTGGTTTGCTCCCACGATCCTGCACCAGGCCGGCGTGGCCGCGATGGTGCTGCTGGCGGTGGGCGGCGTGTTCTACAGCGTCGGCGGCATCTTCTACGGGCTGCGCTGGCCCGACCCCTGGCCGCGGACGTTCGGCTACCACGAGTTCTTCCACGCCTTCACCGCGATCGCGGCGATCCTGCACTACATCGCCATGTGGTTCGCCGTCTTCTACGCGGGCGACCACGCCTGGCTGGCGGGCGGCTGAGGCTGCGCCACCATCCCGGCTAGGCCTGGGTGACGTCGTCCTCCGGCGACCAGTAGGCCTTCATCGAGGCGATCTTGCCGCTGCCGTCGAAGACCATGACGTCGATGGGCTCGATCACCATCCGGTGCTCGCCCGCGGTCACGGTCAGCCGAAAGTGGAAGGCCGCCTCGTTGCCGGCGACGCGCAACGTCAGCAGTTCGCATTCGCGCTGCAGATCATCGACCGCGGAGTAGAAACCGTGGATCGCCTGCCGCCCGATGTGTACCTCGCCGCCGACCGGATCCTCGACGGTGGCGTCATCCGCGTACAGCTCGACCAGATCATCGGCGCTGCCCTTGGCGACCAGTTCGATGTAGCGGTTGACCGTGCTTCTGATCGCGTCGGTCTTGGCGGCATTTGGCATGGGACGCAGGGTAACCCCCGGCGAGTGGCGATCGCCAGCCCGGCGCGGCCGGGCGCAGCGGGTCGCCACCGTCGGGTTCAGTGGCCGGGAACACCAAGGGCGGCGGCCAGTTCGGGTGCGCCGGTCACCGGCAGGTCGCAGACCTGGCCGCGGCACACGTAGGCGGCGTCGGCGCCTGCCACCCGGGGCCGGCCGGCCAGCAGCGCCGACGAATCCGCCTCCCCGCCCACGACGATCGCCCCGCCGGGCGCCAGCCGTCGCGCCTCGGCCAGCAGCGCCGAGGTCGGCGGGTCGCAGGCGACCGCGATCTGCAGCGGTCCGCGCACCGCCGCTTCCGCAACGGCCAGCCAGTGTCCCGCCGACCGCGCCGCGCGGTCCAGCAGCAGCGAATGCGCGCCGAGCGAGTCGGAAGCGGCCCGCAGGTAGCGATGCGCGCGGTCCCCGTCGGCCAGATGCGCGGCGGTCAGCAGAGCCTCGGTGATCGACGACGCTCCCGACGGCGTCGCGCCGTCCAGCGGGTCGGCCGGCCGCAGCACCAACCGCTCGGCGTCGTCGGCGGTGTCGAACCAGCGGCCGGGTTGGTCCCGGTCGGCGAAGTGCGCCAGCGCGGTGTCCAGCAGGTCGGTGGCCGCGGTCAACCAGGCGTCCTTGGCGGTCAGCTGATACAGCGCAAGCAGCCCGGTGGCCAGCATCGCGTAGTCCTCGAGGATGGCCGCGCTGTCGCCGACCACGCCGCCCAGGCTGGCCCGTCGCAGCCGGCCGTCGAAGACATGCAAATCCAGCAGCGCCCCCGCGCAGCGCGCCGCGGCCTCGACGAATTCCGGCTCGTCCAGCGCGACGCCGGCCTCGGCCAGCGCGGTGATCGCCAGCCCATTCCACGACGTGACCACCTTGTCGTCGCGGCCGGGCTGGGTTCGGCCGAGCCGGGCGGCCAGCAGCGCAGACCGCACGCGTTCCAGCCGCTGTAAATCCTCGACGTCGGCGGGCAGCTGCAGCACCGAGGTGCCGTGCTCGAACGTGCCCTCGCCGGTCACCGCGAAAACGCTTGCCGCCCAACGCCCGTCGTCCGGGCCGAGCACCTCGTTCAGTTGCGCCGGCGTCCAGACGTAGGTCGAGCCCTCGCGGCCGTCGGCGTCGGCGTCCAACGACGAGGTGAACATGGCGCCGTCGGCCAGGTCGTCGAGCAGGAACCGCGCGGTCTGGGCGGCGACCCGGCGCGCCAGCGGGTCTGCGGTACGCCGGGCCCAGTGCCCGTAGGCGCGCAGCAGCAGCGCGTTGTCGTACAGCATCTTCTCGAAATGCGGTACCACCCAAGCGTTGTCGACGCTGTAGCGGGCGAAGCCGCCGCCCAGTTGGTCATAGATGCCGCCACGCGCCATCGCGTAACCGGTGTGCGATACCGCCGCGAGCGCCGCCGGTGACCCGGTGCGCTCGAAGTGGCGCAGCAGCGCCTCGAGCAAGGCCGACGGCGGGAACTTGGGCGCGCCGCCGAACCCGCCGTGAACGGCGTCCCGATCCTTGAGCACGGTGGCGACGGCGTGGTCACACAACTCCGGCGCTATCGACGGGCCGCCGCCCGGAAGCGCCGCAGCCATCTTGCGCAGCTCGCCGGCGATGTGATCGGAGGCCTCCTCCACCTCGCCGCGGCGCTCCCGCCAGGTGGCCGAGACGGCCGAAAGGAGTTGCAGGAAAGCCTCTTTCGGATAGTAGGTGCCGCAGAAGAAGGGCCGCCCGTCCGGCGTCAAAAAGCACGTCATCGGCCAGCCGCCGTGCCCTGTCAGCGCCACCGTGGCGTTCATGTACACCGCATCGAGGTCCGGGCGTTCCTCGCGGTCGACCTTGACGCAGACGAATCCCGCGTTCATCACGGCTGCCACCTCGTGGTCTTCGAACGATTCGTGGGCCATGACGTGGCACCAGTGGCAGGCGGCATACCCGACGGAAAGCAGAATCGGCACGTCACGTGCTGCGGCGTCGGCCAGCGCCTCGGCGGTCCACTGCTGCCAATGCACCGGGTTGTCCGCGTGCTGGCGCAGGTACGGGCTGGTCGCCAGCCCAAGGGTATTCGTCGAAGCGGGGTCAGCCGGGCTCATCGCCGGGTCCCGGAGCTCGCGGCGAGCCGTCCGCCTGATCCGGAGTGTCGCGCGGGCCGCCCGCGTCGGTGCCCTCGTCGACGGCCTGGTCCGGTTCGGGGTGCTTGGGATCAAACGACTCCGGCACCTTCTTCAACTGCCGGTTCATCGAACGCAGCAGAAACAGCGTGCTGATCAACAGCAACACCACGATCAGCAGCCCGACCGGGCTGGCCTTACCGAAATCGGGGCCGGTGTGGCGCGGCGGGCCGTCGGCCTGCCAGCCGGCGGCGGTCACGACGAGAAAGAGGTGATTCACGCGTCGCTCTCTATTCCGGCGAACAGGTCGTCCTCGGGCAGCCGGGCCGGGACCCGCGAGCGCGCCAACTCGAATTCCTCGGTGGGCCACAGCCGTTGCTGCCACGCGATGGGAGCGGCGAAGAAGTCGTGGTCGGGGTCGATCTGGGTGGTGTGCGCCCGCAGCGCGTCGTCGCGCTGGCCGAAGTACGCCGAGCACTCAACGCGCGTCGTCACTCGGGACTCGAACGGGTCGTGCTCGGCGTCCCAGTGTTCGAGCCACTTCTTGAACGGGGGCTCCTGACCGTGCTTGATGGCCTCGTCGTGCAGCAACTGCATCCGCGCCCGCAAGAACCCGTGGTTGTAGTAGAGCTTGGACACCGTCCACGGCTCACCCGCGTCCGGAAACCGCCGGTAGTCCCCGGCCGCCTCGAACGCGCCGACCGAAACCTGGTGGCAGCGAATGTGATCGGGATGGGGGTAGCCGCCGTTTTCGTCGTACGTGGTCATCACGTGCGGGCGGAACTCGCGGACGACGCGGACCAGGGCCTCGACCGACTCTTCGAGCGGCACCAGCGCGAAACAGCCCTCGGGCAACGGCGGCGGGGGGTCACCCTGGGGCAGTCCGGAGTCGACGAAACCCAGCCAGTGGTGCTCGACGCCGAGTATCTCGGCGGCCTTGGCCATCTCATCCCGGCGGATTTCGGCGATGTGCCCGTGCACCTCGGGTAGGTCCATGGCCGGGTTGAGGATGTCGCCGCGCTCACCGCCGGTCAACGTCACGACCAGCACGCGATGGCCTTCGTCGGCGTAGCGGGCCAGCGTGGCCGCGCCCTTGCTGGACTCGTCGTCGGGGTGGGCGTGCACCGCCATCAACCGCAATCCGCTCACGTGCCCCCTGTCACCTCTGATGGTCGCCCGGTCTGACCCTATAATTCCAGTTCCGAGTTCGTTGCATGCTGTCGGCCGGTGCCCGGCAGCCGACAACCAGGCATAACCAGGCATGACCGAAACCCCGACTGCACGTCCGGAGGCCCGCTACGGGCGCTCCCGGCTGTCGCGCATCCCCCGGCGGTGGGTGATCGTCACGCTGGGCGCGCTGGTCATCGTGGCCGGACTCGCCATTGCCGCCATCGGTTATCACCGGTTCGGCACGAGCGACGTCTCGGGGACGATGGCGGGCTATCAGGTGATCGACGACCAGACGGCGTCGATCACGATCAGCGTGACGCGATCGGATCCGTCGCGACCCGTGGACTGCATCGTGCGGGTCCGCTCGAAGGACGGCAGCGAGACGGGCCGTCGAGAACTGCTGGTTCCGCCGTCGGACTCGGCCACCGTGCAGGTGACGACCACGGTGAAATCCTTTGAACGGCCGTCGGTGGCCGACATCTACGGCTGCGGCACCGATGTGCCCGCCTACCTGCGCGCACCGTGACCTCCCAATCCACGGCGAACTGCGAATATGGAGTCATCAACTGTTTGCGCGGTGGTAACATGGATGAATGCACGGTTCCGGTTGGGACCGTGTTGCTGCATTAGCGACCGTGAGCAAAACGGAGCGGCAGCACACGGGGAGGGACCCGCAACTCCGGGCAGCGGAGCTAACAGGACTTAACGCGAACTCGCGGAACAACATACGAGGAGCACGACGAGATGACGGACACTTCCGTGACCTGGCTGACCCAGGAGTCACACGATCGACTCAAGGCCGAGCTCGATCAGCTGATCGCGAATCGTCCGGTCATCGCCGCGGAGATCAATGACCGCCGCGAGGAGGGCGACCTGCGCGAGAACGGCGGCTACCACGCCGCCCGCGAAGAGCAGGGCCAGCAGGAGGCCCGCATCCGCCAGCTGCAGGACCTGCTCAACAACGCCAAGGTCGGCGAGGCGCCCAAGCAGTCCGGCGTCGCGCTGCCCGGCTCGGTGGTGAAGGTCTACTACAACGGCGACAAGTCCGACACCGAGACCTTCCTGATCGCCACCCGCCAGGAGGGCGTCAACGACGGCAAGCTCGAGGTGTACTCGCCCAACTCACCGCTGGGCGGCGCCCTGATCGACGCCAAGGAAGGCGAGACCCGCAGCTACGTGGTGCCCAACGGCAACACCGTCGAGGTCACGCTGGTCAGCGCGGAGCCCTACCACTCCTAGCCGCGTCGGTGGCGACCCGCTTCGCCCGGCTCCGCCGCGCTCGCGATCGCCACTAGCTGAGCGCCTGGTCGAGATCGGCCAGCAGGTCGGCGATGTCTTCGATGCCGACCGACAGGCGCACCAGATCGTCGGGCACTTCCAACTGCGACCCGGCCGTCGAGGCATGCGTCATGGCGCTGGGGTGCTCGATCAACGACTCGACCCCGCCCAGCGATTCCGCCAGGATGAACACCCGGGTGTTGGCGCACAGATCGCGGGCCGCCTGGCGGCCACCACGCATGCGCACCGAAACCATGCCACCGAAGCCGCGCATCTGCCGTGCGGCGACCTCATGCCCGGGATGTGAGGGCAGGCCGGGATAGAGCACCGTGCTCACCGCGGCATGACCGGCGAGGAATTCGGCCACGGCCGAGGCGTTTTCGCTGTGCCGCTGCATCCGCAGCACCAGGGTCTTCAGGCCGCGCATGGTCAGGTAGGCGTCGAACGGGCCGGGCACCGCCCCGGCCCCGTTCTGCAGGAAGGCGAAGGCCTCGTCCAGCTCCTTGTCGTTGGTGATCAGCGCACCGCCCACCACGTCGGAGTGCCCGCCGATGTATTTGGTGGTGGAGTGCAGCACGATGTCGGCGCCCAGCGTCAACGGCTGCTGCAGGGCGGGCGAGGCAAAAGTATTGTCCACCAATACTTTTGCCGAACTCTGCTTGCCCAGTTCGGCCAGGGCGGTGATGTCGGCGATGGACAGCAGCGGATTGGTCGGGGTTTCCACCCAGATCAGCCGGGTCCGCGGTGTGATCGCGGCGCCGACGGCGTCGAGATCGTCCAGCGGCACGGGTGTGTACTCGACGTTCCACTGCGTGAAGACTTTGTCGATCAGCCGGAAGGTGCCGCCGTACGCATCGTTGGGGATGACCACGTGGTCGCCGGGCCGCAGCAGCGCCCGCAGGGCGCAGTCGGTGGCGGCCATGCCCGAACCGAAGGCACGCCCGTAGGCACCCTCTTCGACGGCGGCCAGCGACGCTTCCAGCGCGGCCCGCGTCGGGTTGCCGGTGCGCGCGTATTCGTACCCGCCGCGCAGTGCACCGACTCCGTCCTGGGCGAAGGTGCTGCTGGCGTAGATCGGGGCGTTCACCGCTCCGGTCGCCGGATCCGGCCGATAGCCGGCGTGAATCGCCTTGGTGGCCAGTCCGGTGAACTCGTGATGTCCGTTGCGGTCGTCGCTCATCGACGACCAGCCTAGGTGACGGCCGGCCTCTCGGAACCGTCGATGGGCAGGCACACCGTCGTCATGATCTTGTCCGCCAGCGTTTGACGCTTCGAATCCCACAGCGGGAAAAGGAATCCGATGAAGCAGATGATCGCGTCGACGAAGTGCGCCAGCGAGCGCACCACCGACATCCCGAAGCCGATGGGCTGGCCGGTGATTTCGCTGACCACTTTGAACTTCATCACCGATTTGCCGACGCTCGAGCCGGTGGTGCCCTGCCGGTAGCCGAAGTTCCAGATCAAATAGAACAGCCCGATGATCGACGCCAGCCACTGCGCCACCATGCCGACGGTCGAGTTCTGGGTGGCGCAGTACTGGTTGACGGCGTACTGCGTGACGTCGGTGATGCAGGCGGTCTGCTGGGTGGCGACCAGGATCGCGGTGCCGATCCCGTGCACGACGGCGTACGGGAGGATGTCGATGATGAACGCCAGCGCACGGGTCAGCCACGGCGTGTAGTCCTGCGTCGGCAGCGTGCGGATCGCCGGCCCGGGCGGCGGCGGCGCGTATCCGCCGGCCGACGGCGGGGGCGGCGGATAGGAACCACCGGGCGGCGGAGGCGGGGGCTTCGGCGGTGGTCGCCGTGACCGATCGCCTCGGCTTCGCCCGCTCGGCGCTGCGTGACCGC
>NZ_LZJP01000077.1:0-22203 GCF_001667865.1 Mycobacterium mantenii | reverse complement strand
ACCGCCGTCGTGCGCTATCTGGTCGCCGGCACGCCGCCGCCGGCCGCCTACCGCTGCCAGTCCTGACCCGCGCGGGGCGCCCGGTCTGCCGCCCGGTAGCACAAGGCACGCACGGGTTTTCGCTCACGGTGAGAGCTGGACATGTCCCCGCGGCGGTGGAGGCTGGGGCGGAGGCGGCGGTGCGGGCGGCGGCCCGTCCTGCGGTGCGGGCCCTTGCTGTTGTCGCGGCGGGGACTGCGGTTGCTCCGCCCTCGACGGCGGGGGCGCGACGGGTGGCTCGAGCGGCTTGACCGTCGGTGGGGGCGGGATCTGCGGCGGATCGGGGGTCAGCTCGCCCGCGGGAGCCGGCGTGATCAGCGCGGTGAGCGCCCGGTCGGATGCCCGGGCTGCCGGCAGCTGCGCAGCATTAACCGTGCTGATCAACGCGGCGATCACCGCATACGCAGCGAGTGCCCGCCGCCTACTCGAGGCCGTCGTCTGAAGGGGCGGGCTCCCGCCGCGGCCGGATGCGGTCATACGCCGATGATGCCGTCGCGCCACGCCGCTCAGCTGCGGGTTCGCGCGAAAGCGCTGTGGTGATTCACGATGCCAACCGGATACGATGTCGATCATTGCAGGCGCCAGCCACCTCCACTGTTACCACTCGGTATCCATTAGATGAGATCTGCCGAGCAGGTGACACGAAGAAACGAAGATTCTGCCGTGCGCATCCGAATCGCCCGCCTCGCAGCGGCTCTGGTCAACGCTTCGCTGCTGCTCGCCGTCGCAGTTGTCTGCGCCGGTGGCGCGGGGGCCGACCCGAATCAGGACGCGCAGTTCGTGGCGTTGCTCGCGCAGCAACAGATTCCGGCCACCGACAACGTGCCGGGGCTCGTCTATCGAGCCCGTGAGATTTGTGGCGAACTCGATCGCGGCTCCTCGGTCCAGGCCGCCGTGGACGAGGAGGTGAACACGGCGTACAAGGAAAATCCGTCCCTGCGCATCGTCGCCGATCGCGTCACGCGCACCGCGGTCAAATTCGTCACCGCATCGGTGGACGTCTACTGCCCAAACCATCAGGGTGAGCTGCCGTAGCGCCGACCGCGTCCGTTCGCACCGCCCGGCCCCGCCGGCACACGGCGTTCCGCCCGCAACCTTGGCAATGGTTCTGAGCGGGCATCGGTAACACAGAATTAACAGCAGTTGCATACTGTTCGAGATATGGATCGACAGAAGGAATTCGTCCTCCGCACCCTCGAGGAACGAGACATCCGGTTCGTTCGGCTGTGGTTTACCGATGTGCTCGGTTTCCTCAAGTCGGTCGCCATCGCCCCGGCCGAGCTCGAAGGCGCCTTCGAGGAGGGCATCGGCTTCGACGGATCCTCGATCGAGGGCTTCTCGCGGGTCTCGGAATCCGACACCGTGGCCAACCCCGACCCGTCGACCTTTCAGGTGCTGCCGTGGGCCTCGGCCAACGGCCACCACCACTCGGCGCGGATGTTCTGCGACATCACCATGCCGGACGGATCGCCGTCCTGGGCGGACCCGCGGCACGTGCTGCGCCGTCAGCTGCAGAAGGCCAACGACCTGGGCTTCTCCTGCTACGTGCACCCCGAGATCGAATTCTTCCTGCTGAAGCCGGGCCCCGACGACGGGACGCCGCCCATTCCCGTCGACAACGCCGGCTACTTCGACCAGGCGGTCCACGACTCGGCGTCGAACTTCCGCCGCCACGCGATCGAGGCCCTCGAATTCATGGGAATCTCGGTGGAGTTCAGCCACCACGAGGGCGCGCCCGGCCAGCAGGAGATCGACCTGCGCTTCGCCGACGCGCTGTCGATGGCCGACAACGTGATGACGTTCCGCTACGTCATCAAGGAGGTCGCGATCGAGAACGGCGCCCGCGCCACCTTCATGCCCAAGCCGTTCGGGCAGCATCCCGGCTCCGCGATGCACACCCACATGAGCCTGTTCGAGGGTGACGTCAACGCGTTCCACAGCCCCGACGACCCGCTGCAGCTCTCCGACGTGGGCAAGTCCTTCATCGCCGGGGTGCTCGAGCACGCGTCGGAGATCAGCGCGGTCACCAATCAATGGGTCAACTCCTACAAGCGACTCGTGGGCGGCGGCGAGGCGCCCACCGCCGCGTCGTGGGGTGCGGCCAACCGGTCCGCGCTGGTCCGGGTGCCCATGTACACGCCGCACAAGACGTCGTCGCGCCGCGTCGAGGTACGCAGCCCCGACTCGGCGTGCAACCCGTACCTGGCCTTCGCCGTGCTGCTGGCCGCGGGGCTGCGCGGGGTGGAGAAGGGCTACGTGCTGGGGCCGCAGGCCGAGGACAACGTGTGGGACCTGACCCCCGAAGAACGCATCGCGATGGGATATCGCGAGCTGCCGACCAGCCTGGACAGCGCGCTTCGCGCCATGGAGTCCTCCGAGCTGGTCGCGGAAACCTTGGGGGAGCACGTCTTTGACTTCTTCCTGCGCAATAAGCGCACGGAATGGGCCAACTACCGCAGCCACGTCACCCCCTACGAGCTGAACACCTACCTGTCCCTGTAGGTCCCGTTAGGGCGTATCCCGTTTCCGGACCGCGCCACTCGTGCCGCAACGGCGGCGGCTTGCGCTACGGTCGTGGTCGTGACCAAACCCGCGACGCAGCGCCCCAGGCTGCCCAGCGTCGGCCGGCTCGGGTTGGTCGATCCGCAAGCGGCCGAACGCATGGCGCAGCTGGGTTGGTACGACCACGACGACCAGGCCCACGTCGACCTGCTCTGGTCGCTGTCGCGCGCGGCCGATCCCGACGCCGCGCTGCTGGCCCTGGTCCGGCTGTCGGAGAACCCCGACGCCGGGTGGGATCAGCTCAACGCCGCCCTGCTCGCCGAACGCCCGCTGCGCGGCCGGCTGTTCGGCGTGCTCGGCTCGTCACTGGCCCTGGGCGATCACCTGATCGCGCAGCCGCAGTCCTGGAAACTCTTGCGCGGCAACGTCACACTGCCCACCCACGACGCGCTGTGCGCGAAGTTCGCCGAATGCGTCGACGAGGCGCTGGCGGCGCCCGGTTCGGCGATGGTGCGCCTTCGCACCCTCTACCGCGACCAGCTGCTGGTGCTGGCGGCGCTGGATCTGGCCGCGACGGTCGAGGACGAACCGGTGGTCCCCTTCACCGTGGTGGCGGCGCACCTGTCGGACCTGGCGGACGCCGCGCTGGCCGCGGCGCTGCGGGTGGCCGAGAACAGCGTCTGCGGTGACGGGACGCCGCCGCGGCTCGCGGTCATCGCGATGGGCAAATGCGGTGCCCGCGAACTGAACTACGTCAGCGACGTCGACGTCATCTTCGTCGGCGAGCAGGCCGACCCGGTCACCACCAGGGTGGCCAGCGAGATGATGCGGCTGGCCTCCGAGGCGTTCTTTCAGGTGGACGCCGGGCTGCGGCCGGAGGGCCGCAGCGGTGAGCTGGTCCGCACCGTCGAGTCGCACATCGCCTACTACCAGCGCTGGGCGAAGACCTGGGAATTCCAGGCGCTGCTCAAAGCCCGTGCGGCGGTGGGCGACGCGGAACTCGGCCAGCGCTACGTCGACGCGCTGATGCCGATGGTCTGGGTCGCCTGCGAGCGCGAGGATTTCGTGGTCGAGGTGCAGGCCATGCGCCGCCGGGTCGAGCAGCTGGTGCCCGCCGAGGTGCGCGGCCGCGAGATCAAGCTCGGCAGCGGCGGATTGCGCGACGTGGAATTCGCCGTGCAGCTCCTGCAGCTGGTCCACGGCCGCGGCGACGACTCGCTGCACGTGGCGTCGACGGTCGCCGCGCTGGCCGCGCTGGGCCAGGGCGGCTACATCGGGCGCGAGGACGCGGCCAACCTCACCGCCTCCTACGAGTTCCTCCGGCTGCTCGAGCACCGGTTGCAGCTGCAGCGCCTCAAGCGCACCCACCTGCTGCCCGAGGCCGACGACGAGGAGGCGGTGCGCTGGCTGGCGCGGGCCGCCCACATCCGGCCGGACGGACGCCACGACGCGGCGGGGGTGCTGCGCGAGGAGCTGCGGCACCAGAACCTGCGGGTGTCCCAGCTGCACGCCAAGCTCTTCTACCAGCCGCTGCTGGAATCGATCGGCCCGGCCGGCCTGGAGATCGCGCACGGCATGACGTCCGAAGCCGCCGAGCGCCAGCTGGCGGCGCTGGGCTACGAGGGCCCGCAGACCGCGCTGAAACACATGTCGGCCCTGGTCAACCTGAGCGGCCGGCGCGGCCGGGTGCAGTCGGTGCTGTTGCCCCGGCTGCTGAACTGGATGTCCTACACGCCCGACCCCGACGGCGGCCTGCTGGCCTACCGGCGGCTGTCCGAGGCGCTGTCCGGGGAAACCTGGTATCTGGCCACGCTGCGCGACAAGCCCGCGGTGGCCCGCCGGCTGATGCATGTGCTGGGCACCTCGGCGTACGTGCCGGACCTGCTGATGCGCGCGCCGCGGGTGATTCAGGACTACAGCGACGGCCCGTCCGGCCCGAGGCTGCTCGAGAGCGAGCCCGCCGCGGTGGCCCGCGCGCTGGTCGCCTCGGCCAGCCGCTACTCCGACCCGGTGCGGGCGATCGCCGCGGCGCGCACGCTGCGGCGTCGCGAGCTGGCCCGCATCGCGTCCGCCGACCTGCTCGGCATGCTCGAGGTCACCGACGTGTGCGGGGCGCTGACCTCGGTGTGGGTGGCGGTGCTGCAGGCCGCGCTGGACGCGATGATCCGGGCGAACCTGCCCGAGAATGGGAACGCGCCGGCCGCCATCGCCGTCATCGGCATGGGCCGGCTGGGTGGCGCCGAGTTGGGCTACGGATCCGACGCCGACGTGATGTTCGTCTGCGAACCGGCGCCCGGCGTCGAGGATTCCGCGGCGGTGCGCTGGGCGACGGGCGTCGCCGAACAGGTTCGGGCCCTGCTGGGGACGCCCAGCGTCGACCCGCCGCTGGAGGTCGACGCCAACCTGCGGCCCGAGGGGCGCAGCGGCGCGCTGGTGCGCACCCTGGCCTCGTACGCGGCCTACTACGAACAGTGGGCGCAGCCCTGGGAGATCCAGGCGCTGCTGCGCGCGCACGCGGTCGCCGGCGACGCGGAGCTGGGGCAGCGGTTCCTGCTGATGGCCGACAAGACGCGGTATCCGCCCAACGGGGTGTCCGGCGAGGCGATGCAGGAGATCCGGCGCATCAAGGCCCGCGTCGATTCCGAGCGGTTGCCGCGGGGCGCGGACCCCAACACGCACACCAAGCTGGGTCGCGGCGGACTGGCCGACGTCGAATGGACCGTGCAGTTGCTGCAACTGCGGCACGCACACGAGATTCCCGCGCTGCACAACACGTCGACGCTGCAGTGCCTGGACGCGATCGCCGCGGCCGACCTGGTGCCCGCCGACGAGGTGGAGCTGTTGCGGCAGGCCTGGCTGACCGCCACCCGGGCCCGCAACGCGCTGGTGCTGGTCCGCGGCAAGCCCACCGACCAGCTGCCCGGCCCCGGGCGTCAGCTCAACGCGGTCGCCGTGGCCGCGGGCTGGCCGACCGACGAGGGCGGGGAGTTCTTGGACAACTATCTGCGGGTGACGCGACGAGCAAAAGCGGTGGTGCGCAAGGTGTTTGGAAGTTGAGTCAGGAGGCCGGCGCGTTGGACGCCATATTCGAGGTGCTCAGCGCGGCGGAGGCCGATCGCGTCACCGCGCTGTACGCTCCGCTGGCCGATGCGGTCCGCGGGCTCGTCGACGCCACCATCCGGACCGAGGCCGACGACGACGTCGTCGCCGAGGCCAGGCGGGCGATCGAGGCCGTGACCGCGTCGCTGCGGCAGCGCACCCGTCCGGTCGGGGTGAGCTACCGCGTCAACGGTCGCCCACTGCCGTTGGGCAACGCCGCGATCGGCGTGTGCAATCCCATCGCCCCGCCGATCGTCGTGCACCACGAGGGCGACGGGCGCTGCTGGAGCGAGTTCGTGCTCGGCTCGGCCTACGAGGGTCCGCCCAAACTGGTGCACGGCGGCGTCAGCGCGCTGGTGCTCGACCACATGCTCGGCGAGGCCGCCAGCGAGGGGCTGTCGAAGGCGCGCTTCACCGGCACCATCACCGTCAAGTACCTGCGCGGCACCCCGCTGGGCCCGCTGCGCTGCGAGGCGTGGGTCGACGGCAAGGAGGGCCGCAAAGTCTTTGCGCGCGGCACCATTTCGGATGCCGCCGGTGTCACCGTCGAGGCCGACGGCGTCTTCATCGAGCCGGTCTGGGCGCAGGAGGTGCAGTGAAGTTCTACATCAGCAGCGCCTTCCTGAACACCCGCGAGATCATCGAGCTGGCCAAGGCGGCCGACGAGCTCGGCTACGACGGGATCGGGATCCCCGACCACGTCGTCAATCTCGAGACCCTGGACACCCCCTACCCGTACACCAAAGACGGCGAACGGCGCTGGCAGCCCTTCACCGACTGGCCCGACCCCTGGGTGCTCGTCGGGGCGCTGGCTCAGGTCACCACGCGGTTGCGGTTCGTCACCACCGTCTACATCCCGGCGATGCGCAACCCGTACTCCGCGGCCAAAGCCATTGGCACCGCCGCGGTTCTGGCGTCGGGCCGGGTGGAACTGGGCATCGGCGTGGGCTGGTGTCGCGAGGAATTCGCTTTGATGGGTGAGCAATTCGAGGCCCGCGGCAAGCGCACCGACGAAATCGTCGAACTGATGCGGGCGTTGTGGGCGCCGGGCTGGACGGAATTCGAGGGCCAGTTCTATTCCGCGCCGCGGCTGGAGATGCAACCCACCCCACCGCCGATACCCGTGTACGTCGGCGGGCTCAGCGATATCGCGCTGCGCCGCGCCGCCCGCAACGACGGCTGGATCGGCGATTTGATCAAGACCGAGCGGGCCATCGACGCGGTCGGGCGGCTGCGCGAGATGCGGGCCGAAAAGGGCTTGACCATGGACGATTTCACCATCCTGACGCCCCTCACCGACGCGTTCACCACGGCCGACTACCGGCGGGTCGAGGACGCCGGCATCACCGGAATCATCACGATGCCGTGGATGTTCTACGCCGGGCCCGACGCCAGCCTGGACGACAAGATCGACGGCATGCAGCGCTTTCGCAAGGACCTCGCGCTCGACGGCTAGCTGTACTGAGTCCGCTCCGGCTGTTTCAGCGGCGGCCGGTCGCCGGGGCGAGGTGCGCCATCCCGCGGAGAAGCCACGGTGCACGCGTCGCGATCAGCTCCACGGCGCGGTCCGAGCGGCGCATCGCGGTCTGACGGCTAGGGGTGGGTATCGACGCCAGTTTCGCCTCAGGCGATCCAGCCCGCGGGCCGTGGGGATCGACCGCCAGCAGTTGCCAACTGCCGGGCACGCCACGCAGCTCGACGCTGCCCCGGTCCTCGAAGCCAGTTCCCGAGCCGACGACCAGGTCACGCACGGTGCGGGAGACAAGTATGTCGCCCGCCCCTGCGTGCCCAAGGATCCGCGCCGCGATGTGTACAGCGATTCCCCCGATGTCGTCGTCCAGTAGTTCGCATTCGCCGGTGTGGATGCCGACGCGAATCTGGATGCCCAGGGTCTCGGCCTCCGAGCGCAACGCCTCGGCGCAGCGGATGGCCTGCGTCGGGCCGTCGAACGTGGTGAGGTGGCCGTCGCCGGTGCTCTTGACCACCATGCCGCCAAACCGTTGCGTGAGTTCGGCGGTGATCTCACCAAAGCGGTGTAGCACCGCGCGCCACCGCTCATCGCCGGCCGCCGCGGCGTGCTGGGTCGAGCCGACCATGTCGGTGAACAACACGGTGCGCAGGGCGCGATGTGACTGTGCAGGCGCGGCGTGGCTGCCGGTGAGGAATTCCTCGATCCCGGCCAGGATCTTGTCGGGCTCGGTAAAGAACGGTGCGTGGTCCACCCCCTCGACCTCGAGGTACCGCGCGCCGGGGATGTGGTCGGCGAGATACCGGCCGCCCTGCACCGGAACCGCGGGGTCCTCGCGGGCATGGATGACCAGGGTTGGCACGGTGATGGTTGGCAGGATCGGTCGCACGTCAGTTGAAAAGGCCGCTTCGAATGACGCCCGCGCCATTCCTGGGCTTGCGCTCATGCGCTCCAACATTGCGAGCTGGCGTATCGACCGGACCGATGGCGAACTGATGCTGGCTGCCGCACCGGTGCCCCATCCGGAGCGCACGGCGCGGCCGGCCTCCAACCAGCGGGCGACCTGTTCAATCGACGGCGTGTAGTCCTCACCCAGCTCGGAAAGAAAGCGTGCCCGCAGCTCGGCCGGGTCGTGATCCAGGTCGTCCCACCTGCCTGGGTTGAACGAGTATGTGGCGCAGAGGATCAGCGCCCGCACCCGATCCGGCCGTGCCGCCGCGAACATCATGGACGCCGGTCCACCGTCACTCAGGCCGGAGATGACGGCTTGTCGGAATCCGGCGGCGTCCATGACCGCCTCGATCTCGGCTACCCGGTCATCCAGCGTGCGCACTTTCGGCACCGGGTCCGAAAGCCCGACCCCGGCCTTGTCGAACCAAAGGACCCGACAGAACGTGGCAAGTTGCTCAATGAATGCTTTGAATTGGGGGAGGGTCCAGGCCAGCTCGATGTGGCTGACGAACGGCCCGACGATGACGAGCTCGATAGGCCCGTCGCCGAATACCTGATACGCCAGGCTGAGATCGCCACACGGTGCGTATGACGTTTCCGGCACGGATTTGAGCGTACTGCTGATCCCACCGCTCGGCGGCCCTCAGCCGCAGCACCACCGTGGGCCCCCACGGGCATTTGGCCCGACGCCGATGAGTCCACCCGCTCGGCGATCGGAGCTGGATCGCGGAGCGGATGGACTCAGTCGGAGCTACTGCGGACGGACTGCGGACGCTGTGACCAGTTCAGGAACGTTTCAGCTGGTCGCAGGCGTCAGCCGGCTTAGACGTCGTAGTACAGCGCGAACTCGTACGGGTGCGGCCGGATCTGGACCGGCAGGATCTCGTTCTCGCGCTTGAAGTTGATCCACGTCTCGATGAGGTCGGGCGTGAAAACGCCTCCCTCGGTGAGGTATTCGTGGTCTTCTTCCAGCCGGTCGATCACCGCGGACAGCTGCGTGGGCGCCTGCGGGATGTTGGCGGCCTCCTCGGGCGGCAGCTCGTAGAGGTCCTTGTCAACCGGCGCCTGCGGCTCGATCTTGTTCTTGATGCCGTCCAGGCCGGCCATCAGCATGGCCGAGAACGCCAGGTACGGGTTGCCCGACGAGTCGGGGCAACGGAACTCGAGCCGCTTGGCCTTCGGGTTGGTGCCGGTGATCGGGATGCGGACACACGCCGACCGGTTGCGCTGGCTGTAGACCAGGTTGATCGGGGCCTCGTAGCCGGGCACCAGGCGCTTGTAGGAGTTCACCGTGGGGTTGGTGAACGCCAGCAGCGAGGGCGCGTGGTGCAGCAGGCCGCCGATGTAGTGGCGGGCGGTGTCGGACAGGCCGGCGTAGCCGGTCTCGTCGTACATCAGCGGGCTGCCGTCTTTCCACAGCGACTGGTGGGTGTGCATGCCGGAACCGTTGTCGCCGAACAGCGGCTTGGGCATGAACGTGACGGTCTTCCCGTTGGCCCACGCGGTGTTCTTGACGATGTACTTGTAGAGCATCATGTCGTCGGCCGCGTGCAGCAGGGTGTTGAACTTGTAGTTGATCTCGGCCTGGCCGCCGGTGCCCACCTCGTGGTGGCCCTTCTCCAGGCTGAAGCCGGCCGTGATCAGGTTGGACAGCATCTTGTCGCGCAGGTCGACGTAGTGGTCGACGGGGGCGACGGGGAAGTAACCACCCTTGGGGCGCACCTTGTAGCCGCGGTTCGGGCTGCCGTCGAGCTCATTCGGCGAGCCGGTGTTCCACCAGCCCGAGATCGCGTCGATCTCGTAGAACGAGCCGTTGGTGCGCGAGTCGAAGCTCACCGAGTCGAAGATGTAGAACTCGGCCTCGGCGCCGAAGTAAGCGGTGTCGGCCACGCCGGTGCTGATCAGGTAGTTCTCGGCCTTACGGGCGATGTTGCGCGGGTCGCGCGAGTACGGCTCGAGGGTGAAGGGGTCGTGCACGAAGAAGTTGAGGTTCAGCGTCTTGGCTTCGCGGAACAGGTCGATCTGCGCGGTCGCCGGGTCGGGGAGGAGCAGCATGTCGGATTCGTGAATGGACTGGAATCCGCGAATCGACGAGCCGTCGAAAGCCAAGCCGTCCTCAAAGACGCTCTCGTCGAAGAACGAAATCGGGATTGTGAAGTGCTGCATGATGCCGGGCAGGTCACAGAACCGGACGTCGACAAATTCGACGTTTTCGTCCTTGGCGAGCTTGAAGACGTCGTCGGGCGTCGTTTCCGTCACAGAGTGCTCCTTTACTTGGTGAGATCCGCGGCCTGACGCTATGGAGCAGATGTTGCCCGTCAGTCAACCCGATGTTGCGCGCACGTTACGTGACCATGCCACACGCAAAAAGTGGCCGCTCCCGCGGCGGGTTCTATTGTGGGGCCATGGATCGCAAGATCGTATCTTTTCTGGTGGCCGGGCGCACCGTCTGCCCTCCTCATCGGGCCGGGCACGCGGGGCATTCGGACTGCGGTCCGCGGCGATGATGGCGGAATCGCGGTCCGCATACCCCGGCGAAAAGCTGGGGTTCCCGGAAAGCGGGCCGGGTTCGCTGGCGCCGATGGGCCGCCGGCTGGCCGCGCTGATGATCGACTGGTTGATCTCGTACGGCCTGGCCGCCCTGGCCATGCGCTTCGGCTTGTTCTCCCAGCACGCGCTGGCCACCGCGGTCCTGGTGATCTGGTTCGTGCTGGGCGTGGTGTTTCTGCGGTTGTTCGGGTTCACCCCTGGCCAGCTGGCGCTGCGCCTGCAGGTGGTGACGGTGGACGGACGCGGGCCGGTCGGCCTGGGCCGGGCGGTGGTGCGCGGAGTGCTGGTCGGAACGGTCGTCCCGGCACTGTTCACCGACTGGGACGGCCGCGGAATGCAGGATCGGCTGACCGCGACGGCCGTGGTGCGCCGCTGAGTTGGATGGCGGCGACCCGCTGCGCCCGGCTTGGGCCGCGCTTGCGATCGCCGCTGAGTTGGATGGCGGCGACCCGCTGCGCCCGGCTTCGCCGCGCTTGCGATCGCCGCTGAGTTGGATGGCGGCTATTTGCGGCGCACGGTGCGCTGCACACCGCGCATCTTGCCCGCGTTCGGCAGCGGCCCCTTGGGCATCACGGCGGCGCCGGCCCGCGACCCCAGCGCGGCCAACCGCGATTCCAGGGTGTCCATCTGCTTGACGGTGATGTTGGCCGGCAGGCGGGTCAGGTGGCGCTCCAGCTTGGCCAGCGACACCTCGTCCTCGCCGTTGCCGACGATGATGTCGTAGATCGGCACGTCGCCGATCAGGCGGGCGGTGCGCTTCTTCTCCTGCGCGAGCAGGGGTCGCACCCGCGTCGACGCTCCCTCGCCGACCAGGATGACGCCGGGACGGCCGATCACCCGATGCACGGCGTCGAAGTGGCCGGTCGCGGCGACCCCCGGGGTCACCCGCCACTTGCCGCGCAGGTTGTCCAAAGCCCATGCGGCGGCGCCGGTTTGGCCTTCGGCCTTGCGGTAGACCGACTTCTGCGCGCGACGGCCGAAGATGATGAAGGTGACCAAACCGCCCAGCAGCACGCCCAGCGGGATCAGGGTGAGCGTCGTCAGGCCGCCGGCCCACACCCCGACCCCCACCGAGACGCCGACGATCAGTACGAAAGCGCCGATCATGTACGGCAGCAGCCACTTGTCTTCCTGCCGCTGGATGTTGAACGCCTGCCACAGCTGGGCGCGGCGCTCCTTGGCCGCGGCCTTGCGAGCGGCCTGCGCCTGCGCTCTGGCGGCCTTGTTCTGCGCGGCGGTGCGGGGTTTAGCCATAGTCAAAGAATACGTAGGGCGGTGACGGGCGAACGCCGCTACCGTGCCGCGGCATCGTCGGTGCGGTTGCGGGCCGCTTGCTCGTAGAGCCGTCCGGCGCGGTAGGACGAGCGGACCAGCGGCCCGGCCAGCACCCCGGCGAAGCCGAGCTCCTCGGCGTGCTGGGCGAACTCGACGAATTCCTCCGGTTTCACCCAGCGCTCGACCGGGTGATGACGCGCCGACGGGCGCAGGTATTGGGTGATGGTGATGATGTCGCAGCCGGCGTCATGCAGGTTGGCCAGCGCGGTGCGCACCTCGTCGGGGGTCTCGCCCATGCCGAGGATGAGGTTGCTCTTGGTGACCAGCCCGGCGTCGCGCGCCGCGGTCAGCACGTCCAGGCTGCGCCGGTAGGTGAAGGCGGGCCGGATCCGCTTGAAGATGCGCGGCACGGTTTCGACGTTGTGCGCCAACACTTCCGGGCGTGACTCGAACACCTCGGCCAGCCGGGTGGGCTCGCCGTTGAAGTCGGGGATCAGCAGCTCGACGCCGGTCGACGGGTTGAGCTCCTTGATGGCGCGCACCGTCTCGGCGTACAGCCAGGCCCCGCCGTCGGGCAGGTCGTCGCGGGCCACGCCGGTGACCGTGGCGTAGCGCAGTCCCATCGTGTGCACGCTGTCGGCGACCCGCCGGGGTTCGTCGCGGTCCAGTTCGGCGGGCTTTCCGGTGTCGATCTGGCAGAAGTCGCAGCGGCGGGTGCACTGGTCACCGCCGATCAGAAAGGTGGCCTCGCGGTCCTCCCAGCATTCGAAGATGTTGGGGCACCCGGCCTCTTCGCAGACCGTGTGCAGTCCCTCCCGCCGGACCAGGCTCTTGAGCTGGGTGTACTCCGGGCCCATCCGGGCCCGCACCCTGATCCACGGCGGTTTGCGCTCGATCGGGGTCTCGGCGTTGCGCACTTCCAGGCGCAGCAGCTTGCGTCCTTCCGGTGCGACAGTCACATCGCCGATGCTACGCGTGCGGCGGGGTCATCACGGACCGGCAGCACGCCGTCGAGTGCGTCGCACACCGCGTCGGCGACCGCCGTCCGGACATCCTCGACCGACACCGGGTGGCGCAGTTCGGCCGACAGCGAGGTCACCCCGGCGTCGCTGATGCCGCACGGCACGATCGCGTTGAAGGCGTCCAGGTCGCAGTCGCAGTTGAGGGCGAATCCGTGCAGGGTGGTCGCGCGCGACACCCGGACGCCGATGGCGGCGACCTTGCGGTCCGGCCGGCCCTCGGTGCCCGGCACCCACACCCCGGATCGGCCAAGCACCCGGGCCGCGTCCACGCCCAGGTCGGCGCACACCTTGATCAGCGCTTCCTCCAGGCGTCGCACGTAGTTGACCACGTCGAGCGGTTCGGCCAGGCCGATGATCGGATACCCGACCAATTGGCCGGGCCCGTGCCAGGTGATCTTGCCGCCCCGGTCGGTGTCGATGACGGGGGTGCCGTCGACCGGCCGTTCGTGCGGCTCGGTGCGCCGGCCCGCGGTGTAGACCGCGGGGTGCTCCAGGAGCAGCAACGTGTCATTGCCGCCGGCCACCCGGGCGTCGGCCAGATCGCGTTGCTGCTGCCAGGCCAGGCGGTAGTCGACGGTGCCGAGCTGGCGGACGTCGATCAGGGCCTGGCTGGACCGGATGGATGCGATCACCTTCGCGACGGTACTCGGCGGGCGACCACGCCGCGACGGGGCGTCACGCTGGCGTGACGCTCGGCGGCATCAGCCACGCTGGCGTGACACTCGCCGTCCAGACGCTCGCCGGCTGACGCCGCGCCACTAGTCGTGGTCGCGCCGGGCGGTGGCGTAGGCGAGAGCCTCGCCAATGGTGTTGTGGTGGAAGGCGAAACCGGCGCGCTCCAGCGCGGACGGGATGGCTCGCTGACCCATCAGCAGGCCTTCTTCGGCGAACTCGCCCAGCGCGGCCCGGATGGCAAATCCGGGCACCATCAACGGGGTTGGGCGATTGACCGCCCGCCCGAACGCGGTGGTGAATTCGGCGTTGGTGACCGGCGCCGGGCCGGTCATGTTCACCGGCCCGGACAGCTCGCTGTCGAAAATCGCGAACAACAGCGCGCGCACTTCGTCTTCCAGCGTGATCCACGACATGTATTGCCGGCCGCCGCCCAGCCCCAGCCCCAGGCGCAGCCCAAGCCCGAACCCACGCCGGCGCCCGCGGCGCCGCAGCCCAAACCCGCTCCCGAGCCGAAAGCTGAACCGGCGCAGGCACAGCCGGCGAGCTCGGGGGCCAACGGCGCTCCGTATGTGACGCCGCTGGTGCGAAAGCTGGCCGCCGAAAACGACATCGACCTGAACTCGGTCACGGGCACCGGGGTGGGCGGTCGCATCCGCAAGCAAGACGTGCTGGCCGCCGCCGAGCAAAAGCAACAGGCCGCCAAGGCGCCCGCGGCCGCGCCGGCCCCCGCCGCCGTGGCCCCTCAGGCCGCCGCTGCGCCCACGCCGGCCCCGGCGCTGGCGCACCTGCGGGGCACCACGCAGAAGGCCAGCCGGATCCGCCAGATCACGGCGAACAAAACCCGCGAATCCCTGCAGGCGACAGCCCAACTCACCCAGACCCACGAGGTCGACATGACCAGGCTGGTCGGGTTGCGGGCCAGGGCCAAGGCGGCCTTCGCCGAGCGCGAGGGGGTGAACCTGACCTTCCTGCCGTTCATCGCCCGGGCGGTGATCGACGCGCTGAAGATCCACCCCAACATCAACGCGAGCTACAACGAGGAAACCAAGGAGATCACCTACTACGACGCCGAGCACCTCGGTTTCGCGGTGGACACCGAACAGGGCCTGCTCTCCCCCGTCGTGCACAACGCGGGCGACCTGTCCCTGGCCGGGCTGGCCAGGGCGATCGCCGACATCGCCGCGCGCGCCCGGTCGGGCAACCTGAAACCCGATGAGCTCTCCGGCGGCACCTTCACGATCACGAACATCGGCAGCCAGGGTGCGCTGTTCGACACCCCGATCCTGGTTCCGCCGCAGGCCGCCATGCTGGGCACCGGCGCGATCGTCAAGCGGCCGCGGGTCGTGGTCGACGACAGCGGCAACGAATCGATCGGCGTGCGCTCGATCTGCTATCTGCCACTGACCTATGACCACCGGCTGATCGACGGCGCCGACGCGGGCCGCTTCCTGACCACCATCAAGCACCGGCTAGAAGAAGGGGCTTTCGAGGCCGACCTCGGGCTCTAAAAAGGACGAACGTGGCTCGCGCTGGTCAGAATGCCGTCATCGCGATTGCGGGTTCGTCGGGCCTGATCGGGTCCGCGCTGGCCGCGGCCCTGCGTGCCGGCGATCACCGGGTGTTGCGCATCGTGCGCCGGGCACCGGCGAACTCCGACGAGCTGCACTGGAATCCCGAGAGCGGCGATCTGGATCCCGACACGCTGACCGACGTCGACGCCGTCGTCAACCTGTGCGGTGTCAACATCGGCAAGCGGCGGTGGTCGGGCGCCTTCAAGCAGAGTCTGCGGGACAGCCGCATCACCCCCACCGAAGTCCTGGCGCATGCCGTCGCCGACGCGGGTGTTGCGACCATGGTCAACGCCAGCGCGGTGGGCTTCTACGGCAACACCAAGGACCGCGTGGTCGACGAAAACGATCGCGCGGGAACGGGTTTCCTGGCCCGGCTGTGCGAGGACTGGGAGGCAGCCACGCTGCCGGCCCAGTACGGCGGCGCCCGGGTGGTGCTGGCCCGCACCGGACTCGTGTTCTCCCCCGCCGGTGGTGCGTTGGGCCGGTTGCGGCCGTTGTTCCGGACGGGCCTCGGCGCGCGGCTGGGCGGCGGCCGGCGCCGCGGGAGCGGCGGCTTCGGAACCGGCACCGATGCGCGCCAGCTCGCCGCCGACGGGCACGGTGGCGTCTTCCTCGGCGGTAATGCTGATCAGCACACCGGCCACCGGTGACGGGATCTCGGTGTCGACCTTGTCCGTGGACACCTCGACGAGCGCGTCGTCGACCTGGACCGAATCGCCGACCTTCTTGAGCCAGCGGGTGACCGTGCCCTCGGCGACCGACTCGCCGAGCTCGGGCATCAACACCGGGGTCGCGGCGCCGCCGCCGGAACTCTGCTGGGCGGGCGCGGGCTCCGGCTGGGCCTGGGGCTGCGGCTCCGGTTTGGGCTCGGGCTGGGGCGGCTCCGGCTCGGCTTGCGGCTCCGGCTGGGCTTGCGGCTCCGGCTGGCTCGGCGCCTGCGCGGCCGGTTGCGAGTCGCCCCCAGCCGCGCCGCCTGCGCCGCCACTTTCCGAGGCGTCACCGATGACCGCCAGCTCACCGCCCACCTCGACGGTGTCGTCCTCTTGGGCGACGATCTTGGTCAGCACGCCCGCGGCCGGCGACGGGATTTCGGTGTCGACCTTGTCGGTCGAGACCTCGACGAGCGGTTCGTCGAGTTCGACCGTGTCGCCTTCCTGCTTGAGCCAGCGGGTGACCGTCCCCTCGGTGACGCTCTCACCGAGTGCCGGCATCTGGACGGAGAAGGCCATCGTTTTTGACTCCTCGATCGCTCGTGGGTCGGGGCGGGTCGATCAGCTTGCTTACGGAAGGCGAAGTGGCAATCCAAAACTATCCTGTCACTGCGCCTTCGTCGGCACACATCCAGGGCAGATACCCCGCGCCGGGCGGGTGACACCGATCACGCTTGCTACGGTGTGGCCACTGCAGCCAGAGCGGGGAGGTCGGAGATGCCGCCAACACAACAAATACCGCAGCATTTTGTCGACAGCGCCGACGGCGCCCGCATCGCGGTCTACGAGGAGGGCAACCCCGAGGGCCCCACCGTCGTGCTGGTGCACGGGTTTCCCGACTCGCACGTGCTGTGGGACGGGGTCGTCCCGCTGCTGGCCGAGCGGTTCCGGATCATCCGCTACGACAACCGCGGCGTCGGGATGTCCTCGGCGCCCAAACCGGTATCGGCCTACAGCATGGACCGCTTCGCCGACGACTTCGCCGCGGTGACCGGCGAACTGAGCCCGGGCCGGCCCGTGCACGTGCTGGCCCACGACTGGGGCTCGGTGGGGGTATGGCACTACCTGAAGCGCCCCGGCGCCAATGACCGGGTCGCCACGTTCACGTCGGTGTCCGGGCCCGCACAGGACCAGCTGGTCGACTACATCTTCAGCGGCCTGCGGGCGCCCTGGCGGCCGCGCACCTTCGTCCGGGCGATCAGCCAGGCGCTGCGGCTGACCTACATGATCTTCTTCTCGATCCCGGTGCTCGCACCGCTGTTCCTCCGGCTGACCATGTCGGTCCCGGCGCTGCGGCGCAACGCGGTCGACAACATCCCCGACGAGCAGATCCACCACTCCGAGAAGCTGGCCTCCGACGCCGCCCACTCGGTGAAAACCTACCCCGCCAACTACTTTCGGTCGTTCTCCGGCCGCAAGCAGGGCGTCGCGGTCATCGACGTACCGGTGCAGCTCATCGTCAACACCAAGGACAAGTACGTGCGGCCCTACGGCTACGACCACACCCCGCGCTTCGTGCCGCGGTTGTGGCGCCGCGACATCCAGGCCGGCCACTTCTCGCCGATGTCGCACCCGCAGGTGATGGCGGCCGCGGTGCGCGAGTTCGCCGACCAGTCCGAGGGCAAGCCGCCCAGCCGCGCGCTGCTGCGCGCGCAGGTGGGGCGTCCCCGCGGCTCCTTCGGTGACACGCTGGTGTCGGTCACCGGGGCCGGCAGCGGAATCGGCCGCGAGACCGCGTTCGCGTTCGCGCGCGAAGGCGCCGAGCTGGTCATCAGCGACATCGACGAGGCGGCCGTCAAGGCCACCGCGGCCGAGATCGCCACCCGGGGCGGCGTCGCGCACGCCTACGTGCTCGACGTGTCGGACGCGCAGGCCGTGGAGTCGTTCGCCGAGCGGATCAGCACCGAGCACGGCGTCCCCGACATCGTCGTCAACAACGCCGGCATCGGGCACGCCGGCGGATTCCTGGACACCCCGCCGGAACAGTTCGACCGGGTGCTCGACGTCAACCTGGGCGGCGTGGTCAACGGGTGCCGGTCGTTCGCGCGACGGATGGTGGAGCGCGGCACCGGCGGATACATCGTCAACGTGTCGTCGATGGCGGCCTACGCCCCGCTGCAGTCGCTGAACGCCTACTGCACCTCGAAGGCGGCGACCTACATGTTCTCCGACTGCCTGCGCGCCGAACTCGACGCCGCCGGGGTGGGGCTGACCACGATCTGCCCCGGCGTCATCGACACGAACATCATCAACACCACCCGCTTCGACGTACCGGCCGGAAAGCAATCCGACGCCGTGGACGGCCGGCGCGGGCAACTCGGCAAGATGTTCGCGCTGCGCCACTACGGCCCCGACAAGGTCGCCAACGCGATCCTGTCATCGGTCAAGAAGAAGAAGCCTATCCGCCCGGTCGCACCGGAAGCCTATGCGCTGTACGGCCTTTCGCGCCTGGCCCCGCAGGGGCTGCGTAACGCCGCGCGGATGCGGGTGATCTAGACGCCCGGCGCCGCGCCGCGGCGTCCGGTCAGTAGCGTCGCGCCGATCGCGATGACCCCGAGTACGGCCAGCGGTATCGCCCACGCGCGCCGGCCGCCCACCGACGACTGGCACTGCGCCACATAGTCGGTGTGCGGGACGATCTGATTCAGGATCGGGATGTTCGCCCCACTGCTGTTGTTCGCGCTGCGGGCCTCGGAAAGGTCGGTCGCCACGGCGTTCCCGCATCCGACCGAGTGGCCGTTGCTGTCGGAAACCGACACCGGCGCCAGCAATCCGATGACTCCGGCCAGTAACAGCACGGCGCCCACACCGATGATCAATCGTCGCACCGTCATGTCTTCGCCCTTCGTCGTCGGGGATTTCGGCCGCTAGGGAGATTATCCGCGGTCCACCCCCGGTAAACGTCGGCGTCACGGCCGAATAACCCCTCGATTGCCGGGTATCCGGCCCCGGTAGTCGAGACACGGAGGGTTTTCTGAGGTGATCACTGCGACGCGCGAGGTGCCCGAGTCCTGTGAGCGGGTGTGGGAGGTGCTCGCCCAGGGCTGGACCTACACCCAGTGGGTGGTGGGCAACAGCCGGATGCGGGCCGTCGACCCGAACTGGCCCGAACCCGGCTCCTCGATCAGGCACTCGATCGGGATCTGGCCGTTGGTGATCAACGACGCGACCATTGTGGAGGAGTGCGAACCGCCGCACAAGCTGGTGCTGCGCGCCCGGCTGGGCCCGCTGGGTGCCGCGCGAATCACCATGCTGCTGCACGAGATTCCGCAGGGCTGCCGGATCGAGATGATCGAGGTGCCCGTCGAAGGTCCGATGGGGGCCGTTCCCGATGCCCTTGCGCTGGCCGCGGCGTACCCCCGGAACATGGAATGCCTGTGGCGGCTGGCCGCTTTGGCGGAGCGCCTGGAGCCGAGCCAGGTGAAGTGACCGTGCGCGACACCGCCGATGCGATAGTGATCGGGGCGGGGCACCACGGGCTGGTCGCGGCGTCCATGCTGGCCGACGCGGGTTGGGACGTGCTGGTGCTGGAAGCCCAGCCCGAACCCGGCGGCGCGGTGCGCAGCGCCGAGCTGACACCGGGCTACATCACCGACCTGTTCAGCTCCTACTACCCGATGACGGCGGCCTCGCCGGCGATGGCGGCGCTGCGGCTCGAAGACTTCGGGCTGCAATGGTCACACGCGCCGGCGGTGCTGGGCCATCCCCGCGGCGGCGGTGACGACGACCCGCCCATCCTGTATCGCGATCCGGACCGCACCGCAAAGGAATTCGCGCGACGGGAACCGGCCGACGGCGAAAACTGGTGGCGCCTGGTCGAGCTGTGGCAGAAGATCAAATCCCCGCTGCTGGACGCGATGCTGGCGCCGTTCCCGCCGCTGCGCCCGCTGATTTGGCTGCTGCTCAAGCTCGGCACCTCTGAGGCCATGCGGCTCGCCCGGCTGCTGGTGCAGCCCGCCAACGCGATGTCAGAGCAGCTCTTCGACGGTGAGGCGCCGCGGGTGTTGTTGTTGGGCAACGCAATGCACGCCGACGTCCCGGTGGACGCCCCCGTCAGCGGGGCCATGGGCTTTCTGATGACGATGCTGGGCCAGGACTACGGCTGGCCGGTTCCAGTCGGCGGTTCGGGCCAATTGACGGCCGCCCTGGTCAACCGGGCCCGCTGGGCCGGCGCCCAAATCGAGTGCAACCAGAACGTTTCCCGCATCCACGTGCGGGGTGGACGTGCTGTCGGCGTGACGACGACCGCGGGGCGCACGGTCGCGGCGCGCCGCGCGATCGTGGCCGACGTGACGGCGCCGCGGCTGTTTTGCGACATGCTGCCCGACGACGCCGTGCCGGCCGGCCTGCGCCGCGAACTCGAGCACTACGTGTGGGATCCGCCGGTGGTCAAGGTCAACTATGCGCTGCGCGAACCCATCCCGTGGCGGTCGAAAAGCCTGGCGGATGCGGGCACCGTCCACCTGGGCGCCGACGGTGACGGGCTGGTGCGCTGGGTGGCCGACCTGAACACCCGGACGGTGCCCCGGCACCCGTTCATGCTGTTGGGGCAGACCACCACCGCGGACCCGACCCGCTCGCCGCCGGGCACCGAAAGCGTCTGGGCCTACACGCATTTGCCGCGCCATGTGGCCGACGACGCGTCGGCCGAACGACTCGCGACGGCCGTGGACGACGTCATCGAGGAACACGCGCCGGGCTTCGGTTCGGCGGTGATCGACCGGTTCGTGCAGCGGCCGTCGGACCTGGAGGCCAGCGACGCCAACCTGCATCTCGGCGCGCTCAACGGCGGGACCGCGCAGCTGCCGCAGATGCTGATCTTTCGCCCCGCGGCCGGGATGGGCCGGGCCGAAACCCCGGTCCAGGGGCTGTATCTGGGCAGCGCGTCGGCCACCCCGGGCGGTTCGGTGCACGGCGCCTGCGGGCGCAACGCCGCCCGGGCCGCTCTGGCCGCGCACGGAATCACGGGATGGCCGCGCCGCAAGCTGACCAGCGCGGCGATATCCCTGCTGACGAAGTAGCGCCAGCCGTTCGCTAGCCGTTCTCGGCGATGTCTTCGAGCACCGCGAACATGGTCCGCGTCGGCACGCCGGTGGAGCCCTTCGGCGAGTAGCCCCACGGGCTGCCGGTGTTGTAGGCCGGGCCGGCGACGTCGATGTGCGCCCAATCCACGCCGTCGGCGACGAACTCCCGCAGGAACACCCCCGCTACCAGCATTCCGGCGAAGCGCTGCCCACTGATGTTCGACAGGTCGGCGACTCCCGACTTCAGGTCTTCCTTGAGTTCGTCGGGCAGCGGCATCGGCCAGCCGTTTTCGCCGACCCGCTGCGAGATCGACGCGACGCGGTCGCGGAACTCGTCGCTGCCCATCACCCCGGGAATGCGGGCGCCGAGGGCCACCGTCTGCGCGCCGGTCAGCGTGGACGTCTCGATCAGGTAATCGGGGTTGTCCTCGCAGGCCCGCACGATGGCGTCGGCCAGGATGAGCCGGCCCTCGGCGTCGGTGTTCTGCACCTCGACCGTGATGCCGCCGTACTGGGTCAGCACGTCGCCGGGCCGCTGCGCGGTGGCCGACGGCATGTTCTCGGCCATCGGCACGGTGGCGATCACGTCGATCGGAAGTTTGCGCTGCGCGGCCAGCGCCACGGTCGCGATCACCGCGGCGGCGCCGCCCATGTCGGAGGTCATGTGGTGCATGCCGGCCGCCGGCTTGATCGAGATGCCACCGGTGTCGAACGTGACGCCCTTGCCGACCAGCGCGACCTTCTTGGCCTGCTTGGACTTCTTGGCCAGCTTCGACCCGCGGTGGATCAGCCGCACCAGCCGCGGCGGACGCGACGAACCCTGGCCGACGCCGATGATCCCGCCGTAGCCGGCCTTTTGCAGCGCCTTGTCGTCCAGCACCTCCACCTCGAGGCCGACGGACTCACCCAAAGCCCTTGCCCGCTTGGCGAATTCGGCCGGAAAAAGGTGGCTGGGCGGGGTGTTGACGAAGTCGCGCGCGGTGGCGACGGCGGTCGCGACGGCCGCACCGTGCGCGGCGTCGTCCTTGGCGTCCTTCGCGGTGGCGAGCACCGTGATCTTGCGCAGCCCTTGATCTTTGGGCGCGGTCTTGTCGCTGCGGAATTCGGTGAACCGGTAGCTGCCCAGGATCAGACCCTCGACGACGGCCGAGCCGACACCGTCGCCGGGCAGCTCGGCCAGCGTGGTGATCACCGACTCGGTCTTGCCGAGCGACCGCGCGGCCACACCGGCGGCGCGACGGACGGTGTCGGCCGGCCACTCGGGTCGCGGTTTACCCAGGCCGATCGTCAGCACGCTGGACACCGGCAGCGACGGCA
>NZ_LZJP01000076.1:0-56389 GCF_001667865.1 Mycobacterium mantenii | reverse complement strand
GTGTCAGCCATCCACGCACACGTGACATGCCGTCGGCCTGCTGGTTGCCCAGCACCAGCCCGCGCACCCGCGCCCGGCCCTGGTCGGTGTAGCTGCCGTCAGGATCAAGGCAGTCCATCAAACGCCGGGCCAGCTTGGCGAACTGCTCGGGCCCAAACTCACCGGCCTTGACCACCAGATGCTGCTCGGCGCGCACACAGGTCTCGACGTCGACCGACTCGGGCAGCCGGTGGAAAAACCGCCGGATCACCGCCACATGATCGGCCCCGATCGCCCCCTCACGCTGGGCCGCCGCCGTCGCCGGCAACACCGGCCCCAACGGCTCACCCGAAAGCGCCCGCCGCGGCCCCAACTCGGCCGCCTCAGCAATACGCCGGCCCGCCTCGGCCCGGCTGATATGCAACCGATCGGCCAACACCCACGACAACTTGCCACCCAACTCAGCCGAATCCGCCTGCTCACCAACCTGATTGATCAATTGATGACTGGGAGTCCGGAGTTTGCGCGTCTCACACTCGAGTATCTCGAGCATCTGCAACCGCTCCGGGTTGGTGAGCGCCGCATACGAATGCTTCTGGAAGCGGGAGACGACGGCGCGCAACGCGTCAACGTCGTCCTGCATCTCCTCGCGGTCGGTCACGGTCATCTGCGCGGCCCAATCGGCCGTGCGAACGGACTGCACAGCTCATACCTGAGTGCCTTCAACCGGCCGATCAGAAACGCGCGCTCCTCCAGCAGCTCCATCAGCTCAGCGGGCAACAGTGCCTCATCCGAGTGCACCGGAAAACGATTAATCGAACTCATGTTCGAATGCTACGACCGCCCACCGACAAAACACGCCGCGGTGAAACCACCGGGGCGAAAGTGGCACAAGTGATTTCGGCCCAGGTCTCGGTGTCTCTAACCCGCGGGCCGAAGCCCGACGGCGAGAGCCTAAACCCGCGCCCTACTTCTGTTCGTAGGTGGCGTGGATGACCGCCCGCGCGATGGCGTGCTGAAACAGGTTGAAGCCGAGGAAGGCCGGGCTGGCATCCTCGGGCAGGTCCAGCTTGTCGGTGTCGACGGCGTGCACGGCGATGTAGTACCGGTGCGGGCCATGACCCGCCGGCGGCGCGGCCCCGATGTAGCGGCGCTGCCCGGCGTCATTCACCAGGGTCAGCGCATCCCCGGGCAGGTTGCTGCCGTCACCGGCGCCCGCGGGCAGTTCGGTGACGTCGGCCGGCAGGTTGGCCACCGCCCAGTGCCAGAACCCGGAGGCCGTCGGCGCGTCGGGGTCGTAGACGGTGACGGCGAAGCTGCGGGTCTCGGCCGGGAATCCCGACCAGCTCAGCTGGGGGCTGACGTCCTCGCCGCCCGCACCCATGATCCCGCTGACTTGCGGATTGGCCAGCGGCTGGCCGTCGGTAACCGATTGCGAGGTCAAGGTGAAGGTCGGCAGCTTCGGCAACGATGCGTACGGGTCAGGAGCAGTGCTCATGGCGGTCCTCTCGTGTGATCGGCGTGCGTTTGTTCGTCTAGCAGTGGGTCAGGAAGTGGGCCAGCACGTCGGTGCCGAACCGCAGCGCATCGATGGGTACCCGCTCATCGACGCCGTGGAACAGCGCGGTGAAATCCAGGTCCGGCGGCAGTCGCAGCGGGCTGAACCCGAAACAGCGAATACCCAAGCGCGCGAACGACTTCGCGTCGGTACCGCCGGAAAGCATATACGGCACGGTGCGGGCGCCCGGATCGAACGCCAGCACGGCGGCGTTCATGGCATCGACCAGGTCACCGTCGAAGCCCGTCTCATAGGACGAGAAGTCCTTGATCCACTCGCGCGTCACGTCCGGCCCGAGCAGCTCGTCGATCTCGGCCTCGAACGCCGCCTTGCGGCCCGGCAGAATCCGGCAGTCCACCACCGCCTCGGCGATCGCCGGGACGACGTTGGCCTTATATCCGGCCTTGAGCATGGTGGGGTTCGCGGTGTCGTGCAGCACCGCCTTGAGCATGCGGGCCATCGGGCCCAGCTTTTCGATCGCTCCGCGCAGGTCACCCGAATCGGTGTCGAAGGTGAGCCCGGTCTCCTCGCTGACGGCGGCCAGGAATTGCGCGACCGTGTCGGTCAGCACGAGCGGGAACTGGTGGCGGCCCAGGCGGGCGACGGCCTCGGCGACGGCGGTGACGGCGTTCTGGTCGTGCACCATCGAGCCGTGGCCGGCCGGGCCCCGGGCGGTGAGCTTCATCCAGGACAGCCCCTTTTCGGCCGTCTCGATCAGGTAGAGCCGACGTTCGCCCCCGTCCCGGCGCGGCACCGTCAGCGAAAACCCGCCCACCTCGCCGATCGCCTCGGTGACGCCGGTGAACAGCTCCGGCCGATTGTCGACCAGCCACTGCGCTCCGAAGGTGCCGCCGTGTTCTTCGTCGGCGATGAACGCGAAGACCAGGTCGCGCGGCGGCACGATGCCCGCCCGCTTCAACTCGCGGGCCACCACGATCATCATGCCGACCATGTCCTTCATGTCGACCGCGCCGCGGCCCCAGACAAAGCCCTCTTTGATCGCGCCGGAAAACGGGTGCACACTCCATTCGGTCGGCTCGGCCGGCACCACGTCGAGATGTCCGTGGATCAGCAGCGCGCCACGCGAGCTGTCGGCGCCCGGCAGGCGCACGAACACGTTGCCGCGGCCCGGCGCGCCGGATTCGACATAGTGCGGCGCGTAGCCGACCTCCGCGAGCTTTTCCGCGACCCACTGCGCGCAGTCGGCCTCACCCTTGGTCGTCTCCGGTTCGCCGGTGTTGGTGGTGTCGAACCGGATCAACTTGCTGACAACCTCGACCACGTCGTCGCTCGGGTTGGTCGGCACCTCGGTCGCCCCGCTCTGAATGGTCACAACCCCCTTTCCTACCATTGCCGAGGCTGGACGGCTCGACGCCGAGCATCGAGACGTCTCGAGGAGCTAAATTGGGTTCGCGGCACGCGATCCGATAGCCTTAGCTGCCAACCCATGCGGGTTTGGCCTTGTCCGAGTGGCGGAATGGCAGACGCGCTAGCTTGAGGTGCTAGTGCCCTACTAATGGGCGTGGGGGTTCAAGTCCCCCCTCGGACACACGACTGAGCCGAATGGAATGAATGCTCGCATTCATTCCTGAGGCGATGGAGTGTGTTGAGCCGCGAAGCGGCGAGCACACCCGACTGAGCGTTCCTGAGGCGATGGAGTGTGTTGAGCCGCGAAGCGGCGAGCACACCCGACTGAGCCGAGCGAAATGGACGCTTGCGTTCATTTCCGAGCCGATGGAGTGTGTTGAGCGGCGAAGCCGCGAGCACACGCGTATCCCCTGCCGGGTATGCCGCTTCGGCGGCGGGCAGACGTCGATGGGAACCGTCGCCGACAGCTCACCCGCCACACACCAGCGGGAATGTATGGCGGGCCGGTCGCGTTCGCCGGCCCGGGCCTTGCCACCGCACGTAGCCTGGAATGAGGCCCAGCAGCCGGGAGCTTAAACGAATGAACCCATCGAGTGGTTTTTTCCGGCGGACATCACTGAAGACGTTCGCCGACCGACGCGAGGCGGGACGCGCGCTGGCGCGGGAATTGACGTCCTATCGCGACCGCGACGACGTGCTGGTGTTGGGACTGGCCCGCGGCGGAGTGCCGGTGGCCTGGGAGGTCGCCGCGGCCCTGGGTGCCCCGCTCGACGTCTTCCTGGTTCGCAAGCTCGGGGTGCCGCACTGGTCGGAGTTGGCAATGGGCGCGCTGGCCAGCGGCGGTGGCGTGGTGATGAACGAGGACGTGCTGGCCAGCCTGCACGTCACCGACGAGCAGGTGCGCAAGGTGATCGACCACGAGACGGCCGAGCTGCTCCGGCGCGAACACGCATACCGGGGCGGTCGCCCGATCGCCGACCTGCGCGACCGGATCGTCATCGTGGTCGATGACGGAATCGCAACGGGCGCAAGCATGCTCGCCGCCGTGCGCGCCATTCGAGCCGCCGGCCCAAGGTCGATCGTGGTCGCCGTTCCGGTGGGACCGGAGTCGACCTGCCGCGAGCTCGCGCAGGAGGCCGACGACGTGGTGTGCGCGACGATGCCGCCCGGATTCGAAGCGGTCGGGCAGGTCTACGACGACTTCCATCAGGTCAGCGACGACGAAGTGCGCGAACTGCTCACCACGCCGACCAGCTAAAGCGGACCCGCCCCAGGGGCGGGCCAGGGTTTACTTGGCGGGCTCGTCGCCGCGGCCGTCGGCCGCGACCCGGGACCCCTCGGTCTGCGCGGCCTCCCCGGTCGCCGCCGGTTCGCCCTCACCGGGGACTTCTTCCTCCGGGTAGTCGACGTAGTCGTCCTCGCCGGCCTCGGCCTCGCCGGCGTCCTCCGCTTCGTCGCCGCCCAATTCACGCCGCTGGCGCTCCCGCAGCGCGTCGAGGATCAACAGCACCACGCCCACCACGCTGGCGGCGATGCACACCCAGGCCACCAGCTCATTGCTCGTGACGACCGCGAACACCAACGCGACGAGCCCGATCAGGGCCAATACCAGCGCAATGATGAGCATCAGTCATCCTCCAAGCGACGAGCGGGACGGCGGTTTCATGACCTAGTGTGCCAACCCCGAAGCTCGGCGAGTGACCGGCACGCCCGAAAGGCTAGTTGTTGCCCCGGTTGAACTGGTCGAAGCTGCCCGCATCCGCACTGGAGTCCACCGGTGCCGCCGACCCACGCTGCCCGAGCTCCTCGAGCTGAGATTCCAGGTAGGTCTTGAGCCGGGTGCGGTATTCGCGTTCGAACGTCCGGAGCTGCTCGAGGCGGCCTTCCAGGACGGTGCGCTGCTGGTTGATGGTGCCCATGATCTCGGAGTGCTTGCGTTCGGCGTCGGCCTGCAGGGCATCGGCCTTCTCCTGGGCCTGCCGCAACTGGGTTTCCGAACGGGTCTGCGCATCCGCGAGCATCGCGTCGGCACGCTGCCGGGCCTCGGTGACCGTGGTCTCGGCGGTGCTGCGCGCCTCGCTCAGAATCTGGTCGGCATTGGCGCGGGCGTCGGCCAGCATCTTTTCCGACTCGTTCTTGGCGGTCGTGGTCAGGCGATCGGCGGTGTCTTGCGCCAGCGTCAGCACCCGGGCGGCCTTCATGGCCTGTTCCTCGTTGCTTACCGCCGCGGCCGGGGCTGCGGCCGGCGCCGGCTTGGCCGGCTCCGGTTCGGGGACGGGCTCGCGCACAGGAATGGCCTGGGTGGGCGCGGCGGCGGCCGCCGGAGTGACCGAGCCACCACCGGAGGCCAGCTCGTGGTCCAGCTCTTCGATCCGCTGGCGCAGATCGCTGTTCTCCTCGATGAGTCGCGTCAGCTCGGCTTCCACCAGATCGAGGAAGGCATCCACCTCGTCTTCGTTGTAGCCGCGCTTGCCGATCGGTGGCTTACTGAACGCCACATTGTGGACGTCGGCTGGTGTAAGCGGCATTGTTTCGTCCCCTCAAGTTCCTGTCGAACGTTCTGGAAAGTGTAGAACGCAGTGGTAGCCGTAGCGCAACTGCCGTCCATCCTGTCACACCAGGCGCGACCGTTGCTGATTAGCCCAATAAATAAGAGCCAATTTCAAACATTGAGGGCAATAAAATCCGAAACCTTAGAAATTTTAAATCGGCGGAACCAAACCGATGCTAAAGCGTGGCCGTACCGTCTCCGTGCCCGGAATGGGTCCACGCCGAGGGGCTGCTCGCGGCCCACGCAGCGCAGGAAGCTACGCCGCGGCGCCGAAGGCCAGCTGCATGCCGATGAACGCGACGAGCAACAGCACCATGATCGACAGGTCGAAGCGGACCGCTCCGATGGTGAGTTGCGGGATCAGCCTGCGCAGCAGTTTCACCGGCGGATCGGTGATGGACAGGATGATCTCCAGCACCACCACGGTGATCCCGGTGGGATGCCAGTCCCGGCTGAACGAGCGGATGAACTCGACGACGACCCGAGCGATGAGCAGCAGCCAGAAGATGAACAGCGCAAACCCGAGGATCTGAAAGAACAACACCAACTGAAGTGCCCCGACCTTAACGATGAGATGCCAAGCGCCGCGGACCAGCGCGGCGCCTGCCAGCCTACCGACTCTGCGTGAGAGGCCTTATCTCACGTGGCCCCTTCAGTTCCTCAGGAAACCGAATCACCGCGGCGAAGCCGACGGCGGATTCGCCTATTGGTAAGCGTAGAAACCGGTTTCGGCGATCCGGCGGCGCTCCTCCGGGGACACATCCACGTCGGCGGGTGAGAGCAGGAACACCTTGGTCGCGACCTTGTCGAAGGAGCCGCGCAACGCGAAGGCCAGGCCGGCCGCGAAGTCGACGAGGCGCTTGGCGTCCGCGTTGTCCATCGACACCAGGTCCATGATGACCGGGGTGCCGTCGCGGAAGCGCTCACCGATGGTGCGGGCCTCGCTGTAGTCCTTGGGCCGCAGCGTGGTGATCTTGGACAGCGGGTGGCCCTCTTCGAACATCATCGCCATGCGGCGCGGGTCCATCGCCAGCGCTCCGCGGGTGGAGTTGCGCAACCACGACCCGAAGCGCGGCCCGCCCCGCTCGCCCCGGTCGAACTCGCGGGGGTGGACGGCGCCGTAGCGAGGCTCGTCCCCGTAGCCGCCGCGGTAGCCGGCGGGCGGCGGGTAGTCGGCGGGCTCGCGGCGCGGATCGTCGTAGTCGTCTTGCTCGTAGCGACCGTATCCGTCGTCAAATCGCGGGCGCGGAAAACCACGGGACGGAGCGTGGTCGTCGTAATACTCGTCCTCGTAGTCGTCCATTGGGGCCATACCGAAATAGGCCTTGACTTTGTGCAGTGTGCTCATTGCGTTGACCCTTCTAGCCCCTGGGAGTACTGGTGTTAGTGATAAAGCTGTTACTGCAGTGACTACTTACGGTGACGGTAACCGCCGCGGACCCAATAGCGCGGTACCGACACGCACACATGTCGAACCGTGTTTGACGGCGATTTCGAAGTCGTTGGTCATGCCGGCGGACAGTCCGACCGCGTTGCGATGCGACTCGAGAACGCGGCGATGCTCGGATTGGAGCCGGTCAAAGGCCTCATCGGGGTCCGCGTTCAGCGGGGGGAGCCCCATCAGCCCGACCAGGTCCAGGTTCGTGGACTCCTCGACCTGGTCGCACACCTCGTCGACGGCGCCCGGTCGCGAAATGTCGACGCCGCCGCGAGACTCGTCGCCGTCGAGGCTGACCTGGACGTAGATCCGCATCGGGTCGGTGCGGCTGCCCTCGGCCAAGGCCGCGCCCACCCCCTTGTCGAGCGCGGACACCAGGTGTGCGCTGTCCACCGAGTGAGCGGTATGCGCCCAGCGCGCCACCGACCGGGCCTTGTTCCGCTGAATATGACCGACCATGTGCCACCGCGGATTTCCCACGTTCGCCCGCCCGGGCGCCGCCAGCAGCCGAGTGACTTCGGCCACTTTCGCCGTCGCCTCCTGGTCCCGCGATTCGCCAACGGCCCGGCAACCCAATCGGGACAAAATCACAACATCGGTTGCTGGAAAGAATTTGGTAATCGGTAGGACTTCGATTTCACCGACATTGCGGCCCGCCGCTTCGGCCGCCGCCGCAAGGCGCGAGCGCACCGATGCCAATGCGTGGGTCAATTCCGATTCGCGGTCGCTTCGACTGTCCGGGGCTGGTATTCCCACCGCCATCGAGGTCACTCCATCCAGACCAGTGAGGCCAGCCTGCCGGTCGGCGCGTCCCGGCGATGACTGAACAACGCCGGGTCGTCCACCGTGCACCGCGGATCGATGTCGATTGCCGTCACACCCAAATCCCTTAGCTGGCAAGCGATTCCGGCCCGCAGATCCAGTCCGGGTGTTCCGGCGGCGGTGGTGGTGCGGCTGCCCGGCAACGCGGCCTCGACCTCGTCGGCCATCGCGGCGGGCACTTCGTAGTTGCGGCCGCTGACCGCCGGGCCCAACAGAGCCGAGATGTCTTCGGGCTGCGCGCCGAGCGCCAGCATCGCCTCCACCGTCCGGACCACCACGCCACGCTGGGCGCCGACCCGGCCGGCGTGCACCGCCGCGGCCACCCCGGCACGCGCATCGGCCATCAACACCGGAACGCAATCGGCGGTCACCACCGCCAGCGCGAGTCTCGCCGTGCGGGTCACCAACGCGTCGGTGCCTACCCTTCCGCCGACCGCGGTTCGCTGAGCCCCGTCGACCACCTCGACCCGATCGCCGTGAACCTGGTTCATCCACACCAGGCGGCCCGGGCGCAGTCCGACCGCCTTCGCCAGCCTGGCCCGGTTTTCGGCCACCGCCGCCGGGTCATCACCGACGTGGTCGCCCAGGTTGAAGGTGTCGAAGGGCGGCTTGGAGACACCACCGGCGCGGGTGGTGGTCACCCGCCTGACGCGAACGCTCACATGACCAGTATCGAAGATTCCGTGTCGGCCAGGCGGCCCCGACTGTTCCGATCGGGGGTCCAGGGTCACGGGCATGATCTCAGCGACGCATGAACGGCGGCACGTCGACGTCATCGTCATCGCCGCCAATATTCAACGTCGAGCCGTTGGTGTGAACCGGCACGCTGACCGCGTCGACCGGTTCGAACAACGTCGAGGTGAGCTTGCCCGCCTTCGCCGACTCGATCCGGTGCGCGCCGCCGGTCTTCTCCTCCTTGTCGGCGCCGCTGCCGATCACGGGTTTGCGGCCGGCGCCGGCGGCGTCGAAGCCCGCGGCGATGACGGTGACGCGCACCTCGTCGCCCAGCGAGTCGTCGATCACGGTGCCGAAGATGATGTTGGCGTCCTGGTGGGCGGCGTCCTGCACCAGCGAGGCCGCCTCGTTGATCTCGAACAGGCCCAGGTCGCTACCGCCGGCGATCGACATCAGCACGCCGTGGGCGCCCTCCATCGATGCCTCCAGCAGCGGTGAGTTGATGGCGATTTCGGCGGCCTTGAGCGAACGGCCCTCGCCGCGTGCGGAACCGATACCCATCAGGGCCGTGCCCGCGCCGGACATGATGCCCTTGACGTCGGCGAAGTCCACGTTGATCAGGCCCGGCGTGGTGATCAGGTCGGTGATGCCCTGCACACCGTTGAGCAGCACCTCGTCGGCGCTGCGGAAGGCGTCCATCAGCGATACCGCGGCGTCGCCCATCTGCAGCAGGCGGTCATTGGGAATCACGATCAGGGTGTCGCAGCTTTCGCGCAGCGCCGAGATGCCGCTCTCGGCCTGGTTGCCGCGCCGCTTGCCCTCGAACGAGAACGGGCGGGTGACCACGCCGACGGTCAACGCACCCAGCTTGCGCGCGATGCTGGCGACGACGGGCGCCCCGCCGGTCCCGGTCCCGCCGCCCTCGCCGGCGGTGACGAACACCATGTCCGCGCCGCGGAGCAGCTCCTCGATCTCATCCTTGGCGTCCTCGGCGGCCTTGCGGCCGACTTCGGGGTCCGCGCCGGCGCCCAGGCCACGCGTGGAGTCGCGCCCGACATCGAGCTTGACGTCGGCATCACTCATCAACAGCGCTTGCGCATCGGTGTTGATCGCGATGAACTCCACGCCTTTGAGGCCTTGTTCGATCATCCGGTTGACGGCGTTGACGCCGCCGCCACCGATACCCACGACCTTGATGACGGCCAGGTAGTTGTGCGGGGGGGTCATCATTCGTCTTCCTCCCTGATGGGCTTAGTTCTCCCGGTGATGGGCTACCGGCGGTGGCTCCTCCGGACGTTCGCGGTTCTCTCTGGCAAACCCTCAACCTCAACCATAGAGTTAGAGTTATGTCAAGTAGTACCGCGCAACCAGAACGGTATGGGTATGGCGGGCCCTAACACGGCAGGCGCGCCGACACGCGTTCCGCAAATTTTGCGCAATTTTCCTCCCCCGGTGCGGCGTGCGTGCTGTTCGACGGTGTGTAGGCCCGAGCGGCGTGACAAAGATCGCTATTTGACCGTCGGTAGGTCGGGGCTGGACACGTCGTAGGTCTTGCCGGGCTGGGTGAGCAGCGCGGCCAGCTTCTCGGCCTTCTCGTCGGTGCGGTCCGTGGTCCCCCAGATCACCACCCGGCCGTCGCCGAGGGTCAGCGTGATCGAGGCCACCGAGGGCGCCGCGATCCGGCCGACCTGGCCCGCGACCTCGGGACGCAGCGCGGTCAGCACCTGCAGCGCCGCCTTGGTCGCCGGGTCGTTCGGCCCCGGGTCCGCGACGTCGAGGTAGGGCAGCGCCGGTGGCGGCGGCCCGGTCGCGAAGTCCACGCCGTCCCGGTCGAAGAGATGCGGGCCATCGGGAAAGTCTTTGACCGCCACCGGGACTCGCTCGACGATGGTGATCCGCAGCGCCGACGGATACTGGCGCTGCACCCGCGCGCTGGCCACTCGCCGGATCGCGGCCACCCGGTCGGCGACCTGGCTGGTGTTGATCTGCAGCAGCGGCGTTCCGGGCCGCACCCGCGCCGCGTCCAGGACCTCTTCCCGGGTCACCACCCCGGTGCCGACCACGACGATGTTGCGGGCCGCCATCGCGGGCGTGAAATAGAGGATCAACGCCAGCCCGATCCCGACGATCACCAGCAGGACGGTCGCCAGCAGCATCTTCAGGCCCCGAACCACGCCGCGCGCAACGGGTTTGGGCTCGTTGACCAGTCGTCCGCTGGCGCGGCGCTTGGCCTCCCGGCGGGCCTCTTCGATGGCGGTGGCGCGGGCCTGCGCGGCGCGGCGTTCGGCCCGTTCGCGGCGGGCGCGCCGGCGCGGGCCCTCGACCCCGGCCTCGCCGGCCTCCTTATCGGCCTCTTCTTCGCGCTGCCGATCGACCCCCGCGTCGGCTCCCGTCCGGTCCGGGCCGGCGCCGGTGGCGAGCGGTTCGGTGGCCGCGCTGTCGTCTGCGTCGACGCCGGGCGGCCGACCGTCGGCCTGTTCGCCGACCACGTTGGTCGGGACGGGATCGTCCGACTGCGTCATCGCAACGCCCCGGGGGCGCTCCGGTTGGCCCGCACCCGCAACGCCGTGACGATCTCGGGCCCCAGCAGGGTCACGTCGCCCGCTCCCATGGTGACGATGACATCGTTCGGCCCGGCGGCCGCAGCCACCTGCTCGGCGGCGGCGGAGAAGTGCGGCAGATAGCGCACCGGCACGCTGACGTGCTCTGCGACGGTGGCCCCGCTGACGCCGGCCAGCGGTTGTTCACGCGCGCCGTAGACGTCGAGAACGAAGACTTCGTCCGCCGCGTCCAGCGCTCGCCCGAACTCCTCGGCGAAAGCCTTTGTCCGCGAATATAAATGGGGCTGGAATACCGCGATGGCGCGGCCGTCACCGCTCTGCTCGAGCAGGGTGCGGACCGCCGTCAGCGTCGCGCTGATCTCCGTGGGGTGGTGCGCGTAGTCGTCGAACACCCGCACCGACGCCGCGCTGCCGACCAGCTCGAATCGGCGGCGCACGCCCTCGAAGCCCTGCAGGCCGTCCAGCACGGCGTCGGCCGGGGCGCCGATCTCGATCGCCGCCACCAGCGCGCCCATCGCGTTGAGCGCCATATGGCGTCCGGGCACCGACAACCGCATCACCCTCGGGTGCTGCTCCCGGTCCAGTTCGGGGGCCAGCTGGATCTGCGCGACGGCTTCGGTGCCCTGCTGTTGCCACGACAACAACGTGGCGGCCAGTTCGCCGGACTGCGCCGCACCCCCCTGCGCCGCCGACCCGTAACGCAGCACCCGAATGCCCAGCTCGGCCGTGCGCCGCGCCAGTGCCGCGGCCCCCGGGTCGTCCACGCACACCACCAGCGCCCCGCCGGGGGCCAGCCGCTCCACGAAGGCGTCGAACACCGCGACGTAGGCGTCGGCGCTGCCGTAGAAGTCCAGGTGATCGGTCTCGATGTTGGTGACCACGGCGACGTCGGGCGTGTACTCCAGCAACGAGCCGTCGCTTTCGTCGGCCTCCGCGACGAAGCAGTCGCCGCTGCCGTGGTGGGCGTTGGTGCCGGCCTCCCCCATCTCGCCGCCGACCGCGAACGACGGGTCGCGTCCGCAGTGCTGCAGCGCCACGATCAACATCGACGTCGTCGTCGTCTTGCCGTGCGTGCCGGTGACCATCAGCGTGGTGCGCCCGTTCATCAGCTTGGCCAGCACCGCCGGCCGCAGGATTACCGGGATCCCGCGGCGCCGGGCCTCGACGAGCTCGGGATTGGTTTTCGGGATGGCGGCGTGGGTGGTGATGACCGCGGTGGCGCCGCCGGGCAACAGATCCAGCGAGGACGCGTCGTGCCCGATGTTGATCTGCGCACCCCGGGCGCGAAGCGCGTGAATGCCGCGCGACTCCTTGGCATCCGAGCCGGACACCAGCCCGCCGCGGTCGAGCAGGATGCGCGCGATGCCCGACATGCCGGCTCCCCCGATGCCGACCATGTGCACCCGCTGCAGCTCGGGCGGCAGCTGTTCGGTGTTCACGAGGTTTCCCTGGTCCACCGGGTACTCGGGCGGCCGAGCTGCGCCTTCCTGGCGATGTCCAGCGCCGCCTGGGCGACCTGGCGTGCCGCGTCGGGATGTCCCACTCGCGCCGCGGCAGCGGTCATGGCCGCCAGCCGTGGCGGATCGCCCAGCAGCGCCGCCACTTCCCGGGCGACCAACTCGGGCGTCAGATCGGCGTCGGCGACGATCATGCCGCCCCCGGCGTTGACGACCGGCAGCGCATTCAAGCGCTGCTCGCCGTTGCCGATCGGCAGGGGCACGTAGATGGCCGGCAAGCCCACGGCCGAGACCTCGGCGACCGTCATCGCGCCGGACCGGCAAATCACCAGGTCGGCGGCCGAGTAGGCCAGGTCCATCCGGTCGAGGTAGGGCACCGCCACGTAGGGCGGGTCACCCGGCCGCGGTTCGCGCAGGTCGAGCGTGTTCTTGGGGCCGTGCGCATGCAGGACGGCCACGCCGGCGGCGGCCAGCTCGGCGGCCGCCCCGGAGACGGCCCGGTTCAGCGAGGCGGCCCCCTGCGAGCCGCCGAACACCAGCACAACCCGGGCGTCGTCGGCGAAACCGAAGTACCTGCGAGCCTCGCCGCGCAGCGTCGCGCGGTCCAGCGAGGTGATGGCCTCGCGCACCGGCACGCCGACCACCTCGGCGCGCGGCAGCCCGCAGTCGGCCACCGCGGAGAGCACCCGGTCGGCGCTGCGGGCCCCGACCCGGTTGGCCAGCCCGGCGCTGGCATTGGCTTCGTGGATCACCACCGGGACCCGGCGCTTGCGCCCCGCCACCCCGCGGGCCGCGAGGTAGGCCGGCAGCGCCACGTACCCACCGAAACCGATGATCACGTCGGCGTCGACCGCCCTCAGCACGGCACGGGTTTCCCGGACCGCCCGCCACACCCGCGAGGGCAGCCGGGCCAGGTCGCCGCTGGGCTTGCGCGGCAACGGCACCGGCGTGATCAGCTCGAGGTCATAGCCGCGCTCGGGCACCAGCCGGGTCTCCAGCCCCCGGGCGGTGCCCAACGCGGTGATCCTGACCTGCGGATCGAGAGCACTCAGCGCGTCGGCGACGGCCATCGCCGGTTCGACGTGGCCGGCGGTTCCGCCCCCGGCCAGCACGACCGACAGCGGCTTGTGAGAGGTAAAAGAGGACAACGCGGCACCGGCGGGCGAAGGGTTTACCCCCCGCCCGCCGGTCGGCTTGTTGACCGTGTTGTTCACCCGTAACGCTGACCTTCCAATGCGCGAGCGCGTCGTGGCTGACGCTGGCCGGCCGCCTGGCTGACGCGGCGCTGGCCAGATCCATGATGCCTCGCCCGTGAGCGGGCGGTACCCCCGGTCTGGCGAGCCGGCCGGCCGGTGGTTCGCCGCAGCGGCGCGTCGGCCTCCTGGGAGGCCTTATGGGAGGCCTTGTGGGGGGCCTTGCGGGCCGTCTTGCGCCCGGGCGCCCCCGGGCCCTTGCGCGTCGCCTCGGCCGACTTGGGACGGGCACGCCTGCGATCGCGGAACGCCTCCAGCCGCGTCGGCGAGTAGGGCTCGGGCAGCGGCAGCCGCAGGATCCTGTTCACCTTGTCGTCGCGGCCCGCCCGCAGCGCGGCAACCGCCTCCGGTTCGTGACGAGCCGCGTTGGCCATGATGCCGATCATGAAAAGCGTTGCCGCGGTGGATGTTCCACCGGCGGAGATGAGTGGCAGCTGGATGCCGGTCACCGGCAGGATGCCGATCACGTAGCCGATGTTGATGAACGCCTGGCCCAGCACCCACATCGTCGTGGTGGCGGTCAACAGCCGCAGGAACGGGTCGGCCGAGCGGCGGGCGATCCGCATGCCGGTGTAGGCGAACAACCCGAACAGCACCAGCAGCGCGAAGGCCCCGACGAAACCGAGCTCCTCGCCGATGATCGCGAAGATGAAGTCGTTGTGGGCGTTGGGCAGGTAATTCCATTTGGCCACGCCCTGGCCCAGGCCGTCGCCGAAAATACCGCCGTGCGCCAGCGCGAATTTGGCCTGCCGGGCCTGGTAGCCGGTGTCCTGCGGGTCGTTCTCGGGGTTGATCCAGGACCGCACCCGGTCCGACCGGTAGCCGGCCGACATGGCCAGGACCGCGCCGGCCACGAACACGGCCAGCAGCGAGGTGACGAAGACGCGCAGCGGCAGCCCGGCGTACCACAGCAGCGCCAGCAGGATGATGCCCAGCGACACCGTCTGCCCGAGGTCGGGCTGCGCCACGATCAGCGCCAGCGCGATCACCGCCGCCGGCACCAGCGGAATCAGCAACTCCCGCAGGCTCGCCCGCTCCAGGCGACGGGCGGCGAGCATGTGGGCGCCCCAGATGGCGAAGGCGATCTTGGCCAGCTCGGACGGCTGCATCGAGAAGCCCGCGACGACGAACCACTTACGAGATCCGTTGGCCAGGTTGCCGATGCCGGGAACGAGCACCAACACCAGCAGGATGACGGTCACGACGTAGCCGGTGAACGCGACGCGCCGGATGAAAGGCACCGACATCCGCAACGAGGCGTAGCACGCGATGAGCCCGATCACGGTCCACAGCACCTGTTTGCCGAAGATCACCCACGCCGATCCGTCGGCGTCGTAGGACCGCACGCCCGACGCCGACAGCACCATGATCAGCCCCAGCGTCGTCAGCAACCCGGCCACCGCGATGATCAGGTGAAACGACGTCATGGGCCGGCCCAGCCAGGCGCCGAACCGGCCGTGCGTACCGCCCTCCGCGGCGGTGGCCTTGTCCTTCTTGGCCTTGGGCGCCTTCTCGGCCTGCTTGTCGGCCTGCTTGTCGGCATCTGCGTTCAGGCCGTCGTCCCCGTCGGGCTCTCCGCCCGGCCCGGGCTCGGCCGCGGCGGTCTCGGAAGCGTCTTTACCCCGGCGCAGCAGCCGGGTCAGTGCGTTACCCACGCCCGCCCTACCGGAGCGCCGCGCGCACGGCCGCCGCGAAGGCGTCGCCACGGTCGGCGTAACCAGCGAATTGGTCGAACGATGCGCCCGCCGGTGCCAGCACGACGGTGTCGCCGGGCTTCGCCACGGTGCGCGCGGCGGCTACCGCCGCGTCCATCACCGCCGTGCTCAGATCGCCACCGAATTGTTTCACTTCTGTCACATCTGCCCCATGCACCACAGCAGTCGCATCCATACCAGCATCCTCGCCTGTCACAACGTGGAGGACGGGTACATCCGGCGCGTGTCGCGATAACGCCTCTGCAACCTCTTGCCGATCTCGGCCGATCAGCACCGCCCCGACCAGCCGGGACGCCATCCTGGAAACCTCGGCGTCGACGGACGCGCCCTTCAGCAGACCGCCGGCGATCCAGACGACCCGGGGGTAGGCCAGCACGGAGGCCTCCGCGGCGTGGGGGTTGGTGGCCTTGGAGTCGTCGACGTAGGTGATCCCGTCGGCGACGGCCACGACCTCGGCCCGATGCCGGCCCACCTGGAACGAGGCGATCGCGGCGGCGATCGCCTCGGCCGGCACGTCGACGCAGCGCGCCAGCGCCGCGGCGGCCAGGGCGTCGAGCACCCCGACCGGCCCCGGCACCGGGATGGACTCGACGGGCAGCAGCGCCAGGTCGTCGGCGAAGGCACGGTCGACCAGCTGGCCGTCGCGCACGCCCAGCTCCCCCGCCGCCGGTTCGCCCAGGCGGAAGCCGACGCGCACCGGCGCCCGGGCGGTGTCCAGCAGCGCCGCCGCCCGGCCGTCGTCCAGGCCCACCACCGCCACCCGGCCATCGAGCACCCGCGCCTTGGCCGCGGCGTACGCGGCCAGGCTGCCGTGCCAGTCGAGGTGATCTTCGGCGACGTTGAGCACCGCGCCGGCCTCCGGCCGTAGCGAAGGCGCCCAATGCAATTGGAAGCTCGACAGCTCCACGGCCAGCAGCTCGGCGGGTTGGGGCAGGACGTCGAGCACCGGCTCGCCGATATTGCCGCACAGCAGGCTGCGCCGGCCGGCGGCGGTCAACATGGCGTGCAGCATCGACGTGGTGGTCGTCTTGCCGTTGGTTCCGGTCACCGCCAGCCACCGCCGCGGCGGTCCGTAGTGGCCCGCGGCGTCGAGCCGCCAGGCCAGCTCCACGTCACCCCAGATCGGCACCCCCGCCGCCGCGGCGGCGACCAGCAGCGGGGTGGTCGGCGAGAAGCCGGGACTGGTGACCACGAGCGCGTAACGGGAGATCTGCTCAATCGCGGTCGCGGTGGCCGCGGTCGCCACGCGGGCCTCGGCGAAACCGCGCAACGTGGCCGGATCGTCGTCACACATCGTGGGTGCCGCGCCGAACCGGGTCAGCGCGGCCAGCACCGCCCTGCCCGTTACCCCGCCGCCGGCCACCAGCACCGGCGCGCCGGGCACCAGCGGTTCCAGCGAGGCCTCAAGACCGCTCATCAGGCACCGATCGCGCCCAGCCACTCACCGTAGAAGAGGGCCACGCCCAGCCCGCAGGCGATCGCGGTCAGCAGCCAGAAGCGGATGATGACCGTGGTCTCGGCCCAGCCGGCCAACTCGAAGTGGTGGTGAAAGGGCGCCATCCGGAACACCCGGCGCCCGGTGGTGCGAAAAGTCAAGATCTGCAACACGACCGAGGTGACCTCGGCGACGAACAGCGAGCCCAGCACGACGGCGAGGATCTCGGTGCGGCTGGTCACCGAGAGGCCCGCGATGATGCCGCCCAGCGCCAGGGATCCCGTGTCGCCCATGAAGATCTTGGCGGGCGCGGCGTTCCACCACAGAAAGCCGATGCAGGCGCCGGCGGTGGCCGCCGCGACTAGTGCCAGGTCCAGCGGATCGCGCACGTTGTAGCAGCCCAGCCCGGGCGCGGTGACGCAGGCGTTGCGGTACTGCCAGAAGGTGATCAACACGTAGGCGGCGGTGACCATCGCCATGCTTCCGGCGGCCAGGCCGTCCAGGCCGTCGGTGAAGTTGACCGCGTTGGACCAGGCGCTGACGACGACCACGCAGAACAACACGAACAGCCCGGGCGCCAGGGTGACAGTGGCGATCTCGCGCACGTAGGACAGATCCGCGCTGGCCGGTGTCAGGCCGTTGTTGTTGTGGAATTGCAGCGCCAGCACGCCGAACAGCACCGCGGCGGCGACCTGCCCGACGGTCTTGGCCGTCTTGTTCAAACCGAGGTTGCGCGACCTGCGGATCTTGATCAGGTCGTCGAGGAATCCGACGCCCCCGAGCACGGTGGCCAGTCCCAGCACCAACAGGCCCGACACGGTCACACCGTCACCGTCGAAGGCCAGCCCGGCGAGGTGCGTGCCCAGGTAGCCCGCCCAGATGCCGGCCAGAATGGCCACCCCGCCCATCGACGGCGTGCCCCGCTTGGCGTGATGGGTGGGCGGGCCGTCCTCGCGGGTGTGGTGGCCGAATCCCTGCCGGGTGAACAGCCGGATCAGCGCCGGGGTCAGCAGTATCGACACGGTCAGTGCGACGGCGACGGCGATCAGGATCTGCCTCACGCGCGCGTCCCGCCGTTGGCGCCCGCCGAGCCTGCCGACTCTTCGGCGGCCAGGGCGTCGGCCAGCGCACCGAGGCCGGCCGAGTTCGACGCCTTGACCAGGACGACGTCGCCGGGTCGCACCTCGGCCCGCAGTAGCGCCAGAGCGGCATCGCTGTCGGCGACGTTGACGGCCCCCTGATCGGCCGCGCCCCAGGAACCCTCCATGACCGCTCCGTGGTGCATGGCGCTCATCGACCTCCCACTTCCCACGACAACGAGTCGAGACACATCTAAGCGCACGGCCAGCCGGCCGATGCGATCGTGCTCGACTATGGCGTCCTCACCGAGCTCGGCCATTTCGCCGAGCACCGCCCAACTGCGGCGGGGCCGCGCGCCCGCTTCACCCCCGCCGTGCGCGATCCAGGCCAGCGCCTGCAACCCGGCCCGCATCGAATCGGGGTTGGCGTTGTAGGCATCGTCGATCACGGTAACCCCGTCAGCACGGGTGGTGACCTGCATGCGGTGCCGCGACACCGGACCCGCCCCGGCGAGTGCGTCCGCCACCTGTTCGGGGTCGGCGCCGCATTCCAGCGCGACCGCGGCCGCGCACAGCGCGTTGCCGACCTGGTGGTCGCCGTAGACACCGAGTTGCACCGGCACCTGCCTCACCCCGGACGGGTCGCGCCGGTGCAGCGTGAACCGCGGCCTGGCCAATTCGTCGAGCGACACCGGCCCGGCCCACACGTCGCTGGGACCCGCGCCGGTGTGCTCGGCGCGGCTGACCCGGACCACCCGGGCCGCGGTCACCGCCGCCATCGCGGCCACCGCCGGATCGTCGACGTTGAGGACCACCACGCCGGAAACTGGAACTGATTGCGGCAGTTCGGATTTCGTTTGGGCAATGGCCTCGCGTGAGCCGAACTCGCCCAGGTGCGCGGTGCCGACGTTGAGGACCACCCCGATGGACGGTGTGGCGATTTCGGCGAGCGCGGCGATGTTGCCGGGATGGCGCGCCGACATCTCGAGAACCAGGTAGTCGGTGTCGGCCGTCGCGCGCAGCACCGTCCACGGATGCCCGAGCTCGTTGTTGAACGACCCCGGCGGGGCCACCACCTCGCCCAGCGGCGCCAGCACGGCGGCCACCAGGTCCTTGGTCGAGGTCTTCCCCGACGATCCGGTGATGCCGACGATGGTCAGCCCGCCGGCCACCAGTTCGGCGGCCACCGCCCGGGCCAGCTTGGCCAGCGCGGCCAGGACTGCGGCCCCCGAGCCGTCCGGGTCGTGCTCGAGCACCCCGGCCCGCGATCCCGAAGCCCCCTCGGGTGCGACCACGATGGCCGGAACGCCGACCGGTCGCGCAGCCAGGACGGCCACCGCGCCGGCCGCCACGGCCGAGGCGGCGTGATCGTGCCCGTCGCTGCGCGCGCCCGGCAGCGCCAGGAACAGCCCGCCCGGCTTGATGGCGCGTGAGTCGAACTCGACCGTCCCGGTGACGTGCCGCTGCGCGGCGTCCGGCGCCGAGATGTCGGCCAGCGTGCCGCCGACGATCTCGGCGATCTGCGCGACCGTGAGGTCGATCATGCGCGATCCTCCAACGCCTGCGCCAACTCGACGCGGTCGTCGAAGGGGCGGGTGTGGTCGCCGGTGCGCTGTCCGGTTTCGTGGCCCTTGCCGGCGACCAGCACGACGTCACCGGGACCCGCCCAGGCGACCGCGTGCCTGATCGCTTCGCGCCGATCGGCGATCTCGACAACCTCTGCCGCACAACCACTTTCGGACGCACCAGCCAGGATTTCCCGGCGAATCGCCGCCGGGTCCTCACCGCGCGGGTTGTCGTCGGTGACGACGATTAGATCGGCCAGCTCGGCGGCCGTCGCGCCCATCGGGGCCCGTTTGCCCGGATCGCGTTCGCCCCCGGCGCCGAACACCACCGCCAGCCGGCGACCCGGGCCCGCCAGCGTGGTCAGCACCGCGCGCAAGGCGCCCGGCTTGTGGGCGTAGTCGACCAGCGCCAGAAAGTCCTGCCCGGCGTCGATCTCTTCCATGCGTCCCGGCACCCGGGTCTGCCGCAGTCCCGGCGCCGCATCCTCCGGTGACACCCCTACGGCGTCCAGAAGGGCCAGTGCCACAAGGCAATTGGCAATGTTGTAGTGGCCGGGTAGCGGGACCCCGATTTCATGCCGCGCGCCGTCGGGATCGATGACGGTGAACTGCTGTCCCCCGGCGCCCATCGGCGCGACATCGACGGCGCGCCAGTGCGCGGGCCGCCCCTCGGCGCTGACGGTGATCGCGTCGCCGGCTCGATCCGCCATGGCCCGCCCGGCCTCGTCGTCGATGCACACCACCACGCGGCGGGCCCGCAGCGGCGAGTGCGGGTCGAACAGCATGGCCTTGGTGTCGAAGTAGTGGGCCATGGTGGGGTGAAAGTCGAGGTGATCGCGCGACAGGTTGGTGAAACCCCCGACCGCGAAGCCGGTTCCGTCCACCCGGCCCAATGCCAGCGCATGGCTGGAGACCTCCATGACGACGGTGTCCACGCCCTGTTCGGCCATCGCCGCCAGCATCGCCTGCAGCGCGGGGGCTTCCGGAGTGGTCAGCGCGCTGGGGATGTCGACGCCGTCGATGCGGATGCCGATCGTGCCGATCAGCCCGGCCCGGCGGCCGGCGGCGCGCAGACCGGACTCGACCATATAGGTGGTGGTGGTCTTGCCGGAGGTGCCGGTGATGCCGATGACGGCCACCCGCTCGGACGGGTTCCCGTACACCGTGGCGGCCAGGCCGCCGAGCACGCTGCGTGGGTCGGGATGCACCAGCGTCGGCACGGCCGGGGCGCCGGCCGCGCACATCTGGTCGACTCCGGCGGGATCGGTGAGCACGGCGGCCGCGCCACGTTCGATCGCCTCGGCGGCGTAGCGGGCCCCGTGCGTCGTCAGACCCCCCAGCGCAGCGAACAGGTCACCGGGCCGCACGTCCTGGGCGCGAAGCGTGACGCCGGTGATGGTCACGTCGGGCACGCCGCCCTGACCTGGACCGTCCGCCGGCACCGCGCCCACCTGATCGGCGAGCGCGGCCAGCCGCACACCCGCGGCGGCGCTGGGGCGTAACCCAGTGGGCACCGACACCACCTCAGCCACACCTCCCTCCGACGCCGCGTGATCCTCATGATCGGCCATGACACCCTACCTAGCCGCAACCGGCCACGAGGTGATCCGCACGCCGACGGGGCCGCCGAGCGGCTCCACGAAGGCGGGCTTTGCCCGACTTCGCTAGGTGGCCTGCAGCGTCAGCGGCGGGCCGGGGTCGGGCGACAGCGGCACGTTCTCGCGCTGCATGAGCCAGCCGGCGATGTTGTGGAACAGCGGGGCCGCCGAGTGGCCCGGTGTGCCGTCGGCGTTGCGCTCCGGGTTGTCCATCATGATGCCGATGACGTACCGGGGGTTGTCGACGGTGGCCATACCGGCGAACGTGATCCAGTAGACGTTGTCGAAGTAGCAGCCGCAGGCCGGGTTGATCTGCTGCGCGGTACCCGTCTTGCCGGCCATCTGGTAGCCCGTCACCGCGCCGGCCGACCCGGTGCCCTGCTGGTAACCCATCGGGTCCTTCTGCACGACGGCGCGCAGCATGTTGCGCACCGTCTGCGCCGTCTGCGGCGACACCACCCGCACGCCTTCCGGACGGGGCTCTTCGGTCCGCGTGCCGTCGGGTGCGATGGTGGCCTTGATGATCCGCGGCGGTATCCGCAGCCCGTCGTTGGCGATCGCCTGATACATGCCGGTCATCTGCAGCAGTGTCATCGAAAGACCTTGGCCGATGGGCAAGTTCGAGAAGGTGCTGCCCGACCACTGGTCGATCGGCGGCACCAGTCCGGCGCTCTCGCCGGGCAGCCCCACATTGGTGCGCTGCCCCAGACCGAATTTGCGGACCATGTCGTAGAAGCGTTCCGGGCCGACGCGCTGGGCGAGCATCAAAGTGCCGACGTTGGAAGACTTTCCGAACACTCCAGTGGTGGTGTAGGGCATCACGCCGTGATCCCACGCGTCGTGGATGGACACCCCGCCCATCTGGATGGTGCCGGGGACCTGCAACACCTCGTCGGGATTGGACAGGCCGTACTCGATGACCGAGGACGCGGTGATCACCTTGTTCACCGAGCCGGGCTCGAACGGCGAGGACACCGCCAGGTTGCCCAGCTGTTTGTCGCCCTGACGCCCGATGTCCTGGGAGGGGTCAAACGTGTTGTCGTTGGCCATGGCCAGCACCTCGCCGGTCTTCGCGTCGAGCACGACGGCCGAAACATTGTGCGCGCCAGACACATTCTTGGCCTGCTGAACCTGCTGCTGCACGTAGAACTGGATGTCGTCGTCGAGGGTCAACTGGACCATCGAGCCGTTGACCGCCCGGTGCCGGTTGCGGTAACTGCCGGGGATCACCACGCCGTCAGAGCCGCGGTCATAGGTGACCGCACCGTCGGTGCCGGACAGCACCGAGTCCATGGCCTCTTCCAGCCCCAGCAGCCCGTGACCGTCCCAGTCGATGCCGCCGACGATGTTCGCCGCCAGCGATCCGCCCGGATACTGGCGCAGGTCCTGACGCTCGGAACCGACCTCGGGATATTTGTCCGAGATCGCGCTGGCGACAGCGGGATCCACCGCGCGGGCCAGGTAGACGAAGTTCTCGTCGGTTTGCAGCTTCTTCAACACCGTCGCCGAGTCCGGCTTGTTGCCCAGGCGACTGGAGACCTCCTTGGCGATATCGCGCAACCGCTGCTGCGGATCGGGGGCGGCCGAATTCTTGGCCTTGGCCTCCTCCAGCTGCTTGCGGATCCGCTTCGGCTGAAACGTCAGCGCACGCGACTCGATGGTGAAGGCAAGCTGGTCTTTGCGGCGGTCGATGATGCTGCCGCGCACCGCCTTTTCCACATCGGTGACCTTGAGCTGGCCGGCCGCCTGGGCGCGCAGCGACGCGGCGTTGGTCACCTGCAGGACGAACAGCTGGGCGGCGGCCACCAGCATCAACACCAGGATGACCACATTGCCGGCCCGATGCCGGAAGACGAACGACCCGCCGCGGCTGGTCAATTCCACGAGCTGACGGGTGCGACGCTCCCGCGCCGAGTGCCCCACCGCCTCGGACCGCTGCGTTGCCCCTACGCCCTTGGCCTGTTTGGCTTTCCGGAAGCGCTTCGGCTCTTGGACGTCCCGGCCGGCTTCGGCTTGCTGCGGCTTCAGGCGACGCTTGGGTTGCCGTCCGCCCTTGCCCGCCAATTCCTTCCGGGGACCACGTGTCGGCCGTGCCGACTGGGACCGGCGTGCCCGCGGGGATTCACCGCGGGTCACCTGGGGGCACCTGGCGCCGCGACGGTGGCGGGCCCGGGCAGGCCGTTAGCCGGGGCGGCGGGAACCACGGGTTGAGCCGGCGCCGCCGGGCGGCCCAACTGCAAGGGAACCGGGATCTCGGCGGGCAACGGCGCGGGCACCTGGCCGGGAGCCGGAATCGGCAGCCCGCCCAACGGAATCGGCACCTCGGCGGGCGCCGGAGCGGTCGCCGGCCCGGCCGGCATGGGCAGTCCGGGCGTGGGCGGCGCCGGCAGGACGCCGGGCGCGTGTCCGGTGAGCGGAGCGGCGGGTGCAGCGGGCAGCGCACCGGTTGGCGGGGCTACGGGCATAACGGGCAATGCACCCGTCGCCGGTCCACCTGGCATGCCGGGCAGCGTACCGGGCACCGGCACACCGGGGGCGGCAGGCGCGCCGGGCACCGGGGGCGCCGCCGGCGGCAGGTGCTGACCGCCCACCGTCGACGCGCCGTCGGGAGCGCGCAGCAGGGCTTCGGGGCCGGACCTGGCCGGGGCGCCGGGGGCCGGTTCCACCCGAACCGAGACCTCGGGAGGGGCGGCGGGCGGCTTGGGGGGTTGCGGCGCCTCGTCGGGAAGCTTGTTGTTCAACGGCGGCGGCGGAACACCGTCGGCCGGCTTGGGCGTGCCGACCACCACCCAGTTACCGGACGGGTCCTGGACCAGGTGCGCGGTGTCCCGGCTCGGGATCATGCCTTGCTTTCGGGCCGCCTCGGCCAGCGCCGGGGCGGCCTCGGCCTCGCGAACATCGCGCTCCAGCGCTTCCTTCTGCTGCTGCAGCAACCGGGTCCGCTCCCGGGCGTGGCTCAACTTGTAGGAACGCTCGGCGGAGTCGGTGGACAGCCACAGCGTGAGCCCGAGCCCGATGCCCAGCGCACCGATGATCAGGACGACGAACGGGACCTTGCTGGCCAATGTGCGCGGCCGCAGGTCGATCGACGCCAGCCGAGCGGCCAACCGTTCGCTCAGGCGGGGACGAACGACCTTGGGGGCCTTGGCTTTCCGGGCTTTAGCCCGCGCCTTGGCCTGGCTGGTGCTCTTGGGCCGCGCCGGCCGCTCTACCGGCCGCGCGATGGGGCTGGTCTGCGGTCCGGACTTGGGCGCCCGGGCTTCGCGGGCGGGCGCCGAGGTCCGGCCGCTTCGGGTGCGCCGCGCCGACCCGGATTCGGCCCCGGGGCGACTGCTCCGCCGGGCAGAACCGTCGCGTCCGCCCCGACGGTCGCTGCCACCGCGCCGTTTCGACGTGTCGCGTTCTGCTCTCATGCGTCGCCTCTCCCGCTAGCGTGCTGTGATTCCATTCGTTGCAGCGCCCGCAATCGCACTGCGGCACTACGTGGATTGCGTTCAACCTCGGCGGCGTCGGCGCGTCCGGCGCCGTGCGTCAGGGCCCGGAATCGGGGCTCATGCCCAGGAAGCTCGACCGGCAGATCGACCGGGGTCCGCGACGCGACGGCCTGAGCGAAGAGCCGCTTGACGATTCGGTCCTCCAGCGATTGGTAGGCCATCACCACGATGCGCCCGCCGACGGTGAGAGCGTCGAGGGCGGCCGGCAGCGCGCGGCGCAGCGTGTCGAGTTCGTCGTTGACCGCGACCCGCAGCGCCTGGAACGTGCGCTTGGCCGGATGCCCGCCGGTGCGCCGGGCCGCGGCCGGAATCGCTTCGTAGAGCAGGGCTACCAGGTCCGAGGTCGACGTGAACGGCTCGCGGGCACGCCGGCGAACTATGTGCGCGGCAATGCGACGCGCGAACCGCTCCTCGCCGTAGCGGTGCAGGATGCTCGCCAGCTCCGCCTCGCCATAGGTGTTGACGATGTCGGCCGCGGTCAGCGGCGCCGAGGGGTCCATCCGCATGTCCAGCGGCGCGTCCTGGGCGTAGGCGAAGCCGCGCTCGGCGCGATCCAGCTGCATGGACGACACCCCGAGGTCGAACAGCATGCCGTCCACCGACTCGGTTGCCGCATAACCCGATTCGGCCAGCGCGTCGGCGACGCCGTCGTAGCGCGTGTGCACCAAGGTGACCCGGTCGTCGAAGCGCGCCAGCCGCGCCCGGGCGATGTCCAGCGCGCTGGGGTCGCGGTCCAGCCCGATCAGCCGCAGGCCGGGCAGGTCGGTCAGGAACCGTTCCGCGTGACCGCCGGCGCCGAGGGTGGCGTCGACCAGGGTCGCCCCCGACCCGTCGGGGTGCTGACGAGTCAGGGCGGGCGTGAGCAGTTCGACGCAGCGCTCCAGCAGCACGGGGACATGCCCATAATCGTCGGAACTCGAATTGTCAGCCACCGCAACGCCTCCACGGATCTGCCGGCACCTGATCGGGCGCGGCGCCCCTGCATCGAGGCCTCTGACCGAAGACGCGAACCTGGCGTTGGGGAAGTACGTCAGGGTCGGTTCGGGCAGAGGCCACGTTGCACGGGCATGCGCCTCAGATGATGTCGCCGAGTGCTTCATCGCTGGCCGCGGAGAAGTTCTCTTCGTGGGTCTGCTGGTAGTCCTGCCAGGCCTGCGCATCCCAGATTTCGAGGTAATCGACCGCGCCGATCACCACACAGTCCTTGGACAGGCTCGCGTAGCGACGGTGGTCGGCCGACAGGGTGATGCGGCCCTGCGCGTCGGGATGCTGCTCGTCGGTGCCGGCGGCGAGGTTGCGCAGGAAGGCCCTGGCGTCCGGGTTGCTCCGCGACGCCTTGCTCGCGCGGCGGGCCAGTAGCTCGAATTCCGCCCGCGGGTAGACGGCGAGGCTGTGGTCCTGGCTCTTGGTGACCATCAACCCCCCTGCCAATGCGTCGCGGAACTTGGCGGGCAACGTCAGCCGCCCCTTGTCGTCGAGTTTGGGCGTGTAGGTGCCGAGAAACACCAGCTCACCTCCCGTTCGAGGTCACCCAAACACTGCAGCCACCATACCCCACAATCCCCCACTTCGCCCCATTCTTTGAGTGTCGCCGTGGCGTTTCTGGGGTTATGCGTCGTCAGGAGGCCGCAAAAGCCTCGGACGGGGTGTGTCGAGCCCGCGACCGGGCGTGTTCCGGGTCATCGACCACACCCTGCCAACCAGGCAAAACGCGATTTGTGGGGCGTAGTGGGGAACATTAGTGGGGCCCGGTGGGGCTCCGAGGTTGCGACGCGCCTCGGTTAGGCCTCGATCGGGCCGCAAAACGGCATCGACGGTTGCGCAGGTGTCAGACCCGCGACGGCAGGGGCGCCGACACCCGGTCCCGGACAAACAAATCGGGGCAGCCGGCCGGCTGCCCCGAGTGCACGGATGCGCTCAGTCGTCGAAGCGGCGGCGGAAGCGGTCCTCCATGCGGCTGGTGAACGAACCCCCGCTTTTGTTGCGGCGCTGGCGCAGCGATGTGGGGGCCGGGCCGGAATGATCGGACCTGCCGGACAACCGGGGGCCGGTGATCGCGAAGATCACCCCGCCGAACATGACGATGAACCCGAAGACGCTGAGGATCGGGAAGTTTCCGATCATCGTGGCCTTGAACGCCACCCCGGAGACCAGCATCGCCAGACCGATGACGAACAGCGCTACGCCCTGCAGCCGCCGACGGGCGGTCGGTGCGCGAAACCCGCCGCCACGGACGCTTGACGCGAATTTGGGGTCCTCGGCGTAGAGAGCGCTCTCGATCTGATCGAGCATCCGCTGCTCATGATCGGAGAGTGGCATTCGTCCCTCCTTGCCGACAGTTTGGCACGTGACTATCGATAACACGCTGATGCCCGTTGCGGGGGCAACTAATTGAATGATACGAGGTCAATCTGCCCCATACCACTGGTTCGGCGCCGATTCTATCCCGACCGCCTCCCGGCACCCCGCCAGACCGGAACGGCCGTGCGCTACAACCGGCTTCCCGTACCGGGCGGCTCGTCGGTCCGGTGCCACCGCTCGTCGGCCCGCCGCACACGGGTCCGATAATGGGCGACAGCGGCCCGGTACACAGCGACCCACATAATTGCGAGGCGCCGCACGAACCTGGATCAGAGGAGGGACACCGCGAATTGGCGATATTCCTCATCGATCTGCTTCCCGGCGACATGGAGCGTCGCCTGGATGACGCGCTGTCGGTGTACGTCGATGCGATGCGCTACCCGCGGGGCACCGAGAATCAGCGCGCCGCGATGTGGCTGGAACACATCCGGCGACGTGGCTGGCAGGGCGCCGGCGTCGTGGAAACCCCCGATGCGGGCGGCGAAGGCGCACAGCTGCCCTCGGCGGAAGACCTGGCCGGCGCCCGGCTGCTCGGCGTCGCCTACGGCTACCCCGGTGCGCCCGGGCAATGGTGGCAGCAGCAGGTCGTGCTGGGCATGCAGCGCGGCGGCTCGCCGCCCCAGGAGATCTCCCGGCTGATGGACAGCTACTTCGAGTTGACCGAGCTGCACATCCATCCCTGCGCCCAGGGTCGCGGCCTCGGCGAGGCGTTGGCCCGGCGGCTGCTCGCCGGCCGTGCCGAGCAGAATGTGCTGCTCTCCACGCCGGAAACCAGTGGTGAACCCAATCGCGCCTGGCGGTTGTACCGACGCCTGGGGTTCAACGACATCATCCGCGGCTACCACTTCGCCGGCGACCCGCGGGCGTTCGCGATCCTGGGCCGCAAGCTGCCCCTGTAGCACCCCGACCCGGCACACATCGGCAGGCTCCGTTAAGGGGCACATCGGATCTGGCACGATGACGTGGTGCGAGCCAGCTCTCCCCCGCCCCGCAGCCGAGGATCCCGAGCGTCTCGGACTCGACGGCGCCGCCTGGTGGCCATCGCGATGTTGCTCATGCTGGTGCCGCTGGCCACCGGATGCCTGCGGGTCCGGGCCTCGCTCACCATCTCGCCCGATGACCTGGTGTCCGGTGAGATCGTCGCCGCCGCCAAACCCAAGACCTCCAAAGACACCGGTCCGCAGCTGGACAGCAATAACCTGCCGTTCAGCCAGAAGGTGGCGGTATCGAACTATGACAGCGACGGCTACGTCGGCTCGCAGGCGGTGTTCTCCGATCTGACATTCGCCGAGTTGCCACAGCTGGCGAACATGAACTCCGACGCCTCCGGGGTCAACCTGACGCTGCGCCGCAACGGCAACCTGGTGATCCTGGAAGGCCGGGCGGACCTGACGGCGCTGACCGATTCGGAGGCCGACGTCGAGCTGACGGTCGCCTTCCCCGGCGTGGTGACCTCCACCAACGGCGACCGGGCCGAACCCGACGTGGTGACGTGGAAGCTCAAACCGGGCGTGGTGACCACCATGACCGCCCAGGCTCGCTACACCGACCCCAACACCCGGTCCTTCACCGGAGCGGTGGTGTGGCTGGGCATCGCGTCCTTCGCCGCCGCCGGGGTCGTGGGGCTGCTGGCCTGGGTCAGCCGGGACCGGTCACCGCGGCTGACCGCACCGCGCGACCAACCGCCGCCCAGCTGAATCTGCCCAACTCCTCCTCGGGCCGCACCGGCCTGCATCGTCGTCGGGCGGGCTAGCCCTGCCGGGCCGGTGACCAGTAGGCGAGCATCTCCGCGAACGTCTGGAAGGCCGGCCCGGAGTTCCCGTAGGTCGCCTCGAGGTGGACGCTCAGCGGGAAGCCGAGCTCGGCGACCCCGTCGATGACGCGTTTGTAGAGGTCGACCATCTGCCGGCGCTTCTGCGCCGGTTCGCCGGCGGCCAGCTGCTTGACGAACTCCTGCTCGCGGGCCACCGCCGGGTTGCCGGGGTCCTGGATCAGCCAGTTGATCAGTCCGACCCGGCTCTCCATCTTCGGCACGAACCCGAACGACAGCAGGATCTCCGGCCGGTGGTCGGTCTGGCCGGCGAACTCGCGCAGGAACCCGACGATCGCGTCCGAATACAACAGCTGGGTCATGCCGTAGGTGGCGCCCTGGTCGCACTTGAAGTTGAACCGGCCATGTTCGCCGTCCCGGGTGGGGATGAGTATGACGCCGCGGTTGGTCACCAGCTCGCGGTAGATCGACAGGGCGTCGGTGGGGGCGACGCCGGAGCCCTCGCCGTCGTTCATAGTGCGCGGCACCCCGACGAAGACCACGCCCTCCATGCCGGCCGAGGTCAGCTCGGTCAGCCGCGTGCGCAGCGACGACTCGTCCATGAACGCGGTGACCTGGGTGCACAAGCCCTTGATCCCCGGCAGTTCCGGCTGGACGACCGACCAGAAGTCGAGCACATCCAGCTTGGGCTTCATCTGAATGGGACGATCGTCGTCCTCGGCGATGATCCCCGGAATCATCACGTGCCGGATCCGGCCCTTGAGACCGGATTCGGCGGAATTCCGCACCACTTTCTGCGCCTCTTCGAGTGCCCGCTCCCGACCTTCGTCGGCGTTCGGCGGCACCAGCTCGAGCGCAATGGTGTTGAGGGTCACGCGGCTTCTCTCCATCTGACGACTGTTGGCCCGGGGCGTCTTATGGCCGCGCGGTATCCGCACGAGCCCAGCGCACCCGCCAGCATAGGGGCGGGTTAATGAGGCAGTCGAAGCAACTGGGTCGGCCCCGCCCGCGTCATGGGGAGAGCAGCTCCGGTGGTGCGGCGAATACACTGGTCGGGCCTGGAACACCCAGCCAGCCGAGCAGAAAGGGGCGCGGCGCTGAGCTTAGGAGCTTCAGAAGCAGCGGCAACCGTCGAGTTGACCGGCGCCATCACCGACCAGTTGCGGCGGTATATGCATGACCGGCGCATCGAGACCGCGTACATCGGTGACGACTACAGCGGCCTGATCGCCGCGCTGGAAGGTTTCGTGCTCAACGGGGGCAAGCGGTTACGGCCCGCCTTCGCCTATTGGGGCTGGCGCGCCGTGACCACCGAAGCTCCCGATGAGCAAGCGCTGCTGCTGTTTTCCGCACTCGAGCTGCTGCACGCCTGCGCGCTCGTACACGACGACGTGATCGACGAATCCTCGACCCGCCGGGGCCGGCCCACCGCTCACGTCCAGTTCGCGACGCTGCATCGCGACCGGCACTGGCAGGGCTCGCCGGAGCAGTTCGGCATATCGGCCGCCATCCTGCTCGGCGATCTCGCACTGGCCTGGGCCGACGACATCGTGTTCGGCGTCGAACTGACGCCGCAGGCCCATCGGCGGGTGCGGCAGGTGTGGGCCAACATCCGAACCGAGGTGCTCGGCGGGCAGTACCTCGACATCGTCGCCGAGGCCAGCGCGGCGGCCTCGATCGCCTCGGCGATGAACGTCGACACCTTCAAAACCGCCTGTTACACCGTGTCACGGCCGCTGCAGCTCGGGGCGGCCGCCGCCGGCGACCGGCCGGACGTCCACGACGTCTTCAGCCAGTTCGGCACCGACCTGGGGGTGGCCTTTCAGCTGCGCGACGACGTGCTGGGGGTTTACGGCGACCCCGCGGTGACCGGCAAGCCGTCGGGTGATGATCTGCGGTCGGGCAAGCGCACCGTGCTGCTGGCCGAGGCCATCGAGCTGGCGGAGAAGTCAGACCCGTTGGCGGCCAACCTGTTACGAACCTCCATCGGAGCCCGGCTGACCGACGCACAAGTGGATCGGCTGCGCGACGTCATCGAGTCGGTGGGCGCCCTGGCCGCGGCCGAACAGCGGATCGCGACGCTGACCCAGCGGGCGCTGGCCACGCTGGCCGCTGCGCCCATCAACAGCGCCGCCAAAGCGGGGCTGTCCGAGATGGCCAAGCTGGCCACGAACCGGTCCGCCTAACCGATGACGACCCCAACGGACACCCCGGCGGCCGACTCGCCGACGGCCAAACCCTCTCGCGGCGAATGGTTTTCGCAGCTGAGAGCATTCGTCGCCGCCGCCGACTCCGGCCCGGCGAAGCTGGGCTTGCTGGGTTCGGTGCTGATCACCCTTGGCGGTCTGGGCGCGGGCAGCACCCGCCAGCACGACCCGCTGCTCGAGTCGATGCACATGTCCTGGTTGCGGTTCGGCCACGGCCTGGTGCTGTCGTCGATCGTGTTGTGGATTGGCGTCGGCCTGATGCTGATCGCCTGGCTGGCCCTGGGCCGTCGGGTGCTGGCCGGCCAGGCGACCGAGTTCGTCATGAAAGCGACCACCGGCTTCTGGCTGGCGCCACTGCTGGTGTCGGTGCCCGTCTTCAGCCGCGACACCTATTCCTATCTGGCGCAGGGCGCGTTGCTGCGCGACGGGCTGGACCCGTACGCGGTCGGTCCGGTCGCCAACCCAAACAGCTTGCTGGACAACGTCAGTCCGATCTGGTCGATCACCACCGCACCCTATGGCCCGGTGTTCATCCTGGTGGCGAAGGTCATCACCATCCTGGTGGGCAACAACGTGGTGGCGGGCACCATGTTGCTGCGGCTGTGCATGCTGCCCGGCCTGATGCTGTTGATCTGGGCCACCCCCCGGGTGGCGCGCCATCTGGGCGCTGACGCTTCGACGGCGCTGTGGATCTGCGTGCTCAACCCGCTGGTGCTCATCCATCTGATGGGCGGGGTGCACAACGAGATGCTGATGGTGGGTCTGATGGCCGCCGGCATCGCGCTGACGCTGGGTCGCCGCCCCGTCGCGGGCATCACGCTGATCACCGTCGCCATCGCGGTCAAGGCCACCGCCGGCATCGCACTGCCCTTCCTGGTGTGGGTGTGGATGCGGCAGCTGCGCGACCGGCGGGGTTACCGGGCGGTGCCGGCGTTTTTCGCCGCCACGGCGGCAGCGCTGCTGATCTTCGCCGTGGTCTTCGCGATCTTGTCCGCGGTGGCCGGCGTCGGCCTGGGGTGGCTGACCGCGTTGGCCGGATCGGTGAAGATCATCAACTGGCTGACCGTGCCGACCGCCGCCGCCAACCTGATCCACGCGATCGGCGGCGGGTTCTTCCCGGTGAGCTTCTATCCGATCCTTCGCGTCACCCGGCTCGTCGGCATCGCGATCATCGCGGTCGCGTTGCCGCTGTTGTGGTGGCGGTTCCGTCGCGACGACCGGGCCGCGCTGACCGGCATCGCGTGGTCGATGGTGATCGTGGTGCTGTTCGTGCCGGCCGCCCTGCCCTGGTACTACTCGTGGCCGCTGGCGATTGTGGCCCCGCTGGCGCAGTCCCGACGGGCCGTCGCGGTCATCGGCGGACTGTCGACCTGGGTGATGGTGATCTTCAAACCCGATGGCTCGCACGGCATGTACTCGTGGCTGCACTTTTCGCTGGCCACCGTGTGCGCGCTGATCGCCGGGTACAGCCTGTATCGGGCCCCCGCCCGGCGCGCCGAGCCGGCCGACGTCACCGCCGGATGAGCGGCCAGGCTCAGTAGGCCATCGCCTGTGCCCGGCGCACGACTTCCCGCGCCTGATGGGCGTGCAGGGCGTCGACGGGACGGGCGTTGTTGAGGGCGTCCCTGCTGCCGTCGCGGGTGACCGTCAACGAGGGGTCCCGGGTGAACAACCAGCGCACGATCTCGGTGTCCTGATAGCCGCCGTCGTGCAGGATCGTCAGCAATCCCGCCAGGCTTTTGACCACCTCACCGGACTTGGTGAAGAACACCTGCGGTACCACCAGTCCCTCGTCGCGCCGAACCGCGACCAGGTGCCCCTCCCGGAGTTGCTGGTGCACCTTGGTGACCGGCACCCCCAGCAGTTCGGCGACCCGCTTCAAGTCGTAAATCGGCTCGTCGGGTTCTAGCACATCGTCGCCGGCAGGAATACTGCTCATCCCGGCAAGTGTAGGCCCAGATGCCCGCGTTGAGCCCGTGTTCAACCGGCCAATCACGGCCGCGCACCTACGATGGCCCCGTGGCCAACGCTGATTTGCCCGGCCCTCCCCCACGAGCGGGAGGTGCCCCCGGCCCGGGCCGGGGCGGGCCGGATCGTCGCCGACCCGGGGGCGGGCCGGTCGATCCGTTGGACAACACGTTGCTGGACGGGCGTTACCTGGTCCAGTCCCGGATCGCCAGCGGCGGCACGTCAACGGTGTACCGCGGCCTGGACACCCGGCTCGACCGTCCCGTCGCGGTGAAGGTGATGGATTCTCGCTACGCCGGCGACGAACAGTTCCTGACCCGCTTCCAGCGGGAGGCCCAAACCGTGGCCCGGATGAAGGATCCCGGGCTGGTCGCGGTCTATGACCAGGGCTTGGACGGGCGGCACCCGTTCCTGGTGATGGAACTGATCGAGGGTGGCACGCTGCGCGAACTGCTGGGCGAACGCGGACCCATGCCGCCGTACGCCGTGGCGGCGGTGCTTCGACCGGTGCTCGGCGGGCTGGCCGCCGCGCACCGGGCCGGCCTGGTGCATCGCGACGTCAAGCCCGAGAACGTGCTGATCTCCGACGACGGCGAGGTCAAAATCGCCGACTTCGGTTTGGTCCGGGCCGTCGCGGCCGCCGGAATCACCTCCGCCAGCGTGATTTTGGGCACCGCGGCCTACCTGTCGCCCGAGCAGGTGCGCGACGGCGAGGCCAGTCCGCGCAGCGACGTCTACTCCGCGGGCATCATGACCTACGAGCTGCTGACCGGGCGCACACCGTTCACCGGCGACTCGGCGTTGTCGCTCGCCTACCAGCGACTGGACACCGACGTGCCGGCGCCCAGCTCCGTCATCGACGGTGTGCCCGCGCAGTTCGACGAATTCGTCGAGCGCGCGACGGCCCGTGACCCGGCCGATCGCTACGCCGACGCGACCCAGATGCGCGCCGACCTCGACGCGATCGCCGATGAGCTTGCGCTGCCGGCCTTTCGGGTGCCGGCGCCGCGCAACTCCGCGCAACACCGGTCGGCAGCGCTACACCACAGGGCGCTACAGCACAGCCCGATGGGCCAGCGGCCCGCCGCCGCGCAGCAACCCCGGCCCGACGACCCGGCGCCGGTGCGTCAGCCCACGCGTCAGATGACGAGGGGTCCCGAGGACTGGGCGGAGCCGGAACGCCCGGGCCGCACCGACGACGAACCCGAGGATGATTACGAATACGAGTCTGTCGCAGGCGAATTCGCGGGCATTCCGATAAGCGAATTCGTGTGGGCGCGCCAGCACAACCGGCGCATGGTGCTGGTCTGGGTGGCGCTGGTCCTGGCGATCACCGGGCTGGTCGCCACCGCGGCATGGACCGTCGGGAGCAACCTCAACGGATTGCTGTAGCAGGGCCGCGCGGGGCGCTCAGTCGCGCAGCATCTCGGCGACGAGGAACGCCAACTCCAGCGACTGCTGGGTGTTCAGCCTTGGATCGCAGGCGGTTTCGTAGCGTCCGACCAGGTCGGTGTCCGAAATGTCTTGCGCCCCACCCAGACACTCGGTGACGTTCTCGCCGGTGATCTCGACGTGGATGCCGCCGGGGTGGGTGCCCAGCGCGCGGTGCACCTCGAAGAAGCCCTGCACCTCGTCAACGATGCGGTCGAAGTGTCGGGTCTTGTAGCCGTTCGACGATTCGTGGGTGTTGCCGTGCATCGGGTCGCACTGCCAGATCACCTGGTGCCCGGTGGCCTGGACCTTCTCCACGATCGGGGGCAGCAGGTCGCGAACCTTGTTGTTGCCCATCCTGCTCACCAAGGTCAGCCGGCCTGGCTTGTTGTGCGGGTCGAGCCGCTCGACGTATTCGACGGCCAGCTCCGGGGTGATCGTCGGGCCGATCTTGACGCCGATCGGGTTCGCGATCACCTCGGCGAAGGCGACGTGCGCCCCGTCGAGCTGGCGGGTGCGCTCACCGATCCAGACGGTGTGCGCCGACAAGTCGTACAGCTGCGGGTCGCCGCTGTCGCTTTCGGCCAGGCGCAGCATGGACCGCTCGTAGTCGAGCACCAAAGCCTCATGGCTGGCATAGATCTCGGCGGTCTGCAGGTTGCGGTCGGCCACCCCGCAGGCGCTCATGAAGCGCAGCCCGCGATCGATCTCGGTGGCCAGCGCCTCGTAACGGGCGCCGGCCGGCGAGGTCCGGACGAATTCCCGGTTCCAGTCGTGCACCAGGTGCAGCGAGGCCAGTCCCGACGACGTCAGCGCGCGAACCAGGTTCATCGCCGCGCTGGCGTTCGCGTAGGCGCGCACCAGCCGCGACGGGTCGTGCTCGCGCACCGCGGCGTCCGGCGCGAAACCGTTGATCATGTCGCCGCGGTAGGACTTCAGCCCCAGCGCGTCGATGTCGGCCGAGCGCGGCTTGGCGTACTGCCCCGCGATGCGGGCCACCTTCACCACCGGCATGCTCGAGCCATAGGTGAGCACCACCGCCATCTGCAACAGGGTGCGCACGTTGCCGCGAATGTGGGGTTCGGTGTTCTCGGTGAACGTCTCCGCGCAGTCGCCGCCCTGCAGCAGGAACGCCTCACCCCGGGCCACCTGGGCCAGCTGGTCCTGCAACCGGACGATCTCCGACGGCACCGTCACGGGCGGCACGCTCTCCAGGACCTTACGCATCGCCGCCGCCTGGTCGGCGTTCCAACTGGGCTGCTGGGCGGCCGGTTTGGCCAGCGCGGAGTCCAACCGCGCCCGCAGATCGGTCGGCAGCGGCGGCAACGGCGGCAGCTGGTCGATCGGTATGTCGACGGTCCAGTTCATCGGTCCATCGTAGCCGGGGCGCCGACGCCGCTGGTCAAGGTTGATCAGCGCGAACGCGACTCCGCGGGCGCGTCCCACCCGGCGTCTGGGTCCCCGGCTGTGATGAGCCGGTATCTGCGGAGCTGATCGCGGGCGTCGACCAGCGCGTCGTGGGCATCCGTCGGCCGCGGCGGCATCCGCGGGCTGCCCCGGTCTTCCCACAGTTGCCGCAGTTCACGGGTGAAGCGGGGAATGGATCGCGGCAACTCCGGCATGGTTCCCCAGAGCTGGCACAGCGCCACGTGGTCGTAGGCCGCCACCCACGCCCACAGTTCGATCGGCTCGGTGCCGCCGACCCCGAAGAACTCCTCCAGGTCTTCCCGGATCCGGCGGCGGGAGCGCCACAGCTGCGATGCCGGGGCCGGCAACTTGGGCAGCACGTTGGCGCGCACCCAGGGCCCGGCGCGCTCGGGGTCGAATTCCGTGGACACCGCGTAGTACTCGCGGCCGTCTTCGGCGGCCACCCCGATCGAGATCAGCTCGATGGTGCGGCCGTCCTCGATGAACTCGGTGTCGTAGAAATACCGCACCTCAAAAGCTTAGGGACAACGTCAGCGACTGATCAGGATGGGCCCGGTGGGCGCCGGCGCCGGGTGGATCTCGTGGTCGAGCGTGGCGTCGACCGTGCGTTCGTCGGGCATCCGCGGTGTGCCGGCGATTGCGCACTGCAGGTACAGCTTGACCCGCACCACCGGGCGGCGCAGCGTCCGCTCGCGCTGCAGCGCGCGGCGCATCTTGTCCGGTTGCCTGGAGTAGCGCCACCGGGCCCAGGGGGCGTGCGGGCGGGACAGCCGGATGGCGCCGATGACCAGCAGGATGACCAGGAACATGCCCAGCAGGCCGGTCCACACCTTGCCCTTGAGCACCACCACGACGGCCAGCGGCAGTGTCAGCGCCATGGCGCCGGCCACCACGGCCCGCAGCGCCGCCGAGTCGGTGCCGTGCCAGATCGGCAGGAAGAACATCAGCGGGTGCAGACCCATGATCAACAGCCCGGCCACCGCCACCGCGGCGAACACCGCGTCCACCGAGGTGCGCCCGTCCTCGGACCAGTAGACGTCGGACAGGTGCAGGATCAGCGCGTACTCGTCCAGGACCAGGGCGGCCCCGATCCCGAAAAGCGTTGCGGCAATGATGAACTCAGGTTCATGACCGTCGATGGACAACGTGACCAACATCAGACCGGAGAGCAGGGTCAGCACCACCCCGAACGTCACGTGGTGGATGTGCACTCCCCCGACGTGAACGTTGCGCGGGTGCCACCACCGCGCGGGCCGGCCGGTATCGGCGCGGTGACGGATGAAACGCACGAACGTTCGCGTGACGAAGAACGTCAGGATGAAGGCGACCAGGCAGCACAGTAACGGCAGGTGGCCGCGGTCGTGGATGTCGTGTGCAAACCATCGGGTCACCTCGGCCGCGAACGAATGGAGCACCCTTGAAACCTACGCCTGTGGGCGCCGGGCCCGTGGGACCCGCGCTGCACCAGGCGGGTCGGGGCCGCGACACCCATTACGCTGTTGTGCGACATGAGTACACGGCAGGCGCCCGGCGTGGGCTTTCCCAGCAGAAGTGGTCCCGGGTGGGCGCTGTGGTGGGGGCTGGCCTGGCTGGCGGCCGCCGCGGGGCTGAGTTACGCGGCGTGGCAGCTGTTCGGGCACACGCCCTACCGCATCGACATCGACGTCTATCAGATGGGCGCCCGGGCCTGGATGGACGGCCACCCGCTGTACCGCGGGGACGTGCTGTTCCACACCCCGATCGTGGATCTGCCCTTCACCTATCCGCCGCTGGCCGCCATCGTGTTCTGCCCGTTCGCCTGGATGCACATGCCCACCGCCAGCGTGGCGATCACCGCCCTGACGCTGGTGCTGCTGGTCGTGTCGACCGTGATCGTGCTGACCCGCCTCGACGTCTGGAGCGCATCGACGACGCTGCCCGGCCCGGCCTGGCTGCGGCGGTGGTGGCTGGCGATCGTCATCGCGGCGGGGGCGACGGTCTGGCTGGAACCGATCAGCTCGAACTTCGCCTTCGGTCAGATCAACGTCGTGCTGATGACGCTGGTGATCGCCGACTGTCTGCCGCGACGCACGCCGTGGCCGCGCGGGCTGCTGCTGGGTCTGGGCATGGCGCTGAAGTTGACCCCGGCCGTGTTCCTGCTCTATTTCCTGCTGCGGCGCGACAACCGCGCGGCGCTGACCGCGCTGGTGTCGTTCGTGGGGGCGACGCTGCTCGGTTTCGCCCTGGCCTGGGACGACTCCTGGGAGTACTGGACGCACACCGTTCATCACACCGACCGGATCGGCTCCGCGTCGTTGAACACCGACCAGAACATCGCCGGCGCCCTGGCCCGGCTGGGGCTGGGACAGCAGGAGCGCCTGCTCTGGGTGGCCGCGTCGCTGCTGGTGCTGGCGGTGACCGTGTGGGCGATGCGACGGGTGCTGCGCGCCGACGAGCCCACCCTCGCGCTGGTGTGCGTCGCGCTGTTCGGGCTGGTGGTGTCGCCGGTGTCCTGGTCGCACCACTGGGTCTGGGTGCTGCCGGCGGTGCTGGTGACGGGGATTGTCGGCTGGCGGCGCCGCAACGCGGCGCTGATGGTGATCAGCGCCGTCGGGGTGGCGCTGACGCGCTGGTCGCCGATCGACCTGCTTCCCAAGCACCACGAGGCCAGCGCGGTCTGGTGGCGGCAGCTCGCCGGGATGTCCTACGTGTGGTGGGCGCTGGCGGTGATCGTCACGGTCGGGTTCACCGTCGCCGCCCGCGGAGTTTCGCGGGATGCCGCTCCGCAGCAATTGACGCCGGTGACCGCCGTCGGCTAACCCGCGGCCGTCTCGGGGATCCGGGCCGCCTCGCCGTCGGACGCGGCGCCGTCACCGCCCTTCTTCAGGCTCGCCGCATAGATGTCGACGTACTCCTGGCCGGACAGCCCCATCAGCTCGTAGACCACTTCGTCGGTGACGGCGCGTTCGATGAAGCGGTTGCCGGCCATGCCGTCGAACCGGGAGAAGTCCATCGGCTTGCCGAAGCGGACGGTGACCCGGCCGAACCGCAGCATGTTCGTCCCGGGCGGGTTGACGACGTTGGTGCCGATCATCGCGACCGGGATCACCGGGACTCCGGTCTCCAGGGCCAGGCGCGCCAGGCCCGTCTTGCCCTTGTACAGCCGGCCGTCCGGCGACCGCGTGCCCTCGGGATACATGCCCAGCAACTTGCCCTGGCTCAGCACCTGCTGCGCGGTGTTCAGCGCGGCCTGGGCACTGTCGGCGTCGGTGCGGTCGATCGGCACCTGACCGACGGCGGTGAAGAACCAACGCTGGAACCAGCCCTTGAGGCCGGTGCCGGTGAAATATTCCGACTTGGCCAGGAACGTGATTCGGCGCCGCACCACCAGCGGAAGGTAGAAGCTGTCCATCACCGCCAGGTGGTTGCTGGCCAGGATCACCGGTCCCGAATTCGGAACGTGTTCTAGGCCTTCAACTTTCGGGCGTCCCAGCAGTGAAAGCAGCGGGCCGAGGAGCACGTACTTGAATAGCCAGTACCACATGGCCCTCCCTCTCGGCTATACCGCTGATGTTCTGCGCCAACTGTACCCATCCCCACCCGAACCGACCACCTGCGACGCAGCGCGCTCACTCCTCGAGCGTGACCGGGATGGACTGATAACGGGTCCGCGGCGGCGAGTCCTTGGCGTCGACCGGCGCGCCCGGTCCGCCGCCGGGCGGGCCGTCCGGCGGCGGCTCCGGTGTCGGCTTGGCAGAGCGGTCGACGTCGTTGAGGATGCTCCGAATCACCTCGAGCAGGGCGATGCTGTGGTCGGCGATCGCGGTCAGCAACGGGTGCTGGTCGCCGGTCGCCAACGCGGCCAGCGCGCACACCGGGCACCAGACCTGTTGGCACTTGCCGGTGCCGACCCCCGCGCCGGCCGTCAGCGCCGCCGCCGCGCGCACCGCGGGGTCGATGCCGTCCAGGATCGTCTGGGCGAGCCTGCGCAGTTCCGGACCGATGTCGGAATGAGCCCCACTCACTTCGGCCACACCTCCGGATCTGGTCGAAAACGCACCGTCAGCTCGCTACCCCGCAGATGTGCGTCCAGCACCGTGCACCGCCGAAGTACCGACGCCAACCTAACCCTGCGCCGCAGTCCCCCGGCGCTGATGATCAGATCGTCGTCGACGCGGCCCAGCGTCAGGGCCGACGGATCGAGTTGCGGCAACGCTAGCCGCATTCGGTAGATGGACCCTAGTCCCGTCCCGGATTCGAGGTCCACGGTGGGCCGCAGCGGTCCCGGCGGCGCCGCGCCGCCCCGGCGACGCGCGGCGTCGAGCAGCCCGCTCAGCGCCTTGGGACCGATCGGCTCGCCGGACAGGTGCGGGGTCATCACCAGCGCCACCTCACCGATGGTGGCGTCGAGCTCGTCGAGCACGGTTTGCTGCTCGGCGATGCGCTCGGTGTACCAGTAGAAGGCGGGGTGCTCGGGCAGGTTGCGATACTCGTACGAGTCGTCTTGCAGCAGAACCTGATTCACGATCAGCTCCTCGACGCGCACCCCCATCAGGGCGAGCGACCCCAGCGTTCGGGCCGCCTCGGCCGCGACCACCCGCTCGGGGGTCAGCACCAGGTGCGCACCGACCAGATCACCGTCGGTGAGCAGCGCGCCAAGCGACTCCACGCTTGAGCTGATCCGCTCGAGCAGCGCGACCACCGCCGCCGACCGGGCGTCGTCGGCGGTCACCGACAGCCGGCGGTGCCGCGGCCACGCCCGCTCGACATACAGCCCGAAGGTGGCGGGCAACGTCAGCATCCGCAGGGCATCGGCGGTCGACGCGCAGTCGACCACCACGCGGTCCCACTCCCCGGAGCGGGCCAGCTCGCCGACCGCGTGCAGGCCGAGCACTTCCTGAACCCCCGGCAGAGCCGAAAGCTCTTCGGGCGCAATGGTGCTCAATTCCGAGTCGGGAAAGCGCCGGTCCAGTGTCGCCACGACGTCATGCCACCGGGCCTCGAGCAGGGCCAGGGTGTCCAATGCCAGCGCGTCGAGAAACCCGCCACCGGACTCCGCGTGGCCGGTTTCGAGGTCGGCGAACACCCGCACCCGTTCGCCCTGACTCGGCGAAACGGGAACGCCGAGGACGTCACCCAGCGAATGCGCCTGGTCGGTGGAGACCACAAGCACTCGCTGCCCGGCGCTTGCCGCGCCGACGGCGGTGGCGCAAGCCAGGGTGGATTTCCCTACCCCGCCTTTGCCGACGAAAAGGCTGATCCGGGCCGGGGCGGGCGCTCGGAATTCAGTGGACTCACTCAGCCTCGACTCGTTTCTTGAGATCCTTCAACGCGGTGTCGGTCAGCCGGCGCTCGGCCTTGCGCTTGAGCAGGCCGATCATCGGCATGGCCAGGTCAACGGAGAGTTCGTAGGTGACTTCGGTGCCAGACCCCTTGGCCGCCAACCGATAAGAGCCTTCAAGGGCACGCAGCAGCGAGCTCGACACCAGCGTCCAGCTCACCGATTGGCGATCCTTGGGCCACTCGTAGGACATCACCATCGTGTCCTTGAGCACCGTGGCGTCCATGACGATCCGCGCCACTTTGGGGTAGCCGTCGGCGTCCTTCTCCTGAACCTCGGCTTCCTTGTACTCCGAGATCCACTGCGGATAGGAATCGATATCCGCGATCACCCGCATCACGGTGTCCGGGTCGGCTTCGATGTAGATGGTTTGCGTCGTCTTCTCCGCCACCTGGTTGCTGCCCTCTCTCCTGCGAACGGATCGACCCCTCCGATGTGGGGGATCCCGCAAGTCCCGGTCCGACACGGTACTCCCCGCGCGGACCTGACCCGGCTAAACTACCGGAGAAACTCCGACCGAACGTGAACGTTCCAGTGTCGTCTTGACCTCGAAGGCCATTTTCTTTCCCGCCACCCGACGGCGGTGCGTCATCTTCGCCAGATTCAGCTTGGCCAGCTGCCAGGCCGCCACCCCGGTCGGCTCGGCGTGCAAGAAGTAGTGCAGCACGACGCCGTCCAGCGACGGTTCCAGCCAGATCTCCATGGTGCCGGTCAGCGCGCCGGTGACCGACCACCGGATGCCCTTCTCCCCGCGATCCTCGACGACCTCCAGCCGCAGGTCCGGCCACCAGCGGCGCCAGCTCGACTGATCGGCGACCGCGGCGCCCACCCGTGCGCCGTCGGCGGCGACAAACGTCTCATCCGCGATCTGGATGCTGTTCATGACCACAGCTTCACACACCGGCCGGCGGCACCCCGCTCAGGGCGGGCCGCTCGTCGCGCGGGCAATCGCCGCCCCGGCCCGCCCGACTCCGGCGGGGCTGGGTCAACGCGCGGATTAGGCTGGTCAACAGCAACCCGCTCCCGGGAATCTCCACGAGGTCAAATCGAGGTCATAAGAGTGCGTGAGTACAGCGTCCCCGCCCGCTTCACCGTCGGCGAACACGACAACATCGCGGCGATGGTCTTCGAACACGAGCGCGATGACCCCGACTTCGTCATCTACCAACGTCAAGTCGACGGCGAGTGGACCGACGTCACCTGCGCAGAGGCGGCTGACCAGATCCGCTCCGCCGCACTCGGTTTGATCTCCCTGGACGTGCAGGCCGGCGACCGGGTGTCCATCTTCTCGGCCACCCGTTACGAGTGGGCGATCCTCGACCTGGCGATCCTGGCGGTCGGCGCGGTCACCGTGCCCATCTATGAGACGTCGTCGGCCGAGCAGGTGCGCTGGGTGCTGCAGGACTCGGAGGCGGTGCTGGCGTTCGCCGAGACCGACGAGCACGCGGCGATGGTCACCGAGCTGACCGCCGAACTGCCGTCGCTGCGCCGCGTGCTGCACATCGACGGTTCGGGCCCCAAGGCGCTCGACCAGCTGGTGGAGGCCGGCGCAGAGGTGGAACCGGCCGAGCTCACCGCCCGCCTCGAGGCGCTGCGGGCCGAGGATCCGGCGACGCTCATCTACACCTCGGGCACCACCGGCCGGCCCAAGGGCTGCCAGCTGACGCACTCGAATCTGCTGTACGAGACCCGCGGCGCCAAGGAGAGCCTGCCGACACTGCTCGACGAGGGTCAGCGGCTGCTGGTTTTCCTGCCGCTGGCACACGTGCTGGCGCGCTCCCTGACGCTGTCCGCGTTCGCCAACAAGGTCACCGTCGGATTCACCAGCGACATCAAGAACCTGGTCCCGCTGTTCGCCGTGTTCAAACCGACGGTGGTGGTGTCGGTCCCGCGGGTGTTCGAGAAGGTTTACAACACGGCCGAGCAGAACGCCGCGAACGACGGCAAGGGCAAGATCTTCGCGGCGGCCGTGCAGACCGCCGTCGACTGGAGCGAGGCGCAGGATCGCGGCCGCCGCGGGCTCGCGCTGCGCGCCAAGCATGCCCTGTTCGACCGGCTGGTGTACACCAAACTCCGCGCCGCGCTGGGCGGAGACTGCCACGCGGCCGTGTCCGGCGGCGCTCCGCTGGGCTCGCGGCTGGGGCACTTCTACCGCGGCGTGGGCCTGACCATTCACGAGGGCTACGGCCTGACCGAGACCAGCTCGGCGATCACCGTCAATCAGGTCGGCAACGTCAAGATCGGGACGGTCGGAACGCTGGTGCCCGGCAACAGCATGCGCATCGCCGACGACGGCGAACTGCTGGTGCGCGGCGGCGTCGTGTTCAGCGGCTACTGGCGCAACGAGCAGGCCACCAGCGACGCCTTCACCGACGGCTGGTTCAAGACCGGCGATCTGGGCGTGCTCGACGAGGACGGCTTCCTGAAGATCACCGGGCGCAAGAAGGAGATCATCGTGACCGCGGGCGGCAAGAACGTCGCGCCGGCCGTGCTGGAGGACCGGCTGCGCGCCCACCCGTTGATCAGTCAGGCGATGGTGGTCGGGGACAACAAGCCGTTCATCGGCGCGTTGATCACCATCGACCCGGAAGCGTTCGACGGCTGGAAGCAGCGCAACCAGAAGGGGGCCGGCGCGTCGGTGGGCGATCTGGCCACCGATCCCGACCTGGTCGCCGAGGTGGACGCGGCCATCAAGGACGCCAATCAGGCGGTGTCGCACGCGGAGTCGATCCGCAAGTTCCGCATCCTGCCGGTGGACTTCACCGAGGACACCGGTGAACTGACGCCGACGATGAAGGTCAAGCGCAACGTGGTGGCCGAGAAGTTCGCCTCCGACATCGAGGCCATCTACCAGTCCGAGTAGCGCCGCTCAGCCGAGCAGCGTCCCCAACCGTTGCGCCAGGGTGTCCCAGCGCCACTGGGCCGTCACCCAGTCGCGCCCGGCCGCGCCCATCGCCGCGGCCCGGTCGCGATCGGTCAGCAATTCGGTGATGGCGTCGGCGATCTGGTCCACCTCGCGGCCATCCACCACCAGTCCGGTCTTGTTGTGCTGCACCGTTTCTGGAGCTCCGCCGGAATTTCCGGCGATGACCGGCACGCCGGTCGCCGACGCCTCGAGGAATACGATGCCCAGTCCTTCGACATCCAGCCCGGCGCCGCGGGTGCGGCACGGCATCGCGAACACGTCGGCCAGCGCGTGGTGCGTGGGCAACTCGGCGGCCGGTACCCCGCCGGTGAACGTCACGTCGTCGGCCACCCCGCAGTCGCGGGCCAGTGCGCGCAGCGGGTCCGCGTAGGGGCCACCGCCGACAATGACCAGGGCGGCGCCGGGGACCCGTCGCCGGATCGACGGGAACGCCTTGATGAGCATGTCCTGCCCTTTGCGCGGCACCAGCCGGGACACGCACACCACGGTGGGCCGCTCTCCCAGCCCGTAGCGGTGACGCAGTTCGGCCCGGGCCGCCGGATCGGGCCGGAACCGGTCGGTGTCCACCCCGGACGGCAGGTATTCCAGCGAGGCCTTGGGGCCGAAGGCCGGCGCGAACCGGGACCGGGTATAGCGGCTGACGAACGTGACGACGTCGGTGTCGTCGCCGATGCGGCGCAGCACCGAGCGCGCGACCGGAAGCATCGACCAGCCGACCTCGTGGCCGTGCGTGCTGGCCACCACCCGGGTCGCCCCGGCCCCGCGGGCGCGCTGGGCCAGCAGCGCCAGCGGGGCGGCCGCGCCGAACCAGACGGCGTCGATGCCGAACTCGCCGATCAGCCGCCGCATCCGGGTGTCGACCGCGGGTCCGGGCAGCATCAGCGTGCCCGGGTGGCGCACCACCCGGTAGCAGGCGGCCTCGTCGTAGGCGTCGGCGCCCTTCCACTGCGGCGCGTACACCGTCACCGAATGCGACCCGGCGTCGACGAGCCGGCCGACGAACTCACCGAGGTACGACTGGATGCCGCCCGGCCGGGGCGGAAAGTCGTTGGTTACCAGCAGGACCCGACTCACCTGCGTCAGGCTAGCCTGGCGACCGTGCAGACCGTGCACACGGTCGGAGCGCGGCGACCCGGCCCTAGTGGGTCAGCCACTGATGCCAGCGCGTGAGCAGGCCCGCCGGGCTGGTGCCCAGCACGTCCTGGCTGGCGGTGGCCATGTCGGCGTGCCTGATGCCGCAGGTGGCCAGGTACAGGTCGCGCAGTTTCGGCGGTCCGTAGTCGTCGGCCACGAACCGCGCGAACCACCAGGCGCGGTCATAGGCCAACGAGCGCTGCTCCCCCGGCACGTCCAGGTCGCTGTCGGTGGGCAGCGTCATGGGGAGCAACGCGTCGGCGGGCACCCGCGCCGGTGGGCGGCCCACGAAATCGGCGACCCCCTCGCTGAGCCAGCGCGGTGCATCCGCGACGGTGTCGGCGCGCGCGGCGTAGTGAAAAAGCTCGTGGGCCAACACGATTGGCAATGATGCGGCGCTCATGTTGGCCGCGCCCGGTGCGAACACAATCCGCTGGCCGACAGCGACCCGGCGAACGGGATCAACATGGTCGACGACCGTCACGGCCGCGATATCGGCCCACTGGGACGCCGGTCCCCCGCCGGCGGCCGCGCGAAACTCCTCGTCGGTACCCGCCGCGACCACCGAGATCTCGCGGGTCCAGTCGACGCCCCAGAACGACTCCACCGCGGCGATCGCCGCGCCCATGCCCGACGCCACCCGGGACAGCAACCGGTCACTGGCCGGACCGCCGAGGCCCAGCAGCCGGACGGTGCGGCCGCCGACGGTGATCGACTTCGTCGACGCGCTGATCTGGCTGCGGGCGGGCGTGACCAGTTGGGCGGGCCGGATCCGGCTTTCCCGCGCGGCGTCGAACGGCACCGCGGCGGCCACCAGCAGCTCGACGACGAACACCCAGGCCAGCAGGACGGGGAGCCGCCGGCGCCGCGGTCGAGGGTCTCTAGTAACGGCGGGCGTCGTGGATCGGGCCTGCCGCGCCCATGGGCACCACACGCACCGGCACGCCGTAGGTGGAGGAATGGATCACCATGCCGTCGCCGACGTAGATGCCGCTGTGCGACGCGTCGTTGTAGAAGGTCACCACGTCGCCGGGCTGCAGGTCCGACAGCGCCACCGGCTGACCGCCCTGGGCCTGCGCCTGGCTGGAGTGCGGCAGCGAGATGCCGGCCTGCTGGAACGCCCACATCACCAACCCGGAGCAATCGAACGCCCCGGGTGAGGCGCCGCCCCACACATAGGACGAACCGACCTGGGTCAACGCCGCCTGCACGACGGTCGCGCGGTCACCGCCGCCCACGCCGCCCACGCCGCCCGGGGGCAGCATGCCGGGCATGCCGGGCAATCCACCGGGGGGCGGAACCTCGCCCGGCGCCTGCCCGGGAACCGCGCCCGGGGGCGCCGCGTCCGGTGCCGGGGCCCCGGGGCCCGGCGCGGCCGCGGGTGCCGGATTGGCCAGCGCGGTGCGCTGATCGGCGGTCAACGAGAGGTATTGCGACTTGACGACCGCGATCTGCACCTGCAGCTGGCTCTGCTTGGACTGCAGGCTCGCCCGGACAGCGGCCGCCTGCTCGGCGGCGCTCTTGGCGTCGGCGGCGGACTTGGCGGACTCCCGCTCGGCCTTGGCGGCCTGGTCCCCGGCGATCCGGTAGCTCTTCATCTGGCTGGCCATCTGCGTGGCCATCACCCGCTGCACGGCCAGCTTGTCGATCAGGCCCTGCGGTGAGCCGGCGGTCAGGATGGCCTCCATGCCGTCGACGCGGCCACCCATGTAGGTCGCCGCGGCCAGCTTGTTGACCGAGTCCTGAAACGACGCCAGATGCGCCTTGGCCGCATCGACCGCGGCCTGGTCGTCGTTGTGTTTCTTGTCCGCGGCGCGCTGCGCGGCCAGCTTGTCGTTCAGATCGAGCTGGGCGCTGTGCATCGCCTCGGTGGTCTGCTCGGCCTGGCGGGACAGTTCGTGAAGTTTTGCCGTGGCGTCTTCGGCCGGGTCTGCCCACGCGGGGGCGGTCATGACGCCGGAGAAGATCGCGAAGCCAGCTAGTGCCCCTATGGCCGAACGTGTGAGGACACGCGCAACCGGGTACCTAGAGTCAAGCCTCAAGATTTGCTTCCTTAAACGGCCATCGACGAAAAGTTGTCGTCGAGCTGGTTTAGGTCTCAAACAGGTTACGAAACGATATCGGCGTTTGTCCAAAGCGAGCGGTTAAGAAATTAGAAAGAATCCTGTCATTTCTATGTGAATCGTTTCGCGTGGCCCGAGGACCTTTGTGGGACAAGGCAATTAGGCTACACCAGATCCCCGATCCCGACGAATCGGGACGAGGCGAAGTCGCGGCGCCAAGCCCACCTCGGCAAGAACCTCCAATGCCGCCCGCTCGTCCTGCAATAAAGTATCCGGGACCCCGAGTATCACGCTGACGACGCAGTCGCGGCAGCCGGGGCCGCGCACCGCGCAATCGTCGCAGTCGATCACCACCGGCGTCCCCGGGTCCGGCGGCGTCATGCCGAGGTCGGTGGGTCCAGTTCTTGGTGCCATCGGGATCGGTCCTCTCGCTCTGGCTCCGGCAAATTGGGTGGGCGAACATCACGCCGGACTGCCCGAACGGTAACCGCGGGCACCGACACGTTTCCCTTCGACGCATCCCGGCCCCGCGCCCGGCGTGGGAGCTGCGCGGATGTCGGTCGTCGCGCTTAACGTCACCGCCGTGGCTTCCCGGGGTGCGACTCAGCTGAGCTTCGCCTATGAAGGTTCGCCCGTGGGGTCGCCGTTCACGCCCGACGAACTCGCCCTGCGGGAAACCACCTTCGTCGTGGTCGACCTGGAAACCACCGGCGGCCGCACCAAGAGCACCGAGGGAACCGTGCCCGACGCCATCACCGAAATCGGGGCGGTCAAGGTACGCGGCGGCGTGGTACTCGGCGAGTTCGCCACCCTGGTCGATCCCCAGCGCAGCATCCCGCCCCAGATCGTGCAGCTGACCGGCATCACCACCGCAATGGTCTGCGACGCGCCGACCATCGACGCGGTGCTGCCGATGTTTCTGGAGTTCGCCGGCTTGGACCACGGGGCGGTGCTGGTCGCCCACAACGCGGGCTTCGACGTCGGCTTCCTGAAAGCCGCCGCCGAGCATTGCGAAATCCGTTGGCCGCGGCCGCAAGTGCTGTGCACCGTCCGGCTGGCCCGCCGGGTGCTCAGCCGTGAGGAAGCCCCCAGCGTGCGGCTGGGGGCGCTGGCGCGGCTGTTCGCCGTCGCCACCCAGCCCACCCACCGCGCCCTGGACGATGCGCGCGCCACCGTCGACGTGTTGCACGCCCTCATCGAACGAGTAGGCAACCAGGGCGTGCACACCTACGCCGACCTGCGCGCCTACCTCCCCGACGTCACCCCCACGCAGCGCCGCAAGCGGGTGCTCGCCGAAGGCCTGCCGCGGCGGCCGGGGGTGTATCTCTTCCGCGGGCCGTCGGGCGAGGTGCTCTACATCGGCACCGCCGTCGACCTGCGGCGCCGGGTCGGCCAGTACTTCACCGGCGCCGACCCCCGGGGCCGCATGAAGGAGATGGTCGCGCTGGCCGGCGCGGTCGATCACGTCGAGTGCGCCCACGCGCTGGAGGCCGGCGTGCGTGAGCTGCGACTGCTGGCCGCGCACGCCCCGCCGTACAACCGGCGGTCGAGGTTCCCGCAGCGCTGGTGGTGGGTGGCACTGACCGAGGAGGCGTTTCCCAGGCTGGCGGTGGTGCGGGCGCCGCGGCACGACCGTGCCGTCGGCCCGTTCCGCGCCCGCGCCGATGCCGCCGACACGGCCGCCCTGCTGGCCCGGTTCACCGGGCTGCGAACCTGCACCAACCGGCTGGGTCGCACGGCCCTGCACGGGCCGCTGTGTGCCGAGGCCGAGGTGTCGCCGTGCCCGGCCACGCGCGGTGTCACCGCCACCCAGTACGCCGCCGCCGTGGCGCGGGTCGCGGCGCTGGTCGACGGCGTCGACAACAGCGCGCTGGCCTCGGCCGTGGACCAGGTCGGCGCGCTGGCCGAGCGGCATCACTTCGAGAGCGCCGCGCGCCTGCGTGACCGCACCGTCACCGCGGTCGAGACGCTGTGGCGCGGTCAGCGGCTGCGCGCCCTGGCCGCGTTGCCCGAGCTGATCGCCGCCGCGCCCGACGGCGAGGGCGGCTATCACCTGGCCGTCGTCCGTCATGGCCAGCTCGCGGCGGCCGGCCGCGCCAAGCGCGGGGTGCCGCCAATGCCGGTCGTCGATGCGATCGTTGCTGGGGCACAAGCGATTCTGCCCACACCGGCCCCGCTGGGCGGCGCGCTCGTCGAGGAGACCGCGCTGATCACGCGCTGGTTGACGACGCCCGGGGTGCGCATCGTTCGGGTCACGGCCGAGTCGGAGGAGGGGTGGGCCTCCCCGCTGCGCTCGGCGGGCGCCTGGTCGGCGTGGGCCGCCTCGGCGCGCTCGGCACGACTGGCCGCGGAACAGTTCTCGGCGCAGGCGCTGCGGGAATCAGAACTGCTGGCCGAACCGCACCCATCGCGCGAGCAGGTGTTCGGCCGCACCGGAATCGATGGCCGCGCAGGCGCGCGCCAACCCGTCCTCCCACGCCGGCAACCATTCAGCGCGACTGGATAAACCGGCGTGGGCGACGATCGCCCCGGCGGCATTCAGGACGACGGCGTCGCGCACCGGGCCCTTGCCGCCCGTCAACACCGCACGCACCTCCGCCGCGTTGGCCTGCGCGTCGCCGCCCAACAAGTCGTCGAGATCGGCTCGCGGGAAACCGAATCCGGCCGGATCGAACGTCAGCCTGTCCACCGTCCCGGCCTGCACCCGCCAGATCGTGCTGGTGGTGGTGGTCGTCAACTCGTCGAGCCCGTCGTCACCGTGCACCACCAGCACACTGGACCGGCGGGCGGCGAACACGCCCGCCATCACCTCGGCGAGGTCCTCGAACGCGCAGCCGATCAACCCGGCCCGCGGCCTGGCCGGATTGGTAAGCGGCCCAAGCAGATTGAACACCGTCGGCACGCCGATCTCGCGGCGCACCGCAGACGTGTGCCGGTAGGACGGGTGGAACAACGGCGCGAAGCAGAACCCGATGCCGACCTCGGCGAGGCTGCGTGCGACCTCCTCGGGCCCGAGGTCGATCCGAATCCCGAGCGCCTCGAGCGTGTCGGCCCCGCCGGACAACGACGAGGCCGCCCGGTTGCCGTGTTTGACCACCGGCACACCCGCGGCCGCGACCACGATCGCGGCCATCGTGGACAGGTTCACGGTGTTGACGCCGTCGCCGCCGGTGCCGACGATGTCGACGGTGTCGTCGCGGACGGCGCCGGCCGGCATCGGCAACGCGTGGTCGAGCATGACCTCGGCCAGCTCGATGACTTCGGCCGACGTCGGCCCCTTCACCTGCAGCGCCACCGCGAAGGCCGCGATCTGGGCCGGGGTCGCGGCGCCGGCCATGATCTCGTCCATGGCCCAGGCGGCCTGCCCGCGCGTCAGGTCCTGACCACCCGTCAGGCGAGACAGCACCCGCGGCCACGATGTCGTGGACGCCCCAGACGACGAAGCCCCGGACGACGAAGCCCCGGACGACGAAGCCCCAGATGACAAAGCCACGCGCCGATGGTCCCACGCCGACCACAGCTGCCCCAACCGTGCCGCGAGCTGCCCGCCGCGCCCGCGACCGCGACGCGCCAGACATCAAATGCCGCCCCGGGTGGAGTTCAACAACTACAAAGCGTCATACTTGCGGATGTGACCAGCGCTGCCGGGACTTCGGGTACTGCAATTACGTCGCGGGTGCATTCGCTGAACCGACCCAACATGGTCAGCGTCGGCACCATCGTTTGGCTTTCCAGCGAGCTGATGTTCTTTGCTGGCCTCTTCGCGATGTACTTCACCGCTCGCGCCCAATCGGGCGGGAAGTGGCCGCCGCCACCGACCGAGCTAAACCTCTACCAGGCCGTCCCGGTCACATTGGTGCTGATCGCGTCGTCGTTTACCTGCCAGATGGGGGTGTTCGCCGCCGAGCGTGGCGACGTGTTCGGCCTGCGCCGCTGGTACGTGCTGACCTTCCTGATGGGCCTGTTCTTCATTTGCGGCCAGGGCTACGAGTACTTCCACCTGGCAACGCACGGGACGACCATCCCCGGAAGCGCCTACGGCAGCGTGTTCTACCTGGCGACCGGGTTCCACGGCCTGCACGTCACCGGCGGCCTGATCGCCTTCATCTTCCTGCTGGCCCGCACCGCGATGAGCAAGTTCACCCCGGCGCAGGCGACGGCCAGCATCGTCGTCTCGTACTACTGGCATTTCGTCGACATCGTGTGGATCGCGCTGTTCGCCGTGATCTATTTCATCCGATGAGCAGGCGGCTCCGAATACAAGACGGGACAGGAGTGCTGGGTTGAAGAAACTGGGATCTACCCGATCCGGTGCGGTCAAATCGCCAAAAGGGCAGCGGGACCGCTCGCGGCGGCGGCTGCGTCGCCGGCTGTCCGGTGGCCTGCTGCTGCTGATCGCGCTGACCATCGCCGGCGGCCTGGCCGCGATCCTGACCCCGCGGCCCCAGGTGGCCGTCGCCGACGAGTCGAACTCGGCGCTGCTGCGCACCGGCAAGCAGCTGTTCGACACGTCGTGCGTGTCCTGCCACGGCGCCAACCTGCAGGGTGTCCGCGACCGCGGGCCGAGCCTGATCGGTGTCGGCGAGGAAGCCGTCTACTTCCAGGTGTCGACCGGCCGGATGCCCGCGATGACCGGCGAGGCCCAGGCCCCGCGCAAGGAACCGATCTTCGACGAGGCGCAGGTCGACGCGCTGGGCGCCTATGTCCAGGCCAACGGCGGCGGCCCCACCACGGTGCGCAACCCGGACGGCAGCCTGGCGATGCGCTCGCTGCGCGGCGAGGACCTGGGCCGCGGCGGCGACCTGTTCCGGCTGAACTGCTCCTCGTGCCACAACTTCACCGGCAAGGGCGGGGCGCTGTCGTCGGGTAAGTACGCGCCGGACCTCGAGCCCGCCAACGAACAGCAGATCCTGGCGGCCATGCGAACCGGCCCGCAGAACATGCCGAAGTTCTCCGACCGCCAGCTGTCCTTCGAGGCCAAGAAGGACATCATCGGCTACATCAAGGCCGTCACCGAGGAGCGCCAGCCGGGCGGCTACGGCCTGGGCGGATTCGGGCCCGCACCCGAGGGCATGGCCGCCTGGATCATCGGGATGGTCGCCGCCATCGGGCTGGCACTGTGGATTGGGGCACGAGCATGAGCGACGCCGTGGGTGGCAAGGGAGACGTTCGCGGCTCTGACACCGGCGGGAACCCGCACGGCGCAGGCGAGCGCGAGCCCAACGACGCGGCCCTGGCCGCCATGTCGCAGCAGGAACTGGTGGCGCTGGGCGGCAGGCTCGACGGCGTCGAAACGGTGTTCAAGGAACCTCGTTGGCCGATCGAGGGCACTAAAGCCGAGAAGCGCGCCGAACGCGGCGTCGCCCTCTGGCTTTTGCTGGGCGGCTTTTTCGGGCTGGCGCTGCTGCTGATCTTCCTGTTCTGGCCGTGGGAGTACAAGCCCAAGGAGGCCGGCGGCAGCATTCTCTACGACCTGACCACCCCGCTGTACGGTCTGACCTTCGGGATGGCGATCCTGTCGATCGGGATCGGCGTCATCCTGTACCAGAAACGCTTTATCCCCGAAGAGATTTCGATCCAGGACCGCCACGACGGCGCCTCGCGCGACGTCGACCGCAAGACGGTGGTGGCGAACCTGGCCGACGCGTATCAGGGTTCGACCGTCGGGCGACGCAAGCTGATCGGCCTGTCGCTGGGCATGGGGTTGGGCGCGTTCGGCCTGTCCACCCTGGTCGCGTTTGCCGGCGGCCTGATCAAGAACCCGTGGAAGCCGGTCGTGCCCACCGCCGACGGCAAGAAGGCCGTGCTGTGGACGTCCGGATGGACCCCGCTCTACCACGGCGAGACCATCTATCTGGCGCGCGCCACCGGCTCGGCCTCCACGTCCCCGTTCGTCAAGATGCGCCCCGAGGACCTCGACGCCGGCGGCATGGAGACCGTCTTCCCGTGGCGGGAGTCCGACGGCGACGGCACCACCCCGGAGTCGCAGGAAAAGCTGCGGGCCATCAACCAGGGTGTGCGAAACCCGGTGATGCTCATCCGAGTTCGGCCCACCGACATGAACCGCGTGGTCAAGCGGCAGGGCCAGGAGAGCTTCAACTTCGGCGAGTTCTTCGCCTACACCAAGGTCTGCTCGCACCTGGGTTGCCCCGCCTCGCTCTACGAGGAGCAGTCCTACCGAATCTTGTGCCCCTGCCACCAGTCGCAGTTCGACGCGCTGCACTTCGCCAAGCCGATTTTCGGGCCGGCCGCGCGTGCGTTGGCGCAACTGCCGATCACCATCGACACCAACGGGTATCTGGTCGCCAACGGTGACTTCGTCGAGCCCGTCGGACCGGCATTCTGGGAGAGGACGACAACATGAGTCCGAAATTGAGTCCCCCGAAGATCGGCGATGTCCTGGCCCGCCAGGGCGAGGACATCGATACGCGCTATCACCCGTCGGCTGCGGTCCGCAGACAGCTGAACAAGGTGTTCCCCACCCACTGGTCGTTCCTGCTGGGTGAGATCGCGATGTACAGCTTCATAGTGCTGCTGCTCACCGGCGTGTACCTGACGCTGTTCTTCGACCCGTCCATGGGCGAAATCACTTACAACGGCGCCTATCAGCCGCTGCGCGGCGTGGACATGTCGAAGGCCTTCGCGTCGACCCTCGACATCTCCTTCGAGGTCCGCGGCGGCCTGTTCGTGCGCCAGGTCCACCACTGGGCCGCGCTGATCTTCTCCGCGTCGATCATGGTCCACCTGGCCCGCATCTTCTTCACCGGCGCCTTCCGGCGACCGCGCGAGGCCAACTGGGTCATCGGTTCGCTGCTGCTGATCCTGGCCATGTTCGAGGGCTACTTCGGCTACTCGCTGCCCGACGACCTGCTGTCCGGCATCGGGTTGCGCGCCGCGCTGTCCTCGATCACCTTGGGCATGCCGGTGATCGGCACCTGGCTGCACTGGGCACTGTTCGGCGGTGACTTCCCCTGCGGTGGCGTCGGAAGCGAATGCGCCACAGCGGGTTACATCATCCCGCGGATGTACGCCCTGCACATCCTGCTGCTGCCCGGGATCATCCTGGCGCTGATCGGGCTGCACCTGGCCATGGTGTGGTTCCAGAAGCACACCCAGTTCCCCGGCCCCGGCCGCACCGAGCACAACGTGGTCGGCGTGCGAGTGATGCCGGTGTTCGCGGTCAAGTCCGGCGCGTTCTTCGCCGCGATCGTCGGCGTGCTGGGCCTGCTGGGTGGCCTGCTGCAGATCAACCCGATCTGGAACCTGGGCCCCTACAAGCCATCTCACGTCTCGGCCGGCTCGCAGCCGGACTTCTACATGATGTGGACGGAAGGCTTGGCCCGTATCTGGCCGCCGTGGGAGTTCTACTTCTGGCATCACACCATCCCGGCGGTGGTCTGGGTGGCGCTGATCATGGGCGGCGTGTTCGGTCTGCTGATCGTCTACCCGTTCCTGGAGAAGCGGTTCAGCGGCGACTACGCCCACCACAACCTGCTGCAGCGGCCGCGCGACGTGCCGGTGCGCACGTCAATCGGTGCGATGGCGATCGCGTTCTACATGTTGCTGACGCTGTGTGCGATGAACGACATCATCGCGTACAAGTTCGACATCTCGCTGAACGCGACGACGTGGATCGGGCGCATCGGCATGGTGATCGTTCCGCCGGTGGTCTACTTCATCACCTATCGGTGGTGCATCGGACTGCAGCGCAGCGACCGCGCGGTGCTCGAGCACGGCATCGAGACCGGCATCATCAAGCGGCTGCCGCACGGCGCCTACATCGAACTGCATCAGCCCCTGGGCCCGGTCGACGACCACGGCCACCCGCTGCCGCTCGCCTACCAGGGTGCGCCGTTGCCCAAGAAGATGAACAAGCTGGGCTCGGCCGGATCGCCGGGTAGCGGTAGCTTCCTGTTCGCCGACCCGGCGTCCGAGGACGCGGCATTGCGGGAGGCGGCGCACGGCTCCGAGCAGCGCGCCCTGACCGCACTGCGCGAACACCAGGACGGGCTCAACGGTTCGACGAACGGGTCGACCAACGGCGAGGGGGGCGAGCACTAGCTCGCACCGTCAGGCGACGACGCCGGCCGCGCTTGCGCGGGCGGCGCACAGCCGGTAATCCAGCGCCGCACCGGGTTGCGTCGCTGCACGCACCCGGCGGGCATGACCGCGAGACGTAAACCATGGCGACCGAGCGCGGCGTGTCGTCTGCGTGGTTTACGTGTCGGCGCTAGCGCCGCGAAATCTTAACGGCGGTCAGGCATCCGGCATTGCGGGCTCGTGAGCGGTTGAGGTATGCGGGCCGGCAGCGTCGCGGGGCGGCCGCCCTCCCCTGTTGGCCGGACCCGTCTGACGGCCCTGTTCGCCGGCGGCTATTGCTCGGCGATGACGCGGCGCAGCTGGCGGATGTGCAGCCACTCCACCACCGGCATGGCCCCGGTGATGACACCGGCAAAGCCATATCCGACCCACGACCCGCCGTCGTGACCGATCGCCATCAGATAGGTCGCCGTCGCGACCGCGATCAGCGCCGCGCCCATGGTGCCGGTCAGTATCACGGTGCCGCGCAACCAGACTCGGTCCACCGCCTCGCCCGACCACTCTGCACCCGGCGCCGACGTCGCCGTCTGCACCGTGGTCTGCTGCATCCGCTCGGTCCCGGTGCGCGAAGCGCCGGTCCCCAGCCGCACCGAGGGCCTGGACGGCCCGCGCGCCGGCGCGGTCATCGCCGAAGCGGCCGGCTCGGACTGCGACATCCGGCGGGCCCGCAACAGGATGGGGATCGCGCCCGCGATGATCAGCGCCGACACGATGATGACCGCGTACAGAACCCAGGTGGTGTGCGGGCTGCTGGCCGCCTTGTGAAAGCCCCTGCCCAGATCAGCCAGGGCAACGGCGGCCGCCACGCTGACACCCAGCAGCACCAGATAGATGGCGGCGCACGCCCCGATCAGGATGCGGTCGATGACTTCGGGTGCGATGGTGTCGTCGCCGCCCACCCCGCGCCGATACGCCGAATACTTGCTGACCATCAGCAGCTCGTCTGCGGTGAGTCGTTGCTGTTCGACGAGAGCACGGTTCCGTCGCTGGTCGTGATCGAACAATTGAGCCTGCTGACCCGGAACAGGCTGGATGCCTCCACCGAGCCCACGTCGGATTGCGAGATCGGGGTGACGGTCATCGACCAGGGGATGTACACGTTGTGCTGCGTGCGGCGCCGGCCGGACGCGTC
>NZ_LZJP01000075.1:0-617 GCF_001667865.1 Mycobacterium mantenii | reverse complement strand
GCCTGCTGGCTCGATCCGCACTGCCGGTCGACAGTGGTCCCCGGTACCGTCTCGGGCCAACCGGCGGACAGCACCGCGTGGCGGGCGATATTGCCAGTCTGCTCACCGACCTGACCGACACAACCCCAGATGACGTCATCGATGCTGCCGGGGTCGATGCCCGTGCGATCGGCCAAGGCGCGCAACACCAATGCCGACAACTCCCCGGCGGCGATTCCGGCCAGCGCGCCGTGACGGCGCCCCACCGGAGTGCGCACGGCACCTACGATCACGGCGTCCCGGTCCAGCGGCCTCTGGTTCACGGTCTCTCGATCCCCTCATTTAGGATACTGTTTGAGATGATTAGATAGCAGTCGAGTGCCATTGGCAAGTTCACGGTGAGGTGAGGGCATGCGCGATGTGGTGATCGTCGATGCGGTACGAACAGCGATCGGAAAGCGCGGCGGGTCGCTGGCGCAGACGCATCCGGTGGACATGTCCGCCGATGTGCTAAGCGCGTTGATGACTCGTACTGGTCTCGACCCCGCCAGCATCGACGATGTCATCTGGGGATGCGTGTCCCAAATCGGTGATCAGTCAAGCAACATCGCGCGGTTCGCCGTGTTGGCCGCTGGATG
>NZ_LZJP01000074.1:0-1336 GCF_001667865.1 Mycobacterium mantenii | reverse complement strand
TCGCGTCGCGCACTCGCAGTTGGGTGTGGATGAGGATGACTGATGCTCGGCCAGCTCGTGGAAGTAGCGTCGGAGTCTGTTTGCACTGCCGTGGGCGGCGGATAGGCTGGTCGTCGGGGGGCGATCCGAGACAAGCCTGCAGGAGGGCGCGGTGGAAACCGTACTCGGTGTGTCGATGACGCCCACGGCGGTTCGCGCGGTCTTGGTCGAAGGGGAACACGCCCAGGGCGCCACCGTTGACACGGACGCGTTTGAGGTGGTCTCGGCCCGAGGTCCGGTGAATCCGACCGGACCCGATCAAGTCGTCTCCGCAATCCTCGGGACGCGGGAAGGAGCGGCGGAGAGCGGCTGCCCGTTGGCCTCGGTCGGGGTGACGTGGACGGACCCCATCCAGGCCGCCGCCCTGCGCGACTTGCTGGCCGACCAGAGGATCGAGAAGGTCATGCTGGTCTCGGCCTTTCTGGCCGCGGCCTCGCTGACCCAGACGGTGGGCAACTCGACAAGGTATGCGCACACCGCCCTGCTGTTCGTGGAGCCGTCCACCGCAACGATGGCGGTGGTACATACCGCCGACGGTTCGGTCGCCGATGTGCGCCGGCAGGAGCTGCCTGACGACGAAGACGAGGCGGTGGCAGCGTTGACCGCGATGGCCGCCGGTGCAGAAGCGATGGAGCCGCGCCCGGACGGTTTGTTCGTGGTCGGCTCCGACGGCGTCGACATCGCCGCAATCAGCCCGCAGTTGCAGGCAGCCAGTTCCCTCGTGGTGAGCACACCGGAGGAGCCAGGCCTGGCACTGGCCAGGGGCGCGGCGTTGGCATCGGCGCATCCACCATTGTTTTCATCCTCGACCGCAGCGATCGCGTACGCGCAAGACCCCGGCACCGGTGAGGTAGCCCCGCACGCGGTGGGCCTCGGCTACGCGGATTTTCCCGCCACCGTCGAACGTGGCGCCGAGGCGTTGGCCTACAGCGCCGATCCCGAAGAGGCTGGCCTCACGCCCGCTCGCGGGCTCGGCACCGGCGCCTATCCCCCAGTTGATGACGACGCCGACTCGCCATGGACCGGCTCGGGCGCCGCGGCGACCGAGCGGCGGGCCACCCGGCCGTTTCTCGTGGCGATGAGCGTGTTGGGGTTGTTTGTCGGCGGGGTCCTGGCCCTCGTCATCGCGCTGGCGATCGCCATTCGACCGCATGTCGACACGCGGCCACAAATCGGCGCTAACGCCGTTGCACCTGCGCCGCCCCCTGCTGCCAGCACACCCCCACCGGCTGCACCGGAACCGGCAAGGGTCGCCCCGGCACCCGCGGCCCCGGCGCCCGCAGCCCCGGCACCAGCG
>NZ_LZJP01000073.1:0-544 GCF_001667865.1 Mycobacterium mantenii | reverse complement strand
CTCGCCGCCTCGCTGGTGTTGCTGACCACCGCGATGGCCGGGCCGACGTCGGACGTGCGGATTCCGCTCAACCGCGCGGTCGTGATGCTGGTGATCGACGTGTCGGAGTCGATGGCCTCCAACGATGTGCCACCCAACCGCCTCGCCGCCGCCAAGGAGGCCGGCAAGCAATTCGCCGACCAGCTGACCCCGGCGATCAACCTGGGGCTGGTGGAGTTCGCGGCCAACGCCACGCTGCTGGTTCCGCCGACGACCAACCGCGGCGCGGTGAAAGCGGGCATCGACAGCCTGCAGCCGGCCCCGAAAACCGCGACGGGAGAAGGCCTGTTCACCGCGCTGCAGGCGATCGCGACGGTTGGCTCGGTGATGGGTGGCGGCGACGGCCCGCCGCCGGCGCGGATCGTGCTGGAATCCGACGGCGGCGAGAACAAGCCCTCCAATCCCGGCGATCCGCACGACGGCGTCTACACCGCGGCGCGGCTGGCCAAGGACGAGGGCGTGCCCATCTCGACGATCTCGTTCGGGACCAAGGGCGGCGAGATCG
>NZ_LZJP01000072.1:0-1433 GCF_001667865.1 Mycobacterium mantenii | reverse complement strand
GCGTCAGCGGAGTGGGCCTGACGCTGTCGGAGAACCAGGCGGAGCACGTGCAGCAGTCCTTCGACCAGATGGATACCTCCCGCACCCGACGTGTGCTGCTGGAAGGCTGGGAGAAGTTCCACGAGCCGGTGGACCGCATCGTGTCGATCGGCGCGTTCGAGCACTTCGGCCGGCAACGCTACGGCCGCTTCTTCAAGATGGCCTACCAGGCGCTGCCGCCCGGCGGAGTGATGTTGCTGCACACCATCGTTCGTCCGTCGTTCAAGGACGCCCGGGCCAAGGGCATGACACTGACCCACGAGATCGTCCAGTTCTCGCAATTCATTCTGGCCGAGATTTTCCCCGGCGGCTGGCTGCCGACCCCGCAGACCGTCGGCGAGTATGGGGTGACGACGGGCTTCGAGTTGACCCGCGTCCAGTCGCTGCAATTGCACTACGCCAGAACCCTGGACCTGTGGGCCGAAGCCCTCGAGGCCAATCGCGAGCAGGCCCTGGCGATCCAGTCCCACGAGGTCTACGACCGGTACATGAAGTACCTGACCGGCTGCGCGAAGCTGTTCCGTGAGGGATACACCGACGTCAATCAATTCACGCTGGAAAAGTAACCGGACCACAACGAGCAATCAGCCCCGAACGAATCACGTTCGGGGCTGAATTGCTTTGTCCTACTTGACCATCGTGAACTGCCCCACATTGCAGACGCCCTTGCGGAAGAAGTTCTCGCACCCCGTCAGGTAGTGCATGTACCGGTCGTAGACCTCTTGCGATTGGACAGCGATCGCCTTGTCCTTATTGGCTTCCAGATTGGCCGCCCATATGTTGAGGGTCCGCTCGTAATGCTTCTGCAGCAACTGCACCCGTTCGATCGAGAAGCCAGCAGCCTCACCGAACTTGAAGATATCCTCCTGCGCCGGCAGCTGTCCGCCGGGGAAGATTTCCTGGCCGATGAATCGCATGAAGCGCAAATCGCTCATCGTGATCGAAACACCGCGCTCATGCTGCTGCTTTTGGGAATACGCCAAAATCGTGTGCAACAGCATGCGGCCGTCATCGGGAAGGATGTCGTACGCGCGCTCGAAAAATGCCGAGTAGCGCTCCATCTTGAAAGCTTCGAAGGCGCCGATCGTGACAATCCGGTCGACCTTGTCTTCGAACTCTTCCCAGCCTTGTAGGCGCACCTCGATGTTGCGGTCGGTCGGCAACGCGGCCAGCTTGTTCTTGCTGTACTCGAACTGATTGCGGCTCAGCGTGATTCCGATGACGTTGACGTCGTACTTCTCGACAGCCCGCTTCAGGGCGCCGCCCCAGCCGCAGCCGATGTCCAGCAGCGTCATCCCGGGCTCGAGGTTCAGCTTTCCCAGCGCCAGGTCGAACTTCGCGATTTGAGCTTCTTCGAGCGTCATGTCGTCGCGCTCGAAGTAGGCGCAGGTGTA
>NZ_LZJP01000071.1:0-33161 GCF_001667865.1 Mycobacterium mantenii | reverse complement strand
CCCTCAAACACCACCGGCGCCAACTGCGCCCGCGCCGCATACAACGCCGCGGTATACCCAGCAGGACCCGAACCAATGATGATCACGTCATGCACAGTGTCGGCGGTCATGAAAACCTTTCAAGCGATCGTCTCTGGATCTCTGTCAACGCCAGCGTGGGTACGCCTGTTCCCGGGTGTGTCGCACCACCCATGGCACCACATTAGGGGCGGGGGACCTGGGTGTTGGCCAGGAGTCCCGTGTCGGCGGCACTGCAGTTCGGGGAGACCGCGTAGACGGCCAGCATGTGGGGGCTGTCGCCGGGTATCACCAGGACGACGCCGGGGCGGGCGTTGATCTCGACCGGCCGCGCGCCCAGGACCTGCGTGGACGCGGGATAGCCGAGGCCGGTGAGGCAGGAGGCGCGCCGCGCCGGGTCGCTGAGCGTGCCGTAATCGGGGCTGCGGTCGAGCAGGCCCAGGATTTCGTGCTGCGAAAGCGGGACCTCCATCGGCGGCGTCGACACGGTGATGTGCTGGACGTCGTCGGGGGTGGCTGGGGCGGTTTCGGGAGCGTGCAGGAGCGCGACCGTACCGAAGCCGATCGCGGCGAGCACCGCGCACAGGCCGGCGACCGCGGCGATGGTCCGGGCCGGGCGGATGTGGGGGCGGGCGGAGTGCACGGCCGGGCCGGCCGCTTCGCGAGAAGCGGGCTCGGCCGAGCGGAGCGCTGCGGAGATTCGGGCGGCCACCTCGGGGGGAGGGTCGGGTGCCGCACCCGGGTCGGCGCCGACGGCGGCGACGTCATGCCGGACCTGGTTCAGGGCGCCCAGCACGCCGGCGGCTTGCGGGTCGGCGCGGACTTGCCGGCGGACGCGGGCGGCGGACTCGTCGTCCAGGATGCCGGCCTGCAGATCGGCGAGGAGATCGACGGTCAGCGCCGGCTCTGATCCCGGGTTGCGGTCACTCGCCGCGTCGTCGTCCGCTGCATCCATCGGACCCAGTGTCCGTCATGCACGCACCGATCGCCACGAACGGCACCGCCGGGGCGGCCGCCCGTCGGGTGGGTCAGGCCTGGCCGGTGGCGGCGTCGGGCAGGGCGTGGGCGCCGGCGTTGAGGTAGCCCAGCAGCTCGGCGAGCCGAACGCGGCCGCGTGCACAGCGGCTTTTGATCGTCCCTTCGGCGACACCGAGCAACCGGGCGGTGTCGGCGACCGAGTAGCCCTGCATGTCGACGGCGACCACCGCGGCCCGTTGCTCGACGGGAAGGCGCATCAAGGCGCGCTGCACCGCCATCGTGGTCTCGACCTGAGCCGTCCGATCGGCCACCGGATAGATGTCTTCCAGCGGCACGGTCGGGTGGGCCTTGGTGCGGCGTAGCCGGTCCAGACAGGCGTTCACGACGATGCGGTGCAGCCAGCTGCCGACGGCGGCGTCGTGGCGGAACGCGCCGGCACCGCGGTGCGCCGAGAGCATGGCGTCTTGCAGCGCGTCCTCCGCGTCCTCGGGGCTGCGGGTGGTCAGTCGGGCCAGCCGGTGCAGGTGCCGCTGATGCCGGCGGAACAGCTCGCTGAACGCGTAGCGATCGCCGGCCACGTGGGCCGCCAGCAGCTCGGCGTCACTGCGCTCGTGCTTGGCGTTCCTCCCGAAGCCCACGGCCGGACAGTAACCAATTGCGTATGACGCGGCACTTCACGTGCGGGGTTCGTGTGAGTGGTCGGGACGCGCCCGGATCAGGACGCGGCCTGGACCGTGATCTCCGAAAAGCCGGCCTGGCTCTTGCCGCTGGTGGATCCCAGTGTGGAGATCCACACCAGCAGATTCGACGTCGGCGCGCCGGCCTTGACCGGGATCACGTTGTGGCCGGGCTTGAGCGTGAAGGCCGGGGCCAGCACGGTGGTGTCGTTGAGGCTGGACGGCGAAGGCGAGGATGCCGCGCGGATCTCGACCTTGGTTCCGCTGCTGGGCGTGTCGATGCTGACTTGGCCGATCACGGTGGGGCTGGGCAGCTGCAAGATCAGCCCCTCACCCTGCTTGAAGCTGGGGAAGGGGACAGCGTCGGTGTAGACCTCGGTCGCCCAGGCCGTCGTGGGGTCGCCGTCGATGGCCTGGCCCGCGGTCCCGGCGTTGTCGGCGTCGCCGTCGGGGGAGAAGACCGTGGCCTTGGTTGGTTTGACGACGCTGCCCGCCGCCGCGGACGGGGCGCTCGACGATGCCGAGGCGGACGACGACGAAGGGCTGTTGAGTCCGAGCTCGTCCTTGTTGAGGCCGCCGCCGACGTTGCCGAAGATCTTGCTCACGATCGACGCCAGCACCAGCAGGGCCACCACGATGACGGCAAGGCCGGCCGCGCCCCCGATGATCAGATTGCGTCGCCGGCGGGCGAACGCCGCCTGATCCTGACCGGTTGAGAGCAGAGCCGTCGACGGCGAGGGTGAATCGTCGATAGGTCCGAGCACCTCGGTGCGGTCGGCGACCGCGGTGGCTTGCTGAAGCAGGTTTAAAAGCGTTGAGGCGCTGCGTATCCCGCCGTCCTCCTGGACGGCTCGGACGGCGACAGCGGAGATCTGGAACGGGATGTCGCGGTCGACGGACATGGGTTCGACGGGATTACCCGAGGAGTCGCGCTCGGCCGCCGCGAGCCCGCTGCGCACCCCGCTCTCCAGGATGGGCCACCGATTGACCAGCAGGGCGTAGAGCGCGGCGCCGATGCCGCGGATGTCGTCCTGCGGGTTGGCGTCGGGCATGGTCGCCGGGTAGGCCAGCACGACGTCGCCCTCGATGCTGACCCGCACCCGGCTGGGGTGGTCGATCGACAGGGCGACGCCGGCGCGGTGGGCGGCGTCGGCGGCTGCTGCCAGAGACTGCATGGCCCGCACGGCGCCCACCGGTGAAGGTGCGGTGTCGGCGACCTCCTGCAGCGAGCCACCCCGAATCCACTCCGAGACCACCAGGCCGCCCGAACCGGTGTGCACGACGTCGAGAACGCGGGCGATACCGGGTTTGTCGATGCGGCTGAGCCGCAGGGTCCGCGACAGGATCTCCTGCAGGACCTCGTCGGGCAGGGCACCGTCGGGGTCGACGAAGGTCAGCGCCACCTGTCGGTCCAGGGCGGTGTCCAGCGCCTGCCAGAACTGCAGGGGTGGCGCGCCGCCGTGGAACACCAGCAGGCGATACCGTCCGCCGGCGATCCGGGCGCCCGGCACCAGGTGCACGTCGTCTTTCGCGGCGTCCGCCGAACGCTCGCGCGGCGCTTCGAAGGGGGTGGGTGCGCGCCGGGATTCGCCGGGCACATCGCCCTTGGCCTGGCCGGACGGGCGCGGGACGGGCCGTTGGGGCTCGTCGGCCGGGATGTCGGGGTGGAAGTCGTCGGCGACCGGCCGCGGCAGCGGAGTACCTGAACCTGCGCCAGGTCCAGCGCTGGGGGATGCGCTCTCCATCGGGCGGTCGGTCACCTCCGGTCCTTTCGCTAGCCGGGCTCGGTTTGCCCGCTCCGGAGGCCTGCGCCGGATCGGCTCCTGGACCGCATTTACCCCAGGCGGGGAAGAATTCCTCTGCTCAGGGTACGTGACCGGGCGCCGGTGAGACGATCGATCCTTCGCACTTGGTCTGCGCGGGCGCGGCCCGCGCCCCGTGATGCGGTAGCGGAGGGCATCCAGCGCCGCCCGCGCCTCGGGGACCTGCGCGCGCAGCATGACCGCGGCCGTGATGGGCAACATGATCAGCCCTAGGACGAACAGGCGAAGCAGAGAACCGGCGCCGCCGTGCTCGGTCAGCTGGTCCAGCCCCAGCAGCCGGTCGACGACGTGTGCGATCAACCCGGCCAGCATCGACGCGGTGAGCGTCACCAGGATGGTTCTGACCTCGCCGACGCCGAGCAGGTGGCCACCCGCCGGCAGCAGGGCGCGTCGCAGCAGTACGTAGCCGACGACCGCGCCGGCGAGGAATCCGACGCCGTTTGCCAGCCCCAGGAAGCCGGCCACCAGCTTGGGGTCGTCGGTGAGGTGCGGGGCCAGCACCGAGCCCAGGATTTTGACGGCCGTGATGACGAGAATGATGACGATCGGCGTCCACGGCTGTTCCCGCGCGTAGAACACCCGCAGCTGCAGCAGCACCAGGCCGTAGGGGATCAGCGTGAACGCCGAGAGGGTGATCGCGGCGCCCAGGTAGCCGGCATCGACGTTTCCGAAATGGCCGTAGGCGAACAGGGCGCTGCCCATGGCGGGACCGCCGACGGTCATGAACGCCACGATCGGGATGAGCGTGATCAACGTCAGCCGGGTGGCCAGCGACAGGTCGCCCAGGACGGCCTGGGTGTCGTCGGCGGCGGCATTGCGGCTCAGCCGCGGCATTACCACGGTCAGCACCGTGACGCCGATCATCCCGAAGGGCAGCATCAGGACCAGCCAGGTGTAGTTGTAGATCGCGGGGCCGGACGCCGCAGCGGTGCTGGCGATCTGGTTGCCGACGACCAGGCCGAGCTGGCTGATCAGCACGTAGAGGACCATGGCGGCGGCCATGGTGCCGAAGCGCTTGAGCCGCTGGTCGATTCCCCACAGGGGGCGCAGGTCGACGCGCTGGCGCCGCAGCGCCACCAGCAGCAGGCCGGTTTGGGCGAACACGCCCAGCGTGGTGCCGATGGCGAGCACCAGCAGCTTGGCGTTGCCCATCCGGACGGGGTCGACCGACAGCTCACCGGGAACCAGTGCGTAGACCGCCAGGGTGATCAGCGCGACGACGTTGTTGACGACGGGCGCCCACGCCGTGGGCCCAAATACGTTGCGGGTGTTCAGGATCGCCATGAACACCGACGTCAGGCCGTAGGCGAGGACCTGGGGGAGCAGCAGATAGGCGAAGGCGACGGTGAGTGGCTCGTTGACTTGCGGGGCGCGGCCCAGCATCAGCCGCACCAACAGCGGCGCGGCGGCCACCGACAGCGCGGTGGCCACGATCAGCAGCGCCGTCGTCAATGTGACCAGGCGCCGCACGAACGCCGCGCCGCCGTCGGGATCGCTCTGCTCGGCGCGCGCCAACACCGGCACGAAGATCGCGGTGAACGTCGCCTCGAGCACCAGGGCGGCCACCAGGTTGGGCAGCTGATTGGCCACCGAGAACGCGCTGGACAACGCGGCGCCCAGGATCGCGGCCAGCAGCACCACGCGGGCGAAGCCGGTGAGCCGGCTGATCAACGTGGCGAAGGCCATCGCCCACGACCGCGAGACCAGCGCGGCGTCGGACAGCTCGGGGCGTCGACGATCGATCTCGGCGGCCACGGGCGGCAGCGGCCCGGTCGGCGGGGAGCCCGGCACCCGGGAACGCGGCGGCTCGGGCAGGCGGTGGTGGTGCGGTTCGGCCTGCCGATAGGCGGGGGTCATACTCGGTGCTCTTCTTCGGCCCGCCGGTCGGCGTCGTCGCGCGTCTCGCCGGATCCAGCGGCGTGCCGGGCATCGGGTGGGTCGGGACGGTCCAGGTCGGCGCGGTCGGGCTGCCCGCGGAAGCGGTGCCACAACCGCCGCCCGGCCAGTAGGACCAGCACCGCCGCGGCGGACAGCGTGATGGCGAACAGGACCTTGCCGTAGGCGTTGGAATGCACCGACAACCGCACCGGATCGCCCAGCCGCAGCCCGTCCGCGGTCCGCAGGGTCACGTCGACGGCGACGCGCTGGGTGAAGTTGACCTCGATCGGGATCCGCAGCGGCAGGTACCCCGGCGGCAATTCGATCTGACCGACGTCGGTGACGTTCATCCCCGGCGGCGCGTCGACGTGTAGCCGCACCCGGATCGGCACGGCCAGCCCGTTGTGCAGCGCCAGCGGCAGCGGGCTGTGCTCGGTGGCCAGCGTGTAGGAGCCGCCGGGGTTGACGATCGTGACGGCGGCGAACAGGTCGTTGATCGTTTTGCCGACGACCGCCAGGCGCTGCTGGGCCAGCCCGTTGCGGGTGTCGGGCGGTTCGGACTGGCTCAGCGCGCGCAGCATGTCCTCGCGCAGCGGCGCGGTGTACTGGACGCCGGTCAGCCCGGTGCGGTCGTCGGTCATCAGCGACGACGTCAACCCCCACAACCGGCCGACCTGACCGGTGATCCCGGCGGTGACGTCGTCATTGAACTGGCCGCGTGCGGACGCGTAGGTGCCGACTTCCTCGGGCGGTTCGGAGTGGGCTTGTGCAGCCTGGTTGGCCTCGGCGATCACGGCCGGGAGCGGGCGCGGCAGCGCCAGACCGGAGCGGATGGTGGTAGTCAGCGCCGTCAAGATGACTTGGGCGTCGTCGGCCTGCAGATTCCACGTCGTCGGCGGGACCAGGATCTGGGTGCGCGGGTCGTCGTGGCGCAGTGCGTGCCAGAAGATCGACCCCAGGGCGTCCTGGCGGCGCGCGGTCACCGAATCGTGGCCCAGCCGTACGGTCATGGACGAGTCCAAGTAGGTCGGCACGTCGGGGGCGGTGCCCGCGCCGGCCAGTGCAGCCCCGACGGCGGGGTCGAACGGCGCGACGGTGACCTGCGGGGCCAGCCGCCGGGGCGCGGTGTCGACGCGGGTCTCGGAGTCGGCGGCCGACAAGTCGGCGGCGGCGATCGCGACCGTGTTGTCGTTGCCGCTGAGCAACTTGACCGCGCGGCCGGTCAGCGGGCCGTCGGGCAGCAGCGTGGCGCCGCGCACCGAGGGGACGTCCAGGATCTTGTCGATGATGCCGTTGGCGCTCGTGGTGGCGATGGCGCTGAGACCGGGATCGTTGACCCGCTGCACGGCGTCCAGATCGGCTTGCGCGTAGGGGAGCGGGGTCACGCAGGTCCGGTGGGCCAGCGCGCGCAGGCGGTTCAGCCATTCGGCCGCGGTGGCCTGTCCGGCGCCCGGATGGGTTGGGGTGCCGGGCAGTTGCGCCGGGCCGTCCGGGGAATTGGATACGACATATCCGGCGGTCATCGCGTTGACGGTGACCAGCAGATCCGGGTCGATCGCCAGACAGAGTGCGCGGCCGACGGCGCCGTCGGGGTCGACGTCGTGACTGGTGGCGACCTCGGCCGAAGCCAGCAGGATATCGAGCCGGCCGCCGCTGGCCAACGAGGTGGCCAGGTCGTCGTCAACCAGCCGCACCGGGATAGTTCCCCCCGGCACACCGGGAGCCAGTCGCGGCCGGTCGGCCAGCGGCCAGAGCATGGTGATCAACACCGGTTTGGAGGTGTCGGGCGCGACAGCCGAGCCGACGTCGTCGGCGCGGTCGGGCGGCACCCCCACCGCGGGCAGCAGGAAACGCGCGTTGTCCAGCCGCGCGGGCGCGCCATAGTCCGGCGTGCCGTTCACGTTGACCAGCACGGGGTAGATGCCGGGCTGCTCCACTCCCAGCGACGGCTTGGTCAATGCCCGCAGTGGGGCCGACAGGGTGAAGCCGACTTCCTGCCCGCGCTGCAGCTCGGGAGCCACCGTGAGGAAATCCGCCGCGGGCTGGTACCCGTCGGTGTCGCCGTCCAGGGTGGTGCGTAACCCCGCGGAGGCGGTGATCGCGCCGGCGTGCTCGAGCCGGACCATGACGTCGCGGACCGGGCGGTCGCCGATGTTGGACACCATGCCGGTGACGGTCACGACGGGCGGACTGGTCGTGGTGACCACATCCGGGGTGACCTGATCGATGCGGACGCGGACAAACGGCGTCACCCCGGGCTCGCCGGCGGCCGCGCGGGGAATCACCGGCCCGGTGAGTACCGCGATTCCGGCCACGATGGCGAGCACGGCGGCGATGCGCGCCAGGCCGGCCCAACGCAGACGCGGAGCTGTCACGGCCCCGGTCCGTGGCCGTTCTTCCGGCTCGCGGCCGGTTTGTCAGAATGCCGGGCCCGCGAGTGCGTCTGCGGGCGGCGCCGCGGCGAACTGGGCGGCAGCGGCGGCAGCGAGGCCGGGCCGTCGTTTTGCAGCTTGTCGATCAGCTCGTCGGCCACGCGGGCCAGGCGGCGTTCGTCGGCGTAGGCCAGCTTCGACGGCAGCTCGTGCATTGGTACCCAAGCGACCTCGGCGACTTCGAGGTCCTCGTCGGACAGCTCGCCACCGGAGAAGCTCATTAAGTAGTGGTGCACGGTCTTGTGCACGCGGCGGCCGTCGGTGACGAACCAATAGTCGATGCGGCCCAGTGCGGCCAGCACGCTGCCGCGGATGCCGGTCTCCTCGGCTACTTCTCTGATAGCGGTCTGTTCGGCGGTCTCGCCGAGTTCGATGTGCCCCTTGGGCAGCGACCACAGCATCCGCCCGCGGCGGTCGATGCGCCCGATCAGGGCGGCGACCTGCGACTCGCGCGGCCCGTCGAGACCGTCGATGACCAGCCCCCCGGCGGACGTTTCGTGGACGGTGCGCAACTGATCCGGTCCGCGGCGAGTCGCCCGGGGTCGGCGCGATTTGGTGGCCGTCGAGTCGCCGGTCGCCTGATCGGTGGTCTGATTCTCGGAGGGAGTCGCGGCGCCTCGGCCACGACGGCGCCCCCGGCGCCGACGTCGTTTGCCTTGTTCGCCGTCCGACACCCAAGCGATAGTAGCTGGCACGGCATATTCTCCTGGAGATACTCGCCGCGGGGTAGTGGGCGAGGTCGAGACGCAATGCGTCTCGTTAGATCGGGCCTATCGCGTGGGCGACGATAAAAGCCGGGATGAAGATCAGCACGGAGATTGGTCCTGACAGGCTGCCAATCATCATTCCGCGGCCTACTTGCCCCAACCTGCCTGGCGCCCTCGCGATCAAGGCACTGATGCCGACGTAAACCAGCGTTATGGGGAGAACCACGAATACGAAGGGCCACATCGGCAGAACAAACAGCCACGTGACGAGATCGACCACAAGCACGTGGACCATGGCCACCGCAAAAGTCAGCGGCGCGTATCGATCGTTGCGCGTGCCGGCGAAAGGGTTTTCAGTCATCGCATGCCTTCAGCGCAGGTTCAAGTAACCGAAAATCCCGGCGCCGATAATCACGACGCCTGAACAGCTCGCGATGCTCAAGGCAAAACCGCGCCGACGTGACGACGACGACGTGAGAAGCGCACCAGTGATGAGTGCACACTCCACGGTGGTGATGACTGTTGCGGCCAGTATCCAAGCGCGTTCGCCGCGGCCGCTCTCGGTTGCGAAAGGCCCCTTCCCCAACAACCACATATTTACGATCAGCAGCCCTATAACGCCTTGGACGACAAATGGTGCTGACAGCGTCGCCGTGCGCCAGGCGCGAGTATCGAATGCCGTAAAGGAGGGCATATTTCGTTGCTTCCTATCGCCAGGTGATCAGGATGGGACTGCTACTCCGCTTGGCAGCGGAGGAACGGAAGGGGGACGGGCTACTGGGCCGAATTCCGTCGGCGGCAACGGTGTGGGTATGTCGTATTGAAGATTCCAGGCCCCAGTGTCGAATGGGGCGAATGCTCTGCCACCGAGCGGACCGACATCGTGGTGGCGAAACAGGTTGGTGGCTGGACCCAATGATCTGGCCGATTGCGCCGGGTCGATCAACAATGTGCGGGTGCTGCCACCCGCGAAATCCTGATAAGCCTCCAACGACGGATAGTTGGTGCGTGTGCCATTCACCTGGACACCTTCCGGTCCCGGCGTGAACACAAGGTCGCCGTTGACGGTGATTGTGTGCCCCGCCAACGGCCCGTTGGGGTCGGTGGTAATGCTTGGCGCAAACGGATTGCCCGCGTCGTATTTGATGCGAACCGATCCGTCGGCTAACTGGGTCACGCTGCCTTTGGGCGTGCCGACCTTGACTGTGCCCGGCGCCCCGGTGGGAGTCTCTTCGACAGAGGGATTCTGACGCAGGATCACGATCCCATTTTCGTAGTCGATGTAGGTCGTTACCTTGGTGTCCTCGGGATCGAAACGTTGATCGGGTCCACGGTTGTTACCAAGGTCCCGGTTTCCAGACAGGGAACTCGTCACATCCCGCTGCTCGATCCATTGCGAGACACGAACTACTCCCTGCCCGGGCACCGAGCGAATCTTTACCACGCGGATCTCCGATTTAGTGCCCTTGAACTTCGGGTCATAAGTATGCGGATCCAGAGCTGCCGCAGTCTCCCAGTCGGCGGCCGACGTCGGTTCGCGGCCGAAGGCTTGTTTGAATGCCTCAATCTGATTCTGGCGACGTTGGTCCTGCGAGGGTGATTCTGGAACGTCGCTGTCAAGTGCCTGGATCGGCGGGTCGTATCCATCCTGCTTTCGGAGGTTGTTCATCGAACTGTGCAGCTGGCGAGCGTACCGATCACGGATCGCCGTCAAGTTGCGTAGCGACGCCTTCGTGTCGTCGATCGCATGCTTTTCGAGTCCGTTGATGTAGTGGTCCAGTAGCTGCCTCTCCGAGGCCGTTAACTGAGGATTCTTCTCCGACTCGACCGCCTCACCGATTTGATCGTCGAGACCTTGGAGCGCGCCTTCGAGCGACGAAATCTCGCCCTTTCCGGATCGTTGGGCCTCGGCCAGCGCCGCCGCGACGTTCTCCAGATCGGCACCGATTTTGGGCAGTTGAGCCGCTTGTAATCCGAGTGAGGTGGTGGCCCGCCGCACCTCAACCGAGTCATTGATCGGATTCTCGCCGTTCTCCTGCGTCCAAGCGTTATTGAACCGGCTCCGCGCCAGGTTGAATGCGGCTTCGCTTCTCCCGTGGATCGTCCGGCGTCATGAAACGCTGTTGCGAGGCTCGAGATCTGGGCCGGTCGGCCGCCCTGCAATGTGCCGTTGATCTTCCACGGATCCCCGCCCGCGAACATGATCACTGCGGTCTTGCTTATGTATCGGAGATGCACCGCACCGTCCCGCCGTTCACCCTTCTTGTCGCACGTAACGCTACTGACGCCCCGCGACGGGTCAATTCACCTTTAAGGACGTGCGAGCCTCCTCACACGGGCTTTTCGCCCACGGCCGACTAGGCTGATCGAACGTGCCAGACGCCGCCCAGGATGCCGACCTGCTGACCGCCGCAGCGGTCGCCCTCAACAGGCATGCGCCCATGCTGGCCGAGCTTGGCTCCGCGTTCGACGCCGCGGGCCACCAGGTCTACCTCGTCGGCGGTTCGGTACGGGATGCGTTGTTGGGCAGGTTGAGTCCTGATCTGGATTTCACCACGGACGCACGTCCCGAGCAGGTGCAACAAATCCTGCGGGGGTGGGCCGACAACCTGTGGGACACCGGGATCGAATTCGGCACCGTCGGGGTCGGCAAGGGCGACCACCGCTTGGAGATCACCACCTTTCGCGCGGACACCTATGACCAGGTGTCCCGGAATCCCGAGGTGCGCTTCGGCGATCGCCTGGAGGACGATCTGGTGCGCCGTGATTTCACGGCCAACGCGATGGCCGTGCGTATCACCCCAGAGGGGCCCGGCGAGTTCCTCGATCCCCTAGGGGGTTTGGCGGCGCTGCGGGCGCGGGTGCTGGACACCCCCGCCGCCCCGGAGGTGTCTTTCGGCGACGACCCGTTGCGGATGCTGCGCGCGGCGCGGTTCGTCTCGCAGCTGGGTTTCACCGTCGCACCGCGAGTGCGCGAGGCGATCGATCGCATGGCGCCGCAGCTGTCTCGGATCAGCGCCGAGCGGGTGGCCACCGAATTGGACAAGCTGGTGCTCGGCGACGATCCGACGGCCGGCATCGATCTGGTGGTACAGACCGGCATGGGTGAGGTGGTGCTGCCCGAGGTCGGCGGCATGCAGATGGCCATTGACGAACACCATCAGCACAAGGATGTCTATCAACATTCGCTGACGGTGCTGCGCCAGGCGATCGCGCTGGAAGACGACGGCCCTGACTTGGTGCTGCGCTGGGCCGCGCTGCTGCACGACATCGGCAAGCCCGCCACCCGGCGCCACGAGGCCAACGGCGGCGTGAGCTTTCACCACCACGAGGTCGTCGGCGCCAAGATGGTGCGAAAGCGGTTGCGCGCGTTGAAGTATTCGAAGCAGATGGTCGAGGACATCTCCCAACTGGTGTACCTGCATTTGCGGTTCCACGGCTATGGCGACGGCAAGTGGACCGATTCCGCGGTGCGCCGCTATGTCACCGACGCCGGTCCGCTGCTGCCACGACTGCACAAGCTGGTGCGGGCCGACTGCACGACCCGCAACAAGCGCCGGGCCGCGCGACTGCAGGCCAGTTACGACCGGCTCGAGGCGCGGATCGCCGAGCTGGCCGCCCGGGAGGATCTGGCGCGCGTGCGTCCCGATCTGGATGGCAACCAAATCATGGAGCTGCTCGGCATCCCGGCCGGGCCGCAAGTCGGGGAGGCGTGGCGGTTTTTGAAGGAGCTGCGGCTCGAACGTGGGCCGTTGGACAACGACGAGGCGACCGCGGAACTGTTGGCGTGGTGGCGGTCTCGGGGGAACGACTAGCGGCAGCCGCGCGTCCGAGTACGCATGGATTACTGTCTCGCCGGCGACAACGGCGCCGCCATTTGGCATGGGCAACCGGATCTCGATCTGGATCATGACGGCCGCTTCGAATCGATCGGACTGGATTTCGACAACGACGGACTGCGCGATGACGCACTCGCGGATCTCGACGGCGACGGCCTCGTTGATCACGCCGTGCTGGACCTCGACAACGACGGCACCCCCGAGGCCTACTTCACCGACGACGGATCCGGGACGTGGGCGGTGGCCATGGACCGCGGCGGCCAGCTGCGCTGGTTCGGCCTCGACGGTGTCGAACACACCGGTGGCCCGCTGGTCGACTTCGACGGGCACGGACGCCCGGACGCCCGTCTCGTCGATACCGACGGCAACGGCCTCGCCGACCGCGTTCTGCGGTCCGACGAAAACGGCGTGACCGGGTACGTCGACACCGACGGCGACGGCAAATGGAACGTCCGGCTGACCGACTCCGACGGTGACGGTCTCGCTGACGGCGCGAGCCCCCTGTGAGGCGTGGCTGACGTAGCCGCCGCTTCGATGTTATTGCGCTACTTAACTATTCCGTTCCTCGTGGCCGAGGCCGGTGGGGATCCGTGGTCGGTCAATACCAGCTTGCAAGCCGGCCGCCCGGCGCAGATCTCGGCCCTAGCGCAGGCCTTCCGTGACGCCGGGGTAAGCACCGCCGAGGCAGTCCACGCTTTTGAGGCAGCCCAGCGCCGGTTCGAGGCGGCGTGGAATCACCAAAACGGCGCGCACCCGTTCAGCGATGCGGCCGAGGTGCAGCGGGTAACTCGGTCGCTCGACTTGCAAGCTACGCAATTGCCGCGGATAGCAATCGATTTGGAGAACATCGCCGCCGCGCTGGCCGAGGCGCAGCGAACCTCCGAGTGGTACCTCGGCGCGCTGGAGTACGACCTCGAAGCCATCGACGACGAAATGTGCGAGGCGTTGGCCGACGAGTGCCCGGTTGAGGATCTGCGCGCGGAGGCGGTCGTGGAGACGAGGGCAATAGTGTTCTGGCTCAGCCAGATCCGTGAGCGGTATTCGAATTCCCTCGCGGCTGGTTTGGTGTCCTTGCGTGAGGATGGGGCAAACCCCGCCGAGATTCAAGGCGTCGACGAGTTGTCGATCCCGCCGCCGGACAGCAGCCCAGGGGCGGCTAAGAGATGGTGGGACTCGTTGAGCACTAATCAAAAGCAGCTATTGATCGATCAGCATCCGCATGAGCTGGGCAATCTCAACGGCATTCCGGCCGACGTGCGCGACACGGTCAACCAGGCGACGCTCAAGGATGACCTGCGCAAAGTCGAAAACGTCGCCCGTCAGCGCGGGCTGGATCCCTCGGCGCTCCGGGACAGCGCGCTCAACGATAGGGAGAGCGAGATCTTCACCAGTCCTGGCGATTACGGCCTATGTCCTACCGACATCACCCGATACCAGAACGCGGTGAAGACCAATGACTTCCTCGAGCGCGACAAACAATCCGACGCACCTACCATGCTGTGGGCGTACGACCCGCTGGCTTTCAACGGCAAGGGCAGGGCGGCGGTCGCGATCGGCAACCCGGACAAGTCGCGCAATACGGCGGTCGTCGTCCCGGGCACCAACAGCAGCGTGCGGGGAGGGTGGATGTCCGACGGGACGGACGACGCCATCAACCTCTACGAACAGTCATCGAAGGCCGACCCTGCGCATCCCACTGCGGTGTTGGCCTGGATGGGTTACGACGCACCCGAATTCGGCAATCCGCATTGGGAACAGGCCGTCACTGATCCATCGAAGTTGGAACAGGTCGGCACCCCGTGGCGGGCGCGGCAGGCGGGTGCGCTGCTGGCTGCCGACGTCAATGGTTTAAGCGCCACGCACGAGGGTCCAGCTCATGTCACCGTGCTCGGGCACTCCTACGGATCCACGACGGTGGCCGACGCGTTCGCCCATAGCGGCATGCGTGCCAATGACGCCGTGTTAACCGGCTGCCCGGGAACCGATTTGGCCCGCAGAGCCGCGGACTTTCATCTCGACGGCGGCAGGTTGTATGTTGGCGCCGCATCGACCGATGCGATCAGCTGGATAGGCGACTTGGGCAGCGGCCTTCCCAACGGGCTGAACGAGACGCTCGGCGGACCGGTGGGCCCCTTGGCCGGGCTTGGGGCCGACCCGGCCCATGCCGGTTTCGGGGCCGTGCGGTTTCGCGCCGAAGTCGCCGGCTCGCACAGCTTCTTGCCGTGGTTCACCGACCACTCGCACTACTACGACGTGGGCAGCGAAGCGCTGCACAATATGACCGAGATCGTCACCGGGCACGGCGACAGCCTGGCGGGTGAAGGCATGCTGGCGCCCGACCGAACCGCGGGGCGGCTCGCTATTCCTCTTCAGGTCCACACGCCGCTGGGGACGGTTTCGCTGCCGCATGTCGGGATCCAGCTGCCCGTCACCATCGACCCGGAATGGGATAGGCCGGCGCGCTCGGTCACCAACGGGCATGGGTTTCGGTGAATTGACCACCTGCGGGGCTGCATTTAGCCTGGTCAACAGATTTTGAGACTTGGAAGGAGTGCCGATGTTCGTCGATACGGAGCTACTGCACTCCGGGGGTAACCAGTCCCACCGCGCGGGTGGGCACGCCCAGGAGGGGGCGGATCAGCTGGCGGGCGGGACCGTGGCATCGGGGATGTTCGGAGACTTCGACGCGGCCAACGACTTTCACAGTGCGGTCGCCGCCGCGCACGGGCAGCACGTGAAAACTCTGCAGGGCCACAGTGAGACGCTGACCGGTGTCGGCACCAAGGCCCACCACGCGGCTACCGGATTCACCAATATGGATAGTCAGAACGCCGCTGAAATGCAGGCGCTGCGACCGAGTTCCGGTCCTTCAACGCAGAACGACTGAGCGAACGCCGGTGACGGAGGATCCGCATTCGAATCCTGGTGCCGGGCTGCCGGTAAGCCAGTGGGCACCGGGCTATCCCGCTCCGACTACGCGCCATTCACGAATGTGGCCTGCCATCGCGATGGGTGCGCTTGTTCTGGCTATGGTCTCGACGATGGTGGCGGTCATTGCGCTGGTGGTAGCTACGTCGCGGTCGTCGGGTTCGAGTTCCGCGCCTCCGTCGACCGCACCTACTTACAGCGCTGCTGAAGTCGCTGCGGCACATCAGAAGTTATGTGAGACATACAAGCTCGTAGCACGTGCGGTCCAGATCGAGACACACGGCAGCAGCCCTGAACGTGCAGGCATTGCGGAAGTGAATGGGGCGCTGATGTTGGAGGGTGCGGTGAATTCTGCTCCGGCGATGACACCTGGCGACCGGAATGCTGCCGCCGCACTGGCTGACACATACAAGAACATTGCTGCCGTGGCTAGTTTGAATGACTTTTCAATTTGGCAGCCGGCGCTGGACGACGCCAATGCGAAGGAAGCCGCGATGAAACAGGTGTGTAGTGGTGGATGACTTGCCGCCTGCGAGGTAGCGGTGATTGCTCGTTAGCCTTTTAGCTGCTCAACTATTGGAGCGAAGTATTCGGGAGACGGCCTCGAAAGCGCTTGCAACTATGAGGAGGACGTATGGTGGGGGATCTGCCTCCAGCTCCGGGGGAGGGGCCAACCATCGGCCACCCCAGTTCAATGCCGTGGGGCCCAGCTTTTCCCACGCAGCCGCCACCACGTCCACGGGCATGGGCAGCGATCGCCTTGGCCGCGATTGCCGCCCTGCTGGGCGCCGCAGCGCTCGTGGTCGCACTGACGCGGCCTACGAGTAATCAGCCAGAGGTCTCTTCAGCCACTTCGGCGACAGCTTCATATACCGCGGACCAAGCCGCAGCCGCACACCAACAGCTATGTGACACGTACAAGCTGGCCGCGCGCTCGGTCCAAATAGAGACAAATGGCAACGATCGGGCAGCGGCTGGTGTCGCCGGTGTTAACGCCGCAGTAATGCTCGAACAGGCAGTGAAGGCAGCTCCCGCGACCTCGCCTGGCGACCGAGCTGCCGCCTTGGCACTGGCAGCGGCGTACACCAAAGCGACGGCCATGGGAAGCTCGCTGCAGCGCGACGACCCCGTTTTCAGCGCGGAGGTCGATGATGTCAACGCTAAGGATGCTGCGATGAAGAAGGTATGCGGCGGCGGGTGACGTTCGTTAGTGCAGTGCCTGGATGATTGCCCACTGCTCGCTTAGCTGATCTACGAGTGGATGGCGTTCGAGGTTTCCTGCCAACGGGTGACACTCCAAACGCTGCGCAGTGAATTGCTTGGCGTCCGGTTGCCTGCTCCACTATTGATGGGAGGGAAGTTCGCCTGGACGATTTGCGTCGCCTCGCGTAGGGCTTGCTGACTAAGGGAGGAAATGCGGTGGGAGACCTGCATTCGGGCCATGGTGAAGGACCGTCTGTCGCGCCGCCCCCTGGAAGTTGGCCGCCACGGCATTCCCCGCGGGCCGTATCTCGTCCACGGCCATGGCTGGCGGTTGTGGTAGTGGTGACTGCCGCAGTCGCTGTCGCTGCGTTAGTGGTAGCACTGATGCGACCAACGGCTTCGCACTCATCCGCGACCACCACTGCGATGCTCACCCCTACGTCGACGGAGACTGCCACCGCACAACAGCGGCTCTGCGAGACCTACAAGGTGGCCGCGCGGGCTAAGCAGGTTGACACAAATGGCAGCGATAAAGCGTTCGCACGCATCGCGCTGACGAATTCCGCCGGCTTGCTCTACAACGCATCCAACGACCCAGCTCTGGACGAGCAGCACCGTAACGCCGCTCAGGCTCTAGCGACGGCATACCTAACGGACACGGCGAAAAGCAGCGAGGGGGCCGCTACTGAGGCGGAATTTCAAGAGGCGGTCAACGATGTGAACGCCAAGGACGCGGCAATGAAAAAGGTATGCGGTGGCGGTTGACCTTCCACCCGGTATCTGGACAGCCGCGCTGATCGGACCGTGGTGGCCAGCACCGTCGACGGGTTTACGCGCCGGAGCCCAACACTGGAGCCAAGAATGCGCGGAGCAGCAGCTGTATTCGCAGAACTTGCGCACCCAGTGGACGGCCTTTGCTGCAAGCAATAAGGGGCATACTGCAGACGATCTCATCACCAGATTCCAGCAAGGGGAAAAGCTTCATCTGGATCTTGCCGAGAAGTACCAAACAAAAGCCTCGGCGTTTAATTCCGGCGCCGACGCTATCGACTATCTGCGAAGTCGCTTGTCAGACATAGCAAATACGGGCAATAAAGCAATCAACGATATCCTCGCATCGAAAAAGCCGCCGCCGGAGAAGTTGGCAGAAATACAGGCTGTTCAGGCGCGCTGCAACGCCGACGCCGCGAATGCGAGTCGGGACGCGGCCGACAAGATGATGGCGGCGACGCAAAAGATTCTCGATGCAGAGGGCATTGGGGGCAACGCCCGGAGTTGGGCGCAGGCGAACGGGTTCGATGTTGGCGACGCTTCACCACCGAATCCGATCAGCGAAAAGGATCTGGGAACACCGCCGACCGCATACGGGCATAATTTCGGGCAGGGTGGGCCGGCGCAGGGAGGCGGCCATCCAGGAGCCGCGCCGGCGGGGTACGGGCATAATTTCGGGCAGGCTGGGCCGGCGCAGGGAGGCGGCAGTCCGGGGGCTTCGCCGGCGTACGGGCATAATTTCGGGCAGGGCGGGCCGGCGTCGGGAAGCCCATCGACGGCCTCGCCTGGGCTTGCACCCGCGGGTGGGCCTGCAACGACTGCTCCTCTGGTAAATGCGCCAGGCGTACACGGCGGTGGAATGCCGATGTCACCGGCTGGCCTTGGCCAAGGCGGGCAGCCGGGATTAGCACAAGCTTTTACCTCCGGGTTGGCGACCGGCCAGGCGACTGGCCCTGGCGGACAGGCGTTTACGGCAGGGCCGATACAAGCGATGGAGGCAGGAGGACCTCAAACTCCTCAAGCTACACCGGCAGTTGCGCCGACTGCACCCAGCGCCGGGGCCTTCATACCGGCAAGCGCTCCGGTCGACGCACCGCCAGCCGCGACCCCGGCTCCTTCGACGGCTGGGGGAGGCACTTCAGTTGCGCCGGTGATGACTAGTGGTTCGTGGTCGTCGCCCGCACCGACCGTCGGTGGCGGCTCAGCCATCCCCTCAGGGTCCTTGCCCGCCTACGGATCCGACCTTCGGCCGCCGGTAGTGGCGCCGCCGTCCGTGCCCTCAACTCCGGCCGGTCCCGTATCGGGCGCGCCGGTAGCGTCTTCGCCGGCATCGTCCCCATCCGCGGGCGGACCGCTCGTCTCTCCAGTCGAAAGGGCCGCCGGATCTGCCGCGGGTCAGGCCGGTGCCGGCTCCTCGACGATGGCCGGCGCATCGGCAGCGTCTGCGGCAGCGGGCGCGACCGCCGGCACGGTGTCCGCCAGAACGGCCGAGCAACAGCGGCTGCAGCGCCTCGTCGACGCGGTGGCACGCCAAGAGCCGCGGCTGTCGTGGGCGGCTGGGCTACGCGACGACGGCGTCACCACGCTGCTGGTCACCGACCTCGCCGGCGGGTGGATTCCGCCCCACGTCCGGTTGCCCGCCCACGTAACACTCCTCGAGCCGACGGCGCGACGCCACGACGCCAACGTGGTGGACTTACTCGGCGCGATCACGGTCGCGGCGGCGCATCACGCCAACTCCTATGTCGGCGAGCCAGGTCCCGACGAGCCCGTCCTCAGCGGCGATCGGCCTGCGCGCTCGGCCGCGCCTGAAGTCGATGAACTCGGGCCAACTCTGGTCGATGCTGTACGCCGCCGGGACGGGCTGCCTCGGATCGCACAGGCTGTCGCGGCGCCCGCGGTGCGAAAAACCGGCGTCCTCGAGAGCGAAACTGCGATGTTGCGCGAATGCGCCGCAGAAATTCAGCACACGGTAATGACTGCATACCCCAACCACGACGCAGCGGCTGTCGGGGATTGGATGCTTTTGGCAGCCATAAGGGCGCTTATCGATGGGCATGAGTATCTCGCGAACTACCACCTGGCCTGGTTCAACGCGATCAGGCATCAGAACGGTCACTGACTTAGCCCGGCGGCGACTGACTAGCGATTCCGGCGCGTTCTGTACAAAAATGACACTACGGCCGATTGCTTGTGCCGAAAATTTATAAGAGCACGCAGGCTCTGCAAGTGGGGACGAGGTGGAACCGTGGTCAACGGCGGCCCAGGTGGTGGGATCATTTTTGACGCGCCAACTTATTGGTGGGCGAATAACCAACCTCCGGCGTCTGCCCCGAAGCCCGGCCCCGGTCACCCACCGGGCACGTCGCCTGTGGACGGCGGTGGCGGCGCACTAACCGGCGCCGGAAACGCCGGCGTTCCCAAAGACGCCGCAGACGCCGCCGCCGCCGACGCCGACCGTCGGGCACACGCCGCCGACGCCGCGGCGAAGTTCCCGGCCAACGAGGCAAACAGCCAACAAGACATGCAGATGATCCAGCAGATGCTGCAGAGCGTCACGGGCGCGGTCGGGGGCGCGATCGGTGGCGTCATGGGACCGCTGACCCAACTTCCCCAGCAGGCGATGCAGGCCGGTCAGAGCGCCCTGCAGCCGCTGATGAGCGCGGTGCAGGGCGCCCATGGCGCCGGGCTGGCCAGCGATGCGCATCTGGTCGACAGTGTCGGCAGTGGCGGCGGCTCTGGCCTAGGCGCCGGCTCCGGCGGCGGTGGCGCGGGCCTAGGCGGTGGAGGCACGACCCCGGCCAGCTCGCTGGGCCCGCCGCCGGTGCCGACGTCGTCGCCGCCGACCACCCCCGCGGCCGCCAAGGCGGCGATGATGCCGCCGACCGGCGGCATGCCCGCCATGCCAGGACAATCCGGAATGACCGGCATGCCGATGATGCCGCCGGGCGCGATGGGCCACGGCGGCGAAGGCGGCAACAAGGACAAGCCGGTGGAGAAGCGGGTGACGGCCCCGGGAGTGCCCAACGGCCAGCCGGTCAAGGGCCGCTTGACGATCCCGCCGAGCGCCCCGGGCACCAAATCCGGCGAGGCCAAACCGACCGTCGTTACCAATCGGCCCAACCGACGGATCGTGATCATGCCGTCTGAGGACGAGCCCAAGGAATAGCGGTCCCCAGCCCACCGAAAGGGTGAATGGTGGCGCAATTCGGTCGGCAGTAGGGTCACTACGTAATTGCGGCCGGCCGAACCCAATGCGCGGGTCATATTGGGTTGTCCGTTTTTGACAGCAGAACTGTCGATGCGTGCATGCTATTGGTACGTCTGCAGCGAGACCGCGGAATACGCGGCCAGGAGGGTGTGGGAGTACAAGCGCGAAGTGTCCGGCGACGATGCGGCGCCGCGAGGGCGCACAGGTGAATCACGGCGGGGGAGTCGGTGACCGATCCCCTGAAAGCGCAAGCGGTCGCGGCGTTGACTCGCGCCCACAATCTGTTCGGGGGAGCAGCGACGGGCGACGGCATCGGTGACGCACCGGAGCAGACGCGGGCTCGCGCCGAGGCTATAGCACGCCGCACCCCCCGGTTGCCAGGCGCGACGGCGGCGCGGTCGGGCACCGCAACAAGACGCCTCAGTCGACTGGGCCACAACGACCGTGCCCTGCAACAAATCATCACCGACGCCCGCGCCGACCACGCCCACGGCCGCGCGGCGACGAGGGCAACCCTGGACGACGCCTTGGCAGACGCGACCCCGGGCATCGACACGCCGATGGGCCGCCGCGAGGCGCTCGCCCGCATGGCGGCGCGGCTGCGGACTCAGCATCGGCGCGTCGCCGGATCCCGTCTACGCGCAAGGCTGCTCGCGCGCAGGCTGCGGCGCTTGCACTACCTACAAAGGCGGTCGATGCAGAGTAACCAGCCCAGCGGCCGCCCAGCGGTGCTCGCGGCCATCCGTAAGGCCCTGGACATCAAGGGCATTCACGACCCGGCGGCGCGCGCCCGCTGGGAACGCGGCATGGACCTGGTAGCCCGCCGCGAATCCGACTACGACGCAAACGCGGTCAACGACTGGGACTCCAACGCCGCGCGGGGCACCCCGAGCAAGGGTGCCTGGCAATTCATCGCGCCCACCTTCGCGGCCTATCACCAGCCGGGAACCTCCCGCGACATCCACAACCTGGTGGCGCAGGCGTGCGCGTTCATCAACTATGCGATGGGCCGCTACGGGGTCGCCGCCGACGCGTCGAATTTGGCTGATCGGATTCAGCAGGCCGATCCTCACCGAGCACCCAAGGGGTACTGAGCATGCCGCTGAGTTTGTCTAACCGCGACCAGAACTCTGGGCACCTGTTCTACAACCGGCGACTGCGGGCGGCGACCACCCGCTTCTCGGTGCGCATGAAACACGACGACCGCAAGCAGACCGCCGCGTTGGTGCTGTCGATCCTCCTGGTGGCCATCGCCTCGGGCTGGATGCTGTTGCTGAACGTCCTGAAACCGACTGGCATCGTGGGTGATTCGGCGATCATCGGCGACCGCGACTCCGGGGCGCTCTACGCCAGGATCGACGGCCGGCTCTACCCGGCGCTCAATTTGACCTCCGCGCGGCTGGCGACCGGCACGGCGAACCAGCCGACGTGGGTCAAACCCGCTGAGATAGCGAAGTATCCGACCGGGCCGCTGATCGGTATCCCGGGAGCGCCGGCGGCGATGCCGGTCCACCGGGGTGCGACGTCGGCGTGGGCCGTGTGTGACACGGCGGGACGCCCGCGCAGCCCGGAGCGGCCGGTGGTGACCTCGATCGCCGGCCCGCTCGACGGCCTCGACCGCGCCACCCCCCTGAGCGACGACGCCGGGGTGCTGGTCACCTTCGAGGGCAACACCTTTGTCATCTGGGGCGGCAAACGCTCGCAGATCGATCCGTCCAACCGGGCGATCACGCTGAGCCTGGGACTCGACCCGGGAGTGACGCTGCCGGTAGAGATTTCGCGGGCCCTGTACGACGCGCTGCCCGCGACCGAACCGCTCGGGGTGCCCGCGGTGCCACTGGCGGGCACGCCGTCGACGTGGGTTTCGGGTTCGCAGGTCGGCGCGGTGTTGCAGGCCCAGACCGCCAGCGGCGGCAAGCAGTTCTACGTGCTGTTGCCCGACGGGGTGCAGAAGGTCACCAGCTTCGTGGCCGACCTGTTGCGCAGCGCCAACTCGTACGGCTCGACGGCGCCGCGCGTGGTGACGCCCGACGTGTTGGTCAACATCCCCGAGGTGAACTCGTTGGCAGTGGACTACTACCCGACCAAGCGCTTGAATTTCGTTGACACCGCGGCCGATCCGACCACCTGCGTCGGCTGGGAGAAGGGCTCGACGGACCCGCAGGCGCGCGTCGTCGTCTACAACGGTCGCGGCCTGCCCTCGCCGTCGTACATGGACAACCGCATCGTCCACCTGGTGCGCGACGACCGCGACCCGGGGTCGGTGGTCGCCAATCAGGTGCTGGTGTTGCCGGGCGCGGCCAACTTTGTCACGTCAACCAGCGGCGTGGTCACCTCCGACTCCCGGGAATCGCTGTTCTGGGTCTCCGACAACGGGGTGCGGTTCGGCATCACCAACGACGACACGACGTTGCGCGCGCTCGGGCTCGATCCGGGCTCGGCGGTGCAGGCGCCGTGGCCGCTGCTGCGCACCTTCGCGGCGGGCCCGGCACTGTCGAGGGAGTCAGCACTTTTGGCGCGGGACACCGTCCCGGCGCTCGGCAAGGTGGCTGTGGTGACGACATCGGCGAAGCCGGGAGGCTAGAGAATGTCCAAGAAAGCTTTCCCCATCAACCGCGTCAAGATCGAGCCGCCGAAACCGGTGCGGGTGGCACCCAGCGCGCCGATCGCATTGCCGGAACGCGAGCCACGCAACATCTGGGTGATGATCGGGGTGCCGGCGCTGATCGTGGCGCTCATCGGCACCATCGTCATGCTCTACGTCTCCGGCGTGCGCAGCCTGACCACCGGCTTCTTCCCCCTGATGGGCATCGGCGCCTTCAGCATGCTGGCCTTCTCAGGGCGTTTCGGCCGAGCGCGCAAGATCACTTGGGGCGAAATGGAAAAGGGCCGTCGCCGCTATCTGCGTGAGCTCGACGCCAACCGTGATGAGATCCAGACCGCGGTGTGCGCGCAACGCGAATGGCAGAACTCCGTGCACTCCGACCCCAGCGGGCTCGGGGCCATCATCGGCGGCCCGCGGATGTGGGAGCGTGGCCGCGGCGACGCGGACTTCCTCGAGGTGCGTCTCGGCACGGGCGTGCAGCACGCACCGGACTCGGTGCTGTCGGTGACCTGGCCCGACATCGCCTCCGACGAGGAGCTCGAACCCGTCACCGGACAGGCGCTACGCGATTTCATCCTGGAGCAGCGCAAGATTCGCGACATCGCCAAGGTGGTCAACCTGCGCTCGGCACCCGGCTTCAGCTTCGTCGGCGACGACTTGGACCGGCTGCGCTCGCTGATGCGCTCGGTGCTGTGCTCGCTGGCGGTGTTCCACAACCCCCGCGACGTCAAGCTGATGGTGGTGACCCGCAATCCGGAGGCGTGGTCGTGGATCGTGTGGCTGCCGCACAACCTGCACGACGAGCTGTTCGACGCCTGCGGGTTTCGGCGCCTCGTCTTCGCCACGCCCGAGGAGCTCGAAGAGACGCTGGGCGCCGAGCTGCACATGAAGGGCAAGCGCGGCGCGTGGACACCGCTGGCCGCGGCCAGCCCCACCGCGATGGGCTCGACACTGGAAACCGGAACGGACACGGTCGATCTGGGCCCGCACCTGGTGATCGTCGACGACAACACCGGCAGCCCCGACGCGTGGGAGAGCGTGGTCGGGCAGGTCGGTAAGGCCGGAATCACGCTGCTGCGCATCGCCTCCCGGATCGGCACCGGCGTGGGCTTCGCCAACGACCAGGTGTTCGACCTCAGCGAACGCCACAGCGCACCCAGCGGCTCGGTCAACGGCGACATCCCCCTGCGCCGGAACGGCTCCGACGCCGAGGGCGAGGACAATCGCCCGGCTCCACTGCTGCGCGTGCGCAACAAGTTCTTCGCCCACGCCGACCAGCTCTCCGTGCACCGCGCCTACCGCTACGCCAGGGCGATGGCTCGGTGGTCACCGACCAGCCGCAGCGAGATCGCCGACTCAGTCAGCGGCGCAACCGAATTGCTGCGGGCCCTGGGCATCAGTGACCCCCGGGACCTGGATGTCGACCGGTTGTGGGCCGAGCGTCGGGGCCGCGGCGACGAGCGCTGGTGCGAGGTTCCGGTCGGGGCCAAACCCAACGGCGAGCTGCAGAACATCACTATCCGCGCCAAAGACTTCGGGGGCTTCGGGTTCCACTCCGTGGTCATCGGTACCAGCGGCTCGGGTAAGTCCGAGTTCTTCCTGTCCCTGGTCTACGGCATCGCGCTGACCCACTCCCCGGAGACGTTCAACGTCATCTTCGTCGACATGAAGTTCGAGTCGGCGGCGCAGGACATCCTGGGCATCCCCCACGTGGTGGCCGCGCTGTCGAACCTCGGCAAGGACGAACGACACCTGGCCGAGCGGATGCGCAGGGTCATCGACGGTGAGATCAAGCAGCGCTACGAGCTGTTCACCTCGGTGGGCGCGCGCGACGCCAACGACTACGAAGAGATCCGGCTGGCCGGACGCGACCTGCCGCCGGTGCCGGTCCTGCTCGTCATCGTCGACGAGTACCTGGAACTGTTCGCCAACCACGAGAAGTGGATCAACCTGATCATCCACATCGGCCAGGAAGGCCGCGGCGCCAACGTCTTCTTCATGCTGGGCGGCCAGCGGCTGGACCTGTCCTCGCTTCAAAAGGTCAAGTCCAACATCGCCTTCCGCATCGCGTTGCGCGCCGAGTCCGGTGACGACAGCCGCGAGGTGATCGGCTCGGACGCCGCCTACCACCTGCCGTCGAAGGAAAACGGTTTCGGTCTGCTCAAGGTGGGGCCGCGCGATCTCGAACCGTTCCGGTGCTTCTACCTGTCCGCCCCGTTCGTGGTGCCGAAGACCAAGGAGGTCGCCACCACCGTCGATATGACGCTGACCAAGCCGCGGTTGTACAACTGGCAGTTCCAGCCGCTGGACGCCTCCGACGCCACGGCCTTGGAGGCGGCCGCCGCCGTCGACGCCGAACCCGACGAATTTCTCTACTACGACGACGGTTTCAAACGGAAGAAGATCGTCGACGTGCTGCGGGAGTCGCTGCACGAGGTGCCGCACCGCTCACCGCGCCGGCCGTGGTTGGAGCCGCTGGAGGAGCCCGAGTCCATCGACGCGCTGGTCGCGGGATACCGGGGCAAGCCATGGCACGTCGACTATGGGCGCAACTCGGGGCTGATGTTCCCCGTGGGTGTGATGGACATCCCCGAAGAGTCCAAGCAGGTCGTTCATGCGGTGGATGCGTTGCGCAGCAACGTGATCGTGGTGGGGGCCAAGCAGCGGGGCAAGACGACCACGCTGATGACACTGATGTGTTCGGCGGCAACGATGTACAGCCCGTCGCGCGTGACGTTCTTCTGCATCGGCGGGGCGACTCTCGCCCAGGCCGCCTCCCTGCCCCACGTCACCGACATCGTGTCGCCGAAAGACGCGGAGGGCATCGAGCGCATTTTGAGCAGCATGGACGCCCTGATCGATGCCCGCGAGGATTCGTTCCGGCGTCTCAAGATCGACCTCGACGGTTTCCGCGAACGCCGCTTCGCGCCGGGCAGCGACGGCCTGGGCGGCACCGACGCCAACGACCCGTTCGGCGATGTGTTCGTGGTGGTCGATGACTACGACGACCTGTACTCGAAAGACACGGTGCTGGGCGATCGCATCATCTCGTTGAGCAGCCGCGGCCCGGAATACGGGGTGCACGTGATGTGCAGCGCCGGCGGCTGGATTCACGGCCAGCGGCAGAGCCTGCTCCAAAACGCCACGGCGCGAATTCAATTGCGGCTGGCCGACCCGAGCGAAAGCCAGATGGGGCACTCGTCGCTCGAGTCGCGCGACGCGGCCCGGCGGACGCTGAACCGGCCCGGCTTCGGTCTGACCGACGGCTTGCACGAGCTGCGGGTCGGCGTGCCGGCGCTGACCGATCCCAGCACCGGCGCGATGGTCAGCATCGTCGACGTCGGCGCCCGCATCGCGGAGGTCGCCGGCGTCACCAAGCACGCCACCCTGCAACGCTTGCCGCAGCGGGTGGCGCTCAAGGCGATTCTGGAGTATGAGGCCGATCACCCGACCGCGCCTCAGTTCCAAGACCTTTCGATCAGCTTCGCCATCGGCGAGCGTCACGAACTGGGGCCGGTCCCCATCAAGCTGCGCGAGAGCCCCGGGTTGATGATTATGGGCCGGCAGGGCTGCGGAAAGACCATGTCGCTGGTTGCCATTGGCGAGGCGATCATGAACCGATTCAGCCCCGAGGAAGCGCAGCTGACGCTGATCGACCCGAAGACCGCACCGCACGGTCTGCGCGATCTGCACGGGCCCGGCTACGTGCGCGCGTACGCGTACGACCAGGACGAGATCGACGAGGTGGTCACCACGCTGGCGCAGCAGGTCCTGCTACCCCGGCTGCCCCCGAAAGGCCTGAGCCAGGAAGAGTTGCGCGCGCTCAAGCCGTGGGAAGGTCCACGGCACTTCGTGCTGATCGACGACATCCAGGACCTGCGCCCGGATCAGAGCTACCCGCCCAAGCCACCGGTGGGTGCGGCGTTGTGGAAGCTGATGGAACGTGCGCGACAGATCGGCTTGCACGTCTTCACCACGCGCAACAGCGCGAACTGGGCCACGCTGCAAATGGATCCGTGGATGCGGTTCCAGAACTCGGCGAAAGTGGCTCAGCTGTATATGGACAACGATCCGCAAAACCGGATCAACCGAAACGTCCGGGCCCAGACACTGCCGCCTGGACGTGGCCTGCTGGTCGGCGTCGACGGCGACGTCGAGGGCGTTCTGGTGGGGCTGCCGTCGTCCGTCATACCGCCACAGCAGTAACCAGCTGTGGTTCGGGGGTTTTCACCGCCGGCGTGGCGGCGCGACGGGGAAGTGGACGCGGCCACCAGAACCACCGGCCCAGTAGCGCCACGATGGACGGCACGATGAATGCCCGCACCACCAACGTGTCGACCATCAGCCCGACCGCGATCGTCGTGCCGATCTGAGCGATGCTGAGCACGCTGCTACTCAGCAACGCCAGCATGGTCAGCCCGAAGATCACACCCGCGATGGTGACCACGCCGCCGGTGCCGCCGAACGCGCGGATGATGCCGGTCTTCAGGCCGGCCGCAGCTTCCTGTTTGATGCGCAACGCCAGCAGCAGGTTGTAGTCCGCGCCGACGGCGATCAGCGCAATGAAGGCGATCGGGGCCACGGCCCAGTGCAGATCGTGATGGAGCAGGTGCTGCCAAATCAGCACACTGGCACCGATGGCCGACGCGTAGGACGTGACGACAGTCCCGACGACGACCAATCCCGCAACCGGGCTGCGCAACATCGCGGTGACGATCAGGAAGATGAGGACCAGCGCGGCCCCCACCAGCAGCGTGGTGTCCCCGGCCACGAAGCGCTGCAGGTCGGCGGTCACCGGACCCACTCCGGCAAGGTCGACCTCGGTCGGCGTCAGGGTGCCTTCCTTGGTGGCCTCCTTGATGGCGGCGCGTACCTGATCGGCCCGCTTGGCGCCATCGCCGCCCCACTCCGAGCCGTCGCCGTAGACCAGCAGGTATGCGGCGCGGCCATTTTCGGAGATCAGGTGGCTCAACGCGGTGGTGTACCGCGGGTCGCTCAGCGCCCGTTGCGGCATGTAGAAGTCCGCCGCGGCGCTGCCCTGGAATTGGGTGGCGATCTCGTTCATGTAGTCGGTCAGCTGCCGCATTTGGGGTCCGAGCGTGTCGGACAGGCTCAGCAAGTCATGCGTGGCCGAGCGCGCCTGCCCCAACGCGTCTTTCATCGACGCCACACTCTGCGGCAGCGTGGCCATCGCGGTGGCGGCGGTGCTCGACCCGCTGGTGAGTTTCGCGGCGCCCGAATCCAGGCGCGTGGACGTCTGCACCAGGCTGTCGACGGGCTGGAGCACCCGATCCACCGTCGAGCAGATCGGATTGGTGGCGCAGTCGGGTGTGCGCCCGACGAAGTCCCGCAGTGGGTCGAGGTAACCCGACACGGTCGTGACATTGCGCTGCAGGCCCTCCATCCCGGCCCGCATGTCTTCCGCAGCGCCGGACACGTCCGCCAATCCCACACTGCCGCCGCGCAATCCGCTACCCAGCCCGTCCACCGCAACTTGGGTTTGCGCCAGCGCGCCGTCCAGCTCGGAGACCCGCTTGAGGCGCTGCGTCAGCGAATCCATGGTGTCGCCGAACTGGCGGCCGAGCACGCCGGCCTGATAACTCAGCGTCGCCTGTTCGGGCACCTTACCGTCGGGGCGGCTGGCGGACTGCACCGCACGCACCCCCGGTACGGCCATGACGTGACGGGTGATTCGCTCGATGGCGATCAGGCCGGCCGGGTTGCGCAGGTCGTGGTCGGCCTGGATCGCGACGACGTCGGGCAGCAACGCGTTGGCCGCGAAATGCCGGTCGGCGCTGGCGTAGCCGCGGTTGGAGTCGGTGGACGACGGCGTGGCGGCGGGTTCGTTGAATCCGACCCGCATGCTCACCAAGGGCAGCGCGACCAGCAGCGTCAACGCGAGCGCGGTGACCAGGATCGGCCCGGGCCAGCGCGCCACGGCCGTTCCGACGCGGCGCCAGCGCCGCGCGGTCTTCGACGGCCGCGGTTCGAGGTATCCGCGGCGTATCGCCAGGGTCATGAGCGCGGGCGTCAGGGTCAGCGCCGCGACCATGGTGGCCAGAATGCCGATGGCGCAGGGCAACCCGGCGCTGCGGAACGAGCCCACCTTGGCGAACACCAGGCACGCCAGTGCCACCGACACGGTCAGTGCCGATCCGATCACCACGGGCGCGATGGAACGGTAGGCCTGCGTCAGCGCCTCGGCCGGCGCGACGCCGCGACGTCGGCCCTCGTGGTAGCGGCCGACCAGGAAGATCGCGTAGTCGGTGCCGGCCCCTAGCGTCATCGCTGCCATGAGCGCCACCGAAAACAACGACACCTCAACCACATTGGCCTGACCGAGGGCGGCGACGACGGCGCGTGCCAGGGCCAGGGCGAGGCCCACCGAGATCAGCGGGATCGCCGCCGCGACCGGCGATCGGTATACCAGCAGCAACAGCAGCAGGATGAGACCGATGGTGGCCGCGGTGATTCCGAGCATCTGCCGATCGATCGCGGAGAATTCGTCGACGATCGTCGCGCCGGGGCCCGTGACATGGACGGCCAGGCCCGCCGGTGGTGAGAGCTTCTGGACGGTTCCGCGCACCGCGTTGACCGAATCACGCGCCTGTGCGGTGCCGAGCATTCCGGCCAGCCGGACCATCAAGCTGACCGCCTTGCCGTCCGAACTCTGTGCGCCGGCGGCCGTGGCCGGCTGTGACCACAGGTCGGTCACCGCGTAGACGTGGCGCTGATCCGAGCCGAGTGATCTGGTCAGCGAGTCGTAGAACTGGCGATCCCGCGGCGTCAGTCGCTGATCACGTTCCAGCACAACGTAAACGAAGTTGTTGCTGGGCGTCTGGTCGAACAACTGGGCGGCCCGGGCCGCGGCCACCGCGCTCGGCGCGCCGGGCGGCATGAAGGACCGGGCGTGCGAGTCGACGACCCGCTCCAGTTGCGGCACCGCCACATTCGCGGCGGCCGCCGCCAGGATCCAAAGCCCGACGATCAGGACGGCGTACCGACCGGTCAGGCGCGCAAAACGGCCCATTCGATCATGCAACGGTCTGCCGATCGCTGGTGGGCCCGCCGAACAGGCCCACGGCGACATGCTCGCCGCGGGTAAGCGAGCGCACCCGCAGCGACCGGCGGGTGCCGATCTTCACCAGCGCGTGCAGCCCGGGCTCGGCGGCCTCGAGATCGGCGCGCACCTGTTGGGCCGATGCGCCCTCGTGGGCCGCCTGATCCAGCTTGGCCACCAGCATGGTGATCCAGCGCTGGCCGAGCGAGAGCATCAGACCCTCCTCGTCGCCGAACAGCTCGGACACCTCGGATGAATTGTCGATCAACGCAAGTGCCGCCTCGGGGTCCGTCTCGGCGGCTTCGATCACCTGGGCCATGAAGGCCATGCGGTTGTGCAGCAGTGTCCATGTCATGACTCGACGCTAGAAAAACAGCCACCCGCTGCGCGTCGTGCCGAAGTGCAGTCTTTGTCTCCTACCACGGGCGGAGACGGGTGCCGCCCGCAGGAGGATGTGACGTCGCGCCGAGCTCTTCTAGGATTGGACGATGGTGCACGCCGCAGTGAATTTCCTGCGGGAACAGCTCCGCCGACGCGGCGAGCTGATTCCCGTTGGCCTTACCTGGGCGTCGTTTCTGGCCGTCGATATCACTCACGTCGGCGGGGGGGTGATCGCGATCCTGCAGCGGCCCACCGCCGACTTGCCGGTCGGGTTGGCCGCGTTCGCGGTGTCGGCCGCGCCGACGCTGGTGTTCTTCTTCCTCAACACGAAGCTCAGCCCGCTGTTGATGTGGGCCAGCTGGTCGACGGCCACGGCCATGATGCTGTTCGCCACCTCGACACCCATTCGCGCCGACTTCGCCCCCGCGCTGTTGGTGCTCCTGGTGCTGTCCATCGCGACATTGAGCTCGATCGTCGGCGGCTTGTTGGCCGCGGCGTCGGCGGCCGCGCTGCTGCTCACCGCCTCCGCGCTGCATCGCCTGGACGCGGTGCTGCTGTACCTGGCTTTCGTCGGCGCGGGATGGCTGCTCGGTTACGTGATGCGCACCCAACGGCTGTTGCTGGCCGAACAGATCGAGGCGCAGAAGCTGCTGGCCGAGCACGCCGCCGCCGACGAGCGCCGGCGCATCGCCCGCGAGGTGCACGACGTGATCGCCCATTCGCTCAGCATCACCCTGTTGCACGTGACCGGTGCGCGGCGCGCGCTGCAGCAGGATCGCGACGTCGACGACGCGGTCGAGGCGTTGGAGCAGGCCGAGCGGCTCGGCCGCCAGGCGATGGCCGACATCCGTCGTACCGTCGGACTGCTGGACAACTGGCCGACCAAGACCGCGCCGACCGCGCCCGAACCCGGCATCGACGACGTCGCGGCGCTGGTCGAGGGGTTCCAGCGGGCCGGACTGACCGTCGCGCTGTGCGTCGAAGGCCCCACCGATCACGTGTCCGCCGCGGTCGGCCTCGCGCTGTACCGCATCACCCAGGAATCGCTGGCCAACATCGCCAAGCATGCGCCCGAGTCGAAAGCCGGTGTGGTGCTGGATATTTCGCCGGCGTCCGCCCGCCTCGCCATCACCAATCTGGTCCCGGCGGCGGTGGTGGCCGCGCCGTCGCAGGAAGGGCGCGGTGTGCGGGGCATGCGCCAGCGCGTCGAGCTGCTCGGCGGGGCCATCGACGTCGGCCCCACCCGGGACGGCTGGTCGGTGTGCGCCGAAATTCCGTTGCACGAGGGCGATACCGCCTGGCGGCCCTGGTGGTGTAAGGGATGATCCCGGATCACTTGGCGACGCCCGAGATCGCCGTGTTGCTCGTCGACGACCAGGACCTGGTTCGGTCGGGCCTGCGCCGGATCCTGCGCCGCAAGGACGGTTTCGTCATCGTCGCGGAGTGCGCCGACGGTGACGAGGTGTCGGCCGCGGTGGCCGAGCACCGGCCGGACGTCGTCGTGATGGATCTGAGGATGCGCCGCGTCGACGGGATCGAGGCGACGCGCAGGCTGGGCGGCAGGCCGCCGGTGCTCGCGCTGACCACCTTCAACGAGGACGAGTTGTTGTCGGGGGCACTGCGTGCCGGTGCGGCCGGCTTCGTGCTCAAGGACTCGTCTGCCGAGGAACTGATCCGCGCGGTGCGGGCGGTCGCCCGGGGCGACAGCTATCTCGATCCCGCGGTGACCTCGCGAGTGCTCACCACCTACCGCAAGGCCGCCCCCGGACCCCGCGGCACCGCGATCGGCGAGTTGACCACCCGCGAGCTCGACGTGCTCACCCTGATCGGGCACGGCCTGTCCAACACGGAGATCGCCGACGAGTTGTGCATCTCGGGTGTCACGGTCAAAAGCCACATCGGGCGGATCTTCGGAAAGCTCGATCTGCGCGACCGCGCCGCCGCGATCGTCTATGCGTACGACAACGGCATCGTCGCGCCGCGCTGAAAATCTAGATAGGCGTTGATTGCTCCGCCAGGTTCAGCAAGACGTACGCCATGCAGATCAGCAAGTTCAGCACCACCATGACGATGCCCGCGAAGATCAGCGACCTGGCGCTGCGTTGCTTGAGCCGCTTGAACCGCGCGGCGCGCGACTCGCGGTGGAGTCTGATCGCGATCAGCGCGAAGTTCACATTCATCATTTCGTGCGCGGCCAGCGGCGCGCCGGCCAGCAGTTCCCGCAGCCGCTCCGGTGCCGTTCGAACACCCACCCGTTCGAAACGGTGGCACAGGCGGCGCGCCCGCCGTTGGCGGAGCGTGTGATGCGGCAGGCGAAGCTGCCGCGCAAGCTGCCCTCGATCGTCCCCCCACGGGTAAGACGGGGTCATCACAAGCGGATTCTAAATCGTCCGGCGTCAGTTTCGTGCCGTGAACGCGAATTATGTTGCGAGAGATCGAGGTCGTGAAGCTACCGGGGGCGCATGTGGTGGTGCTCTGACGCATCCGCCGGTGGACTGAGCGGACCGGGCGGCCGTTTCTGTCGGTGGTGGCTGCGATGATGACGGCATGTTGTCGACCGGATCCGCTGACGTCGTGGTGGTGACTGCGAGCGACCGTCTTGAGGTGTTGTTCGAGGAGTTGGCGGAGTTGATCGGTCAGCGCAACGCGA
>NZ_LZJP01000070.1:0-2823 GCF_001667865.1 Mycobacterium mantenii | reverse complement strand
GGACGTTCGCCCGTATCCAGTTCACGCCCGACCTGGTGCCCACCGACATCATCGGTACCCGCATCTACCGGCAGGGCAAGGAGGAGTTCGACACCGAACTCGGCCCCGTGGTGGTCAACTTCCTGCTCGCCGACGAGATCAACCGTGCGCCGGCCAAGGTGCAGTCGGCGCTGCTGGAGGTCATGCAGGAACGCCACGTGTCGATCGGCGGCAAGACCTTCTCGCTGCCCAACCCGTTCCTGGTGATGGCGACGCAGAACCCCATTGAGCACGAGGGCGTCTACCCGCTGCCCGAAGCCCAGCGCGACCGCTTCCTGTTCAAGATCAACGTCGGCTACCCCTCACCGGAGGAGGAGCGCGAGATCATCTACCGGATGGGTGTGCGCCCGCCCGAGCCCAAGCAGATCCTCAACACCGGTGACCTGCTGCGGCTGCAGGACATCGCGGCCAACGTCTTCGTCCACCACGCGCTGGTGGACTACGTGGTGCGCGTGGTCACCGCCACCCGCCACCCCGAACAGCTCGGCATGAACGACGTCAAGACGTGGATCTCGTTCGGGGCGTCCCCGCGCGCCTCGCTGGGCATCATCGCCGCGTCGCGGTCGCTGGCGCTGGTCCGCGGCCGTGACTACGTGATCCCGCAAGACGTCGTGGACGTCATCCCCGATGTGCTGCGCCACCGGCTGGTGCTCACCTACGACGCGCTGGCCGACGAGATCTCGCCCGAGATCGTCATCAACCGGGTGCTGCAGACGGTGGCCCTGCCTCAGGTGAATGCCGTTCCGCAGCAAGGTCATTCGGTGCCTCCGGTGATGCAACCCGCCGGCGCGGCCAGCGGTCGGTGACCGAGCCCAAGCCCCGGGCGGCCAATCGTCCGCCATCGATGCAGCGGGGTCAGATCGATGACCCGAAGCTGTCGGCGGCGCTGCGCACCCTCGAGCTCACCGTCAAACGCAAGCTCGACGGTGTGCTGCACGGCGATCACCTCGGCCTGATCCCGGGGCCGGGCTCGGAGCCGGGGGAGTCGCGCGAATATCAGCCCGGCGACGACGTCCGCCGCATGGACTGGGCCGTCACCGCGCGCACCACGCACCCCCACGTCCGGCAGATGATCGCCGACCGCGAGCTGGAAACCTGGCTGGTGGTCGACATGTCGGCCAGCCTGGACTTCGGCACCGTGGGGTGCGAGAAGCGGGACCTGGCCGTCGCGGCCGCGGCCGCGATCACGTTCCTCAACAGCGGGGGCGGCAACCGGCTGGGCGCGATCGTCTCCACCGGCGCCACCATTTCTCGGGTGCCCGCCCGCTCCGGCCGTCAGCACGAGCAGACGCTGCTGCGCACCATCGCCACCACGCCCCGGGCTCCGGTCGGGGTGCGCGGTGACCTGGCGACGGCGATCGACGCGTTGCGCCGTCCGGAACGGCGCCGCGGCATGGCGGTGATCATCAGCGACTTCCTCGGGCCGATCAACTGGATGCGGCCGCTGCGGGCGGTCGCCGCCCGGCATGAGGTGCTGGCCATCGAGGTGCTCGACCCGCGCGACATCGAGCTGCCCGACATCGGCGACGTGGTGCTGCAGGACGCCGAGTCCGGCGTCACCCGCGAGTTCACCATCGACGCGCAGCTGCGTGACGATTTCGCCAAGGCCGCGGCGGCGCACCGCGCCGATGTGGCGCGCACCATCCGCAGTTGCGGGGCCCCGATCCTGACGCTGCGCACCGACCGGGACTGGATCGCCGACATCGTGCGGTTCGTCGAATCCCGCCGGCGCGGCGCATTGGCAGGGCGGCAGTGACACTGCCGCTCCTCGGCCCAATGTCGTTGTCGGGCTTCGAACATTCGTGGTTCTTCCTGTTCCTGCTCGTCGTGTTCGGGCTGGCGGCGCTCTACATCCTGATGCAGCTGGCGCGGCAGCGACGCATGCTGCGATTCGCCAACATGGAGCTGCTGGAAAGCGTCGCCCCCAAACGGCCTTCGACCTGGCGGCACGTCCCGGCGATCCTGCTCGTCGCGTCGCTGGTGCTGTTCACCATCGCGATGGCCGGCCCGACCAACGACGTCCGCATTCCCCGCAACCGCGCGGTGGTGATGCTCGTCATCGACGTGTCGCAGTCCATGCGCGCCACCGACGTGCAGCCCAACCGGATGGCGGCCGCGCAGGATGCCGCCAAGCAGTTCGCCGACGAGCTGACCCCGGGCATCAACCTGGGTCTGATCGAGTATGCGGGGACCGCGACGGTGCTGGTGCAGCCGACGACCAACCGGGAGGCGACCAAGACCGGGCTGGACAAGCTGCAGTTCGCCGACCGCACCGCCACGGGTGAAGGCATTTTCACCGCGCTGCAGGCCATCGCGACGGTCGGCGCGGTGATCGGCGGCGGGGACAAGCCGCCGCCCGCGCGCATCGTGTTGTTCTCCGACGGCAAGGAGACGATGCCGACCAACCCGGACAACCCGAAGGGCGCGTTCACCGCCGCGCGCACCGCCAAGGACCAGGGCGTGCCGATCTCGACCATTTCGTTCGGCACCCCGTACGGCTTCGTCGAGATCAACGACCAGCGCCAGCCGGTGCCCGTCGACGACACCACGATGAAAAAGGTGGCCCAGCTTTCGGGTGGGAACGCCTACAACGCCTCGTCATTGCAGGAACTGAAATCCGTGTACGCGACGCTGCAGCAGCAGATCGGCTACGAGACGATCAAGGGCGACGCCAGCGTGGGCTGGGTGCGGCTGGGTGCGGTGGTGTTGGCGCTGGCGGCACTGGCCGCGTTGCTGATCAACCGCCGCCTGCCGACCTAGCGCGCGCCCCCCGGGCTTGTCCCG
>NZ_LZJP01000069.1:0-123922 GCF_001667865.1 Mycobacterium mantenii | reverse complement strand
GATCTGGATCAGGCGTTGCTGTCGGCGGCCGGGTTCGGCAACACCGGTGCGGAGTTGTTCAACAAGGGTGGCCCGTACCTGGCGCGCGGCGCCGAAGACCTGGTGCCGACGGCGCAGTTGCTGGACACCTACAGTCCCGAGCTGTTCTGCACCGTGCGCAACTACCACGACATCGAGCCCAAGGCCTCGTCCTTCCTCGGCGGCAACGGCTACTCGCTGGTTGCCCACACCCAGGCGCTGTCCGGACTGGGACTGGTCGCCAATCCCCTGTCGCTGGTCGCGGTCGCCGCGCTCACGCTGGGACTCGGCGCCACGGCCGGCCTGGTCGGCGGTGCGCCCAACCCGTACGTCTACCCGGAGAACCTGCCGCGGGTGAACGCGCGCGGCGGCCCGGGCGGTGCGCCGGGATGCTGGCAGCCGCTCACCCACGACCTGTGGCCCGCGCCGGAACTGGTGATGGACTCCGGCAACAGCCTCGCGCCGTACAACCACCTGGACACCGGATCGCCGTATGCGATCGAGTACGTCTGGGGACGCCAGGTAGGGGATAACACGATCAACCCATGAAAATCACCGGAACCATTGTCAAACTCAGCATCTTCTCGGTGGTGCTGCTGATCTTCACCGTGATGATCATCGTGGTGTTCGGTCAGATGCGCTTCGACCGCACCAACAAGTATTCGGCGGAGTTCACCAACGTCAGCGGCCTGCGCGCGGGCCAGTTCGTGCGCGCCTCCGGGGTGGAGGTCGGCAAGGTCGACACGGTGGAGCTGGTCGACGGCGGCAAGCGTGCCCGGGTGAGTTTCAACGTCGACCGCTCGATCCCGCTCTACCAGTCGACCTCCGCCCAGATCCGCTACCTCGACCTGATCGGCAACCGCTACCTGGAGCTCAAGCGCGGTCAGGGCGAGGGCGCCGACAAGGTCCTGCCGGCCGGGGGCTTCATCCCGTTGTCCCGCACCCAGCCGGCCCTGGACCTCGACGCTCTGATCGGTGGGTTCAAACCGCTGTTCCGGGCGCTTGACCCGCAGAAGGTCAACACCATCGCCAGCGCGTTGGTCACCGTGTTCCAGGGCCAGGGCGGCACCATCAACGACATCCTCGACAACACCGCACAGCTCACCAGCCAGCTCGGTGAGCGCGACCAAGCGATCGGCGAAGTCATCAAGAACCTGAACATCGTGCTGGACACGACGGTTCGGCACCGGCAGCAGTTCGACCAGACCATCAACAACCTCGAGGTGCTGATCACCGGGCTCAAGGATCACAAAGAGCAACTGGCCGGGGGGACCGCGCACATCAGCAACGCCGCCGGCACGGTCGCCGACCTGCTGGCCGAGGACCGCGGCCTGCTGCACAAGACGATCAACTACCTGGACACCGTCCAGCAGCCGCTGATCGACCAGCAAGACCAACTGCAGGACTACCTCAAGAAGGTGCCGACGGCGCTGAACATGATCGGGCGCGCCATCGGCTCCTACGGGGACTTCGTCAACTTCTACGCCTGCGACATCACGCTGAAGATCAACGGTCTGCAGGCCGGTGGCCCGGTCCGCACGGTCCGGCTGTTCCAGCAGCCGACGGGTAGGTGCACTCCGCAATGAGAACACTGGAACCACCCAACCGGGTTCGCATCGGTCTGATGGGCATCGTCGTGACGGTGCTGGTGATCGGCGTGGGCCAGAGCTTCACCAGTGTCCCGATGTTGATGGCCAAGCCGCACTACTACGGGCAGTTCAGCGACACCGGCGGCCTCAGCAAAGGCGACAAGGTGCGCATCGCCGGCGTGGACGTCGGCAAGGTGGAGGGCCTCAAGATCGACGGCGATCACATCGTGGTCCAGTTCAACGCCGGCACCGCACGCTTCGGCACCGAGAGCCGGCTCGCGGTCAAGACCGACACCATCCTCGGAAAGAAGGTCCTAGACCTGGAGGCGCGCGGCAACCAGCCGCTGCGGCCGGGCCAGACCTTGCCGATCGGCCAGAGCACCACGCCCTACCAGATTTACGACGCGTTCTTCGACGTCACCAAGGCCGCCCAGGGCTGGGACATCGACACCGTCAAACAGTCACTGCACGTGCTGTCGCAGACCATCGACCAGACCTACCCGCACCTGAGCCCGGCGCTCGAAGGCGTGCAAAGGTTTTCCGACACCATCGGCAAGCGCGATGAAGAGGTCAAGCACCTGCTCGCGCAGGCCAACCAGGTGGCCGGCATCCTCGGTAACCGCAGCGATCAGATCGACCGATTACTGGTCAACACCAAGACGCTGCTGGCCGCCTTCAACGAGCGCGGCCAGGCCATCAACGCCTTGCTGGGCAACATCGCCGCCTTCTCCGAGCAGGTCAAGGGCCTGATCAACGACAACCCGAACCTGAACCACGTGCTGGAACAGCTGCGCACGGTCAGCGACATCCTGGTGCAGCGCAAGGACGACCTGGCCAACGGTTTCACCGAGGTGGGCAAGTTCCTGCCGTCCCTGAACGAGGCCATCGCCTCGGGACCGTTCTTCAAGGTGGTCCTGCACAACCTGGCCCTTTACCAGATTTCGCAGCCGTGGGTCGACGCCGCCTTCAAGAAGCGCGGCATCGATCCGGAGAACTTCTGGCGCAGCGCCGGGTTGCCGGCCTACCGGTTCCCCGACCCCAACGGCACCCGGTTCCCCAACGGCGCGCCGCCGCCGGCGCCGCCGGTGCTCGAGGGCACGCCCGACCACCCGGGTCCCGCGGTGCCGCCGGGGTCTCCCTGCTCGTACACGCCGGCGGCCGACGGGATTCCCCGTCCGGACAACCCGCTGCCCTGTGCGGGCGCGACCTCCGGGCCGTTCGGTGGGCCGGGCTTCCCGGCGCCGGTCGACGTGATGACGTCGCCGCCGAACCCCGACGGTCTGCCGCCCACGCCGGGCATCCCGATCGCGGGCCGGCCGGGCGATCCGCCTCCTGACGTTCCGGGAACACCGGTGCCGTTGCCGACGCAAGCGCCGCCGGGTGCCCGCACCGAGAACCTCGCGCCGGCCGGACCGCCTCCGCCGCCGTCGACGTTCGCGCCGGGACTCCCGCCGGGACCGCCGGCGCCACCCGGGCCGGGCAACCAACTGCCGGCGCCGTTCATCAACCCCGGCGGAGCCGGAGGCAGTGGCGCAGCCGGGGGAGGTAGCCAGAATTGAGCACCATCTTTGATATCCGGAACATCCGGCTACCGAGGCTGTCCCGGGCAACGGTGATCATCGGATCCCTGGTGGTGATCCTGGCGCTCGTCGTCGGCTACGTCGGCTGGCGGCTGTACGAGAAGCTGACCACCAACACCGTGGTGGCCTACTTCCCGGCGGCCAACGCGCTGTACCCGGGGGACAAGGTCCAGATCATGGGCCTGCGGGTGGGCGCGATCGACAAGATCGAGCCCAGCGGCAACAAGATGAAGGTCACCTTCCACTACGAGAACAAGTACCGGGTGCCGGCCAACGCCTCGGCGGTGATCCTCAACCCCACCCTGGTTGCCTCGCGGGCCATCCAGCTCGAGCCGGCCTACAAGGGTGGCCCGGTGCTGGCCGACAACGCGGTGATCCCCGAAGAACGCACCCAGGTGCCGGTGGAGTGGGACCAGCTGCGCAACAGCATCACCAACATCATCTCCAAGCTGGGCCCGACACCCGAACAGCCGAAGGGCCCGTTCGGTGAGGTCATCGAGTCCTTCGCCAACGGGCTGGCCGGCAAGGGCCAGCAGATCAACAACACGCTGAGCAGCCTGTCGCAGGCGCTGACCGCGTTGAACGAGGGTCGCGGCGACTTCTTTGCGGTGGTGCGCAGCCTGGCGCTGTTCGTCAACGCCCTGCACCAGGACGACCAGCAGTTCGTCGCGCTCAACGAGAACCTGGCGGATTTCACCACGCGGCTCGCGCATTCCGACACTGACCTGGCCAGCGCGATCCAGCAGTTCGACAGCCTGCTCACCACCGTGCGGCCCTGGCTGGACCAGAACCGCGGCGTGCTGGTCCAAGACATCAACAACCTGGAAACCGCGACGAACGCGCTGCTGCAACCGGATCCGCTGAACGGGCTGGAGACCGCGTTGCACGTGCTGCCGACGGCCGCGGCGAACATCAACCAGATCTATCACCCGTCGCACGGTTCGGTGGTCGCCATCCCGTCGATCACCAACTTCGCGAACCCGATGCAGTTCATCTGTAGTGCGATCCAGGCCGGCAGCCGGCTCGGTTACCAGGAGTCGGCCGAACTGTGCGCGCAGTACCTCTCGCCGATCCTCGACGCGATCAAGTTCAACTACCCGCCGTTCGGCTTGAACCTGTTCAGCACGGCCGAGACGCTGCCCAAGGAGGTCGCCTACTCCGAGGATCGGCTGCACCCGCCGAACGGGTACAAGGACACCACCGTCCCGGGCATCTGGGTGCCGGACACCCCGACGTCGCACCGCAACACCCAGCCGGGCTGGATCGTCGCGCCGGGCATGCAGGGCCAGCAGGTCGGGCCGATCACGGCGGGCCTGATGACGCCGGACTCGCTGAATGAGCTGATGGGCGGCCCCAACATCGCGCCCGTCCAGTCGAACCTGCAGACCCCGCCGGGCCCGCCGAACGCCTACGACGAGAACCCGATCGTGCCGCCCATGGGGCTGAACGCTCCCGTGCCGATCCAGCCGCCACCGCCGGGGCCGGACGTGATCCCGGGACCGGTCGCTCCGACACCGGCGCCGGTGGCCGCGCCCGCACCGAACGCGGGCGGCCCGGCAGCACCCGCTGACTTTGGAGGTGGGCAGTGAGGGGCGCGACGAGCGTGATGAGCGCGACGGGCAAGCCGAACCGTCGGGCAGTGAGCGGCGCGCTGCGGGTGATCCGCCGCCGGTCCTGGCAAGGGCTGACGTTGCTGGTGGCTGCGATGGTGCTGAGCTCGTGTGGCTGGAAAGGCATCTCCAACGTCGCGATTCCGGGTGGCCCCGGCAGCGGGTCGGGAGCCATGACCATCTATGTGCAAGTGCCGGACACCCTGGCGATCAACGGCAACAGCAAGGTGATGGTCGCTGACGTCTTCGTCGGCTCGATCAAGGCAATCCAGCTGAAGAACTGGATCGCCACTTTGACGCTCGGCGTGGACAAGAACACCAAGCTGCCCAAGAACGCCACCGCCAAGATCGGCCAGACCTCGCTGCTGGGTTCCCAGCACGTCGAGCTGGCCGCTCCGCCGAACCCATCGCCCGAGCTGCTCAAGAGCGGCGACACCATCCCGCTGAAGAACTCGACGTCCTACCCGACGACCGAGCAGACGCTGGCCAGCCTGTCGCTGATCCTGCGCGGCGGCGGAATCCCGAACCTCGAGGTGCTACAGAACGAGGTCTACAACATCTTCAACGGGCGCGGCGACCAGATCCGGGCCCTGCTGGGCAAGCTGGACACCTTTACCAGCCAGCTCAACCAGCAGCGCGACGACATCACCCACGCCATCGACTCCACCGACCGGCTGCTGACCTACGTGGGTGGCCGGGCCGACGTCCTGGACCGGGTGCTCACCGACATCCCGCCGCTGATCAAATTCTTCGCGAACAAGGATTATCAGCAGCACCTCATCAACGCCGTCGACTCGGTGGGACGCCTCAGCCAGGCGGCCGACCAGTACCTGTCGGAGGCGCGCGGTCCGCTGCACACCGATCTTCAGGCGCTGCAATGCCCGCTCAAGGAGCTCGGCCGGGCCTCGCCGTACCTGATCGGCGCGCTGAAGTTGATCCTCACCCAGCCGTTCGACATCGACACGGTCCCGAAGATCTTCCGCGGTGACTACATCAACATCTCGCTGACGCTCGACCTGACCTACAGCGCCGTCGACAACGCGTTCCTGACCGGAACGGGGTTGTCGGGAGCCTTGCGGGCGCTCGAGCAGTCGTTCGGGCGCGATCCGGAAACGATGATCCCGGACGTGCGCTACACGCCGAACCCGAATGACGCACCCGGCGGACCGCTGGTGGAAAGGGCGGACAGAAGCCAATGCTGACTCCCTTCATCCGACGCCAGCTGGTCGCCTTCGGGATCCTGACCGTCATCTCGCTGCTCGTGCTCGGGATTTATTACCTGCAGCTCCCGAGCCTGGCTGGCATCGGCCGCTACACGCTGAAGGCCGACCTGCCCGCCTCGGGTGGCCTGTACCCCACGGCCAACGTCACCTATCGCGGCATCACCATCGGCAAGGTCACCGACGTCGAGCCCACCGAGCGCGGTGCCCAGGCGACGATGAGCATCGACAGCCACTACAAGATCCCGATCGACGCCACGGCCAACGTGCACTCCGTCTCGGCGGTCGGCGAGCAGTACCTGGACCTGACCTCGAGCGGGAACCCCGGCAAGTACCTGGCGGACGGGCAGACCATCACCAAGGGCACCGTGCCCGCCGAGATCGGGCCGGCCCTGGACACCGCGAACCGCGGCCTGTCGGTGCTGCCCAAGGACAAGATCGGTCAGCTGCTCGACGAGACGGCGCAATCCGTCGGTGGGTTGGGCCCCAACCTGCAGCGGTTGGTCGACGCCACGCAGGCGATCGTCGGCGACTTCAAAAACCAGATGACCGACGTCAACGACATCATCCAGAACTCCGGGCCGGTGCTGGACAGCCAGGTCAAATCGGGTGACAACATCGAACGCTGGGCGCGCAACCTGAACAGGCTGGGCGCGCAGTCCGCGCAGGAAGACCAGCACCTGAAAAGCATCCTGCGCCAGGCGGCGCCGACGGCCGACCAGGTGAACTCGGTCTTCAGCGACGTGCGGGATTCGCTGCCGCAGACGCTGGCCAACCTCGAGGTCGTCTTCGACCTGCTCAAGCGCTACCACACCGGCGTCGAGCAGGTCCTGGTGTTCCTCCCGCAGGGTGCGTCGATCGCCCAGACGGTGGCCGCGCCGTTCCCCAACATGGCCGCTCTCGACCTGGCGCTGTCGATCAACCAGCCGCCCCCCTGCCTGACGGGCTTCATTCCGGCGTCGGAGTGGCGGTCCCCGGCCGACACCAGCATCCAGCCGTTGCCCACGGGGACGTACTGCAAGATCCCGATGGAGACCCCGGCGAACAGCGTGCGCGGATCGCGCAACATCCCATGCACGGACATTCCGGGCAAACGGGCCGCGACTCCGCGGGAGTGCCGTGACCCCAAGCCGTACGTGCCGGCGGGTACCAACCCCTGGTACGGCGACCCCAACCAGATCCTGACCTGCCCCGCACCGTCGGCGCGCTGCGACCAGCCGGTGAAGCCGGGCATGGTGATCCCCGCGCCGTCGGTGGACAACGGGCTGAACCCGGCACCCTCGGACCGGGTGGCGGGCACACCCCCGCCCACCAGCGATCCATTGTCCCGGCCGGGGTCGGGTACCGTGCAGTGCAATGGCCAGCAGCCCAACCCGTGTGTCTACAAACCCAGCGGGCCTCCCTCGGCGATCTACAGTCCCCAAAGCGGTGAACTGGTAGGGCCAGACGGGGTTAAATACTCCGTCGAGAACTCGACCAGAACAGGAGACGATGGATGGAAGGAGATGCTGGCACCAGCCGGCTGAACCCCATCGACACGGACGATTCGTTGACCACCCAGGACAAGAACGAGGATTCGACGGCACCCGAGAACGGAGCCGAGCAAACCGGTCCGCAGGATGCCCCCGAGGACCAGGTGGAATCCACCGAAGGTGCTGCCGACGTCGACCCCGACCGGTCCGAGTCCGACGGCGATGTCGAGGATGATGGGGAATCCGGCGCGCCCGCGGCGGCCGTACCGCGCGGCCCGTCCCGGGTGGGACGCGGGTGGCTCGCCGGCATCGCCGCGGTGCTGGTGCTGTGCGCGGGTGGCATCGGCGCCGGCGGCTACCTCGCCTTGCACTACCACCACGAAAGCCAACGGATCGCACGCAACGACGCCGCGGCGCTGAAGGCGGCGATGGAGTGCGTCGCGGCCACCCAGGCGCCGGACACCAACGCGATGACCGCCAGCGAGCAGAAGATCGTCGAGTGCGGCACGGACGCGTTCCGCTCACAGGCGCTGCTGTACACCAGCATGCTTGTGCAGGCGTATCAGGCCGCGAACGTCCACGTTCAGGTGTCGGATATGCGGGCGGCGGTGGAGCGCAACAACCCCGACGCCTCGATCGACATCCTCGTCGCGATGCGCGTCAAGGTGGCCAGCGACCAGAATCAGAGCGAGGCCGGGTACCGGCTGCGCGTGAAAATGGCCTTCGCCGAGGGCCAGTACAAGATTTCGAAGCTCGACCAGGTGACGAAGTGACGGTGGTGGTCGAACAGACTGCGCCCTCGGCAATCCAGGAGTCACCGCGGGAAGCCTTGGCGCCCTGGCATTCTCGTGTCGGCGCATTCGCCGTCGACGTGCTGCCGGGCATCGCCGTCATCACCACGATGGCGTTGGTTTCGTTCACCGTGCCGGCGGGTGGCGTGTGGTGGTGGCTGGCCATTTCCGTTCTCGGCATCGTCACGCTGCTGGTGCTGGTCAACCGTTTACTGCTGCCGGTGATCCTCGGTTGGAGCCTGGGGCGCGCGCTGGTGGGTATCGCGGCGACGCGGCGCAGCGGTGACGCGCCGGGGCCGTGGACCCTGCTGTTGCGGGACTTGTTGCACCTGCTCGATACCGCGTCGATCGTGGGATGGCTTTGGCCCCTGTGGGATTCACGCCGCCGTACCTTCGCCGACATGCTGGCGCGCACCGAAGTGCGCCGCGTCGAACCGGACACGGCGCCGGCCCACATCCGGCGTTGGAGCGCGGTCGCGGTGTCCAGTGCGGTGGTGCTCTGCCTGGCCGGGGTCGCGATGAGCTTCTTCGTGGTGTACTCCACGGACCGGGCGACCGATCAGACCCGCGCCCAGATCGCCACGCAGGGGCCGAAGATCGTCGCCCAGATGCTGACGTATGACCCCAAGTCGCTGCACGACGACTTCACGCGGGCGCTGTCGCTGGCGACCGACAAATACCGATCCCAGCTGGCGGCCCAGCAGGACTTGGTGCAAAAGGGGCACCCGGTCATCAACGAGTACTGGGTCACCAACAGCTCGATCGAATCGGCGGGCCCGGATCGGGCGACGATGTTGCTGTTCATGCAGGGTCGTCGCGGCACCGGTCCCGAGCAGCGCTACATCAGCGCCACGGTGCGGGTGAACTTCGCCAAAGGCGGCGGAAACGCTTGGCGTGTAGACGATCTCAACGTGCTGACCAAGCCGAAGCAGCCCGGGGGTGGAAAATGAGCCCGCGCCGCAGGTTCGCGCCCGGCGAGCGATCCCTGCTCATCACTCGCCCGGTCGAGGCGCGGCGGCCATGGCCGGTGCCGCTGGCCGGCACGGTCGCCGCCGTGCTGATGGTGGCGGCGATCACGGCCTGCACACTGATGCTGGTGTCGCATGAATCCCGGGCCCGGAACACGGCGAGGGACCGCGAGGTGGTCAGTTACGTCAGCGGGTTCATGACGCAATTCGTATCCATCGATCCCTTTCACGCCAACGACTACGTGAACCGGGTATTGGCCCAGGCGACCGGCGACTTCGCCAAGCAATACCAGAAGAACGCCAACGAGATTCTGCTCCAGGTCGCCCGCGCCGAACCGGCCACCGGCAGCGTCCTGGACGCCGGCCTGGAGCGATGGAACGACGATGGCAGCGCAAACGTCATGGTGGCCACGGCAATCACCACCAAGTCGCCGGATGAAAAGCAGGTGTTGGAGAACGCCAATCGTTGGGCGGCGACCGCGACGCGGGAAGGGAACCAGTGGAAGATCAGCAGCCTGCAGCAGGTGACGTGACCGCCGAGGAGAACCCAGCCGCCCCCGACGACGAGGCGACTGGCGCGGCAAAGGGCGACGGCACGGAGCCCGACGACGAAAAGACCGAAGCGACAACCGAATCCGAGGATGCGGCCGGCGCCGATGCCGAGGCCACGGACGAGGACGCGGAGCAGGCCACGGACACGCCGCCGGCCGACGGTGGACGCAGGAAGCGGCGGGCCGGCAAGGCCTGGGCCGTCGCCGCCACGATTGCCGCCCTGCTGTTCGTCGGCTCCGCGGCGTTCGCCGGCGCGATGGTGCAGCCGTACCTGGCCGACCAGGCCAACGCCGCAACGAAACTCAACGTCGCACGGACCGCCGCCAACGCGATCACCACGCTGTGGACGTACACGCCGGAGAACATGGACACGCTCGCCGATAGGGCATCGCACTACCTCAGCGGCGATTTCGAAGCGCAGTACCGCAAGTTCGTCGACGCTATCGTGGCCCCCAACAAGCAGGCCAAGGTCACCAACAGGACCGACGTCACCGGTGCGGCGGTCGAAACGCTCGACGACCAGAACGCCGTGGTCATCGTCTACACCAACACGACGTCCACCAGCCCGCTCACCAAGAACGTGCCGTCACTGAAGTACCTGTCGTACCGGCTGTTTCTGAAGCGGTCCAACAGCCGCTGGCTGGTGACCAGGATGACGACGATCACGTCGCTGGATCTGACTCCAAAAGTTTAGTGATGACAGCGGGCGGTGCCGAAATATACTGCACCGCATGGGCGTCACGTCACCGGTATCCGAACGATGGACCGTCGCAGCGCTGCTGCTGTTGACCTTCGCCACCGGATTGGCGGACTCGATCAGCATCTTGGCGCTCGGCCACGTGTTCGTCGCCAATATGACCGGAAACGTCATCTTCCTCGGATTCTGGCTTGCTCCGAGCACCACCGTCGACCTCAACGCAGTCGCGGTCGCACTGCCGACCTTCGTCTGCACCACGATCGTCAGCGGCCGGTTGTCACGGCATCTCGGGGACCGCACGCGGGCGTGGATCACCACGGTGCTGTCGATCGAAATCGTGCTGCTGATAGGGCTGTCGATCCTGGCGGGCACGGGAGTGCTGCGTTATCAGGGGGCTTCGAAGCTGATCCTGATCGGTATGCTCGCGGTGACCTTCGGCTTGCAACACTCGAGCGCCCGCCAGTTCGGCATCCGGGAACTCTCCACCACCGTGCTGACGTCGACGATCGTCAGCCTCGGACTGGACAGCCGCCTGGCCGGCGGTACGGGCGAACGCGAAAGGCTGCGTGTCGGTGTGGTCGCCACGATGTGCGCCGGGGCCTTCTTCGGCGCGACGATGTCGAGATACGTGATCGCGCCGGTGTTCGTGGTCACCGCGGCGGTCATCGCGACGAGCTTGCTGATCTTCCGGTTCGGCCCGCCGGCGACGAAAACCGCCGCGGCCGTTACTAGTTGAACGCCAACCAGCTGGGCAGCGCCCGCTCGTGGGAATCGCACAGCACCTGCCGGGTGTCGCACGATCCCCGCGGGGATCCCGCGCCGGCCCACATGCCCCCGGTGTCGCGGCGCAGCACGATCGCCGACGAGCCACCGCCGTCGAGCAGCACGGCGTTGTCGCTGCCCAGGCCGCGGAACAGGTCCTGCATGTTGTCCGGCGTGTAGTTGCCGCCCTCGAAGATGTACATCTCGTCCTTTTGCCTGGCGTAGGCCAAAGCCGTTCGGGCCGCGCTGGGTCCGCCGTCGTGCAGCTGTCCGGTGTTGCCCGGCGCCAGCAGTCCGATGCCCGACACCGCGACGAACTTTTCGTTCTTGTTGAGCAGGTCGGCGACCACAGGTGTGGCAGCGTCGTAGTCGCTCTTTGTCCTGGGCCACACCACATATGGGGCGCCGCCGGACGGCAGGATCATGGTCGACAGCGCGCTCCAGCTCTCACCCCCACCGGAGAGGCCCTGCTTGCCCGGGTAGGCGACGGTCCCGGTGACGGCCTGGTTGGCGCGGCCCTGGCCCTGGGTGTTGTCGACGAACGCGCCCAGCGGTGAGCTGCAGCCGGTCTGCCGCCACGAGCCGCCCCTCTGCCCGCGGACGTCAAAGAAGTTGGCATTGATCGCGATGGTCGGCTGGCCCATGCGTTGCCACGCCTGCAGCGGTGCGTAGAGTTCCGAGGCCTGCCAAAGACCCTCGCCGGTGCGCGCCCCCGGATTGTTCTCGCACCGGGCCTGGTCGCCCTGGTGCGTGTCGACCAGCAGGTGGGGCGACAGGCGTCCCGCCGCGTTCTTGATGATCATCAGGTGGCCGCCGTTGTTCATCTCGTACCAGCTGCCACCGGCATTGAGCATCGGCGCGGGATGGCCGGGGCCGAAGTTGTAGACCAGGTAGGAGCCGCGGGTGCTGCCGATGGCGTTGGCCAGCAGATCGCGACCGTCGGCGGCCCGGGCGAGGGGCTGTCCCGACGTGATCGCCAGCGTGAAGCAGGCAACGAGGGTGGCGCAGCATGCGGCCAGGCGGCGGAAGCTGGCGCGTCGGGTCAGCACGATAGCCCTTTCCGCCCTGAACTGAATGCAACAGAGACATCATCAGTCTCAGAAGTCACACTGTCAACAAAGATAACAGCGTGGTGACGGTACGGCTACGCCCGAATTACGTACGCTCGCTTGAGCTTTCGGGCTCCGACGCGGCGGGCTCGGTTCCCGCGGCTTCGGTGGCGGCCGGTTCGGTTCCGACGGCTTCGGTGGTGACCGCGTTGGTGTCGGCCGGTTCGGTGCGCTTGCCGCGGCGGGCCTGGTGTTGGGCCTGGTGTTCCTGGGCGATCGCCAGCTCGACCGCACCCGGAATCCGGTGAAAGCCCTTGCGGTCGTAGAGGTGTGTGACAATGCCGCCGAGCAGCAGGCCGATGACGAGGCCGATCGACGTCATGGTCAGCGCCTGCGTCAGGCCGGCGTCACCGCGGCCGCCGAAGTACAGCAGCGACCGGGCCCCGAGGAAGACCTGGTGCATCGGTTCGAACTCGGCCAGCCAGCGGAAGAAGGACGGCGTCGCCTCCAGCGGCACGGTGGCGCCGGCCGACGGCAGCCCGAGGATCACGAAGATGAGCATGCTGACCAGCATTCCCGCGGTGCCCAGCACCGACAGCAACGAACTGGACGTAATGCCCACCGCGGCGATCGCAAAGACACCGAACGACCACAGTTGCCAGCTGTGGTCGATGGGCATGCCGAGCCCGTCGGCGATCGCCAGGTACACCGCCGAGGTCAGCAGCCCCAGCAGCACCATCATCGCCCACTTCAGCAGCAGCGTCTGGAATCTGGAAATCCTGACCTGCTCGGCGAACCGATACACCGGTCCGAATTCGGCCGGTACGTAACCGAGCAACGCATCCACCAGCGTGCTGACCACAATGCTTCCGGTGAATCCGGCCAGGAGCAGCAAGAGCGCGTAATAGAAGGCCGACAGGCCGTTGCCGGTGCCGTTGGGCAGCGGGTTGTAGACGTTGGACTGGATCTCGATCGGGGCGCTCAGGCCGACCTGGGCTGCCCCGGCCAGCGGCGCACCGCCGGTCTGCGCGGCCACCTCGGCCATAACCCGTTGTCCGGCTATGCCGTTGGCGATTCCCATCGCCGTGTTGAGGGTTTGGCCGGCGATGCTCGCACCGAGCGTGCCGGCCCGCGGATTGGTGGACACGGTGATCGAGGGCCGCTCGGCGCGGGTGGGCATCACCGCGCTGGTCCCGAAGTCCCGCAGCCTCGACGAGAAGCTCGGCGGGATCAGCACCTGCCCGTACACCTGACCGGTGTCCATCTGGTGCTTGGCCTCGCTGCGGGGCAGCACGCGGACGTCGAACTTGTTCTTGTCCAACCCGGTGACCAACCGGTCGACAATCTGCGCGCCCCCGGGACCGGCGTCCTCGTTGACCACGGCGATGGGGAAATGGCGCAGGTTGCTCGTCGGGTTCAAAATGCCGCCCAGATAGAGCGCGCACAACGCCGACATCAGCGCCACGGTGATGACCAGGGGCGCCGCCCAGAACCGCACGGTGCGGATCGCCTTGATGTTCCGGTTGGGGTTGGGCGCCGCGTGCTGCGCGTGCGAGTGAGGCATGCCGACTCCTGTCTGTCGAGCCCACTCTATGGGCTGCGGCGCCGGCCCTCTATGGCCTCAGTCACCCAGCTTCGCGTGCATCTCCCAGATCAGCAGTTCCGAGGGCGTGCTCGCCGACACGCGCCGGCCGTCGGCGTCCGTGAATCGCACCGCATCGCCCTCGTTCACCATGCCGATTCCTTCCACGTCGGCTTGGCCTCGCGCCACGAAAAGGTGCAGGTAGGGGGCCGGCGGCAGGTTCACCGCCGCACCGGCCGGCAGCCGGGTGCCGTGCAGCGCGGCGTTGCGGTTGTGCAGGGTGATCGCGGCGTCGTGGGCGGGCACTCCTGAGGCGATCGTCACAAGGCCGGCCGCCAACAGCTTTTCGTCGATCTCATGCTGCTGGTAGCTCGGTGGAACGCCGGCCTCGTCGGGCACCACCCACATCTGCACGAAATGGACCGGGTCGCTGGGGGAGTCGTTCCGCTCGGAGTGCAGGATCCCGGTGCCGGCCGACATGCGTTGCGCCAGGCCGGGATAGATCACACCGTGGTTGCCTGCGGAGTCGCGATGCGCGAGTTCGCCGCTCAGCACCCAGGTCACGATCTCCATGTCCCGGTGTGGGTGGGTGTCGAAACCCGTTCCCGCCGAGACGATGTCGTCGTTGTTCACCAGCAGCAGCCCGAAATGGGTGTTGTCCGGGTCGTAGTGGTCTCCGAAGGAGAAGGAGTGCCGGGACGTCAGCCAGGGGGTGTTGGTGACGGCCCGGCCCGCCGCATGCTTGATCTCCGTGGTGGCGGACATGACCCAAGCGTATCTTCGGTCGCGTCAGAGCACCGCGGCGGTGAGCAGCCCCTGGGCGTGCCGAAGCGCGGCCTCGAGGTCGGGCAACGTCAGGCCGGTGGAGTGACCCAGGTGGATCTCGATCTGGTAGTCCGGCTGGCCATCAATGGCGAATATCGGCAGGACGACGAATTCGACTGTGGCCAAGTCTGTTTCGAGAGAGTCGGTGACCGACTGCAGGGTCACCATCGTCATCAGGGTGGTGAGCTGGCGGGTGACTTGGGCCGTGGGCTCCAGCGAGGCGAGCACGTCGGCCAGCCGCGTGTGCAGCGACCGGTGGGTGTCGTCGAAGCGCCATGCGCCGTAGCCGCGGACGCGAATGTCGGCGAGTACCCGCTGGTGCCCGGCGATTTCGGTGCGGGTGAGCCGGGGGGTGACGCGCTGCAACCAGGCTTGGACGGCGTCGTCGTCGCGCCACGCCATGGCGACCAGGCCGAACGGCGGGTCGATGGGGAACCGCTGACCCACGGCGTGTTCGCCGTCGGTGGCATGGCCGACCGTGTCGACGGTGGTCAGATGGCGTTCGCCGATCTTCGACATCGAGCAGCCCGCCCCGAGCGCGTCGTGCAGGAAGCGCAGCGCGTCACGGCCGCGGTCCAGCAAGGGAAACTGCTCCCGAAGCCCATGGACCAGCCCGAACAATCCGCTGCCCAGCACGTAGCGGCGATCGCCGCGTCGTGCCACCCAGGCCCGCCGTTCCAGCTCGGCCAGCACCAGCGCGCACGTCGAGGTGCTGATCGCGCAGCTCTTCGCGAGCTCGGCCGAGGTCAGGCCGTGTTGCGAATTCGCAAGAGCGGCAAGGACATTCATCACCCGTGCGGTGGGTGGCGATTTGACGCCCGAGTCGCTGTGCGTCTCGGCCATTGACGTAGCCACTGACGCCTCCTTACGATCCGTCCAAAATGCAAGGATATAAGTCCTAATATTAGGAGATAGTCGTGCTCAAGGTGGGAGTTTGGGGGCCGGGTTCGATGGGGGTGATCGCCCTGCGCGGGGTGATCGACCATCCGGAGCTGGAACTGGTCGACGTCGTCGTGCACAGCGACGCGAAAGCCGGCCGCGACGCCGGGGAGTTGTGCGGCATCGCGCCGGTCGGGGTGGTGGCCACCCAGGATCCGGCGGCCCTGCTGGCCGGTGACGCCGACGCGGTGGTGTACGCCGCCGGTGCGAACCTGCGGCCGCTGGAAGCCGTCGAGGACATGGTGTCGATCCTGCGCGCCGGAAAGAACGTGGTGTCGTGTTCGGTGGTGCCGCTGGTCTTTCCCGACGCCCCAGAACCCGAGCGTGCCGCCTTCACCGACCCTTTGCGACAGGCCGCGATCGAGGGGGGCGTGTCGTTCTTCACCACCGGCATCGACTCCGGATTCGCCAATGACGTTCTGCCGCTGGTTCTTACTGGCGTATCGCGGGTGATCGACTCGGTGCGGGTGACCGAGATGTTCAACTACGCGACCTACCCGGACCGCTCCGCCGTCTACGAGATCCTCGGGTTCGGCCAGCGGCCGGACTATCCCGCCTTCGCGGCCCAACCGGGGATCTTCACCTTCGGCTGGGGTCCGGTGCTGCACCAGCTGGCCGCGGGACTGGGCACCACGATCGACAACATCGAGGAGAGCAACGAGCGGATTGCCGCCACCGAGTCGTTCGATACCCCCACCGGTCACATCGCGGCCGGAACCGTCGCCGCGATGCGCTCGACGCTCACCGGTTACGTCGACGGGAAGCCGACATTCGTGCTCGACCACGTGACCCGGATGCGTGACGACATCGCCCCGGACTGGCCGCAGCCGCATATCTCCATCCCGCCGAAGGACCTCGGCTACGGGCCGGCCTCCGGCCGCGGTCTGTACCGCGTGGAGATCGAGGGGTCCCCGAGCATGCGCTGCGAATTCGAGATGGCCGAAGACGCGGACCACGACCTGGGGGCCCGCATCGCCGGCTCGTCGCGAATGGTCAACGCCATCCCCGCGGTGTGCGCGGCCCCACCCGGTCTGCTGTCCGCGCTGGACCTGCCGCTGATCACCGGCGCCGGTCTGGTCCGTCCCGTGCCGGGCCCGCCCCCGGACAGCCGGCTGTTTCAGCCCGGCGACGGTGAGCGCCGGAACAGCGCGAGTGAGGAGCCGGGCAATCGGAGCTAGGCTCGCTCGCCCGGATACGTCGCGGCGGCGAGCTGCAGAATCTCGGCGCGATCGGCCGGCAGGATGAACCCGGAGGCGATCGCGGCGTCGAGGGCGGCGGTGAACCGTTCCAGGTAGTGCGCGTCGCCGCCCGGATACAACTGCTGAATTGTTGCGGTGTCGAAGTGCTCCCCGGAGCCGAAGATCGCCGACATGATGCTCTCCTCGCCGCCCAGGCCCGACAGCCTGGCGACGGGCACGTCCACCCATGGGGTCCGGATGCCGCCCCGGGCGAGTCCGTGGTGGTCCAGAACGGGTTGCGGCGCAGCGCTTTCCAGGACCTCCAGCGGGTCCGCGCCCGGCGCCGGCTCGCCGGTGGCGACCCAGGCGTTCAGCGCGGAGAGCGCCGCCTGCACGACGTAGTGGTGCTGCGGACCGAAGTTGATGTTGTGCGCCAGCTGTTGTCCCATCAGCATGTTGGTCGGCGTGTAGCCGGCAGCGAGGGCCTCCAGCGGTGCCGAGCCGCTGTCGATGAACGCCACCTGGATCGTGTAGTTGTCGGCGTGGGCGGCACCGGCGATCTCCCAGACCCGCAGCCTCTCGTTGTCCGGCTGCCTGGCGAAGTAATAACCCTCGCGCGGTCCGCCGAAGACGTCGGTTTCGGTGATGACCGTCAGCAACGGGACCCGAAGCTCCGGACGGAACGTAACCGACTGCGGTGCAGGGTCTTCGGCGAAAATCGAGGTACCGTCCAGCGGGGCGGCCGGGCCGAACCGGGAATGCACCAAAAAGCCGTCATAGACGGGAGTGTGGGGATCGACGGCGTTGATGTAGGTCGTGAGGAACATCGCGGACTGGGATTCGCCCACCGCGATGACGCGTTGCGCGGGGAGGCCCCGCAGGACGGCGCCGTGCCCGCCACTTTTGAGCATCGCGCCGATCTGAGAGAAGATGTCGTAGGAGAACGCGTCGCCGGGATGGTCCAGGGCCGCATACCGTTGGGGGTCTTGGCTTTTCAGTGACATGTCCGCCCCGAGCAGGCTTTCGCCGCCCTCGATTCCCACCCGCTGGGCCGAGACCGCGACGTATGCGTAGCCTTCGCGCAGGATTTCGCGGTGCGCCATCATCCACACCGCGGCGGCGTCGATGCCACCGCTGACGTTGAGCCATTCGACGAGCGCCGTCCCGTTGAACCGGGCCGGATCCGACGGCGTCAACACCACGATGCGGGTGGTGTAATCGGCCGAGCCCGAGGGCGTTACGTCCCAGCGGCCATCGGGACCCAGGGCGGCCGCCGGGGTGTAGGAGGAGGCCGTGGCCGAGACGATGAACTCCTCGACGACGTAGCCCGCCTCGGCCAGGTCGAAGGCACTCAGCAGCAGCGCCGGCGTGCCGGGGGTGGGCGTCACCTGGGGGGTGTTCGTCATGAATGCAACCTTCTTATTCGTCACCCGCGGTCAGCGAGCCGGGCAGCCCGAATTTCGTGAACAAGGTGTCGTCGAGGAAGGCCACCACGTGGGATACCTTCCCGCCCCGGACATCCAGCACGTGCAATTGAAAGGGGACGTGCACGTCGCCGGCGCGCATATACATGGCCGTCGCGGGCTGGCCGTTGGCGATCAGTGGCAGCATGCGCATGTCACCGCTTCCCTCCGCCGGGCATTGCTGATGAATGAGGGTGACGATGGCCCCCGCGCCCCGATACCAGCCGGTGTACGGTGGCATCTCCCAGATCGCCTCCGCGGTGAACAGGTCGACCAGCCCGTCGATGTCGTAGGTTTCGAACGCGGCGATGTAGCGGGCCAGCAGATCCTGAGCTTCGGCCGAATCCGGCTGCGCCAGTTCGTCTTCGGCGCTGGGACCGACGGCTTCCAGCTGGGACCGGGCCCGCTGCAGCAGGCTGTTGACGGCGGTCGTGGTGGTGCCGACCGCGTCGGCCACCTCGGCGGAGCGCCACTGCAGCACGTCGCGCAGCAGCAGCACCGCCCGTTGCCGTGGCGGGAGGTATTGCAGCGCAGCGACAAACGCCAACCGCACCGACTCACGCGACCCGACGATGACCGACGGATCCGCCGGATGCTCGGCGAGCTCCGGCAACGGCTCCAGCCACGGCACTTCGTGGCGCTCCACCAACTCGGCGGTCGGATCCGAACTCGGGGCGCCCAAGCCCACCGGCAGCGGCCGGCGCTGGCGCCCCTCCAACGCGGTCAGACAGGTATTGGTGGCGATGCGATGCAGCCAGGTCCGCATCGAGGACTTGCCCTCGAAACGGTCGTACGCCTTCCAGGCCCGCAGCAGGGTCTCCTGCACCAGGTCCTCCGCGTCGTGCAGGGAGCCGGTCATTCGATAGCAGTGGGCCAGCAGTTCGCGCCGATACGGTTCGGCGTGCGCCGAGAAGTCGGTGCCCACCTCCGGGGCGACCGCCGAGTATTCCGCCGGGTGGGGGTGCCACCCGCTCGCCGGGGAGCTCATCCGCATGAGCCTACGCAGTGTCCCCGACGCGGGCCGCATCAACAGCCATTACGCTGCCCGTAATGACTAGGACCCCCGAGTGAACCGCTCCGAGCGCAGTTTCGACGGGTTCGGCGGTGTGCGCATCGTCTACGACGTGTGGACCCCCGACGGCGCGCCGCGAGCGGTCCTGGTGCTATCCCACGGGCTCGGCGAATACGCCCGCCGCTACGACCACGTCGCGCGGCGCTTCGGCGAAGCCGGCCTGGTGACCTACGCGCTGGACCATCGCGGGCACGGCCGCTCCGGCGGTAAGCGGGTGCTGGTGCGTGACATCCACGAATACACCTCCGACTTCGACACCCTGGTCGGCATCGCCACCCGGGAACACCACGGCCTCAAGTGCATCGTGCTGGGGCACAGCATGGGCGGCGGAATCGTCTTCGCCTACGGGGTCGAACGCCCGGACAACTACGACCTGATGGTGCTGTCGGGGCCCGCGGTGGCCGCCCAGGATCAGGTGTCTCCGCTGCTGGCGCTGGCCGCCAAGGTGCTCGGTGCCATCGCGCCCGGACTGCCCGCGCAAGAACTCGACGTCGACGCCATCTCGCGGGATCCCGCGGTGGTGGCCGCCTACAAAGACGATCCGCTGGTGTATCACGGCAAGGTGCCGGCCGGCATCGGCCGCGCGTTGCTGCAGGTCGGCGAGACCATGCCGCAACGGGCGCCGGCGCTGACGGCGCCGCTGCTGGTGGTGCACGGGGAACAAGACCGGCTGATACCCGTCGCGGGTAGTCGCCGCCTCGTCGAGTGCGTGGGGTCCACCGATGTCGAGTTGAAGGTCTACCCGGGGCTCTACCACGAGGTTTTCAACGAGCCCGAGCGCGAGCAGGTGCTCGATGACGTGGTCTCCTGGATCACCGCTCGGTTGTGAGGCGGGCGTGTCGGCCCGCTCCCGTAGTTTGGCGCTATGACCCGCGCTGGTGACGATGCAGTGGGGGCACCTCCCGCTTGCGGGGGACGAAGCGATGAGGAGGAACGGCGCTATTGACTGACGACAAAATGCTGGCGCGCATTGCCGCACTGCTGCGTCAGGCCGAAGGCACCGACAACACCCACGAGGCCGACGCGTTCATGTCCGCCGCGCAGCGGCTCGCGACGGCCGCGTCCATCGATCTCGCGGTGGCGCGCTCCCATTCGGCCCAGCGCTCGGCCGCGCAGACGCCGACGCAGCGCACCATCACCATCGGGGCGGCGGGCACCAAGGGGCTGCGCACGTACGTGCAGCTGTTCGTGCTGATCGCGGCGGCCAACGACGTGCGCTGCGATGTGGCCTCGAATTCGACGTTCGTGTACGCCTACGGGTTCGTCGAGGACATCGACGCCAGCCACGCCCTGTATGCCAGCCTGGTGGTGCAAATGGTCCGCGCGTCGGACGCCTACCTGGCCTCGGGCGCGCATCGTCCCACGCCGACGATCACCGCCCGGCTCAACTTCCAGCTGGCGTTCGGGGCGCGGGTGGGCCAGCGGCTCGCCGAGGCCCGCGACCAGGCCCGGCAGGAAGCCACCAAGGACCGCCACCGGTCGCCCGGTACCGCTATCGCGCTGCGGGACAAGGAAGTCGAGCTACGCGACCACTATCGCAGTGCGTCGAAGGCCCGCGGCACCTATCAAGTCAGCCGGGCCACCGCCGGGTATTCGTCGGCGGCACGGCGCGCCGGCGATCGGGCCGGCAAGCGGGCGCGGCTCGGCAACAGCCCCGAACTGCCCGGGGCGCGGAGCGCGCTGAGCGGGTGACTTCGGGGAACTCCCCACGGCGGGATTCTCAACGCTCCAAGGTTTATGCGGCCGAGGAGTTCGTCCGCACGCTGTTCGACCGTGCCGCCGAGCACGGCTCACCGGCGGTCGAGTTCTTCGGGACGCAGTTGACGCTGCCGCCCGAGGGGCGATTCGGCTCGGTGGACTCCGCGCAGCGCTATGTGGACGACGTGCTGGCGCTCCCAGCGGTGCGGCAACGGTGGCCGGGCGTGACCCCGCTGCGGGTGCGACCGCGGCGGGCCGCCACCGCCGCGCACTACGAAAACCGCGACGGCACAGGCATTATCGCGGTACCCGATCGTGACACCGCCGACTGGGCGCTGCGGGAGCTGGTGGTGCTGCACGAAGTGGCGCATCATCTGTGCCAGGCCGAGCCGCCGCACGGCCCCGAGTTCGTTGCGACGATCTGCGAGTTGACGGAGCTGGTGATGGGACCCGAATTGGGGCACGTGCTGCGCGTGGTCTACGCCAAACAGGGCGTGCGGTGAACGCGGGCGACCCCGACGCGCGGGCGCGCGAGGTCGAAGCCGGGATGACCGACGACGAACGCTTCGCGCTGCTGGTCTCGGTGATGGGCGCCGGCGACATGTGGCCGGTGCGCGACGAGCGCATCCCCGCGGGCGTGCCGATGAGCGCGGGATACGTGCCGGGGATCCCCCGTCTCGGGGTGCCCGCGTTGCTGATGAGCGACGCCGGACTGGGCGTCACCAATCCCGGGTTCCGCCCGGGGGACACGGCCACCGCGCTGCCCGCCGGTCTGTCGCTGGCCGCCAGCTTCAATCCGTCGCTGGCCCGGGCCGCGGGAGAGGTGATCGGCCGCGAGGCGCGCAGCCGCGGGTTCAACGTGCAACTCGCCGGGGCGATGAACCTGGCCCGCGACCCGCGCAACGGCCGCAACTTCGAATACCTCTCCGAGGACCCGCTGTTGACCGCCACGATGGCCGCCGAGTCGATCGACGGCATCCAGCGCCACGGCGTCATCTCGACGGTCAAGCACTACACGCTGAACTGCAACGAGACCAATCGGCACTTCCTGAATGCGGTCATCGATCCCGACGCGCACCGCGAATCCGATTTGCTGGCCTTCGAATTGGCCATCGAGCGTTCGCAACCCGGTGCGGTGATGACCGCCTACAACAAGATCAACGGCGACTACGCGGCGGGGAACTCCGCCTTGATCAACGACGTGCTGAAAGGCGCTTGGGCATACCGCGGATGGGTCATGTCGGATTGGGGTGCCACGCCGAGCTGGGAGTGCGCCCGGGCAGGTCTCGATCAGGAGTGCGGCGCACAGATCGACGCGCTGCTGTGGCGGGCCGAGTCCTTCGGTGCGCCGCTGCGCGACGCGTACGCCGACGGCGGGCTGACCAAGGAACGCCTGTCGGACATGGTGCGGCGGATCCTGCGGTCCGTGTTCGCCGTCGGTGTGGATCGCGCCGATGCGACCCCAGCGCCGGACCTGGCCGCGCACAACGAGATTGCGCTGGACATCGCGCGGCAGGGCACGGTGTTGCTGGCCAATCGGGGGCTGTTGCCGTTAGCCCCCGACTCGACGGTGCGCATCGCGGTCATCGGCGGCTACGCGCACGCGGGTGTGCCGGCCGGATTCGGTTCCAGCACCGTGATTCCGCCGGGCGGTTTTGCGGGCGTGGTACCGATCGGCGGCTCCGGGCTGGAGGCCGGGCTGCGCAATCTGTACCTGCTGCCGTCGAGCCCGCTGGACGAGTTGCGAAAACACCTCCCGCAGGCCCAGATTGAGTTCGATCCCGGCATCGGCCCGGCCGAGGCGGTGCGGGCGGCGCGCGGGACCGACATCGCGATCGTGTTCGCGGTCCGCGCGGAGGGCGAGGGCTTCGACATCGCCGACCTCTCGCTGCCGTGGGGTCAGGACGAGCTGATCACGGCGGTCGCGGCCGCCAACCCCAACACCTTGGTGGTGTTACAGACGGGCAATCCGGCATCCATGCCATGGCGCGACTCGGTCAACGCCGTTGTGCAGGCCTGGTTTCCGGGTCAGGCCGGCGGCCGGGCCATCGCGGAGATTCTCACCGGAAAGGTGAATCCCTCGGGCCGGTTACCGATCACCTTTCCCGTCGACCTTGCCCAGATACCGCGCCCGCAGCTGCCCGGCGCCGGTGAGCCGTGGGGAACGCCGACCACGATCGACTACTTCGAGGGCGCCGACGTGGGATACCGCTGGTTTGCCCGGCGCGGTCATGATCCGATGTTCGCCTTCGGTCATGGGTTGTCCTACACCACTTTTGACTATCACGACCTGGTGGTCAGTGGCGAGGAAACCATTCGCGCGAGCTTCAGCATCGTCAACGCCGGCGAGCGTGCCGGGGCGGACGTACCGCAGCTGTACCTGACGGCCGCCGCCGGCGAACCCTGCTTGCGGCTGTTGGGATTCGAGCGGGTGGAGCTCGAGCCGGGTGAAACCCACCGGGTGACCATCGAGGCGGATCCGCGCCTGCTGGCCCGCTATGACGGCGGTGCCGGAACCTGGCGGATCCGCCCGGGCGAATACACGGCGGCGGTGGGTACTTCGGCGATCACCCCGCGGCTCGACGCCACGGTCGAGCTGGCCGGCCGTACGTTCGGGCGATGATCAACCAGGGCTGACGCCCGAACGCACGACCGGCCCGACGGGTTACTTGACGGGGGTCAGCTCGTCGCCGCACGTGCAGCGGTACGGCTCACCCGCACCCGAGCAGTGGCAGGGGACCTCGATGCGGACGCGACAGCCGCAGCCCTCGTGACCGCACGTCAGCTCGGTTCCGGCTTCGTAAGTTGCCATTTAACTCACCCTTTTCTCTGTGTGGTGACTGTTGCGGTGCGGGTCGACCGCACCCTTACTATATACCCCCCGTGGGTATACGGTAAATGCCCGCGGCCGGTTCGGTGCCGGCCCGGCCGTCCGTGCCGACCCCGTCGGGCGCGGCTAGCGTGGGCGCCATGACCGAGAAACCAACCCCCAAAGACGTCGACGCATTCTTGGACAACACCGTGGCGGAGGGCGATCCGTCGTTGACCGCGGCGCTGGAGGCCAGCAGCGCCGCCGGATTGCCGCCGATCGCCGTATCGGTCCAGCAAGGGAAGTTCTTGAGCCTGCTCGCCGCCGCCATGGGCGCGCGCAGCATCCTCGAACTCGGCACCCTGGGCGGTTTCAGCACCATCTGGCTGGCACGCGGCGCCGGGCCGCAAGGACGCGTGGTCACGCTGGAATACGAGCCCAAGCACGCCGAGGTGGCGCGGAGCAACCTGGAGCGGGCCGGCCTCGCCGATCGGGTGGAGGTCATCGTGGGGGCCGCGCTGGACACATTGCCGACGGTGACCGGCCCATTCGATTTGATCTTCATCGACGCCGACAAAGAGAACTACCCCGCGTACCTTCAGTGGGCGGTGCGGTTGGCCCGACCCGGCACGGTCATTGTGGCGGACAACGTGATTCGACAGGGCCAGATCCTGGCACCGGACTCGAATGCCCAGGCGCGGGCGGTGCGCCAAACGCTGCAGGCGATGGGCGAGGATCCGCGGTTGGACACGGCGGTCATCCAGACGGTGGGCGCCAAGCACTGGGACGGCTTCGCGCTCGCACTGGTGCGCTAGGCGTCAGCGCGGATCCAGGTCGGCAACGGCACGCTCGGCGGAGGTGAGTTCGCCTATCCGCAAAGCGGTTTCACCGGCGTACAGGGCAGCGCTGTCCAACCAGGATTCGGGCATGCCGGCCACCGGCGCCAGGGGCGTGAAAAAGGGCAGCGCCGACGACTGCAGGCGCATCAGCGGCCTCGCATCGAAATAGCCCAGCGCCGACAGCGGGCGGCTGGCCGCGTTCAGGGTGGCGGGCAGCGCCTTGGCCCTCCCGTCCGCGCCGCACCACCGGCGGGTGGCCGCGTTGGGCACGACACGGTGGCGCAACGGCCAACTCAGGCCGAACAGGTTGGTTTCGATCGTCCTGTCCGCCTGCAGAATTCGTTGCTGGTATCCGCGGCTGGCGTTGGCCTCGTGCGTCAAGAGGAATCGCGTGCCGGCGATGACACCGTCGCCGCCGGCGTCCAGCGCGGCACGGGTGTCCGCCGCGGTGGCGATGCCCCCGGCCACGAACACCGGGCGGTTGGCGGCCGCGCTGAGGGCGCGCGGCAGAAAGTCCAGGGCCGGCATGGTTCCCACGAGATGGCCGCCGGCCTCGCGTCCCTGAGCGATCAAACCGTCGGCGCCACCCGCGATCGCGGCGCGCGCCTGCGCCTCGGTCCCCACCATCGCGAAGACGAAGATGCCCGCGGCGCGCAGGTGCTCGACAAGCCCACGTTTCTCGCCGAACGCCACCACGACGACGTCCACCCGGGCGTCGACGCAGACCTCGACGTGACGGCGATGAACGAAGGGGATCAACAGGTTTACCGCGACGGCGCGCCCCGGTGCCTCGTCGCGCACCCGATCGATCGACGCGCGTAGCCGGTGGGGGGTGTCGATGCCCAGCGTGCCCAGTCCGCCCGCCCGGGCGACCGCGCCCGCCAGTGACGCGCCCGCCAGCCCGCCGCCCATGCCGGCCTGCCCGATCGGCACATCGAGGCGCAGCCGGTCCGCGATGTCCATGTCGCATGACGCTACGCGCTCCCTCGAATTGGGCGCCGCGCGGGCGTAATCTTGATCACAGATGGATGGGTGCGGTCCGCCCACAGTGCTTGTTACACAACGGGCTTACCGCATAACAGAAAGGTCACAAAATGAGTACAGTCCATTCATCAATCGATCACCATCCCGATTTGTTGGCTCTTCGCGCGCGCTATGAGCGGGTCGCCGAGTCGATGAGCGCGCACGTCACGTTCGGTCTGGCCCTGCTCGCAGGACTGTACGTGGCCGCGTCGCCGTGGATCGTTGGATTCAGCGCCATGGGATCGCTTGCCACGTCCGACCTGATCGTCGGGATCGCGGTGGCGTTCTTGGCGTACGGGTTCGCGACGACGCTGGACCGCGCGCACGGTATGACCTGGACGCTTCCGGTGCTGGGGGCGTGGGTCATCGTCTCGACGTGGATCCTGCCGAATGTCACGCTGACCGCCGGCATGGTTTGGTCGAATGTCGTCGCGGGTGCGTTGTTGACCTTCTTGGGCCTCAACGCGACCTACTTCGGCATGCGCACCCGTGCCGCGGGCACGCACGCGTAGACCCGAACTCGGTTAAGCCGCAAGGCTGTTCGTTCGGCCCGGGCCAATCCTCCCGAATCCTCCAGGCCCGGGCCGGCGATCAACCGCAGACCGCGCCGATCGCGGCCGAGCTGACAAGTTTCACGTACTTGGCCAGCACACCGGTCTTGTAGCGCGGCTCCGGCGGGGTGAAATCCTTTCGCCGAGAGTCGAATTCGTCTGGATCGATCACCACGTCGAGCACGTGGTTGGCCACGTCCAGACGAATCCGGTCGCCGTCACGCAGGAAGGCGATCGGTCCGGCGTCGACGGCCTCGGGGGCGATGTGGCCGACGCACAGGCCGGTCGTCCCGCCGGAGAACCGGCCGTCGGTCAGCAACAGCACGTCCTTACCCAGACCGGCGCCCTTGATGGCGCCGGTGATGGCGAGCATTTCCCGCATCCCCGGGCCGCCCTTGGGGCCCTCGTACCGGATCACCACCGCGTCGCCCTTGGTGATGGTGCCGTCCTCCAGGGCGTCCAGCGCGGCCCGCTCGCCGTCGAAAACCCTTGCGGTGCCTTCGAACACGTCGGAGTCGAAGCCGGCGGACTTGACCACCGCACCCTCGGGCGCCAGCGATCCGCGCAGGATGGTGATCCCGCCGGTCGGGTGGATGGGGTTGCTCAGCGCGCGCAACACCTTGCCGTCCGGGTCGGGCGGGGCGATCTCGGCCAGGTTCTCGGCCACCGTCGCGCCGGTCACCGTCAGGCAGTCACCGTGCAGCAGCCCGGCATCCAGCAGCGCCTTCATCACCACCGGCACCCCGCCGATGTGGTCAACGTGGGACATGACGTGGCGGCCGAACGGCTTGACGTCGGCCAGGTGCGGAACCTTCGAACCGATCCGGCTGAAATCGTCGAGCGACAGCTCGACCTCGGCCTCGTGGGCGATGGCCAGCAGGTGCAGCACCGCGTTGGTCGAGCCGCCAAACGCCATCACCACCGCGATCGCGTTCTCGAACGCTTCCCGGGTGAGGATGTCGCGGGCGGTGATGCCGCGCCGCAACAATTCGACGACGGCCTGGCCGCTGCGCCGCGCGAAGCCGTCGCGGCGGCGGTCGGTCGCCGGCGGCGCCGCGCTGCCCGGCAACGACATCCCCAGCGCCTCGGCGGCGCTGGCCATCGTGTTGGCCGTGTACATACCGCCGCACGCGCCCTCGCCGGGACAGATCGCGCGCTCGATGGCGTCGACGTCCTCGCGGGGCATCAGGCCGCGGGCGCAGGCGCCGACCGCCTCGAACGCGTCGATGATGGTCACCTCGCGCTCGCTGCCGTCGGACAGCTTGGCCACCCCGGGCAGGATCGAACCCGCGTACAGAAACACCGACGCGAGGTCCAGCCGTGCGGCGGCCATCAGCATCCCGGGCAGCGACTTGTCGCAGCCGGCCAGCAGCACCGACCCGTCGAGGCGCTCGGCCTGCATCACGGTCTCGACGCTGTCGGCGATCACCTCGCGCGACACCAGCGAGAAGTGCATTCCCTCGTGGCCCATCGAGATGCCGTCGGACACCGAGATGGTGCCGAACTCGAGCGGATAGCCGCCCGCGGCGAACACGCCCTCCTTGACCGCCTTGGCGAGCCGGTCCAGGGACAGGTTGCACGGGGTGATCTCGTTCCACGACGAGGCGACCCCGATCTGCGGCTTGGCGAAGTCCTCGTCACCCATGCCTACGGCCCGCAGCATGCCCCGGGCGGCGGCCTTCTCCAGGCCGTCGGTGACGTCACGACTACGCGGCTTGATGTCGGCGGTTGCGGCCGAATCGGTGGTGGGCATCGTTCAAGTATGCGCTGGCCAGTCGCGATCCCAATTCGCGGGGTGATACCCCGATGGGGTATAAGCTGGAGTTCGGCGTGCCGCCGCCGCAGGGCGGGCGAATGAGCAGGGGTGACGAATGACGAACGACCACGGGTACTCGCAGCAGAAGGACAACTACGCCAAGCGGCTGCGGCGCATCGAGGGACAGGTGCGGGGCATCGCCCGGATGATCGAGGAAGACAAGTACTGCATCGACGTCCTCACCCAGGTCAGCGCCGTCAACAGCGCGCTGCGCTCGGTCGCCCTGAATTTGCTCGACGAGCACCTGAACCACTGCGTCACCCGCGCCGTCGCCGAGGGCGGCGACGAGGCCGAGGAGAAGCTTGCCGAGGCCTCAGCCGCCATCGCGCGGCTGGTTCGTTCCTGACGAGGCGAATTCGTTCCTCATCGGTGACGTAGTTGAGACCCGCGTTTCGGCCCTGATGCAGGGGGAGGCGTAGTTGCGGTCCGTACGGTAAGGCAGTGTGATCGCATTAGGCGCGACAACCCAGGAAGTGGGTAGTCCGGCCGATACAGACGCCATGACTGCCGAGACCAATGCTGCCGCGCGAACGTGGACCCCACGGATCGCGGCTCAGTTGGCTGTGCTGGCAGCCGCCGCCTTCACCTACGTCACCGCCGAGATTTTGCCGGTCGGCGCGCTGCCGGCCATCTCCCGCGACCTGCACGTCAGTTTGTTCGCGGTGGGAACGCTGTTGACCTGGTATGCCTTCGTGGCGGCCCTGACCACGTTCCCGTTGGTGCGCTGGACCGCGCATTGGCCGCGGCGGCGTGCGCTGATGCTCAGCCTGACCTGCCTGACCGCCTCGCAGGTCATCTCGGCACTGGCGCCCAACTTCGCGGTGCTGGCCACCGGGCGGGTGCTTTGCGCCATTACCCACGGCCTGTTGTGGGCGGTCATCGCACCGATCGCGACCCGGCTGGTGCCGCCGAGCCATGCCGGGCGCGCCACCATGTCGATCTACGTCGGAACCAGCCTCGCGCTGGTGGTGGGCAGCCCGCTGACCGCCGCCCTCAGCTTGATGTGGGGCTGGCGCCTGGCCGTCGTGTGCGTCACCGTCGCGGCCGCCGCCGTCACCGTCGCGGCCCGGCTGATGCTGCCGGAGATGGTGCTCACCTCCGACCAGCTCGCGCACGTGGGCCCGCGGTCGCGGCACCACCGCAACCCCCGCCTGATCATGGTGAGCGTGCTGGCGATGATCGCGGTCACCGGCCATTTCGTGTCCTACACGTTCATCGTCGAGATCATCCGCAACGTCCTAGGTGTGCGCGGGCCGAATCTCGCCTGGGTGCTGGCCGCCTACGGACTGGCCGGCCTGCTGTCGTTGCCGCTGGTGGCGCGGCCGCTGGACCACCGGCCCAAGAGCGCCGTCATCCTGTGCGTGACCGGGTTGACGGCGGCCTTCGTGGTGCTGACCGGGCTGGCGCTCGGTGGTCGGACCGGCGTGGCCACCGCGCTGATCGGGACCGCCGCCATCGTGCTGTGGGGGGCGATGGCCACCGCGGTCTCGCCGATGATGCAGTCCGCCGCCATGCGCAACGGGGTCGACGACCCCGACGGGGCGTCGGGCTTCTACGTGACCGCCTTCCAGGTCGGCATCATGGCCGGCTCGCTGGCCGGCGGCCTGTTCTACGAGCGCAGCATCACGTTGATGCTGACCGCCTCGGCGGCGTTGATGGCCGTCGCGCTGGCCGGCATCGCGGCCAACCGGCGGATGCTGGAGATTGCTCCGACAAGCTCACCCGATTCATAGCCGCCCAGCTCAGGCCGGTAATCGCGGCCCTTCCCGGGGCGCGCGCAACCGTCGGTGACGGTAGCTGGCGCGGGCGCTATGCCACACTGTGTCGAGAACACGAGTGGAGGTATGCATATGTCGGGCTGGACGAAGGCCAGGACCAGAAGGGGCCTCTTCGCCGCTCTGAACGCCACCGGCGTGGCGTCTGTCGTGGGCTTGGCGCTGGTGCTGAGTGCGTCTCCCGCCCTGGCGGATCCGGACCCGGCTCCGGCCGACCCGGGTGCGGTCGCGGCTCCGCCCGGACCGCCCGCGCCACCCGATCCGTTCGCGCCGCCGCCGCCGCCCGACCCGCTGGCGGCCCCGCCGCCGCCCAACCCGCTGGCGCCGGCACCATGGCTGCCGCCGGCGGCGCAACCCGCCGCGGCCCCGGCCGACGGGCAAAACAACACGCCGTTCACCGGCACGGCGCCGTTCGGGCCGCCGTCATTCGTCCCGAAGAGCGGCTCGACCGTCGGAGTGGGCCAGCCGATCATCATCAACTTCCCCGGAACGGTCGAGAACGCCGACGCGGCCATCGGCGCCGTGCACGTCTCGTCGGTGCCGCCGGTACCGGGCAAGTTCTACTGGATGACCCCGACCCAGTTGCGTTGGCGGCCAATCAATTTCTGGCCCGCGCACACCGCGGTGACCGTTGACGCCGGCGGCACCGTGTCCACCTTTCAGACCGGGGACACGCTGATCGCCACGGCCGACGACGCGACTCACCAGCTGATCATCACCCGCAACGGCACCGTGGAGAAGACCTTCCCGATGTCGATGGGCATGACGTCGGGCAATCACCAAACTCCCAACGGCACCTATTACGTGCAGGACAAGAAGGCGTCGGTGGTGATGGACTCCTCGACCTACGGGGTGCCGGTCAACTCGACCTACGGCTACAAGGTGACGGTGGAGGACGCGGTCCGCTTCGACAACGTCGGCGACTACGTGCACAGCGCGCCGTGGTCGGTGGACGACCAGGGCAAGCGCGACGTCAGCCACGGCTGCATCAACATCAGCCCCACCAACGCCAAGTGGTTCTTCGACAACTTCGGTCCAGGTGACCCGATCGTGGTGAAGAACTCCAGCGGCGGCAATTACAAGAAGAACGACGGCTCCGCCGACTGGATGAACTAGCCCCGCACCCTCAACGCAGAATCGCCCATTCGTCCGCGGAATTGGGCGATTCTGCGTCTTGCTGTCAGGACGTTACGGCGCGGGCTTTCGCCGGCCCGCGAATTATGTATAGCATCATACATAGCTGTCGACCTGAGGAGCGCCGATGCGCAGTCCACGCGAGCGGATGGTCGTTTCTGCCGCGCTGTTGATCAGGGAGCGGGGCGCGCGCGCTACCGCCATCTCGGACGTGCTCGAGCACAGCGGCGCGCCGCGCGGGTCGGCGTATCACTACTTCCCCGGCGGGCGCACGCAGCTGCTCTGTGAGGCGGTGGACTACGCCGGCGACCATGTCGCCGCGGTCATCGCCGACGCGGACAACGGCGTGGCGCTGATGGACACGTTGATCGACAAGTACCGACGGCAGCTACTCGACACCGACTTCCGCGCGGGCTGCCCGATTGTGGCGGTCTCCGTCGAGGCCGGCGAGGAGGAGCGGATGGCGCCGGTCGTCGAGCGCGCGGCGGCGGTGTTCGACCGCTGGTCCGACCTCATCGCCGCGCGGTTCATCGCCGACGGCATACCGCCGCGGCGGGCACACGACTTGGCGGTGCTGGCCACCACCGCGCTCGAGGGCGCGATCGTGCTGGCCCGGGTGCGCCGCGACCTCACCCCGCTCGACGTCGTGCACCGCCAGCTACGCGACCTGCTGCTGGCCGAGGCGACCAGAAAGGACGTCCCGCAATGACCGGTGAGTGGAAGTCCACGGCCTGCATCCTGTGTGAGTGCAACTGCGGCATCGTCGTCCAAGTCGAGGACCGCCGGCTCGTGCGGATCCGCGGCGACAAGGCGCATCCGGCGTCCCAGGGCTACACCTGCAACAAGGCGTTGCGGCTGGACCACTATCAGAACAGCCGCGCCCGGCTGACCTCGCCACTGCGCCGCCGCGCCGACGGCAGCTACGAGGAGATCGATTGGGACACCGCGATCGTCGAGATCGCCGAGGGTTTCAAGCACATCCGCGACAGCTACGGCGGCGACAAGATCTTCTATTACGGCGGCGGCGGGCAGGGCAACCACCTGGGCGGGGCCTACAGCGGCGCCTTCTTGAAGGCCTTGGGATCGCGCTACCGCTCAAATGCGCTGGCGCAGGAGAAGACCGGCGAGTCCTGGATCGACGGCCAGTTGTACGGCGGTCACACCCGGGGCGAATTCGAGCACGCCGAAGTGGCGGTGTTCGTCGGGAAGAACCCGTGGATGTCGCAGAGCTTCCCGCGGGCCCGGGTGGTGCTCAACGAGATCGCCAAGGACCCGGCCCGCTCGATGATCGTCATCGATCCCGTCGTCACCGACACCGCCAAGATGGCCGACTTCCACCTGCGGGTGCGGCCCGGCACGGACGCATGGTGCCTGGCCGCGCTCGCCGCCATCCTCGTCCAGGAAAACCTCTGTGACGAAACATTTCTCGCCGAGCACGTGCGCGGCGCCGACGCCGTTCGGGCCGCGCTGCGCGAGGTTCCGGTGGCCGGCTACGCGCAGCATTGCGGGGTCGACGAGGAATTGCTGCGCGCGGCGGCGCGGCGGATCGGCACCGCGGCCAGCGTGTCGGTGTTCGAAGACCTCGGCGTGCAGCAGGCACCCAACAGCACGCTGTGCTCCTACCTGAACAAGTTGCTCTGGGTGTTCACCGGCAACTTCGCGAAAAAGGGTGGCCAGCACCTGCATTCGTCTTTCGCCCCGCTGTTCGGCCAGTTCTCCGGCCGCACGCCGGTGACCGGCGCCCCGATCATCTCCGGACTGGTGCCCAGCAATGTGGTGCCCGAGGAAATTCTCACCGACCACCCGGACCGCTTCCGCGCCATGATCGTGGAAAGCAGCAATCCCGCACACTCGCTGGCGAACTCGGCCGCCTGCCGCGAGGCTTTTGGAGCGCTGGAGCTGATGGTGGTCATCGATGTCGCGATGACCGAGACCGCCAGGCTCGCCCACTATGTACTACCCGCCGCCTCGCAATTCGAGAAGCCGGAAGCCACCTTCTTCAATCTGGAATTTCCGCACAACACCTTCCAGCTGCGCCGCGCCCTGATGGAGCCCCTGCCGGGAACCCTGCCCGAGCCCGAGATCTGGGCACGGCTGGTGCGGGCGCTCGGCGCGCTGGACGAGACGGATCTGCGGCCATTGCACGACGCCGCACAAAGCGGCCGGCAGGCCTACACCGAGGCGTTCCTGTCCGCCGTGGCCACCAATCCGACTGTGGCGCAGTTACTTCCCTACGTCCTCTACGAGACGCTCGGGCCGACACTGCCGGACGGATTGCGCGGGGCGGCCGCCCTGTGGGGCCTGGCCCAGAAGACCGCCCTTAGCTATCCGGACGCGGTGCGGCGCGCCGGGCACGCCGACGGCAACGCGCTGTTCGACGCGATCCTGGACACCCCGTCGGGGGTGACGTTCACCGTGCACAACTACGACGACGATTTCGCGTTGATCAGCCACCCCGACCGCAAGATCGCACTGGAGATCCCCGCGATGCTAGGCGAGTTGGGGGCGCTGACGCGCACCCCGCCCCGGCTCACCACGCCGGACTTCCCGATCGTGCTGTCGGTGGGGGAGCGGCGCGCCTACACCGCCAACGACATCTTCCGCGACCCGACCTGGCGCAAACGCGACGCCGACGGTGCGCTGCGGATCAGCGTCGAGGACGCCCAGGCCCTGGGGCTGGTCGACGGATGCCGGGCGCGCATCAGCACCGCGGCCGGCAGCGCAGAGGCCACTGTCGAGATCACCGAGACCATGATGGCCGGTCATGCGGCCCTGCCCAACGGTTTCGGGCTGGACTACGTCGGCGACGACGGCCGCACCATCACCCCCGGTGTCGCACCGAACGTGCTCACCTCGACCGAATGGCGCGATCCCTACGCGGGCACGCCGTGGCACAAGCACGTGCCCGCCCGGATCGAGGCCGCCCAGGTGGCCGGCGGCGTCAGTTCCAGATCTTGACCCGGCGCTGCGGCTCCAGGAACAGCGCGCCGGCGTCGGCGCCGTCGAAGGCGTCGTAGAACGCGTCCATGTTGCGCAGCACGCCGTTGCAGCGGAACTCCGGGGGCGAGTGCGGGTCCACCGCCAGGCGCCGGATCGCTTCCGCGTCGCGGGATTTGGTGCGCCACACCTGGGCCCAGCCGTAGAACACGCGCTGCACACCGGTGAGGCCGTCGATGACCGGAGCGGGCTGGCCGTTCAGCGACAACTGGTAGGCCAGCAGCGCGATCGACAGGCCACCCAGGTCGCCGATGTTCTCCCCGACGGTGAAGGCGCCGTTGACGTGATGGCCGCTGGATAGGGCCCGCGGCGTGTAGTTGTCGTACTGCTCGATGAGAGCCTTTGTGCGGGAACCGAATTCGGTCCGGTCGGCGTCGGTCCACCAGTCCACCAGGTTGCCGTCGCCGTCGTATTTGGCGCCCTGGTCGTCGAAGCCGTGGCCGATCTCGTGTCCGATCACCGCGCCGATGCCGCCGTAGTTGGCCGCGTCGTCGGCCTCGGCGTCGAAGAACGGCGGCTGCAAAATGGCGGCCGGGAAGACGATCTCGTTCATCCCGGGGTTGTAGTAGGCGTTGACCGTCTGCGGCGTCATGAACCACTCGTCCTTGTCCACCGGCCCGCCGAGCTTGGCCAGCTCGCGGTCGTGGTTGACCGCGTACCCGCGCCGAACATTGCCGTAGAGGTCGTCGCGGTCGATCACCAGCGCGGAGTAGTCACGCCACTTCGCCGGGTAGCCGACTTTGGCGGTGAACTTCTCCAGCTTGGTCAGCGCGCGGTCCCGGGTCTGCGGCGTCATCCAGTCCAGGTCGCTGATGCTCATCCGGTACGCGGCCCGCAGGTTGGCGACCAGCTCGTCGATGCGGGCCTTCGCCCCGGGCGGGAAATGCCGCTGCACATAAAGCTTTCCGACGGCATCGCCCATCAGGCTCTCGACCAGCGACACCGCGCGCTTCCACCGTTCCCGGATCTGCTCGGCCCCGGTCAGCAGGCGGCCGTAGAAGTCGAAGTCCGCGGATACCAGCTCGTCGGTCAGCCAGGCGGCGCGCGCGCGGATCAACCGCCACCGCGCCCAGCTCTTCCACACCTCCAGGTCTTCGTTGCGCCACAACTCGGCGAAGGTACGCAAGTAATCGGGTTGGCGCACAATCACTTCCGCGAGGGCCTCGGGGCTGGCGCCGAGCGCGGCGGTCCAGCCGGCCCAGTCGAAGCCGACCGCCTCGTCGCGAAGCGCGGCGAACGTGCGCAGGTTGTAGGTGAGGTCGGCGTCGCGGCGCTTGACCACATCCCAGTGTGCTTCGGCCAGTTTGGCCTCCAGCGCGACGATGCGGTCGGCGGTCTGGATGTGGTCTTCCGGCTCACCGCCGAACACCAGGCCGTACATCCGGGCGATGTGCGCCGGATAGGCCTCCAGCACCTCGGCGTGCCGCTCCTCGCGATAGTAGGACTCGTCGGGCAACCCGAGGCCGGACTGGGTGAAGTGCACCAGGTAGCGGGCCGAGTTCTTGGCGTCGGTGTCCACATACACCCCGACGCCCCCGCCCGCACCGGTGCGCTGCTGAGCGCCGATCGCCCGGGCCAGCGCGTCGGCATCGGCGGCGTCGTCGATCACGGCCAGCTCGTCGCGCAGCGGCTGCACGCCGCGGCGCCGCACGGTGTCCTCGTCGAGGAAGCTGGCGTACAGGTCGCCGATGCGCTGCGCGTCGGCGTCCCCGGCGGCCGAGCCCCGCTCGCTGGCCTCGACGATCAGATCGCGCACCTGTTCTTCGGCGCGGTCATACAGCTGCCGGAAGGCCCCGTCGGTCGCCCGGTCCGCGGGGATCTCGTGTTCGGCCAGCCAGCGGCCGTTGACGTGACCGAACAGGTCGTCTTGGGGGCGGATGCTGTCGTCGACAAAGCTCAGGTCGATACCCGAGCGGATGGCCGTATTCGTCACCCCAACATCCTTCCATCTTTCCCGGGTGCAACGATCGGGCCATGTCCGACGGCGAGCGAACCGAGTCCCCTGCCGAAGAAGAGTCCGTTGACGAAGAGCCCGACGACGAGCCCGACGACGACTCGAAGGACGAGGCGGCCGACGCCGGCGAGGACGAAGCCGAAAGCGGCGAAGTCTTCTCCCCCTACGGCATCGCTTCCGCGGTTCTCGGTGTGCTGTGCGTGGCCGCGGTGGTGCTCGGCGTCATGATCTGGTCCGACCACCGCGACCAGGTCGCCGAGCGCGGCTATTTGAGCCGCGCCATGCAGACCGCCGCGGAGTGGGCGAACGTGTTGATCAACATGAACAGCGGCAACGTGGCCGCCAGCCTGCAGCGACTGCACGACGGGACGGTCGGAGAGCTCAACACCGACTTCGACGCCGCCGTGCAGCCGTACAAGGCGGTCGTCGAGAAATTGCAGTCCAAGAGCGCCGGGCGGATCGACGCGGTGGCGATCGAGACCGTCCACCACGACCTGGACACCCAGCCCGGCGTTGCTCGGCCGGTGGTTACCACCAAGCTGCCGCCGTTCGCGAGCCGGACCGACTCGGTGCTGCTGATCGCGACGTCGGTCAGCGAAAACGTCGGCGCCAAGCCGCAAACCGTGCACTGGAGCCTGCGGCTGGACGTCTCCGACGTGGACGGGAAGCAGATGATCTCCGGCTTGGCTTCGGTCAGATGAGGATTCGATGAGAAACATCTGGCGACTGTTCGCCTTCGACATCCTGGCCCCGCTGGCCGCGATCGCGGCCCTGCTGGCCATCGGGCTGGTGCTCGGCTGGCCGCTGTGGTGGGTGTCGGCGTGCTCGGTGCTGATCCTGCTGATCGTCGAGGGTGTGCTGATCAATTTCTGGCTGCTGCGCCGCGATTCGGTCAGCCTCGGCACCGACGACGACGCGCCGGGGCTGCGGTTGGCCGTCGTCCTGCTGTGCACCGCGGCCCTGTCGGCGGCCGTCGCGACTGGCTACACGCACTGGACCAAGGCGGACAACGATTTCACCGACGACTCCCGCCAGGTCGTGCAGATCGCCACCGGCATGGCGGAGGCGATGGCGTCGTTCAGCCCCACCGCCCCGACCGGTTCCATCGACCGGGCCGCGGCGATGATCGTCCCCGAGCATGCGGCCGCGTTCAAGGAGCAATACGCGAAGTCCAGCGCCGACCTGGCCCAGCACAACGTCACCGCGCAAGCCGCCACGGTGTCGGCCGGGGTCGAGGCCCTCGGCCCGTCGGCGGCCAGTGTGGCGGTGGTCCTGCGGGTGACGCAGAACGCGCCGGGGCAGCCACCCAGTCAGGCGGCGCCGGCATTGCGGGTGACGCTGACCAAGCGGGGCAGCGACTGGCTGGTCGCCGATGTGCTGCCGGTCAGATAGCCGATCAGTTGGCTTCGGCCGACCGGGCGGACTTCACCTTGACGAACCGGTCCGACAGCCGCCGGATCCGGATCATCAGCGCGGCCGTCGGGCTGGTGCTGCCGTCGAGGTAGCCGTCCAGCTCCTCGGCCGAGACCCCGATGCGGGACGCGAATTCCTGTGGGGCAAGGCCCGATCGGTCGATGAGGAGCCGCACGTGGCGGGCCACCTCGGCGCGTTCGTTGGCCTCCAGGTGGGTGCGGGCCCGCTCGAGCACCTCCCACAGCGCCTTGGCGATGCCGTACGGCCGGGTGCCTTCGAGGACCTCTTCGACCTGGCGGGCGGTCCGCCCGTACGGGTCGCGCTTGAGCGCGCCGGCGATACGCTTCCAGGTCGCGATGTCACCACCCTGCAGGGCGGAACGGATGGCGGCGGTCGGCCAGAACTCCACCGGCTGCTCGGGGTCCTGGAAGGGGCCGGACGGCCCTGCGGACGGCCCCCCAGACGGCCCCCCAGACGGCCCATTGCCGCGCTGGCGTTGTTCGGGGCCCGGCCGGTGGGGCGGCGGTGCGGGGCGTCGGTCGGGTGCCAACGTCACCTCGCCTCCTCCAGCATCGCTACGGCCACTGACAGGCAGCGCTGCCGGATGGCCTCCCAGTCCGAGTTGGCGTCGGCTTCCGATCCCTGGTCTTCCGGGTAGTCGGACGGGTTGGGATCTGCGAGTCGACGCACCAACTGGGTGGCAATCCACTGCCGCCTGGATGATTTACAACAGTAATACCTGTCCATTCCGGCCAGCACCACCGCGGCGGTCTCGGGCTCCAGCGATTCGACCATGTCTGCAAAGTCGGCATAATCGCGCCGACTGTTACGGCACATGATCAGGTAGCCCTTGAGTCGCAGGGTCTCCGCACCGGTCGGGACCAGCAGCCGGTCGCCGGTGGGTAGCTGCACGTTGGTGGTCTCCACCGGGCTGCGCCGTTCGTATTTCGGTCCGTCGCCGACGACGTCGGTGTCGCTTTCCAGCGCGTCGATCGCGACCGACAGGCGCCCGCGCCACAGGGTCACCGGATGAACGGGTCGGTCCACCCCGGCGATGGCTTTGGCGATGCCGTTGCGTGAGGTCAGCCCGCCGACCCGCTTCTTGGCGGCCAGGGAGCCGTTGGTGTGGCCGTTCGGGCCGGGCTTCTTGTCGGCCGGGCCCGCACCGACGCCGACCTTCTCCTCGCCGAGGGCGACCTGGTGGGGGATCTGCCCGGGACCCAGGCCCCTGGTCTGGTCGTCGTCGGGGTCCGACGCCACCTGGCTCGCGTTGCGGCCGCAGCCGGTGAAGGCGAGCGGATCGGTCACGCAAATCGCGTCCGGCGCCAGATGCTTGAGCTTCGCGGACGACTTGAGCACCATCCGCAGGTCGGCGTTGGGCGCGACCAGGGCCGAGATGTCGTCGGGGATGATGACGACGTCGCCGAGGTCGACCTCCGGCAGGGGCCGGTCGAAGTCGACCGACGGCAGCACCCGGGACAGCCACGGCGGCAGCCACCAGTTCCACTGGGCGAACATCGCCATCAGCGCCGGCACCATCACCAGCCGCACCACGGTGGCGTCCACCGCGATCGCGACGGCACAGGCCACGCCGATCTCGGCCACCAGCGGCATGCCGGCGAACGCGAAGCCGACGAACACCGCGATCATGATCAGCGCGGCGCTGGTGATGGTGCGCGCGCTGGTGCTGACGCCGTAGGCCACCGCGTCGCGGGTGTTACCGGAATGCAGGAAACGCTCCCGGATCCGGGTGAGCAGGAAGATCTCGTAGTCCATCGACAACCCGAAGGTCATCGCGAGCACCAGCGGCGGGACGGTGCTGTCGATCGAGCTGATCTGAGCGAAGCCGAGGTCCTTCAGCCAGCCCCACTGGAACACCATCACCAGGCTGCCGTAGGCGGCGGCGACCGACAGCAAGGTCATCAAAACGCCCTTGAGCGCCAGGAAGACCGAGTGGACCGAAACCAGCAGCATCACGAACGCGATCAGCGCGACGATGCCCAGCACCAGCGGTTCGGTCTTGGACACCTGGTCGTCGAAGTCCTTGATCAGCGCGGTCGGGCCGCCGACGTCGACGCGCGCGGTGCCCGCTTCGGGGACCTTGGGCAGCTGCGCGCGCATCCAGCCGACGGTGTCGCGGGCCTTCATGTCCTCGGGATCCACCGACAGCACCGCGGACAGCAGCGCGCTGCCGTTGTCCTCGGCGAATTGGGGCGGCGACACCGACACGATGTTGGGCGCCTGCGACATCCGCTGGCGGATCGCGCCGACGGTGTGGCTGTGTTCGGGCGAGGCCGCGCCGCCGTCGGGGAAGTTGATCAGCACCCGGATCGGGCCCAACGCGCCGGGGCCGAGGGCCTGGGCCGCGGCGCCCACGCCCGCGCGGATTTCGTGTGCCGAATCGAACTGCCGCAGCAGGCTGTTGCCCAGCACCATCGATGCGGCCGGCGCGGCCATCACGAGCAGCACCAGCGATGCCGCCAGCGCGGACATCCACGGCCGGCGCATCACCCAGCCGATCCAGCGGTTCCAGAACCGGGACTGGGTGCTCTCGGGCCGCCGCGACCAGTGCAGGAAGCGCGACCGCTTGGCGGCCGCCCGCCCGAACGTCGCCAGCGCAGCCGGCGTCAGGGTCGTCGAGGTCAACATGGCCACCGCGACGGCCAGGATGGCGCCGGTGGCCATCGATTTGAGCGCCGGGGTGTTGATGACGTAGATCCCGGTGAGGGAGGCGATGACCGTCATCCCGGACAGCACCACGGCCAGCCCGGAGGTCGCCATCGCGGCGTCGACGGCCTCGCGGGGCTGGCGCCCGGTGCGCAGTTCCTCCCGGAACCGCATCAGGATGAACAGCGAATAGTCGACCGCGAGCGCGATCCCGAACATGGAGACCGTCGAGGTCACGAACACCGACATGGTGGTGTAGGCCGACAGCAGATAAACCAGGCCCATGGTGACCACGACCGTGCAGATGCCCAGCGCAAGCGGGATGGCCGCGGCGGCCAGCGAGCCGAACACCGCGAGCAGCACGATCAGAATGACGGGCAGGTTCCACTTTTCGGCGGCCGCGATGTCATGTTTGGTGTTGGCCGCCGCGGCGGCGGACAGCGCGCCCTGCCCGATGACATAGAGCCGCACCCGCCCGTTCGCGGTCTGGCCGGGTTGGTCGCCCTTGATGCCGACCTTGGTGCGGAGCTGCTTGGCGACGTCGCTCGTGTTGCGGGAATCCAGCCGCACCGACAGAACGTAGGGCCGGTCGGGCTGGGGCGGGCGCTGGGTGGGGTTGGGGATCTCGGTGGTGCCGGGGATGCCGTTGGCGATTTGTCGTAGCTGCGCGACGGCGTCGTTCATGTCCTGGTAGCTGGCGTCGGGGCGGGGCGCGGCCACCAGCGCCAGCGACGATCCACCCTGGTCGTGGTAGAGCTCCTCGAGTTGATCGTGAACCGCCAGGGACTGCGAACCGGCCACGTCGAACCCACCGCCGGTGAGGTTGCCCGACTGCGTCAGCGCCAGGTAGACCGCCGGAACCAATGCCAGCAACCAGCCCGTGAAGACCAACCAGCGGTACTTACGCAGGCTGCGGCTGAGGCGCATCATTAACTGCTGGATTTTCGCTCCCCGGTTCTCGCGTAACGCGTGCTGGCGACGATACCGCAGCAGTCTGTGGATTATGTCGGCTTGATGGTTCCTGAGCTGCGACGACGGCGTTGTTGCCAAGACGCTGCCAAGACGTTGTGAACCGGTGACCAACCGGGATTTCGGTCACATCCCCGCCCCCGGGCTCCGTTCGGACTGGCAGCGGTGATATCGGCGATGGCAGGATGTCGAATGGCCCGCGCGGCCCCCGGGGGATTCGGGGGATTCCTGCGCTTGACGCGGCCGTCTTTTGTAGCCGTTTGCGGGGCGCCGGTCTCGGTGGTCCGCCGCAAACTCGAAGGAGTTGTCCATGACGAGAGCCACCGTTGGACGGGGCCGCAAGATCTTCGCCGGGCTGATCGCCGCCACGGTGCCCGGTGCAGCCGTCGCGGTGCTGGCCGGCACCCCGGCGACCGGGGCCAACGACCCGTGCGCGGCCAGCGAGGTCGCCCGGACGATCGGCTCGGTCTCCAAGTCGATGGGTGACTACCTGGATTCGCATCCCGAGACCAACCAGACGATGACCTCGATGCTGCAGCAGCAGGCGGGGCCGCAGTCGGTGAACGGGCTGAAGTCCTACTTCGAGGCCAACCCCAAGGTCGCCGGTGACATGACGTCGATCGCCCAGCCGCTGACCAACCTGTCGTTGCAGTGCAAGTTGCCGATCTCCATCCCCCAGGCGATGGGCATGATGCAGCAGGCGCAGGGCGCGGCCGGCGGCCTTCCCGCGCTGCCCGGCAACCCCGTGGGTGCCTCGCCGTTGGGCGGGACCACCGGTGGCGCACCGGCCGCGGCGCCCCAGCCGGCTCCGCCCGCCGCGACCAACCCGCTGCCGGGTCCGCCGCGCGGCAACACCGTCGGCTAGAGCTTGCCGTCTTTCTCCGGATCGCGATCAGCCGGATCCCGGTCGGGCGGCACCGGTCCCTGCAGGGCGGTCTCGGTCGGGTCGGCCGGCGGGTCACCCTGCAGCGGCACGATCGGTAGCGGACCCGTGATCGGGTCTTCGTCGGCGTCGGTGACGTTCTCGGTGCGGAACACGAAGAAGAACACCACCCAGCCGATCGCGGAGATGAGCAACCAGCTGATCAGCCGGTAGATCAGCATCGCCGAGATCGCGTTGGGCAGCGACATCCCGCTGGACACCAGGCCGGGCACCAGCACGGCCTCGACGATCAGCAGGCCTCCGGGCATCAGCGGGATCGTCCCGACCGCGCGGGCGGCCGCGTAGGCCACCGTCAACCCGGCCACCGAGGCGTGGTCCCCGGCGGCGTACGCGGCGAAGCCCAGGCAGGCGACGTCGGCGATCCAGTTGAACATCGACCAGCCGAACGCCACGCTCAGGTCGCGGCGGCCCAGGCTCACCGACTCGAGCTGCATCAGCGTCTCGCGCCACTTGTCCAGGCCGGTCTCGGCCGGCCGGCCGCGAATCGAGTTGACCCACGCCAGCACCCGGCAGCCGATGCCGTCGATCAGTTCCGGCCGCGACGCGACGGCCTGGGCCAGCAGCAGCAGTGCGACAAAGCCGCCGAGGGTGAACAGCAGCGAGAACGGGTTGTTCTTCGCGCCCAGCAGGAACGCGCCGCCCAGGCCGAGCAAAGCCAGCCCGACCGCCTGCAGCACGCCCGACATCACCAACTGCCACGACGCCACCACCGTCGACGCGCCCCAGAGGCGCTGCTGACGGAACAGGAAGGTCGCCGACAGCACCGGCCCACCGGGCAGCGTGGTGCTCAGCGAATTGGCGGCATAGAACGCGGCCTCGGAGCGCAACTGCTTGACGTGTACGCCGGCCGATCTGAGCAGCGTGCGTTGGATCTGGGCAAAGCTGTGCATCGACGCGGCCGCCGCGGCCGTCGATGCGAGCAACCACCACCAGTTCGCCTCATACAGGCTCATCCAGGCTTTGGCCAGCTGATCCCAGCCCAGCGAAACCTCGACGGCAAGCACGATGGCTACCGCGCCGAGGATCACCCAGCGCACCCACCAGTACTTCCCACGGGAGGTTTCCCCGGGTGGGAAGTCGAGATTGCGGGCGGGTGCGTCGTGCGGCACGTGATTTAGGGTAACGGTGCAGGTGGCGCCGCGATCGCTGCGCATCGCCCACCGTGTCGGCGTCGTAACCGGATCGTGCCGGGGGCGATGGTTCCGGACGACGCGCGGACGCCCTTGAGACAGTTGGGAGACGTTTGGCGGTGCGCCGCGGCGGATAGGCTGGCCAAATGTCAGCAAACCTCGACGATGCCTCGGTCGAACCCCTTGTCCGCAAGACCGCAGCCTGGGCGTGGCGTTTGCTGGTCATCCTTGTCGCCGTGCTCGCGCTGTTGTGGGTGGTGCAGAAACTCGAAGTCATCGTCGTTCCGGTGCTGGTGGCGCTGCTGTTGAGCGCCTTGCTGGTGCCGGTGGTCGATTGGCTGGACAAGCGGGGACTGCCCCGCGGCGGCGCGGTGGCGTTGGTGTTGCTGTGTGGCTTCGCGATCCTGGGCGGCATCCTGGCGTTCGTCGTCCTGCAGTTCATGGACGGCCTGCCCGGCCTGACCGAGCAGGTGACGCACAGCATCGAATCGACCCGGCGCTGGCTGATCCACGGGCCGGCGCATCTGCGCAACGAACAGATCGACAGCGCGGGCAACGCCGCCATCGAGGCGCTGCACAACAACCAGGCGAAGCTGACCAGCGGCGCGCTCTCCACCGCGGCCACCGTCACGGAACTGGTCACGGCGGCGGTGCTGGTGCTGTTCACGCTGATCTTCTTTCTCTACGGCGGGCGCAACATCTGGCAGTACGTCGTGCAGATCATCCCGCCGCACGTGCGTCAACGGGTGCACGAAGCCGGCAACGCCGGGTACGGATCGCTGATCGGATACGTGCGGGCCACCTTCCTGGTGGCCCTGACCGACGCGGCAGGGGTCGGCACCGGTTTGGCGATCATGGGTATCCCGCTCGCGCTACCGCTGGCATCGCTGGTGTTCCTGGGGGCGTTCATCCCGCTGGTCGGTGCCCTGATCTCGGGACTGGTGGCCGTCGTGGTCGCGCTGCTGGCCAAGGGCGTGGTGTACGCGCTGATCACGCTGGGCCTGCTGATCGCGGTCAACCAGATCGAGGCGCACTTGCTGCAACCGCTGGTGATGGGCCGCGCGGTCTCGATTCACCCGCTCGGGGTGGTGCTCGCCATCTCCACCGGCGGCGTCACGGCCGGGATCGTCGGTGCCTTGCTGGCGGTCCCGACGGTGGCGTTCCTCAACAACGCGATCCAGGTGCTGCTGGCGCCCAACCCGTCCGCAGAAGCCGAGAAGCAGACCGAGGAGGCGGACGAGAAGAACACGATGCTGCAGGCCGAACCCGACCAACCCAAGAGCGAATCCCGCTGAGGCTCAGCGTTTTCCGGGCCTAGGCAGCGCCGGGGCGGCGGTTAAAGCCGCCCCTCGCGGCGCAGCAGATCCTGAGCGGACAGCCCGCCCCCGGAGCGCCGGCGTTGCCGCGCCGGGTCGCCGTTCTCGCCCTGCCCGCGCGCGTTCACCTGCTCGGTGGCCGTGTTGGGGTCGGTGCCTTCCGATCGCATCATCGGCAGGGCGGTGGTGGGTTCGGCGGCGTCGTTGTCGTCGGAACGGTGACCGGGTACCGGGATGGCCCGCGTCTGATCACCGGACGGCGGTGCCGCCGGGCCGGGCGCGGACGCCCGCTGGGGCTGCGGAGCCTGCTCGGCGGAATTGGTGCCCGGGCGCAGGTCGGCCGGGCGGTCGCGGCCGGGCGCTCCCTGGGCGGGGAGGCGGGTCGTCTTGGCCTCGGTCGGCTGGCCGGGACGGGGCGGGATCCGCGTGGTGCCCGCGCCGTCGTTCGGCCGCCCCTTCCCGCTCGGGGACGGTTCGTGCGCGGGCCGCGGCTCCGCGGGACCCGGGCGCGCCGGCCGTGACGGCTCCAGCGCGCCGGGATGGGTGGGGTCGTGCGGTGGCCGCGGTGCCGCGGCGACCAGGCTGGCCGCAACGGGTGGCCGCGCCGGCCGGCCGTTGAGCGTGGGCCGCTTGCGCTCGTCGGGCAGGTCGATCTCACCCAGCCCGATCTTGTTCTGCAGGCGCCGGGCCCAGCGCGGAGCCCACCAGCAGTCGTCGCCGAGCAGCTTCATCACCGACGGCACCAGGAACATCCGGACGACGGTGGCGTCGAGCAGCAGCGCCGCCATCAGACCGAACGCCAGATACTTCATCAACACCAGGTCGGAGAACACGAACGAACCCGCGACCACGGCCAGCACCAGCGCGGCGGCCGTGATCAGCCGCCCGGTGGTCGCGGTGCCGATCCGGATGGCCTCGGCCGTCGACATGCCGCGCTCGCGCGCCTCGACCATGCGCGATACCAGGAACACCTCATAGTCGGTGGCCAGACCGAAACCGACGGCGACGACCAGCGCGATGACCACCACCATCAGCGGGGTCGGCGTGAAATTCAGCACGCCCGACAAGTGCCCGTCGACGAAGATCCACGTCAAGATGCCCATCGTCGAGCCCAGCGTCAGCGCGCTCATCAGGACGGCCTTGATCGGCAACACCACCGATCCGAACGCCAGGAACATCAACAGCATGGTGGCGCTGAGCAACAGGACCAGCATCAGCGGAGCCTTGTCGAACAGGCTGTGGATGCTGTCCTGCTCGAGGGCCGGCGTGCCGCCGACGTAGAGGTTCAGCCCCTTCGGGGGGTTCACCGCCCGCAGTTCGCTGATCTTTTTGGCGGCGTCGTTCTTGTTGACCAGGCCGTTCTGGATCACCCGCACCGAGCCGTCCTTGGGCACGGTCGTCCCGTTCGGGCCGGCGACGCAGGGGTTGCCGGCGATGGTCGGGCAGGCTCGCTCCTCCCACTGCTTGTCGGTGAACCCGCCGATCGAGGAGATCCTGTTGCGGATGTCGGCGACCTGCTGGTCGGTGACCTTGCTGTGGTTGGAGCTTTGGATCACCAGCGTGAGCTGCTCGGTCCGGTAGCCGGGGAAGAGCTTGTCGAAGTGCTCCTGGGCCATGCGAACCGGGTTGTCCGGTGGCAGGTATTTCTCGCTCATGCCGCCGAACGACAGGTTGCCCAGCGGGATGACCAGCAGGATCATGCCGACGGCGATCGGGATGGCAAAGGCCAACGGCCGCTTCATCACCCAGTTGACGAGCTTGCCCCAGAAGCCGGCCTCGACCTCTTCACGGGTCTTGGTCTTCTGCAGCCGGTCGGCGAGCCAGTTCAGGTAGGCCCGCGAGTACTTCCAGTTCCGCAGGAACGGCACCCGGAAGGCGGTCCGCACGCCCAGCGCGTCGACGTGGCGGCCGAGGATGCCCAGGCAGGCCGGCAGGAACGTGATCGACAGCAGCGCCGCCAGGCCCACCGCGGCGAAGATCGCATAGGTCAGCGAGTGCACGAAGCCCTGCGGCAACACCAGCAGGCTGGCGCTCGACGCGATGATCAGGACCGCGGAAAACGCCACGGTCCGCCCGGCCGTCATCACGGTTCTTCGCACCGCGGCTTCGGTGTCGTAGCCCTCGGCTATCTCCTCCCGGAACCGGCTCACCACGAAAAGCCCGTAATCGATGGCGATACCCAGACCGATCAGCGACACCACCGGCTGGGCGAAGAAGTGCACCGGCCCGAACACGGCGACCAGCCGCAGGATGCCCAGCGAGCCCGCGATGCTCAGGCCACCCACGATGGCCGGCAGGCCGGCGGCGACCGCGCCCCCGAACACCAGGAACAGCACCACCGCCACCAACGGCACCGCCAGCACCTCCATGCGGCGCTGGTCGGTGGCGATGGTGCCGGTCAGCGCGTTGGCGATCGGCTCGAGGCCGGCCAGCTGCACGGTGCCGCCGTCGAGCTTCTGCAGCTCCGGCTGGATGGCCTTGTAGTTATTGAGGATGCTGTCGTCGTCGTTGCCCTTCAGCGGGATGGACACGAAGGTGTGCTTCTTGTCCTCGCTGACCATTCCCTTGATGACGGGGTTGGTGCTTTCCGGCGCCGCCAGCCAGCCGGCCCAGCCGACGACCTGGTCGGGATGATCGGACTTGAACTTGTTGAGCTCGGCGACGATTTTGTCCCGCCAGGCCGAGTCGTCGACCGTTTTGCCGCCGGGGGCGGTGAAGGTGGCCACCACGTGGCTGGTGCGGTCGCGGCCGTAGGTCTGGTCGCCCAGCACCGACGCCTTGACGGATTGGCTTGCGTCGTCATAGAAGCCGCTCTGTGTAACATGCTTGCCCAGGCTGACTCCGAAGACGCCGCCGAGCAGACACAGAGCTACCGTGACCCCGATCACGATGTACCGGTATCGGTACACAGTTCGACCCCACCAGGCGAACACGCAAGCTCCTTACTGGATCGTTAACGACCCGCGCATAGGTTTTCCAGTGTCACACACGCGCGGTCAACAGCGCGGACAGCGGCCGGAACGGCTGCAGCCACGCACCCTGGTCAGGCAGCGAATCTAGGCCGATCCGCGGCAACGGTTCCCGGAAGACACCCGCGATATCCTCCAGATCAACGAAGTCCAAGGTATCCGACGCTAGCGCCCAACTCGCATGTTCGCGAAATCCGATCACCTGGACGCTGACCCCGCTTCGGGCGATGTCTTCCAGCGGGTGACGAAACGCCTGGCCGTCGGCGGAAGCCACCACCAGCGCCGCCAAACCTTGGGTGCGCCGCAGTTCGATATGGGCCAGCATGTCGCGGTCGACGTCGCTGTCCTCGTCGATCTTCGGCTTGGCGAACACCGCAAAGCCCACGTTACGGAGCGCGTCCACCCACGGCCGGACGACGTCGGCGCTGCCCGGCGCGATGTTGGTGAAGACGGTGGCCTCGGGTTCCACCACGACGCCCGGGCGCCCGGTGCTGACCTCGGCCGTGCGTGACAACAACCAGCGTCCCAGGGCGTCGAACCGTGGGCGTTCCAGGGCGGTTGGGCGCCGGCCCAGGATGGAGCCCAGGCCCATGTCGAGGTTGGGGGCATCCCACACCAGCAGCACCCGCCCGCCCGGGGGAGAGAAACCGCCCCCCAGCGCGTCACCGGTCAGCACCGCCGGCGGCGCGACGGGTTCGGCCCCCGCCGCGCTCTCTTCAGTCAGGCTCATACTCATCGCCTACTCATCGTTTAAGCCAAATGAATTCGGTGACGGCGCTGCCCGCTTCTTGAGCCTTCGTCTCGTACTTGGTGGTCGGGCGGACGATCGAGATCGGCAGGGCACTGCCGGGTTCGACCGGGCGCAGCCGGGGTTCGCCCGCGCCGACCTCGGCGATGTGTTCGGCGTAGCCGGCGTGGTCCGTCGCAACGTGCAGGACACCACCAGGGAGTAGCCGGTCGGCTATCAAGCCAATCGTGCCCGGCTGCAGGAAACGGCGTTTGTGATGCCGGGCCTTCGGCCACGGATCGGGGAAGAAGACCCGAACCCCGGTCAGCGAAGCCGGCGCGATGAGGCGTTGCAGGACATCGACGGCGTTGCCGCGGATCAGCCGGATATTGGTCACCTTGTCGCGGTCGATCGCGCACAGCAGCTGCGCCAGCCCGCGGCGGTAGATCTCCACCGCGATCACATCGACACCGGGCTCATCCTTTGCCATTGCCAGCGTGGATATGCCACTGCCGCAACCGATTTCGAGCACCAGCGGCGCCTCGCGGCCGAACCACGCGCGGGCGTCCAGCGGCGGTTCGCCGCCGTCGGGCTCGTCGGCCGCGGCGCCCATCGACAGACCGAGTTCGGGCCAGCGCCGTTCCCAGGTCTGGCGCTGGGCGTCGGAAAGCGCCGATCGCCGCGATCGGAAAGCCGTGGCCGGGAGATAGCGCTGGTCGGGGCGGACCGGGTCACCGATCGGCGTGTCGGACGACATCGCCACCCCGCGCTGCGCATGCATTTGTCCATGGTGGCCTATAAACCGCGGATGTAGCCGCCCCTGGTCCGGATTGATACCCAACAGTTGCCTTGAGCTGGTAACTGATTAACGGTGGTTCGCTTCTTGGTGACGCGGGTGCCACCATTCGGTGGGACCGCTCGGCCGCGACGCTGCACCCAGTAGCGGCAACGCCGGCCGGGCGTGGGGGTCCATCGGAGACCGAACAGGCGGGATATGAGGGGACAAGGACACCAGACTTTCGTCGACGAGCTGGCGCGGTTTGCCGCCGGCCATGTCGACCCGCGCGTGACGGCGATCGCACAGCGAACCGCCGCGCCCCTGCGCGTGGTCGTGCGCGGCCGCCGGGGGGTCGGCTGCCGCACCGTGCGCCGCGCCCTGGACGGCGCCGGACGCGCGGCGGGCATCGCGGTCCAGCACCCGGCGACCGATGGCGACGCCGACGTGGTGGTCTATGCGCTCGCGGAGGTGGTCAAGCCCGAGGATGCCTGGGCGATCGCGGCGTCCGAGCGGCCGGTGCTGGCGGTGCTGACCAAGGCCGATCTGGCGGGCTCGCTGTCCGGCCGGGGTGGCGACGGGCCCGTCGCGGCGGCACGCACGAAATGCACGCAGCTCTCGGCGCTGATCGGCGCGCCGATGGAGCCGATGACCGGCCTGCTTGCCGTCGCCGCGCTCGACGACCTGGACAGCACGCTGTGGACGGCGCTGTCCACGCTCGCCGCTCACCCCGGGGGGACCGCCTGCTTTGACGGCTCCTTCGCCGGATTCCTGGCCGCCGACACCCCGGTGCCGACCGAGGTGCGGAAGCGTCTGCTGGACACCCTCGACCTGTTCGGCGCCGCGCTGGCGGTCGCCGCGCTCCGCCAGGGCCGGACCCCGGCCCAGGTGTTGACGCTGCTGCACCGGATGAGTGGTGTCGAGGCCGTCGTCGCCAGGATCGGCGCGCTCGGCGCGGAGGCGCGTTATCAGCGGGTGCTGGACGCCGTCGCGGAACTCGAGGCGCTGGCCGTCGGGGGCGGCAGGCTGGGCGAGCGGATCAGCGGGTTCCTGTCCCGCGACGACACCGTGGTGGCCCGGATGGCGGCGGCCGTCGACCTGGCCGAGGCCGCCGGGCTGGACCCGGGCGGCCGGCAGCCCCCCGGCGCGCGTCGCGATCCGTCCGCGCACCTGCCGCGGGCGGTGCGGTGGCAGCGCTATAGCCGCGCGTCGGCCAGCGACCTGCACCGCGCCTGCGGCGCCGACATCGCCCGGGGATCGCTGCGGCTGTGGTCGCAGGCCTGTGCGTCGCTGCCCGGGGAAACCTGGTGAGCGGCGAATCGGGCGGCGATCCCGTCGCCGCGGTGGACGCACTGGTGGCGGAGGCCGGGCCGGGGCTGGATCCGCCGGCGATTCAGCGCTGTGACGTGGTGCTGGTGACCGGCCCGTGGATGGCCGGGGTCAGCGCGGTGGCCGACGCCCTGCGTGAGCGGCTGCCGCAGCACAAGTTCGTGGAGTCGACGGACCTGGGGCCCGGCGAGGTGCCGACGGCGGTGGTGTTCGTGGTGTCCGCGGCGGCGAACCTGACGCCGTCGGACTGCGCGCTGCTGGATGCCGCGACCGAGCACACCGACGCGGTCGTCGGGGTGGTGTCCAAGATCGACGTGCATCTCAATTGGCGTGAGATCGTCGCCGCCAACCGCGACTCGTTGGGCGCGCACGCGCCCCGCTACGGCCGGACACCCTGGGTGGGGGTGGCGGCCCTGCCCGACCTGGGTGACCCGGACGTCGACGACCTGGTCGCAACCGTCTCGGCACAGCTCGATGACCCCGATCTTCCGCGACGAAACAGGTTGCGGGCGTGGGAATCTCGGCTGCAAACGGTGGCGCGGCGGGTTGACCGCGAGGCCGAGGGGTCCGGCCGGCGGGCCCGGGTCGAGGCGCTGCGCGAGGAGCGCAGCACCGCGCTGCAGCAGCGGCGTCAGGCGAAAAGCGAGCGCACCATCACGCTGCGCGGTCAGATCCAGCAGTCGCGGGTCACGCTGTCGCACTCCGCGCGCAACCGGTGCGCGGCGGCGCGCACCGAACTTCAGGAACACGCGGCGGGTTTGCCGCGCCGCGATATGCCCGGCTTCGAGGCCCATGCCCGCGAGCGGCTGGATGCGGTCGTCGTCGAGGTCGGCGACGGCATCGACACGCAACTGGCCGAGGTCGCGCGGGTGGTCGAGGTGCCGATGGAGCTGCCGCCCGTCGAGCGGCTGCCGGCGGTCGACGTGTCACCGCCGCCGCTGAAATCCCGCCGACAGGAAACCTGGCTGATGATCCTGCTGGGCGTCGGGTTCGGACTCGGGGTGGCGCTGACGCTGAGCCGGCTGATGAGCGGCCTGGCGTCGCGGCTCAATCCCGCGCTGGCCGTCGTCGCGGCCCTGGCGTGCGTCGCGATCTCGGTGGCGCTCACCTTCATGGTGATCAACATCCGTGCGCTGCTGCATGACCGCGCGCTGCTGGACCGCTGGGCGGGCGACGTGACGTCGTCGCTGCAATCGGTCGTCGAGGAGCTGGTCGCCACCCGCGTGCTGGTCGCCGAGTCGGTGTTGAGCAAAGCGCTACTGGCCCAGGACGAGGCCGAGAGCGCGCAGGTGTCCGCCTCGGTGAGCGTCATCGACGCCGAACTGCGCGAGCACGCGCTGGCCGCCGCCCGGGCCGCGGCCGCGCGGGATCGGGAGATGCCCGCGGTGACGGCCGCCCTGGCGGCGGTGCGTGCAGAACTGGGCGAACCGGGTATTAGAGAGGATGAAAGTCACGCTGAAGACGCCGGTAGTGACGACACCGAAAAAACCGCTTCAAGGAGCGACGATGGCGATCCGGCGGGATCCTCTGAATCGTTGTAGTGAGAAGGCTTATACCCGCCCGGGACTTCCCGTACAAGATCCTCACGATAACCTGTAGTTAACGCCACCAATTCCTTAATTGTGTGGGCGAGAGCATAGCGAGCAACACCAGCCCGACACGCAGACGAATTCAGGAGAGTTCGATGACCTCAGCGACCATTCCCGGTTTGGACACAGCACCCACGAACCATCAGGGCCTGCTGTCATGGGTGCAGGAGGTTGCCGAACTCACCCAGCCCGACCGGGTTGTGTTCGCTGACGGCTCCGACGAGGAGTTCCACAGGCTGGCCACCCAGCTGGTCGAGGCCGGCACCCTGAAGAAGCTCAACGAGGAAAAGCGCCCCAACTCCTATCTGGCGCTGTCGGACCCGTCCGACGTGGCGCGGGTGGAGTCCCGGACCTTCATCTGCTCGGAGCGCCAGGAAGACGCGGGCCCGACCAACAACTGGACGGACCCGTCCGAGATGCGGGCCACCATGACCGACCTGTACCGCGGCTGCATGCGCGGCCGGACCATGTGGGTGGTGCCGTTCTGCATGGGCCCGCTCGGCGCCGAGGACCCCAAGCTGGGTGTGGAGATCACCGACTCCGAGTACGTCGTGATCTCGATGAAGGTGATGACCCGGATGGGCAAGGCGGCCCTGGAGAAGATGGGCGACGACGGCTTCTTCGTCAAGGCGCTGCACTCCGTGGGCGCCCCGCTGGAGCCGGGCCAGAAGGACGTGCCCTGGCCGTGCAACGACACCAAATACATCACCCACTTCCCGGAGACCCGCGAGATCATGAGCTACGGCTCGGGTTACGGCGGTAACGCGTTGCTGGGCAAGAAGTGCTACTCGCTGCGCATCGCCTCGGCGATGGCGCACGACGAGGGCTGGCTCGCCGAGCACATGCTGATCCTCAAGCTGATCTCCCCGGAGAACAAGGCGTACTACTTCGCCGCGGCCTTCCCGTCGGCGTGCGGCAAGACCAACCTCGCGATGCTGCAGCCGACTATCCCGGGCTGGCGCGCCGAGACCCTCGGCGACGACATCGCCTGGATGCGGTTCGGCAAGGACGGCCGCCTGTACGCGGTCAACCCGGAGTTCGGGTTCTTCGGCGTCGCGCCGGGCACCAACTGGAAGTCCAACCCCAACGCGATGCGCACCATGGAGGCCGGCAACACCGTCTTCACCAACGTCGCGCTGACCGACGACCACGACGTCTGGTGGGAAGGCCTGGAGGGCGAGCCCGACCACCTGATCGACTGGAAGGGCAACGACTGGATCCTGCGCGAGACGGACACCAAAGCGGCGCACCCGAACTCGCGGTACTGCACCCCGATGTCGCAGTGCCCGATCCTGGCGCCCGAGTGGGACGACCCGCAGGGTGTGCCGATCTCCGGCATCCTGTTCGGGGCGCGCCGCAAGACCACGGTCCCGCTGGTGACGCAGGCCCGCGACTGGCAGCACGGCGTGTTCATGGGCGCCACCATGGGCAGCGAGCAGACCGCCGCCGCCGAGGGCAAGGTCGGCACCGTGCGCCGCGACCCGATGGCCATGCTGCCGTTCCTGGGCTACCACGTCGGTGACTACTTCCAGCACTGGATCGACCTGGGCAAGAACTCCGACGAGTCCAAGCTGCCGAAGGTGTTCTTCGTCAACTGGTTCCGTCGCGACGAAGAGGGCGGCTTCCTGTGGCCGGGCTTCGGCGAGAACAGCCGGGTGCTCAAATGGATCGTCGACCGCATCGAGCACCAGGCCGGCGGCCAGGACACCCCCATCGGCATCGTGCCGACGGCCGAGGACCTGGACCTCGACGGGCTCGACATCGACGGTGACGACGTGATCAAGGCGCTGGCCGTCAACCCGGCCGAGTGGCGCGAGGAACTGCCGCTGATCGAAGAGTGGTTCGAGTTCGTCGGCGACAAGCTGCCCACCGGGGTCCGCGACGAGTTCGACGCGCTCAAGCAGCGGCTGGCGGAAACCGACTAGGCGGGCCGAGCCCGGCCGGTCGCGGGTTGATCAGCCCGCGATCCGCGAATTGGGGCTGGCCTTCTTCTCCTCGTACATCAGCTCGTCGGCGCGGGCCAGCAGTTCGTCCACGGTGGAGTTATCCGACACCGGCACCCGCACCAGCCCGATGCTGGCCGACACGCGGTAGGGCCGGTCGCCGGTGGTGTTGAAGTTCGAGAACGCGTCGGCGAGCCGCTCCTTGAGCGACGTCGTGTCGCCGTCGTTCTCGGTGACCATCACACAGAATTCGTCGCCGCCGATGCGGGCCAGGATGTCGGACTCGCGGCGAATGGTGCGCAGCACGTGGGCGACGTCCCTGATCAGGGCGTCGCCCACCTCGTGGCCCAGCTCGTCGTTGACTTTCTTGAGGCCGTCGACGTCGAGGAAGGCAAGCACGCAGCTGTGGCCGAGGTGGTGCGCCCCCCTGAGTTTCTGCTCGGCTAGCAGGTAGAGGCCGCGCCGATTGTTCAGCCCGGTCAGTTCGTCGGTCACCGACAGCCGGCGGATCTCCTCGTTGGCGTCTTCCAGTGCCGCGGTGCGATCGCGGACCCGCTGCTCCAGTTCGGAGTAAAGCTGGATGTTCTCCATCGCGATCGAGGTCGAGTCGGCCAGCGCCTGCAGCAGGTGGACCTCTTGTTCGGACGGCTGATGCTGGTTAGCCCAGTAATTGCCGATCGCGCCGATCGGGTCCAGCTTGCGGATCGGCACCATCACCAGGCTTTTGACGAAGGTGGGACGGTACAGAGTGTGCGGGATGCGCGGGTCGCGGTAGATGTCGGGAATGACCGCCGCGTCGCGGTTGAGCATCGCCCACCCGCTGATGCAGGACCTGATGGGAAAGCGGCTGCCCTTCCACAGCGGGGCGATCGCATCCTCGTCGGCGTAGTAGCACCGGTCGTTGTCCCGCAGCACGAAGGTCGCGCCGTCACAGCCGGTGAGCGCGCGCGCCGAGAATCGGACGATCCGCTGGATGTCCGGAAGGCTGCGGGCCAGCGAGAGCTCCTGAATGGCATGCACCAGGCGCTCCATGCCGTCGACGTAGTCGGACACGGCGAATGTGGGGTCCGGCGAGGGAGAGGCCGCAGGCTCCGATACCTGCTCGGCGGTCATGCGCACCTCCGTGCCAACGTGGCGTACCCGCCAAGGCTAACCGCCGGGGCCGCGGGCAGTGTGCTTATCCGCATTCCGCCCCGGCACACGCTCGGGTGCGCCGCCTTGGCGACCACTTAACACCCGTCAAGTTTGGCGGCGGTACAGTCTGCGCATGCAGATCCGCCCCTACCTCGGCGCCGACAAACCTGCTGTCATCCTGTACCCGTCCGGGACGGTCGTCACCTTCGACGACCTGGAGGCCCGTGCCAATCGACTGGCACACCGGTTTCGTGAGGCGGGTCTGCGCGAGGGCGACACCGTCGCGATCCTGATGGAGAACAACGAGCACATCCACGCGGTGATGTGGGCGGCTCGTCGCAGTGGGTTGTACTACGTGCCGATCAACACCCACCTGACCGCGGCCGAGGCGGCCTACATCATCGACAACAGCAGCGCGAAGGCCATCGTCGGCTCGGCGGCGCAGCGCGACACCCTCGCCGGCCTGGGCGAGCATTTGCCGGGCGGGCTGCCCGAGCTGTTGCTGATCGCCGACGGCGATCTACCCGGCTGGGAGCGTTACCCGGAATGCGTTGCCGGTCAGCCTGATACCCCGATCGACGACGAAATCGAGGGCGACCTGCTGCAGTACTCGTCGGGCACCACCGGCCGGCCCAAGGGCATCAAACGCGAACTGCCGCACGTCCCACCGGAAGACGCGCCGGGGATGATGTCGGCTCTGGTCGGATTCTGGCTGGACCCGGACGCGGTGTACCTCAGCCCGGCGCCGCTGTACCACACGGCGCCGTCGGTGTGGTCGATGACCATTCAGGCCGGCGGCATCACCACGGTGATCATGGAGAAGTTCGATGCCGAGGGGACGCTGGACGCCATCCAGCGTCACCGGGTCACCCACGGCCAATTCGTCCCGGCCATGTTCGTCCGGATGCTGAAACTGCCTCAAGAGGTGCGTGATTCGTACGATCTGTCCAGCCTCAAGCGGGTGATGCACGCGGCGGCGCCGTGCCCGGTGCAGATCAAGAAGCAGATGATCGACTGGTGGGGACCGATCGTCGATGAGTACTACGCCTCCTCGGAAGCGCACGGTTCGACCCTGATCACCGCCGAGGACTGGCTGGCGCATCCGGGTTCGGTCGGCAAACCCATGGGGGGCGCCGTACACATTCTCGACGAGAACGGCGAGGAGTTGCCGCCCGGCGAGGCCGGCGAGATCTATTTCGAGGGCGGGTATTCGTTCGAATACCTCAACGACCCAACGAAAACCGCGTCGTCTCGTTCCAAGCACGGTTGGGCCACCGTCGGCGACATCGGCTACCTCGACGAGGAGGGCTACCTGTACCTGACCGACCGGCGCCACCACATGATCATTTCCGGCGGGGTGAACATCTACCCGCAGGAGGCCGAGAACATGTTGGTCACCCACCCGAAGGTGCTGGACGCCGCGGTGTTCGGGGTGCCCGACGACGAGATGGGTCAGCGCGTGGTGGCGGCCGTGCAGACCGTCGATGCGGCCGACGCCACCGACGAATTCGCTGACGAGTTGACGGCGTGGCTGCGAGACCACTTGGCGCACTACAAATGCCCGCGATCGATCGCATTCGAGGCGCAGCTGCCGCGCACCGACACCGGCAAGCTCTACAAGAATGGGCTGATCGAGAAGTACTCGGTGTGACCGATGCTCCGGGTGGTCGACCTGTCGTGCCCGCCGCAGGACGGCCCGCCGTCGCCGCCCGGGCTGATCGTCGGCGTGGGCTCGGCCGCCGACATCGCCGCGGCCGGATCATGGCTTGACGCAGCAACTTTCACCCTAACCGAGGATCCCTGCGCCGATCGGCGGGTGATCACCGTCGATTCTGCGCCGGAAACCGTGGACGAGCTGACCGCACGCTGTCGACGTTGGCCGCACGCCAGTGGGATCTGCGACGACGTGCTGCGCGCGGTGGATCCGCAGGGCCCGACGCTGTCCGGTGTGGTGACCGAGTCGTTGGCGTACTCCACCCTGCAGGCGGGCCCGGAGTTCGCGCGGTGGCTACGCGAGCGCGGGCCGGCCGGAGTGCCCGAGACCGCCGACCCGGTGCGGGTGCAGCGCGACGGGGATGTCGTGCGCATCGCGTTCAACCGGCCGCATCGGCACAACGCGTTCTCCACCGATGCGCGCGCCGCGCTGCTGGAGGCCCTGGCGGTCGCGCAACTGGATCCGTCGGTCACCGGAATGGTGTTGAGCGGCCACGGGCCGTCCTTCTGCAGCGGCGGGGACCTCGCTGAGTTCGGCACCTTCGCCGACCCGGCGAGTGCGCATCTGGCCCGTACCCGCTACAGCCCCGCCCTGGCGCTCGACGCGCTGACCGCCAGGCTCGGCCGGGCGTGCCGCGCCGAGGTGCACGGCCGGGTGATGGGCAGCGGAATAGAGATGGCGGCGTTTTGCGGATGGGTCCTCGCCGGCGGTGACGCGGTGTTCGGGCTACCCGAATTGGCGTTGGGGCTGGTCCCCGGGGCCGGGGGCACCGTCAGCGTCACGCGGCGGATAGGTCGTTGGCGCACGGCGTATCTCGTGTTGTCCGGCCGCACCATCGACTCGGATACCGCGCTGGCCTGGGGGCTGGTGGACGAGATCGCGGTTCAGAAGCCCGAATAGGTGGTGGTGGTCGTGGAAGGGATGGAGGACACGATCGCCGCGAACATGGCGAACCACACGACAACCCCGATCACCGCGACGACGGCACCGACGATCGCGCCGATGATGGCCCACTTCTTGGCGTTGTTGGACGCCTCCTGGGCCTCCGCATACCGTCCCTGGGCCCACAGCCCGGACACCTTGGTGGAGTAGACGATCGACACGATCCCGAGCGGCAGGCAGCACAACACCGTGCACAGGATCGCCCACACGAGATAGTTCTCGGGCTCCTGCCATCCCGGCTGCGGCGCCGACCATCCCGCGGGTGGCTGTCCCTGCCAGCCCGGCGGCTGCTGAGCTTGCCACCCGGCGGGCTGCTGGGCCTGCCATTCCGGTTGCTGGCCTTGCCATTCCGGATGCTGCCCGGGCCATTCGGGCGAACCTCCGGGCGGCACGGGAGGATAACTCATGGCGGCTGCCTTTCCCTGTGGTTCCCGCGGCCGGCGAACGACTTTGCTTACGCGACGGTTTGCCAGCCGGAGAAGTCAGGTAAATATACTCCGAAAGTTCCTTCGCGGGCCGCGAGATTGGCGGGCCTGGTCAGATTCCGCCCCGCGTCACCAGTTGCCGGGCGATCACATTGCGCTGGATCTCATTGGTGCCCTCACCGACGATCATCAGCGGCGCGTCCCGGAAGTAGCGTTCGACGTCGTATTCGGTGGAATAGCCGTAGCCGCCGTGGATTCGCACCGCGTTCAGCGCGATCTCCATGGCGACCTCGGAGGCGAACAGCTTGGCCATCCCGGCTTCCATGTCGCAGCGTTCGCCGCTGTCGTATCGCTCGGCGGCGTACCGGGTGAGCTGGCGGGCCGCGGTGAGTTTGGTCGCCATGTCGGCCAGGTAGTTACCGATCGACTGGTGCTGCCAGATGGGCTGGCCGAAACTCTCGCGCTGCTGAGCGTAGGCCAGCGCGTCGTCGAGCGCCGCGGTGGCAACACCCAGGGCGCGGGCGGCCACCTGGATGCGTCCCGTCTCCAGCCCTTTCATCATCTGTGAAAAGCCTTCGCCCGCAACGCCGCCCAGCAACGCCGACCGAGGCACCCGGAAGCCGTCGAACGACAGCTCGCAGGATTCCACGCCCTTGTAACCCAGCTTGGGTAGATCCCGCGACACCGTCAGGCCGGGCCCGTGCTCGACGAGCACGATCGAGATGCCCTGGTGGCGCGGCCGGGCGTTCGGGTCGGTCTTGCACAGCAGGGCGATGAGCCCGGAACGGCGCGCGTTGCTGATCCAGGTCTTGGAACCGTTGATCACCAAACCGTCCGGGCCGTCGGGGAGAGCCGTGGTCGCCATGTTCTGCAGATCCGAACCACCGCCGGGCTCGGTCAGCGCCATGGTGGCGCGCACCTCGCCGCTGGCCATCCGCGGCAGGTAGCTCCGCTTCTGGTCCTCGGTGCCGAACAGTGTCAGCAGTTTGGCGACCACCGTGTGCCCGCCCATCGCCCCGGCCAGGCTCATCCATCCGCGCGCCAGTTCCTCGGTGACCCGCACGTAGCACGGCATGGACACCGGCGACCCGCCGTATTCCTCCGGGACGGCCAGGCCGTAGATGCCGATCCGCTTCATCTGTTCAATCCACGCCTCGGGGTAGGTGTTGGCGTGCTCGACCTCGCGAACGCCCGGTTTGACGTCGCGGTCGATGAACGCCCGCACCGTGGCGACCAGCATCTCTTCTTCGTCGTTCACCTGCGATTACCCTCCACACCGATAGTGGCGACCCGCTTCGCGCGGCTTATGCCGATTGTGGCGATCCGCTGCGCCCGGCTGCGCCGCGCTTGCGATCGCCACGGCCGCGCTCGCGATCGCCACGAAGTTGACCCTCGATTCCACAGCCTGCCAGCATGGGACGTTGTGACGAGTCACGGGTATGCGGGGATCCGCGAGGGCGGACCGTACTTCGACGACCTCTCGGTGGGGCAGGTGTTCGACTGGGCGCCCTCGATGACCCTGTCGCCGGGGTTGGCCGGCGCGCACCAGGCGATCGTGGGGGACAGGCTGCGGCTGGCGCTGGACGCCGGTCTGTGCGGGGCGGTGACGGGCCTGCCCGCGCCGCTGGCCCACCCGGCGCTGGTGTGCGACGTGGCGATCGGGCAGTCGACGCTGGTGACCCAGCGGGTCAAAGCCAACCTGTTCTATCGCGGCCTGGTGTTTCACCGGTTCCCGATCATCGGCGATTCCCTCTACACCCGCACCGAAGTCGTTGGGCTGCGGGCAAATTCACCCAAGCCGGGCCGGGCCCCGACGGGGCTGGTGGCGCTGCGGATGATCACCATCGACCAGGCCGACCAGCTGGTGCTCGACTTCTACCGATGCGGCATGCTGCCCGCCGGCCCGGACTGGCAGCCCGACCACGAGCCGCACGACGATCTGTCCGCCATCGGGGTCGACGTGCCCGGCCCGGTCCACGATCCGACCGCGACATGGAACGGGGCGGTGTTCCGCGACAAGGTGCCCGGCCCGCATTTCGATGCCGGCCTGGCGGGATCGGTGCTGCACAGCACCGCCGACGTGGTCAGCAGCGCTCCCGAACTGGCCCGGCTCACTCTGAACATCGCTGCCACGCATCATGATTCGCGAGTCGGCGGCCGACGCCTGGTGTACGGCGGGCATACCATCGGGCTGGCATTGGCGCAGGCGAGCAGGTTGCTGCCCAACCTGGTGACCGTGCTGAACTGGCAATCCTGCGATCACACCGGCCCCGTGCACGAGGGCGACACCCTATACAGCGAGCTGCACGTCGAATCCGCCGAGCCGACCGATCACGGGGGCGTGCTGGGGCTGCGGTCGCTGGTGTATGCGGTCAGCGACACCGCGGATGAACCGGACCGCCCGGTGCTGGACTGGCGCTTTCACGCGCTGCAATTCTGAGCCGGGTTTGCCGGTCGCCGCGCCGGCCCGGGCCACGCGCACAATGGGGGCGTGAGTTCGGCGTCGTCAAAAGGGCAGTCCCAGCGGGCCGAAGCGTGGGGCAGCAGCGGGCTGGCCTACCTGACCGGCCTGCCCGACGGTCCCGCCGACTTTTCCCGCGCCGGCGTGTTGACCCGCGCGCACGACGTGGCCTCGGCCATCGGCGACCGCCTGCATATCGGCGTCGACGCGGTGAGCCTGTTGACCGGGCGGGCGGCCTTGCTGGGCCTGACCCGCGGCGGTCGGGTCTCGCCCGGCGGCGGCACCCGCCTGCTCACCGCACGGGACGGCTGCTGCGCGCTCACCCTTTCGCGCGCCGACGACCTCGACGCCGTCCCGGCGTTGCTGCAAGTCGATGACGTTTCCGCCGACCCGTGGCCGGCGCTGCAACGCTGGGCGGCCACCCGCTCGGTGGCTGAGGTCGTGGAGCGGGCCGGGCTGCTGGACATTCCGGTGGCGGGCCTGGGCGAGGCCGCGCCCGCGCCGCCCCGGCTGAGCCGGTGCGCAGCGCGGACGGCGCCGCGTGCGCCTCAGGGCCTGCTGGTGGCCGACCTGTCCTCGATGTGGGCGGGCCCGCTGTGCGGGCGGCTGCTGGCGCGCGCCGGAGCGACAGTCGTCAAGGTCGAAAGCCCGCGCCGCCCGGACGGCACCCGGGCCGGGGACGGCACCTTTTTCGACTGGATGAACGGCGAAAAGCTAAGCTATACAGTCGATTTCGACAGCGAGGCCGACGAATTGCGGGAACTGCTCGCGGCCAGCGACATCGTCATCGAGGGCTCGCGCCCGGCGGCGCTGGCACGCCGAGGGCTCGGGCCCGACGACGTCACACCGCGCGCGGGCCGAATCTGGTTGCAAATCACCGGTTATGACGGCCGCAGACCGGGATTCGGCGACGACACCGCGGTGGCGGGTGGCCTGGTCGGCACCAGCGTCCAGGGACCGGTGTTCTGCGGTGACGCCATCGCCGACCCACTGACCGGGCTGGAGGCGACCCTGGCGGTGGCCGAATGCCTGGGCCGCGGTGGCGGTGAGTTGATCCGCGTGTCCATGGCCGGGGTCGCCGCGACCTACGCGGCGCTGCCGACGGTGCCGTCGGAATCGTCGGCGCCGGTGTCACCACCGTCGGCCCCGGCGGCGTCGCGTCCGGCGTCCGGGCCGGGCGCCGATAACGAGACGGTGCGCCACCTGGTCGGCCAAAGACGTTGCCTGTCATGCTGATTCAGCGGGCTACCCTGCTGGACGGGACCACGACAGACATCCGGGTGGGTGCGCTGATCGAGGAGATGGCACCGCCGGGCGAGAGTCTGGTGGCGCGGGCGGGGGAGGGCGTGCTGTACGCGGGCGGCGGCGCCGTCCTGCCCGGGCTGCACGACCACCATGTGCACCTGCGCTCGGCGGCCTCGGCGCTCGATTCGTTCTTCGTCGGGCCGCCCGGGGTCAGCACCGCAGCGCAGCTCACCCAACTGCTGGCGAACGCCACACCGGGGCCCGACGGCTGGATTCGCGCTGTGGGCTACCACGATTCGGTTGCCGGAGAACTGGACCGGGGCGCTTTGGACGCCATCGTTCCGCACGTTCCGGTGCGCATCCAGCACCGCAGCGGGGCGCTGTGGATCCTCAATTCCGAAGCGCTGGGGCGGGTCGGCCTGGCCGAACATCCCGACGGCCGGCTGCGCAGCGCCGACCGCGGCTGGTCGCTGGCGCTGCAACGGCGCGAAACCGATCTGGCCGAACTGAGCCGCCGGATCACCGCGACCGGCGTCACCGGCGTCACCGACGCCAGCCCCGATCTCGACGCCGACGACATGGCGTCGCTGTCGGCGGCGCACCAGTGTGGCGAGTTCCGGCCGCGGCTGAGTTTCCTGTCGCCGGGCAAGAAGATCCTGCACGATGATCGCCTGGACCTCGACGCCCTCACGGAATGGATTGCCTGCCAGCATGAGAACGGCCAGCCGGTGGCCGTGCACTGCGTGACCGCGGCCCAGCTGGTGGTGACCATCGCGGCCCTGCGCGCGGCCGGCAGCCATCCGCGAGACCGCATCGAACACGCCGCCGTGGTGCCCGACGACAACCTGGCCGACCTCGCCGAGCTCGGGGTCACGGTGGTGACGCAGCCCAACTTCGTCGCCGAGCGCGGCGATCAGTACCTCGACGACGTCCCCGCCGCCGAGCACGATCAGCTGTGGCGCGTCGCATCCCTGCGCAACGCGACGGTCCCGGTCGCGCTGTCCACCGACATGCCCTTCGGCCACGGCGACCCCTGGACGGCGATGCGCGCCGCGGTGCACCGCACCACACTCCTGGGCACCGTGCTGGGCAGGCGTGAATGTGTCTCGGCGCGAGAGGCTTTGACGATGTTTCTGGGCCGGCCGGATCAGCCGGGACGGCCGCGCACCGTGGCGATCGGGCAGCCGGGGGACCTGTGCGTGCTCAACGAGCCGCCCGCTGTGGCACTGGCCGCCCTGGACGCCGGGCTGGTGGCGGCCACCGTCATCGGCGGCGAGTTGGTGTACTTCGCGATGTGAGCCGGGTCAGGCGGTGGGGGTCAGCGCGGCGCGCAGACTGTCGCACTGGCTGTCGAAAAACCGCCGCGACACTTGGGCTTTCGGCAAAACCAGGTCGAAGCCGTGGAACGCGCCCGGAATGGTTTCGACCTGGCACGGCACCCCCGCGGCCTGCAGGCGTTCGGCGTAGGCCAGGTCTTCGTCGTGGAACAGGTCATGCGTGCCCACCCCGATCCAGGCCGGCGGCAATCCGCTGAGGTCGTCGCGGCGCCCGGGAACGGCGACCTCGGGATCGGCGTTGCCCAGATATGCCGCCCAGCCGAACCTGTTGCTGCGGTTGTCCCACAGCCGGTATTTCGCGCTGGGCGCGGTGGCCGAACTGCGGTCGTCGAGCATGGGGTAGGTCAGCAGCTGGAATGCCGGGCTCACCTCGGCGCGGTCCCGGGCCAGCAGGGCCAGGGCCGCCGCCAGGCCGCCGCCCGCACTGGCGCCGCCGATGGCGATGCGGTAGCGGTCCACCGCCGGCAACCCGGCCAGCCAGGTCAGGGCCGCATAGCAGTCTTCCAGCGGTGTGGGATACGGATGTTCAGGCGCCAGGCGGTAATCCACCGATGCGACGGTGATGCCCAGCCGCTTGCTGAACCCGCTGCACAGCTGGTCGTCCTGCTGGGCGGTGCCGATCACGTACCCGCCGCCGTGGATCCACAGCAGCGCCGGCGTCGCCTGGGTGACCCCGGCCGGGCGGAACAGGCGCACACCAGCCCCCGAATCGAGCGTGATCGCCTCGACGCCGGCGACGGGCTTGCCGAGCCGCCCCCGCCACGCGAGCCCCTTCCGCACGAACGGCAGGGTGCGGGGGCCGACGAGCCGTCGTGGGGCGAAGCGGGCGAATCGCTGCAGGTCAGGATGAACATCGTTGTCCGTCACCGGTCAAGTATCACCGACGCGGAAAATCAAGGGCACGGCGATGTGTGATCCGCCGCGCACGCCACGACGTCAGGAGGCAGCGTGACCGCCAACACCCCCCGGCTGGCTACGCGGTTCGTCGATACCGTTCTCGGGACGCTCCGGGTTCAGGTGAGTACGGGGACCGGGCCCGCCATCCTGATGTGGCCCAGCCTGTTGATGACGGGCGACCTGTGGGCCGGGCAGGCCGCGCACTTCGGCGACAGCCATCGCCTGGTGCTCATCGATCCGCCCGGCCACGGTGGCAGCGCGCCGCTGCACGCGATGTTCAGTTTCACCGACTGCGCGCGCTGCGTCGTCGACCTGCTGGACGGCCTCGCCATCGACAGGGCGCACTTCGTCGGCAATTCGTGGGGAGGAATGATCGGCGGCACCTTCGCCGCCCTCTACCCCGACCGCCTCAACCGCGCGGTGCTGATGAACTGCACGGCGTCGAAAGCCGGTGTCGCGCAAAAGGTGCAGTATGCAGTCTTGGTGCGGTTGGCGACGGCGCTGGGTGGGATCCGGCCGCCGCTGACGCACTCGGCCGTCCGCGCCTTTCTGGGTCCGACGACGCTGCGCACCCGCCCGGACGTGGTCGACACCGTGCGGAACAACGTGCAGGCGGTGGACACCGACTCGGTCCGCTGGGCGGTGCGGAGCGTGGTCTCCGCGCGGCCGGACCAGCACGCCCTGCTGGGCCGCGTCACGGCCCCGGTGCTGGTGGTCGCCGGCGCGGAAGACGCCACCTTTCCGGTGGCCGAAACCCGCGCCATGGCCGACTCGATTCGGGGCGCGTCCTTCACGGTGCTCGACGGCGTCGCGCACCTCGCGGCGCTGGAGGACCCCGGTCGGGTGAACGCGCTGCTCGACACGTTCCTGTTCGGCTGAATCTCTGACCGCCCGTCGCGGTTAGAAGCGGCGAAAAGCGTTGTCGATGAAGAGCATTCGGGCATGTCCGGCACGGTGACCGAGGGCGGGGTACGCATCCGGCCGCCGCAGGCCGGTGAACCATGCCGGGCGCTGCACCGTAGCCGCAGGACGGGCCTAGGAAGAGAAATGGATTAGCAAAGCCACGATCGGGGTATCGGTGCAATGCTGACGCACCTGCTTGCCGTCAGCTTGTTGGGGTCTACCGGTACGCCGCCGCAACGTCCCGCACGGGACCGCGCGTCGCCACGCCGCCCGATCGGCCAGGACGCGAGGGACGTGAAATGCTTGGGCAACTTTACGATCGGGCACTGGGCGGGGAACGATGTTGGATCCGTCATGACGACGGGGAACTACGGCCGTTGCCGGCGCACCGCTGGCTGGGTGTGCGATGTCCGGGTGACGGATCTGGCCCCCCATTCGACGAAGCCGTCGACGAAGTTTTCGACGAAGCCGTCACGCAGATGTGCACCGGGCCGACCATCGAGCTGGGCTGCGGTCCGGGCCGGTTGGTGGCGAGGCTGATTCAGCGGGGCATCCCCGCACTCGGTATCGACCGGTCCGCGACCGCGATCCAGCTGGCGGGTCGCGGTGGTGCACCGGCCCTGCTGGGTGACGTGTTCGAGCCGCTGCCGGGCACGGGCCTGTGGCAGACGGTGCTGTTGGTCGACGGCAATGTGGGGCTCGGCGGGGACCCGCGGCGAATCCTCGGGCGCGCCTTCGAGCTACTGGCGCGCGGTGGCCGTTGCGTCGCCGAATTCGAAGCCGAGGCCATCGGCATCTGTTCGCGATGGGTCCGGCTGGAGTCGGCGGGCGAGGTGGGACCCTGGTTTCGCTGGGCATCCGTCGGGGTGGACAGCGCCGCCGCGCTGGCCGCGCAGGTGGGGCTGACGCTGACCGGCGTCCGCATGGTGGGTGGCCGGGTGATCGCCGACCTGGTGGCCAGGTAAGCGTGTCGTCCACAGCAAAATTTCCCGGATGTCAGCGAACCACGAGATCGGTTCAAACAGCGTAAATACCGGACTCAGCGAGCCTGCCGGGCAAAGCGTTTCAGCCACCGCCGACGGTTCTACGAAAACGTCAGTTTGTGAAACGTACGGAGGGGTACAGTCCCCTGCATGACGGCGAATGGACCGGGCGTTACCGATTGCGTCAAATGGTTGCTCCGGGCCCGTCCCGGTGACTATGCGCTGGCGCTGAGCGCGGCCGGGGCTTCGCTGCCCGTGGTCGGTAAGCACCTTGAGCCCCTTGGTGGTTTGACCGCCATGGGCGTCTGGGGCGCCAGGCACGCACCGGAGGCTATCTCCGCGGCCACCAAGGACTGGTTCACGCCAGGGATCGGCGACGCCCGGCGCCGCGACCGGGCGAGCACCCAACAGGTCTCCCTCGCCGCGTTGCGCGGGGTCGTGGCCGCCGCGGATCTCGAGACGGAATGGCCGGTCGCCGAGAAGACACCGCCGATCTGGGACGGCCTGCGTCAGAAGCGCTACCTCCACCGCCGCGCCGTCCACTACGGCGACCACCCCGATCAAGTGCTTGATGTCTGGCGGCGCAAAGACCTGCCCGCGCAGCCCGCGCCGGTCCTGATTTTCCTGCCGGGCGGCGCCTGGGTGCACGGCAAGTGCATGGGCCAGGGGTCGGCGCTCATGTCACGGCTCGCCGAGCAGGGATGGGTGTGCCTGGCGGTTAACTACCGCGTCTCGCCGCACCACCGTTGGCCGCGCCACATCATCGACGTCAAAACCGCGATCGCGTGGGCGCGCGCCAACGTCGACAAGTTCGGCGGCGACCGCGATTTCGTTGCGATAGCGGGGTGTTCGGCCGGCGGCCACCTGTGCGCGCTGGCCGGGCTGACGCCCGACGATCCGCAATTCCAGGCGAAACTGCCGGAAGGCGCGGACACGTCGGTGGACGCGGTGGTTGGGATCTACGGCCGTTACGACTGGGAGGACCGCTCGACGCCGGAGCGCGAACGGTTCGTCGAATTCCTCGAGCGGGTCGTGGTGAAAAAGTCGATCGCCCGTCGACCCGAGGTTTTCCGCGACGCGTCCCCGATCGCGCGCGTGCACCGCAACGCGCCGCCGTTCCTGGTCATTCACGGCAGTAAGGACACCGTCATCCCCGTCGAGCAGGCGCGCAGCTTCGTGGAGCGGTTGCGGGCGGTGTCGCATTCGATGGTCGGCTATCTGGAATTCCCCGGCGCCGGACACGGGTACGACCTCATCGACGGCGAGCGAGCCGGCGCCGCGGCGCACGTCACTTCGCTGTTCCTGAACCAGATTTACCGAACCAAGACGCGCGTCGGGGCAAAAGAGGTCATCTGAGCCGCCACCGCTGAGTATGGTCCGTCTATGGGCAAGGGGCAGCGGTGAAAAGGCTTAGCGGGTGGGACTCTGTACTGCTGTACAGCGAAGCGCCGAACGTCCACATGCACACCATCAAGGCCGCGGTCATCGAGCTGGACGCCGACCGCCGGTCGTTCGACGTCGACGCCTTTCGTCAGGTCATCGCCGGCCGGCTCAACAAGCTCGATCCGTTCTGCTACCAGCTCGTCGAGGTGCCGCTGCACTTCCACCACCCGATGTGGCGGGAGAACTGCGACGTCGACCTGAACTATCACATCCGCCCGTGGCGGCTGGCGCCGCCCGGGGGCCGCCGCGAACTGGACGAGGCCATCGGGCAAATCGCCAGCACGCCGCTGGATCGCAGCCGTCCGCTGTGGGAGATGTACTTCGTGGAGGGCTTGGCCAACAACCGGATCGCGGTCGTCGGCAAAATCCATCACGCCCTGGCCGACGGTGTCGCGTCGGCGAACCTGATGGCCCGGGGCATGGACCTGCAGCCGGGCCCGGAGGGCGGCCCATATGTCTGCGACCCGGCGCCCACCTCGCGGCAGCTGATGGCGTCGGCCTTCGCCGACCACATGCGCCATGTCGGGCGGCTACCGCACACCATCCGCTACACCGCCCAGGGGCTGGGCCGGGTGCGCCGCAGCTCGCGGAAATTCTCCCCGGAACTGACGCGGCCCTTCGAGCCGCCGCCGACCTTCATGAACCACAAGATCACCGCGGAACGGCGGTTCGCCACCGCCACCCTGGCCCTGGCCGACGTCAAGGAGACCGGCAAGCGGCTCGGGGTGACGATCAACGACATGGTGCTGGCCATGGCGACCGGCGCGCTGCGCACGCTGTTGTTGCGGTACGACGGCAAGGCCGAACCGCTGTTGGCGTCGGTGCCGATGAGTTTCGACTTCTCACCCGAACGGATCTCCGGCAATCGCTTCACCGGCGTGCTGGTCGGTTTGCCGACGGATTCCGACGATCCGCTGGAACGGGTGCGGTGCAGCCACGAGAACGCGATCGCCGCCAAGGAAAGCAACCAGTTGATGGGACCGGAGCTGGTCAGCCGGTGGGCGGCCTACATGCCACCGGCGCCTACCCAGGCCTTCTTCCGCTGGGCGTCCGGCCGCGACGGGCACAACAAGATTCTCAACCTGAACATCTCCAACGTGCCCGGTCCGCGGGAGCGCGGCCGGGTGGGCGGGGCACTGGTCACCGAGATCTATTCGGTGGGCCCGTTGACCGCCGGCAGCGGCCTCAACATCACCGTGTGGAGTTACGTCGATCAGCTCAACATCTCGGTGCTCTCCGACGGGGCCACGCTCGAGGACCCGCACGAGGTTTCCGACGCCATGGTCGCCGACTTCATCGAAATACGTAGGGCCGCAGGGCTTTCCGAAAAGCTGACCGTCATCGAAGCCGCGATGGCTCCGGCGTGATCGGGCCGCGTTTCTAGTCAATCGGCCCCGGCGGTAAGCCGAATCTCTCCGGGGCGTTAACGCCGTTTCCGCCGACGGTTACCATCGGTCCGTCAGGAGCTATCTCAAAGCCACCGATCGTGTAAGGAGCTGTGCGGCACCGTGAGCAGTGGAAACCAAGAGGCCGGCACCGAAGAACCCGAAGTTCTGGTCGAACAACGGGATCGAATTCTCATCATCACGATCAACCGGCCGAAGGCCAAGAACGCGGTCAACTCCGCGGTGGCCAATGGCCTGGCCGCCGCCGTGGATCGGCTCGACGACGAGCCCGGCCTTTCGGTGGGCATCCTCACCGGGGCGGGTGGCTCGTTCTGCGCGGGGATGGATCTCAAAGCCTTCGCCCGCGGTGAGCTCCCCATCGTCGAGGGCCGCGGCATGGGCTTCACCGAGCGTCCCCCGGTCAAGCCGCTGATCGCGGCGGTCGAGGGCTACGCGCTCGCCGGCGGCACCGAACTGGCGCTGGCCACCGACCTGATCGTGGCCTCGAAGGACTCGGCGTTCGGCATTCCGGAGGTCAAGCGTGGGCTGGTCGCCGGCGGCGGCGGGCTGCTGCGGCTGCCGCAGCGCATCCCGTCCGCGATCGCCATGGAGCTGGCGCTGACCGGTGAGAACCTGAGCGCGGAGCGCGCGCATGCGCTGGGCATGGTCAACGTGCTGGCCGAGCCCGGCGGCGCGCTGGACGCCGCGATCGACCTGGCCGAACGGATCGCGGCCAACGGGCCGCTCGCGGTGGCCGCCACCAAGCGGATCATCGTCGAGTCCCGCGGCTGGAGCCCGGAGAACATGTTCGCCGAGCAGAACAAGCTGCTGGCCCCGGTGTTCTCCTCCAACGACGCCAAGGAAGGCGCCATCGCCTTCGCGGAGAAGCGCCCACCCAAGTGGACGGGGACCTGATATTCCGCTAAGCGGCTCAATCCTCTTCGGCCGCAAGGTTTTCGGTGTCCGCACTGTCCTCGGCGATGCCGGGGCAGTCCGGCGCGGAGCCGGGTCGGCGCTTTGGGCGTCGGCCGCGCTTGCATGTTGCTGATCGTCGGCGTCAAGTTCACCGCTCGGGGTCATGCGAGCGCCGGCGGCGGAGAGACCGCGGGTAAACCATTGTGGTGCGACGGACGCCCGGGCCCTGCCGACGGCGCTGGACCGGGAGATGCCCGGGTGATCTAAACTACAGTCGAGCATGACACTTTTGGCTAGGTTTGTAACGTGCCGCTACCGGAGAAAGTTCAAGCGTGAGTATTTCGTTGCTGCTGGAGATGGCCGCGTCGGGCAACCCCGACCGCACGGCCGTCGTTTCTGAAGGGCCGTCGGGCTCCATGCGACTGACTGCGCAGCAGCTCAGTGATCTCGCTGACGGCGGTGCGGGCGTCATCGCGGCGTCGGGCGCGCAGCATGTGGCCTACGTCGGGACCGGCGGAGCGCTGCTGCCGGTGCTGATCTTCGCCTCGGCCCGCGCCGGGGTGGCCTTCACCCCGATCAACTACCGGCTGTCCGCCGAGGGCATCCAGGCGCTGATCGAGCGGCTGCCCGAACCCCTGGTGATCGTCGACAGCCGCTATCGGGACGCGGTCGGCGAGTCGTCGAAACGGGTGCTGGGGTCCGACGAATTCCTGACGGCCGCGCGCAGCGCCGAGCCCGCCGCCGAGTTCCCCGACCCGGAGTCGGTCGCGATCGTGCTGTTCACCTCGGGCACCACCTCGCAGCCCAAGGCCGTTGAACTCTCGCACAACAACCTGACCAGCTACATCACCGGTTCGGTCGAATTCGATTCGGCCCAGCCCGACGACGCCGCGCTGATCTGCGTGCCGCCGTACCACATCGCCGGGGTGAGCGCGGCGCTGTCGAATCTCTACGCCGGCCGCAAGATGGTCTACCTGCCCAACTTCGATGCCGCGGAATGGGTGCGGCTGGTCAACGCCGAGCGGGTGACCACCGCGACGGTGGTTCCCACCATGCTGGACCGCATCGTCACCGCGCTGGAGGCCGAGGGACACGAGCTTCCGTCGCTGCGCAACCTGGCCTACGGCGGCTCGAAGGTCGGCCTGCCGTTGGTTCGCCGCGCGCTCGAGCTGCTGCCCGGGGTGGGCTTCGTCAACGCCTACGGGCTGACCGAGACGAGCTCGACGATCGCGGTGTTGACCCCCGACGACCACCGCGCGGCGCAGGCGGCGTCGGATGCGGCCGCCGTGAAGCGGTTGGGGTCGGTCGGACGCCCGGTGCCCGGCATTGAGGTGCAGATCCGTGACGAGGCCGGCAACGTGCTGCCGCCGGGCGAGACCGGCGAACTGTTCGTGCGGGGCGAGCAGGTGTCCGGCCGCTACACCGGGATCGGCTCGGTGCTCGACGAGAACGGCTGGTTCCCGACCAAGGACATCGCGATGCTCGACGACGAGGGTTACCTGTTCATCGGCGGACGCAGCGACGACACCATCATTCGCGGCGGCGAGAACATCGCGCCCGCGGAGTTGGAGGAGGTGCTGGTCGAGCACCCGCACGTGCGCGACGTCGCCGTGGTCGGGGTCGAAGATCCGCAGTGGGGCCAGGCGATCGTCGCCGTGGTGGTGCCGCGGCCCGGCGCCGACCCCGACCCCGAGGAATTGCGGGAGCACGTCCGCAAGAGTTTGCGCGGTTCGCGTACCCCCGACCGCGTAGTGTTTCGCGACGAGCTGCCAACCACACCCACGGGCAAGGTGCTTCGGAGGGAAATCATCGAGACGCTAGAAGGATTACGCGCATGATCAAGAACGGAACCCGCCTCGCCAGCCAGGTATGCGACACGCAGGTGATCGTCGTCAGAAGCGCCGACAGCCTCGACGACTTGCGTTGTGGCGGTGCGCCGATGGTGCCGGTCGGGGGCGAACGGTCCGGCGAACTGGACCCGTCTTTCGCCGACGGCACGGTCATGGGCAAGCGCTACGTCGACGAGACCGGTGCCGAGGTGCTGGTGACCAAGCCGGGCGCGGGAAGCCTGAGCATCGGGCAGACCGCCCTGCAGCTCAAAGAGGTCAAGCCGCTACCGGCCAGCGACTGAGCTGGTCATTGCGAAGCGTCCTGCTTGCCCGGAATCTTGTTCCGGACCACGAATTCCTTTGCCTTGATCAGGAATTCGAGCTGCTCCCCAACCTGGTGTAGCGGGCCCGCGTTGCGGGTGGAGCGGGAGAGCAGGATCGCGCCCTCCAGCGCGGCGATCGACGTCACGGCCAGCGACGCGGCATCGGCGTTATCGAAGCCGTCGTTGACGAACGCGCGGGTGAGCGCGGTGCACCAGCGGCCCAGGATGGCGCCGGCTTCGGTGGAAAGATTGGGACCGTCGTCGTCCGAACAGCCGATCGCCGCCGCCACCACCGGACAGCCGGCGGTGAAGCCGCCCTCGGTGAGCAGCCGCTCCCAGAATTTGACGAACTCCTGCAACAACACCCGGGCGCCACGGCCGGCGGCGTCGTCGATCATTGCGGTGATGGAGTCACCCGAGTAGCGCAGCGCCTCGGTCAGAATCTGGTTGCGCCCGTCGGGAAAGTGGTAGTACACCGAGCCGCGGGGGGCGCCGCTGCGGGCGAGCACCGCGTCGATGGTCACGCCGGCCGCTCCGCGCTCGCGCATCACCTCGGCGGCGCTGGCCAACATTTTCGTCCGGGTGCCGCCGCGTTTCGGTGTTTGCTCCGGCGCGGCCTCGCCGATAGTCGGCGCGGGCGTATCTCCCATGGCCGGGGTCATGCAGCGTGCGAGTGCCGCAACGCCGGCCAGTGCATATGACGTGGGCTGAAGCGGAATGTGCGACGCCGCAAGTCTGGCATCTCGCGGGTGTATTGATAGCCGGCGACGTTCAGTTCGATGATCCACATGATGTTCTCCCGGCCTGTGCGCGGCCCTTGATTATGCTATGAAGCATATAAGACACCCGTAAATTAAGCAATTTCTCAGGCCAAGTGTGATGTACGCCGCATAATTTGCGGCGGAGGGTGGCGGGATCCGCACTTGCGGTCCCGCAAATGCCCGAAAATTATGCTTTATTGCATAATCTCGAGAGCTGGGGTGGCTGGCGGCCCAAGCCCCCGCGGCCGGCTTCGGCCGCGGTCTCGCTATAGACGGCTGACCCCGAATGCGCGGCTGGCCGCACACTCGGGGTCGACGGTGCGGCTAGCCGCACACCCGCGAAGAGAACTAGCTCTCGATGGTGTAGCCCATCGGCATCAGCACGCTCTTCTGCTGCGTGAAGTGCTCGACACCCTCCGGCCCGTTCTCGCGGCCGATGCCGGAGTTCTTGTAGCCGCCGAACGGGCAGCACGGGTCGAAGGCGTACCAGTTGATGGCGTAGGTGCCGGTGCGGATCTTCTCCGAGACCGCGATGCCACGGTCGATGTCCGTGGTCCACACGCTGCCGGCCAGCCCGTACGCGGAGTCGTTGGCGATCTTGATCGCGTCCTCCTCGCTGTCGTATCCGATGATGCTCAGTACCGGCCCGAAGATCTCCTCCTGGGCGATCGTCATCTTGTTGTCCACGTCGGCGAAAACCGTGGGCTGCACGAAGAAGCCCTCGTCGAGGCCCTCGGGGCGACCGCCGCCGCACACCAGCCGCGCGCCCTCCTCGACGCCCTTGGCGATGTAGCCCTCGACCCTGGCGCGCTGCTTCTCCGAGATCAGCGACCCGATCTGGGCGGCCGGGTCGTCCGGCTTCCCGACCGGCAGCATCTGCACGAAATTGCTTACCGCGTCGACGATTTCGTCATAGCGCGAGCGCGGCGCCAGGATACGGGTCTGGGCCACGCAGGCCTGCCCGGTGTTCATGATCCCGGAGAACACCAGCATCGGGACCGACGCCGCCAGGTCGACGTCGTCGAGGACGATCGCCGCTGACTTGCCGCCGAGTTCCAGCGTGCACGGCTTGAGCATCTCCGCCGCGCGCTTGCCGATCTCCTTGCCGACGGCCGAGCTGCCGGTGAAGGAGAACACGTCGACGTCCGGGTTCGACGTCAGCGCCTGGCCCGTTTCGATGCCGCCGGGCACCACCGAAAGCACGCCCTCGGGCAGGCCGGCCTCGGCGAAGACCTCCGCGAAAGCGTTTGCGCTCAAGGGGGTTTCGGCGGCCGGCTTGAGCACCACGGTGCAGCCGGCCAGCAGCGCCGGGCCCAGCTTGTTGATCGCCAGGAAGAGCGGCACGTTCCATGCCACGATCGCGCCGACCACGCCGAGCGGCTCACGATAGACGATGGTCTGGCCGTAGCCGCCATTGCGGATTTCGCGCCACTTGACCTGGTCGACGGCGGGGCCGGCGAAGAAGTTCATCGCCCCGATGCCGCTCATCCACTGCATCGTCTCGACCGAGGTCGGCGGCTGGCCGGTCTCGAGGCCGAGGACCTTGACGAAGTGGTCCTTGCGCTCCTCCATCAGCTTGAGCACATTGCCGATGATGGCCGCGCGCTCCTTCGGCGGCGTCGACGGCCACGGGCCGTTGTCGAAGGCGGCGCGGGCGGAGGCGACCGCGGCGTCCACGTCGGCGGCCGCGGCCAGCGGTACCTTGCCGACGTACTCGCCCGTCGCCGGGCAGTGCACCTCGATGACCTCATTCGTCGACGGCTCGGTCCACTTGCCGCCGATGAAAAGCTTGTCGTACTCGGTCTTGATGTCGGTCATCTTCCGCCGCTCCTCTTGTCCTTTGTGGTCGCACTGCCCTGCGCATCGCCGTGGGCGGGCATGGGCGTCACCCTACCCAAGCCGACGCAAAACGAGAACACGTTCCACTATTGGGGTTGCAGGACCAGCACCAGATTACTCACCAAGAACTCACGCAGCAGCGGCGCCGAGGTCAGCCACCATGCCCATCGTGGGTGGTAGCGGGGAAATGCGGCCACCATCGCCCCGGTGTTCTCAGCCCAGCTCAGCCCCGCGGCCGCCGATACCGCGAACAACGACGACCCGTAGTTGTTTTTGGCCGGATGGCCGTGCTTGCGGGCATAGCGGGCGGCGGCGCGGGCGCCGCCCAGATAGTGGGTCAGACCCATCTCGTGGCCGCCGAACGGCCCCAGCCAGACGGTGTAGGACAGCACTGCCAGCCCGCCCGGCCTGGTCACCCGCAGCATCTCGGCGCCGAGCTGCCAGGGTCGCGGCACATGCTCGGCGACGTTGGAGGACAGGCAGATGTCGACGGAGTCGTCGGCGAAGGGCAGCGCCATTCCGGAGGCGCGCACGAAGGTCCCCGCGCCGCCGGCGACGGTGGGCCCGGCCGCGTGCATCTCGCTGGGGTCGGGTTCCACCCCGATATAGCGGACGCCGGCGTCGGCGAAGGCCGCCGCGAAGTAGCCCGGCCCGCCGCCGACGTCGAGCAGCGTGCGGCCGGAAAAAGGCTCATCGCGGGTGGCGCGCCACAGATCGCTCACCATGGCCGCGGTGTCGGCGGCCAGGGCGCCGTAGAAGCGGGCCGGATCCGGCTGCTCGTAGCGAAACTCCGACAGCAGCCGCACCGACCGGGTCAGTGTCGCGCGGCGGGCGAAGAGGGCGGTGGCGGCCACCGGCCACACCCTACGGATGTGCGGCGCTGCCCGGTCCACATCATCGCCGGTTAGGCTGACGACCAATGTCTTCCTTGCGCTCGGTGCTGCTGCTGTGCTGGCGCGATACCGGGCACCCGCAGGGCGGGGGCAGTGAAGCGTATTTGCAGCGCATCGGCGCGCAGCTGGCGGCCTCGGGAATCGCCGTGACGCTGCGCACCGCCCGCTATCCCGGGGCGCCGCGAAGCGAGGTCGTCGACGGCGTGCGGATCGACCGCGCCGGGGGCCGCTACTCCGTGTACGTCTGGGCGTTGCTGGCGATGGCGTGGGCCCGGATCGGGATCGGCCCGCTGCGCCATGTGCGGCCCGACGTGGTCGTCGACACCCAGAACGGCCTGCCCTTCCTGGCCCGGCTGGTCTACGGTCGCCGCGTGGTGGTGCTGGTGCACCACTGCCACCGCGAGCAGTGGCCGGTGGCCGGGCGGCTGCTCGGCCGGCTCGGCTGGTTTGTCGAGTCAACGCTGTCGCCACGGGTGAACCGGCACAACCAGTACGTCACCGTGTCGCTGCCGTCCGCGCGCGACCTGGTCACCCTGGGCGTCGACGGTGCGCAGATCGCGGTGGTGCGCAACGGCCTTGACGAGGCGCCGGCGGCGTCGTTGTCGGGCCCGCGGGCGGCGGCGCCCCGGGTGGTCGTGCTGTCGCGGCTGGTACCGCACAAGCAGATCGAGGACGCCCTGGAAGCGGTCGCGCGGCTACGGCCGCGGATACCGGGTCTGCACCTGGACATCGTCGGCGACGGCTGGTGGCGCGAGCGCCTAGTCGAACACGTGCAGCGTCTCGGCATCGGTTCGGCGGTGACGTTCCACGGTCACGTCGACGACGTGACCAAACACCATGTCCTGCAAGCGGCTTGGGTGCACCTGCTGCCCTCGCGCAAGGAGGGCTGGGGCCTGGCCGTGGTGGAGGCGGCCCAGCACCGGGTGCCGACCATCGGCTACCGATCCTCGGGCGGCCTGTCGGACTCGATCGTCGACGAGGTGACCGGGATCCTCGTGGACGGCCGCGCCGAGCTGGTGGATCGGCTCGAAGAACTGCTCGCCGATCCGGTGCTGCGCGATCAGCTCGGCGCCAAGGCGCACACCCGCAGCGGCGAATTCTCCTGGACGCAAAGCGCGGACGCGATGCGCGGCGTGCTCGAAGCGGTGCGGGCCGGCCGCACCGTCAGCGGGCTAGTCACCGGGGGCTGAGCGGGCGCGGCGCCGCCACGCGCCGATCACCGCTCCGGCGCCGCCGCCGACCAGCATCGCCAGCCACGCCAGATGCGCGAGCACCGTCGCCGCCCGGCGCCCGGCGGCCACGCCGGCGGTCTGGCCGCCGACCCGGTAGAGCGCAATCTCGTTGTCCCGGTAGACCGGCGCCAGCGCGCCCAGGGTGCGGGCGGCCGCCCCCATGTCGCCGGCGCTGTCGGATTCGACCACCAGCCACTCCACTCCCGCCGCGGCCAGCGCCGCCGGGTCGGGCCCGGACAGGAGCAGCCGCTGCACCGCCCGCGCGTGCGCGCCTTCCCCGGCGATGGTGGTCCCCGAGATCACCAAGTCACCGGTGGTCAGCACGTCGGCGCGCACCCAGCGCGGCAGCGGGTCCAGCACCGGCGCGGCGCCAGACCAGGCGAACAGCCGCATGGTGCCGGCCGGCAACACCGCCACCGTTCCCCGATCCCCGCCCGGTTCGTTGATCGCCGCGGCGACGGCGGTCCAGCCGCGCGGATAGCGCACCGGCGCCACCTTGCCGAACACCCCCCAGACCAGATCGGGCAGCGCCAGTAGCAGCATCAGGGAACAGACCAGCGCCGGTGCGGCGGCCCCGGACAGCCGCAGCCAGCGGCGCAACGTGACCGTCGCGCCGGCACCGGCCAGGGCGTAGCCGGGTACCGCCAGCGCCACCCACTTCTGTCCGTCGCGCAGCACCCCGAAGGCCGGCACGGTGTCGACCACCGCGCTCAGCAGCGCCACGCCCGACCCGGTGGCCAGCGCCGCCGGGATCAGCACGGCCGCCGCCGCCAGCACCAGCAGCGGCACGGCCGCCGGGCGGCGGATGACCGTCGGCAGGCCCGTCGCCACCACACCCAGCAGCACCACGGCCGAGACCACCGCGAAAAGAGTGGTGCGCGAATCGGGTACGGCGTCGCCGTTCCAGATGCCGCCGAGGCCGCCCAGGCTGCCCAGGGTGCCCAGCCCGGGTTCGGCGCGGGGCGCGAACGCCTCGACACCCAGCCGGTTGGCCGACGTGTGGGCGGTCAACGACGACCCCGTCACCGACGCCGTCAGCCACGGCAGCGCCGCCAGCAGCGCGGTGCCCAGCGCGGCGCCGGAACACCACCGGCGGGACCGGCCGCCGCCGGGCGCGGCGACGCAGATCAGCGCCACCGCCGCGGCGAGCAGCAGGCCGGTCGGAGTCAGCCCGGCCAGCGCCACCCAGAAGGCCAACCCGAAGAGCCCGAACCCGGTCGTCCGCAGCGTCAGCATGGCCGTGGCCACCCAGGGCAGGCAGCCGTAACCGACCAGCAGGCTCCAATGACCCTGCAGAAGCCGTTCTGCGACATAGGGATTCCAGATCGCCACGGTGGTGGCGACGAACTGGCCGGGCGCGCCGGCGTCCGGCAGGGCGACCGCGACCAGCCGGGCCGCGCCCCAACCAGCCAGCCACAGGCCCGCGACGAGCAGCGTCTTGACCACGACGCCGCCGTCAACCAGATGCGAGGCCAGCGCCACCGCAAAGTCTTGGGGGGTGGCGCGCGGGGCCGATGTCAGTCCCAGCGCGGTGTCGGACAGATACGACCGCGGCGTCGACACCGCGTCGCGCAACAGCAGGTATCCGGGTGCCAGCAGCGGCCCGACCACCAGCAGCGCCAAGACCAGTGCGTAGCCGGGTCGGGTCCAGCGCACGGTCAACGAGTCCGGGCCGCGCTATTCGCGGTCGTGCGGCTTCGGCTCGGCCGGCCCCGCCTCGGTGGGCTCGTCCGCGTCGGGCGGGCCGGGTGGATCGGAGCCGTGCGGACCGGACTCCTCACGCGTCTCGGGTCGCTGGGTGGGCAGCTTCTCGGTCTCGGCCTCGGCGCCGGGCACCGGTTCCTCGAGGCCGCTGCGGCCGAAGAAGTCCTGGTCGCTCCGGTCCAGGCCGGGGTCGGTCAGCGCGCTCTCGCTGCGCAGGCTGAACGAGGCGAGCAGCCCGCCGCCGATCAGCGCGATCAGGCCGACCGCGGTGAACGTGATCGGCAGCACCCGCGACCACAGCGCCAGCCGGTCGCGCTCGTCGCGGGCCGCGTTGACCTGGGATTCGACGGTGTCTTCGGTCGAGGTGACCTTGTAGTCGGCCAGCGTGAGCTCCGGCTTGAGCGGGTCACGGGCGAAGTAGTGGTGGGCGTGCTCGGTCTCCTTGACGATGGTGCCCGACACCGGATCCACCCAGAAGGTGCGCTGCGCCGCGTAGTAGCGGGTCATGGTGATCTGTTCGTTCGGGTCCCCACCCTGGATGCCCCACATCGACGCCGAGGTGGTCTGCTTGGCGTCCTCGTTTCCGGCCAGCAGCGACGGGTAGGGCACCGGGGCCACCAGCTTGCCGTCGGCGTTGTAGCCGACGTTCTGGGTGAACTTGTAGGTGGTCAGCCCGTTGACGTCTTCCTGGGTGTCGTAGTTGACGTCGAACGCCTTCTGCGCGATCGGATCGAAGTAGGGGTAGGTCTTCTTCTCGGTGTGGAAGGGGAACCGGTAGGACAGCCCGTCGTGCCGGAGCGGCATCGCGGTGGGCGGGTTCTCGTCGTTGACGGCACGCGGCTTCTGCACCGAGCCACCGGCGTGGGTGTCGTCGGAGACGGCCAGCGCGGTCTTGCGGTTGAGCGTGACGGTGTCGACGATCGCCAGCAGCAGCCCGCTGTCCTTCTGCTTGTCGGTGCGCCGCAACGAACTTCCGACCTGCAACGTGACCACGTCGGCGTTGGCGGGCGACTCGACGCTGACCTGCTGCTGGGAGACCAGCGGCACGTTCTGGTTGACGACGACGTGGTCGGTCGACAACGACGCGGAGTCCAGTGCCGTCCCCGTGCCGTCACTGATCAGCGTGGCGTCGACGTCCAGGGGGACCTTGGTGATCCGGCTGGTGGTGTACGTCGTCAACAGCAGCGCGGCGATGAGCAGGGCAGCTCCGAGTCCGATGATCCCGCATGCGGCGAACCGCAACATGACTGCTCGGTTCACGTCGCCGTGCCCTCCTCAATTCCTTGCTTCAACCAGCCGCGACCCGACCCGAGCGAGCTGCCCGGGGCAAACTCGTTCGACCCTAACAGCAGAAGGTAAGGCAGCGACTTACGAACCGTCGCTCCTACGGACGGGTCCTCGGGGTGTACCCATTCGCCGGGAACCCAGCACAGGCAAACTGTGATGGTGAGCGATGACCAGCGGGTGGGCGGCGTGCGCAGCTTCCTGCCGGCCGTGGAGGGCATGCGCGCCTGCGCGGCCATGGGCGTGGTGGTCACGCACGTCGCGTTCCAGACCGGGCACTCCAGCGGCGCCACCGGCAGACTGTTCGGCCGCTTCGACCTGGCCGTGGCGGTGTTCTTCGCGCTGTCGGGCTTCCTGCTGTGGCGCGGGCACGCCGGGGCGGCCAGGGGCCTGGGCCCACGCCCCCGCACCGGTCACTACCTACGGTCCAGGGTGGTCCGCATCATGCCCGCCTACGTGGTCGCCGTCGTTGTCATCCTGACCCTGCTGCCCGACGCCGACCACGCCAGCCCGACGGTGTGGCTGGCCAACCTGACCCTCACCCAGATCTATGTGCCGCTGACCCTGACCGGCGGGCTGACCCAGATGTGGAGCCTGTCCGTCGAGGTCAGTTTCTATCTGGCGTTGCCGATTCTTGCGCTGCTGGCCCGCCGGCTGCCGGTGCGGGCCCGGGTCCCGGCGATCGCCGCGCTGGGGGCGCTCAGCTGGGCGTGGGGCTGGCTACCCATCCAATCCGGGTCCGGCGTCAACCCCCTGAACTGGCCGCCGGCGTTCTTCTCCTGGTTCGCGGCCGGCATGCTGCTGGCCGAGTTCGTGCACAGCGGGATCGGGTGGCCGGTGCACTTGGCGCGCCGGCGCCTGGTGATGGCCGCCGTCGCGGTGGTCGCCTACCTGATCGCGGCGTCGCCGCTGGCCGGTCCCGAGGGCCTGGTGCCCGGCACCCCGGCGCAGTTCGCGGTCAAGACCGCGACGGGCTCGCTGGTGGCCTTCGCGCTGGTGGCCCCGCTGGTGCTGGATCGGGTGGACACCGGCCATCGCATCTTGGGGACCACCGCGATGGTGACCCTGGGGCGCTGGTCCTACGGGCTGTTCGTGTGGCACCTGGCGGCGCTGGCCATGGTGTTCCCGGTCCTCGGGACGTTCCCGTTCACCGGCCGCATGCCCGCGGTGTTGGTGTTGACGCTGATCTTCGGCTTCGCGATCGCCGCGGTCAGCTACGCGCTGGTGGAGTCGCCATGCCGAGAAGCGTTGCGCCGCTGGGAGAAACGCGAGAGGCCGGGGGAGACGCCCCAGGCCGTCGACGCCGAGGCGGACGCGATCGCGCCCTAGCCGGTGCGGTCCATCCACTGTTCCAGCGCGTGCGCCGACGGCAGGCCGATGGCCTGCTCGATCTTGGCGAACAGGTCGCCGCCGTACTCCACGGCCGATTTGATGAGGTTGCCCAGCGCCTCGACGTGGATGCCGTCGCTGAGCAGGTATGCGTTCTCACCGACCACGCTGACGTGGCCTGGTCGGGGGGTCTCGCGCACAAACGCCTTGGGCCAATGGGTTTCGCGATTCCAGTCGTTCACCAGTTCCATCAGGCGCGGCCGTTCGGCAGCGGGGTAGTACCCGGCGGGGCTGATGGAGATCTCGAAAACGTCGCGCCGCAACCCGTTGATCCGCATGTTCACGTGCAGCCTGCCCCGCTCGTAGCCGGGCAGCATCATGAACTCCTCGCCGTCATCGCTGCGGAAGAACCGCGACTGCCGCGATCGCAGGTAACGGTCGATCAGGTCGGTGCTCAGCGGTTCGATCTGCATACCCCGATGATGCGGCCCCGTTCTTGGAGGATCCTTGGTGGTCTGCGGTCGCGGGTCAGCTCGCCTCGGCGGCCGCCAGGCGCTCCATGATCTGGTCGCGCACCGCCGATCGGCGGGCCTTGCCGGCGTCGTCGCGCAGCGGGGTGTCGACGAACTCGACGGTGTGCGGCACCTTGTACCCCGCCAGGTGGTCACGCAGAAACGCTTGTACGGCAGCGGAATCCAGCGTCGACCCGTCGATCGGGTGCACCAGCGCGTACGGTACCTGGCCGAGATCTTCATGGGGAACGCCGACCACCAGGCAGGACAACACGTCCGGGTGCGCCGACAGCGCGTTCTCGATTTCGGCGGGATAGACGTTGCGGCCGCCGACGGTGAACATGTCCACCCTGCGGTCCGACAGGTACAGGAATCCGTCGGCGTCGAAATAGCCGAGGTCGCCCAGCGAGTCCCAGCCGTCGCGGCTCTTCGCCGTCGCGCCGACGTACCGATAGGTCGGCGCGCTGCCCGGCGCGGGCCGCATGTAGATCTCGCCTTCCACGCCGGGCGGACACGGGTTGCCGTCGTCGTCGAGCACCTTCATCTCGCCGGCGACCACCACCCCGACCGAGCCGCGGTGGGTCAGCCACTGGTCGCCTGAGATAAAGGTCAGCGCTTGTAATTCGGTGCCGCCGTAGAGTTCCCATACCTTTTCCGGACCCAGCAGGTCGATCCACGCCTGTTTGATGTTCGGCGGACACGGCGCCGCCAGATGCCAGAAGCGGCGGATCGACGACAGGTCGTAGGCACCTGGATCGGCGTGATAGACCGGCAGCGTCCGCTGCATGATCGTCGGCACCGTCGTCAAAAAGGTGACCTTGTGGTCGGTGATCAGCCGGAGGAATTGCTGCGGCTCGAACCGGCTCATCAGCACCAGGTGATGGCGCATCAACAGTGCCATGGTCGCTGCGGTGAAGCCGGTGTTGTGCGACAGCGGCACCGGCATCAGCGTGACGTCACCCTCCTGCGCACCCAGGGGATAGCCGATGGCGGCGGGTATCCGGCTGTCACCGCCGGATTCGATCAGCTTGGGCCGCCCGGTGCTGCCGCCGGACCCCATCGCCTTCCACACCGGCGACACCGCCTCCGGCAGCGCCTCGTCTGACAACGCCGGGTCCGGAACGAAACCTGCTGGGACGCTGGCTATTTCGGGGTGGTCACGGCCGACCAACAGGGTGGGCGGGCGCAACTCCAGCAGACCCTGCAACTCCGCCTCCGGCAGCCGCGCGGACAGCGGCTGCGGCACCGCGCCCAGCTTCCAGCACGCCACCGCGGCCTGAATCCACTCGATCGAGTTGGGCAGCACCATGGTCACGTAGTCGCCCACTCCGACGCCGCGCTCGGCGTAGGCGCGGGCCAGCCGGTTCGTCGAGCGGTCGAGTTCGGCGCGGGTGATGGTCACCCCATCACAGGTGACCGCCGGCTCGTCGGGCGCGAGTTCGGCCAGCGCCGCGATCTGGGTGCCGATCGGCGGGATCGGCTCACTCATATGCGCCCTGCCGCTCGAAGATGCGGCGCGGGTTGTCCACCAGCATGGTGTGTAGCTGCTCGTCGGTGACGCCGCGCTCCTTCAGGGCGGGGATCACGTCGTTGTGGATGTGCAGGTAGTGCCAGTTCGGCGCCATCTGCGGCACCAGATCTTCGGGCAGCGCGTCGAAGTAGCAGTTGGCGTCGTGCGAGAGCACCATCTTGTCGGCGTGCCCGCGCTCGCACATCTGCGCCACGATCTTGACCCGCTCCTCGAAGGGCGAGATCACGTCGAGGCCGAACCGGTCCATCCCGAGATAAGACCCCGGGGCGATCAGCTCTTCCAGGTAGCCGATGTCGGTGCTGTCGCCGGAGTGGCCGATGACCACCCGGCTCAGGTCGACGCCTTCCTCTTCGAAGATGCGCTGCTGATCCAGGCCGCGCCGCAGGCCGGCATGGGTGTGCGTGGAGATCGGTACGCCGGTGCGCTTGTGCGCCTGCGCCACGGCGCGCAGCACCCGTTCGACGCCGGGGGTGAGGCCGGGCTCGTCGGTGGCGCACTTGAGGATCCCGGCCTTGATGCCGGTGTCGGCGATGCCCTGCTCGATGTCGCGGACGAACATCTCGGTCATGATCTCGGGGCCGCCCAGCATGCCGCCCGGACCCTCATAATGGAACCGGAACGGCACGTCGTTGTAGGTGTAAAGACCGGTCGCCACAACGATATTCAGCTCGGTGGCCGCCGCGACCCGGGCGATGCGCGGGATGTAGCGACCCAGGCCGATCACGGTGAGGTCGACGATGGTGTCCACCCCGCGTGACTTCAGTTCGTTCAGCCGGTCGATGGCGTCGGCGACCCGACGGTCTTCGTCACCCCACGCTTCGGGGTAGTTCTCGGCGATCTCGGTGGTCATGATGAACACGTGCTCATGCATGAGGGTCACGCCCAGTGCGGCGGTATCGATGGACCCGCGAGCGGTATTGAGTTCTGACACGCCACTGATGCTAGGTCGACGGACACCCGATCAACAGAGCCGTTTTGTTCGGTGTGCCCCGACGGCCGCGTCATTGCAGTACCGTCACCCTCGTCTTCGTCGAGAACCCGCTGGGAGTCACGTCATGTTGCTCAATCCCAATCACTTGCAGCGCCAGTACCCGGACCGCCGCTCGGGGGAGATCATGGCGGCGACGGTGGACTTCTTCGAGTCCCGGGGCAAGGCCCGGTTGAAGTCCGACGACCACGAACGGGTGTGGTACTCGGACTTTTTGGAGCACATCGGCCGGGAGCGCATCTTCGCCTCACTGCTGACGCCGTCCGAGTACGGCGCCGACGACTGCCGCTGGGACACCTACCGGATCAGTGAGTTCGCCGAGATCGTCGGCTTCTACGGGCTGAACTACTGGTATCCCTTCCAGGTCACCGCGCTGGGCCTGGGTCCGATCTGGATGAGCGCCAACGTCGACGCCAAGCGCAAGGCCGCCGCGCTGCTCGAGGCCGGCGAGGTGTTCGCCTTCGGCCTGTCGGAGCAGACGCACGGCGCGGACGTCTACCAGACCGACATGAACCTGAGGCCGTCGCCGAACGGGGGCTGGACCGCGAGCGGGGAGAAGTACTATATCGGCAACGCCAACGTGGCCCGGATGGTCTCCACCTTCGGCAAGTTCGAGGGCACCGACGAGTACGTGTTCTTCGCCGCCGACTCCCAGCACGACCGCTACGACCTGATCAAGAACGTGGTGAATTCGCAGAATTACGTGGCCAACTACGCGCTGCGCGACTACCCGGTCAGCGAGGCCGACATCCTGCACCGCGGTCCCGAGGCCTTCCATGCCGCGCTCAACACCGTCAACGTCTGCAAGTACAACCTCGGCTGGGGCGCGGTCGGCATGTGTACCCACGCCATGTACGAAGCGGTCACCCACGCGTCCAACCGCATCCTGTACGGCACCGTCGTCACCGATTTCAGCCACGTGCGGCGGCTGCTCACCGACGCCTACGCGCGGCTGGTCGCGATGCGGCTGGTCGCCACCCGGGCCAGCGACTACATGCGCAGCGCGTCGGCGGACGACCGCCGCTACCTGCTGTACAGCCCGCTCACCAAGGCCAAGATCACCAGCGAGGGCGAACGCGTCATCACCGCGCTGTGGGACGTCATCGCCGCCAAAGGTGTGGAGAAGGACACCATCTTCGAGGCGATGACCCGCGAGATCGGCCTGCTGCCAAGGCTGGAGGGCACCGTCCACATCAACATCGGGCTGCTCGCCAAGTTCATGCCCAACTTCCTGTTCGCCCCCAACGCCGCGCTGCCGTTGATCGGCCGCCGCGACGACGCGGCCGACGACAGTTTCCTGTTCGCGCAGGGGCCGACCGGCGGCCTGGGCAAGGTGCGCTTCCACGACTGGCGCGCGCCGTTCGACAGCTTCGGGCATTTGCCCAACGTCGCGCTGCTGCGCTCACAGATCGACGTGCTGGCAGAGATGCTGGCCAGCGCCACCCCGGACGCCGCGCAGCAGAAGGACATCGACTTCGCCTTCGCCGTCGGTCAGCTGTTCGCCACCGTGCCCTACGCCCAGCTCATCCTGGAGGAGGCCGGGCTGTCGGGCTCCGAAAAGGGTTGCGACGAGGCCTTGGTCGACGAGATCTTCGCGGTGCTGGTCCGCGACTTCAACGCCTACGCCGTGGAACTGTCCGACAAGCCCGCGACGACGGACGAGCAGGCCCGCTTCGCGTTGCGGATGATTCGTCGGCCCGCCCACGATCCCGCGCGCTACGACCAGATTTGGAAGGATCACATCGCGCCGCTCAGCGGCGCGTACCGGATGCGTCCGTAAGCACGAGCGTCACGCCAGCGTGACGCTCGGCGTAGCCATCCCACGCGGGCCCGACCCCTTGAGGAGTGAGCTGGCTCACAGTAGGATGACCAGTGGTCATTCACCATAGGAGGGGCATTGCCAACGGTCACCTGGGCGCGGGTCGATCCCGCTCGTCGCGCCGCGATCATCGAAGCGGCGGAGTCGGAATTCGGGGCGCACGGGTTCTCCCGGGGCAGCCTGAATGTCATCGCGCGCCGCGCCGGGGTCGCCAAAGGCAGCCTGTTCCAATACTTCGCCGACAAGCGTGACCTGTATGCGTTCATCGCCGACATCGGCAGCCAGCGGGTGCGGGCCTACATGGAGGACCGCATCCGCGAACTCGACTCGAGCCGGCCCTTTTTCGAGTTTCTCACCGACTGGCTCGACGCGTGGGTGGCCTACTTCGCTGACCACCCGCACGAGCGCGCGCTGCACGCCGCGGCGACCCTGGAGGTCGACACCGAAGCCCGGGTGAGCGTGCAGAACGTCATCCACCGCCACTACCTCGAGGTGATGCGCCCGCTCGTGCGCGACGCGCAGATCCGCGGCGACCTGCGTGCGGATTCCGATACCGACGCGCTGCTGTCGTTGCTGCTGTTGATCTTTCCGCATCTGGCGCTGGCGCCCTACATGCGCGGCCTGGACCCGATTCTGGGGCTCGACGAGCCCTCGCCGGAGCAGCCGGCGCTGGCCGTGCGCAGGCTCGTCGCGGTGCTGGCGGCCGCGTTCTCTGCGTCGTCCGTCGGCTCAGCCCCCAAACGATCTGAGGAGGTCACATGAATCGCACCCGAATTGCCTCGATGGCGCAGGGCGGTCTGAACTGGGACAGTTTGCCGCTCAAGCTGTTTGCGGGCGGCAACGCGAAATTCTGGAATCCAGCCGACATCGACTTCTCCCGCGATCGCGAGGACTGGGAACGCCTGACCGACGACGAACGCAGCTACGCGACCCGGTTGTGCGCCGAGTTCATCGCCGGCGAGGAGTCGGTCACCCAGGACATCCAACCGTTCATGGCCGCGATGCGTGCCGAGGGCCGGCTCGGCGACGAGATGTATCTGACGCAGTTCGCCTTCGAGGAGGCCAAGCACGTCCAGGTGTTCCGCATGTGGCTGGACGCCATCGGTATCACCGAGGACCTGCACCACTTCCTCGACGACGTCCCGACCTACCGCACGATCTTCTACGAGGAACTGCCGGACTGCCTGCACGCGCTGATGGTCGATCCGTCGCCGGCCGCCCAGGTGCGGGCGTCGGTCACCTACAACCACATGGTCGAAGGCATGCTCGCGCTGACCGGTTACTTCGGCTGGCACAAGATCTGCGTGGAACGCGGCATCCTGCCCGGCATGCAGGAGTTGGTGCGACGCATCGGCGACGACGAGCGACGGCACATGGCGTGGGGCACCTTCACGTGCCGGCGCCACGTGGCCGCCGACGATGCGAACTGGGGCGTCTTCGAAACGCGGATGAACGAGCTGATGCCGCTCGGCCTGCGCCTCATCGAGGAGGGCTTCGCCCTCTACGATCCGATGCCCTTCGGCCTGTCGGTGGACGAGTTCATGCAGTACGCCTCCGACAAGGGGATGCGCCGATTCGGCACCATCTCCAGCGCGCGTGGGCGGCCCGTCGGCGAGATCGACCTCGACTACTCGCCGCTGCAGCTCGAGGACACCTTCGCCGACGAGGACGAGCGGGCCCTGGCGGGGGCCTCCGCCTAGCGGCCCGGCTAGCGGTTCCGGGCGATCACTCGACCTTGCTGCCGCCGGCCGCGGAGCCGCTCTCGGATTCCCCGACCCACACGGTCTTGGCGTTGACGAACGCCCGGATGCCGAGGCCCGCCAGTTCGCGGCCGTACCCCGACCGCTTGACGCCGCCGAACCCCAGCTCAGGATAGGACACCGTCATCCCGTTGATGAAGACCTGGCCGGCCTCGATGTCGTCGATGAAGCGCTGCTGCTCGGCCTCGTCGTTGGTCCAGGCGTTGGACCCCAACCCGAAGGTGGTGGCGTTGGCGATTTCGATGGCTTCGTCGATGTCCGCCGCTCGGTACATGGATGCGACCGGGCCGAACACCTCCTCGGTGTACAGGGCCATGTCCTTGGTGATGTCGGTAACCACCGTCGGCGGGTAGTACCACCCCGGCCGGTCGATGGGCTTGCCGCCGAGGCGGATCGTGGCGCCCGCCGCGGCGGCGTCGTCGACCTGCTTGGCGATCTCGTCGCGGCCCGACTCGGTGGCCAGCGGACCCACGTCGGTGTCCGGGTCGGTTGGGTCGCCGATGGTCAGCGCCTCCATCCGCTCGGTGAACTTGTCGACGAACGCGTCATAGACATCGGTGTGAACGATGAATCGCTTTGCGGCGATACAAGACTGGCCGTTGTTCTGCACACGGGCGGTGACCGCGGTCTTGGCGGCCTCGTCCAGGTCCGCCGAGGGCATCACGATGAACGGGTCGCTGCCGCCGAGCTCGAGCACCGTCGGCTTGATCTCGTCACCGGCGATGGCCGCCACCGATTGGCCGGCGGGTTCGCTGCCGGTCAGGGTGGCCGCCGCGACCCGGGGATCGCGCAGGATCCGCTCGACCGCGCTGGAGGAGACGAGCAGGGTTTGGAAGCAGCCCTCGGGGAAGCCGCCGCGGGCGATGACGTCGGCCAGATACAGCGCGCTCTGCGGGACGTTCGACGCGTGCTTGAGGATCCCGACGTTGCCCGCCATCAGCGCGGGCGCGGCGAAACGAACGGCCTGCCAGAGCGGGAAGTTCCACGGCATCACGGCCAGCACCACGCCGAGCGGCTGGTAGCGGGTGTAGGCCCGCTTCGCGCCGACCGCCTTGGCGTCGGCCGGCTCGTCGGCCAGCAGCTGCTCGGCGTTTTCGGCGTAGTAGCGAAAACCCTTGGCGCACTTGATCGCTTCCGCTTTCGCCGATTTCAGGGTCTTGCCCATCTCCAGGGTCATCATGGCGGCGACCTCGTCGGCCTCCGCCTCAAGGAGGTCGGCGGTGGCGTTTGCCCACTGGGCGCGCTGGGCAAACGTGGTGTTGTGGCGGTAGTCGAGGAAGCGTTCGTAGGCTCGGGCAATCGCGGCATCGACTTCTTGATCGGTGGCCGGGGTGAAGGTCTTCACTGTCTCGCCGGTAGCCGGGTTGATGGTGGCGATGGGCACGTCGGCGCTCCTTCATCGGGTTCGTGTTGCTTGGTGGCGGAAAGTCCAACACCTAGCCTGCCACTATCGTTCCCCTAAGGGAGGTGTCGGATGAGCAAAGCCGCTGAGCTGATCGTCAAGTGCCTGGAAAACGAGGGTGTTTCCGTCGTGTTCGGGGTGCCCGGCGAGGAGAACATCCGGTTCGTGCAGGCGCTGGCGGCATCGCCCATCCGCTATGTGCTCACCCGGCACGAACAGGCCGCCTCGTTCATGGCCGAGATGTACGGCAGGGTCACCGGGCGGGCGGCGGTGGTGTCGGCCACGTTGGGGCCCGGCGCGATCAACATGCAACTCGGTGTGGCCGACGCCACCACCAACAGCACCCCACTGGTCGCCATCTCCGCCCAGGTGGGTCACGACCGGGAGTTCAAGGAGTCGCACCAGTACGTCGACCTGGTGTCGATGTTCGCCCCCATCACGCGGTGGTCCGCCGGCATCCCGACCCCGCGCGCCATCCCCGAGATGGTCCGCAAGGCGTTCAAACTCGCCGAGTCCGAACGTCCGGCCGCGGTGTACCTGGCCGTGCCCGAGCACATCGACGCCGATGACACCGACTACGACCTGGGACCGTTGCCCCGCAACGTTGTCCGCGCCGACGCTCCGGCACCCCGCCAGGTGGCACGCGCCGTCGACGTCCTGCGCCAGGCGAAACACCCCGTGCTGCTGGCCGGACACGGCGCCGCGCGCGCCGACGCCACCAAGGCCCTGGTGCGCTTCTCCGAAGAATTCGGCATCCAGGTGGCCAACACCTTCCACGGCAAGGGTGTGATGCCCGACGACCATCCCAACAGCATTGGCACGCTGGGCTTCATGCGGCACGACTACGTCAACTTCGGGTTCGACAACGCCGATGCCGTCATCACCGTCGGTTATGAGTTGCAGGAGTTCGACCCGGTCCGGATCAACCCGCAGGCCGACAAGAAGATCATCCACATTCACCGGTTCCCGGCAGAGGTCGACGCGCACTACTCGGTCGACGTGGGGATCATCGGCGACATCAGCGATTCGCTGAACGCTTTGACCGACGCGCTGTCCGGTCACAGCTTCGACCATGCCGACGAGGTGCCCGGCTCGGGTCTGCTGACCGAGGAATTCGAACGGGGCCAACAGGATTCGCGCTATCCGCTGGCGCCGGCCCGGGTGGTCGCCGACACCCGGGCGGCGCTTGGCCGCAGCGACATCGTCCTGGTCGACACCGGCGCCACCAAGATGTGGATGGCCCGGCTCTACCCGACTTACGAGCGGAACACATGCCTGATCTCAAACGGCTTGTCCACCATGAGTTTTGCCCTCCCGGGTGCGCTGGGTGTCAAGCTGGCGCAGCCGGAGACCAAGGTGCTGGCCGTCGTCGGCGACGGCGCGTTCCTGATGAACTCGCAGGAAATCGAGACCGCCGTGCGCGAGCGGATCCCGCTGGTGGTGCTGATCTGGGAGGACGGCGGTTACGGCCTCATCGAGTGGAAGATGGACCTCGAACTCGGCGCACACTACTACGTCAAGTTCAACAACCCGGACGTGGTGACCTACGCGGAAAGCTTCGGCGCCAAGGGATACCGGATCAACAGCGCCGAGGAGCTGTTGCCGACGCTGCGGACCGCGCTGGCCGACGACGGTGTCTCGCTGATCAGTTGCCCGGTCGACTACTCCGAGAATCTGCGGTTGACCGACCGCCTCGGCGAGCTGGACGAAACGCTGTAATTCTCGTTGGTTGCACCCAGCTGCCGGGCTGGGTCGACGGCACAACGCGTGCTCGCGCCGAGGCCGAGCTGGTGGCGAAGGGCCGAGAGTTTCGCCCCGAGCAGCTCGCCTCGCTGGCCGCCACCTTGGCCGATTGACTCAACCCCGACGGCACCTACCGCGACGAGGACCGCGCCCGCCGTCGCGGCCTCACACTAGGCAACCAGCAGGCCGACGGCATGTCCGAGCTGCGCGGCCTGCTCACTCCCGAGGCCGGCGCAACCCTGGAAGCCGTGCTGGCCAAACTGGCCGCCCCGGGTATGTGCAACCCGCTCGACGAGACACCGTGCGTCGGCGGCGCACCCACCCAGGAAGCCATCGAACGCGATCCGCGCTCGGCGAGCCAACGCAACCATGACGGACTGCTGGCCGCGCTACGCGGCGTGCTGACCTCGGGAGAGTTGGCTCAGCACAACGGGTTACCGGCCTCGATCATCGTCACCACGACGCTGCAGGAGTTGGAGGCCGCAGCGGGCCGGGGGCTGACCGGCGGCGGCACCATCTTGCCGATGAGCGACGTGATCCGCCTGGCCCGGCACGCCCATCACTACTTGGCCGTCTTCGACAAAGGCAAAGCGCTGGCCCTTTATCACGCCAAACGGCTCGCCTCACCCGGACAGCGAATCGTCCTGTACGCCAAGGATCGTGGCTGCACTTCGCCCGGATGCACGGTGCCCGGCTATTACTGCGAAGTCCACCACGTCACCGACTACAGCACGTGCCACACCACCGACGTCGACCAACTCACCTTCGCGTGCGGGCCTAATCACCGGCTGCTGCAACCCGGCGGCTGGGCCACCCGCAAAAACAACCAGGGCGACACCGAATGGATTCCGCCGCCCCGGCTCGATCGCGGCCGGCCCCGCACCAACACCTTGCACCATCCCGAGCGACTTCTGCGCCGCCAGGACGAATAGCGGGCGGCGACACGATCGAGTGCGCGCCGCGGCCGCGAATTACGCCTCGCAACCGCGGTGTCCCACCAGAAGTAGAACCCGAGCGACGCTCAGCCGGCGCTGGTCGCCGTCGACAGGGTCATCGGCGGCACGTAGCCGCCGATCAGGGCGCGGTGCCACCACGCGCGGTCGCGCCGTAGCTCGGCCGGTGTGGTGAAACGGTATTGGTAGAGCTGGGCCCGCACAAAGCGGGGCGGCGAATCCGGAAACGGGTTGTGGCGCAACAACCGCAGGGCGGGCCGATCGTTTTCCAATAACCGCAGCAGGAACGGCCTCAGCCACGGCTGCGCGTAGCCCGGCGAGATGGCGGCGAACCACATCAGCCAGTCCAGCCGCAGGTGATAGGGGGCCCACTGCCGGGGCAGCCGGCGTAGCGCCCCCGGCTTGCCCTTGAATTCGTATTCCTTCCAGACGGTTTGGCCCGTGATGACCGCCTCGTCGGTCCCTTCGATGACCACCTCCCGGCGGATCCGTCCGATGCTGCCGAAGGCGCCATAGGTGTTGACCAAATGAAATGAATTGAACGACATGTTCATTCGCTGACGCGACGACAGCATGTTCGCCATCGGCCAGTAGCTCATGAACAGCACCGCGGCGGTGACCGCGACCACCAGGCCGACGAACCACAGCGGAGTGGCCGCCAGCGCCGGGTGCGCCGGGACAAGGCCCTTGGGCACCAGCACCGCGATCGACCTGTCGTCGATGGCGCTGAACGCCAGCAGGATCGTCACCCAATTCAGCCAGGCGAAGTTGCCCGAGGCGACCAGCCACAACTGGGTGATGACGATGATCGCGGCGGCCAGGCTCGACACCGGCTGCGGCGCGAACAAGCCGAACGGCACGATCAGCTGCGCGAAGTGGTTGCCCGCCACCTCGATCCGGTGCAGCGGTTTGGGCAGATGGTGGAAGAACCAACTCAACGGGCCCGGCATCGGTTGTGTCTCATGGTGGTAGTACAAACACGTCAGGTCGCGCCAGCACGGGTCGCCGCGCATCTTGATCAGTCCCGCACCGAACTCGACGCGGAACAACAGCAGTCGGACCATCCACAGTGTGAGCACCGGCGGTGCGACGTCGTGGTTGCCCAGGAAGATCATCAGGAACCCGGTCTCGAGTAGCAGCGATTCCCAACCGAATGAATACCAGGTCTGCCCGACGTTGACGATCGACAGGTAGAGCGCCCACAAAACCAGCCACATCGACATCGCGGCCCACAGCGGAACCGCATCGGCGGCCCCGGCGACGATTGCCGCCGACAGCGCCGCGCCGAACCAGGCGACGGCCGCAAACAGGCGATCGGAATACCGCAGGTGGAACAGGCTCGGTGTGCGCCAAAAGGATTGCCGCGCCAAGAACCGCGGAACGGGCAGCATGCCGCGCTCGCCGATGAGCGCGCGGAACTGGACCGCGGCCGCGACGAACCCCAGCAGGTAGATCGCCGCGGCGCCGCGCTCGAGCACCAGTCTGCCCACCCAATATTGGGGTGCGGAAAACCAGTCCATGGCGCAAACTCCTCGGTCGGTGACGGCTACGCCAACCCGCATATCCAGTCAATCAGCCGGTAAACGGGTAGCCAATAGCCCGGCCGACTATTCGTCGCGTGGTCCGCACGCCCGATCGGGGATCGTGACCACCGAAGCGGTGAGCACCGCAAGCGAAATCAGTGCCAGCAGTTGAACACTCGCGGAGTGGCCGGCATAGCCGTCGGCCGACCGCCATGGTTGGCGTGACAGTGCCGCCCCGGCCAGAATCAGCCCGCCGGCACTGCCGGCGAGGCTGAGGCGTTCCCAGCGCGCCCGGCCGCGCGCGTACCGGAGGCCCAGGGCGCCTCCCATCACCACGACACCGGCCACGCCGGCGATCACCGCCGCGGCGGCCAGCGCCGGGATGGCGGCCCATGCCCCGGGGCGCCATGGCCGCGCGGGCGCGGATGCGTCGTCCCTTCTCCGGGTGCGCCAGAGCGCAAGCAGCGCCAGCAACGGCAGCAGGGCCAGCCCCACCGCCAGACCCACCCGGTAGAGCGAGTTCGGGGCGAACGTCAGCGTGATGGTGCCGGGGTCGCCCGCCGGCACCACCCAGCCCTGCTGCCACCCGTTGACCGCGACCGGAGTCAAGCGCGCCCCTGCGGCGGTGCGTGCCACCCACCCCGGGTTGATGCTTTCCGGGACCACCAGCACCCGGGAGGTGGCCGAGGCGGGAGCCTGCACTTCGCGGCGGTCCGGGCCCCACGCCCGCCATGACGAAACACGCACGGGCCGTGCAACTTCGGCGTCGGCCCGGGCGGACAACTCGGCCCCGTCCACGACGAACTGGACGCCCGGGCTGATCAACAGCTCCTGCTGGCCCGCGGGCAGCGCGATCGGGTCGCGTTCGCAGGGCACCGCCGCGACGGGCGCGTCGTCCAGGATTGCCCCGACCGTGGTGTGGATCGCGGTGTGCACGAACCGTCCCGCGACCGCGATGACGGGCCCTCGGTCGCACCCGACGGTGATCTCCCGGCTGCGGTTGCGGCCGGCGTCGGCGGGCGCGATCGGGTTGCCGTCGGCGCCCAGCGCCGCGACCTCGGCCAGCCCGGGCGGCTTGAGCTGGTCGAAACCCAAGGCGTTGCGGTCGATCACGTCTTCCCAATTGAGCAGGCTGATGGTCACGGTGTCGGTCACCCGGGGTCTGAGCGGCACCGTCTGCGCCCCATCGGGCTTCACCGCGGCGGCCTGGGGGCCATCGCCGAGGTTGACGGCCACCATCGTCGGGTGCACGGGTAACGCCGAGCGGCTGGGAACCAGCCGCACCCCGGTGACCTCGGTGGGCCGGGGCAACCTGAGCGTCAGGGTCGGCGGGGTCTTGTGCTGCACCACCCGCTGCGGCGCCGTCCACGCGGTGCCCGGGTCGCCGTCGGTGGCCGCGTAGGCCGAGCCGAGCACATCCATCGTGTCCGAATCACCGTGAGCGACAGTGGTATTCGGTTCGCTGATCAGGTCGGCCAGTTTGGGCCCCTGTCGCGGCCGCACCCACACCGTCGGGGTTACCGACATCGGTGCCGGGACGGTCAGGGTCCGGCTGAAATTCACCGGTTCCTCCGGGGCCAGGGACATCGACGGCGCGCAGCGCACACCGTCGGGCGCCTGCGCGCAGCCCGGTCTGCCCAGCAGTTCGGATCCCAGGTCCCACCCCGTGATCGGGGTTCCCGGTGCCGGTCCGGGCACCCGCACGGTGTGCCGCAGGTCGACCTGGTGGGCGAACCCGGACGCGTCGTACTGGGTGACCGTCAGGTCGGTGATGCCGAACTGCACCCCGGCCGATCCGTCGTCGGTGCCCGCGGCGGTGATCCGCACCCAGGGAGTTTCGCCGTAGGGGAGTGCCGCGGCAAGCGGCTTGCCCGGCTCGTCGAAGCGCAAAGTGGTGCTGCCGGTGGCGGTTTCGATCAGGATGCGGCGCACCTGGGCGCCGACGGCGGTGGCGCTGGGCGTCAGCGTGATGGCCGCATTGGTCACCGGGTGGTCGAAATCGATCTGCATCCATTGACCAACGGCGGCCTGCAGCGAGTTGGACACCCAGGCGGTCGCCGAATCCCCGTCGATGGCGGCGGCCGGCGAAGTCGCCGGTGCCACGTCGGGCATCGCGGTGGAATCCGACGACGAACTCGACACCGTGATCCGGCCGCCGGCCCAGGCCCCCGTCACCGGATCGGCCCCGGGGACCGGGTAGTCGGGCACCCGGTTGTACGTGTGCCGCGCGTCGCCGGGGGCCCGGGTCGCCGACGAATGTTGGTCCACCCGACCGTAATCCGTCTCGCGGTCCACCGGGGTGTCGGTGATGGTCACGCCGGCGGTCGTCGGCAGCCCGGCGCCCCGCGCGTCGCCGGTCAACAGCGCCGGGCCCAGTGGCGGACGGCCCAACAGCCGCCGCCGCTCGTCAAGGCGCAGCAGCGCCTCGGGTCCGCCGTCGACCCGGGCCAGCCGGTCGGTCTCGACGAAGTACGGTGTGCCGGTATTGCTCTCGGCTCCGACGGAAAAGATCTCGACCGCCGGATAGCGCGGCCGCAGTCCGCTGTCCGCGACGAAACCGGCCAGCGTGCCCGGCCCCACCGGGGAGCCGAACTGCGCGACCTTGTGCAGTCCGGGTGACGCGTCGATGGCGCGGTGCACCAGGATGGGCCGCGCCGAGCGCGACGTGTCGGGATCCAGGTCGTTGCGTACTACCACATACGAAATACCTTGGCGGGCAAGGGTATCAGCCAGCCCCGCCGAGGGGCGGCCGGCCGCGAACAAACGCTGTACCGAATCGAGGGCCCGGATGGTCTGCGGCGGGGTCAGTGGGATGGAATCACGCACCCCCCACGGGCTGCTGCCGAGGACCTGCAGTGGCTCGTCATGGCTGGTGCCCCAGACCTGGGTGGCGAACGGCGCCCCCGGGACGACGAGCACCCGCCCGGGCGCCGGCGTCCCGGTGTTGTGCTCGGTGAGCCAGTCGGCGGTCTCGTGCCAGTACTGCGGGATCGCGGTGAACGTTCCCGGCGGGGCCAGCCGACCGGTCCACGCCAGCGAGGTGCTGACCATCAGCGCGATGAGGACCACGATCGCGGTCGCGACCCGTCTGTCGCGCTCGGGGTGCGCGAAGGCGCGCAGCCACACCGGCATCGGCGCGCTGCCCGGCAGCGGTATCCGGCCCAGCAGCTGGGCGAGCCCCAGCACCACCGGGATCCTGATCACCGACCCCAGCTTGTGTACGTTGCGCAACGGGGCCCCGCCGGCGTCCAGGAAGGCCTGCACCGCGTGCGCCACCGGCGAGCCCAGCCCGCCGCTGTATCCGGCGGCCATCAGCACCACCCCGGCCAACAGCATCGTGACCAGTCGCCCACGTGCCGGCATGGCCGGGCTGGCCAGCCCCGCCAGTCCGGCCGCCGCGACCAGGCAGGTCGCCAGCACGGCCGCCGATCCGGTCACCAGCGGAGCGCCCGCGGTCGCGGTCGGCGCCACGTACGGGGTCCAGCTGTCGGTGCCGCGCAACATCTCGACCAGGGACGACCATTGCGTCGTCACGCCGGAGGATTCGATGAAGTCCAGGAACGGGGGGCTGATGGCGCGCAGCATCACCAGCGCCACCACCCACCACAGCGTCGCCAGCACGAGGGCCAGCAGCCACCACCCGGTGTAGCGCCACCACAACCGGTTTGGCCGGTGGCACGCCCACCAGATCACCGCGGGCAGGCAGCCGGCCAGGGTGGCGATGGCGTTGACCGCGCCCATCAGCGCGACGGCCAGCCCCGCCCGCCCGGCCAGCGCCCGCACCGACCGGTCGCCGGTGGCCCGCAGGGCCAGGATCGTGGGCAGCAACACCCACGGCGCCAACATCATCGGCAGGGTTTCCGACGAGATCGATCCGAGGGTGGTCAGCACCCGCGGCGACAGCGCGAACGCGGCCGCGGCGATCACCCGCGACGCCGGGCTGCCGATCCCCAGCGCCTCGGCGACCCGCAGCAGTCCCCAGAAGCCGACGGTGAGCAGCAGCGCCCACCACAGCCGCTGAGTGATCCAGCCCGGCATTCCCAGCGCGTGGCCGATCAGAAAGAAGGTGCCGTGCGGAAACAGGTACCCGTAGGCCTGGTTCTGCGCCTGCCCGAACGGCAGCTCGCTGTTCCACAGATTGGTCGCCCGGGCCAGGAAGCGCAGCGGGTTCGCGGTGAGATCCAGCTTGGTGTCAGGCGAGATCCGCCCGGGGGACTGGGCGAACGTCAGCGCCAGCGCGATGGCACCGACCAACCACAACCACCGGCGCGACACCGACCCAGCCGTCGAGCATGAGACCGGCGCTTCGGTCCCCGTCTGCGGCTGGCTAGCTACGGTTGCCGTACTCGACCCGGTTGAGCACTGACGACTGCGGATCGCCCCCGGGAAGTGGCGGCTTCGTGTCTTGCTGGACCATCAAGGTGACCCCGAAGATCGCGGCCGCGCCGAGCAACAGGCCAACCACAACGCTGGCTGCGGCGGGCGCAACGATCCGGTTCATCGACGGCTCCTGAGTTTTTGGGGTTGCGGTCGTTGACGTTCAACCTGACGCCAACCTAGCAGAAGAGCCCCGGCCGACCGGGGCGCCGGTCACCAGTGCAGACAGTGCCCGTGCCAGCAGCGGTCGCCGTATTCGACCTGATAGGGCCCGGCCGGAAGCGCAGGGCGCTGCAGGCTCGGCACCGGCACCAGGCTGTGGTCCGCCACCGCGAGCGTGATCCCGACGGTCGTCGCGACCCCGACGGACAAGCCCACCGCGATGCTGACCGCGGCGGCCAAGGTGAAACCGGTCATCGCTGGCTCCTCCCTGCCAGTCAGATGGGCGCCCCGACAAAACCCAGCCCCCGATCAGCAACGTACCGCTGATGCCCCCTGGAGCCGGGTGCGAAACGCCCGCCGTGAAAGCATGGCCCGATGGCATTTTCGCGCACCTTCGCCGTGCTCGCGGCCGCGGCGGTGCTGGTGGCAGGTTGCGGCCACCACGACGCCGCGCACCCGCCCAGCTCGTCGACGTCGAGGAAGCCGGTGGCCGCTCCCGCGCCGCCGGTGTGCGCCGACCCGGTCACACTGGGACCCCGCGACAAGCTGGCCCAACTGCTGATGGTCGGCGTGAAGGACGCCGACGACGCCAAGGGCGTCGTCAACGACTACCACGTCGGCGGCATCTTCATCGGCAGCTGGACAGACCTGTCGATCTTCGACGGCCCCCTCAACGACATCAAGAACGGCGCCGGGCCGCTGGCGCTCGCCGTGAGCATCGACGAGGAAGGCGGCCGGGTCTCGCGGCTGAAGAAGCGGATCGGTCCAGCTCCGTCGGCCAAGGAGCTAGCGCAAACCATGACGCCGGACCAGGTCCACGACCTGGAACTGGACCGGGGCCGCAAGATGCACGATCTCGGCATCACCGTCGACTTTGCGCCCGACGTCGACGTCGTCACCAATGCCCCCGACGACAGCGTGATCGGTGACCGGTCATTCGGTGCGGATCCGCACGCGGTCACCCGCTTCGCCAACGCCTACGCCCGGGGGCTGTTGGACGCCGGCGTGGAGCCGGTGTTCAAGCACTTCCCTGGCCACGGCCGCGGCTCCGGGGATTCGCACACGGGCGGCGTCGTAACGCCGTCGCTCGACCAGATGCAGGACGTGGACCTGGTTCCGTTCCGCGACCTCGTGGGCGCCGTACCCGCTGTCCCCGCCGGGGTGATGGTGGGTCATCTGCAGGTTCCGGGACTGACCGGCGACCTGCCTGCCAGTCTGAGCCGCGACGCCGTACAGATGCTACGCACCGGAAAGGGCTATGGCGCCAAGCCCTTCAACGGGCCGATCTTCAGCGACGACCTCTCCAGCATGGCCGCCATCTCCGCCAACTACAGCGTTCCCGACGCCGTTTTGCGGACGCTGCAGGCCGGGAGCGACGTCGCCCTGTGGGTCACCACCAAGGAGGTGCCGGCAGTGCTGGACGGCCTGGTCAAGGCGCTGGGGTCGGGGCAGCTGCAGATGTCGGTGGTTAACGACGCGCTGGGGAGGCTGACCCGGATGAAGGGTCAAAGCCCCAAGTGTGCGCACTGATTGCTTACTCTTGAGTCAGATAGACGGGCTAGAGAGGCAAGCGATGGCGGGTGGTACCAAGCGGTTACCGCGTGCCGTCCGCGAGCAGCAGATGCTCGACGCCGCCGTGCAGATGTTCTCGGTCAACGGCTATCACGAGACCTCGATGGACGCCATCGCCGCCGAGGCGCAGATCTCCAAACCGATGCTGTACCTGTACTACGGCTCCAAGGAAGACCTGTTCGGAGCCTGTCTGAACCGGGAGATGAGCCGATTCATCGACGTGGTGCGCGCCGACATCGATTTCGAGCAGAGCCCGAACGACATGCTGCGCAACACCATCGTGTCGTTCATGCGCTACATCGACGCCAACCGGGCGTCCTGGATCGTGATGTACACCCAGGCCACCAGCTCGCAGGCGTTCGCCCACATGGTCCGTGAGGGGCGCGAGCAGATCATCGATCTGGTGGCCGGGCTGATGCGGGCGGGTAGCCGCAATCCGCGCCCCGAGCGCGAGCACGAGATGATGGCCGTGGCCCTGGTGGGCGCGGGCGAGGCGGTCGCCAACCGGCTCAGCACCGGCGACGTCGACGTCGACGAGGCCGCCCAGCTGATGATCGACCTGTTCTGGTACGGCCTCAAGGGCTCACCGGCGGAACGGGAAGCGGCGGCCCACCCCGAGGCGGCCGGCTCGGACGCCGCCGGCGACTAGACCTACATTCGTTCAGGTGGCCCGAACCAGCGCGCCCAGTTTGGACCGCGGCAACCTCGACTTCTTCTGCGCGGTAATCATCGTCGGGTTGCTTGCCGGCGTTGCCGGATTGGCGACGACGTACGTGCTGCGCGTCGTCCAGCACGTCACGTACAACTACAGCTTCGGCGCGCAGCTGGCCGGGGTCGCCGCCAGCAGCTCGATACGCCGCGTCGTGGGCCCGATGATCGGCGCCGCCTTGGCGGCACTCGGGTGGTGGCTGCTGCGGCGCAGGGCCGAAGTGCCCCAGCTGGCGCAGACCATCGCCCGTCATGAGCGCATCCCGCGGCTTTCCTGGAGCATCGACGCCATGCTGCAGGTGCTGCTCGTCGGCTCCGGGGCATCGCTCGGGCGAGAAGGCGCCCCACGTCAATTCGCCGCGGCACTGGGCGATTTGGGAACGGGATGGCTCAAGCGGCTCTCACCGCGCGACCGCGAGATCCTGCTGGCCTGCGCGGCCGGGGCCGGGCTGGGTGCGGTGTATGCGGTGCCGCTGGCGGGTGCGCTGTTCTCGTTTCGGATTTTGCTCACTACCTGGCAGCCGCGGGCGGTGGGTGCGGCGTTTCTTTCCTCCGGCCTGGCGGTCGCCGTCGGCTCGGCCATCACCCGCGATCAGCCCAACCTGCAGTGGCCGATCGGGGAGTCGACGTATCTGCTGACCGCGCACGGATTGCTGCTGGCGCCGGTGGCTCTCGCGGTGGGCCTGGCCTTCAACCGGTTGATGGCCGTGGCGCGGCCGGTCCGCCAGATGCGGACCTGGGTGCTCATCCCCGCGCTCGCCGGGGCGGGACTGGTGATGGGCATCTGCTCGCATTGGTGGCCCGAGTTGCCCGGCAACGGCCGCAGCATCCTGACGGTGAGCCTGGCCAGCGGCATGACCCTGACGGCGGCGCTGGCCATCCTGGCGCTGAAACCCCTACTGACCGCGCTGTTTTTGCGCGCCGGTGGGGCCGGCGGACTGCTGACACCCTCGTTGGCGACCGGCGCCGCCGCCGGGACGGCGGTGGTGCTGATGATCAACTGGGCGACCGGGACGCACCTGCACGTGCCGGCGGTATCGCTGGCCGGGGCCGCCGGCGTGCTCGCGGTGACCCAGGGCTCGCCGATCTGGGCGGCGATCTTCGTCTGGGAACTTGCCCGCCCACCGCTGTGGCTGTTCCTGCTCTTCCTGCTGACTGCGACCGGCGCCCACGCCCTGAAAGTCCTTGTCCAGGGCCGCGGTACGACGCAGGCGGGTTAGTGGGGATCGCGAGCGCGGCGGAGCCGGGCGAAGCGGGTCGCCACCGTCGACGCAGCGGTTCGCCAGCCCGCGGCGGTCGGTCGGCACTAAAGCGCGCGCACCGTGCCGGTCAGGTGCGGGTATCCCTTGGCGATGTTGCGCAGCGAAATGTCCCAGCCGCCATCGTGTTCGTCGATGTATAGTCCGGCGGTCGCGGGCAGCACCACCGGCTTGCCGAACCGCACCGAATAGCGCACCGCGTCGGGGATTTGCGCTTCGATGTTGGCCAATACGGCTGCGGCGGTGAACATTCCGTGTGCGATCACGGAAGGGAATCCGAACAGCTTGGCCGCGACCGAGTTGGTGTGGATCGGGTTGTGGTCACCGCCGACGTCGGCGTAGCGCCGGATCAGCGCCGGGCTGATGCGCAGCACGGTGGACGGCGGCGGCAGCTTGGGCTGCTTCTGCGGGGGCGGCTTGGGCTCGTCGGACAGGCTGGTCCGCTGCTGGTGCAGGAAGGTCGTCACCTGATGCCAGGCGGTGTCGTTGCCGACGCTCACGTCGGTCACCAGGTCGACCAGCAGGCCCTTGCGGTGCTCGCGCAGGTTCTCGGCGTGCACGCGCACGCCCACGGTGTCGGTGACCGCGATCGGGCGGTACTGCGTGATGTGGTTTTCGGTGTGCACCGATCCCATTGCGGCGAAAGGGAAGTCGAACCCGGTTACCAGCGACATCAGCGCCGGAAACGTCAGCGCGAACGGATAGGTCAGCGGCACGTGGTTGCCGTAGCGCAGACCGGTGACCCCCGCGTACTCGGCGACGTTGGTGCGGTCGATGGGCAGTTCCTCGACGGTCACCGTGCGGGTGGGCAGGTCGCTGCCGCGGGACACCACCGGCAGGGCGCCGGCGGCAGCGCGCAGCATGTTCTTCAGGCCGCTTGGCTGGTTCATGGCGTTCTCCTCGACAGCCTTGTACTAGGCGCCCAACATGGCCTGGCCGCAGACGCGAATGACGTTACCCGTCACCGCATTTGACGCCGGGCTGGCGAAGTAGGCGATGGTCTCCGCGACATCCACCGGCTGGCCGCCCTGCAGCAGCGAGTTCATCCGGCGGCCGACCTCGCGGGTGGCCAGCGGAATGGCGGCCGTCATCTGGGTTTCGATGAACCCCGGCGCGACGGCGTTGATCGTGATGCCCTTGCTGTAGAGCTCCGGGGTCAGCGCCTGGGTGAGGCCGATCATCCCGGCCTTGGTCGTCGCGTAGTTGGTCTGGCCGCGGTTGCCGGCGATGCCGGCCATGGACGACAGGCCGATCACCCGGCCGCCCTCGCCGAGCGTGCCGTTGCCCACCAGCCCTTCGGTAAGGCGAAGGGGGGCAAGCAGATTGACGGCCAGGACGGCGTCCCAGCGAGCGTCGTCCATGTTGGCCAGCAGTTTGTCGCGGGTGATGCCGGCGTTGTTGACCAGGACGTCGGCGCGCCCGCCGTGGTGCTCGCGCAGGTGCTCGGTGACCTTGTCGACGGCGTCGGGGGCGGTGACGTCGAGCCACAGCGGGGTGCCGCCGACGCGGCTGGCCGTCTCGGCCAGCGCCTCGGCGGCCGATTCGACGTCGATCGCGACCACGCGGGCGCCGTCGCGGGCGAACACGTCGGCGATCGTCGCACCGATTCCCCGGGCCGCGCCGGTCACGATGGCGACCTTGCCGTCCAGCGGGCGGTCCCAGTCGGCAGGGGGCGTGGAGTCCGCCTCCCCGACGTAGAAGACTTGGCCGTCGACGTAGGCGGACTTTGCAGACAGAATGAACCGCATCGTCGATTCCAGGCCCGTCGCAGCGGGTTTGGCGTCCGGCGACAGGTACACCAGCGCCACCGTGGTGCCGTTGCGCAGCTCCTTGCCCAGCGAACGGGTGAAGCCCTCCAGCGCGCGCTGTGCGATCCGCTCGTGCGGGCTGGCGGCGGCGTCGGGCGTGGTGCCGACCACCGCCACCCGCGCGGAATGACCCAGATTGCGCAGCAGCGGGGTGAAGAACTCGTACAACCCCTTGAGTCCCTCCGGTGTGGTGATGCCGGTGGCGTCGAACACCAGGCCGCCGAACTTGTCGGCCCACCGACCGCCCAGGTTGTTGCCCACCAGGTCGTAGTCGGCGTCCAGCGCCGCGCGCAGCGGTTCGACGACCCTGCCCTCCCCGCCGATCAGCAGCGCCCCGGCCAGCGGCGGTTCACCGGCCCGGTAGCGGCGCAGCGTCTCGGGTTGGGGAACGCCGAGCTGCTTGGCGAGAAACGATCCAGGACCGGAATTGACGATCTGAGAGAACAGATCGGACGAAGCCTTGGGAGCCACCGGAGCTACCTTCCATATTCTTACGAAGTCGGGGTATGCCTACAGCACAACCGTATCGAGGACGAACTTACTGCAGAGTAAGAACAGTGGGTAGTATGGCCCCAGACGGGCGGTTCCCAAACCGATAGACCGCAGAAGCACGGAGATGAATAGTGGCCCCTGCAAGTTCCGAGGCAAGTAAGCAGCGCAGGTCCGAGCGGCGACGGGTGGCCGTCCTGGGCGGCAACCGCATCCCGTTCGCCCGGTCGGACGGTGCCTACGCGGAGGCGTCCAACCAGGACATGTTCACCGCCGCGCTGGGTGGGCTGGTGGATCGCTTCGGGCTGGCGGGCGAACGGCTGGGTGTGGTGGTCGGCGGCGCCGTGCTCAAGCACAGCCGGGACTTCAACCTGACCCGCGAGTGTGTGCTGGGCTCGCAGCTGTCGTCGTACACCCCCGCGTTCGATCTGCAGCAGGCCTGCGGGACCGGGCTGCAGGCAGCCGTCGCCGCCGCCGAGGGCATCGCGGCGGGCCGCTACGAGGTGGCCGCCGCCGGCGGCGTGGACACCACCTCCGACGCCCCCATCGGTCTGGGCGACAATCTGCGCCGCACGCTGCTCAAGCTGCGCCGCGCCAAGTCCAACGTGCAGCGGCTGAAGCTGGCGGGCACGCTGCCCGCCAGCCTGGGCGTCGAGATCCCGGTCAACAGCGAACCCCGCACCGGGCTGTCCATGGGCGAGCACCAGGCGCTCACCGCCAAGAAGATGGGCATCGCCCGGGTCGCCCAGGACGAGCTTGCCGCCGCCAGCCACCGCAACATGGCCGCGGCCTACGATCGCGGCTTCTTCGACGATCTGGTCACCCCGTTCCTGGGGTTGTATCGCGACGACAACCTGCGCGCGGACTCGTCGGCGGAGAAGCTGGCCAAGCTTCGTCCGGTGTTCGGCGTGAAGGCCGGCGACGCGACGATGACGGCCGGCAACTCGACCCCGCTCACCGACGGCGCGTCAGTGGCGCTGCTGGCCACCGACGAATGGGCGGCCGCTCACTCGTTGACCCCGCTGGCCTACCTGGTGGATTCGGAGACCGCGGCGGTCGACTACGTCAACGGACGCGACGGCCTGCTCATGGCGCCGACCTACGCGGTGCCCCGGCTGCTGGCCCGCAACGGCCTGAGCCTGCAGGACTTCGACTTCTACGAGATCCACGAGGCTTTCGCGTCGGTGGTCTTGTGCCACCTGCAGGCGTGGGAGTCCGAGGAGTACTGCAAGGAGCGTCTGGGCCTGGACGCCGCACTGGGCTCGATCGACCGGTCCAAGCTCAACGTCAACGGATCCTCGCTGGCCGCCGGGCACCCGTTCGCGGCCACCGGCGGGCGGATCCTGGCCCAGGCGGCCAAGCAGCTCGCCCAGCGCAAGGCCGAGCAGAAGGGCGGCGGTACCGTGCGCGCCCTGGTCTCGATCTGCGCGGCCGGCGGCCAGGGCGTCGCCGCGATCCTGGAGGCCTGACGCCTCCTCGGCGCGGCGCCCGGGGACTCGACACTCGATGAGTTGAGTCACATCTGGTTAGCCAAATCGGGGTGCGGGTATTCGTTTCAGCGGATGACCCCGTGTTGTGGTCTGACCCCCCGACCCCGACGGCAATACGGGGCATCCCCCGAATGCGACCGCCCGTCCGTTCCGCGGACTGGCGTACGAAAAGGGCCGCCGCTGGAGTGAGGGGATCCAGCGGCGGCCTTTTTGCTCTCTAGCCGGCCTTTCGATGGCACGGGCCTAACGCAAATCCCCCGCTTCGCACGCGAAGCGGGGGATTCGTCATGCCGTTCCAGGCGGCCTAGAAGGCGGCCTCGTCGAGCTCCATGATGTCGTTGTCCAGCGTCTCGATCACCTCACGGGTGCTGGCCAACAGCGGCAGGAAGTTCTTCGCGAAGAACGACGCCACCGCGACCTTGCCCTCGTAGAAGGACCGCTCCTCGCCGCTGGCGCCGGCGTCCAGCGCCGCCACGGCCACCGCCGCCTGACGCTGCAACAACCAGCCGATGACCAGGTCACCGACGCTCATCAGGAAGCGCACCGAACCCAGGCCCACCTTGTACAGGCTGGTCACGTCCTCCTGCGCCGCCATCAGGTAGCCGGTCAGGGTGGCCGCCATCGCCTGGACGTCGGTCAGGGCCTTGGCCAGCAGCTCCCGCTCGGTCTTCAGGCGGCCGTTGCCGGACTCGCTGTCGACGAACTTCTGGATCTGCTCGGACACGTGAGCCAGCGCCACACCCTTGTCGCGGACGATCTTGCGGAAGAAGAAGTCCTGCGCCTGGATGGCGGTGGTGCCCTCGTACAGCGAGTCGATCTTGGCGTCCCGGATGTACTGCTCGATCGGGTAGTCCTGCAGGAAGCCGGACCCACCGAAGGTCTGCAGGCTCTCGGTGAGCTTGGCGTACGCCTGCTCCGAGCCCACACCCTTGACCACCGGCAGCATCAGGTCGTTGACCTTGACCGCCAGGTCGGCGTCCACACCGTGCAGTGCCTCGGCGACCGCCGAGTCCTGATAGGTCGACGTGAAAAGGTACAGCGCGCGCAGACCCTCGGCGTAGGCCTTCTGGGTCATCAGCGAGCGGCGCACGTCCGGGTGGTGCGTGATGGTCACCCGCGGTGCGGTCTTGTCGGTCATCTGGGTCATGTCGGCGCCCTGGACGCGTGACTTCGCGTACTCGAGCGCGTTCAGGTAACCCGTCGACAGGGTCGCGATGGCCTTGGTACCGACCATCATGCGGGCCTGCTCGATGACCTCGAACATCTGCGCGATGCCGTTGTGCACCTCGCCGACCAGCCAGCCCTTGGCGGGAACGTCGTGCTGGCCGAAGCTCAGCTCACACGTCGCCGACACCTTCAGGCCCATCTTGTGCTCGACGTTGGTGACGAAGACGCCGTTGCGCTCGCCCAGCTCACCGGTCTCGAAGTCGAACAGGAACTTGGGCACGAAGAACAGCGACAGGCCCTTGGTGCCCGGTCCGGCACCCTCGGGGCGCGCCAGCACCAGGTGGAAGATGTTCTCGAACAGATCGCCGGAGTCGGCGGAGGTGATGAACCGCTTCACACCGTCGATGTGCCAGGAGCCGTCCTCCTGCTGGACGGCCTTGGTCCGCCCGGCGCCCACGTCGGAGCCGGCGTCCGGCTCGGTGAGCACCATGGTCGAACCCCAGCCGCGCTCAGCGGCCAGCACGGCCCACTTCTTCTGTTCCTCGGTACCGAGGTGGTACAGGATGTTGGCGAAGCCCGCGCCACCGGCGTACATCCACACGGCCGGGTTGGCACCCAGGATGTGCTCGTGCAGCGCCCACAGCAGCGACTTCGGCATCGCGACACCGCCGAGGGCGTCGTCGATGCCGACCTTGTCCCACCCGGCCTCGATGACGGCGTGAACTGACTTCTTGAAAGATTCGGGCAGCGTCACCGAGTGCGTCTTCGGGTCGAAGACCGGTGGGTTGCGGTCGCCCTCGACGAACGAGTCCGCGATCGGGCCTTCGGCCAGGCGGCTGATCTCGTTCAACATTTCGCGGGCGGTGTCGGCGTCCAGATCGCTGTAATCGCCTTGGCCCATTGCCTTGTCAACGCCCAGAACCTCGAACAGATTGAATACCTGGTCGCGGACGTTGCTCTTGTAGTGGCTCACTACGGTCCTCCTCGTTGAGAATGCCACTTGTGGTTGGGTACTAGGTCTAAGTTACCCACCAGTAACACCGCTAAAATATCGCTCGCGTCAGTGGTATGCAAGCGAATGTGAGCTAGATTCCATTGCCTAATTAACCAACCGGTTGGGAAGCTGCAGGTCGTGCCGTTGAAACTCGATCTACCAGCGGCGATGATGCGCCCATGACCGATGTGCGGGGCGTCACTGCGCCGCCGTTCGAGATGCCGACAGTGGACCTGCGGGCCGATCCGGGCCGGCTGCGCGAGGGACTGCGCGCGGCCGGTCACGAGGTCGGCTTCTTCTATCTGACGGGCCACGGCGTACCGCCGGACTTGGTGACGCGGGTGCTGGACGCGGCGCGCCGGCTCTTCGAGCTGCCGCAATCGGGCAAGGACGCCGTCGCGATGGTGCGCAGCCCCCATTTCCGCGGCTATACCCGGCTCGGTGGCGAGTTGACCCGCGGCGAGGTGGACTGGCGCGAGCAGATCGACGTCGGGCCGGAACGGACGCCGATCGGGGGGCTGGAGAAGTCCGACTATCGCTGGCTGCAGGGTCCCAATCAATGGCCGACCGCGCTGCCGGATCTGCCCGGGATCCTCGAGGAGTGGGACGCCGCGCTGTCCGTGGTGGCCCGCACCCTGCTGCGGCATTGGGCGGCCTCGCTGGGCAGTCCGGCCGACGTGTTCGACGCCGCGTTCGCCGAAGCGCCGGCCACGCTGATCAAGATCATCCGGTACCCGGGCCGTGCGGCCGGCACGCAGGGCGTGGGCGCGCACCGCGACGCCGGGGTGCTGACGGTGTTGCTAGCCGAGCCGGGCAGCGCGGGCCTGCAGGTGCGCCCCGCCGCAAACGTCCGGTCCGACGACGGCTGGATCGACGTCCCGCCGCGCGAGGGGGCGTTCATCGTCAACATCGGTGAACTGCTGGAGGTCGCGACGCGCGGGTACCTGCGGGCCACCGAGCACCGGGTCAACCTGCAGGGGGCGGCGGGCGACCGGATCTCGGTGCCCTATTTCTTCAACCCGCGCCTCGACGCGCAGATACCGGTGCTGTCGCTGCCCGACGCACTCGCGGTGCGGGCCGACAAGCACTGGACGCCGTCGCACGATCCGGCCGACCCGATGTTTTCGGTCTACGGTCGCAACGCCTGGAAGAGCAGACTGCGGGCACATCCGGATGTGGCCGCGGCGCACGGATATTCGGCAGAGCGCTTAGAAAACGGGTAAGGGTGACCGCGCCCGGACGACGCGCGGCGGGTAGGGTCAAATCCGATAATTCCCGTCTCCGGCCCTAGGGGCGAATAAGTCCGGTGAACTCGAACAACAAGCTGACAGCGTCGTCACTTCGTGAGGCCTTCGGTCATTTCCCGTCCGGTGTGGTGGCGATCGCCGCCGAGGTGAACGGAACCCGCGAGGGCCTGGCGGCCAGTACCTTTGTCCCCGTCTCGCTGGACCCGCCGCTGGTGTCGTTCTGCGTGCAGAACACCTCGACGACGTGGCCCAAGCTCAAGGACCGGCCGATGCTGGGCATCAGCGTGCTCGGGGAGGAGCACGACGAGGCCGCACGCACGCTGGCCGCCAAGACCGGTGACCGGTTCGCGGGTTTGGAGACCGTCTCCCGGTCCACCGGTGCGGTGTTCATCAAGGGCACCGGCCTCTGGCTGGAAAGCGCGATCGAGCAGCTCATTCCGGCCGGCGACCACACCATCGTGGTGTTGCGGGTCAGCGAGGTGACGGTGGACGCCGAGGTGGCGCCCATCGTGTTCCATCGCAGCGTCTTTCGCCGTCTCGGCGCGTGATCGCCGCGCCCGGCCGTTGACCGGCTAGGGGCGGTGGCTCAGCTCTTCCCGAAAGCCCTGGATGCGGCTTTCGAGTTCGGCCGCGTCGCTGTGCCGGCCTTCCTTGTTCGCCAGCTGGGCGCGGACCGACAACTGCCGAATCGCGGTGCGAATGTTGTTGATGCTGGCGGTTTCTCGGGGTTCCATGAACTGCCTTCCGGTCGTTGGTGCACGGCCGCGCGGTGCGGCCCGACAGGATGCAGTGTGGTTACCCGGGTGCCGCGGCGGCCTAACGTGCCACGACGGGATCGGCCCGGATTACAGCGATGTGGGGCTCAGCGACGGAACAGCTTGTTGCCGAGCCACACCACCGGGTCGTACTTGCGGTCGGCGACCCGCTCTTTCATCGGGATCAGCGCGTTGTCGGTGATCTTGATGTTTTCCGGGCAGACCTCGGTGCAGCACTTGGTGATGTTGCAGTAACCCAGGCCGTGCTCGTCCTGAGCGTCGTTGCGCCGGTCGCGGGTGTCCAGCGGGTGCATCTCCAGCTCGGCGATCCGCATCAGGAAGCGCGGACCGGCGAACGCCTTCTTGTTCTCCTCGTGGTCGCGGACCACGTGGCACACGTTCTGGCACAGGAAGCACTCGATGCACTTGCGGAACTCCTGCGAGCGCTGCACGTCCTCTTGCGCCATCCGGTATTCCCCGGGCTGCAGGTCCTTGGGCGGCGCGAAAGACGGTATCTCGCGGGCCTTTTCGTAGTTGAACGAGACGTCGGTGACCAGGTCGCGGATCACCGGGAACGTGCGCAGCGGCGTGACGGTGACCACCTCGTCCTCGGCGAACGTGGACATCCGGGTCATGCAGAGCAGCCGCGGCTTGCCGTTGATCTCCGCCGAGCAGGAGCCACACTTGCCCGCCTTGCAGTTCCACCGGACCGCCAGGTCGGGCGTCTGGGTCTGCTGCAGGCGATGGATGATGTCGAGGACGACCTCGCCCTCGTTCACCTCGACCGTGAAGTCCTGCAGAGCACCGTTGGCGTCGTCGCCGCGCCACACCCGCATCGTCGCGTTGTAGGTCATTTGCCACTCCGTCCTGGGTGCCCGGCGAGTTCTTCGTCGGTGTAGTACTTCTCCAGCTCACCGATTTCAAACAGTTCCAGCAGATCGGGCCGCATCGGCGTCTGATCCTTCTTCGTGATGGTGATGTCGGGGATCACCTCGTCGCCTCCGGCCGCCTCGCAGACCAGCAACACCTTGCGCCAAGACGAGTCCATCGCCGGGTGGTCGTCGCGGGTGTGCCCGCCGCGGCTCTCCGTGCGCTGCAGCGCCGCCTTGGCGACGCACTCGCTGACCAGCAGCATGTTGCGCAGGTCGATGGCCAGGTTCCAGCCCGGGTTGTACCGGCGCTGCCCCTCGACGTGGAGGTTCTTGAACCGCTCACGCAGCTTGTCCAGCCGCGCCAGGGCCTCGGACACTTCGTCGGCGTTGCGGATGATGCCGACCAGGTCGTTCATCGACTGCTGCAGTTCCAGCTGCAGCGTGTACGGGTTCTCCGGTGCGCCGCTGACCGGTGCCTCGAAGGGGGACAGCGCCCGCTTCGCCGCCTCGTCGATGGCGCCGTCGCCGACCGTCGGGCGGCTGCTCAGGGCCCGCACGTAGTCGGCCGCGCCCAGCCCGGCCCGCCGGCCGAACACCAGCAGGTCGGACAGCGAGTTGCCGCCCAGCCGGTTCGAGCCGTGCATGCCGCCGGAGCATTCGCCCGCGGCGAAGAGCCCGGGGACCGTTGCCGCGCCGGTGTCGGCGTCCACCTCGACGCCGCCCATCACGTAGTGGCAGGTCGGCCCGACTTCCATCGGTTCCTTGGTGATGTCGACCCCGGCCAGCTCCTTGAACTGGTGGTACATCGACGGCAGGCGGCGGTTGATCTCCGCCGGCGTCAGCCGCGACGCGATGTCCAGGAAGACGCCGCCGTGTGGGCTGCCGCGGCCGGCCTTGACCTCCGAGTTGATGGCGCGCGCGACCTCGTCGCGCGGCAGCAGGTCCGGGGTGCGGCGGGCCGAGTCGTTGTCCTTGAGCCACTGGTCGGCTTCTTGTTCGGACTCGGCGTACTGCCCTTTGAACACCGACGGGATGTAGTCGAACATGAACCGCTTGTCGTCGGAGTTCTTCAGCACCCCGCCGTCACCGCGGACACCCTCGGTGACCAGGATCCCCTTCACACTCGGCGGCCACACCATGCCCGTCGGGTGGAACTGGACAAACTCCATGTTGATCAGCGACGCGCCCGCCCGCAGGGCCAGGGCGTGGCCGTCGCCGGTGTACTCCCAGGAGTTCGAGGTGACCTTGAACGACTTGCCGATCCCGCCGGTGGCCAGCACCACCGCGGGCGCCTCGAACAGGATGAAGTTCCCGCTTTCGCGGATGTAGCCGAACGCCCCGGCGATCGCGTCGCCGTCCTTGATCAGCTCGGTGATCGTGGTCTCGGCGAACACCCTGATCCGGGCTTCGTAGTCGCCGAGCTCGGCGTAATCCTCCTGCTGCAGCGAGACGATCTTCTGCTGCATGGTGCGGATCAGCTCCAGGCCGGTGCGGTCACCGACGTGAGCCAGCCGCGGGTAGGTGTGCCCGCCGAAGTTGCGCTGGCTGATCTTGCCGTCCTTGAGGCGATCGAACAGCGCGCCGTAGGTTTCCAGCTCCCAAACGCGGTCCGGGGCCTCCTTGGCGTGCAGTTCGGCCATGCGCCAGTTGTTGAGGAATTTCCCACCGCGCATCGTGTCGCCGAAGTGGGTCTTCCAGTTGTCCTTCGGGTTGGTGTTGCCCATGGACGCCGCGCAGCCGCCCTCGGCCATCACCGTGTGGGCCTTGCCGAACAGGGACTTACACACCACCGCGACCCGCAGACCCCGTTCGCGCGCTTCGATAACCGCACGCAGTCCGGCGCCGCCGGCACCGATCACGACCACGTCGTACGTGTGCCGCTCGATTTCAACCATGAAACCCTCGCTAGCTAAATTCTGATTTATTTCGAGATGGCTTGTCAGCCAACAAATCTCAGGTCAGGGATGGTGCCGCTGGCCACCAGTGCGACGTAGAAGTCGGTGACCATCAGGGTGCCCAGGGTGATCCACGCGTACATCTTGTGCCGGGTGTTGATCTTGCTGACCTGGGTCCAGATCCAGTACCGCACAGGGTGTTTTGAGAAGTGCTTGAGCCGCCCGCCGGTCACGTGCCGGCAGGAGTGGCAGGACAGCGTGTAGATCCACAGCATGATGACGTTGCCGAGCAGGATCAGATTGCCCAGGCCGAAGCCGAATCCACCGGGCCCGCTGTCGGAGTGGAACGCGACGATCGCGTCGTAGGTGTTGATCACCGAGATGATCCCGGCGATGTAGAAGAAGTACCGGTGCGTGTTCTGGATGATCAGCGGGAACCTGGTCTCGCCGGTGTAGTGGACGCGGGGCTCGGCCACCGCGCAGGCGCTGGGCGACTGCCACACCGTGCGGTAGTAGGCGCCGCGGTAGTAGTAGCAGGTCAGCCGGAACAGCAACAGGAACGGCAGCGTCAGCGCCGCGTAAGGCAGCCACCACACGTCCGGCAGGACCTGTGGCCAGAATTCGCTGGCCTCTTTCAAGCAGCCGGTGCTGACGCACGGCGAGTAGAACGGTGTCAGGTAGTGGTATTGGGGAACGAAGTAGTTGTTCTGCAGGAACGCCCGCACCGTCGCATAAATAATGAATGCGGCGAAGCCGAGATCGATTCGCAGCGGCGACATCCACCACCGGTCGGTGCGTAAGGTGCGTTGCTGGATTTGGGCACGCGTGGGTGAAAAGACACCGGACGCAGGACGGTTCGCCGTAGGTGCGCTCATTTAGTGTGTTCCTCTTCGAACGGGCTGTAGCTCGAAGGGTACACAGACAGAAGCCCCCCTTTCCTGGGGGCCTGGGTTGTTCAGGACCTGCTGTGACCGCCGACACCCTCGTCGTCGACATCGCGCCAGAATTCGCTGTCGTACTGGGTGTCGGGAATGACGATCTTCTCGGCGGACTGCTGCACGGTGGCACCCGCCAGGTCCAATTCGGACGCGTCGCTGTCGAGCAGGTCGACGTCGGACATGATGCGGTCGGCGTCGATGACGATGCGCCGCATCGCCGGGCTGTCACCGTATCGGGCCCGCAGTGAGCTCACGCACCGCCGCAGACCGCCGATGAGGTCGTGCAGTTCGGCGAACTCGGTCGCGCCAGTCGTGCTCGTCAACGGATCTCCTCGGCAGTGTTTCGGATCACAGTTCGCCCTCGATACTATCCACGGCACACGCCGCACGTCAGGCCGTTGGGTCCGGATGCCGAGGGAGCAAACACTTATGACGGGACGCACCACCCCGGCCGAGCGGGCCACGACGCTGCTGGAACTGCACCGGCCGGGCAACCCGGTCGTCCTGCCGACCGTGTGGGATGCGTGGTCGGCGCGGCTGGCCACCGGCGCCGGGTTCGTCGCGCTCACCGTGGGCAGCCATCCGATGGCGGACTCGGTCGGCAAACCCGACAACGAGGGCATGTCGTTCGACGAGGTGCTCACCCGGGTCGCCCAGATCACCGCCGCGGTCGACGTCCCGGTGTCGGTGGACATCGAATCCGGCTACGGGCAGCCGGCAGCCCGCCTGATCGAGGGCCTGCTGAGCGTCGGGGCCGTCGGACTCAACATCGAGGACACCGTGCACTCGGAGGGCAAGCGGCTGCGGTCCGCCGGCGAGCACGCCGAGTTGGTCGGCGAGTTGCGGTCGGCCGCGGACGCAGCCGGGGTCCACGTGGTCATCAACGCCCGGACCGATCTGTTCCTGCGCCAGGACGGCGAGGCCTCCGATCGCGTCGACCGCGCGGTGGCACGACTGAATCTGGCGGCCGCCGCCGGCGCCGACGTGCTGTATCCGGTGGGCCGCCACGAGCCCGACACGTTGCGACGCCTGACGGCCGAGTTGGAGCTGCCGGTCAACGCGATCGCTCTGCCCGATCAGGACGACCCGGCGTCGTTCGGTCCACTGGGCGTGGCGCGCATCAGCTTCGGGCCGTTCCTGCAGGCCGCGCTGGCGGCCCGGGCCAAGGAGCTGCTGGCCCGCTGGGGCTGACGCGCTGAATCCGGCGAAGCCGTTGCGGCCCCGCCGGATTCGGCTACTTATCTCCGAACTGTCCGGAGACTATTTTGTGATCTCGATGCGCTGTGCCTGGTTTCCGGCGTATGCACCCGTGACCCGCACCGTGAGCACGCCGGCGTCGTAGGTCGCCGTGATGGCGTCGCCGGTGACGTGGGCGGGCAGCTGGAACGACCGGCGGAACGATCCGTACTTGATCTCCCGCAGTGTGCGGCCGTGCTTCTCTTCGGAGCGCGTGTCGCGGTGCTCGCCGTGGATGACCAAACGCCCGCGGTCGACCTCCACGTTGACGTCCTGGTCGACGTCAACACCCGGCAGCTCGACCCGTACGATCGCGTCGTCGCCGTCCTTGACGATCTCGGCGGCGGGCCTGAAACCGCTGGTCGACGGGGTGTTCCAGTCCGCCGCGGCGGCGGGTCCGAAAAAGTCGCGCAACCACCTGTCGGTGTCCCAGGCCGGCCGCGACCACAATGCGAGGTTACTCATGACGCTTCCCTTCTAATTCCTTGAGCTTCAGTGTGAGATTCCTGTGACCGGTGCCTCCGCGACCGGCTACTAGGACAAACATGAGTCGACCCCGCTTAAGTTCCACCTCGCCGTTCGCCGGCAGCGAACGCTCAATCACAGGCCTTCCTGTGAGTTGTGAGATCCTCGTCATAGGACCGTCACATTGCGCGAAAAGAACGTAATTTCTGGCCGTTACTCTCAAAGCCATGTCTGCAGACGGGATTTCGCGCGCCACTTGTGCGCCTCGTCACATCATCGTAGTCGGACATGGCATGGTGGGGCACCGGTTCGTGGAGGCGCTCCGCGCCCGCGACACCGAGGGGTTGTGGCGCATCACGGTTTTCGCCGAGGAGACGGACGCGGCCTATGACCGCGTGGGGCTGACCTCCTACACCGAGAGCTGGGATCGCAAGCTCCTGGCATTGCCCGGCAACGATTACGAGGGTGACGAATTGGTCCGGCTGGTGCTAAACCAGCGCGTTACCGAAATAGACCGCGCCGCAAAGACGGTGGTCACCGCCGACGGTGAACGGCACGGCTACGACGCGCTGGTCCTGGCGACCGGGTCGTATGCCTTTGTGCCGCCGGTGCCGGGCCACGATCTGCCCGCGTGTCACGTGTACCGGACGCTGGACGACCTGGACGCCATCCGTGCCGACGCGCAGCGCACCGTCGAAACCTCGCATGCCACCGCGGGTGTCGTCATCGGCGGCGGGCTGCTCGGACTAGAAGCCGCTAATGCGTTGCGCCAGTTCGGGTTGCAGACCCACGTCATCGAGATGATGCCACGGCTGATGGCCCAGCAGATCGACGAGGCCGGCGGTGCGCTGCTGGCCAGGATGATCGGCGAGCTCGGCATCTCGGTGCACGTCGGAACGGGCACCGAATCGATCGAGGCGATTGACCACTCGGACGGCTCCACCTCGGTGCGGGTGAGCCTGACCGACGGCCAGGTCATCGACGCCGGTCTGGTGATCTTCGCGGCCGGCATCCGCCCGCGCGACGAGCTGGCGACCGCCGCCGGGCTCGACCGCGCCGAGCGCGGCGGGGTGCTCACCGACGTGGCTTGCCAGACAAGCGATCCCGACATCTACGCGATCGGTGAGGTCGCCGCGATCGGCGGCCGGTGCTACGGCCTGGTGGGCCCGGGTTACACCTCGGCCGAGGTGGTGGCCGACCGGCTGCTGGACGGCGTCGCCGAATTCGGCGAGGCCGACCTGTCCACGAAGCTCAAACTGCTGGGCGTCGACGTGGCCAGCTTCGGTGACGCGATGGGGGTGACCGAGAACTGCCTCGAGGTCGCCATCAACGATGCGGTCAACCGGACCTACGCCAAGCTGGTGCTCTCCGACGATGCCAAGACGCTGCTCGGCGGCGTGCTGGTCGGCGACGCCTCGTCCTACGGGGTGTTGCGGCCGATGGTCGGCAGCGAGCTGCCCGGTGACCCGCTCGCGCTGATCGCGCCGGCCCAATCCGGCGGTGGTACGGCGTTGGGCGTTGGGGCGCTGCCGGATTCGGCGCAGATCTGCTCGTGCAACAACGTCACCAAGGGCGACCTGAAATGCGCGATCGCCGACGGCTGCGCGGACGTCCCGGCGCTCAAGTCGTGCACCTCGGCCGGCACCTCGTGTGGGTCGTGCGTGCCGCTGCTCAAGCAGTTGCTGGAAGCCGAGGGTGTGGAGCAGTCCAAGGCGCTGTGCGAGCACTTCAGCCAGTCGCGGGCGGAGCTGTTCGAGATCATCTCGGCGACCGAGATCCGGACCTTCTCGGGTCTACTGGAGCGCTTCGGCCGCGGAAAGGGTTGCGACATCTGCAAACCCGTCGTGGCCTCCATCCTGGCATCCACCGGCTCGGACCACATCCTGGAAGGCGAGCAGGCCTCGCTGCAGGATTCCAACGACCACTTCCTGGCCAACATCCAGAAGAACGGCAGCTACTCGGTGGTGCCGCGGGTTCCCGGCGGTGACATCAAGCCCGAGCACCTGATCCTGATCGGCCAGATCGCCCAGGACTTCGGGCTCTACACCAAGATCACCGGTGGCCAGCGGATAGATATGTTCGGCGCCCGGGTGGATCAGTTGCCGGAGATCTGGAAGCGCCTGGTGGACGGCGGCATGGAATCGGGCCACGCGTACGGCAAAGCGTTGCGCACGGTGAAGAGCTGCGTGGGCACCGACTGGTGCCGTTACGGGCAGCAGGATTCGGTGCAGCTGGCCATCGATCTGGAGCTGCGCTACCGCGGCCTGCGAGCACCGCACAAGATCAAGATGGGCGTCTCGGGCTGCGCGCGCGAATGCGCCGAAGCCCGCTCGAAAGACGTGGGCGTCATCGCCACCGAAAAGGGCTGGAATCTCTACGTCGGCGGCAACGGCGGCATGACGCCCAAGCACGCGCAGCTGTTGGCCAGCGATCTGGACACCGAAACACTGGTCAGCTACGTCGACCGGTTCGTCATGTACTACATCCGGACGGCCGACCGGCTGCAACGCACGGCACCGTGGGTCGATTCGCTCGACGGCGGACTCGACCACGTCCGCGAGGTCGTGTGTGACGACTCGCTGGGACTGGCCGCGGAATTCGAAGCCGCAATGGAGCGGCACGTGGAGAACTACAAGTGCGAATGGAAGGGCGTGCTGGACGACCCGGACAAGCTGTCGCGGTTCGTGTCGTTCGTCAACGCCCCGGACGCCGTCGACTCGACGGTGACCTTCACCGAGCATGCCGGGCGCAAAATCCCTGTGTCCATTGGCATGCCGCGGGTCCGTGCAGCGTCAACTCCGGAGGAATGAGGAAGGGATCATGACACTTCTCAACGACATTGCGGTGTGGACCAGCGCCTGCGCCTACGACCATCTGATTGCCGGCCGCGGTGTGGGCGTGCTGCTCGACGACGGCTCCCAGGCGGCGTTGTTCCGGCTCGACGACGGCTCGGTGCACGCGGTGGGAAACGTCGACCCGTTCTCCGGGGCGGCGGTCCTGTCCCGCGGGATCGTGGGCGACCGCGACGGCCGCGTGACGGTTCAGTCGCCGATCTTGAAGCAGGCGTTCTCGCTGGAAGACGGCTCCTGCCTGGACGATCCGGCAGTGTCGGTGCCGGTGTACCCGGTGCGGATCACGGCCGACGGCTACGTTCAGGTCGGGCGGGACTACCAGTCGCGGGCCGCCTGAGCCCCACGCCCGGATATCACCGGGTGATGTCGCCGACCAGATAACGCTGCATCGTCGGCCCGATCGCGTCGACGAGTGCGTCCACGGACATGGAGTGCAGCGGCTCGGAGCGAAGGCCGTACCGCATGATGCCCAGGCCCACCAGTTGTGAGGCGCACAACGAGGCACGCAGGGCGACCTTGTCGGCACCCAGAATTTTCAGCAGTGGGCCAAAGACCGGGCCGATGAACATGCCCTGGACGATTTCGGCGGTCTTCGCCATCCCCGTCGACGCGACGGCACTGGCCGCGAACGGGCCGCCACCGGCGGCATCCCACGTCGTGATCAGCATGCGCAACGTCCGGCGGCCCACCTGATTGACTCCGCCGGTGACGATTCGGTCGATGAATTCCGGTGTGCCGAAGGGCAACCGCAACATCTTGGCGACCGGGTCGAGAATCCCATGCGATGGCTCTTCGCGACGGGGCATAACGCCAGGATCGCCGGTCTGAGACCAAAGATCAAGGAATGCCGCGCCTCGGCGTGGCTCGCCGGTGGGCGTTTGGCGCTACGGAATTGACCGCACGATGCGGCCGTGCGCCAGCTGGTGCGGGCTCGATCGGCGCGACGCATGCCGGGCGGTCGGGGCGAGGACTGGTGGCAGGGCCCGCCGGAATCGGTTCGCGACCAGGCGTGCCAGCCCGGGGTGGGTGCCCAACGGCTCGCTGACCAGGTCGGCGCCGCAGCCGTGTAGCCGTTCCTGGAACTGGCCGTCGGCCAGCAGATATGAGGCGACCACGACGCGTCCGCCGGTGCGGCGCGCCCGGGCCCGCGCCCGGTCTATGACCCTTTCCAAGGCCTCGGGCAACTGCGGTTCACCGGTGGCCGCGAACGCCAGGCTCACCCGCGAGCCGGTCAGCGCCGACACCAATGTCGCGGTGGTGTGTAGGTCGGTACGAGCCTTGTCATCCGAGGTTCCCGCGGCCGCAAGAATAACCGAATCATTCGGGCGCCAGCCGCATTTCACCAGTTGGTCGCCGACGATGCGGGCGATCTGGCCGCTGGGACCCAACGCGGGGGTGACGGTCACGTTCGAGTGTCCGCTGGCCGCGACGTGGGCGGGCAGATCGGCCCGGACATGGTAACCGCGGGACAGGAACGCGGGCACCACGATGGCGGCTCGGGCGGCGGTCTTCGCGCGCGCCAGGACTTCGCTGGGGGTGGGCCCCACCACGTCGACGAAGGCAACGTCGACCGTGCCGCCGACAAGCGTACCGACTTGTGCCGCAAGGTCTTCGATCATCATGACGCCACCCGGCCTGCGGGTGCCGTGCGCTACCAGGATCAGTGCCATGGGGCTTCTTCCGAGTGGTCGATCGCGAGCCGGTAGCCGCGCTTGACGACGGTCGCGACGATGTTCTTGTCGCCCAGCGCCGTTCGCAGCCGCAGCACTGCGGTGTCGACGGCGTGCGGGTCATTGCTGTTGCCGGGGAGCACCCGTAGTAAGTCGTTGCGCGCGACGACATCTCCCGGGCGTTGTGCCAGCGCGCGCAGGGTCGCCATGCCGGATCCCGACAGCGACTTCACCGCTCCGTCGACCAGCACGCAGGTTCCGCGGATCTCGATGTCGTGGCCGGCTGCGCGGATGGTGCACGACCGCAGCGGCGGGAGCTCCTGGGCGATGTGACGGGCCAACGCGCCCAACCGCATTCGCTCGGGCGACGACGTCGGGATTCCCGCACGCACCAAAGGTTGCGCGGTGACCGGGCCGACGCACATCGCATGCACGTCACTGCGAAGCGCTTGCAGCAGTTGATCTTCGATGCCCAACTCGCGGCTGCGCTCCAGCAGCGCGGCGCCGGCGGGCGCCGAGGTGAAGGTCACTGCGTCGAATTGGCGACGTGCGACCGAGGCGACGAGTTGGTCGAAGTCGCCGCCGGCCGGTGTCGGCTTCCAGCGGTAGACGTGGATGGGGACCACCTGTGCGCCCGCCGAGCGCAATCCATTGATGAAGTCGGGGAACGGGTCCCAGCCGTCGGCGGCGCCGTGCAGCTGGACGGCGATCCGCTTACCGGCGACGTCCGATTCGAGGAGGTAGCGCAGGACTTCGCGCGACGATTCGGATTTGGGTGACCACTCCTCGTGCAGCCCGGCGGCACGCAACGCGCCGGTCGCCTTCGGTCCGCGGGCCACGATCCGCGACTTGGACAGCGACGCCAGCAGTTGGGTGGCCAATCCCCACCCGTCGGCCGCGGCGACCCAGCCGCGGAAGCCGATACCGGTGTGCGCCACCAAGATATCGGGCGGTTCGGCGATCACCGCTTCGGTGTGGTTCTGCAGTTCGTCGTCTTCGGGCAGCGCGATGATGTTGATTGCCGCGGCACTGGAAACCTCGGCGCCGTTACGGCGCAGCAACGCGCACAGCTCCTCGGCGCGGTTCGCCGATGTGACGGCGATCCGGTAGCCGGTCAGCGGCGCGGAGTCGGGCGGGGCCAGTTGGGGGGCCATATGAAGTGTGTATGCCTGTGACGTTTCGGTTGCGTTACCGGTCAATTGCTGCGGCATTGCCCGTGTTGCGAGTCCGCTCACACACGGGCGGCCTCGGTTTCCGGCGCCGACCCGGACAGGCCAGGGGCCGACGCCGGCCGGCGCACATAGACGATCCAGGTCATGATCGCCGCCACGACATAGGACGCCAGAAATGCCCAGTACGCCGACGTTTCCGTGCCGGTGCTGAGGTAGGACTGGCGCAGCGCCAGGTTGATTCCCACGCCGCCGAGCGCTCCGACGGCCGAACAGATGCCGATCAGCGATCCCGAGTGTGCGCGGGCCCAGTGCCGACGTTCGTCCTCGCTCATGTCCAGCGAGCGACTGCGTGCCTCATAAACCGAGGGGATCAGCTTGAACACCGATCCGTTGCCCATGCCGGACAGGATGAACAGCACCATGAAGCCGCAGACGAAGCCGATCATGCTGGTGTGGTGCGTGCCGGTGTTCTGATCGTCGACGGTGCTGATGGTGACCAGCAGACCGGCTGCCAGGGTCATGCCCGCCAGGACCGCCAGCGTGACGCGGCTGCCGCCGATGCGGTCGGCCAACCGCCCCCCGTAGATGCGGGCCAAGGAACCCAACAGCGGGCCGAGGAAGGCCACCTGCGCGGCGTGCAGCGCCGCATGCTTGGCGCTCTCCCCGTTGGCCAGGAAGTTCACCTGCATCACCTGCCCGAACGCGAACGAGAACCCAATCCACGAGCCGAAGGTGCAGATGTACAGGAGCGAGATCACATAGGTGTCCCGTTCGAACAGGATGGCGCGCATGGTGTTGAGCTCGGTGCCGTGATGGACGTTGTCCATGAACAACGCGGCCGCGATGCCCACGACGGCCAGCAACACCAGGTATACCGCGCACACCCAGTAGGGCGCCTCGTGCCCGGCGGTGGCCAGCACCAGCAGCCCGACCAGCTGAATCACGGCCACCCCGAGGTTGCCGACACCGGCGTTGATCGCCAGCGCGGCCCCCTTGAGCCGCTGCGGGTAGAAGGCATTCACGTTGGCCAGCGAGGCGGCGTAATTGCCGCCGCCCAGCCCGGTCAGCGCGGCGCACACGATGAAGGGCCACAACGGCAGACCGGGATTGGCCAGCAACACGATCGTGCCGACCGTCGGGATCAGCAGCACGAAGGCCGAGAACGTCGTCCAGTTGCGACCGCCGGCGGCGGCGATGCCCAAGGTGTAGGGGATCCGGGCGCAACCACCGACCAGGGTGGCAACGGCTCCCAGCAGCAGCTTGTCGCTGGCGGAGAAGCCGTAGACGGACCCCGGCATGAACAGCGCCATGACGGGCCACAGGGTCCAGATCGAAAACGCCACGTGGTCACCGGCAATCGTGCAGAGCAGGTTGCGCCGGGCGATCTTCTTGTTGCCGGCCTCCCACGCCGCGGTGTCCTCCGGGTTCCAGTCCGCGATGCGGTGGTTGCGGCCCATAGCGTCGCCTTTCCGCGGAACCGCGCTCACGTTCGTTCACCCGTCGACGAAATTGCTTGGGCGCGTTTCGGTATGGAACCATGCGATGGCGTATCGACGACATCCCGCCAGCTGGCGTGCATACAGATCCCTCTCGTCAGGCCCACGAACCGCCGCATCCGACCGCCGCCGAGCCAGGGGGCATTGCGCCAGCCCGGGTGTCGGGAAAGCTGTCCGGAGGCCGGCTTTCGACGCGTGGGCGCCTCGAATGAAGGGGCTCATGCCCCGCCGTGTGCTCCGATGCTCACATTTAAGACGTGAGCGGGTCAACCGGAACCGGCCCATATCGCCTGTTAGTTGTTTACCAGTTGTCTGGTAAATCCCTGAGGGGAAAGTCAGTTCGCCGACATGCGCCGGGAAAACTGTGAATGTGCGTCGCGATCAAGTGATTTCACGCATCCAACCGGCGCCGTGTGAGCTGCGATACAGCCGACCTCGGCATCGAGATCCGGCAGATGAATTGTGTTAGGAAACCGGCCAACTCGCAGCGGCGGAGGGGGCGCCAACCAAAGACCTGGGCCGGGCCCAGTGCAGCCGCACCGCCTGGCCCGGCCGCACCTGGGCGATCTTGTCGACGTCCTCATCGACCACCACGCCGATCACCGGATATCCGCCGGTGACGGGATGGTCGGGGCCGAGGATGACCGGTAAACCGTTGGGCGGCACCTGGATTGCGCCACGGGTGGCACCCTCGCTGGGGAGCTGCCGGTCCGGGTAGCAGTGCTGCAGGGGCCGGCCGGTCAACCGCGTTCCCACCCGGTCGCTGCGGTCGGACGCCATCCAATAGGTGTGCACCAGGCGGTCCGGATCGACGAACCAATCGTCACGTGGTCCGGGGACCACGAACAGCTCGACGACATGGGCCGTGATGGCCGCGACCGGCGCCTGGTCCAGTTCGGGGTAGGCGTCGGTGTGCTCGCCGATCGGCAGCCGGTCGCCGGCCTGCAGCGGCGACGGGCCGATGGACGACATCACGTCGTAGCTGCGCGAGCCCAGTACCGGCTCCACGCAGATACCGCCGCGGACCGCCAGGTAGCTGCGCAGGCCCGCGCGGGGGGCGCCCAGCGAGATGACCTCGCCATCGCGCACATGGTGAATGCTGTTGGTGCCGAACTTGATTCCGTTGACGGTGGGGTCGGTGTCGGCGCCCGTCACCGCGATGTCGACGTCGCCGCCGGACACCTTGGCCGCGAAACCGCCGAACGTGATTTCCACGGTTGCACGGTCGTCGGGGTTGGCCACCAGCCGGTTGGCCAGCTTGTGTGCCCGCCGGTCGGCGGCCCCCGACCGGCTCACCCCCAGGTGGGCCAGTCCCGGACGGCCCAGGTCCTGGACGAGGGCGAGCGGCCCGGTGCGCAGGATCTCCAGCGTTGCCACGATTGTCTCCTTAGCTAGGGTGGCGCCCGGCTGCGCCGCGCTCGCGATCGCCACTGGTTACGGTGGCGACCGGCTTCGCCCGGCTGCGCCGCGCTCGCGATCGCCACATGGCTAGACGGCCCGGAACTGAACCCACACGCCCTGCGTCAGCAAGGTCGGGTTCGGACGCTGCAGGTCCCACAGCACCGCGTCGGTGCGGCCGATGAGTTGCCAGCCACCGGGGGACTGTCGCGGATATACCGCGCTGAATTCACCGGCGAGGGCGACAGAGCCGGCCGGCACCCAGGTCCTCGGCTCCGGGCGGCGAGGCACCCGCAGGCCCGGGTCGCCGTCCACCAGATACGCGAAACCTGGTGCGAATCCGCTGAATCCGACCTGCCACGGCGTGGCGGTGTGCGCTTCGATCACCGCCGCGATGGTCAGGCCGGTGTGGTCGGCGACCTCGGCCAGGTCCGGACCGTCGTAGACGACGTCGATAACCACGTCGGCGCGGCGCTGCGAGTCCGCGGTCCCGGTGGCGTCGACGCGCATCTTGCGCAGCCGCTGACGGATGAACCCTTGGCGCCGCGGGTCGTCGAGCTTCACCAGCACCGTGCGGGCCGCCGGAACGATGTCGACCACCCCAGGCAGCGCATCGCGGCGCAGCGCGCCCGCCCACGCCAATACCTCGGCGGTACTGCCACATTGCACCATCAGCGCCCGGTCGCCGTAGTCCACAACGGTGTTGCCGACCAGCTGCGTCGGCAGGTCGCGGGCCAGGCCGCCGCTAAGGTCCGTCACGCTCATTACTCGACGGTAACCCCGCGATCTAGGCCTGTGCGAGGGGCGCCGACGGATTTTCGAGCACTGCCAGAGCTGCCTTAGCAAACGCTCAAACAGCCGGGGTTGCCTGCGTGGCTAGCTGTACTGACCTGAGAGGTTAGGTACGCGCGTGGCGGGTGGTTGGCCGCCGAGTGCGGTGTGGCCGCGGTGGTGATTG
>NZ_LZJP01000068.1:0-23714 GCF_001667865.1 Mycobacterium mantenii | reverse complement strand
CCGCCGCGCTGGCGATCGCCACGGACCCGATGGTGGCGATCCGCTGCGCCCGGCTCCGCCGCGCTGGCGATCGCCACTACCCTGAGACCGTGCTGGACTTACGCGGCGATCCGATCGCGCTGACCGCGGCGCTGGTGGACATCCCCAGCGAATCGAGGGGCGAAGCGCGGCTGGCCGACGAGGTCGAGGCCGCGCTGCGGGCGCAGACCTCCGGGTTCGAGATCGTCCGGAACGGAAACGCGGTGCTGGCGCGCACCCACCACCGGCGGCCGTCGCGGGTGCTGCTGGCCGGACACCTGGACACCGTGCCGGTGGCCGGAAACCTGCCCAGCCGCCGCGAAAACGGCGACCTGTACGGCTGCGGCACGGCGGACATGAAATCCGGGGACGCGGTCTTTCTGCATCTCGCCGCCACCGTGGCCGAGCCGGTGCACGATCTGACGCTGGTGATGTACGACTGCGAGGAAATCGAGGCCGCCGCAAACGGATTGGGCCGCATCGAACGCGAGTTGACGGACTGGCTGTCCGCGGATGTGGCCATCTTGGGCGAGCCCACCGGCGGCTACATCGAAGCGGGCTGTCAGGGCACGCTGCGGGTGGTGGTCAGCGCCACCGGGACCCGTGCCCATTCGGCGCGATCCTGGTTGGGAGACAACGCCATTCACAAACTCGGCGCCGTGCTGGAGCGGCTGGCCGCCTACCAGGCACGCAGCGTCGACATCGACGGCTGCGTCTACCGCGAGGGCCTGTCGGCCGTGCGCATCGACGGCGGTGTGGCGGGCAACGTCATTCCGGACGCCGCCGCGGTGACGATCAACTTCCGTTTCGCGCCCGACCGGTCGCTGCCCGATGCCCTGCAACACGTGCACGACGTGCTCGCCGGGCTCGACGTGCACATCGAACAGACCGACGCGGCGGCGGGTGCGTTGCCCGGACTGTCCCAACCCGCCGCCAAGGCTCTAGTCGAGGCCGCCGGCGGCAACGTTCGGGCCAAATACGGCTGGACCGACGTGGCGCGGTTCGCCGCGCTGGGCATACCGGCCGTCAACTTCGGGCCCGGTGATCCCAATCTGGCGCACAAGCGCGACGAGCGGGTCGCGGTCGCCGACATCACCGCCGCGGTAGACGTGCTGCGCGGTTACCTGAGCGGCTAAACGTTACCGGCCCCGCACCGTTGCGCCTGCGCGGCGGCATCGGCGGCGGCCGCATGCATGCCGATCGACGTCAGCTCGTCGGACACCGTCCGCAGCGCCGCATCATCGCCGGCGGCCAGCGCGCGAGCATGCTGCAGCGCGATTCTGCCTGCGACGCAGTCGATCTCGTTACAGAGCCGGGCCAGCGGATCGGCGGCCCGGCCGTCGCCCAGCCGCACGGCCTCGTGCCAGACCCGCAGCGCCACGCCTCGCTGCCCGCCGCGTTCGGCCATCCGGGCGGCGTCGCGCGCGGCGGCCACCGCGCCGTGCGTGTCCCGTACCAAGGCCAGCCGCCAGGCCCGCGCCACGCCTAGCTCGGGCGCGAACAACGCCGACTTGGTGCCGTGCCGGGATTCGGCCCTGCTCAACGCTTTTGCCGCGGCGGCGGTATCGCCCCGCTGGGCCAGCGCTGTGGCCAGCAGCGTCAGCGACAGCGGCCCCCACGAGTAACCGGTGCGCTCCAAGGTGGCGGCGGCGGGCGCCAATAGCGCTGCCGCGGAAGAGAATTCACCGGCGGCAAGCAGCACATGCGCCAGTAGCACCTCGCCGATCGCCCGGCCCGGCTGTTGCAGCTCGGCGAAGTCGGTGAACTGCTGGGCGAGCCGGCGGGCATGCTCGGGCCGGCCGGCCATCAACAGCGCGGTGGTTTGACCCAGCCCGATCGTGAAGCGCAGCAGCCCGGGATGTTCGGCGCCCAAGGCGCGCTGCGCCAACGGTTCGACGTCGTCGAACCGGCCCTCGCGCGCCGCACACAACGCGGCCGCACTGGCCGCCCAGGCCACCGCCTGGTCATCCGCGGCCGGCGATGCCAGGACTTCGCCGGCGACCTTCACGGCGTGTCCGACATTGCCCGCGTTCATCGCGAAGGTTGCGCTGAGCGCGTCGAGGGTGGTCCGCGGGCCGGTATCGGTGACCCGATTGCGCACGGTCCGCAGAAACGCGGTGGCGCGCTCGGGTTCGCTCAGCATCCAGAACTGGTTGGCCGCCCGCAGCAGAGCCCAGTCCATCAGGGCGGCGTCGGTCAGCGCCGTCGAGTCGACGTCGGCCAGCACGGCATCGGCCTCGCGGCCCCGGCCCTGCCACGCCAGGGCATGCGCCAGCGCCAGCCGCGCCGTCAACCCGCCGGACCGCTGCAGCGCGGATCGGGCCAGCCGTTCGCCCAGCGCCAGGTCGCCCAGCCGCAGCGCCTGCTGGGCAGCGGCGACAACGTCGGCTCCCCGCGGGGGAGCGTCGCTGTCCAACGCCAAACTCACCAGCCGCAGCCGGTCGCTGAGATGTTCCGGCGAACGCTGCGACAGCAACTTGACCAGGTCGGTGCGTCGCCGCCGGGCGTCGTCGGGGTCGAGTCCCACCCGAGTCCGCTCGGCGAACAGCGGGTGGGCGGTATAGACGACCGGGTCGTCGGAGGTCCCGCCCCGCACCCGGGTTTCCGCCGCACCCCAGGCGACCGCGTCGGCCACCGCGCCCTCGCCGGTGAGCGCGGTCAGGTCGGCGACCGAAAGGGGCTCCGCGACCGCGAGATACTCCAGCACCGACCGCGCCGCCGGGGGCAGCTCGGCGAGAAACTCCTCGATCTCCGCCGGCGCGGTCGCCCCGCCGGGCGGCTCGACGTCGATCCGGGTGAGCAGGCCATCGCCCCACAGCGCCGCGATCGCCTCGGGCGGCGAGCCCGCGCGGGCTGTGACGATCAGCCGTCCGGCGCCGTCCCGCGCCAGTTGGTACACGAGCGTGGCCGACAGCACGTCCAGGTGCTGGGCGTCGTCGACGACGAGCAGCAGCTCGTCACCGCCCAGCGATGCCCGGGCGGCCCGCAACAGCGCGGCCGGCTTGCCGATCTCGGCGATCTCCACCAGATGGCTGAAGGCCCCGAACGGGACCACGCGCTCGGTCGGGGTCCCGGTGACCCACCGGACGCGCGTGTCCGGGTGCCGATCGGCGAAGCGCTCGGCGGCCACCCGGGCCAGGGTGGATTTGCCGACGCCGTCGGGTCCCAACACCACGGCTCCGCGCGCGCCGTCGGCCAGCGCCGCATCCAGTCGCTCTGAGGCCGTCGCATGTTGGGGGACGTTCCATCGAATCGGCACTGCCGAATTTTATGGTGCGCGATCCGGGCGGCAGGGCGAAAGCCCCAGATATGACGGGCCATATGCGGTTGGTCTACCTTTGCGGATATGCCCGGCGAACGCGATTCATCAGGCGAGTGGTCGGTGTGTGTGTACTGCGCATCCGGCCCGCAGCATCCCGAATTGCTCGGCGTCGCTGCGGAACTCGGCGAGGCGATCGCCGAACGCGGTTGGACGCTGGTGTGGGGCGGTGGCCGGGTGTCGGCGATGGGTGCGTTGGCCAGCGCGGCGCGCGCCCGCGGCGGCCGCACGGTCGGCGTCATCCCCAAGGTTTTGATGCGCCGCGAGATTGCCGACGCGGACGCCGACGAGCTGGTCGTCAGCGACACCATGCACGAACGCAAGAAGCTCATGGAAGACCGCGCCGACGCGTTCATCGTGTTGCCGGGCGGCATCGGCACCCTCGACGAGTTGCTTGACGCGTGGACGACGGCCTTCCTCGGCCTGCACGGCAAGCCCATCGTGCTGCTGGATCCCTTCGGTCACTACGAAGGTCTGTGGATCTGGCTGTGCGGATTGCTGGACAGCGGTTACGTCTCCCAGCTGGCGATGGACCGATTGGTGCTGGTCGACAAGGTGAGTGCCGCGATAAAGGCGTGCGCACCCGCCTGAGGCCGCCGCCGGGTTTGCCACCCCTACTAGGCTGTCCGCCGAGCTTGACTTTGGGAAACGAATCGAGGGAATGACGTGTCCGATCGTGACGGGGGAGCGCGCACGGCGGTCAAACTGACCGACATCGCCTTACGGGTGCCGGCCGTGCTGGCCGACCTGCCGGTGATCGCGCGCGGCGCGATGACCGGGCTGCTGGCCCAGCCGGGCTCCAAGAAATCGATCGGCACGGTGTTCCAGGAGCGCGCCGCCCGCTTCGGCGACCGGATCTTCCTGCGGATGGGCGATCAGCAACTGACCTACCGCGACGCCAACGCGGCCGCCAATAGATACGCCGCCGTGCTGGCCGCGCGCGGCGTCGGGCAAGGCGACGTCGTCGCGATCATGCTGCGAAACTCACCCAACACCGTCCTGGCCATGCTGGCCGCGGTCAAGTGCGGGGCGGTCGCCGGCATGCTCAACTACCACCAGCGCGGCGAGGTGCTCAAGCACAGCCTTGGCCTGCTGGACGCCAAGGTGCTCATCGCCGAGGCCGATCTGGTGAGCGCGGTGGCCGAGTGTGGCGGCTCGGGCAGCACCGAGACGATAACCGTCGAGGACCTGGAGCGGTTCGCGGTGAGCGCTCCTGCCACCAACCCCGCCTCGGCCTCGGCCGTGCACGCCAGGGACACCGCGTTCTACATCTTCACTTCGGGCACAACGGGTTTCCCCAAGGCCAGCATCATGACGCACCTGCGGTGGCTCAAGGCGCTCGCGGCGTTCGGCGGCATCGGGTTGCGGCTCAAGAGTTCCGACACGCTCTACTGCTGCCTTCCGCTGTATCACAACAACGCGCTGACGGTGGCGCTGTCGTCGGTGATCAATTCGGGGGCGACGCTGGCGTTGGGCAAGTCGTTCTCGGCGTCGAAGTTCTGGGACGAGGTGATCGCCAACGAGGCCACGGCGTTCATCTACATCGGCGAGGTGTGCAGGTACCTGCTCAACCAGCCGGCCAAGCCGACCGACCGCGCGCACAAGGTGCGGCTGATCGCCGGAAACGGGCTGCGCCCGGAGATCTGGGACGAGTTCACCAAGCGATTCGGCATCGCCCGGGTCTGCGAGTTCTACGCCTCCAGCGAGGGCAACGCGGCGTTCATCAACATCTTCAACGTGCCCCGCTCCACCGGCATCTTTCCGATGCCGCTGGCCTACGTCGAGTACGACCACGAAACCGGCGCCCCGGTGCGTGATGACAACGGGCGGGTCCGTCGGGTACCGGCCGGAGAGCCGGGTTTGTTGCTCAGCCCGGTCAACCGACTGCAGCCGTTTGACGGCTACACCGACCAGGAGTCAAGCGAAAAGAAGTTGGTGCGCAACGCTTTTCGTGAGGGCGACTGCTGGTTCAACACGGGCGACGTGATGAGCCCGCAGGGTCTGGGCCACGCCGCGTTCGTCGACCGGCTCGGTGACACCTTCCGCTGGAAGGGCGAGAACGTGGCCACCACGGAGGTCGAGGCGGCGCTGGCGTCCGACGAATCCGTGGAGAACTGCACGGTATTCGGGGTCGAGGTGCCACGCACCGGCGGCCGCGCCGGGATGGCCGCGGTCAAACTGCGTGATGGCGCCGAGTTCGACGGACGGTCGTTGGCCCGTGCCGTGTACGACCAGCTTCCCGTCTACGCGTTGCCGCTGTTCGTGCGCGTGGTGGAGTCGATCGAGCAGACCACGACCTTCAAGAGCCGCAAGGTGGAACTGCGCGACCAAGCCTACGGCCCCGATGTCGAGGACCCGCTGTACGTGCTGGCCGGGCGCGACGAGGGCTACGTGCCGTACTACGACGAGTACCCGGCCGAGGTGGCCGACGGCAAACGCCCCTGAGCGCGGGTGCCCGCATGACGCCAACGGTGCGGCTGGCCGCACACTCGGCGTCCACGGTGCGGCTGGCCGCACGCTCGAGCGGCGGGTGACGGCCGACAGCGAAGCCCGGGCGGCGTGTTCCGGTCGCCACGCGGTGGCCTGGCCTGCGTCTGCGGTCCCCGGGCCGCGCGGGCGGCGGCGACCGGGCACCATATACGTGTGCAATCGACACCGCCGGCATCGGCCGGCCGATCGACACCGCCGGCGTCAGCCGGCCGATCGACACCGCCGGCCTCGACCGGCCGGTCGATGCTGTGCGGCCGCCCGGTGGCGGGCGATCGCGCGCTGATCATGGCGATCGTCAACCGCACCCCGGACTCGTTCTACGACAGGGGCGCGACGTTCAGCGACGAGGCCGCCCGGGCGGCGGTGCATCGGGCGGTCGCCGACGGTGCCGACGTCATCGACATCGGCGGCGTCAAGGCCGGGCCCGGTCAGGAGGTCGACGCCGACACCGAGATCGCCCGGCTGGTGCCGTTTATCGAATGGCTGCGCGACGCCTACCCGGACCAGCTGATCAGCGCCGACACCTGGCGCTCCGAGGTCGCCAAGGTGGCCTGCGCGGCCGGCGCGGATTTGATCAACGACACCTGGGGCGGCATCGACCCGGCGTTGCCGGAGGTGGCCGCCGAGTTCGGGGCGGGCCTGGTGTGTTCGCACACCGGCAACGCGCAGCCGCGGACCCGCCCGTTCCGGGTGAACTACGGGACCACCACCCGCGGCGTGGTCGACGATGTCATCGCCCAGGTCACCGCGGCCGCCGAGCGGGCGGTCGCGTGCGGAGTGGCCCGCGACCGGGTGCTGATCGACCCGACCCACGACTTCGGCAAGAACACGTTCCACGGGCTGCTGTTGTTGCGCCACGTGGGCGATCTTGTTAATACCGGATGGCCCGTGCTCATGGCTTTGAGTAACAAGGACTTCGTCGGGGAGACTCTGGGTGTGGAACTGACCGAGCGGCTCGAGGGAACGTTGGCGGCCACCGCGCTGGCGGCCGCCGCCGGCGCGCGCATGTTCCGCGTGCACGAGGTCGCGGCCACCCGCCGGGTGCTGGAAATGGTGGCCTCCATCCAGGGAACACGCCCGCCTACGCGCACGGTGAGGGGCCTGGCATGACGACATCGGACCTGGTCGCCGGCGATCTCGCCAGCGACGGCATGCTCGCCGCCCGGCCGGGCGATGTTTGGCTGTCCAACCGCAGCTCGAGTCGTCCGGGGTGGACCCTGCAGCAACTCGAAGAGGCCAAGGGCGGCCGAACCATTTCGGTGGTGCTGCCGGCTCTCGACGAGGAAGAGACCGTCGCGTCGGTGGTCGACAGCATTTCGCCGCTGGTCGACGGATTGGTCGACGAGCTGATCGTGCTGGACTCCGGCTCCACCGACGACACCGAGATCCGGGCGATTGCGGCCGGGGCCCGGGTCGTAAGCCGGGAGCAGGCGCTGCCCGAGGTGCCGACCCGGCCCGGCAAGGGCGAGGCGCTGTGGCGCTCGCTGGCGGCCACCAGCGGCGACATCGTGGTGTTCGTCGACTCCGACCTGCTCAACCCGCACCCGATGTTCGTGCCGTGGCTGGTCGGCCCGCTGCTGCTGGCCGACGGTGTCCACCTGGTCAAAAGCTTCTACCGGCGGCCGCTGAAGGTCAGCGAGGTGGGCGACGGGTGTGAGGTGGGCAGTGGTGTGGCACCCACCGGCGGCGGGCGCGTCACCGAGCTGGCGGCCAGGCCGTTGTTGGCGGCGCTGCGGCCCGAGCTGGGCTGCGTGTTGCAGCCGCTGGGCGGCGAGTACGCGGCCAGCCGCGAACTGCTGACGTCGGTGCCGTTCGCGCCCGGCTACGGCGTGGAGATCGGCCTGCTGATCGACACCTTCGACCGGTTGGGCCTGGATGCGATCGCGCAGGTCAACCTGGGGATGCGGGCGCACCGCAACCGGCCGCTGGGCGAACTGGGCGCGATGAGCCGTCAGGTCATCGCGACGCTGCTGTCGCGCTGCGGGATTCCCGACTCCGGCGTCGGGCTCACGCAGTTCGTCGCCGACGAGGACGGCTACACACCCCACACCTCGCCGGTGTCGCTGCAGGACCGCCCGCCGATGAATACGGTGCGGCCCCGCTGACCGTCGCCGTGTCGGCGGCATAGGGCAGTATCGATCACGTGGCGTTGGTGTTGCTGTACCTGGTGGTTCTGGTGCTGGTGGCGATCGTCCTGTTCGGCGCAGCCAGCCTGTTGTTCGGTCGCGGCGAGCAGCTGCCGCCCCTGCCTCGCGGCACGACGGCGACGGTGCTGCCGGCGTTCGGGGTGACCGGTTCCGACGTCGACGCCGTCAAGTTCACCCAGGTGCTTCGTGGTTACAAAACCAGTGAAGTGGACTGGGTGCTGGACCGGCTCGCTCGTGAGCTCGAGGCGCTGCGCGGCCAGCTGGCCGCGGTGCACGCCTCGCCGGCCGCCGGGCAGGAGATCGAGGGCGAATCCGGGGAACCCGACGAGGGCGAGGATCGTCAGGACTCAGTGTGAGTGAAGACGAGTTGGTTCGCTGCAGTTGGGCGACCGTGCGGCCCGGACCCGATTTCGAGCTCTACCGTGACTACCACGACCGGGAATGGGGCCAACCGGTGCGCGACGGGGTCGCGTTGTTCGAGCGGATGAGCCTGGAGGCCTTTCAAAGTGGCCTGTCGTGGCTGATCATCCTGCGGAAACGGGAGAATTTCCGGCGCGCGTTCGCCGGCTTCGACATCACCGAGGTCGCCGAGTACACCGAGGCCGACGTGCGGCGGCTGATGGCGGATCAGGGAATCGTCCGCAACCGCGCCAAGATTGAGGCGACGATCGCCAACGCGCGCGCCGCCGCTGAACTGGGAACGCCCGCGGACCTGGCGGCCCTGCTGTGGTCGTATGCGCCGTCGCCGCGGGCCCGGCCGGCCGACGCATCCCAAATCCCCTCGGCCACTGACGAATCGAAGGCCATGGCGCGTGACCTCAAGCGGCGTGGGTTCCGCTTCGTGGGGCCGACCACCGCCTATGCGCTGATGCAGGCAACCGGCATGGTCGATGACCATATCCGCGGTTGCTGGGTGCCCGCGGCGGCCCGCTGAGCACACACATGTGGGTCTTTGTACAAGTGGTGACCTGGATAGGGAACAATGGAGGGGTGATAACGCAGTTCGATGCCGGGCATGGCTTGAAGTTCGCTGGCGGGGCATGCTCGGCGCCGACCAGGTCCGTACGGGCGGGCCAGCTCGAATCTGGAGGGAGCACTCGATGGCGGCGATGAAGCCCCGGACCGGAGACGGTCCTCTGGAAGCGACGAAGGAGGGGCGCGGCATCGTGATGCGGGTACCACTTGAAGGAGGCGGTCGACTGGTCGTCGAGCTGACTCCAGACGAGGCCGCTGCCCTTGGTGACGAACTCAAGGGCGTCACAAGCTCCACCTAGGGCTTGCCGCCGAACGAAGACGGCGGGACTACGCACACACCTTCCGATAGATCTCCAGAGTCTGCTCGGCGACGTGGGCCCAGGAGAACTCCTCGACGCAGCGCTGGCGTCCTGCCTCGCCGTAGCGCTGCGCTTTATCGCGGTCGGCGATCAGCTCGTTGACCGCCTCGGCCAGCCCGGCCTGATATCCCCCCGCATCGTCGGGGTCGTAATGCACCAGCGTTCCGGTGACCCCGTCGGCGACCACCTCCGGGATGCCGCCGACATCGGAGGCCACCACCGCGGCCGAGCAGGCCATCGCCTCCAGATTCACGATGCCCAGCGGCTCGTACACCGACGGGCATACGAAAACGGATGCCGCCGACAAGATTTCGCGTAATTCCCCGATGGGCAGCATCTCGCGGATCCAGAACACACCCGTGCGGCTGCGGGCCAGGGCGCCCACGGCGTCGCGGATCTCTTCGGCAATCTCCGGGGTGTCGGGCGCACCGGCGCACAACACCACCTGCGCCTCGGGGCTGAACCGGTGCGCGGCGGCCACCAGGTGCGCCAGCCCCTTCTGCCGCGTGATCCGACCCACGAACACCACGATGGGCCGGGCCGAGTCGACGCCGAGTTCGGTCAGCATCGATCCGGCTTGCACCGGCCCCGACGGGTACCAGACGTCGGTGTCGACGCCGTTGCGGATGACATGCACGACGCTGGGATCCAGTGTGGGGTAGACGCGCAGGATGTCCTCGCGCATCGCGGAGCTGACCGCGATGACGGCGTCCGCGGCCAGCACCGCGGTCTGCTCCACCCAGCTCGAGATCCGGTAGCCCCCACCGAGTTGCTCGGCCTTCCACGGGCGCAGCGGTTCGAGCGAATGGGCGGTCAGGACGTGCGGGACGCCGTAGAGCAGCGCGGCCAGGTGCCCGGCCATGCCGGAGTACCAGGTGTGTGAATGCACCACGCTGGCCGCCGATGCCGCGTTGGCCATCAACAGGTCGGCGGACAGCGTCGACATCGCCGCGTTGGCGCCCTGCAGCCGCGGGTCGGGTTGGTGCACCTGCACTCCCTGGGCGCCCGGGCGCGGTGCGCCCATGCAATGCACGTCGACCGCACACAGCCGGCGCAGCTGGGCGACGAGTTCGGTGACGTGTACTCCCGCTCCGCCGTAGACCTCCGGTGGGTATTCCCGCGTCATCATCGCCACCCGCATACCCGCACGGTAGTTTGCGGACGAGGGCCGCCGCGAGTCGGGTTGGCCACAATCGGCGGCGATCTCTGCGGGGTGCGCAGCCAAATACCTTGACGGACAGCCGCACAGAACACCCTAATAGCGCGGTCCCTCTGGCAGCGTTTCGCGACGGCCGATAGGTTTGAACCATGAGGGAAGCGCCACACGTGCTGGGCATCGTCCTGGCCGGCGGTGAGGGCAAGCGGCTGTATCCGCTGACCGCGGACCGCGCCAAGCCCGCTGTTCCCTTCGGCGGCGCCTATCGGCTGATCGACTTCGTGCTGTCCAACCTCGTCAATGCCCGGTATCTGAGGATCTGCGTTCTCACCCAGTACAAGTCGCATTCACTCGACCGTCACATTTCGCAGAACTGGCGGTTGTCCGGCCTGGCCGGTGAGTACATCACGCCGGTGCCCGCGCAGCAGCGCCTCGGCCCGCGCTGGTACACCGGTTCGGCCGACGCGATCTACCAGTCGCTCAATCTGATCTATGACGAAGACCCCGACTACATAGTGGTTTTCGGTGCCGATCACGTGTACCGGATGGACCCCGAGCAGATGGTCCGGTTCCACATCGACAGTGGCGCCGGTGCGACGGTGGCCGGCATCCGGGTGCCGCGCAGCGAAGCCACCGCGTTCGGCTGCATCGACTCCGACGAGTCGGGCCGCATCCGCAAGTTCGTGGAGAAGCCACTGGATCCGCCGGGGACCCCGGATGATCCCGAGGCGACGTTCGTGTCGATGGGCAACTACATCTTCACCACCAAGGTGCTCATCGACGCGATCCGCGCGGACGCCGACGACGACCACTCCGATCACGACATGGGCGGTGACATCATCCCGCGACTGGTCGATGACGGGATGGCCGCGGTGTACGACTTCAACGACAACGAGGTGCCCGGCGCCACCGATCGTGACCGGGCCTACTGGCGTGACGTGGGGACGCTGGACGCGTTCTACGACGCGCACATGGACCTGGTGTCGGTGCATCCGGTGTTCAACCTGTACAACAAGCGCTGGCCGATCCGCGGCGAGTCGGAGAACCTGGCGCCGGCAAAGTTCGTCAACGGCGGTTCCGCGCAGGAGTCCGTGGTGGGTGCGGGCAGCATCATCTCGGCGGCCTCGGTGCGCAACTCGGTACTGTCGTCCAACGTGGTGGTCGACGACGGGGCGATCGTCGAGGGCAGCGTGATCATGCCCGGCGCCCGTGTCGGCCGCGGTGCGGTGGTGCGCCACGCGATCCTGGACAAGAACGTCGTCGTCGGACCGGGCGAGATGGTCGGTGTCGATCTGGAAAAGGACCGGGAGCGCTTCGCGATCAGCGGCGGCGGTGTGGTCGCGGTGGGCAAGGGCGTCTGGATCTAGCGCGGGATCTCCGGGATCAGCAGGTGCGCCCCGCGCTGCGGGCCCCAGTGCAGAATGACGCGACCGCGTGGCGAACCCTGGTACCTGGCCGGAAACTGTCCGGTGAGAGGGTTTCTCGGAGACAACCAGCGCCCGGCGACCACCAGCCGCAACTGCTCGCCGGCGCGGAACAACGTCGCAGACGGACCCAGTTCCACCTCGACCAGGGCCAACTCGCCGGCCGAGAGCGGCCGTGGATCGGTGCCCGTGATGACGGGCTCGGCCGGCCGGGACTGCTCGGGATCCAGGGCGCGCAGCGCGACGCGCTGCCACCCGGTGGTCACCCGATCACGCCCGTACCCGTAGGACCCCTCGAAGCCGACGAACCGGCCCTTGAACCGGCCCCAGCGCCACTTTTCCACGCCGACGAACAGGTTCGCGTCGTCGCAGCCACTCAGCTCGACCCACAACCGAGCCACCATCGGGCCGGTCAGTTCGACGTCTTCGGGAGCGGTCCAGGTGAAAGATGCTGCGCTGGAATGCGTTTCGAATTCGATGTGGCCGGAAGTCTCGGGCTGCTCGGGCGTCAGCGTGCCAGCTTCGCCCAGATACAGTGGGCGCCAACGGGTGTGGGCCAGCGGCCATTCGGCTTCTTCGCGCACCGCGGCGACGGTGTCGCGGTCCTCGCGTACTTCCAGGCGCACACTGCGGGATGCCGGGGCGCCGTCCAGCACGTCCCGGAAGAACCTCAGCTGCTCGGTCAGCGCCGCTTCGGAGTAGAAGGTCGTCCACTTGCCGCCGCGGTGGGTGTACAGCCGGGCGTGATCGGAGCCGCTGTGGACGAACGCCCTGATCGATCCGCGGCTGTGCAGATTGTTGTCGGAGAAGCTCCCGCAGACCAGCATCGGCACCTTGATCGCCGACAGGTCGGGCGCCACGGAACGCCAGAACTCGTCGCGCAGCGGGTGCTCGTCCTGCATCCGTGCGAGGTCGTAGCTTTGCCGGGTGTCGCGACTCAGGTTGCGCGACCACAATCGGCTGAACCCGGTCTCGTGAACGCCACCCGGGAACATCAGGTCGCGGTAGGCGTCGGTGAAGCCTTCCCAGGGGCAGATCGCCCGCAGTGCGGGGGGCTGCAGGGCGGCCACGGCGTACTGGCTGATCGCCAGGTAGGACACCCCGAGCATGACCACGTTGCCGTCGCTCCACGGCTGCCCGGCGATCCACTGCACCAGGTCGTAGGTGTCCTCGGCTTCCTCGCGGGACAACAGGTTTCCGGTGCCATCCGAATGGCCGCAGCCGCGGGAGTCGGCATTGACCACCACGAAGCCGTGCGCGGTCCACCACGCCGGATCCGGTGCCTCCCAACCGGTCAGGGTGGAAAAGGCCACCGGTTGCGGCTGGCGAATCATGCGGTACTGCTTCGAGAACGTCGTCTTGTTGCCGCGCCGCGTCGGCAGGTCGTCCTTGCCGTACGGGTGAATGCTCAGAATGACCGGCCGGGGTGTTCGCGTCCCGTCGTCGCCTGCGCGAAAGACGTTGATCCGCAACAGCGTTCCGTCGCGGGTGGCGACGGCCACGTCGCGCTCGACGTGCAGGCCGGCGGGTGGGTCGGTGACCGAGACGGGCGGATTGGCGATGCCGCGGATCCTGGTCAACGCGTACCGCAGCGCGCCGGGGCGCCGCCACGGGCGGTCCAGGGCCGGTGGCCGAGTGTGCACCACGCCCATACCCTAAGCGGCCGGTCGGCCGGCTACCAGATGTAGGGCACCAGCCGGGAGCGCACGCGCTCGGCGTATTCGCGGTAGCCGGGTAATTCCCGGGTGAGCAGCTTTTCCTCGTCGAGGATGCGCAGAGTGAGCAGCAGGGTGCCGGGGACGATGAAGAGCAGTCCCCAGTAAGAGCCGAGCGCCAGCGGGATACCGATCATCATGATCACATTTCCCACATACATCGGATGGCGCACGAACTGATAGAGACCACCGGATACGACCGTCTGGCCCTCTTCCACCCTGACCGTGGCGGCGGCATAGCTGTTCTGGATGATCACCAGCATGGCGATTCCGAGTCCCGTCCCCACCAGCACGTCGCCGAGCACCGATAGCCACGCCGGCACCGACGACCACCCGAACCGGTGATCGAACGCGCTGAACACCATCGTCGCGAACAGGCCCACGAACGAGCCGGTGATGATGAGCTGCTGAGCCTTCCGGGGTTCGGCCCGCGGGCCCGCGCGCATGCGGCGCTGCAGGGCCGCGGGATTGTTGCGGGCCAGGTAGATGGTGGGGACCAGGGTCGCCACCGTGAACACGGCGATGAAGAGCCACGCCTGCCAGTAGTGCAGCGTGCCGGCCGGCAGCAGGAGGATCAGGATCCAGGAGAGGATGCCCCAGACGGATGTCGCTGTCACTTGGATTGCGGTCTTTTTCATCACGCTCCTAGCAGCGAAGATCGCGGCGCCGAAAAGCCATCATGCCCAGAATCATCAACCCTACGTCGATGGCCAGTAGCCATAACAGTGGTATGACGGTGAAATCGGCGCCGATCCGCGGAACGTGTGCGAAGGGTTCCAGGTCGAGCAACCACTGCGAAAACCCGGCCAACGACCCGATCAAATACAGGGCGACGAAGCCGATCAGCACGCCCCAGGCCACCGGCGCCAGCCGCGGTGCGACGCCGAACACGCAGACCGTCACGGCCGACAGCAGCCAGACGGCGGGCAGTTGGACGGCCGCGCTTGCGACGACCATCGGCAGCTTGGCACCGAGATCGCCGGCCGCGACGCCGTAGACCACACCGGCGGTCACCCCGCTGGCCAGCATCGCCGCCGCGGATCCGGCGAGCGCGGTCACCAAATGGCTTGCCAGCCAACGGGTTCGGGACACGGCACCGGCCAGCACCGTTTCGGCTCGCTGGCCGGTTTCCTCCTGGTGCAATCGCAGCGTGAGCGAGACGGCGAACGCGGCGGCCACCATGCCCATCATGGCGAACGCGACGGCGATGAACGCTTCCTCGAGGGCGCTGGTGCCGCCCATCCGTGCCACGATGTCGCGCGCCACGCCGCTGCCGCCCAGTTCGTCGCCGATACCGTGCACCACGCTGCCGATCAGCAGGCCATACAGGCACAATCCCACGGTCCACAGCAGCAGCGCGGCGCGGTCCAGCCGCCACGTCAGCCCGAGGGCGCTGCCCAGCGCCGGTGCGGCGCTTGCGGGGCCGGGCCGCTCCGCGACGAGCCCGGCGCCGACGTCGCGGCCGGCGAGCAACCGATACGCCAGCACGGTCAACACGACCGTCGTCGCCAGGTGCAGCAGCAGCACCCACCAGCGATCGCCCGCATAGGGTTTGACCTGCAGCGACCAGCCGAGCGGGGAGAGCCATGACAGCGTGCCGTCACCGGCGTCGCCGACGGCACGCAGGGTGAACGCGGCGCCCAGGACGGCGAACGCGGCGCCGCGGGCGAAGCGGGCGCTCGGCGACAACTGCGCGGTCACCGCGGCGACGGCGGTGAACACCAGGCCAGAGCAGGCCAGCGCAGCCCCGAACGCCAGCGACCCGGCGGCCGGGACGTCGGTGCTCAACAGGCCGGCGGCGCCGATCGCGCCGGTGGCAATCGAGGCTCCGAACGACAGCAGCAGCGCCGCGCTCAGGCTGGCGTAGCGGCCGATCGCGGTCGAGTCCACCAACTCGGTCCGCCCGTTCTCCTCGTCGGCGCGGGTGTGCCGGATCACCGTGAGGATGACGGCCACGGCGATCAGCACGTGGAACATCCCGGCTTTCCAAATGCCCACGGCGCCGAGGCTGTCGTTGTACACCTGGCCGTACAGGGCGCGCTGGGCCGGGCTGGCCATGATGGAAGCCGCGAACCCGCCGCGAGCGGCCGCGGTGGGGTAGACCTTCTCGATGCTCCCCACGTACACCGTGGCCAGCGGCACCGACAGCAGCAGCACCCACAGCGGCATCGAGACCCGGTCGCGGCGCAGGTAGAGCCGCAGCATCGCGAGTGTTCCGGCGAAGTTCGAACCGCGAAGCGGCGCCGGCGATTCCGATGCGAACGGTCGGTCCAGTGTGGTCGTGCTCATGACAGCGAGACCTTTTCCGCATCGCGTCCGTGCCAGCCGTCGCCGCCCGAGGTGTCATAGTGGCGCAGGAAAAGCTCTTCGAGGGTCGGCGGTTGGCTGACGAGACTGCGCACTCCGGCATCGCCGAGCACGCGGATGAGCTCGCCCAGGCTTTCGCTGTCGACCTGGGCGCGCAGGGTGTTGCCCTCGACGCTGACGTCCTCGACGCCTTTGATACGCGTGAGATCACCCGGGTCGCCGGTAATTTCGGCCTTGATCGAGGTGCGGCTCAGATGGCGCATGGAGTCCAGCGAACCGCTTTCGATGGTCCTGCCGGCCCGGATGATCGTCACCCGTTCGCACAACGCCTCCGTTTCGGCCAGGATGTGGCTGGACAGCAACACCGTCGTGCCCCGGTCGCGGGCCTCCGCCACGCATTGCTGAAACACGTTCTCCATCAACGGGTCCAGGCCGCTGCTCGGCTCATCCAGGAGCAGCAGGCTGGCGTGCGACGAGAATGCCGAAATCAGCGAGACCTTCTGGCGGTTGCCCTTCGAATACGTGCGCGCCCGCTTATGCGGGTCCAGGTCGAAGCGTTCGATCAGATCGGCGCGACGCTTCTTGTCGATGCCGCCCCGCATGCGGGCCAGCAGGTCGATGGTCTCCCCACCGGTCAGTGACGGCCACAGCGTCACATCGCCTGGAACATAGGCGATTTGGCGATGCAGGGCGACCGCCTGGGTCCACGGGTCGCCGCCGAGCAGCCGCACACTACCGCCGTCCGCCTTCACCAGCCCCAGCAGGATGCGAATGGTCGTCGACTTACCGGCGCCGTTGGGCCCCAGGAACCCGTGGACTTCTCCTTGCTGCACCGTGAGGTTCAGGCCGTCCAGTGCCCGCACCGTTCCGAAATTCTTTGCCAAACCACGGATCTCGATGGGGGCAGAACCGGCGGAGTTGTCAGTCGGCATGAGATTCTCCTTGATCTTCGGCGGCCAGGAACGCGTCGTACATGGTCCGGTCGGTCAGTAGTCCCTCGGTGTAGACCTCGAGTGCGGGCAGCACCATGTCGCGCGAATAATCGCGCAGCACCGCACGTAGATCCGTTGGTGTTTCATGCATCTGGATGTAGAGAAGGAAGCCGCCGCCGCCGGTGATCGCCAAATAACGCGCCCTGGCCTTGGGGTCGCGGCTGGGCTTGATGGTCCCGGCACGCACGCCCTCTTCCATATATTCCTCGGCGTTGTCAATCATCCTGCGCCACAGCAGGTTCGCCAGGTCCCCGCCGGTCTGCATGCTGCGCACCAGGTACGCCATCAGCGGTGCGTACTCCTCGATCTCGGCCATCTGGGCGAACCAGGTGGCTGGGTCGTTGGACTGCAGCGCCTCGGATTTGCTGTTGCGGATCGTCTCGGCGATGTACTCCTCGCAGGCCTTGCGCAGGCCCTCCTTGGAGCCGAAGTGGTGGATCACCAGCGCGGCACTCACCCCGGCCGATTCGGCGATGGTGCGAAGTCCGACGCCGAATCCGTGCTCGCCGAACTGCTCGATGGCCGCATCCCGGATCCGGGCGGCGGCCGTCAGGTCGGCTGAACGCATGTTCAGTACACTAAACGCTCGTTCAGCCTGCAGTCAAGGAAGGCGCGCATCAAGAATTCATAAAGGTGTGATCGGCGCCGCGAGACCGCCGCCACGGTCAGCGAGCCGTGAAACGCCGCGAATCAGTCGCGGACGGCGGCCAGGATCCCGTCGCCGAGCGGCACCAGCGCCGGGGTGAGCCGCTCGTCCTCGGCGATCAGGCGTGCCGCCTCCCGCACCGCGACCACCTCGGCGTCGCGGGCGGCCGGATCGCCGGCCCGGCCGCCCAGCGCGGCTCGGTGCACCACGATTACGCCGCCGGAGCGCAACAGCCGAACGCCCTCGACGACGTAATCGGGCTGATCGATCGGGTCGGCGTCGATGAACACCAGGTCGTAGGACTCGTCGGCAAGCCGGGTGAGCACCTCTTGGGCGCGGCCGCCGATCAGCCGGGTGCGCGACGGGCCGATGCCCGCTTCGGTGAACGCCTGCTTGGCCAGCCGCAGATACTCGGGCTCGATGTCGATCGTCGTCAAGACGCCGTCGTCGCTCATGCCGGACAACAGCCACAGCCCGCTGACGCCCGCGCCGGTGCCCACCTCGGCGATGGCCTTGCCGCCACTGAGCTTGGTGAGCAGGCTCAGCAACGCCCCGACCGCCGGCGTCACCGCACCGGCACCGATGTCCATGGCCCGCTCGCGGGCGGCCGCCAACAGCGCGTCTTCGGATATCGAGCTTTCGGCGTGCGCGAAGAGTGACTCGCCCCGGCTGGGCGCTGCCTGGCCGGGGGCTTCTGCGTCGGTGCCGTCCATGCCCGCAGCGTATTCCACTTCGCCGCGCAGTCCGGCAGGCGCGCCTGAATCCGGCCGTGGTGACACGCGCAACGGGCCCCACGCGTTTAAGGTCACAGCGCGGTGGATATCTCCTGCACAGCGCAGGTAACGATACGGTTTCTCAGGTTCAGCTCAGACAGTTCCTATACCGCACATACTCCGGTACGCGACGGTAGGCGCTATGGATCGCGGAGGGCATTGGACCGGGAATACCGATTGGGACCTACCTGTTGCCGTCAATGACGAAGTGCCGCTGCTAGGCACGCCGGATTCGGAGGACTCGATCATCACCACGCTTCTCAGCCCGTCCAGCATGTCTCACGCGCAGGAGCTCCCCACCGACGAGTGGGTGGAGCCGTCCGACGCGCTGCAGGGGACCGCGGTATTCGACGCGACCGGAGACAAGGCGGCCATGCCGTCCTGGGACGAGCTGGTGCGCCAGCACGCCGACCGGGTCTACCGGCTGGCCTACCGGCTCTCCGGCAATCAGCACGACGCCGAGGACCTCACCCAGGAAACCTTCATCCGGGTCTTCCGGTCGGTGCAGAACTACCAGCCGGGAACGTTCGAAGGGTGGCTGCACCGCATCACCACCAACCTGTTCCTGGACATGGTGCGCCGGCGCTCGCGCATCCGGATGGAGGCGCTGCCCGAGGATTACGAGCGGGTCCCCGCCGACGAACCCAACCCCGAGCAGATCTACCACGACTCGCGGCTGGGGCCGGACCTGCAGGCCGCGCTGGATTCGCTGCCGCCGGAGTTCCGTGCCGCCGTCGTCCTGTGCGACATCGAAGGCTTGTCCTACGAGGAGATCGGCGCCACGTTGGGCGTCAAGCTGGGCACCGTGCGCAGCCGCATCCACCGGGGGCGGCAGGCGCTGCGGGACTACCTCGCCGCGCACCCCGATCACGACGCATCGCGCGCCCAGTCGGCCTGACGACGGAGGGCCCGCCTAACGTTCGGGCAGCTATTCAGCGGCTTTTGCGGCCTTCGCCCCGCTATTGGGCGCCCGCTCGCGCTACATTCGAGATAAGGCGGCAATAAGAATCCAGTGGCGAGGAGTTGTGATGCCCGATCGAGGACATGTGTTCCGTCGCGCGTTCTCCTGGCTCCCCGCTCAGTTCGCCTCCCAGAGTGACGCGCCGATCGGTGCCCCGCGCCAGTTCGGATCTACCGAGCACCTGTCCGTCGAGGCGATCGCGGCGTTCGTCGACGGCGAGCTGCGCATGAACGCTCACCTGCGGGCCGCACACCACCTGTCGTTGTGCGCCCAGTGTGCGGCCGAGGTCGACGACCAGAGCCGGGCGCGCGCGGCGCTCCGCGACTCGCACCCAATCCGCATCCCGAGCGCGCTGCTCGGCATGCTCGCTGACATTCCGTTCGAATCGCTCGACGACCCTTCCGGGCAGTCATCCGACCGTTTCGCCGACCGCGACGCCCGTGAGCGGCGTAGGCGCCGGTAGCGTGCCGCTTTCTTACCGATAGTCCCGCGATTGATCCGCCCCGCGCCGTGCAGTCACCCCGCATGCGCGTTCATGCCGACCAACGGCGCGCCGTGGATACTAGGGTGGACACGGACAACGCCCCTGCCGCGTATTTCGCCCGGTAAAGGCCCGTCTCGAGCGTTCAAGTAGAGGATCCAAAAGGGACAACGTGACCTCCGACCAAGCAAAAGACAGCGGCAACCGCTTAGCGCCGCGCCCCATCTCGCGTCCGCCGGTCGACCCCGCATCGCGCCGGGAGTTCGGTCGTCCCGACGGGCTGCGGGGGTCGTTCGTGGCCGAACGGGTCCGTCCGCAGAAGTATCGGGACCAGGCCGAGTTCCGGCCGAGCGGCCGTCCGGCCGACCCGGTCCTTCAGGAGGCGTTCCACCGGCCGGACGGTAGCCCCGACTCGCTGCAGCGCCACCCGGTGGACGCCAACGCGCTGGCCGCCGAGAAAGACGGTGTGGGGCCCGACGAGCTCGACGATCCCTGGCGAGACCCGGGTGCCGCGGCGGCCCTGGGCACGCCGGCGGTGGCCCCGACGCGGTCCGGGACCGCGCTGGGCTACGGCGGCAAGCTGGGCGTGCGCGACGTGTTGTTCGGCGGCAAGGTGTCCTACCTCGCGTTGCTGATCCTGCTGCTGATCGCGTTGGTCATCGGCCTGCTCGGCGGTGTCATCGGTCGCAAGACGGCCGAAGTCGCCGAGGCGTTCACCACCTCGAAGGTGACGCTGTCGACCGGCGGCAACGGCGAAGCCCCGGCCGGCCGCTTCGCCAAGGTGGCGGCCGCGACGGCGGGCGCGGTGGTGACCATCGAGTCCAAGAGCGACCAGGAGGGCATGCAGGGCTCCGGCGTCGTCATCGACGGCCGCGGCTACATCGTCACCAACAACCACGTCATCTCCGAGGCGGCGAACAACCCCAGCCAGTTCAAGACGACGGTGGTGTTCAACGACGGCAAAGAGGTGCCCGCGAACCTGGTGGGCCGCGACCCCAAGACCGACCTGGCCGTGCTGAAGGTCGACAACGTCGACAACCTGTCGGTGGCGCGCCTCGGCGATTCCGACAAGGTGCGGGTGGGTGACGAGGTGCTGGCCGCGGGTGCACCGCTGGGACTGCGCAGCACCGTGACCCACGGCATCATCAGCGCCTTGCACCGACCGGTGCCGCTGTCGGGGGAGGGCTCGGACACCGACACGGTGATCGACGCACTGCAGACCGACGCCTCGATCAACCACGGAAACTCCGGTGGTCCGCTGATCGACATGGATTCCCAGGTGATCGGCATCGATACCGCGGGTAAGTCGTTGTCCGACAGCGCAAGTGGGCTCGGCTTCGCGATCCCGATCAACGAGGCCAAAGAGGTCGCCCAGACGCTGATCAAGGACGGCAAGATCGTGCACCCGACGCTGGGCGTCAGCACCCGGTCGGTGAGCAACGCGATCGCCTCCGGCGCGCAGGTGGCCAACGTGAAGGCGGGCAGCCCCGCGCAGAAGGGCGGAATCCTGGAGAACGACGTCGTCGTCAAGGTCGGTAACCGCAAGGTCGCCGACGCCGACGAGTTCGTCGTCGCCGTGCGCCAGCTGACCATCGGCCAGGATTCGCCGATCGAGGTCGTCCGCGACGGGCGGCACGTCACGCTGACCGTCAAACCCGATCCCGACGGCAGCTGATGTTCGGCAGCCTGAGCTGGGAGCACATGCTCGTCCTCGTGGTGGTCGGGCTGGTGGTCCTGGGGCCGGAGCGGCTGCCGGGTGCCATCCGGTGGACGTCGAACGCCCTGCGTCAGGCGCGTGACTACCTCAGCGGGATGACCAGCCAGCTGCGCGAGGACCTCGGACCCGAGTTCGACGATCTGCGCGTGCCACTGAGCGAACTGCAGAAGCTACGGGGCATGACACCACGCGCGGCGCTGACCAAGCATCTGCTGGACGGCGACGACTCCTTCTTGACCGGCAGCTTCGACCGGCCCGTCAATGGCGCGCCGCCCAAGCCGGAGACAACGCCGCCGGCGCAGCAGCCGCCGCAGCCGGTGCAGCAGCACGGCCCGGCGCCGTACGACGCCGACGCGACCTAACGCCGCGTCGGATCGAGCCCGAGCGATACACCGGCGAGTCCCCGCTTGCGCGACGACAAGCTGTCGGCGACCCCGCGCAGCGCCTTGCCCACCGGCGAATCGGGCGCGCTGAGCACCAGCGGTGTGCCGGAATCACCCGCGGCCACCAGCTCGGGATCCAGCGGGATCTGGCCCAGCAGTGGCACATCGGCGCCGACCGCCCGGGAGAGCCGCTCGGCCACCTGCCGGCCACCGCCCTCACCGAACACCTGCAGCGTGGTGCCGTCGGGCAGGGTGAGCCCCGACATGTTCTCCACGACGCCGACGACCCGCTGGCGGGTCTGCAGCGCGATGCTGCCGGCCCGCTCGGCGACCTCCGCTGCGGCCAGCTGGGGCGTCGTCACCACCAGGATCTCCGCGTTCGGAATCAGCTGTGCCACCGAGATGGCGATGTCGCCGGTGCCCGGCGGCAGGTCGAGCAGTAGCACGTCCAGATCGCCCCAATAGACGTCGGCCAGGAACTGCTGCAGCGCCCGGTGCAGCATCGGTCCGCGCCACACCACCGGGGTGTTGCCCTGGGTGAACTGCGCGATGGAGATGACCCGCACCTCGTGCGCGATGGGCGGCAGGATCATCGACTCGACCTGGGTGGGCCGCTCGGTGGTGCCCATCATCCGGGGGATGGAATGGCCGTGGATATCGGCGTCCAGCACCCCGACCGACAGGCCGCGGGCCGCCATCGCCGCCGCCAGGTTGACCGTGACGGTGGACTTGCCGACGCCGCCCTTCCCGGACGCGACGGCGTAGACCCGCGTCAGCGAATTCGGTTGCGCGAAGGGGATAACGGGCTCGCGGGCATCACCGCGCAACTGCTTGCGCAGCTCGGTGCGCTGCTCGTCGTTCATCACGTCCAAGGTGACTTTGACCGCGCCGGTACCCGGCACGTCGGAGACCGCCTGGCTGACGCGGTCACTGATCTCGGTTTTCTTCGGGCAGCTGGCGGTCGTGAGGTAGATCGCGACGTGCACCGCGCCGTCCGGCTCGGTGTCGACGCTCTTGACCATCCCCAGTTCGGTGATCGGACGCCGCAGTTCGGGGTCGATCACCTTGCCCAGGGCGGTGCGGATAGCCGCGTTCAGGTCGGCTGCTGAATCAGAAGAGTCATGGCGGGACATCACCGCCGAGTGTAGGCGTGTGGGCGGGGAGCCTGGTCAGTTGGCCGTGCCGGGCCCGGGCTGCGGCGTCAGCTGGAACCTGCTGGCCGGCATCGGGCGCATCGAATCGGGCCACGCGGGCGGCGGCGCGGTCGACGCACGCGGCACCGCGATCAACCCGATTTACGGCCCGTCCCTGGACGGTACGCTGCCGGGCAACGAGACGATCATCCAGAGCAGCGCCGGCAACCGCGTCACCTACGCCCGCGCAATGGGACCGATGCAGTTCCTGCCGGGGACCTGGGCGCGCTACGCCTCCGACGGCAAGGGCGACGGCGTGGCGGATCCCCAGAACATCTTCGACGCCACGCTGGCGGCCGCCCGGTACCTGTGCAGCGGCGGACTCAACCTGCGCGAGCAGTCGCAGGTTTTGACCGCCATCCTGCGCTACAACAACTCGATGCCCTACGCGCAGAACGTGCTGGGCTGGGCGGCGGCCTACGCCACCGGCGTCGTGCCGGTCGACCTGCCGCCGATGACCGGACCGCCGCCGCCGCTGGGCGACGCACACCTCGAGCACCCCGAAGGGCTCGGACCCAACCTGCCGATGAACATCAACGGCCTGCCGCTGGACGATCCGCTGGCGCGCGTCCCGCTGATCGACTTGAGCAGCCCCGCGTCCGTCAGTCCTCCGCCGCAGTTCCCGTGGATGACGCCCACCCCTGCGCAGGCGCCGGCG
>NZ_LZJP01000067.1:0-1544 GCF_001667865.1 Mycobacterium mantenii | reverse complement strand
GCCGACACCACCCGGCGGCTGTCGTCGATCGATCTGCTCGGCGCATCCGAGCACGCCCGCCTCAACGAGTGGGGCAATCGGGCGGTGTTGACCCAGCCCGCACCCGCACGGGTATCGATCCCGGAATTGTTCGCCGACCAAGTGGCGCGCTCACCCGAGGCGATCGCGGTCACCTTCCAGGGTCACTCGTGGAGCTACCACGAGCTCGATGAGTCCTCAAACCGGTTGGCGCACTTGCTGTGCGACTATGGCGCCGCCCCGGGACAATGCGTGGCCCTGCTATTCCCGCGATGCCCGCAGGCCATCGTGGCGATGCTGGCCGTGCTCAAAACCGGGGCCGCCTACCTGCCGATCGACCCCGCCCTGCCCGATGCCCGGATCGATTTCATGCTCACCGACGCCGCGCCGATCGCCGCCATCACCACCACCGATCTGGCCCAGCGGCTCGACCGACACGACCTCGCGGTCATCGACATCGACGACCCCGCCGTGCGCACCCAACCCAGCGCGGCACTAGCGTCGCCGCGTCCGGACGATATCGCCTACGTGATCTACACCTCCGGGACCACCGGCGTCCCCAAGGGTGTGGCGGTCGCCCACCGCAACGTCACCCAACTCTTGGCGTCACTGGACCTCGGCTCGGCGCCGGGGCAGGTGTGGACGCAGTTCCATTCCTATGCCTTCGACTTCTCGGTCTGGGAGATCTGGGGTGCGCTACTTGGTGGTGGGCGGCTGGTCGTGGTGCCCGAAGAGGTGGCCCGCTCGCCGCAAGACTTCCACGCCTTGCTGGTCACCGAAGAGATCACCGTCTTAAGCCAGACCCCCTCGGCCTTTTATGCGCTACAACGTGCCGATGCGCTACAGCCCGCGTTAGGCAGTCAGCTAAAGCTTGAGACTGTGGTCTTCGGCGGCGAAGCGCTGGAACCACAGCGCCTCGCCACATGGCTGGTCACCCACCCGGGACTACCGCGCCTGATCAACATGTATGGCATCACCGAGACGACAGTGCATGCCTCGTTCCGGCAGATCGTCGTCGACGATGTCGAGATTAATGCCAGCCCCATCGGGGTGCCGTTGGGTCATCTTGGTTTCTTCGTTTTGGATGGATTGCTGCGGCCGGTGCCGGTGGGCGTGGTCGGGGAACTATATGTGGCGGGCCGCGGCCTGGCGTGCGGGTATGTGCGCCGTCCGGGCTTGACTGGGTCGCGCTTTGTGACGTGTCCGTTCGGTGGGGCCGGAGTGCGGATGTATCGCACCGGGGATTTGGTGCGGTGGGGTTCTGATGGGCAGCTGCGGTATCTGGGGCGTGCTGATGAGCAGGTCAAGATCCGCGGCTATCGCATCGAGTTGGGCGAGGTGCGGGCGGCATTGGCCGACCTCGACGGTATAGAGCAGGCGGTGGCGGTGGCCCGCGAGGACCGTCCCGGTGATAAGCGTTTGGTGGCCTATGTGACCGGGACTGCCGATCCGGCCAAGGTGCGCGCGCAGCTGGCTGAGCGGCTCCCGGCCTATATGGTCCCGGCGGCGGTGGTGGCGTTGGAGGC